>CBDCYS010000066.1:0-13703 GCA_965224215.1 Bryobacterales bacterium | reverse complement strand
GCTACGCCAGCACATGAGCGTCAGTGTAGCAGAATCAATGATTTAGGGGCAATTAGCAGAGGCCGGATGTCCGGGCGCCGTTTGCCCGGCGCTCCCCATAGGGTGTTGGCTTGGCAGCGACTCCTAGTCTTGCGTATCGTTGGGACGGCGCCGTATGCCTGCGCCGCTTGCCACACGGGCGGGCTGTCTTTCAGATCGAAGTCCTTCATCCAGTCGCTGCTTCGCTTGCCGGCAGCTTTGCCGCCAGCCTTCTCGGCCGCTGCCGAAGCGGGTTCCGCCTGGGCTCTCGGCCTGCTCGAGATACTCCGCCGCCAGAGTCGGGCCAAAGCCGGCGTAGACGGGTTGGGAGAGGATTGCCACAGCTTGTTTTTCCGCCTTGGCGCTAAGCTTGCGGTTGGACGCGCGGCCCCGCGCTGCATGGACCACGGCCTGGTCGCCTTCGCTGCGAAGCTTGGCCAGCAACTGCCTCAGATGCCGTTCGCTGAGGCCCGTCTGCTGGGCGGCCTGCTTTTGCGTAATGAGTTTTTTGTCTGCTTTTGCGCAGCGCCACCAGCCGGTCGCGCTCTCGTTGTGTCATCAGTAGTTGTCCTTGGTTGCTCACCCCTCCAGGGTGACCTTGTCAATAGGACATTTCTACTTGGCACGTTTAGGACATTATCACTTGGCAGCGACAGGTCTACAGGTCTACAGCTGGTCGTTGACACTTCGACACAAGGGGAGTACAATTCCGGCTATGCGTATCTTTACATTGGCCATTGCGTTCTTGCTGACAACAACCAGCCTCAGCTTTGCAGATTCAGAGGTCAAAGATTCAAAAACAAAACGTTACCTCTACATGAGCACCCCGGACGGCGCTCAGAAAATAGGCCGCGCCGAGGGCGCCGGCATTATGGTCTTTGACATCGACGATGGACACAAGCTTGTCCGCCGAATCGACATTCCTATTTTTTCGGAGGGCCTCCGTGGATTCGCCGGGAACCTCAAAAACCACAGCGTTTACTACTCGTCGACCAATCACCGCCTGGGGGCTTTTGACCTTGAGACGGAAAAGGTCGTTTGGGAAAAGACGTTTGAAGCGGGTTGCGATCGCTCGTCCATCACCATGGATGGCAAGAAAATCTACGTCCCCACGGGCTGGTGGTATTCCGGAAGCGACAGCGGGATGCTGGTCGTCAACGCGGAAAACGGCAAACTGATCAAGCGAATCAACGTGGGAGCGCAAGCCCACAACAGCATCGTGAGTCTCGACGGGCGGCGCCTCTATCTCGGCACCCAAACCACGCTGTCGATTTTTGATACGGGCAATGACCGCCTGATCCGCCAAATCAAAGACGTGGGCGAACGGGGGATCTTCCCCTACACTTTCGATAGCGCCAACCGCATGGCCTATGTATGCCTAGGCAATCATGTCGGCTTTGACGTGGTCGACCTCGAGACAGGCAAGGTTCCGCATCGCGTCTTCGCCGGGAAAGAAAAGATTCCTCACCGTACACACGGAGCCGCTCTCACGCCCGATGAAACGGAGCTGTGGATCAGCGACCAGCGGGGTCAGAAGCTGTTTATCTTCGACGCCACGAAAATGCCACCAGTTGAAACGGAAGAGATCGAGATGTCGCAAGGCGGTCACGGCTGGATCACTTTCAGTATGGACGGCAAGTACGCCTGGACCCATACACCTGACATTTTCGACGTCAAGACCAGGAAGCTCGTCGCGACTTTTAAGGATGAGAACGGCAAACCGGTGAGCGGTTCCAAGTACATCGAAGTTCACTTCCGTGACGAGAAGGTTGTGGCAATGGGCAACGAGTTTGGGCTGGGGCGAAAGTAGGGTCGGGTCACCGTTGGATTCTAGACCGGCGATCGAGTCGGCTCAGGTTGCCATCATTGGGAACCCTGAACGGCCTGAAGCAGGTCATCTTCCCATGTAAAGTCCGGCCGGGTAGAGGCTGAGGACTCCCTGCCTTTCTGCCGCTGATACCAATCAAAAGTATCCGCCAGGCCCGCGGCAAACGTTCTCGGTTCGAATCCCAACTCCCGGCGGGCTCGACCGATCTTCTGGGTGATCGGCGGCATGTCGAAGTATTGTCCGAAATAGTAGGGTAGCGAGAAGACGCCGCCTCCCCGCGCATCAATCGTTTCGCGATCGATGTTAACGAGTTTGGCTTCCCTGCCCGCTGCTTCCGCAATGGCGCGCACCATTTCTTCCTGCGTCACGGCATGGTCATGAGCAATGTTGTAGGCATTCCCGGGAGCCTCGTCAGACTCTGCCGCGAGAATGGCCGCGCCCGCCAAATCGTCAACATGAACGAACTGCATCAGACGTGATCCATCCCCCGGTACGATGATCGGGCGCCCCGCGAGCAGGCGGTCCCAAAAGAAAGCCTCGCGGTAAAAGGGGTTTTCCGGGCCATAGATGAAAGGCGGCCGCAAAGTCACCGCCGGGAAGCCCGAGCCGCGGTGAAGTTCTAGCAGCGCCCGCTCAGCCTCGGCCTTGTTGCGGACGTAAGTCTCCGGGTGGTCCGGTCCGGCTAGCGGGCTGTCTTCGTCGCGGTCAAGTCCTTCGCCGTAGGCCCCAACGCTCGACATGTAGATGTACCGTGTCAGCCCCTGCGAGCAAGCCTCCGCCGCGGCTAGGACTTGTTCCGCCGTCGTACCTCGTTCCCAGTCGTAGACATTGTCGTAGACGACGTCGAATCGCTCGCCGGAAAGCGCCCGGCGCATGCCCTCCATGTCATTCCGATCACAACGGATCTCTCTGACGCTGCCGCCGAAGGGCGTTGTTTGGCCGCGATGAAGTATCGTGACGTCGTCTCCGCGCGCCAGCAAACGGCGGACGAGCGCCCGTCCGATAAACAGGGTTCCTCCGATCACGAGTACGCGGCTCATCTCGAATATTCTAGCTGCCGGCGTCTTGCGCCTCGCGGGCCTTCAAACCGCGGTGAACCGTCGATGGTGGAGGTTGATGTGGAGCCGGTGGGAACTGCCCTATGTCAACGCGCTCCAGGCAAACGAACGAGAAAGTCCACAAGTGGCGGAAGGCGGGATTGAGGGGTTGGTGGACGACACGGGACTCGAACCCGCGACCTCGGCGTTGCGAACGCCGCGCTCTCCCAACTGAGCTAGCCGCCCTTGAGAACCGCCAACGTCAGTATATCACGCAGCCTGAATTTCTCTCCTACAAACCAACGAATCGGTTTGCGGCACGCGGGGCGTTCACGCACGTCGACTGCCCCCCATTCCGGCTCCCGTCTCCGTTAGCTCACTCAGCAAGTTAGCTCACTCAATAATCGCCTGATACGCCAAGGCTTTGAACCGCGCCTGCAGCTTGAGCCCGCCCGAGGGGTGGAGTTGTGCCATGAACACACCGACCATTTCTTCTTCGGGATCAATAAAGAACTGCGTGAAGAAAAACCCGCCCCACCCAAAGGTGCCGATCGATCCGATCTCGGTCAGATCGCGCTCGTCCCGCAAGACGCTGAATCCTAGTCCGAAGCCCCGGTCCGCGTCCTTCAAGCCGGCGAGGTGGTTGGTCGTCATCAACTCGACTGTCTTGGGACTCAACAACCGGACGCCGTCTAGCTCGCCGCCGTTGAGCATCGCCTGTGAGAACCGCGCGTAGTCGGCAGAGGTCGAAACCAGGCCGCCACCACCGGAAAAGTAACTTTGGGGGCCTTCATAGGGGTAGCTCACGGAATAGACAAACGCTTCGTCCCCTTTCACCGGCAACTCGCCGACGCGCTTGATCGGCCCCGTCTCTCCCCGCGCATAGACCGCAGCCAGCCGCGCTTTCTTCTCCTGAGGTAAGAAAAAGTGCGTGTCCTTCATTCCCAGCGGCTTGAAGATGCGCTGCTGGAAGAACTCGTCCAGCGTCATACCGGATGCCACCTCAACGATGCGTCCCAGAACGTCGATCGAGAGACTGTACTCAAAAGCGTCTCCCGGATGATGGAGCAGCGGGACTTTGGCTAGAGATTTCATCTTGACCCCGATCGTGCTGGGATCTTGCAACAGGCCATGAGTGACTCCGGCTTCTTTGTACTTATGTCCGAGGCGTTTGTTCCACTGGTAGGTCAGCCCGGAAGTATGCGTCAGCAGATGCCGAATGGTGACCGCACGAGCCGCGGCCGCCGGCGTCTGGTCGGCAGATGACTCGGGAGGTAGCACCGTCATGTCGCCAAACTCGGGGATGAATTTCGATACCGGATCGCTGAGCAGGAAGCGGCCCTCTTCGTAAAGCATCATCACCGCCGTGCTCGTGATCGGCTTGGTCATCGACGCGATGCGAAAAATGGTATCGGCCTGCATCGGCTTGGCGCCCTCGATGTCCTGCATGCCGTAAACGCCGAGATGTGCGACCTGGCCACGGCGGGCGACCAGCGTCACGGCGCCGGCGATCTTCTTCTCCTTGATGTGCTGATGGATCAACGCGTCGATGCGCTCGAGGCGTTTGGAAGATAGTCCGACCTGTTCCGGGTCTACTTTCGGAAGGCCTTGGCCCAGGGTTGCGGGCACGGCTGCCAGCGAGACAGCCAGTAGCATCACTACTGAGCAAGATCGAAACTTCCAGCGCGCGGATTGCATGTCGAAACTCCTGTATCGTTGTGAGCGCAAAGACGAACCTGACTAGTATGCCAGGGTCACCGCCCGACGCGTAGCCGACACCGCACCCAGCCGATCGGTAACAACTTGTCTCAAAGCACCGACACCATACGTCGTGGCCCAATGTGATTTTTCGTACATCAACCGCGTGTGACCTGATCCCGTAGGGCAAGTTGCAGTTGGTTAACAAAGTGACGTGCACTCGGTCAAAACTTTGTTTTGAACATTGGGCCGATCGCAAGTCAATTGCGGATAGCCTCCGCCAACGGCTGCGGTAGAGCTGCAGCTGGGCGATCGCTCGCGCCGATACGCATTCGACACTGAGCACACCGCGACGAACAGCGCCGGTCTCAAGAATTGCAGCGCCCCGACCCGTGCCCGGCAGTTTGCGAAAGCTGAGAGATCCGGTTAGCGGGGCGGCCGCACCGATGCAGTTTGCAACACGCTTGCAGATGCTGGCGAAGGGGTGTCGCCGGTTCCGCCGGTCGAGCAGGCACCGGCCAAATGCAATTCGATTGCACATTGAAAAAAATCGATACATTCCGCACCGTTGCGACGGCGCACCCTCCCATCGCGGTCTTTGACAAAGGGCCCCCGTAGCAGGTACAAGGACTAGCAAGGAGCAATTAAATGAAAGGTAACCCCAAGGTCATCGAATTACTGAACGAATGCCTCAAGGCGGAGCTTACCGCCATTAATCAATACTTCTGCCACGGAGAAATGTGCGAGAACTGGGGCTACGACAAACTAGCGTCCTACATTCGCAAAGAGGCGATCGACGAGATGCGCCACGCTGAGAAGCTGATCGAGCGGCTACTTTTCCTTGAAGGCGTGCCCAACATGGCCGACATGTTCCCCATCAAGATCGGCCAGGACGTAAAAACGCAGTTCGAGAACGACATGGCCCTTGAGCTTGCGGCACTGCCGCGGCTCAACGGAGCGATCGCAGCCGCGGTCGAGGCTGGTGATAACGGGTCGCGCGAACTATTCGAGAAAATTCTTGTCGACGAGGAAGAGCATGTCGATTGGCTCGAAGCGCAGCTCGGCATGATCGAGCAGATGGGGATCGGGGTTTACCTCGGGGAACAGATTCACAACGGCGACTGACGCGTTCGCCACGATAGGACCCGGGTTACCCCAGGCTTCCGCGTGGGGCAAGCGTGGACTTCCGTCCACGCCTCTGTTGCTGCTCACCGAAGTTTCCGGCCGGCGTGGAGGGGCGGTCATGCATTTCCTCCGCCGTCGGCTGCCAAGAACTCATGGATGCGCTGCGCTTGCACTCGGCTGACCAGCCGCGCTAGTTCCTCCACTTGCGCCTGGCGGACTCGATCGAGGCTGCCAAATTCGCGCAGCAGCTTCTGGACGGTCTTTTCACCGACACCCTCGATTTCAGTCAAAACGGATGTCAGCTGGCGCGTATTGCGGCGGCTGCGATGAAAGGTGACGGCAAACCTGTGGGCCTCGTCGCGAATCATCTGGACCAGGTGCAATATCGGCGAAAAGCGGTCCAACCGCACCGGTTCATCTTCTTGCCCGAAAACGTAGATCGTTTCTTCGCGTTTGGCGATCGCGGCTAGGGGCTGATTGATGACGCCGAGGCTCTCGAGCGCTTCGGCCGATGAATGTAGCTGTCCGAGGCCACCGTCGATCAGCACGAGTCCAGGCAGATCGACACCTTCTTCTTGCAGCCGCCGGTAGCGCCTCGCTACGACCTCCTTCATGGAGGCAAAATCGTCGTTTCCCGTCACGCTTTTGATGATGAACTTGCGGTAGTCCGACCGCTTCATCTTGCCGTTTTCACAAACCACCATGGACGCGACGGTATCGGTGCCCTGGATGTGTGAGATGTCGAAGCATTCAATTCGACGGGGTGTCTCGGGCAGGTTGAGAGCGTCGGCAAGGCTCGCCATCATTGCCTTTGGAGTGGGCTTCATCACCCGGAAGCGCTGCTCAAAACAGTGGCGGGCATTGCTTTGAACCAGGTCCAGCATCGACTTCTTCGGGCCACGCTGGGGGACGGCAATCTCTACCTTGCGCCCTCGCTTTTCGCTGAGCAATTCTTGAAGCGCCTCCAGGTCCTCGAATTCCGCCGGGACATGAATCAGCGACGGCACGTATTGCTGGTCGAGGTAGATCTGCTTGAGCAGGGCGGCCAGAAAGTCCGACTGCTCAAAGCGTTGAACATCTTCCCAATAGAATTCACGGCGATCGACGATGCGGCCATTGCGCAAGTGGAACAGGTTTGCAGCCACCAGAGGCGGCTCAGCGAAAAAAGCACAGATGTCGATGTCGCGGCCTTCGACCGAAGCCACGCGCTGCCTTTGCTTTAACTCGTCGACAGTCGTGATGAGATCGCGCAGGGCTGCGGCTTGCTCGAATTCCAAATTCTCGGAAGCCTCGATCATGCGCTTGCGCAGACCCAAAACCAGCTCGCCGGAACGTCCGTCGAGAAACATGCGAACATCGTCGACGGCCCGGGTGTAGGCGTCATCGGTCGTCAGTCCCTCGGCGCAGGGTCCCCAACAGCGGTGGATGTGATATTCCAGGCAAGGCCGCGGATGGTAACGAGTCAAGTCGACCCGGCATGAGGGGATCTTGAAGTAGCGGTGAATAAAGTTCACCAGCCGATAGGCCAAGTTTGCGGGAAAGTAGGGGCCGAAATAGCTCGAACCATCCTTGCGAAGCCGCCGGGTCACGTAGACGCGCGGGAAGCGTTCATTGGTGAGCTTGATGTAGGGGTAGGTTTTGTCGTCTCTGAGAAGAACGTTGAAGCGCGGTTGGCGCTCCTTGATCAAGTTGTTCTCCAGCGCCAGAGCTTCCTTTTCGTTCGCAACCGCGATGTATTCGATCTCGCGGGCCTCCGAGATCAGACTGCCGGTCTTGCTGTCAGAGAGCCGTTCTTCGACGAAGTAACTGCGGACGCGATCACGCAGGCTATTCGCCTTTCCGACATAGATGACGCGGTCCGCCGCGTCCTTGAAGAAGTAGACGCCGGGGGCGGTGGGAAGGGTAGCGGCTCGCTGTTTGAGACGGTCCAGATGCGGCGTAATCGCCATGCAAAGGTTCTTGCTTCGATCTTATCAGGAGAAACAGAGCCCTGAGCGCAATCAGCGGGCCAAGCGGGTGACGAAGCCATCACATCTGACCGGATTTCACTGGGTGTCCCGATTTGGACCCGTTACTGGCGTTCTGGGCGCTGACAGCGTTACGCCGCAGTACAAGAGTAGAATAGGAGCATGCATCCAACCCCCACGCTGGTGTCCGTGGAAGAGTATCTGCGGACGAGCTTCTCCGACGGTGATCGCGAGTACGTTGATGGGCACATTGTGGAGAGGAACTTGGGAGAAAAGAATCACAGTAAGACCCAGGGGGAGCTGATTTATCTTTTTCGCGTTCTTCGTTCGACGCACGGGACGCACGCATTCCCGGAGCAGCGGGTGCAGGTCAAACCGACCCGATTCCGGGTTCCTGACGTGTGCGTCTATATCGGCGGCGAGCCGGATGACCAGGTTTTTCACACCCCACCATTCCTGGTCGTCGAGATTCTCTCCAAAGACGATAGACCGGGCGAACTCCAAGAAAAGATTCGCGACTACACAGAATTTGGCGTTCGATTCGTGTGGGTCATCGACCCACGCGAACGGCGGGGTTATGTCTACACCGAGCGGGATAGTTTCGAGGTCAAAGACGGAGTACTGCGAACGGAGGACCCGCTACTAGAAGTCGTGCTTGAAGATGTTCTCAGCGGTAACTCCTAGCGTCGGCCAGTCGGTGCGGAAACGAGCGCGTTTGGCACTCGGGTACCTTTGCGGCCTTGACCCCAGGCTACCGCCTGGGGCTCTGATGTTGGGTTCCGAACTGCCTTCCGCGTTTGAAATGTTTTCTCCGAACCCTCATACATCGCTTCCGATCCTTCTCGGTACAACCTCCAGTATCTAGGCAGTTCTTTCACGGAGATCAACAAGTGCCTACTGCTCCAATAGGCGTCGCCTTCATCGGAACGGGCGGCGTGGCTCAGATGCACGCAAACGCGCTCCGGGAAGTATCAGGCGCACATTTGGTCGGCGCTTACAGCCGCACCCCCGAGAACGTCGCAAGGTTTGCGGATCAGTTCGAAACGCGCGGTTATCGCGCTCTGGATGAGCTGCTCGGCGACCCGCGAGCCGAAGTCGTTTCCGTGCTGACACCAGTCGCCAACCATGTCGAAATGGCACTGGCCTGCCTGCAAGCCGGTAAACACGTTCTGCTCGAAAAGCCCACTGGCCGGACCGCCGAGGAGATACGCATGCTAACAACCGCTGCAGCCCAAACGGGGCGGCTGTGCGTGCCCGTGCACAACTACATCTACTCACCGGCCATACGGCGCGCCAAGCAGTTGATTGACCAGGGCAAGCTTGGAAAACTCTCGAGTCTATGGATGATTTACAACCAAAAGCATGATGCCGATATGGGCTGGCCCGACCTGCTGTTGCGGGAGTTGCACATCCATCATGCCTACGTGACGCTGTTCCTGGCCGGGCGCCCGATACGCGTTGGGGGGGCTCGCATCGAACATTCACTTTTCCGACCCCTCGGCGCCTGACCAAGCCATGGTTCTGTGTGAGTTGCCAGGCGGCGCGGTGGCTAATCTTTGGGGCAGTTTCGGCGTGGATGACCGCACGAGCAACCCCTGGTCGGTTTACTACAAGGTCCTCGGAACCGAGGGCGGCTTCACCCATAGTTGGGACGACTGCTACTCTGGCGAGGCTAGGCTACCGGGGTGGGACAAGGCCGGCTATAGCGACAGTTTTTTTGAGGTCTATGACTACTTCGTCAGTCACTGCCTTGAGAACGACGACCCTCTGCTGTCAAGTCTGGACGATGCAATCGATGCCCTGCGGATCATCGAAGCAACCGAGACTGCGGTGGAAAAACGGACTTTCGTCGGGATCGACTATTCCTAACCCATAGACGAGCGTGTAGACAAGCGTGACGCCGCAGGTCATAGAACTTTGAGCCGCACGACATAGGCTCCGTAGAACCTCAGCGCCCTTGGAGTCGTACACGGTAATTCCCCCTTTCCTAGGAATAAATTTCACTAGGCCAGATTCAACCTCGCCCTTAGACTAGACACACGAAGTCCCACGATTTTTCCAGCGAGGTTCCAAATGTTTTTGTCGCACCGGCCGGTCCGTCTGCTGATCGCTCTTGCTATTGCCTGGGCTTTCGTGGTGAGCGCCCCGGCGCAGCCTGTCAGCTACGACATCGTCTACGTCAAACAGCCGCGCTTCGGAGGCGAACCTCGAGAGTATCGTGATTTCCGATCCGCTGCCTCGAGGCGTAACATTCGTTTCTTCGGCGCCGACTCAGGGGTCTTGCGACGGCACCAGAACGATCAAATGCACCTTGGGCGGTTTGACGCCGGGCAGAAGCGCCACGGTGACGATCGCGGTGACCGTCAAGCGCAAAACAAAGGGGGAGCTGACAAACGCAGTCCGTGTATCCGCCGCTGGAGTCAGCACTGAAACGATCAGTGCAACGACGAAAGTGGAGAAAGCCAGAAAGGGCGGCAAAGGCGCCAACTAAGGAGATCTCTCAGCACCTACCGGCTGGAAGCCGGCGAGTTTGCGTTCGACTGAAAGCCAGCCGAGGCGTCACATGCAGAACCAGAGCCGCGCTCCAACGTGGCCGGCTGAGGTGTGAGCTTAGACCTGGCGATCGGATCTAGAAAACGGGAACCCGCGCCCGCATGACCGACCCATGTCCGGGATTCGATTCCAGAGTCAGCGTGCCGCCGAGCGTTCGAATGCGCTGCTTGATACTGAGCGGACCGATCCTGAGCAGTTCCAGCTCTTCCAGAGAAAACTGTCCGCCGAAAGGAAATCCCTGTCCGTTGTCGTCGATCGCAACGTGAATGTCGCTGCCACGCTTTTCGATTGAAAATAAAACATGCGTGGCCTGGGCATGCTTGTAGATATTGTGGAGCGCTTCCCGAATCACCTGGAGAATCTCAACGCCGATCTTCCCAGGGACAGACACGCTTCCGTCTTCGTTCCCGACAAAGGTCACCGACACGTTGCTTTCACGCTGAAAACCATCAACGATTTGCCGCGCCCCAGCCATCAGCGACGTGTCGCTCGTGTCGAGCGGCCTCATGCGGTGAACGAACGTCCGCATCTCTGAAACCAGATCCCGGGAAAATACCTGCAACGACTCAATGTCGGCCGAAGCGACATCGACATCACGCTCAAGCAGTTTCCGAATGATCTGGAGCCTCATCTCGAAGCTGATGATGCTCTGCAGCGGCCCGTCGTGCAGATCCTGAGCGATCCGCCCACGTTCCCGTTCGTAGGCTTCCTGCTCGGTGTGCTTGACCACCAGTAGGTGACGAACGACGTCCCGGAAGTGGCGAGCCACCTCGTGGGCCCTTTTCCAATCGGCGCGCCTGACTTCATGGACGCTGTTGAAAAGGAGCAGACGCCCGATCGGGTTCTTCCCATCGTACAGGCCGCATCCGACTACGTTATAAAGTTCAAATTTCTGAATGACGTAGGGGTGCAGATCAAACCCCCGGTTCACCGGCTTGCCCTCTCGGTCGACGACCGAAACGTCGTTGGTTTGAAAGTCGAGCCGGCTGCCTCGAAAACACGCCCATTCGCGGCTGGAATCAAATCGATCCAGCGGGTTTCCAGAATGGTCCTGCTGCGCCGGGACTTGGCACATCGCGTGGTACTCTAGCGAATCATCCCAGAAAGCGAGGATTGCGCCGGACGCGCGCCGCCAGCCCATCAGCTCCTGCAGAGCTTCCTCGACCGCACGGACGATCGCTTCTTCCGACTCCCCGCCGGCTCGTTGGAGTATGTCCCTGATCCTTCGCTCAATCCGGTGACTCTGATCAGAAACGTAGTAAGCCAAAACTCCCGCGACAACCAGCACGAACATGAACGAGCCCGGCTCGAAATGGAACTGTTGCGCCTCGCCGCTGGTGATCCAAGCGGTATAGAAGACCAGAATGACGGCCGTAACCAGCAGCACTTCACGGCCGCTATGTAGCAGCGAACTTTCGGCCAGCAGGAAATAAAACAGCAGCAACGGAAGTGCGGCTTCACCGGTCCGAGCCGCCAGTACCAGCAGGACCGCGAACAGCAGATCGCCGAATTGGATCCACAAAGCGAAGCTGCGCACCTGCACCGTGGATCTGTAGGCCACAATCAGTCCGCTGTAGATACCGAACAATATCGAAATGCTCGTCTTGAAAACCGGCGCGTTCGCCGGGTCGAGGAGAACCTCCAGGGTTAGGTATGCCAGCGCGAGCACCAAACGGAGACTGGCGATGCGCGAAAACCGGCGGCTCCGGATTGCAACATCGCTGGTGAATGTTCCTGTAAGCATCCGTGGTCGCGGGCTGTTCCGAAGGGGTGTGCGGCCGGAGCCCGTTGGCGCGACTATGCAAAGTATTCTACACCAAGAGCCGCCGTCTGCAACATTATGAGCGGAACTTGTTCTGGGATCTAGGAAAAAAGAGGTGCGGCTAGAATGTGGGGTCTAGCCGCTCACAGGGAGTCAGCGGCCTTCGAAGCGCGCTGGGCGCTTTTCGACGAAGGCCGTCGTGCCTTCCTTGAAGTCATGCGACTGCATGCAAAGTTTCTGTTCGATAGCTTCCTGGTCTAGAGTCTCCGCAAGAGAATGGGTCTCGCCAAAGTTGAGGTTTCGCTTGATACCCGCGAAGGCTAGGGCGGGCCCGGCGGCGAGCTTGCCCGCTATCTCGTCGACAACCATATCGAGTTCTTCGGGAGCGACCACACGGTTGACTAGGCCGAGTTCCAGCGCCTTTTCAGCGCCGAAAACTTCGCCTGTTACCATCAGCTCGAAAGCCTGGGCGTAGCCGACCATTCGCGGCAAGATGTAGCTGCTACCGCCGTCGGGAACTAGCCCAATTCGTGAAAAAACCTGCCCGAATCGCGCCTTCGTGCTGGCAATTCGAATGTCGCACGCCAACGCGTAGTTGCATCCCACTCCGGTCGCCACGCCTGGGACGCGCGCAATCACTGGTTTCGGCATCTCCCGCAAGGCCCGAATCGCCGGATTGGTGATTCGCTGAAGAAACTCGGAAACGTGGCTGAGGCCGCCGTCATGAGACCGCATCTTCTTCACGTTCGCACCGGAACAAAAGGCGGCGCCGGCTCCTGTGATGACCACCACTCGGCTATCATCCGTCGCCGCTTCTTGGACCAATTTGGCGAAACGTATGGCCATGGGCCGGTCAACTGCGTTGAGCGCCTCCGGGTCGTTGATTGTTATGCGTTTGATGCCGTTGTCGTGGCTAACGAGTATTCGATCGGATTCACTCATGGAGTTTTTCTCATGGCGCAGCCCCGCGAGCCCAGATCTCGGGCGGGGTCTCGGTTTCAACCGCCTCGCCGCCATCACCGATCACGCTGGAAGCTGGCGGAGCCCATAGCTTATCACGCCTTTTATCGCCGAATTCTGGTATCCTCTTTGTTTCCCGCGCAATGCCGCCGTTGCGGGATCCACACGGAGGTTTTTTTGGACGCGCCGACACTGAAAATCACCGATACCCGTACTTCGAAAGACTTTCAGCTTCCGATTGAGAACAGTACGGTCAAGGCACTTGATCTGCGCCAGATCAAAGAAACCGCCGACGAGTTCGGCATGATGGCCTACGATCCGGGCTTCACGAACACCGCCTCCTGCACCAGCCGCGTCACCTACATTGACGGCGACAAAGGCATCCTGCGCTATCGCGGTTACCCGATCGAAGAATTGGCCGAACATTGCACTTATACGGAAGTGGCTTATCTGCTTCTCCACGCCGAACTCCCCACCCAGGCGGAGCTGAAGGCCTGGAACGACCAGATCAATCACCACACGATGGTGCATGAAAACATCAAGAAATTCATCGATGGATTCCTGTATGACGCTCACCCCATGGGTATGCTGGTTTCCACCGTCGCGGCCATGTCGACCTTTTATCCCGACGCCAAGCACATCCATAGCCGCTCGAACCGGCGGATGCAGCAGTTGCGGCTGATCGGCAAGATGCCCACTCTGGCAGCCTACGCATACCGGCACAGCTTGGGACTGCCTTACGCCTACTCCGATAG
>CBDCYS010000065.1:0-24427 GCA_965224215.1 Bryobacterales bacterium | reverse complement strand
GGAGCCCACCGACGAGAATCAGTGGGTCAAGGAAGGTCCGCATCTCATGATCCTCGTGCCGGATCCGGCAGCGTTTGAGGGTCTTTCGACCGACCCGAAAGATCCGGTGTATGTGATGTGGAAAGACACGCCCTACGCACACATCATGGTTAAGATCGCCGAGGAGAAAAGCGGAGGGTAGGCGCGCGTCCAGTTGTCGATTGCGCTGCGGAAACACCTGTAGTGTCCGAAAGCGGCGCGGAGAACTTCGCGACCAAGAGAAGGACTAAGCCCCCCGAAACGAACGACATAGGGCTCGTCCCGCGGATTACTGTCGGGAAAACTCCCGTAGGGGTCGGGAACTGGCGCGGTGGCCCGTCAGGACCTGGCTTGGCTGTATCCGGGGTTTCCCCCTTCGTGCCCGGTTAACCGTGTCCGTGGCTCCGTTTCCAGCTCCCGCCACCTCGCACGCAGCATGAAGATTTCCTTCACTACGCGCTCCTGCACACTTCACGACAAGGTTTATGAGACCTATCCGATCGGAGTTGCTTGCGACGACAGCTCGGAAGCCGTCACACCGAATCCAGGTGTCTGCTCTCGCCATTGACTACTCCACCGCTTCCGACCGAGGCCTTGGGTTAACGCCAAGTCCGTTCAGCCTTCCCCTTGCCGTATAGTCTTCGTCTCAGATCCTGCAGACTACCGGACGCTTTTATCATTTCGCCCCTGCCTCACTGTGTTGACCAAGACTTCATGTGCAGCAAGGCTCCTTCGCTCCACGGGCGTTACCCCGCTTCCTCACTACTACGAACCTAGCCGCCATCCTCTCGCCTTCCACCGATTTCCTGGTTTTCGCCAGTTATACGGCTTCCCTGCTCCGCCAATTTCTCGACGGGACGAGGAGGGCTTCTCCAGTTGCTTAGCATGCCCTTGTCACCGTGCTGTCCCTAGCACCCCGCCGGAGTGAACTGGCGCTGCAGTCAGTCTACGCCAGGCCATGCTGCCTTCACCCGTGGAAAGAGGGTTCGGCCTCCGGGGTTTTAGCTTTTCGAGGCCACCTATGGGTTCACTTTTGTTACGGCCCGGTGACTTGCTCACCATCCCAAGGATGGCTTTGTCAGTTGGCTTCATCGGCTTCGTTTCCTCCACACGGATGCAACCCAAGCTACGGGGCTCTGACTTTTACCCCGGTGGGACTGTCTCCCACTGAACATGCCAGCCTTGACTGGACACACGTAGGGTCGGGAACTGGCGCGGTGGCCCGTCAGGACCTGGCTTGGCTGTATCCGGGGTTTCCCCCTTCGTGCCCGGTTAACCGTGTCCGTGGCTCCGTTTCCAGCTCCCGCCACCTCGCACGCAGCATGAAGATTTCCTTCACTACGCGCTCCTGCACACTTCACGACAAGGTTTATGAGACCTATCCGATCGGAGTTGCTTTCGACGACAGCTCGGAAGCCGTCACCCGAATCCAGGTGTCTGCTCTCGCCATTGACTACTCCACCGCTTCCGACCGAGGCCTTGGGTTAACGCCAAGTCCGTTCAGCCTTCCCCTTGCCGTATAGTCTTCGTCTCAGATCCTGCAGACTACCGGACGCTTTTATCATTTCGCCCCTGCCTCACTGTGTTGACCAAGACTTCATGTGCAGCAAGGCTCCTTCGCTCCACGGGCGTTACCCCGCTTCCTCACTACTACGAACCTAGCCGCCATCCTCTCGCCTTCCACCGATTTCCTGGTTTTCGCCAGTTATACGGCTTCCCTGCTCCGCCAATTTCTCGACGGGACGAGGAGGGCTTCTCCAGTTGCTTAGCATGCCCTTGTCACCGTGCTGTCCCTAGCACCCCGCCGGAGTGAACTGGCGCTGCAGTCAGTCTGCGCCAGGCCATGCTGCCTTCACCCGTGGAAAGAGGGTTCGGCCTCCGGGGTTTTAGCTTTTCGAGGCCACCTATGGGTTCACTTTTGTTACGGCCCGGTGACTTGCTCACCATCCCAAGGATGGCTTTGTCAGTTGGCTTCATCGGCTTCGTTTCCTCCACACGGATGCAACCCAAGCTACGGGGCTCTGACTTTTACCCCGGTGGGACTGTCTCCCACTGAACATGCCAGCCTTGACTGGACACACTTACCACCAACAATCCGGTGCCGCCGCCAAGATATGCAAATAGGGTAGAATCGGGCCGTGGCGACCGAAGATCGATGCGTGACCCTTCACCCTTACTTCAAAGTCTCGGAGGGCAACCTTGGGGCGTTCAGGGACTTCTGTGAGCAATTCGTCTCAATGACGAGCAAGGAGCCGAAGTGTCTGTACTACGGTTTCAGTTTCAACGGAGACGAGGTCTATTGCCGGGAAGGCTATGAAGGTGCAGAGGGCCTCCTCGCCCACATAGAAAACGTCGGGGCCTTACTCGGAGAGGCCCTGAAAATCGCCGACCTCACCCGGCTCGAAGTCCACGGCATAGAGGAAGAGTTGGCGAAGCTTCGCGAGCCGCTCGCAGAGTTCAACCCAACGTACTTCAGCCTGGAATACGGAATCCGACGCTAGCCTCAACGGGCCTCGACACAGGCGCGACAGAAAACAGCCGGGGACTGCCCATCGGGCGGGCATCATCCAGCTGCGCTCGCGATACCTATTTTGTGAAATCCGGTTCACGCCAGGTATCCGCTGCGGGCCGTCGGCGGAGGAGCGAAAAAGATTGGCACACCAAGGGGCTTAGCGTACGATTTTTTCCGTTTCGTGAGCTGACCCCAAAGATAGCGATACAGGAATAACTGCGTCCAGTCTGGGACGACGCTCACGCCGAAGCAGAATCTTCAACCGTTGAAGATCTGTCCTGACCTCATTCCAAAGCGGATACTCGATGGAGCAGAGCCACTGGCGCGCCCGGTTCAGCGTCCGACCAGTGCTACGATCGTGGTGCAGCGCCGCCAGCGGGTGATGCAGGCCCATATTTAATCTCTGGCCGATTCGATTTGACCCATCGATCGAGCTAGATCGAGTTAGTCTTCGCTCTAGAGAACGGGCCCACGTCACGAGCATCACGCGATTCACGCGATTATTTCATTTTCTTTTTCATTCGGCAGTACCAAAGAAAGTAGAAGAAACGCGTGAATCGCGTGAATCGCGTGACAACCATGACTCCAAAGGAGCCCAGAACGAGGGTACAAGGTTGAAACTTAGACTTCAACGGTTGAATTCAACGGTTGAATTGAGGAAGCGGCAAACCCCCGAGGTACAAACTTGAAATGGCCACTTTGACCGTCAAAGTCACTCCCGACGGATTGGAAGCGGTTGAGCATCTTGCCGAACAGCTTCCGGTTCGGATGCCCATCGGCTAAGAGCAACCAGCAATTCCGGGCGTGCTTCACGAGCCGACCGACATTCTTCAACCGACCGCTCTATCGGTTTCCTCGTATTCCCTCTGCTCCCGCCGAAGTAGAATCTTCAACGGTTGAAGATTCGAGACGAGTGCGAGAGTCGGCGTTACCGAAGCCGCTCTTGAAAACACTACCTCTTCAAGCGGTAAGGGCGTTGCGAATCCGCTCCTTGAGGGCCTGCTCGCGGGGACTCTTGCCGCTGCTGTGGGGCCAGCGCTCGACTTGAGCTGCCACTGCGCGCATGGCATCTTCTGATTTCACCGTGATCTGCAGTCAAGTCGTGGTGCCAGGCTTTACAGATTCAGCAAAGGTCGAAGCTCGAAAGGCTAGATCCGCAGCTACCCGCGCGCGGGTTGTGGATACGGGTAGGCAACAGCTTCCCCACAACGCTGGGCCACGCAAGCGATGGCCCAGGAGCCGCTGCCAAACGCGGGTCTCCGGCGAAGATGTGAACGTAACAAAATCTTCCACTTTATCGAATGAAATAGGTAGGGAGCTGAGCACTTGAGCTGAGAAGGGGACAACGCTCCCAAGGCAAACGAGAAATTATTAGGGAGAGGCAACATGAGTGCAAGAAACATCAAAATTGGTATCTACAGTGGTTGGCTCGGCGGTGTCGTGTTTGGAGTGATGATGGCGATGATGGGGATGCTGCCTATGATCGGCAAGATGGTCGGACATCCCTCGGCGGTCACGGGTTTTCTTGTCCATCTCGTCATTAGCGCTGTGATAGGTGCGTCATTCGCCACAGTCTTCGATCGGCTCGTTCAGGGCACGAGCGGTGGTTTGGGCTACGGACTGTTCTACGGCGCAATTTGGTGGCTCCTGGGACCCCTGACTCTAATGCCGCTCATGATGGGCATGGGGTTAGGCGTGAATTGGAATGCGACCGCAGCATCTCAGATGCTTCCCAGCTTGATCGGTCATCTGATCTATGGGGCAATCCTTGGAGTGAGCTACGCCTGGCTCCGAAGTCGCCAGAGCTACTGTCATCCGGCCTCTGCGACGCCGGCGGGAGCGCTCTGAGCGTTCCCGTACATACCGCCAAAACCAAACGGATCCCCCTCAAGCTTTGATGGGCCCGCAGCGGATGGATCTTTTTTGTCGGAGCAAACTGTGCTAGAAAATCTCGAACCAAGAAGCATCTATACGGGGACCGGCGGAATTCTGTCTGGCCCCGCAAGAGATAGGCAGATGAAAGCGATTATGGAAGCGGCGACTGCTTCCCATAGCAACCCCGAGAACCCTTACGCCATGCGAACCGAACCAGCAATTCATCAAGAGTGGCCACTGCCCAACTTGGGTTGCGTTGGAGTCTGGAGCGGCAATCGGGAAGCGGCATTCAAAGGGGAACTACCCGGCTTGGCAACCTGGGTCTATTCAGTCCCCCTGGAGTCATCAAAAGGCGGCGGAGATGTGCACTATCTGTCGGCCTGCGACCAAGGTAGACTTTCGAGAATTGCTCTCGCGGATGTGAGCGGTCATGGAGCGGGCGTCCACATCGTCGCGGAGTCTCTGCTCCAGCTGATGCACCGCTACATCAGCACCTGGGATCAGTCCGACTTGATGCGCGATCTGGGTCGGGCATTCCGTGAGGTCCAGGCGGGTTCACAGTATGCAACCGCCGTTGTGATCGGGTTTCAGCGCGAACTGGGCCAGATAGCTTATACGAATGCGGGCCACCCGGCCCCCCTTTGGTTCCACTCCAGCGAGAAGCGCTGGGGCGTTCTCGCAGAGGATGAGGTGCCGGGCGCGGTGCCTTCAGACTTGCCCCTCGGTTTGATCCCCGGTACGGAGTATCAACAAACGTTCGCGACCCTGGGTCCGGGCGATCTACTCATTCTTTACACCGACGGCATGACCGAGGCCGAAGACTACGCCGGGGCGCAGCTCGGGACCGAACGCCTTCTTGAACTGGCAAGAGGACTGCCAACAGATTCTCCCGAGGCAGCCGGTCGAAGTTTGTTGTCAAAGGTTTACAAATTCAGCGGCGGTTTGCGTGCCATCGACGATGAGACACTGATCGTTCTACAGCGGGTCCCACCTCTCCCTCCAGAAGATTGCGGAGAGAATCGGCAAGGGTTAGTTGAGTGTGGTCTGCACTAAACATCCACCGCCTGAAAGGCGGTGGGTTACGTTTCGACTGAAAGTCGGGGTTGCGGCTCAAGCCGCCTGAAGCTGTCCGGCTCACAGCCGGCTCAAGGCTTGGTGGGCGCTGTAATCTTGAATCCTTCCCCGTCCTCATCCCATTTCTGGCTCTCAATGTATCTCTTGATCGTTTCTTCATCTACCGCGCCCACCGTCGCACAAAAGTAGCCGCGTGCCCACAGATGTTGGCCCCAATACCGTTTCCGCAACTCTCCAAACTCGTCCTGTAATCGCCGCGACGACCGCCCCTTCAGGTACTGCACCAGCTTCGACGGCGCTAGTTGCGGCGGAGCCGTCACCAACATGTGCACATGATCCGGCGACACCGCGCCCCGGATCACCGCCACTCCCCTCGCTTCACAGCTCTGCCGGATCAGATCCCGCACCCGCTCTGCCACCCTGCCCCGTAACACCTTGTAGCGGTACTTCGTGATCCATATGAGGTGATATTTGATGTCGTAGACCGAATGCGCTCCTCGCCGATATTCTTCCATCCCCCCATTCTCATCCAGAACTGCTTGAAGCTGACCGCCTGAAAGGCGGTGGGTTTAGACCTGGTGATTGAACTAAAGAGAGCTATACTTGTCCCGGGTTGCGGACCACACAGCTAAGTGCGCCAGCGATTGGACCTAAGCCACTTTGTTAGAACAAGTTAGAAGGAGAGGCGGCGGATTTCTCATGCGAAGGAGATATCGCGCCACTTATGTGCGAAGAGGCTCATATGTCGTTTCCTTAGAGGGACTTAGCCCTGCTCGTGGTCGTGGAACCCTTCGTACCAGTTTTGGACGACGCGAATGGAGGGCGCTTCGGCTTCCTCAGGCTCCAGCGTCTCCACCACGACGAACCGCTGCCCGTCGGCGCTGAGCTGCCACTCGACGGTGTCACTGAATTCACCGCCGGCGGTGCCGGGGGCAGAGTCAAGTTGAGCAGTCGAACGAGCCGGAAGACGAAGGGAATCACTGCTAGCAGAATCCGCGAACGGCGGACTCGGCTGTCAAGCGAACCTGGCGCAAGCTCCTCAATCTAAACGGCTACGTAGTTTTGGCGAAGGACAGCTACCAGAAGACCACGAAGCTGAGCAGGACGCCCGCGAGAATGACGGCAACGCCGAGAACGGCCGGCCAGGCGTCGCCGTGGCTCGGAGGCGTGCTAGGTTCTATGCCTCTGGCTTGCAGTTGACTGGATCGCAGCCAACCGGATTTCTCCTGGTGCAGCAGCTCGCCTTGGGGCTCCGAGCCGAGGAAGAGCGATATAACTATCATGGGACCCGCCGTCAGCAGTACCGCGAAGATATAGCTCGCATAGTTGTCGACCATGAGTCGCGGCAGGACCGCAATCCCGAAATGTTCAGCGATGAGGGGCGCCAGCAGCCGAACCACGCCATAAGCGATTCCCACTCCCAAACCGAAAGCTCCGCTGCGCCGATGGACGCGCGTGAAAACGCCCATCAAATAGATGGTCAACAGCGGCACGACGAACGCTCCGACCAGGTCCACGAAGAACAACAACATTCCGCGTTCGGTCAGGAGGAAGGGCACGTAAGCAAAGGAGCCGAAAATGATGACCGGAGTCAGCCAGCGTCCGATTCGCAAGTAATGCCGGTCGTCTCGATCGAGAACCATAAAGCGGGCATACACGTCCCGCACCAGCAGGGACGACAGTGTGGACCCAATCGAGTCAAACGTCGAAAAAATTGCCGCGATCACTCCAGCAACGACGAGGCCCTTGAGCCCCCAGGGCGTCAGGTCGCGAACCAGCAGCGGGTAAATCGAGTCGCGCACTTGCAGAGCACTTTCGAGCGGCATCGAACTCGGCTCGGGATACAGGCCCCGGCCGATGACGCCCATCATCAGGTTGGTGAAAGACGTCCCGATTATCAAGACGCTGGAAACGACGACCGACATTTTCAGGTCCCATTCGCTGCGTGATCCAAACATACGCATCGACTGGGTATGGTTCACGATGGAGTAAGACAGTCCGACGATGAAGAACGCAATGGCGACCAGCCAAGCGGGCGATCTCGTGATGATCTGCTGTGCGTTCTCGTCGTGTTTACCTCCGAGAAGCAGTAGGTTCTCGATTTCGGCAGCTGGCATTCCCTCGGTCGAACGCGCCTCCACCGTGTCGGAGCCAGCGTGCAGCATTTGACGTTCGAGGCCAGGTTGGTGGAACGCCAGCTTCTCTTCCAACCCGCTCCATCCGCCGACTGCATTCCAAACGATGATGAACAACGTCACCGAAGCGATCACCATAACAACCGTCTGCAGTGCGTCGGTAAACACCACCGACTTGAGCCCGCCCAGCGCGGTGTAGATCGCGGCCACAATCGCCATCACCCCCACCGCCCACCAGGCGGCGTCTCCCCAATCGCACACAATCCTCAGCACCAAATAAACCGTGGTTGCGATGATGCCCAGGACCATCGTCCGATATTGCACCTGAACGAATACGCTCAACACTCGCGCCACGGGACCAAAGCGGGCTTCCAGGTATTCGGCGTTGGTGTACATCCCGGCCCGATACATAGGCAAGAAAACGTAGTGCGCCGCCAGCACCCAGCCGACGACGACGCCAACCCAATTGGTGACAAAGTAGCTGAGCCCGAGGGCGTAGGTTCCGCCCGCATCGGCGACAAGGTCGCTCGAATCGATAGCGGTGGCGTAGAGGGACAGGCCGACCGTCCACCAGGGCAGACTTCGGCCTGCCAGAAACCAGTCGGCACTGGACTTCGTGTCCTTGCTGCGAACCAGTCCGTAGACGATGATCGGCGCGTTGAAAGCGAGGACGATAATCCAATCGAATAGGGTCATACCAAACGGTTTTCTAGGCGCCTAACCATGGAAGCTTCACGCGAGGTCGGCGGAACTCCCTGGCAGATTCAACTGATACCCCATGCCTGCGGCATCGCTCAGGGTCACCATGCCGTTGACTGGGGAAGGGGCGCCGTCAAAGAACCCCATCTCTGGCTCACCTTCACTCATCCAGATCGGGACCGGAAAGTGTTCAGCCATCATGCAGGCGGGTTCAGACATGATGAACTGCAGCGTCGGCAGCCCGTAGGCATGAGTGCAAACCGGCATACCAGCGGCTGTCGCCAGCGCGCAGACTCGTTTGGCCTCGGTGAAGCCGCCTACTCGGCCCATGTCGAATTGGATAATATTCACCGCCTTATTTCGGATTAGTAGATCGAATCCGTAGCGAGTGAACTCGTGCTCGCCGGCTGCAATCGGGACCGAGGAATTCCGAGTTAGCTCCACATACCATTGCAGGTCGTCCGGCAGCAACGGCTCCTCAATCCATTTCAAATCGAAAGGCGCCAGCTTGCGCGTCATTCGTTTGGCGTATTCAACCGTCCAGCCCATGTAGGCGTCGCCCATCAGATCCATGGAATCGCCTACAGTCTCGCGCAGCATCTTCACCAGATCGACATTGCGATTCATGCCTTCTAGCCCGTCTGCCGGACCCCATTGAAACCGCATCTTCATGGCTCGATAGCCCCGTGCGACATAGTCGGCGGCCTCGGCGCAAAAATCTTCCGTTTTCTCGTAGTGCAGGTGGCTGGCGTAGGCGGGAATGCTGTCGCGGACCTTGCCGCCCAAGAGTTGGTAGACGGGTTGATTGCAAGATTTCCCGGCCAAGTCCCAAAGCGCGATATCGAGAGCGCTGATGCCGTAAAGCGCGGCCCCCTTGCGGCCGTAAGGAATCGAGGCGCGAAACATCTGGTCCCACAAGACCGTTCGATCGTGGGGGTCGGCGCCGATGAGAAAGTGCGACAAGTGATGCTCAACCATCCGGCTGGTCGCCTCGCAATAGTCTTCGCACCAGCCGATACCCGTAAAGCCTTCGTCAGTTTCAACTTCCACGACGCACATTCCTTCCGGGGCGCGCCACGTCGAAATCGGGTGCTTGTATCGGGGGTAGATCGCCATCGCGGTAACGAGGTGAAGTTCCGCCTCACGGTCGCAGAAATCTCCCCAAGCGGAAGACTGGTGATGCGTAACCTTTACGTTTGTGATGCGCATTTGGCTCTTGATCCTCTCCTATCCTCTAACGCCGTGAGAGGTGAGGCAATGAGGATAACACTACATCATCCTCAAACAACGCGGGCTCAACGCAAGGAGCTTGAGGATGATGCTCAGAGAGGCTCGCGGAGTGAATCATTCTAAGTCAAATCATTCTCAGTCAAAAACGACGGTCTTGTTCCCGTACACAAGGATTCGATCCTGTAGATGCGCACGTACCGCCCTGGCGAGGACGACTTTTTCTAGATCACGGCCTTTTCGCTTTAGGTCATCCACGGAGTCACGATGGGAGCAACCCACCACGCCCTGATCGATGATCGGTCCCTCATCGAGATCCGCGGTGGCATAGTGGGCCGTCGCTCCGATCAGTTTCACCCCTCGTTCGTAGGCCTTCTCGTATGGCCTCCCGCCGGCAAATGCCGGTAGAAAGGAGTGGTGAATATTCACGATCTTTGCCGGATAGTGCCCGACAAATTCGGAACCCAACACTTGCATGTAGCGAGCCAGCACGACCAGGTCAACGTTTTTCTCCCGCAGCAAGCCTAGCTGCCGGGCCTCCTGTTGCTGCTTCGTCTCAGCCGTGACGGGGAGATGCTGGAAAGGAATATCGAACTGCGCGGCGACGTGTCTGGGTGATTACTGATGATCAGAGGGATATCGCAGCAGAGTTCTCCGGCCCGGTGCCGCAGCAATAGATCGTACAAACAGTGATCATAGCGCGACACCAAGATGGCCACTCTCTTCACATCGCCCTGATACGCAATGCGCCAGTCCATTGCGAAACGCCCGCCCAGCTCGCGGATCGCGGTTTCAAGCGACTGACGGTCCGTGTGAAGGTCCGACAAATCGAAACGGATGCGCTGGAAAAATTGGTTGGCCACCGGATCGGTGTGTTGATCGGAGTCGAGAATGTTTGCACCGTGACCATAGAGAACCTGGGCTAAAGCGGCGACGATCCCGCGCCGGTCCTGGCAGGAAACTAGCAGCGTTGCGATGTGATCAGCAGACTTGCCCGGTGAGGTCATAGAGAAGTGGCACGGAGGGGCCTGGAACCCACTAGCTTACCGTAGCTACCGCAGCCCTTCGATCTGCTCGCGGATCTCTAGGACGAGCGGGTAGTTGGGAAGGTATGCTTTCTCGGAAATCTTCATCGACCGCTCGAAAAGACCGCGCGCTTGGCGTCGTCGCCCTTCGCCTTGATCAAAGGAGAGGGTTGCGTGTCGTTCGCGATTGGGCATTAAATCGTCGCCGTGATCTCGCCCAGCTTCTTGGTGAGCAACTGATTCTCGCGATAGTCAATCGGGATGACGACCAAGCTGGGGCCTTCTTCCAAGAACGCTTTCTGCAGCGTATCTTTCAATTCCACGCTGCGTTCCACGCGGTGGCCCTGCCAGCCGAAGGAATGCGCCAATTCGAGCCAGTCTGGATTTCCGAACGCCAGGTCCGTGTTGCGCCCGAACTGGGCTTGCTGCTTCCAGGCGATCAGCCCGTAGCCGTCGTCCTCCCACAGCAAGACGACCACATTGCTGTTCAAGCGCCGCGCCGTCTCCATCTCTTGCACGTTCATCAGAAAGCCGCCATCGCCGGCGATCACCAGAACACGCCGATCGGGAAAAACAAGGCTCGCCGCGATCGCCCCCGGCAGCGCGAAACCCATCGAGCAAAAACCATTCGGGATCAGACAAGTGTTCGGCTCGTGGCAATGGTAATGCCGCGCGATCCACATCTTGTGCGCTCCCACGTCGGACAGCAAGATATCCGAAGGCCCGAGCACTTGACGCGCGTCCCAAACGGCTTTCTGCGGCCGGATGAAACCCTCCGTGTCGTCGTTCCGGTACTCATCCAGCTCAGCCGTCATCTCCGCGCGGATCTCGCGCTGATAAGACAAATCAAACTCCGTCGGCCCGTGATGATCGAGCCGCTCGTTGAACATCCACAGAGTGTGCGCCAGATCGCCAATCAGCTCGACCTCGGGATGATAGTTCGCGTCGATCTCAGCCGGCAGGAAATCGGCGTGAATGATCGCTTTGTCTCCCTTTGGATTCCAAAGGCGCGGGTGGTACTCGACCATGTCGAAGCCCAGAGTGATCACCAGTTCAGCATTGTCGATCGCCAGAGACACTAGGTCTTTGGATCCCAGTCCGATGGTGTAAAGGCAGTACTCGGCGTCCATGTCGACACAGCCCTTGGCCATGAAAGTGCTGATCACGCCAACGCCGGTGCGCTCGCAAAACCGCCGGAGCTGCTTGCTGGCGCGTTTGCGGATAGCGCCGTTGCCGGCCAGGATGACCGGCCTTTTCGCCTTCTTCAACTGCTCGAACGCGCGGTCAACGATCTTGTCGTCCGGGACGGACCGGCGAAAACGCTTCGGCTTCAAGGGTTCGGTCGCCGCCTCCTCCTTGGCAATGTCTTCGGGAAGCTCGATGTGGACAGCGCCGGGCTTCTCGGTACGCGCCAGCCGGACGGCTTTCCGCACCACCTCCGGAATCGTATTCGGATGCAGAATGCTGGTTGCCCACTTGGTAACCGGGTCGAACATCGCCACCACGTCCATGATCTGGTGCGATTCCTTGTGCAGCCGTTGCGAGGAACCCTGTCCGGTCAGCACCAGCATGGGGGCACGATCCATATTGGAATCGGCCACGCCCGTGATCAGGTTGGCCGCCCCCGGTCCCAGCGTGCCCAGACAGCCGGCCGGATTGCCTGTGAGACGCCCGTAGACTTCGGCCATGAAGGCCGCCCCTTGCTCGTGCCGGGTGAGAATGAATCGGATCTTGCCAGACTCCGCCAGCGATATGACGAAATCCGCGTTCTCCTCCCCCGGCACGCCGAAGATGTACTCGATACCTTCTTCTTCAAGGCACTTCACAAATAGATCGGAGGTTTTCATATTGATAGAAAGAGCGATTAGATAGAAGGAGCTATGCTCGTTGGCCGCGGGGCGTTGGCGCTTCAGTTTAACCTGAATTATGCACAGATTCGGCGTAGCCATCGTCGATGGAGTTGTGGCGATAGCGGCACTCGTGTCAACTCAGTGATTTCGCAAGTCGTCTTTTCTGCTGTTTCCCTCCCCGTTTGAGCCGCCTCCTGATCCCGGCAGGGCAAAAGCGGGCTGGCAAGCGGCGTGTTCCCAGTACGTTGCGGCGAGTGCATGAAATTTTATGCATGGAGTGCCCCTCAGCTCAGCGCACCCTCCACCACCGGCGCCAAGCTCGATCCCGGCGGCCCCATCGCTCGCAGTCGTCGCATCAGCCGTTCAAACAGGCCCTTTTCCTGATAATGATCGCTGTAGCTGACACCCGTTCTGCCGGCGTGCCGCCAGATCTTGGCCGCCACGAACAGAAAACGCAGCCGCGCCGTCGCCAGGGTGGTGTGCCGCAGCGTCTCCACGCTGGCCTGGGCTTCGCGGTTGAACAGCAGCAGCCAGCAGTTGCGATTGTAGGCCAGCATGGCCAACTGAAAGTGATTGCGGTTCATGTCAAAGCGGCGCGAGGGATGGGCCGCCAGCCCGGCGTCGTTGTTGGCCTCCTTGATCAGGTTCTCGGCTCCGGCGCGCTGATTGTAAAACCACACCACCGCCGCGATCGGCTCGGCCAGATTGGTGACAAACACGCGGTAGGTGTAAGCGCTGGTGGCGAACAACTGGTATTGCTCGGCCGCGCCGGCCTTGGGCTCGTTTTCGTAACGCAGCGCCAGGAAACGGCAGGCCCGCGCCCAGCCTTGCGGTTGGTAGAGGAATTCGCATTCCGCGTCCGCGTCGGAGCGGGGGGAGGGTTTCCATTCTGCTTGCGGCAAGCGCTCGACCAGGCGCCGCGTTTTGCGCGCCACGATGACGAACTGACAAGCCGCCTTTTCATAGGCCTCCACCGCCTCCCAGCAATAAAAGCCGGAATCGGCCCGCGCCAGGATTTTCTTCACGCCGCCCGGCAAAGTCCGGAAAGCGCTTTCGAGGTGGGCGGCGATCTGTCGGCCCGTGGGCCGGTCGCCGTTGCGCAACCCGCCCATCAGGTATTCGCGCGTCTCGGCCAGGAAGGTCAGTATCGGCTGGTAGCTGCGCTTGCCCTTGTTCTTGAGGTTGTAGCTCTTGCGCCCGCCCATCTGGCGGCCGTAGAGGGTATGCACGGTGGTGTCGGTGTCCAGCGTCACCGTCTCCAACTTCACGTGGGCCGCGGCCCAGACTCATTCCCGCAGCTGGCGCTGAATGGAAAGGATCTGCTTCGCCACGTTGAGGTGCAGCGAGGCCAGAAAGCGCCACAGCGTGGACTGCGGCGGCAGACGCGTCACTTGCAAGATGCCGGTCAGGATGGGGTCGCGAGCGATGAAGCGGAGTTGGTTGAGCCGCGCAAAGCCGACATAGAGGCCGAGCACGAGGGCCAGCACGAACTGGTAGGGGCTCATGGCTCGGGTGATCCGTTTGGTCGTGAGGGTTTCTTCCAGCAGCGCTTGGAAGCCGAGTTTTTCGAGCAGGGTGGCGACGGGCAGCAAGCCGCCGTAGGGAGTCAGATTCTTGCCACGGAAGTGATAGGGCGTGGCAGCCCCGATTTTATTGGGCCGCGGGGCCCTCGCGCCGGGGCCTTGTTTGACGGGCCTTCGGGAGCTATGCTGTTTTCGTTTGGTAACCATTTGGGTGACCTCCTTGGGGTTGACTGGCGAAGCTGAAATCTTTGCCAGCCTACCTTTTTACCCCATGTTTTCGGAGGTCCCCAAATGGTTCCTGGCGGCTCAGCCCTCACCAGGTGCACCGGCAGTGCATAATTCAGGTTGATGGGTATCCGGTTGACTCAGGTAGCCCCAAGATGTAGTATGCCTGCAGATGGAAGATTACCCTCAGGACCTGACAGAGTTCGAGGCCCGTTTTAGCAGTGAGGAGGCCTGCCGGGAGTATCTGTTCCGGCTGCGCTGGCCGGACGGTTTCCGCTGTCCGGGTTGCGGTTGTGGAAAGTCGTGGCCTTTGCGAAAAGTGCTGCTGCAGTGCGCTGCGTGTGGGCGCCAAACCTCGGTGACCGCCGGGACCATCTTTCAGGACACGCGCAGCCCTTTGCCGTTGTGGTTTCGTGCGATGTGGTGGGTCACCACCCAAAAGACCGGAGCCAGCGCTTTGGGACTGCAAAGAGTGTTGGGGCTCAACAGGTACGAAACGGCTTGGACCTGGCTGCACAAAATGCGGCGCGCGATGGTGCGGCCGGGACGGGATTTGCTGGCCGGGACAGTGGAAGTCGATGAAAGCTACTGGGGCGGGCTCGAAGAGGGCCTGCGGGGCCGAAACCTGCAAAACAAAGCATTGATCGCAGTGGCCGTTCAAGAGGATGGGCGGGGTATCGGCCGGATTCGCATGAAGAGAATCGAGGATGCCTCGGGCGAGAGCCTGTTGCCTTTCGTGGAAGAGTGCATCGAGCCGGGCAGCGTGGTGCATACCGACGGCTGGCCCGGTTACTCCGGGTTGAAAAAGGAAGGCTACGTCCATCAGGTCACAGTTGTCAGCAGGCAGGAGCAGTCCGCGTCGGAATTGATGCCCCGCGTCCACCGCGTGATGTCACTGCTCAAGCGCTGGCTGCTGGGCACCCATCAGGGCGCCGTGAGCCACAAACATCTGGACTACTACCTGGACGAGTTCACCTTCCGTTTCAACCGCCGCAAATCCAAAAGCCGCGGCAAACTCTTATCGGCTCGTCCAGCAGGCGGTAGCCGTGGATCCCGCGACTTACAAGATGATTGTTCACCCGGTTACAGAACCCAAGAAAATCCCCAAACCACAAGATATTGGGGCTACCTGAGTCAACCGGATACCCATCTTCAGGTTTAACAAGACCCTTGGCGGACCATTTAGAAATGCAGGAGAAGCCTTCGTTGCTAACGGGACGAGCCGCAACTGAACAACTAGTTCTCTGACCGCTTGATAGTTGGTCTTTTATAGCCGAACTTGCGGCGTGCGGTTTTGCGGTCGAAGCGCCAGTCGATCTTCACTCGCTCACGATTGACCCGGCAGTTCCAGGCAGCCGCTTCGCGTCGCAGCGTCGCCAGGTCCGGGATGCGTCGCTTGCCCAAACATTGCCTGGAGAAGAGTCCGATCTCGATCTCCGCCTGGTTCAGCCAACTGCCGTGCTTCGGCGTGTAGTGCGGCGGGAAGCAGTCCCAAATCTCCCCGCCGAATTCCTCGCCGCAGAGATCGGTCAGCGACTTGCGGCCGTGCGTCGAGAGATTGTCCATCACCAAGTGAATCGTCTCGGCCTCGGGATAGGCCAGCGCCACCTCAAACAGCGCCTTGGCGAACTCAACACCCGAACGGTCCGGCGTCACGAACGTGAAATGGCGACCGGCTTTGGGCTCGACCGCGCAAAAGACATTCGCCGTCCCGCGACGTTCATACTCGCTGTCCCGACGAGACTCGCGGCCCGGCTCGGCCGGCGTCGGCGCACGAACGTCGGCATGCAGCGTGACCGGCTTCTCGTCGAAACAGATCATCGGCTGCGTCGAATCGTAGGGCCGGTCGTACGTTTCCAGCACGTCTTCCATGCAGGCGATGTAGGCTTCATTGAGCTCCGCCACGCACCACATTTTTTTTCCGCCACGGCTTGAGGTCGTGGCTGAGGAGCAAAACACGAATCGTTTCTCGGCCCGCCCGAGGGACCAGTCGTCGCTTGACGGCTTCTTCGGCGACCAGTCGCACCGTCCAGCGGGCGCGGCCCTTGGGCGGGTCGCTGCAAACCATGGCGATGATGCGCTGACGTTGTTGGGCCGAAAGCAAACTGGCTGCGCCCGGCCGCTGCTTGTCGTAGAGTGCGCGCTCGAGGCCGCCTTGCTGATAGCGCCGCGCGAGATTACGAACCGATTGCCGCGTCAGCGGCAGCACCGCGGCAATCTGCGGCGCGCTCATTCCTTCTCCGAGCCTTTGCAACGCCACCGCTCGCAGCGTCACGCGAACCTGTTCCACTCCGCCGCCGAGAAGCTTCTTCAGCGCCGTTTGATCCTTCTTGGAAACCTTCAGATGCAGAGCGGGGCGACCCATGCCTCAAGTATGCCCCAAAACATTCTCGTCCGAACATGTTGGTTTGTAAACTCTTCAGGCGGTCATAGAACTAGTTTCTGAGGGCCGACAGGTTCCTGTGCGAATGGAAGTCGCATCACGCGCGGCTCCTAAGGAACATTTGCTGCTGCGGACGGGGTGAGCGGGACCAGAGCAAAGCCGAGGCTGCGGGCACGCGATCGCAGACGGGCCTCGTGGCGTTTTCGCTGGCGTTGCTGTTCTCGCTGGAACACGCTTTCGTCGTAGGCCTCCCCCGTGGTCACCAGGTGATAGATGATTCGCGCCAGTTTGTGCGCCGTCGCGGTCACTGCCGCCGCCGGTCCCAGCCGGGCGCGCATGCGGCGATGGTGATCGCCCAGATGGGACTTGTCGTGAGCCAGCGATTGTGCCGCCATGCGCAACGCCGCGGCCAGACGGTTTTTCACCTGCCGCTTTCCGCGTTTGACAACCTTGCCGCCCGTGACGTTATTGTCCGGACAAAGCGCTATCCAGGAGCTGAAGGCAGCCGAGTTCTCAAACTTGGAAAAGTCGGTCCCGACTTCTCCGATCACGGCTTGCGCGCTCAGCGCTTGCAGACCCAGGAACAGCCGTCAGGTCCGTGCCCAGCACGCGATAGCAATGCGCCTGCAAGTCGAAGTGCGCCTCGTTGCCGCGCCGCTTGCGCCGCGACGGCGCCAACGCCGGCTCGCTCACAGCGGCCTTCGCCGGCAGGCTGACAAACCGTTTTTCGATCTCTCGATCGCAATCGATGATCTGCCGCTGGTAGTACCGATAGCTTTCCAGCGCCTGCCGCAAAGTGAACAAATGCTCGTCGCGATAGTTCCCCCCGAGCGCCTAGGCGATCGTTGCCTCCGAGGAGCGCACGCGCGGGTCGCGTAACTTCGCCAACACCAGCGGATCGCGTTCACCCGCTAGGATGCTGTCAACAATGCGCAGCCCCGTCACCCCGGCCAGATTCGACAGCACGTGGTGCAGTTGCAGGTTCATCTGGTCCAGCGCTTTCTGCATGTGCTGCACGTGCGTCGCGGCGTAGCGCACCAGATTCTGACGATGCCGCAGCAGCGCCCGCAAGGCGCAAATCTCACTCGCCGGACGAAACGACGCGCGCAGCAGCCCGACCGAATGCAGGTACTGCAGCTATTGGCAATCGAGCACGCCCGTTTTGCGTCCGGGCACGTGCTTGACGTGCTGCGCGTTGACCAAACAGACCTCGAAGCCGCGCGCCTCGAGGATGTCGAACAGGGGAATCCAGAAAACGCCAGTCGACTCCATGGCGACAGTCTTGACGCCGCACTCGTGAAGCCAGGCGGCGAGCTTCTCGAGTTCGACCGTGAATGTGGCAAAGCTGCGAACCGGTTCGGGGTCACGGCCGGGGTGGACGGCGACGTAGACTTCCGTGGCGCCGACATCGATGCCGGCCGCGTCGTTACGGATCGTCGCGGGCTCGACTTGGCGAGCCGGTCTCCTACATTTGCGTTTGCGCATAGCGGGCTCCTCTCAGTAAAGTTGAAAGCGAGGAGCGGACAGCACGGCTGCCCGATCGTGCCAAATTCGTAGTCTCCTAAACGGGATCGGCGGCGCTCTTGTCGCCGCCGTCACCACACGCGAGCACACTGGACCGGAGGTCATGCTCTGTTACGGGCTGAAAAAACCGCACCATTGCCGCAGGGACCTCTGTTGCCGCTCTGCCGCTCCTCACGATCAGGACTAGCGCACGCCCTCTCACCCTGTTCCTTGCCTTCGGGCCCCGGCCACTCGGCCGGGTCAGTCGCTCTGTTTCGGCCAAGCCAGGCTTCAAGATAAAGTTTTCTTCACAGTAATTTCCGCGGGGCGATCGAGTGCCGGATCGGCCGCCGGACGGGGTTTTTCCTCGTCCGCCAAGTGGGCGGTGTCTGTTTCTTCGCCTGGCCTCCTCTGCCACGCGGTCCCACTTCGCCGACTCAGTTGGGGTGCAATGGTCACGCATGGGCCGGCGCCGTATTGACGGGGCGAGGGGGCCATGGGCAACCCGTCAGTGCGGGCCGGTGATCAGGTTTTTTGCGAAGAGTGCCGGTTGTCTTGGGTTCGATCAGGGGGATAGCTGCCCTGATTTCCGGACTCGATGTTTTTCCGCAGGGTGTTACCTGCTGTTATTATACCAGGCGGGTTTTTAATGGGATTGGTTTCTAGGTTGATGTTGTTGATTCTATTATATTAAGGTTGACCCTTCGAGATGTTGTCTGGTAGGGACCGCGCAACCTAGGAGCCGTCTCTATTTCCCGACTCGTTTCTGATTTGACGGTGCCGAAGAACCAAAACGGAACAGCCGTCGACTTCCTCCTTCATTCCACCTTTTTCGGTTCGCTGAGGGTTATTGGTGAGATGGCGTTTTGTGAGAGACCGGCCGCGTCGCGGCCGGTCTTGAGCCCACCCCTCCCCCCGAACGACCGTTGGTAACGGTCGTTCGCCCAACGAGATTCTCGGGGGGGGGGCGTCCCCACTTTTCACCACTTCTCGCCTTTCTCCCCTTTTGCCTGTGGTTCGACGGCGGCTTACTTAGTGACCGCTTGCTTACGCGCGCGGCTCAAGGGTCGCGGCTTGACGGCTTGAAAGCTCTTAGGACGTTAGCTTTTGAATCGCCGAGAAGCCCATCATAAACGCCATGATCAGCGTCGCCACCCATAGCGCTAGACGGATCCAGCCCTTCGGCAGGATCTGCTTCGGCAAGTGATAGCGGCTCAGATAAATAGCGCAGAAGCCAATGATCGGCAACATGACAGCCTGGGCAACGCCGCCGATTTTGACCATCAGCACGGGCGACTCCAGCCACATGTAGTACATCGATGGGATGAATAGCAGGATGACGACGAACAGCCGGGTCACCTTCAGCCGCAGCGTGTAGTCCTCCTTATCGTAGACGCCCAGCATTCCCATGAAATCAGCCCAGATCCGGCAATGGGCAGCCGTCGAGGCAAACACAGTCGAGTAGAGCACCGCAAACGCGCCGATCAGAAAAGGAACCAGCGACCAGCTCCCCAGCGTCTCCCTATACATATTCGAAAGCATTTGCACCATTTCGGTGCCTTGCGGAACAACACCCATGCCGTGAAGCACGCCCGCTCCGAGCAGGTAGAACGCGATCGTGGCGAAGGTGTAGATCAACATCGAATTGATGACGTCCACACCCATGACGCGGATCCATCCGAAGGCCCGGTCCCGCCAGGCCGGCGTCTCATCTCGCGCGCCCGTGTAGCGTGCGTAGCCCTTCTCAATGCACCAGTAGGGATACATCACCAGTTCAGTCGCCCCGACTCCCGTGATGCCGAAGGTCGCCACTGCAGTAAGGAATCCGCCCGCCGGGAGATGAAAGGAAAGGCCGTCCAGCAGTTGTGCGAATGAGTAGTACTCCGGCTTCTGAAAAAGCACGGCGGCGCAGCTCACTGTCAGGAAAGTGAAAGTGACCAGCAGCCCCATCGACATCTTTTCGACGACCGAATAGCGCCCGACGATCAGCAAGCCGACCGTCAGGAAATTGATGATCCAGACCCAGGCCGTAATCGGCACGGCGGGGACCATGCGATTCAGGATTTCCGAGATGCCACCCAGCATCGCGCCCACCTGCATCAGCGTCATCAACACCATCAATGCCCACATCCAGACGACCCAAGATACGCGCCAGCGCGGGCCCCGGCACGCGGTCGAAAGCCTCAAGCGTCGTTTCGCCGGTCCCGATGGCGTAGCGACCCAACTCGTTTTGCGAGACGATTTTGATAATGCAGCTCAGGATGATCAGCCAGAGCAGCGTGTAGCCGTTTTCCGCGCCAAGAACCGTGGTCGCGATCAACTCGCCGGTGCCCACGATCGAGCTGGCGAGAATCAATCCCGGCCCGATCCTGCGCAGAATCGCGGAGAACGCAGTGGGCGCGTTTTCAATGTCGCTGGGATCGAGCTGGTAAGGGTCTTTGACGATGGTTTCTGCCATAAGCGAATTCGAATGCTACTGCAGGCTGTCCATGAAGCGCAAGAAGCCCTTTGCGTAACGGTCTAAACATCCACCGCCTGAAAGGCGGTGGGTTACGTTTCGACTGAAAGTCGGGGTTGCGGCTCAAGCCGCCTGAAGCTGTCCGGCTCACAGCCGGCTCAAGGCTTGGTGGGCGCTGTAATCTTGAATCCTTCCCCGTCCTCATCCCATTTCTGGCTCTCAATGTATCTCTTGATCGTTTCTTCATCTACCGCGCCCACCGTCGCACAAAAGTAGCCGCGTGCCCACAGATGTTGGCCCCAATACCGTTTCCGCAACTCTCCAAACTCGTCCTGTAATCGCCGCGACGACCGCCCCTTCAGGTACTGCACCAGCTTCGACGGCGCTAGTTGCGGCGGAGCCGTCACCAACATGTGCACATGATCCGGCGACACCGCGCCCCGGATCACCGCCACTCCCCTCGCTTCACAGCTCTGCCGGATCAGATCCCGCACCCGCTCTGCCACCCTGCCCCGTAACACCTTGTAGCGGTACTTCGTGATCCATATGAGGTGATATTTGATGTCGTAGACCGAATGCGCTCCTCGCCGATATTCTTCCATCCCCCCATTCTCATCCAGAACTGCTTGAAACTGACCGCCTGAAAGGCGGTGGGTTTAGACCTGGTGATTGAACTAAATTCTCAATGCCGCCGCCGCCCAGCACCGGGGAGCAGATCTCGTACGCCACACTCCCTTGAAATCCTGAGCCGTCAAGGGCGGTCAGGAACGCGCCAAAGTCGATGAACCCTTCGTCGATGGGCACTGCCTGGACGTAGGGAGTTTGCGGCGTATAGTTGACTCCTGCTTATACGGTTGTTTCAGCAAGCCCCAAGATGTTGGGGTGGAGGTCATCGCGTCTTGTCCAGGTCACGCGCGCGGCGGATGTGGGCGTAAGGCGTAGGAGCGTGTTGAGTTCCGAGACCGAGGAGGGTTTGGAAGGCTGCCATTGGGGTCTTGCGGCGGTTGTGTCGAAACACGAACTCATCGAGGTAAACCTGAAGCTGAGCGCGGCTCACGCCGTGGTACGTTCCGGTCAGCCATTGCTGCAGGTTGCCAATGGCACGATCCGCTAGCGGCACCACCGACTTGGCGCCTTTCCGCAAGTCAGTCCGGTGAGGTTGCGGACGAGAGACGTGTTTGTAGCCGGCCTCTTCGAGGGCGGTAAAGGTCTTCAGACCGTCTGTGTAGATGGTCGAGCCGGGAACAACGTTCTGGGCAAGAAACCTGTCGATCGTCACCTTCTTGAAGTCTGGAATAACGGACATGCGAACGCGCCCGGAGCACTTCCCGCGTTTCTCAACAGCGACCATCACAAGGGCCGCACGGCGCCCCTTCAGTTGCCGGCTGCCTCGCAAACCTGCTTGCGGGCCGCCAATCCAGGTGTCATCGACCTCTACTTCTCCGTGCAAGGGCTCGCGAGCTGCGTTCACCATGGCCCGTCGCAGTTTGTGCAACATCATCCAGGCGGTTTCGTAGCGCGACAGGCCGAGCTGACGCTGCAGTAGCAGCGCCGACACACCTCGTTTATCAGTTGTCATCAGGTACGCAGCCCAAAACCAAACCGTCAGCGGGGTCTTCGTATTGTGGAGCACCGTTCCTGACGTCAACGAGACCTGGTGTCGACACGCCGCGCACTGCCACCGTAGTTTCTGCTCGAGAATGTAGGCCTGCCGATGCCCACACTGAGGACAAAGGAACCCGTCGGGCCAACGACAAGCAGCCAGGTACTTCTGGCTAGCCTCCTCGGTCGCGAACTCCACCTGAAACTGACGCAGACTCTTCGCAAACGGCGGCCGGGCCACGCCCTACCCTACATCTTGGGGCTTGCTGAAACAACCGTATAAGCAGGAGTTGACTACTTCGGCGTCCTAGCAAAAACGCGGCCGCTTTTGATAATTCGCGATCGTTGTATGAGCCGTCATCGGAGCCATCACGCGGGCGGCCTCGACAATGTCGGTTCCTTGCAGCGCCGGTGCCCAGGCATCGAACAGCGCCTTGCAATTCGGCTCATCGACGGCGTTGATCAGATCGCGCTGGCTGCGGTGGTCGACCGCGATGTCGTGATGATTCTGGACACCGAGGGTCACGCCGAATTCCGCTGCCCGCTGGGCGCATTCTTTCAGCGACTCGACGATCAGATTCCACTGCGGCAGGTAGCTTCCGGCCGGGTTTTTCATATCCCGTGTAGATGCGGACCAGCTCGCCCCCTAGGTCGCGCGCTAGCCGGGCCAGCTCGGTCACGTAGTGGATCTGGATTTCGCGCGTCGGCACCTCGCCGTGTTCCAGATCAGCGGTGAAGTTGTTGTAGCCGGCCAAGCAGACTTTCGTCAGGCCGCGTTCCTCGATCTGGCGGCACACGCGGTCGCGGGTGGTGTCGTCATAGTCGAGCAGTGAGACGTGTGGGCGCTTGGCCATCAGCATCACACCGGAATAGCCCAGATCGGCGGCGCGGTTGATGAAGTCCTCGACGCTCAGTTGCGCCTGACCCCAAGAACCGGAGTAGCTGACGGAATGAAGCAGGGTGGGAAGGTTCATGACGGTGGGCGAGTGCGACAAGGTCTAGCGGGCAACCCCATTCTTTGCTGTTCAGTTCCAGGACCCCACCTGAGCGTCCACATAGAGTACCAGAACATCGCCGCCGCCAGACTCTCTTTCACAACCATCCCGTGAAGATTCATGGAGTTCGGCCGTTCTGACGATCGGACCGGGTGCCACGTCAGACGGGCGCCACGTCGCGCGTCGGAGCTATGCCACGCCGGACGGGTGCCACGTCACGGCTCGAAGCTATGGCTTGACCACGGGCAGAGCGAAGGTGTTCAGCACGCCGTCGGCGACGGCGGATACGAATTGTCTGCCGTCGATTGCATAGGAAATTAGCGTGCTATAGATTTGGCCGCCCAGTTGTTGACGCCAGAGCAGTCGGCCGGACTTAGCGTCGAGGGCGACGAGATAGCCCTCCAGCGTCCCACCGAACACAATGCCACCTTGCGTCGCCAGCACTCCCGATGTCGGCCTGCCCTGATTCAGCTCGAACCGCCAGCAAATGTCTCCCGTCAACGGGTCCATCGCAACGATCGCACCGCCTTGGGGATCATCCGGATCAAACTGCTCTCCGGTTCCCGTGTAGGGATGTCCTGGGATTGGCGTCTTGGTCTTGCTGGTGTAGACGGAACACGCTTCGCGAATCGAGACGTAGAACAGATTCGTTTGGGGACTGTAGGAAGGAGCACCCCAATTGGTCCCGCCGGTAAGATCGGGACACGTCCGGTTACCTTCTTCCGTTGGATCCGTGTTCGGAATAACGATCGGGCGTCCCTCCGGAGTGAGGCCGTCGGCCCAAGTCTGGTGGATGTAGGCTCTGCCCAACAGAAACTCCCCGGTCAGGCGGTCAAGGACGTAGTAGAAACCATTGCGAACCGCCTGGATCAGCAGCTTGCGCGGCTTACCTTTGAATACCGCGTCCAGCAGGACAGGAGCTTGATTGGAGTCCCAGTCATGGGTGTCATGCGGCGTGTGCTGGAAATGCCATTTCAGCCGTCCCGTGTTGGGGTCGAGGGCGAGCACGCTGCAGGTGTATAGATTGTCGCCCTCTCGGACGGTGCCGTCGAAATCAGGCGCGGGGTTGCCGGTTGTCCAGTAGAGGGTATCGGTTTCGATGTCGTAGGTTCCGGTGAGCCAGGTGGGCCCGCCGCCAAAGTTCGCTGAATCTCCCGACCAGGTAGAACGCGCCGGATCTCCCTCTTGCGGGACGGTCCAGAAGCGCCAAAGCTTCTTCCCGGTTTCGGTGTCGCAGGCGTCGACGAATCCGTTGAGTCCGCATTCGCCCGACGTGACTCCGACGAAAACCTTGCCGTCCAAGGCCAACGGAGCCAGCGTAAT
>CBDCYS010000064.1:0-77422 GCA_965224215.1 Bryobacterales bacterium | reverse complement strand
CCGCCCAGAAAAAGACCATCGTTGGATTCTAGGCTTGTTCCCGACGCCTATGATCAAGATAGAATTGGACACACCACGGCTCTGCTAGCGGTGCTCCATGGTCGGCCAAACCACGAGCCACTACAAGATCACCGAAAAACTCGGTGAAGGCGGGATGGGGGTCGTCTATAAGGCCGAGGACACCTGGGACGACCGGTTGCCCTGAGGCGAGCGCTGGCGAGTGGACTACAATACGCGACGTCCGCTCGGTTGTTTACGGCGGGAACGTACGACAGGGGTTCGAACACCGCTCGAATCGTAGCTTCGGAGGCGATACAGACCCTTGCGGTAGGTCAAGGAGCCATGAGCGATATGGGCGATATAGCCGCCTCGCGGGGAGCGCCGCCCTCACCTGTGGAGCGCCTGCGGTGCCGGGGTCCGCTGCCCGCCGCGCGGGGATCTGATCAAAGTGCTGTGGTGGGACGGCGACGGTCTTTGTCTCTTCTCGAAACGGCTTGAGCGCGGACGTTTCGTGTGGCCGCAAGCCTCCGACGGCGTGGTCTTGTTGACGCGAGCGCAACTGTCGATGCTGCTCGAAGGCATCGATTGGCGGCGGCCGGAGCGCACGACAGAGAAGGAGCATCCAGGACCTCGTTTCGCAGTATAAGAAATCGTGATTATAAGACATGAATAGTTAAATAAATCGTGCCTTATAATTCTATTTATGAGATAATAGAAGTGTGAGTGAGACGCCTTCGACGCCGCTGGATCTCGGTTCTCTCGACCGCCGCGCGTTAGAGGCTTTTTGTTTGGCGCAGCGGGCGCAACTCGAGGCGAACGCGAGCGAGATCGAGCGGATGAAGCTGCTGATCCTCAAGCTCAAGCGCATGCAGTTCGGGCGCAAATCGGAAAAGATCGAGCGCCGCATTGAACAGCTGGAGCTTTGCTTGGAAGATCTCGAAGCAAGCCAAGCGAGCGCGGCTCCGGAAGCGGGCAGTCCGCTCGAAGCGGTGCTGGAACAAGTCGTCAAACGCAAGCCGGCGCGGCGCGAGTTGCCCGCCGAATTACTCGAGAAACGATTACGCAAAACCCTAAAGAAACGAACTGTCCCGATTGCGGCGGCGAGTTGCGGAAGTTAGGCGAAGACGTCTCGGAAACATTGGAGTACGTGCCGGCGCGATTCAAAGTCATTCGACGCGTGCGGCCGAAGCTAGCAGCAGCTCAAAAAGAAAGGGGGTTGAGATTTGCTACGGCAAGGCAGCTCACCGTCGCTCATAAAGTCCTAACCTAGTTGGGAGCATGATTAAGGACGCGTCTCAGCCACCTCTGATCGACCACTCCCGTATTCGGAGTCTTTCAAGACTCGAGCCATGGCGGTGGTTCCTTGCGGTGCTGGGGGATTGGGCCTTGATTGTGGCGGTGATCGCGATCTGCTGCTATTGGTCTCGGTGGTACATGTGGCTCGCGGGCATTCTGGTCGTTGGGAATCGACAGCACGCGCTAGCCGTGTTGATGCACGAAGCGGTCCACTATCGAGTGACCAGTAGGCGGTGGTCGAACGACTTGCTCGGCGATTTGCTAGCCGGTTTCCCGATTGGTTTGCCCACGGCCAACTACAGGGTATTTCATCTGCCGCACCACATGCACTTGGACACGCCGCGGGACCCGGAGCGCCTGTTCTCTGAGATGCTCCCCAAAGAGGCGCAGATCCCGATGCCTCCGATTCGTTTTGCGTATCTCGTGCTCCGCGATTTGAGTGGACTCTGGCCGCTTCCGCTCGGAGTCCTTGCACGACTGATTTGGGGACTGCCCGGGCAGAGCAGGTTGAAACTGATTCCGATCCTTCTACTGCACGGCTCCGTGGGGACAGCGTGCTTGTTGGGTGAAGTCCTTCACTTTTACCTTTTCTTGTGGCTCCTTCCTCTCTACACGGTTTTTCCGGCGATCTTCCGAATTCGTGCGATGACCGAGCACGACGGCATCGAGGAAGGGGGAGATTCTCGCTATAGCCGAGCGGGGCCAGACGTGCTGAGGACGACCAGGTCCGTTCGAGGTGCCCTGGGTCGGTTCTTATTCGGACCACACGGAATCAACCACCACATTGAGCACCATCTGTATCCGTCAGTTCCCTTCTACAATCTGGGTAGGCTGTCGGAAGCGCTCACACAAATCGCCCCGCATGAGGTCGGGAATCGCATTCGAACCAGCTATTGGAGCGCCATCGGAGAATGTCTGACGTTGCCCCCCGGAATCCAGGGCAGACGCTCGGACCCAAGCTAGAAGACTGTGGACTGCTCTTCGTGCCGGCGCGCGGCTCCTGCAACACTATGGGTAATTCTGTTGCACCAGAGATCGTTGGTCGTGGGAAACGCCTTTGTCGCAAGTAATCCGATCAGGCAGGGAAGGCCGCCTGCAGCGCTCCGCTGCAACACTATGGGGTCTACGGTGAAGCGCGAAACGCTCGAGGCGGATCTGGTCCTCGGAGCGTCTTGAAGGCCCTTCTATGTGGTGTTTCATGACTCCGGTTGTCGAAGCAGCCGTTGTGTCGGGTCGGCTGCCCGGGCCTGTCGTCAACGCCGCGTTCGCAGCCGCGACGTCCGCCGCCCGGGTGCTCGGCGGCATTGCCGCCAGTGCCGAACTACTGGAGCTAGGCAACATTCTGGAGGCGATTCGACATTTCGTAACATCGCGCTTCGACGCCGCGTCCCTGGCAGTCCACGATGAAGGATTGGCAGCCCTCGGAGGCACTGAAAAGGCGGGCCGGAGTTTGTCATTCTTGTCGTTCGGGGAGCCGACGTTCGAGGCCCTATGGGCACTCGAAGGGCTGGGATACCGGAATGTGAAGTTAGGGCTCCAAGCGAAGCCAAACCGGCTGCTCGATCTCGGCATGGCCTTTCGCCTTCCGGCCCGGCATCGAGGGATATTTCACGTTGGCAGCACAATCGCTCTGGCGGAGGATTGCCTTAGGCGCGCAGCAAGAGACTCGCGTGCGGACCCGGTCGACGCCTTGGGGTCGTACCTGCGCATCTGCGGCGAGCAAGCCCCGAAAACACTACGCGGGATCGAGGCGGAGAGTCTGGGGTTTGTCTCGGTCACGCTCTTTCCGGAACTTCTGGAACGGGCTGCTGATGTTGTGTCGGCTCACCACCGGCTGCTTAGAGCGTTCTTCTGGCATGGAGTCGGCCGGGGACTCTATTTGAAGTACCCTCCGGCGCTTGGCGGGCAAGGGCGATCTTGGCCGGCGCTGCGTTCGACCCTATTGAACGCCAAACTGGACGCTGAGGACGAAGCGAACACGCTGGCGGGCTACGGTTGGGCGCTGGGTCTGGTGAACCTTCGGCATCCGTCCGTGATTTGCAGCCGAGTCAACGCTTTCCAATCATCCGCCTGTCACGCCGAGCAAATGGTGCGCGGACTTGGCGAAGCCTTCGTGTTGTGGCTCCGCTGGAAGGAATGGGACAAGAAACCGGGCGCAATCAGGAAGTTCGCGACGGTTGAAGGCCATCAAGCGGAGGCTTGGAGAGACCTCGTCACGGCTAGCCTCGGTAGCTTATCGGAGACAAGCGGCGCGGACCTGCGCTTCCATCGAACCTATGGTGAAATGCTGGGACCCAGCGCTGATAGGCACCCAACGGATCAGGGGGGCAGTCCTTAGCTGCGTCCATTAAGGGACAGGAAGGTGTGAAAAAATGCTGGGGACTGCCACAAGCGGCCATAGCATCACTGATAAACAGGGACTTAGGAATGGCCGCTTGTGGCAGCCCGCGATTTTTTCACACCTTCCAGTCCCGGCGGAGTGAAGTGGCCGCTGCGATGGCCCTGGGAGACCACCTGTTCGGCGCGATCCATGAGCTCGGCTTGCCGATCCGATTGCGGTGACAAAAGCCGAGGAAATCCGGGAAAGGTCCATGACCACATCGCCAACGCCAACACGAGCCCGTCGTCAAAGGCCTCGGCAAGCGCGGGCTGCTCGAGATCAGGGCGGACATCCAGCACTCGACGGAGATCGGCGAAGTTGATCATGGCATAGGCGAATGCGACTCCTTGAACCGCCGCGCTGGTGTCGAGCGACGTGGCGGCTGCAGCTCCTCGTATGCTCCCGGCAAGAGTACGGTGAACGAAATATAGAGTGCGCCCGTATCCGTGTGAAAGCAGCGGGCGGCAACCGGGCGGGAACCCGGCCATGAATTCGGCTGAGTCCGGGAGATCGCAAGATGGGAAACGGACGCCGGTGAAGGTCTCGAACAATCTCCTGAAGCTCCGATTCTCGTAGACGCCCCAAGCGCAGCCCACCGATTCGTATGCAAAATGCCGGAAATCCGGGTGGGCTCGACGGTCAATCGACTGGCGGATCTTCTCCGGCGATAGGCCCGCTTCTTCCACGGCCGCGATACCCAGACCGGTGTGGGATATCGGCAGAATCTCAACCGGCACCGAGGGCCCATGCAACGTTCCCGAGCCATGACGGTAATACGAGAAACCGATCCTCTCGATCTTCCAAAGGGCAACGCACCGATCATCGATCTTGCCGCTGACCTCGCTGTTGCGGTGGGTGTCCATAGCTGCCTCGACAAACTTGTCGTCCGCGAATGGTCCTTGTAGAGACCTCATACGAATCACCCGCAGAGGGTGCATGCAGCGAACGAGTATCCTCCAATAAGGAATGGCGTCGCATGGGCGCTCGCCGGCGTGCGCCGATGCCGGTCTGTCCTTTTTTGGCATTGCAGGCTCGTGACCTGAGTGCTGGCACGCCCATGGAGATGATATCCATAGCCCAGGAAACGCCAGGAGAGGCTCCATCGTAGAAGATCTCACTCAATACACGCGATCGTGCGGGGGCCACCTTCAGAAGCGAGTCTTTTGTCCTGCCAACCCGATTCAAATTCCCTCGAACGAACGAATACTTCGATCGAGCTATTGGTCGATCCTGATACAATCGTCGCTGCCGGGAGACTGGGCGTCGCAAGGCAGCTCGGGCGCGCCGAGGTGGTTTCCACCTCTGGGAAACAGGCCGCTGCCGTCGACGGCTTCGAACGTTGACGGTCTCGAACGTTACCGGCCTCGAGCATTACCGGCCTCGAACAAGGAACAATGAAGTTTTCCAAGAAGAGGCTGATGCTGCCGCTTGCGGGCCTTGGCACGCTGCTCGCCGTGTTTGCCGGCTATCGCGAAGTAGCCAAGCGGCAGGACCAGAGACACGCACAACACTACGCCCTCGGCCAACGGATCAACAACTACCTCAGCGAATACTCGAAGGCGTTTACCAGGGCATTCCATGACGGCGACTTGGCTCAGTTCGCTGATTTCTACTCCGGCGATTACGCGGCTCCCGGCCGCGGCCAGTGGGCCTTGAGAAAAGCGCGGCAGCAAGGCGGCGTGTTCGTGACCGAACTAGCTGCCGCCGGGGGAGCGGACTACGACAAGGCGGCTGTCGTCGAAGAGTTCTCCCAATACCTCGGCGAGCTCAGCGCGATCGATAAGCTTGCCTGCAAGATCTACCTGATCGAAAAACCCGATCCCGACGATGTCATCTTGACCACGAAGTTCTTTCTGGACGCGGTGGACCGCGAAGGCCGCCTCTTTCAGGATCGCCGCATCATACGCTGGCACCTTGTCAACGAGAGCCCAGGCAGCGTTCCACCGGACTGGAGGATCGTCAGCGATGAGCTGGTTCACGGCGTTCGGGCGGCGGGCGACGGCGGCTTGTTTGCCAAGGTTAATCTGGAATCGGCGGGAATCGACTTCCGGCACGTCCGCGATCCCAAGCTCGATGTCGAGTTCAGCAGGATCGACCCGAGCACGGGCGAGAAGAAGCTTAAGTTCGGGATGGTCCAATATGCCCCGAGCGGCGTCGCGACGGCTGATTACAACCAAGACGGGCGGCCTGACATTTTCTTCCCCGACGGAATCCGCTCCAGGCTCTATCGCAACGAGGGTCCGGGAGACGCCGGTGAGCTGACCTTTACCGACGTCACCAGCGAGGCGGGGCTGGAGGGTCTTGGCGAGGCCGTGGCGGGGATCTTCGCCGATGTGGACAACGACGGCGACAGAGATCTCTTCTTGACGCGGTACATGGCCCCGAACCAATTCTTCTATAACAACGGCGACGGCACCTTTGTTGAGAGGTCGGCTGAGGCGGGCCTCAACCTCAACGCACCGAGCATGTCGGCCACTTTCCTGGATTACGACCGTGACGGCTACCTGGACCTCTGCGTCGGCGTCTACGGCAACGCCTTCGAGGAGGTACCGCGCATCATGTTCTTCGCGCGTAACGGGGAGCGCAGCCGCCTGTACCGCAATGTTCCTCTGCCGCCCGGCGACGGAATCCCGGCCGGCCGAAGGACCTTCGTTGATGTCTCTGATCAGGCTGGGATCGCCGACACTGGCTGGACACTCGCGGTGGCCGCCGGCGACTACGACAACAACGGCTATCCGGACTTGGCCCTAGCCAACGACTTCGGACAGAAAGTCCTCTACCGCAACAACGGCGACGGCTCCTTCACGGACACGACCAAGCACGCTGGGGTTTGGGATATCGGTCCAGGCATGAGCGCGGCCTTCGGCGACATCAATGATGACGAATGGCTCGACCTCTACACCGCCAACGTCCAGTCAAACCAGCGCTGGTTCGGAGAGGATGTGACCGTCAGCCAGTACCTCCGCAACGTGCTCAAGACGAAATGGGCCATTCTGGACGCAGCCGAGTATTTCGGACTGTACAAGCTCATTGGAAGCGACTGGGTCAACCTGGGGACTATGGTTGGCGAAGGAAATTCGCTATTTGCCAACAATGGCGACGGCACGTTTCACGAGCTGAAGGACAGCCACACGAACATGGCCGGCTGGGGCTGGAACACCGCCTTCATCGACGTGGATAACGACTCCCATCTTGATATCTACGCCGCCAACGGTTGGATCAGCAACGATCCGGCCACCGATCTTTGACTGCCCTTCTTCGGGAGTGCGGTCGCACACCTGGATCGTTACAAGGCCGGGGACTTCTTCGGTCATGCGTTTATCGGGGATAACTCCTGGAACGGCTATGAGAGGAACTGCTTGTTCAAGAACCTAGGGGGCGGCGAGTTCGCGGAGATCGCAAGGGCATCCGGATCGGACGAGATTCTCGACACGCGCGGCGTCGGGGTAGCTGATCTAGACGGCGATGGCCGTCTCGATCTCGTTCTCAGCAATAATAACAGCACCCCCACGGTCTATCGGAATAACTGGGAACGCCCCGGGAACTGGCTTCAGATCTCGCTCGAAGGCTCACGGAGCAACCGGGACGCGATCGGCGCCGCCGCCAAGGTGGTGCTTGTGGATGGCGAGGGCGGGGCGGGGAGGACATTGACGCGGGTGGTCGAAGCGGGCTCGGGTTTTGCGTCACAGCGCATGTTCCCGCTCCACTTCGGGCTCGGACAAGCCGCCGTCGCCAAGATGCGGATCATCTGGCCAAATGGATCTGTCCAGGAATTCTCAGCTGAGGAGCTAGCGACCCTCGGTGGTACGAACCAAGCGCTCTATCTTCGTGAGGGCGGGGAACTCGAGAAGCGCTCGCCCAAGCACCCGACTTTGCTGAGCACAACTCCGAGCAGGCTTGATGCAGCGATTCGACAGTAGCCCGCATTTCTCGCTACGTGACGGGCGGATCAGGATTCACGCCCTGTTGGCTCTCGTCGTCCTACTCGGCGGGACGCTTCTTTGGGCCCGCATTCGTTACCCAAACCTGACGGCGGGGACCTTCTACATGCTCCAGGATTCCGGATTCCGGGAGACCGCTCACTTGGTGAGTTTCATGTTGTATTGGATCCCCCAGATGGACTCGCTCGAGGTGCAACCGGAGACGGGATACTTCACTCTGCCCTCGAATCGGGCCGAGGACGACTTCGAAGAAGCAAAACGCCTGTTTCACCTCGGTGATTTCCCGGCCGCTGCGGCATTGCTCTCGCAGTTAATCGGCCAGCAGGGTGAGAACGAAGACCGCCTGTTCTGGTTGGCGATCACTCAGATGCGGCTCGCCGAGGCAAACAACTGCCTCGCAGCTTTGCGCAATCCCGAGAATCGCCTGCACACAGTGCATGCGAGCCACCAGAGCAATCAAGCCTGGTGTACGCTGCCGCTCACAAAGCATCATGCTCGGAAAGAATCGGCCACCGCCGCCATTCAGACATTGCGGAAGCTGTTGGAGCGTTATGACTCGGAAAGCAGCCTGTACCGCTGGCTGCTCAACTTCTGCTACATGACAATCGACGGTTACCCGGATCAAGTTCCCGCGCAATACCGCCTGAAGACCCGCTTCACGGATTTCTTCTACGGTAAGCCTGCCGAAGGCTAGGGCGCGGCGGCAGCCGATCTGTCTTTCAGCGACCGGGCGGCCGAATTCGGCATCGACACTTTCGACTCCGGCCGTGGAGTGGCAGTCGAGGATTTTGACGGCGATGGGCGTCCGATATCATCACGGGTGGCAGCTTCGACCCACTCCGCTACTACCGCAATCGTGGTGAGGGCTTTGAGGATGTGACTGCCGGGAGCGGGCTTGAGGACGCCATTCAGGCGCATCTCGTCAGTGCCGCCGACTTCAATAACGATGGCCGCATGGATGTCTTCGTCGCCTCCTTCTTCCAGCCATTCCGCCTTTTCCAAAACGTAGACGGCCGAAGTTTCGAGGACGTCACCGAAGCGGTCGGGCTGCGCGACGGCGCGGACGGGAAGCGAACGTTTGGCTGGACCTCGGCATGGGGTGACGTTGACAACGACGGCGATCTCGATCTATTCCATGCGAGTTGGGGCACCCGGATTCCGCTGGTTTGGGACTTTATGGCTGAGGGCCGCGCCGATTCCCGGCTGTTCCTGCAGGAAAACGGCCGCTTCGTGGACCGAACCGATGTGTTCGGGCTGGGCCCCTACGTCAGTGACCAGCCGATGATTGGCGCCGCGTTTGGCGACTTTGACAACGATGGTTTCGCCGACCTGTTCTTGTCCAGCGCCACGAAACGTCAGAGCGTGCTGCTCCACAACGAGGGAGGACAACGCTTCACCCCGCACAGCCGCTTCGGCTCGTCCTTCGTGGGCTCGTTCGTCGATGTCGACCACGACGGCAACCTTGAGATATTCCTGAACTCTGGGGGCGAAGCGCGGACGTCGACGGAGAAGGCGGTCTTCGGAATGGACTACGGGGATCCCGACACGGGCCGCGCCCTCGTTCTCAAGCGGGACGATACGGGCCGCTTCGAGCCTCTCCACGGCTTTTTCGACGACATGACCATTGGCTCCATGGGAGCGTCCTACGGCGACCTCAACAACGACGGGTGCCTCGATTTCTACCTGGGGACCGGCGGCCCCGAGCCCTGGTTTGTCCTCCCAAACTTGATGTACTTGGGACGGACGGACGGAACGGGTTGCGCCTTGGCAACAGAAAACATCTCGCGGCTGCACGGCTTCGGAACGATTCAAAAGGGTCACGGCATTGTCTTCTTTGACTGGGATGAGGACGGCGACCAAGACGTCTACTCCAGCCTTGGTGGGATGTGGCCGGCCGATCGCTGGCCGAACCAGTTCTTTGTCAACGAAAGCGAACTCGACCAAAGCTGGATCAAAATCCGGCTACACGGGCGCCGCACCAACCGTTTCGGTGTCGGCTGCCGGATCCGCGTGGACGCTTTGACGGCGGATGGGAAACCGGTCGTTCGCACATATCACATGGACCAGAAAACGACCTTCGGCAGCGCGCCATTTCTCGCTCATATCGGACTTGGAGAATCGACGAGCGTTGAGTCGGTGCGAGTCTACTGGCCTGGCAGCGGCGCCTGGCAATCCTACGAGGCGGATCTCAACAATCTGAACCACTTCACCGAACCCGACTAGCCCTTCGGAGGATGAGTATTTTCGAATCCAAAGATAGACGGATCCGCCGTCCTGGTAAAATCAACTGGCTGGACTGAGTCGGCGATTCTCTACCGTACGGATTCGACCGGGATCGCAAAATGATGTCTATCAACCGGAAGTCTGTGCTTCTTGCCGCTGTTGCCGCCTTGGTGCTCGCCGGGGCCGGCGGCGGCATGCTCCATGTCGAGAATCTCAATCGCAGCGCCGACGAGTACGCCGAAACCGGACAGGACGTTCTGCGGCTTCTGAATGCCTACGCCGCCAGCGCCCAGCGCTTGCAGCCGCAGGAGCTTGCACAGTACTACGAACCGACGGCGGTGGCCGAGGCCGAACTTTTCTGGAGTCTCAACGAGGAACCCGCCCTGGCCCGGGACGGAGTCCAAGTTTATGAATGGGATGTATCCGGCGCGAAAGACGGCGGCGCTGACGCAGTCGAACAAGCGGGGCGCTACTTCGACGGAATCCAGTCGGTCGAAACGGCCAAATTCAAGCTTGACGCGATCGAGGAGATTCCCGCTCCCAATCAAGCCGTCGTTCGGTCGATGCTCTGGATCCGCGGGACCAGCGAGGATGGAAAGGCATTCGAGAGTCACGCCCGCTTTCGCATGTGGCTGCGCGAAGCCACTCCGTCCTGGGTGATCGAGCGGCAGGAACTCCTTGACGGCCGCACTGTTACAGGGGATCGGAGGGGTTTCAGCGATGTCACCGAGTTGGCGGGCCTCGACTTCAAAACACAACTCAATCCGGACTTCGCCACGCCCGAGTGGGAACCCAAGCAGTTCGCCATCGTTAAATACGCGGCGCCCGGCGTCTCGGCGGTCGACTACAACAATGACGGATACGACGACATCTTCTTCGGCGACGGGAAGCGCCCGCGGCTCTACCGCAACAACGGGGACGGGACCTTCGCCGACGTGACCGAAAAGGCGGGTCTGCCCGCCGAGATGATTGGGGTCACGGTCGCAATCTTCGCCGACTTCGACAACGATGGCGACAAAGATCTCTTTACCGGCTCTCAGACCGATCGCAACCGCCTGTTCCGCAACAACGGAGACGGCGTCTTCAGCGATGTGACCCCGGAAGCCGGTCTGGGCCGCTACCTCGTTACCGTGGCGGCCGCCGCGGACTACGACAACGACGGCGATCTCGATCTCTACGCCGGCCGCTACCTTGACCCTCGGGTCGACCTCCCGACGACGCTCTTTTACACCCGCAACAGCCAGGGCAACTCGCTCTTCCGCAACGATGGTGACTTCCGGTTCACGGAAGTCACCGAAGAGGCCGGCGTACGCGAAGGCGGATTGACGCTCGGGGTAGCCTGGGGAGACTACGACTCGGACGGCGACCAAGATCTCTACGTAGCGAACGACTATGGCCGCAACGCCTTGTTCCGCAACAACGGAGATGGCTCCTTCGCCGACGTCTCGAAGGAGTCCGGCACGCTGGACCAAGCCTTCGGCATGAGCGCATCGTTCGGGGACATCGACAATGACGGTGACCTGGACCTTTATGTCTCGAACGTCCGTTCCAGCCAGCGCTGGTACGGCCAAGCCGTCACCCTCTACCGCTACCTGTTCAACAGCATAAGCGAAGGAACTGTATTCGCGGACTCCGCGGTTTACGGGGAAATCCTCGACCAGCTCGGGACTGACTGGCGCCAGTTCGGCGACAAGATGGTGCGCGGCAACAGCCTGCTGATCAACCAAGGCGACGGCACGTTCACCGACGTTGCCGAAGAAGTCGGCGCCAACCCGCACGGCTGGTTCTGGAGCTCCAGCTTCTTCGACTTCGACAACGATGGCTGGCAGGATATCTACGCGGTGAACGGCTGGATCAGCGGGAAGACCATGGACGACATATGACTGCCCTGGGTCATGAGCGCGGTCGCGCACATCAAGCAATACAAATCGGGGCGGTTTTTTACCGACGAATTTCGTGGCGAGCTCTCGTGGAACGGCTATGAGAACAACGTCCTGCTGCGCAATGAGGGTCCGGGCGCGGATGGCGCCCTGCGGCTCACACGCGCCGGCCTGGCCCTGGGAGCGGACGCGCCCAGGGACGCCAGGGGCATGGCGTTATTCGATTACGACGGCGACGGCGACCTGGACATCATCATCAACCACAATCCCGGCGACACGGGCGATCCCGAGGCGGCGCGCCCCACGCTGCTGCGCAACGAAGTAGGCGCGGCACGGAACTGACTAGCGGTGGAACTCGAGGGCCGGAAGAGCAACCGCGACGGTATCGGCGCTGTGGTTCAACTGGAGGCCGGCGGCTTGAAACAGATGCGCCACGCCTCCGCGGGTTCGGCCTACGCTTCTCAGAGCAGCGGAAAGCTGTACTTTGGTCTGGGAGCAGAGTCGAAGGTTGACATACTGACGGTCCGTTGGCCAGCCGGGACCGTTGAGGAGTTCCGGGACATCACGGCCCGTCAAGTTGTCCGGATCGTCGAGGGCGAAGGGCTCAAGAGCGTTACCCGGCCAAGCTCCTGATGCATCCTTTGGCTCCGGCGTGACATACGCACGAACCGTCGCAGGCGCCGGAACTATCGGCTGGGAGCCCGTGGGCCTGCTGAAATGGAGACTCCTTGCGCCGAAAGAAACACGGTGACTTCGGGCAAGCGAAGACCGCCCCGAATCCACTAAGCCGAAAGCGCCGGCAACAAATGTAAACTAGCCGAGCGATGATAGAATCTAGGCAAATGCCCTCCGGTCTTCAGAGCTGCGACGTAGTGATTGTCGGTGCTGGGCTTGCCGGCCTCACACTGTCCCGGCACCTGTTGCTCCACACCAATAAGACCATTTTGTTGCTCGACAAGCTCTCCACCCCACCTGGAAGTTCCCAGAAGGTAGGGGAGTCGCTCGTGCAGCTAGGCGGGTATTATCTTTCCAAGGTTTTGGACCTTGAGGAATACCTGCTGCGCGAGCACTACCTGAAATACAATCTCCGTTTCTATTGGAAGACCGGCGGGTTGTCGAACCAAAGCCTCGAAGAGTACGGAAAATCGTTCACGCGCGTCATCTCGAACATTGCCACGTTCCAACTTGACCGGAACAAGCTTGAACAGCACCTTTTGAGAACCAATCAAGAAGACGCCAGGTTCTGTTTCGCGGGCGGAGTCAAGAATCTCGACGTTGAACTAGCTGAGTTGGGCGATCATAGAGTCCGTTTCTCGGGCGTGGAGTACCGTTGCCGCTGGGTCATCGACGCCACCGGCCGAGGGGCGTTTCTCAAAAGGAAGCTCAGCCTTTCCAAAGATAATCCGATCCGGCACGGCGCCACTTGGTGCTGGGTCGACGGCCTGGTTGATATCGAGAAGCTCACCGGCCGGGACCGGAAGCAGATTCGCATGAATCCGGATCGCAAGAAGGAAGGGAATTTCCCCGCTTTTCTCGGCACCAACCATTTTTGTGCCGAGAGCCAGTGGTTCTGGGTGATCCCGCTTCACGGGAAGACGAGTTTGGGGCTGGTCTACGATCGCTCTGTTCTCGATCCTGAGAAGGTTTCCACCGGCCGCAAAATGCTGGACTACGTTTGCCGCCAGTGGCCTTTGTTTGCCCGTGACCTGCCCGGACGCACGATCCTTGACGAGGGCCGCCACCTTGATTTTTCCTACGACGCGCAAGAAACGATCAGCTCCGGGCGCTGGGCTTTGACGGGTGAATCGGGGCGCTTTTCGGACCCGCTGTATAGTCCCGGCAGCGACCTGATTGCGATTCACAATTCGCTCATCGTCGACTCGATCCTCACCGGCGATTTCGAGGTGCTCGATAGGAAATGCCGCCTTTACGAAACTCTGATGAAGGCCATGTATGGGGCGTATGTTCCTTCCTATGCGGCAAGTTATTCTTGTTTGGGTGATCAGGAGGCCTTCACGCTTAAGTACTCGTGGGAGCTGGCCGTCTATTTTGGTTGTTACGTGTTTCCGTTCGCGAATGATCTTTTTGTCCATCAAGAATTCCTGCCGTTTTTCTTGCGGAAGTTCGCGCAGCTCGGCCCTGTCAACCATAGTCTGCAGAAGTTCTTGGACGGCTACTATCAGTGGAAAAAGCGACGGGGAGTCGAGCCGGGTGATCCTGTCCTGATCGACTTCTACGATCTGAGGCCCGTGCGAGATTCAGAAAAGCTATTCTACGAAGTCGGTGTCACGCTTCAAGAGGCGAAGACCTTGCTCAGCCGTCACGTTGAGCGGCTGCACGAGCTTGCCCGCTATATTGCGGCACATGTCCATGCCTCGGTTTTGGAAGATCGGGCCGTACTATTCAACGCAGCCTTTGTCAGTGGCCTCGACCTCCGCGATTTGGAGTTTGACCCTGATGCGATGCGCGCGAACTACCGCCGCTTCGAGGGTTCAGGCGAAACGTATCGGTGGAATCTCGATCCACTTCCTCTACTGACGCCGGTGCCGGATCGGCCGGTTCTGCAAGCTGTGGCCAAAGCATGACCGCGCCGGCTGAACGGGCTTTCGCTCCTCATCTCGAACGCTGCTTCTGGTTCGATGCCGTCGAGGATTCCTACGAGATTGAGGATGTTGCTGGATCGATCCCCCCGTGGCTGCGCGGCACCTATTACGTGAACGGGCCGGCGTGTTTCGAGCGGGCGGGAATGCGATACCGCCACTGGCTCGATGGAGACGGAATGGTGTTCGCGCTGCGTTTTTCCACCGACTCCGTGCACTTCACCAATCGCTTTGTCAAGACCCAGAAAAGGCAGCAGGAGGATGCGGCCGGCCGCTTTCTGTTTCGCGGGTTTGGAACAGCCTTCCCCGGCGACAGATTGCGGCGAGGGATCATGCTCGAACCGCCAGTGAATGTCAGTGTCTATCCGTATGACGGTCGCCTGCTGGCATTCGGTGAACCGACATTGCCAGTAGCGCTGGATCCGGTTACGCTGGAAACTCTGGGTGAATATGATTTCAGCGGTAAGCTAAATGACGTCAGCCCGTTCGCTGCTCACGCGAAATTCGATCCGTTGACGGGCCATCTATTCAACTTTGGAATTGCTTACTCGGCAAACAAGCCAACGCTCAACCTCTACGAGTTTGACGCGGCTGGCCGGCTGGTCCGGCGGCAGCGTCGCCGCCTCGATATGGCGCACTCCAATCATGACTTTGCTTTGAGCCAAGGGCACGTCGCGTTCTTTCTTAGTCCTTTGGTCATGAACTTCGAGAAGTTTTGGGAGCAAGACTTGTCCGTGATGGAGTCGTTGACATGGGAGCCGGCGAAGGGAAGCCGGATCTTTGGTGATCCCCCGGAATTCGCCTTTCGAGGAGTCTTTTCAGATCGCGGCGGGCTCGGGCTACTGTCTGCATTTGATCAATTGCTTCGAGGAAGGCGGACGATTAAACGTGGACCTACTGGAGTTGGAAGCATCGATCTATTCGGAATACCAACCGATCCCGGATCTGTTTTCGAACGTTATCCCGGGCCGGCCGACGTGCTATGTGATTGATCTGGATTCACGTGAGCTCGTGAGCTGCGAGAGTCTGCCTTATGACCGGTCTCCGGACTTTCCGTCGATCGACGGCCGTCTCGCGGGGCGGCCGTACGATGACTTTTGGATGTTAGGGATTGCGGAGGCCGGGCGACAAGGCCGCAAGTTCTTCAATCAATTGGCCCACGGCTCGTGGAGTCGTCGCGACGCGGATCACTATGAAGTTCCGGCTGGTGAGTATCTGGGAGGGGAGCCGATTTTGCATTTCCAACCCGGACGATCCATCCGAGGCGGTCGTTGTCGTACAGCACTTGGATGCCAAGAATGACCGGGCGGCTTTCGTCTTGTTTGAAGCCATGAACGTATCGAAAGGCCCTGTGGCCCGAGTACCACTTCGTCATAAGATTCATCCCGGCTTTCACGCCAGCTTTGCCTGGGCTGCATGATTCATTAGCTAGCCCAAAAACTTACGAGGCATGAAGTTCCAAGAGTCAAAATTCAGAAACGGAGTAATTGAATGGGAAACACGCCCGTCAGCGAGCAGGAAATCCGCAATTCAGTGAGGAGTTTGATTGCCGAAGTCACCGAACGCATTCCCGAGGAGATCTCGGACACCGCGGTGTTCGAGGATGAATTGGAGATCGATTCACTTATGGCGCTCGAGATGATGGTAGCTCTCGATAAGAAATACAACATTGATATTCCAGAGGAAGAGTTTACTGAATTGAAGAATGTCAACGAGACCGTCGCGGCGATACTCCGGCATCACTACTGTCCGGTTAAAAGTCGAATAGAATCAGCTGGTTAGGGTCATCGAGTAAGTTTTCGTGGGAGTCGGACGGCTGCAAGGCCTGTAAAATGGGCGTTTTCTCGAAAAGGGTAACGCTGAGAATCTGTAGAATTTGGTAGAGACTCGCCTCCAGGCCCAACCTCTTGCGCGCGATCGCGACCAGTACGTAAACCGAGACCGCGATCCAGATTTGCGTCTTCACGGCGTTCTCGCTGGTACCGTAAAACTGCTTGATCCGCAGGAGCTGCTTGATCCACTTGAAGAACAACTCGATCTGCCAACGCGACTTGTAGATGCGGGCGATGGTCAGCGCCGGGAGCGCGAAGTTGTTGGTCAGGAACTTCAGCCGCTTGTTCGTCGCGGCGTCAAAGTAGCTGATCCGCCGCAACGGGTCCGGATACGCCAGGGCCGACTCGATGGCAGTCAGTAGGACGGTCTGATCCGAGCGCACCCCCGTGGACTTGTCGACGGGATGCGAGTAGCGCCGTTGGCGCAAGATGTTCTTCTTGGTTCGCACGACGAAGAACGACGAGCAGAGGGTGAACACGAAGAGACGTTCGAAATCGACGTAGGCCCGATCCATGACGTAGAAGGCGCCGGGCTCGGGGAGGAACTCGTCGAGGATGTTGACGTCGTGCGTTTTGCCAGCGGTAATGCGGATAAACGTGGGGATGTTACCCCGCAGGTCCAACAGCGTGTGCATCTTCAGGGCGGCCTTGTGCCGGCGGAACTTGGCCCAGGGGAACAGCGAGAGGCACAGATCGATGGTGGTCGAGTCCAGAGCGTAGAGACTTTGATCGAGATCCACGCCGATCGGATCGCGGGCGTACAAAGGCCGCGCGATGCGAATCAAGACCTGGGCGAAATCGGCATAGATCCGCCAGTCGCGCGACTCGTTGGCGTCGGCCAGTGTGGAGCGCGCCACCTGGGAGCGGAATCCCCTGTGGTAGAGCTTGGCGCCGAGCGAACGCAGGCACGCTTCGATGTCGCGCAGGCTTTCGCGGTAGGTCAGCTGGGCGAACGCCATGCAGAGGAACTGATCCCAGCAGGAAAAGCCGCGCTATCTGCGATCCCCGTCGTAGCGGCTTACGCAGCGGCGGAATTCGCGATCCGGAAGGAAGCTGATCAACTGGGAGAATACGGTGCGGCCGAGGTTCATGAACCATTGTCGGCCGCCTCCGAAGTCGTTCCAGCCGTCCTTCGCCGTTCAAATCGCGGCAAGGGGAAAACAGCCCTAAGCTATGCTGGAACAATCAGTTGCCGCTCGCCAGTGAGTCGTTAACCGGACAGTAGTGCTCCGGCATCTTTCCGCGAGCACTTGATTTCAAAGAGAGTTCGATTCTAAAAGATAAATTAATGCGGCGCGTCGCCATTACAGGGCTCGGACTAATCACGCCGATCGCGTCGGGCAAGCAAGGATTCTGGGACAAGCTCGTTCGTGGTGTTTCGGGGATTAGTCCGGTCCAGTCCTTTGATACTTCGGAATACTCCGTCCACGTCGGAGCCGAGGTAAGGGACTTCGCGCCTGAAAAATATCTCAGGCGACAAGCGCCCGACGCCATGGGCCGCACCTCTCAGCTCGCCATTGCCGCGGCGCGGATGGCGATCGAAGATGGGGCAGCGGACTTGAAGTCCTACAAGCGCGGCCGGGTTGGGGTCTCGATGGGAACCACCTCCGGGGAGCCAGAGTTTGTCGAGCTTTACAACGATGCCCGCAAGGACGAACGGTTGAACGAAATACCCGGCGACAAGCTGTTGAGGTACCCCTGCCACGTTATCCCTAGCCATGTGGCGATCGAATTCCAGTTGCAGGGGCCCTGCCTGATGATCCCGACGGCTTGCGCAGCGGGCAACTATGCGATTGGTTACGCGGCGGATTTGATTCGCGGCGGGCGCGTGGACTTGATGCTCGCGGGCGGGGCCGACAGCTTTTCTCGGATCGTCTACATGGGCTTCTCTCGCGTTGGAGCCATCGCCCCCGAACGCTGCCAGCCTTTCGACAAGAACCGCAAAGGTATGGTGCCCGGCGAAGGGGCGGCGGTTCTGCTGCTAGAACCGCTGGAAGCCGCCACCGCGCGGGGAGCGAAGATCTACGCGGAGGTTCTCGGCTGCGGGCTTAGTTGCGATGCGCATCACATGACGACCCCGCTCCCGGATGGCAGTGGAGCCGTCCGGGCGATGGCGATGGCTCTCGGCGAAAGCGACATCCGCGCCGAAGACGTCGACTATGTGAGTGCTCATGGCACAGGCACGCGAAACAACGACAAGATGGAAGCGGCCGCGTTGACCACATTGTTCGGCGACCGGGCGCGCACATTGCCGATGAGTTCCATTAAATCTATGCTGGGACATACGATGGGGGCGGCTAGCGCTATTGAGGCCGCGGCTTGCGCGCTCGCCCTCGACAGCGGGGTTGTTCCGCCGACTATCAACTACGAAGAGGCTGACCCGGAGTGCGAGGTCGACTGTGTGCCAGGTCAAGGGCGCAGGACGAATCCGCGTTTTGTTCTCAATAACGCTTTCGCCTTCGGGGGCAACAACGCTTCACTTTGCTTGGCCCGCCACGAGGGCTCAGGCTGAAGCCAACTGGGAGTAACTGAACCGAGCTGAGCGGGTCTGGCACTTTTGAAAGTTGGCGCTAATAAAAGAATGTTGGGGTTGGCGGAGTTGACCCCAGGCGCGCCCCAGAGGGCTGTGTTCCTGCTTTCCGGAAAAAGATCGAGATGGAAGCACAAGTTGTCGTAACTGGTATTGGGGTTGTCTCCTCGATTGGAGCCGGACTGGCCGAGTTCGAGGCCGCCCTCTACGCGGGGTCGACTGGCGTTCTGCCGAGCGAACTTCTCGAACACAGAGTCGTAACGGCCGAGGTGCCGAATTTCTCGGCAGAGCCCTGGCTGGGATCCCGGGGAATTCGAGTTCTGGATAGAAGTTCACGATTGCTCGCGGTTGCTACCCACATGGCGCTTGGTGCCTCGGGCCTTTCGAGGGATGATGACTCTGGATTGTCTCCTCAGCCTGTCCCCGTGGTCGAGCCGGGGTTGGTTTGCGGCACTATGTTCGGGAGTGTCCACAGCATTGCCTCCTTCGATTGGAGCGGCCTGATTGACAAACCCAAGTACGTGAACCCCATGCGGTTTCCCAGCACCGTGATTAACGCCCCCGCCAGCCAGGCGGCGATCAAGCACAAACTACGAGGCGTCAATTCGACGATCTGTGCGGGGATTGCGTCGGGCTTGTACGCGGTCCACTACGCCACCGAATTCCTGCGGCTGGGCCGCGCCAAGGTGCTGCTCGCTGGTGGCGTCGAAGAATTGTGCGAGGAATCCTTCTTTGGCTTCCACAAAGCCGGGCTCTGTTCACAGTCTGGAACACCCCGCCCGTTTGCGCCGAACCGTGACGGAACCGTGCCGGGCGAGGGTTCCGCCTTGCTGGTCTTAGAAACCGCAGAAACCGCAAATCATCGCGGCTCCGGGCCGCTGGTGGAGGTGCGCGGGTTCGGATCGGCTCATGACGCCGTCAGCATCGACAAGTATCAGGCAGGTGCGGAAGGGGCTACGTCGGCGGTCCGGCTGACCCTGGATGATGCAAGTATTGATCCGAGCCAGATAGCGTGTATCATCGCCTCGGCGGGAGGGAGCCGCCCGGGCGATGAGATGGAAGTTCGAGCGTTGCGGAACGTTTTCGGAGATAGGCTAGGCGAGATTCCGATGACCGCACCAAAAGCGGCTCTGGGAGAGACAATGGGCGCATCGGGAGCGTTCGGCGCCGTGATCGCGGCAATCGCCCTCAAGCGCCGGAGCGTAGCTCCCACCGCCGGATTTCAGGACTCTGGTGGGGGACTGCGGCTTTCACCTGAGGCGCAGTCCTTTGAAGGAGAGTATGCTTTGGTAAACGCCTTCGGCTGCGACGGAAACAATGCGGCGATGGTTTTGAAGCGTTGGGATGGAGCTTCTGGCAATTGAGTTCCGCGCGGGTGTCGAGCTTAGCGCATCCCCTTGAATCGGACGCTTGACGTGAATTCAAACATTACAGGAAAAGGCCGTACCTTGGTGCCCGAGACGGATTCTTCGGCCAGCGATCACGAAGCTGGGGAATCGAGGGTGAATGATCAATTGGGCAGGATGCTCGAAAGCGGCGCCACCAACGCCGACCCGAAGAAGGCGGATGCTGCGGAAGGCGGGTCCATCGAGATGGGGCTCGGTGACCTGATACCGCGGCTGCGGGACCAGGGTTACAGCCCTGATTCCGTCCAGCGCCGCGGCCGCTGGTTAGAGCAGAAGACGGGTGCGTCGTTGAAGCACGTCAGCCGTCCATCCTTCGATATCGAGGTGACCCGAGGCAACATCGAGAATCCTATCGGCGTGGCGCAGGTGCCGATGGGGGTGGCTGGCCCGGTTCTGGTACGAGGGATGTACGCGCAGGGGTTGTTCTATGTCCCCATGGCAACGAGTGAAGGGGCACTGATTCGCAGCTACGAAAGGGGAATGGTGGCCCTGACGCATGCCGGGGGCGTCGAGACCGCGTTGCTGGAAGATGAGAATCACATCTGTCCGTCGTTTTCCTTTCCGGACATTTCTTCCGCCAAGCGATTTATTGATTGGGTGCCACAACAGCTTTCCGCGATGCGGAGCGAGGTGGCGAAGACAACTCGCCACGGGCGGCTCAACAAGGTGAAGTGCTACCAGCTTGGACGCCAAGTCATCATCGATTTCGGCTTTGAAACCGGCGACGCCCAGGGGATGAACATGATCGTAAATTCGGTCGATGCCGTCAGCCGGTGGATCGAAGGCTGCTACCCCGTCTCCGAGCGGCTAGTTTTCAGCGGAATGTCCTCTGAAAAGCGCGCGAGCGGGTATCTGATGATTCAAGGGAAAGGCAAGCGCGTAACGGCCGGCGCGCTCCTTTCGCATAAGATCCTGAAGGCGTACCTGCACGTGACGGCGAGCCAGTTGTGCGGAGCGTGGCACTCTACGGTGATCGGGCATTTGCAAGCCGGATCGGTTGGCTACAACATTCATTGCGCCAACGGGCTGGCGGCGATCTTCATCGCTCCCGGGCAGGACGTGGCAAACGTCGTCAACTCGGCTTGTGGGATCACTTCATTTGAGCTCCACCAAGAGGGCGTCTTCGTAAGTATCACCCTGCCCGCACTATCGGTCGCCACTGTTGGCGGAGGAACCGGGCTTCCGACTCAGCACGAAGCTCTAGGGGTTATGGACTGCCAAGGAAGCGGGAAGGCCCGAAAGTTCGCCGAGATCGTGGCCGCCGCCTTGCTTGGTGGAGAGATTTCAATGGGGGCGGCGCTGGCGAGCGGAGAGTTCGCGGCGGCCCACGAAAAGTACGGAAGGAACCGGCCTCAATGAGCGTCGCGCTGGTCACCGGGGGAAGCCGGGGCATTGGCCGGGCGATTGTTGAGGAGTTCGCTGGTGCCGGCTACTCTGTCGCGTTCACGTATTCCACGAATCGCGATGCCGCAATGGATGTCGTGGCGGGCCTCGAAGAAAAAGGCCGCCGCGTTATCCCGCATCAGGCAGACGTCAGAGACTTCGCGAGAGCTCAGCAGGTGGTCGAGGAGTCAGAAAGCACCCTCGGACCACTCGACGTGTTGATCAATAACGCCGGCATCCGGCTCGACGGCGCCCTCCACAGGATGGACCCGGGAGATTGGAGCGCGGTAATCGACACCAATCTCACCGGCACATTTAACTACGCCAGAGCATTGATCCCAAAAATGATTCGGCGGGGCGGGTCGATCATTAACATTACAAGTGTGAGCGGGGTAACGGGCATCGCCGGGCAGGCCAACTATAGCGCCTCCAAGGCCGGCGTCATTGGATTTACCAAGGCGCTTTCGAAAGAAGTAGCGCGATTCGGAGTCCGCGTGAACGCGGTTGCGCCCGGGCTGATCACCACCGACATGACGGAGTCCATGAGCGAAGTAGCGCGCAAGAAACTATCCGCTCAGATACCGCTTGGCAAACCGGGCAGCCCAAGGGACGTTGCAAGCTTGGTCCTATATCTTGCCGGTCCGGATGCCGGCTATGTCAGCGGACAGGTCTTCACCGTGGACGGCGGGATGTCTTAGTCTCCGGCTAAGCGGCGTTGCTTTTTTCCTTGTAGCCGCGGGGTCTTAGTTCAGCCCACAACAAAAAATGTCCCACGTTATCTTTGGGAGGACGTACCCCGAGCAAGTCGACGCCATCGTGATCGGTAGCGGCGTCGGTGGATTGATCTGCGCCAACCTGCTGGCGAAGGGCGGAATGAAGGTTCTGCTTTTGGAACGCCACTACATGCTCGGTGGCTACTGCTCAACCTTTCGGCGGAAGGGTTTTGTCTTTGACGCCGCGACTCACTTTTACCCCTTGCTCGGCAACCCGACGACGCTTACCGGCAAGCTCTTGTGTCAACTCGAAATACCGACCGAGTGGATCAAGATGGACCCGGTCGATCAGTTTCACTTCCCGTCGAAGCCGCCTTTCGCCGTACCTGCTGACTTCGACGAATATCTCGCGAAGCTGAAGCACAGATTCCCAGGTCAGGCGGTCGAGCTGGAGGCCTATTTCTCTGAATTGCGGCAGGCGTATCTGTGCGGGCTCCTGTACTACTTCAAAGGTGTCGAAACCGAGCGGGCAAAGCGGTTTGAGAGTTACACCGTGACTCAGAAACTGGACGAGCACTTTAGCGATCCGTGGCTCAAAGCATTGCTGCTGGCGGACGCCGCGCATTGGGGCTCGCTGCCGAGCCAAACCTCCTACTTATTTGATGCCATGCTTGCGGTTCGCCTATTTTCTGGGGAACTACTATCCGCGGGGAAGCTCGCAAAGATTCGCCGACGACATGGGCCAGGCGCTTGAAGCGCGGGGCGGCAAAGTGCTTCGCTGCGCATCGACCGAAAAGATCGTCGTGGCGAATGGTGCCGTCGAAGGCGTTCGTATCCAGACGGTATCCGGGCGTGCGCCGGAGCAGTTCACGTTTCGAGCCCCGCTTGTGATCTCCAATGCGGACGCGATTCACACCTATCGCGACTTGGTCGGAGTTGAGCATTGTGGGAGCGAGTTGATCAGCCGTTTGGAGTCCCTCAGGCCGAGTTACCCTTGCTTCTTGGTGCATATTGGGCTGAGGGGCATGGATCCCGAGAAACTTGCCGCCGCCGAGGGTTACCATTGGAGTTCTTATGACCCCGGCGACGTGATCAAGAATGTGTTTAAAGTTTTCATTCCGACGCGATTCGATCCGGCGGTCGCCCCGCCGGGTTGTCAGATCCTGATTGTTCAGAAGCTGGTGCCGGCGCGAATCGACGAGGTCGTTGATTGGGCCGCTCACAAAGCCTCCGTGGAGGAAGAGGTCATGACGCGGCTGCGGCAACTCCTCCCGGGCATCGACGCACACATCGTGGTGAAACTCAGCGCAACGGCGATGACCTCCTTCAAGTACACGGGCAATTGGCAGGGAGCCATGTTGGGCTGGGAAATGTCACCTGAGCAGCTCGGTGCGGCGCGATTGCCAACCTCAACACCGATCGAGGGCCTTCACCTGGTGGGCCACTGGGCTCAACCCGGTGGCGGAATCACGCCTGTGATGATCTGTGCTCAGCGCGTGGCGGAAGAAATCCTCTCCGGTGGGCAGCGGCCGGATGAGTTCAGTGACTGGCGCGACCGATGCCAACCCACGGACTCGCTGGGTCGACCCAAGGTAAGTGAAGTCTGAGGACCGAGAAGGGGTATGCGGGTCGCGGTACTAGGCTTCGACGGTCCTCTGGCACGCGAGATCCGGGTGCGCCTGGCGGCCCGGTCCCACCAAGTGGAGGCACAGTCTCCCGAATGCATCATTTACCTGCCTAGTCCGTACCTGCCCGGCTCGATCGACGCTCTGGAACAGTTGGTGAACAAAGGAGGATTCCGGCGGCTCGTCCTTCGCAGTCATGCCTATGCCTATGGGTCGAGCAGCAAGAACCCAGGGATGATGACGGAGGACTATCCGTCAAGGCTGCCGGCGGACTCACCCGGACAGAGATGGTTGCGCGCCGAGAGAATCGCAGCTAAATCCAGTAGTTGGGCGGCAGTCCGGCTGACCAATTTATTGTCCAATGAGGAAGGAGACTTGATCGTGCGGCAGCTCGCCGGTCGAGTTGCCGCGCCGTTGGCGGGATATGACCCGAATGTTCAATTTGTCGCGCTTCGCGACGCGGCACGGGCATTGGTAGCCGCCGCGGAGTCAGAGGAAACAGGGATCTTCAACGTTGCGGGTGACGGCGCCATTCCCCTCAAGAAAGCCCTGCGGGCGGCGGGCACATTCCGGGTAGCTGTTCCCCGGCCGCTGCTGCGTGTTTTGCGAAGAACTGCTGACCCGGACCAGGAGCGCTACAACTGGACGGTTGCCTCCGAGAAGGCGGCTCGCGATCTGAACTTCCGGGCAGAGCTGTCAACCGTTCGAGCCTTGGCGGAGTATCTAGCGGACAAGCCCGGAGCACGTCCTCAGCTCCTTCGGGAACGCTATGACGAGTGGGGTCAGGACGCCGGCTACATCCAGGCCTGGAGCTGGTGGTTCACGTTTGTGCGCAAGGTTTACTGGCGCATCGATATCGAGGGGATGGAGAACATTCCCCGGACCGGGCGAGCTCTGTTTGTCGCAAGTCATCGCGGCTTTATGCCTCTTGACGCCGTGCTCCACGTGTTTCTCATCCTCCGGCATCGAGGCCGCTTTGTGCGCTTTTTGATGATTCCTTCCCTGTTGAACATGCCGTTCATGTGCAACTTGCTTACGAAGCTGGGTGGCGTCATTGCTAACCAGCAGAACGCGGCGCGGCTGTTCGCCGGAGAAAACCTCGTCGGCATCTTTCCGGAAGGCATCCGTGGCGCGTTTGTGCCCTATCGGTCGGCTTACCAGTTACGGGATTTCACGAAGAGCGCCTTCGCGAAAATCGCCATCGAAAATCAGGCACCGATCATTCCGGCGGCTGTTATCGGCCATGCCGAGATCTTCCCCATCCTCGGCCGCATCGAATCGAACATATGAAGCGCGTTCATGGCTGGCCTTATTTCCCAATTGCCCCCCCTTTTCCGCTCGCCCCGATTCCTCTTCCGTCAAAGTGGCACATTCGGATTCTCGAGCCGGTAAGCTTGGGCGGATTGTCCCCAGCCGATGCGGAGAATCCGCGGCTTGTTCGCGAACTCGCCCGTTACGTCCAGAACCTGATTCAGATCAACATTGACGACATGGTGAAGCGCCGCAGCAGTGTCTTCTTCGGCCGCATCTTGGATGGCACCGGACCGGCTTCTTCGCCGTTCCGCAAGAATGCCCCTTCAGCAAGAGATGTGCCAGGTTGAAGATCGCAGACCTCGCTGTTATCGAGGTTACGAGCAGAGCAGGAGCCTTGCTGAAGATAGACTACTTTGCGAGCCCGGGCCATGTGAGGAGAACTCTTCAGAGATCGGACGCCCAGCGTTGCTACAGGCCCTTCAATTTCACTCGAGGCGCCACCACCAGCGGCGAATATTCACTAGAAGAACGACCAGGACAACTGCTTGGAACCATCCGCTGACAAGCACCTGTTCCAGAAACACTCGCCCGAGATTTACGTCCAGCATTCCGTTGGAGGCGACCTGCATGCTGCCGAGAATTAGCGTTGCCCCGATGGCGGCAAAGCCCGCTGTAGAAAGTGCGCGGACCAGATTCGAAATAAATGAAGAAAACCCACCTCGTAGCTTGGAATATTCGATCGCGGTTGAATCCAAGAAACGTTGGGTCCGATAGAGTGCGCTCCAGCCCGCCTCAAACATCTGCTCCCACTGAATCCACTCCCCATCCCCGAACAGCGCCCGAGGAATTTTCTCCAGAAGTCTCTTGCGGGCCCTTTTACCGGCGCTCTGCAGGTATCGCCGGTACTCCTCGTAGTGGTCCAGAGTCGGATCCAGGCGCAGTGCCACGGTATCGGTCAGCAAACTACCACGAATCATCCGGAGCGTGTTCAGCTTGAGAGGGACGTTGAATTCCCGTGAGAGGCGGAAAAAGTTCAGCCAGACGTTGGCTGTTGTCCGCTCCCACCACGGAGAGTGGGAACTTCGGGCGGCGTAGAGATCCTGCCAGAAGACCGCCTCGCAGCGCTGCGAAAACTCGTGCGTCGAAATCGCGGGCAGAGGTTCGAGAAGGGCCAGCGTGGCCTGTGTCATCGCCCCGACGTCGCCTCGGTTTTGGGCGTAAAGGATCCGTCTCCAGATGACACGCTCACTCTCCGTGAATGCCCCGCACGACCCAAAGTCGATGAGGACGAGCTTGTTCCCGGGCAGCACGAGGACGTTGCCCGGATGGAGGTCGGCGTGGAAGAAAAGCGCCTCGAAACTACCGAAGCGGTGGATCCAGATCAGACGCTTGGCCACAATCGCTGGATCGATATCTCTCTGGTGAAGAGCTTCCAGGGCAGCCTGGTCTTTGTTTTCCACGACTGCCAGCAGCTCGGTCACGAAGATCCCGGTCAGGAACTCAGTGACCAGCACGTCATAATTCGAGAGCTCGAAATATACGCGCGGCGAAGTGGCGAAGTCCAGCTCCGAATCACGCGTGCTTTCCCGGAAAAGTTCCGTATAGCGCGCCTCTCGAACGAAATCGAGTTCTTCAAACAGCATTTGACGCAGTTCGAAGACGAAGTGCGCTGAAAAGCCGGGTGGGAGCCAGAATGTTTCCAGCAGGCTCAACACCCAGGAGAGGCCTCGAATGTCCGCCGCAAACTGCTTGCCGATGTTGGGGCGGCGCACTTTGATCGCCACGCGATCGCCGTTGGGAAGAAGACCCTGGTAAACACACGCGATCGAGGCGGAAGCGATCGGCTCCGGGTCAAAAATCTCGAAGGTCTCCGAGAGGGGCACACGGGCGGCTTTTTCTATCGATTCAATGGCCTTTTGGACAGGGAATGACGGCGCACTGTCTAACATCTTCTCCAATTCGCGCGTGTACTCATGGTCCAACAAGTCGGAGCGGATCGAGAGTTGCTGACCGATCTTGATGAAGGTTGGACCCGCTCCCTCGAGGATCCGTCGAAGGCGCTGAGCTCGCCTCTGAGCCGTGTTCCGGCGAAGCACGGCGTCCCAAGCGGCGCCGGCGGAGAACTGAATGGTCGCGCGGGCCCAAATGAAAAGCCTTAGGACGACCTGGATGATGCCGGCCCGGAAAACTTCTGGCTCGCGGCGGGGCAGATCCGAGTATTTCCGCCAATCGACCCGCAGGCGCACAGGACGAGGTAAGCGGGGATCGACGCCCTCTGGCGGCGTTTCGGGGGCCACCCCGCCCAGGCCCGGCAACGGCCGCTGCTTGGGGTCAGAGTTGTCAGGGCGGTGATCTGGATGCCCGCCGGAAGCCCGGCTTTCTTCCGGCTCGGTGGGGAGAAGGGGATCGGCCATTCAGGACAGTGGAGGGCTCCTAAAGATTCTTCGGTCTATTCGTCGCGGCCCGCATCGTCTTCGCCGGCCTTGTTTTCTTTCTTGTCCTCGGGCCGCACGACCCGGCTAACCGACTTGCCAATGGACTGAGCGAATTCCCACGCCGCGTCGGAGTCCGTCGCTTTTGCCATTTCGTAAGGGGCCTTGCTCATCTCTTCCATCGCTACACCGAAACCAGCGGCACTGTTTTGGAGGAAATCTCGAGCTGCCCCGTCCTTCTTCTTTTCCGCGGATTCCTCGCTTCCCTCGTAGTAGGTCCGGATCCCTTCGGAGAAACCCTTCGCGATGCGGTAGGAGGCTCTAGTGAAGCCCCGCTCCATATCTTGGAGCATTTTGGTTCCTTCGCTATATTCCCGGCTCCCGGAAGCCGACTCGGTGGAACTTTCCTTGGACATGCCTTTGCCTCCCGCAGTCTTAGACCGTATGAACGACAAGCTAATTGTTGCACCCTTATTAGCCGTTGGGCTAGGGCGATTTGACCCGAAACTTCTCGCTCCAGCGGCATGCACTGTATCCATCGGAGCTACGGGCGCGCGGCCGGGGAAAGCTGAGGCGGGCTGCACGTAAGATAGTTATATCAACTGTAAAGCTTTGATATAAAAGGAAGATAAATTGGCGGAAGCTAGTGGGAGTCGGACCAGGAGAAGCTACAGGCGGTCGAGCGAGGGGGCGGCTACGGCTATGCGATCCACCGGGAGTCCGGCCGCAACAGGTAGGACGCGGACACGACGGACAAGATAACCAGCGGAACAGCAACCGCCGGAAGCGGGTCACCGGCGGAAGCGTGGGAGAAAGACGCGCCGATCAAGTCAAAGGTCAAGCCTGCGTAAGCCCATTCTTTGAGCATTTTTCGCCCAGGCGCCAGGATCGCTAACACGGCGAGCAGCTTAGCGACGCCAAGCAGCGTCATGAGATAAGCCGGGTAACCCAGTTTCTCCATGATCTCCCGCTGCGTGTCGGCGTGGAAAAGGTTGGCGATGCCGCCGCCCGTGAACACCAAGCACACTACTCCGGTGGCAATCCAGTATGAGATGAGTTTTCGATTCATTTGAGTTTCCCCGGCTGAGGCGAGCTACATGAGCCTTCCAGAGTATAGCGCTGAATTCGTTTCTGCTCGTCGCCAGCTGGCCCGGGCTTGTTTGGTTTAGCGGCTGCTGAAAAAGTCGGTCACTAAGGATCGGAGGGCGTGTGCTTTTTTCTATAGCGTCATCGTTGGGACCGTGGACTTCCGTCAACGACTCTGTCCGATCAATGGTTATTGAGTGGCGATCGGAGGGATCGGCCTACGTCGGCGTGGCGGCGGTTGTGGAGATGATTTCCTGAGCATGGTGGGCTGCGATGGTCAGATGCTCTTGCAGGGTTTCAGCGGTGCTTCGCAGCGGCGGCGGCTGGGTCATTAGCTCGTAGTGGCGGTAGCGGTCTTCTCCGCGCGCCAGGACCGCCGGATGGTCGGGCTTGGGCTGCTTGACTTTCGGCGTGATGTAACGGATGGCGAATCCGATCCGGGGAACGTCGGTCGGATTGGCGTTCGAGCCGTGAATGATGTTGACGTGATGCAGCGACATTTCTCCTGGTTGGAGAACCGCATCGACGACTTCTTCTTCGTTGACCTCGACCTGGATTTCCTGGCCGCGCGAGAGCAAGTTGTCGTCCGCCCAGGTTTCCGTGTGCGGGTGAATCTCGTGAGTGTGGGTTCCAGGAACAACCCTCATGCAGCCGTTCTCGACCGTGCTCGGGGAGAGCGCGATCCAGGCGGTGGTGACCTGGGGCGAGTCGAGTCCCCAGTAGGTGGCGTCCTGGTGGAACGTGATGTAGCCGGGGTCGTGTGGCGGCTTGGCAAAGATCGAGGACGCCCAGACCAGCAAGTCAGGACCGAGCACACCTTCGACCGCATCGAGCACTGCCGGGTGGGTGACCAAGTCATAGGCCCACGGGAAATTCAAATGCGTGACCGCCAGCTCGACCGATTTTGGCTTGCGCCCAAAGGCTGCCATGAGGTCGGAGTAGCCCCTTTGCGATGCCTTGACCTGCCCTTGAGAGAGGACGGGGATCGGAAAAAGGACACCGGTGTCGTTGTATCGCTCGATTTGCTCCGGAGTAAGACTGGTGGACATGGGTTTGAGCGACTGTCTCTATTATGGTACCTGAATTATGCACAGATTCACTTTGCGAGTGTGGCTGCGTTCGTAGCGGGTTGGCGGTCGTCGTGAGGTGGTAGCTCGGCAACTGGCCTTTTGGCTTCTCCGTGTCCGGTTTCCCTTCCCGCCCAGAATCCGCGTCGTCAAAACCTCGCTCGGAAGTGACGTGTTTCCAGTGCGTTACGGCTAGTGCATAAAATTTTATGCATAGCACATAGCCAGGCTCTCAGATCAGCGCCCTCCCGACCACCGGCGGCAAGCCGCCGTAGGGAGTCGGCTTCCTGCCGCGGAAGTTGTAAGGCGTCGAAGCCCCGATTTTATTGGGCCGCGAGGTCGTCACGGCTGGGCCTTGTTGGACGGGCCTTTGGGAGCTATGCTGTTTTCATCTGGTAACCATGTGGGTGACCTCCTTGGGGTTGGCTGGCGAAGCTGGGATCTTTGCCAGCCGACCTTTTTACCCCATGTTTTCGGGGGTCCCCAATGGTCCCTTGCGGCTCAGCCCTCCTCAGGTCCACGCCGCAGTGCATAATTCAGGTGATAGACTTGGATACATCGACACCCGATCCCGTGGTAACAACTACTGACCTGGGCGACCTCCCTAAAGCGACGCTGCGCAATACGCTCCGACAGACAATATTCATTGCCGTTGTCCTAGTGCTGGCCCTTGGGGCGATCCTCTTACTCGGTGAATCGCAAGAACCGCTCCATAGCGCATTGGACCGGCATGAATACGACGAGGCAATTCGGTTGATTCGCCTTGGCGCTAACGTGAACGCAGTGAGCGCAAATGGAGAGGTCCCACTAGTTCTCGCATCTGATAATGCATCAGCAGATGCTTACGATGTGGTTCGGGAGCTATTGCGCGTAGGCGCGCGTGTTGACGAAACAGACAGCGAAGGCAACACTGCACTGCATCAAGCGGCGTTTCATGGGAACTTGGCCGTGGTCGATCTGCTGATGCGAAACGGTGCCGATGTGAATGCTTCGAGAGACGTTGCGCACGCTAGCGGCGAGTGGTCGGAAACGCCGCTAGCGGTAGCGTACACGATGGGGCACTTCCGGGTTGGCGAGTTCCTAACATCAATGGGAGCCAAAGTCCCTGGCAATCTGGCAACGCTAAAAAGTGCTGGCGAGTACAAGCGGCGTCTGGACTTCCACTCGGACATTCCGAAACCAGACAATATTTCCGAGGACGAATGGATCAAAGTGGGAGTGCGAAATGCATTGCGCGAAGTCCATCCTCAAATAGCGCAATGGATGGAGGATATCGAGCGCATGAATCCTGAAGCGATGTCAACAATCGAAGGCATGTTAACGGCACCGCCGGAAGGCACTGACGAGGTGCAATGGACCAACCTACAGTTTGTGAAAATACAGCAGATGATTCAAAGCGGCCAGTTGGTTCTTGAAATCCCGAAATTGAAGAAGTGATAGACGTAGGTGCCCTCTCAAACACGCCGTAGCACCTGAATTATGCACAGATTCACTTTGCGAGTGTGGCTGCGTTCGTAGCGGGTTGGCAGTCGTCGTGAGGTGGTAGCTCGGCAACTGGCCTTTTGGCTTCTCCGTGTCCGGTTTCCCTTCCCGCCCAGAATCCGTGTCGTTAAAACCTCGCTCGGAAGTGACGTGTTTCCAGTGCGTTACGGCTAGTGCATAAAATTTTATGCATAGCGCATAGCCAGGCTCTCAGATCAGCGCCCTCCCGACCACCGGCAGCAAGCCGCCGTAGGGAGTCGGCTTCCTGCCGCGGAAGTTGTAAGGCGTCGAAGCCCCGATTTTATTGGGCCGCGAGGCCGTCACGGCTGGGCCTTGTTGGACGGGCCTTTGGGAGCTATGCTGTTTTCGTCTGGTAACCATGTGGGTGACCTCCTTGGGGTTGGCTGGCGAAGCTGGGATCTTTGCCAGCCTACCTTTTTACCCCATGTTTTCGGGGGTCCCCAATGGTCCCTTGCGGCTCAGCCCTCCTCAGGTCCACGCCGCAGTGCATAATTCAGGTGGTACGAGTATGTTACACGCGACTGGTCGAGCCGTTTCGTTTCACTCCGCTTCCAAACGGACAGGCTGCTTGGTCGGAAACGGGCTGCTAGGTATTCGCATGGTGGCCGTCTGCAACCGGCCCTAGAAGGACCGGCCCAGAAGAATCAACCACATGAACGTTGTCGGGTGATGCTGCTGAGGTCGCACTAGCTGCTGGGGCCACCCCGGAAGTAAGCAAAGATCCATGCCGTTTCCCAACAGGCGGCCTTCATCCCGAACCGCCTGGTATGCTCGGTTTGTGGGCCGATTATTGCTGCTATTCCTGATTGTTCCGATCGCGGAGCTGTATTTGTTGATCGAAATCGGGCGGCGCATCGGGACCTTTTCCACTCTTGCCCTGATCTTCCTTACCGCGCTACTCGGCTCGTTCCTGGCTCGGCGGCAGGGGCTGGCGGTGGTGCGTCGCATCCAGGCTGAAATGGCCGAGGGGCGGCTGCCGGCCTCCTCGATGGTGGATGGAGTTTTGATCTTGCTCGCGGGAGCGGTCCTGATTACTCCGGGAGTTCTCACCGACTTGGTTGGATTTGTGATCTTGGTCCCTGCAACGCGAGCATTGATCAAGGGGTATCTGTGGAAGCGCATGGAGAGGGCAGTGCGGCGAGGTTCGGCACGGGTCCACGTCGATTTCGGGGAATCGGGTTACGCTTCGGCGTCCGGGCACGATCGGGGCCAAGCTCCGATTCGTGGAGAAATTATTGACGTCGATCCGGGAGCCGATAACGGGGATCAGCCCGAACCGAATAGAGCGAATTAGGCGTTCTAAAATCCTCTTGGGTGAGCCGGCTTGACCCCTGGCACACGTCACGGATCATCGCCTCGGTTGCTGCCGAACTCCGATCGCTCTCCAAGCGCTCCAACGGCCTCGGGGCTCTTTCTTGCATCCAGGCACGGCTGCCCCTGGACGCAGAACTCCAGAGCCGATGCGCAGCACGATCTGGGCCGCAACCTGCTCTTGGATCCGAACGTCTGCCTCGCGGTTGATTTGAATCTCGAGCGCCACGACCACACCATTGTGTCACTTCACAAACTGTCACACCTGGGGTTGGCACGGAGCCGTCTCCGCTCTAAGTTCAGGGACTTGACCACAGCGAGATTCGAATTGACCAGATTAGTCGGCCGCAAGGGTCGGCGTGGCTCGATCGTCCCCAACTAGTACGCCGAGAAGCCATGAAGCCGACCGCATCATTGACCCCTACGGCAAGACCTAGCCCGGCAAGCGGCCGCACGAGGCGCAATCGACGAAGCCTGTTCTCCGTGCTGTTTTTGGGAGTCTTCCTATCGGCATGCTTGACGCCTGTCGCCTCGCAACCCACGTTCGAGCCGGCGCGATTCACTTTCGAGCAATACGAGATCGTTCTCGGCTCCGCAGCACGCCAAACCGTTTTGACGGGATTTCTTCTCGGCGGCGCGATCGCGGAACTTGCCGTGGTGCACATCGACGAGAACGACAACCGCCGCTTGCGCATCTACGAGTTCGGCGAAGGCTCGTGGGCGCCGAAACTCGACGCAACACTCGGTCCCGAAGTGTTGTTTGTGGACGTGGCAAAAATTGGCGGACGCGACCGGTTGGTCATGTACGAGCGAGGCCGCCTGAACTGGTTCGATACCGAATCGGCGACGGAACGCACGCTGGTGGCGATTACTTCCAACTTCAACCCGCCTCGCAGAGACGAAATCCCGCATGTAGACGTCACTCGGGACTTGAACGCCGACGACCGAGACGACCTGGTGGTGCCGGACGTCGATGGCTTCTGGGTCCTCATCCAGATGAGCGACGGCGCGTTCGCCGATCCAGTGAAGATCGCCCCCCCCACCGACATGAGTGGGATCTACGGAGCCGATGGGTATCGGTACGACCCGTGGTCTCAGAGCCGTGTCCACGAGACGGACTACAACCAGGATGGCCGCAGCGACCTGGTGTTCTGGAACGACGAACATTTCGAGGTTCACACCCAAGACGTGCATAGGCTGTTTGCCGCGGTGGGCAAAACCTTCACGACCGATGTGGCATTCGACACCGACCGGATCTACTCGCTCGCCAGCGGAGACATGACAGGGAGGGCGCTGCACTCGCTGACCGATCTCAACGGCGACGGCGTCGGCGACCTCATTGTCTTCTCGCTCCAGTGCAAGAGAATCTCTAAAAAGCGATCCACCTACGAGGTGCATTTTGGCGCACCGACAGCCGATGGCGGCACCGGGTTCGCCTCGGAGGTCGGGGCCACATTCCAGTCGGAGGGCCGCATCCAGTTCGGGATGGACCGGCCCGACATCGGTCGCGACGGCCGGGTCCTGTTGATGTTCACGACCATCGAGGTGAGGTTCCTCACGAGCAGCCTCTGGAAGACCATCAAAGGGTTCATGGGTGATGATATCTGGCTGGATCTCGAGTTCTACCAAGGGGAAGACGGCCTCTACCCCGAGAAACCCAACGCCACCCGCAGAATCGCGTTAGACGGCGCGCCCAGCCACCGCGAGCCAGGGTCGGTGCCGCTGGACATAGTGCTTCGAGGAGGGAGGCACGAAAGCCGAAAGACACAAGAACGTTGGCCGCGCGCCTTCAACACGAATTTTCTCATCGGCGATGTGACCGGCGACGGCCGCTCCGACCTGCTTATCGAGTCGACGTTTCGGGGACTGCACGTCTTTGTCGGCACACCGGGACCAGACCTGTTCGTGCGGCGGCCTCAGGAGGTGGCGGTCATCCTGCCCAACGACGAGGAATACACCTGGCTGGTGGACCTCAACAAGGACGGCAAACAGGACATCCTCATGCATCACCCGTTCACTCTGCGGGATGTTCACGGGGCACCGACACAGCCGCCGGGAACCGAGCCACAGCGGGTGACGATGCTGATCGCCCGATAGCGGCGCTGCCGAACGTGAGGAATGAGTCAATCTTTCCACGGAAACGGATCAAGTCCATTCCCCCCCCCCCCCCCCCAGCAGTTCGACGCCTGTGGCTAACGCCAGAGGCTCCGAGCTATTTTCTGAACTTTCTGCCATGTTTATGAGGATTCGCTTCAAGAAGCGACGGGGTCAATCCGGCCCTTTTGACGTACCTCCTTCTTTGAAAGGAGGTATACTGACGTTCTCATCGGCGACCGGCGAAATGTTCCCCTACATTTCAACTCGATCGAGTACCTGCCATCGTCCTCGCTGGTGGAAGACGGCTTTTCGGCACAGCGAAGAGGCTGAGCTTGGCGGCTGACGGTAGCTAATTCGCCGCCACATATGCTTAACTAAGGCGACGTGATTGCCTCCAAACATTTTGACTATTAAGACTCGCATCCGGCGCAAAGCGCTTAGCCTTCACCGCCGCCTCCGAGAGACGCGGTTGGTGATTCGCGGACTGATCGACACCGATCATCCGGTGCTGGCCCACATGATCCCCACCCGCCGCTGCAATTTGTCTTGCACCTATTGCAACGAGTACGACCAGGTATCGGACCCGGTCCCCAGAGCGGAAATGTTCCGCCGTATCGATCACCTGGCGAGCCTGGGGATTGGCATCATCACCATGAGCGGGGGCGAGCCTCTGCTGCATCCCGAGTTGGACGCGATTCTCACCAGAATCCGCAGCCATGGCGCGGTCGCCAGCATCATCACGAACGGCTATTTCCTGACGGCTCATAGGATCCAGAAACTCAACGACGCCGGCCTCGAGTACATGCAGATCAGCATCGACAACGTTCAGCCCGACGAGACGTCGAAGAAGAGCCTGAAAGTGCTGGACAAGAAGCTCCAGATGCTTGCCGAACACGCCGATTTCGACGTCAATATCAACTCGGTCGTAGGCGGGGGAGTGGATCATCCCGAAGACGCACTGACGATCGCTCTACGAGCCGTCGATCTGGGGTTCAGCAGCACCGTCGGCGTAATTCACGACGGCTACGGCCAGTTGCAGCCGCTCAGCACCCACGAGCAACGCATCTATCGCAAAACGAAGCGGCTCGGCAATCATTCCTACGGCCGCCTCACGCACTTCCAGGACAATATCGTCGAGGGCAAACCGAACAACTACTGGCGCTGCCGAGCCGGGGGCCGCTACCTTTATGTTTGCGAGGACGGCCTGGTCCACTACTGTTCACAGCAACGAGGCTATCCTGGCACGCCGCTGGCCGAATACAACGTCGAACAAGTACGGCAGGGTTATCACTCGGAGAAACCCTGCGCCCCGCACTGCACGATTTCGTGTGTTCACAAGGTTTCCGCCATAGATTTTTGGCGTGACCCGCAGACCGAAGTCGCGCCTCGGATCAACCCGAACACGTTTGTTCACATTCAGGCCGCCACTCAATCTGGGTCGGCATCTAGTGTGCCGGCAACGGCCCGGCGCTAGCCTCGAAGATAGGCTTGAATAGCTTCCCTTGTCCTGCAGAGAATGTCCTGTAGAGAAGCTAAAGGCGTTGTGGAGGAGGGCAGCAATCCGCCGGGCACTGATTGTGGCTCGGGCCCAAGCTGCCCAGCGCGAGGCGATTCGCGTTCTCCTCGATACGCTCAACAATCAGTTCTCGAATCATCCCGACAAACGCGGGATTGTTACCTACGGTTGCCGAGCGCGCCATGCCCAGTCCCAGTTGATCGCAGAGTTCTTTAGCCTCAGTATCGAGATCGTAGAGTACCTCCAGGTGGTCGGAGACGAAGCCGATCGGCACAACCAACACCTTGCCGGCGTGCCCGGAGTCCTGCACGCTCCTGAGGCAGTCTCTGATATCGGGCTCGATCCAAGGTTGGGAGGGCGGGCCGCTGCGGCTCTGATAGACGAGCTTCCAAGCCGTGAATCCCAACTGCGCGGCAACCAACCGGGAAGCTTCCTCAAGCTGCTCGACATAGCGGCAGTTGGCTGCCATGGAGGTGGGGATACTGTGCGCTGTAAACAGCAACTCGACCGGTTCCCCTGGCGTGTCGCCATTCAGCACCGCCAACGCCGTCCTTGCGTTGTCGGCAACCGGGCCGATGAACCCGGGATGATTGTAAAATGCCCGGAGCTTGTCGACAACCGGCGCTTTCGGTCCGATGTCTTGGCGTGCGCGCGCGATGTTGTCGAGATACTGGCGGCAACTCGAGTAAGAGCTATAAGCGGATGTGACGAACGCCAGCGCGCGTTTTACCCCGTCCTGAGCCATCTGACGGAGGGTGTCCGTTAGCAAAGGGTCCCAGTTGCGGTTTCCCCAATAGACGGGGAGCTTCGGGCCGTTCTGTTTCAGTTCCGCCTCAAGGGACGATATCAGGGCGCGGTTCTGGGCGTTGATCGGACTCTTGCCGCCGAAATGGTAGTAGTGCTCGGCCACTTCCAGCATGCGTTCGCGCGGTACGTTTCGGCCGCGCAGAACGTTTTCGAGAAACGGAATGACGTCGTCGGGCCCTTCGGGTCCTCCGAAGGAAACAACCACGATCGCGTCATAGACTGCCGGACTGTGCTCGATCACTGGTTCTACCGCCAAAGTCTAAGACCAAAGTCTAAGACTATGACGAATTGAGTATTGGTGTCGAGCTCGCAGAGAGTCGGACGAAAAGCAGGCAGTGGCGTTCACGGCACTGGAAAGGCGGGAGACGATAGGGCGGGGGAGTGCGGACTTCCCCCATTCGACGGAGCCGGTTGAAACCGGCCCCTGCTATGCGATGAGAGGCAGCGCCGCCCACTTTTGCCACGGGCTGGCTGCCGGGAGCTCGAAGCGCTCGGCTACTACCGTGCCGCAGCGCGTGTGGCGGCGGGCTTGGCGTCGGCCAGGACCGCTGTCACGGTTCCGTTTACCGCTAGGACGGTAATCCGCAGCCCGTCCGCCGTGCGGAATAGGTATTTCTCGGTGTAGTCCTTGCCGGTGATGCCTTTGAGAGCCATCATCGGTTCGCCGAAACGCGCGATGATCTGGTCGACTTCGTCCCCAACGGAAATCTCTAGTTCGGCAGAGGAGGCCTGCTCATTTGCGGGCGAGGCGGCCGCGGTCGAGGCGGCCTCAGGGGCAATGCCGATTGGGCTCGTAGGAGACGTCACGACGCTGCTACGGCCAAGCTGCGCGCTAGGGCTCGACGATGACTCCGCCGAGGCGGTGGATGGAGTTTCCGGCGTGGATTCATTTTCGACAGTCTCGGCGGCAGGCTCGTTAGCCGCAACTTCAGGCTGCACGGCCGCGGCTGCATGTCCCGCCGAACCGGCGCCAGAGACGGGCTGGTACGAACCAGGAGCCGCGGGCGCGTAGTCAGGCCCCGTATCGTAGATGGCGCTCTCGGAAGCGGAATCGGAGGGTGCCACTTCTCGCACAGTAGCCGTCTCATTTCCGGCCGAGCTTCCAGTGGACGAGGGAATTCCAGAAATAGTAAAGCCGCTCGACGTCTTGTGCGTGCCGGATGTAGCCGAAATGCCTGGTTTTGCTCCGGTATTCAGCTTGATGACCGTAGGTTTGAGGTCGTCGTCTGGAAACGCGGGCTGTGGAGGGCGAGCACCACCGCTCATTGGTTTCGCCGCGTTTTCCGTGGTGGAACCAAGCTTGCTGAATATACCAGCGGCGCCGGCGCCGCTGGCGACACCAGCCGCTCCCGCGCGGGCGACGTTGATACCGTAACCGATCATCGCCTGTCCGCATAAGGAATTCGGCAGCATTGCCGCCACGGTCAGGACCAAGGCAAATTGCAAAAAACGTTTCATCGTTTACACCCTCGTTACGTAGATCGTATCAGACTATGCCGGCCCAAACCATTCAACAATACACCTACGCTTGATCCTCCTATCGGATTAGGTTTCCCTACTCCTGAGGAGGTATGTCGCGGCTGTTTGCGGTGTACGTTGCCGGCCGGAAATGCAGCGTCACATCCTCAACGAACCCGATTCGATTGCGAGGTTCGCGAGTCTCTCGTCCCTCAGCTAGAGTGATCAGTTAGAGTGAACGGATGCCTCGGAAGTTTGATGTTGTCGGTGTTGGACTGAACGCCACCGACACCGTGATCCTCGTTTCCCGTATGCCCCGCTTCGGCGGCAAAGCTCCCTTTTACAACGAATTGACCAGTACGGGCGGACAAGTCGCCAGTGCCGTGGTGACGTGCCAGAAGCTGGGACTCCGGTCCAAATACATCGGGTCGGTCGGCGACGACGAGCGCGGGCACATTCAGTTGAAGAGCTTGCAAGAAAGCGGCGTCGACATCGAGCACGTGCAGATCCGCGAAAATTGTCCGAATCAGTCCGCCTACATCATCATCGACCAGGCAACGGGTGAGCGCACCATCTTTTGGAGCCGTGACGATTGCCTACGGATTAACCCCCAACAGATCTCTCCCGAGCAAATTACTTGTGCGCGGATGCTGCATATCGATGGCCATGACACGTCCGCGGTCGAGCACGCCGCCAGCATCGCGAGCGAGGCGGGAATCCCGGTTTCAATCGATGTCGATACGATCTATCCCGGTTTTGACCGCGTGATGCCCTACGCGGATTACTTGGTCGCCAGTACCGAGTTCCCGGAGAACTGGACCCGCGAACAAGACCCATTTCGGGCGCTTGAGATACTACGGGATGAATACGGAATGAAGGTCGCAGCTATGACGCTAGGCGCCGACGGGGCGCTGGCTCTCGACGACGATGGGTATCACTACTCGCCCGCCTTTGTGGTGAATTGCGTGGACACAACTGGCGCTGGGGACGTTTTCCACGGAGCCCTCTGCTACGCCGTTCTGGAAGAGTATCCTCTGGACCGTGCGCTTGAGTTCTCCAACGCCATGGCAGCCCTCAATTGCAAGGCGATGGGCGCGCGGGGAGGCATTCAGCCGCTAGAAACGGTCGAGGCGCTGATCGCTAGCGGTGGACGGCGCGTTAATAGTGATTTTGCGAAAGACTCTTGCAGCTCGTAGGCCGCAATGATCCCGCTCCGCGATGACGCGCCGCGCTGGAGTTATCCAGGGGTCACTCTTGTCCTGATCTTGGTCAATTGCGCTGTTTTTTTCTATGAGTCGGCATTGCTGATCGAGTCAGCTCCTCTGGCCGATCTGTTCATCCATACCTACGGCGCCATCCCGGTTCGTGTGCTCGCGGCAGTGAATGGGGAGTATCCGCTGATCGAGGGCGTCGCGCCGATATTTACTTCGATCTTTCTGCACGGCGGCTGGCTGCATCTGATCGGCAACATGTGGTTCCTGTGGGTTTTCGGGGACAACGTGGAAGATGAGTTGGGGCATGTTCCTTACTTGGTTTTCTATATTGTGTGCGGTGTGATCGCGTCGATGGCCCACGTATTCTCGGGCCCCGGTTCGGCCGTGCCGATCGTGGGAGCCAGTGGCGCGATCGCGGGTGTCATGGGGGCCTACCTTGTCCGCTTCCCGATGGCGCGGATTGTGACGCTGATACCGATTTTCGTGTTCTTCACGACAATCGAGATACCGGCGTTCGTGATGCTGTTCTATTGGCTCGCGATTCAGTTGCTGAGCGGAACGATGACGCTGGGTGAGGCGTCCACTGGGGGAGTTGCCTGGTGGGCACACGTGGGCGGATTTGCGGCGGGAGCGTTGTTGATCTGGTCACGGCCGAGGCGGCGTCCATTGCGAAAGCGGTACTCGGCTTAGCGGGTAGATTGGCCGGATGAAAGCGGCCCGAGTTCGGCCTTTCTGGCGCGGCGCCTCAGAAAACGGAAAAATCGTGCGTTAGGCCACCAGAAGCTGGCGGCAAGTGCTTCAAATTGAAAGGCTGATTTGGATTTAACCTGAAGGGGAGACCCCCAATGGGCGCGGATCCATCTGTCAACGAACCGGCCGACCACGTCTCAGGAGACCTTTGCCGTCTGACTCCGTCGGCGCCGTACATGCCGCCAGAGGCGGCGCAGACGACCCCGGAATAGGTTCAACGGTCGGATGTTGCCCGGCACCACACAGTATTAATAGTAACCATCACAACACGCTGCAGCCATTCCCCAGTCTCCGCGACCTGGTCGTGCATCCGGGAGCCTAGCGACAGCTTCAATTCGTAATTATCTACTTGACACAAGGCTATAGCCGTAGTATACTAGTCTTGTGATCGGGTTTTCTTCTTTACTTTCAATTCTTTGTCGTCCTTCTCGTGCGCTACTCGTTGAAGTTCATCGCGTACCTTCTTCGGAAAGAGTCTCCCCATCACTTCGTCGGTCGTTAGGTCCTTCGCTTCTTTCTTTCGGGCATAGCTATGGCGTCCACTGCAAATATTGATTTGATGACTCTGATGGATCGGTTCCACTCCGAAGAAAAATGCCGATCTTACCTTGAGGGCCTACGTTGGCCCAAGCGAATAGAGTGCCCACGATGTGACAGCGAAAAGATTTCTCGCATTCACAAGCGCGGGCAATTTGATTGTGACTCATGCCGATATCAGTTCTCCGTTACCGCTGGGACGATTTTTCATGACTCCCACCTGTACCGGTTCAGCCGAAACGGGAGAGCGAGCGCTCCGCGGTGGTGAAGATGCCGCCCTGCGGGCGGGGATTTTCAAGGCATCAGGGTCTTTCGATCCGATGGGGTTGAGCGTGGGCGCAAGAAACTCGTTCCCGCGCCCGTGATCATCGTCTCGATGAGCCCGCCGGGCTATCCCTCGGTAGGGTTGCTTCCCAGCAGAGCCCGCTTCCGTTTCACCCGGCAACGCCATTGTAACTCCAAAACTCAAGCCGCCTGCCGACGGCGTAGCTGACGCTGCTGCCGCGCCTGCTCGAGCTTGCGGTCTCGCGCGGCGTGAATCTCCTCCCGCTGTCCCGCCAGCATGTCCGCCGGCGTCACGAATCCGATCGCGCTGTGCAACCGCACCGTGTTGTAATGCTCGACATAGCGCTCGATCAGCCGCCGCGCATCCTCGGGCGTCAGCGGCACGCCCGGCCGGATACATTCGCTCTTCAACGACTTGTGCCAACGCTCCAACTTGCCGTTCGACTGCGGATAGTAGGGCGAGGTTCTCACGTGTGTCATCCCCGAAATACGGATGAATTCCTTGAAGTCCTTGGCGATAAACTGCGGCCCGTTGTCGGAGATAATGCGCGGTTTGGCGTCCGGGTATTTCTCCTTGGCGGCCTCGAGAATAATCTCGACATCGGCTTCCCTCATGGCCTCGCGCAAGTCCCAATGCACAACCGAACGGCTGTAGCCGTCGAGCACGCTGCAGAGGTAGTAGAACGTACCCGAGATGTTGATGTAGGAAACATCGATATGCCAATGCTGATGCGGTTCCAGAGGCTGTTGGAAGCCCGTTCCTTTCAGCGACGTTTTGCCGTTCCACTTGCGCAGCAAGCCCGCCCGGCTCAACACCCGCCAGACGCTCGACGGGCTGACGGCCGCGATGTCGGCGTCGAGCATCATGAACGTCAACCGCCGGTAGCCCTGCAGCGGATGCTCGCGATAAAAGTCGAGAATGGCCTGCTTTTCCCACTCTTGGAGCCAGAAATCCCGGAGAACCCAACCGTTGTGCTCGTTGACGCAGCCGTAGCGTCGGCGCCAGGAATAGAACTTGCTGGGCGCGATGCCGAGCCACTTGATGAAACGCCCGGCATGGATCCCGGTCTTCTCGGACCAGCACCGCACGAAATCGACGATCTGGTCGCGCACGTCGGGTGGTGTCCAGGTTTTGGTTAGAGTTCCCCAAGGCTTTTTTTTAACGCGATGTGCTCGGCCATCAACTCGGCCAGAACTTCATCCTTGGTCTGGATCTTCTTCTGCAGCCGCTCGATCCGTTCCTGTTCGGGCTGGCGATGGCTGCGGTTCTTAGTCTGGAAGGCAGCGGCTCCATTCTCAAAGAATTCTTTCTGCCAGCGGTAGAACACCATCGGCTGCAGCGCCAGCTCGTCGCAGAGCTTCGAGACCGGCTCCTTGTCCACGAGATGCCGCCTCAGGATGGCGACCTTCTCTTCGGCTGTGTATTGCTTTCGTGCTTTTTTCATGCGTTCCCTCCGTTAGCTTAACGGCGGAACGCTGTTCTCCATTTCCAGCTGAGGCGGGACACACCTACCGCTTCCCAAGTGGTTCGCAGCTATTTACCTGATGTGCGAATCCCGCAAGGGCATCTCGGCTAACCAACTGAAACGCACCTTGAAGGTCGCCTACAAGACTGCATGGTACCTCTGTCATCGTATCCGAGCGGCCATGAAAGACGCTGATACCGAGCCCCTGGAGGGCACCGTCGAGGTCGATGAGACCTGGGTCGGTGGAAAAGCCAAGGGCATGGGGCGGGGATATACGGGCAACAAAACGATGGTTCTCGGAGCGCTTGAACGCGACGGCAAGCATCGCGACCGTAAAACACTCCACGGGTTCATTGAAGAGCACGCCCCTGATGCTGAGAACATCTATACCGATGACTATGAAGCCTACAAAGGCATCGAAGACGAGAAAACTAAGCACGAGAGCGTAAATCATTCCGCTGATGAGTGGGTACGCGGGGATGTTCACACGAATTCCATTGAGGGAGCGTTCTCGCTTTTCAAGCGGTCGGTCGTTGGGGCTTTTCATAAAGTCAGCGTCAAGCATCTTCCGGCCTACCTTGACGAGTTCGAGTTCCGTTTCGACAATCGGAACAACCCATATCTATTTCGTGACACACTGTTGCGACTCATTCGTTCGGAAAACCTGACTTATCGGGACCTTGTTGCATGATTCGTAGGGCCTCGGAGCGCATACGGTCGTAAGATTCCCTGAGGCCGGTTTTGAATCCCTTGTCGTCCTTCAGGGTTGGCAGGACATGTGCCATAGTTTTCGATTCATCAGTAAATGTAAACGTATCTGGGTTCTTGCTGCCAATCAGTCCCGTGGAAAGAAGGAAGAAATGATTGGCTAGCCATATAGCTTCTCATGGTGGCGAATTTGACCCATTTTAGAATCAAGGCCCTTGATCGCGTCGACCGCTTTGGCCGCGTTTACTTCGCTTGGCTCTAAAGCCTCCCTGGCCGCCACGCCACACATAATAAGTAGGTTCTCGATCCTGGATTTGTCCGCATTGGACAAGAATTCGGGCGGCGTCAAACCCGTAAGGGACTGCCGCACTTCATCAATTGCAGATGTCTGGTCAGCGAGTATGCGCCCTGGGGCGGAAATCAGATTCCACATAAAAAGTAGGATTGTAAAAGCGCCTAAGACCATAGCTCCCGTTTGCACTCCAGTAACCACGCGATCCCAAGTTTCTGGATCTTGGCCTATGGAACCTGAATTATGCACTGCCGGTGCACCTGGTGAGGGCTGAGCCGCCAGGAACCATTTGGGGACCCCCGAAAACATGGGGTAAAAAGGTAGGCTGGCAAAGATTTCAGCTTCGCCAGTCAACCCCAAGGAGGTCACCCAAATGGTTACCAAACGAAAACAGCATAGCTCCCGAAGGCCCGTCAAACAAGGCCCCGGCGCGAGGGCCCCGCGGCCCAATAAAATCGGGGCTGCCACGCCCTATCACTTCCGTGGCAAGAATCTGACTCCCTACGGCGGCTTGCTGCCCGTCGCCACCCTGCTCGAAAAACTCGGCTTCCAAGCGCTGCTGGAAGAAACCCTCACGACCAAACGGATCACCCGAGCCATGAGCCCCTACCAGTTCGTGCTGGCCCTCGTGCTCGGCCTCTATGTCGGCTTTGCGCGGCTCAACCAACTCCGCTTCATCGCTCGCGACCCCATCCTGACCGGCATCTTGCAAGTGACGCGTCTGCCGCCGCAGTCCACGCTGTGGCGCTTTCTGGCCTCGCTGCACCTCAACGTGGCGAAGCAGATCCTTTCCATTCAGCGCCAGCTGCGGGAACGAGTCTGGGCCGCGGCCCACGTGAAGTTGGAGACGGTGACGCTGGACACCGACACCACCGTGCATACCCTCTACGGCCGCCAGATGGGCGGGCGCAAGAGCTACAACCCCAAGAACAAGGGCAAGCGCAGCTACCAGCCGATACTGACCTTCCTGGCCGAGACGCGCGAATACCTGATGGGCGGGTTGCGCAACGGCGACCGGCCCACGGGCCGACAGATCGCCGCCCACCTCGAAAGCGCTTTCCGGACTTTGCCGGGCGGCGTGAAGAAAATCCTGGCGCGGGCCGATTCCGGCTTTTATTGCTGGGAGGCGGTGGAGGCCTATGAAAAGGCGGCTTGTCAGTTCGTCATCGTGGCGCGCAAAACGCGGCGCCTGGTCGAGCGCTTGCAGCAAGCAGAATGGAAACCCTCCCCCCGCTCCGACGCGGACGCGGAATGCGAATTCCTCTACCAACCGCAAGGCTGGGCGCGGGCCTGCCGTTTCCTGGCGCTGCGTTACGAAAACGAGCCCAAGGCCGGCGCGGCCGAGCAATACCAGTTGTTCGCCACCAGCGCTTACACCTACCGCGTGTTTGTCACCAATCTGGCCGAGCCGATCGCGGCGGTGGTGTGGTTTTACAATCAGCGCGCCGGAGCCGAGAACCTGATCAAGGAGGCCAACAACGACGCCGGGCTGGCGGCCCATCCCTCGCGCCGCTTTGACATGAACCGCAATCACTTTCAGTTGGCCATGCTGGCCTACAATCTCAACTGCTGGCTGCTGCTGTTCAACCGCGAAGCCCAGGCCAGCGTGGAGACGCTGCGGCACACCACCCTGGCGACGGCGCGGCTGCGTTTTCTGTTCGTGGCGGCCAAGATCTGGCGGCACGCCGGCAGAACGGGTGTCAGCTACAGCGATCATTATCAGGAAGATGGGTATCCGGTTGACTCAGGTAGCCCCAATATCTTGTGGTTTGGGGATTTTCTTGGGTTCTGTAACCGGGTGAACAATCATCTTGTAAGTCGCCGGATCCACGGCTCCCGCCTGCTGGACGAGCCGATAGAAGAGTTTGCCGCGGCTTTTGGATTTGCGGCGGTTGAAACGGAAGGTGAACTCGTCCAGGTAGTAGTCCAGATGTTTGTGGCTCACGGCGCCCTGATGGGTGCCCAGCAGCCAGCGCTTGAGCAGTGACATCACGCGGTGGACGCGGGGCATCAATTCCGACGCGGACTGCTCCTGCCTGCTGAGAACTGTGACCTGATGGACGTAGCCTTCCTTTTTCAACCCGGAGTAACCGGGCCAGCCGTCGGTATGCACCACGCTGCCCGGCTCGATGCACTCCTCCACGAAAGGCAACAGGCTCTCGCCCGAGGCATCCTCGATTCTCTTCATGCGAATCCGGCCGATACCCCGCCCATCCTCTTGAGCGGCTACTGCGATCAATGCTTTGTTTTGCAGGTTTCGGCCCCGCAGGCCCTCTTCGAGCCCGCCCCAGTAGCTTTCATCGACTTCCACCGTCCCGGCCAGCAAATCCCGTCCCGGCCGCACCATCGCGCGCCGCATTTTGTGCAGCCAGGTCCAAGCCGTTTCGTACCTGTTGAGCCCCAACACTCTTTGAAGTCCCAAAGCGCTGGCTCCGGTTTTTTGGGTGGTGACCCACCACATCGCACGAAACCACAACGGCAAAGGGCTGCGCGTGTCCTGAAAGATGGTCCCGGCGGTCACCGAGGTTTGGCGCCCACACGCAGCGCACTGCAGCAGCACTTTTCGCAAAGGCCACGACTTTCCACAACCGCAACCCGGACAGCGGAAACCGTCCGGCCAGCGCAGCCGGAACAGATACTCCCGGCAGGCCTCCTCACTGCTAAAACGGGCCTCGAACTCTGTCAGGTTCTGAGGGTAATCTTCCATCTGCCGGCATACTACATCTTGGGGCTACCTGAGTCAACCGGATACCCACCATCAGGAAAAGGGCCTGTTTGAACGGCTGATGCGACGGCTGCGGGCGATGGGGCCGCCGGGATCGAGCTTGGCGCCGGTGGTGGAGGGTGCGCTGAGCTGAGGGGCACTCCATGCATAAAATTTCATGCACTCGCCGCAACGTACTGGGAACACGCCGCTTGCCAGCCCGCTTTTGCCCTGCCGGGATCAGGAGGCGGCTCAAACGGGGAGGGAAACAGCAGAAAAGACGACTTGCGAAATCACTGAGTTGACACGAGTGCCGCTATCGCCACAACTCCATCGACGATGGCTACGCCGAATCTGTGCATAATTCAGGTGGAAGCATTGATGATTCCGATGACTGTTGATGCGACCAGCACGATAGCTTCTATTCTTGTTTCCCTTGTTTGACTTAGAAAGTCTCTCCAGGCACGGCGTACAATAGGGTCCACCATGAACCCATGGTACGCAGACCGCGACCCTGTGTCAAGTAGATAATTACACTTCAATTGCCGCAGCTTGGCCCTCATACACTTGTTAGCCGTCTCGCGCCAGACTAGGATTGGGTCAGATTCCGCCGCCGGAGGCGAGGATGCTCGAAAATGGACAGACGTTGATTGGGGGACGATGGACGCGCACTGCAGCGATCTTTGTCGTGCTCTCGGGGCTTGCTTGCAACACTCGCCGTCAGGTCAGCCCTGACGACCTCCGCGGGCCCGTCGTCACAGCCGCCTGGTTGGCTGAGGCGCAGCGACGTTGGGACAAGCAACTCGTGGTCGCCGAAGCCAGTTGGGTCCCGGCGAGCGAAGCCCGCGAGTACATCGCAGGCCATATCCCCGGCGCTATCCATGTCAACACCGACGTCTTTGAGAACGGTTCGCCACGCTGGTACCTGCGGCCGGTCCCCGAACTTCACGCCGCGCTCGGAGAACTCGGCATCACACGGGACTCCATCGTGGTTGTTTATGGCCAGCGAACTGTCGCGGCCGCACGCGTCTGGTGGGTTATGGAATACGCGGGAGTCAAGGACGTCCGCTACCTGGATGGCGGGCTTGCGGCGTGGAAGCGCGGAGGTTTCCCCGTTGAAACGACTCCCGCCGTTCTGCCGCACGCCAGATTTGATGCAGCCGCGCGCGAACATGTCCTGGCAACGACGAGCTACGTTATCGAGCATCGCGAGGCTATCCTACTCGCCGATGCCAGAAGCGCCGAAGAATATCGGGGTGAAGTGAGCGGTTATTCATATATCGACGCTAAGGGCCGCATTCCCGGAGCGCTACCGGTGGGAAACGCCGACGACTCGGCCCGTTTGTACCAGAATTCGGACGGCACCCTGCGTGGCGCCGATGAGGTCCGCAAGCGATGGCAAAACGCGGGCATTTTGCGCGGACCGGAGATCATTTTCTACTGCGGTGGCGGATGGCGATCGAGCTTGGCGTTCCTCCACGCCCGCGCTATGGGCCTCAGCGGCATCCGCAACTACTCAGACGGTTGGAGTGGTTGGAGCACGGTCTATGAACAAACGTCCGAACTGGAATGGCGGCAGAGGCCATCTGCCAATCCGGTTGACTCGGGAGAATAGTTGCGAATGGCCGCGGAGGCGGAAATGAGGTTCGCTCGCTCGAATCTGACCGACCGAAAGGCGTTGGGATTCGGAGCTGGCGATTAAGACTCGATCGCAGGCTGCCGCAATCCTCCTGTCCGCAGTACAATTTGAAGGACCTTGCCGCTTCCCTTGCCACTTGGGGTCTATTGCAGGAGGAATCAAAGTCCCATGTATCTGTCAGCCATCAGCCGAATGCTTTCGATCGCAGCTGCTTCCGCGCTGCTTCTCCAGGCGCAGACCACTAGCCAGAAGCTCGATCAGCTTATTAACGAGGCGGCGGGTGCCGGCACCATCAAGACCGCCATTGGCGTTACGCGACTCGAGACGCAGATCCCGGCTCTGATCACGGCCGATGACTTGGATTTCGGAACTAGCAAGACTCGCGTCCTGCTGATCGGCGGACTGGACGGCGCGGATGCTTCAGTCCAAGCAACCGTGGCTGCGGTGAAGTGGTTCGATACTGCCGAGCAAGCTGCCGCATTGCGGAAAGACTTCGCCGTTTCCGCGGTCCCCGTTGCCAACCCGGATGCCTGGCTGCAAGGCAGCGGACCTTCGAATGCGTCGGGCGGTAACCCGACGCGGGGGTATCCGCCAGAGGGCGACTCCTATCAGAGCGAAACGAATCCCGAGGCGGAGTATCTATGGCGCTGGATCGGTATGCATGCCCCGGATCTAGTCATCGACGTTCGTGCAGGCTCCCAAACCCAATGGCTGGTTCCGGAAAGTGGCGGCGCGGATGTCAAGAACCTGGCCAAGCAGCTGAGTCCAAGCCAGCGGCTGCCGTCTTCCGATCTGCTTGTTTCCCAGCTCGGCGAGCATGCCCCGAGCGCGACCGGAACGGTGCCCGCGATCCAGGTCAAAGTGAAACCTGGTGACCAGAGTTTCCTCAAGACGCTGCTTGCGGAGCTGAAGAAAGCTAATTTCGCGAGCCCGTCTCCGGCGCGCAAAGAGCTGCAACGCAGACTCGATCGCACCCCCATCCAGGTTGCCGAGCAGTTGGCGGAGCACTATGGGCATCAACTGGACAACGTAGTCTACATTCCGGCGGTCGCGTTGATCGGGCGCATTCGGCTGTGGGAGTTGACGAAGAATCCGAAACATCTGAGCGACGTCGAAAGAATCGTCGCTCCGTACTTCTCCGGGGATAAGACGACCCTTCCGGAGAGGCGAAGCGGCAGCCATCTTTCCGGACATCTGGTCTTTGGCGAGCTAGCGCGCGTGACCTCCAAGCAGCGGTATATCGAGCTAGCTCGGGCGGCGGCTGACCTTGGATTCGACGCGAACGGGGAGCCCAACGAGTCCATGCCGATGCACAGGGAGATGAGTGATTCCGTCTTTATGGGTGGTCCCATTTTGGCTCAAGTGGGAGCGTTGACCGGCGAGGAGAAGTACCTCGACATGTTGCTGAGGCACGTCAAGTTCATCAGGAAACTCGATCTGCGGCCGGACGGCCTCTACCGCAATTCTCCGCTCAACGAGGCTGCCTGGGGACGCGGCAACGGCTTTCCCGCTTTGGGATTAGCCCTGAGTTTGAGCTATCTGCCGCGAACCCACTCGGCCCGCGAAGTGTTAGTCCAGGCTCACATCGCTCACCTCGATGCGCTGCTGCCGCACCAGGATCCGACCGGCGCTTGGCATCAGGTAGTTGATTTCCCCGGCAGCTACCGGGAGCTGACTTCAACCGCGATGATCACCTTCTCGATGATTCGGGGCATTCGTCTTGGCTGGCTGGAGCGAAGCAAATACGCGAAGGCGATCGAGCGCGCCTGGTACGCCCTCCGAACACGCGTGGGCGCCAATGGCGAGCTGGTCGATGTTTGCACCAGCACGGGCAAGCAAACGAGCCTGCGTCTCTATCTCGATCGCAAGGCCATCCTGGGCAAAGACGACAGGGGAGGGGCGATGGCGATGTTGGTAGCGACGGAGATGGCGGCCTGGCAGAGCGAGCAGTGACTCGTTGCTTATTTATGGGGCTCTAAGGCGCCGCTTGAAGCTTTCAAGGCGGCGGAGGTGCCGTTGCTGATCGGCAGTTATTCATCTCGCGCCGGGACGGTCCATAGATAAATCCGGCCCGCGGCTAGATCGACCTGCTTCTCCGGCTGCCAATCGGGGATATCAAACTTATAGGAGACGATACGGGTGCCTGGCTTGAGGTCCCGTCGCAACTTGGGGCTGAGTTTATAGTTCAGCGTCTGCAGCAGGTAGAGCGCGACGACTGTCGCCTCCCTGATGTCAGCTTCGAAAAGATCCTCTGTCCGAAAGGTCACGAGATGCGAGACCCCAGCCTTGCGGGCGTTTCTTTTTGACTGCTTGATTCGATCGGCGTCGATATCGATTCCGACGCCTCGTGCTCCGAACTCTTTGGCCGCGCTGATCACCACCCGGCCGTCACCGCAACCCAGGTCGTAGACCACATCACCGGCCCCAACGCCGGCGAGTTTGAGCATCTCCCGAACGACTTTTCGCGGAGTCGGGACGTAGGTGACGTCGGGGTAGCGCAAGGGTTGTTGCTGTGCAGCCAAGGCGAGAAGAGTTAGGCCGAACAACAGCAGTAGGAAGCGCGACGAATTCATTCGTCTCAAGTGGGTCACTTTACTTCTATTGTGGGGCTATCGGTGCGTGTCCGTGGCGTGCAAGTGTGGGCGTACCGACTCCGTAGAGAAGATGGAGTGACCTGTCCAACCGCGAGAGTCGCGGGTTACGCTTCAAACAGATGCGCAGAGCCGCATCGAGGAGGACAGGTCATGAAAGAGTCTAGCGAGTTCAACAAAGAGATGAACAAGTGCAACAGTTACGACAAATACGTCGGGATGGACGTTCACAAAAACAGTATCTCGGTCGCTGTCGCCGCGGCGGGGCGGGGCGCATTTCTACGGCAAGATCGACAACCGGCCTGAAGCCATTCGTCGCTTGATTTCCGCACTCGCCCCGTCTGGTCAGAGGCTGCACTACTGCTACGAAGCCGGCCCCTGTGGCTACGGCATTTGCCGGCAGATTCGTGACACCGAACACGATTGCGACCTGGTCGCGCCGTCGCTGACCCCGCGCAAATCCGGCGATCGCGTCAAGACCGATCGGCGCGACGCGCTGACCCTGGCTCGGCTCGATGGCGGCGGCGAGCTCAGCACGGTCTGGACGCCCTCTCCGGAACACGAAGCGATCCGCGATCTGAGTCGTGCGCGCGGCGACTGCAAACTCATCGACAAACAACTTCGTCAACGCCTCGGAGCTATGCTGCTGCGCCACGACAAGCGTTTCCCCGGGCGCAAGAATTGGACGCAAGCGCACTTTCGCTGGCTCGAGACGCAACGCTTTGAGCAGTCGGCCTCGCAGATCGCCTACGAAGAATACGCCGAGGCGGTACGCCAGGCGTAAAGCCGAACGGCTCGCCTCGAGCAGCAGTTGCATGATCAGCTGGAAGGCTGGAGCCTGGGAGGGCCAGCGCAGGCGTTGACGGCGCTGCGGGGCGTGGACTGGCTGGCGGGGATGACGTTGCTGGCCGAGCTGGGCGATCTCACACGCTTCGACTCCCCGCGCAAGCTGATGGGTTTCGTCGGTGTGTGACTTCGTCGGAGAACACGAGCGGAGCGCGACGCCGTCAAGGCGCGATCACCAAAGCAGGCAACGAGGAAGCTCGCCGTCTGCTGGTCGAATGCTCCTGGGCGTATCGCTTCCCGGCACGCCGCTCGCGGCTGATTCAACGCCGTGCCGAGAAGGCGTCGCCCCCAGTCCAAGCGATCGCCTGGAAGGCGCAGGTGCGGCTTTGCGGTCGCTTTCGCAAGCTGCGCAACAACGGCAAACACGCGAATGTCGTCGTGACCGCGATCGCGCGGGAACTGCTGGGATTCATCTGGGCAATCGTGATCGAACAGACCCGAACACAACAGGAGAAACAGGGATTGAATGCTTGCTGAACGCTCGGGACGGCCGACAAGGAGACCGCCAGGGAGACGGCCGACAAGGAGACCGCCAGGGAGACGGCCGACAAGGAGACCGCCAGGGAGACCGCCATCGCCCTCGATTGACGTCGTAGGCGACCGGCCGAAACCTGTCAAGGGTACGCTTCGCCGCGGTAACCCGCGCCCTTGACAGAACCCGTCCGGCCGCCAAGAGGCACCTTATACGAGGGCGATGGCTAGCTGCCGAGGACGATGGCTAGCTGCCGAGGACGATGAGCTGCCAGCAAGCGGTAGCGATAACGATTTTGGTTGCCGGCTTCGGGCGGCAGCCTCACAAGGTAGGACAAGGAGGACGGCTGACTGGAAACTGAGCCTGCCAGGAGAACCCTCGACTGCGCTAAGAAGCGCTTGATGGAGCGACCTTCGTCAAGGAAGCGCTCGGTTGAACGACCTTCGTCCGTAGAGTGAGGCAGCTCCACGACGCAGACTACTCTGGCGAGAACCCGCGAATATCAGATGGATCCATCGTCGTAAACGCTCTCTTCCACAGGCTGTTCTTCTTGTCCTCGTTCGTTGGCCAACGCGGAGTTGAGGCTCCGCGCGACAGCAGTCGTGCGCGCAAACTTGACAGGTCACACCATATCAGCGCAGGGCTCGTCAGAGACCTGCGGCCTTTCGTCGGGCCGCAGTCGGCGGGTGAACGCTCCGAAAAGCCGCAGGTCTCTGACGAGCCCTGCGCTACGGGTATTCAAAACGTTTTCCGAGGCAAACAGAGTCCTTACGGACGGAACTGGGGCGGCAGGCCGATTTACGGCGGCCACCGCTGGCCTACAATGGGTCTGTTGAGATTCGTGGAAAACTGGAGTGAATACATAATGACGAAATCGCGGAGTTGTCGGTGCGTTTACTTTTTTCTGATCGCCACCGCGGCTTTTCCGGTCGGCCCTGTGGATGCCGCGGACAAAGCCGCGAATGACGTTAACAGCGAGTTCCTGCGTCACGAAGACTTCCAAGGCCGGCCCGCACTCGTTCTGTCGAATGACGTTCTCGAAGTCACCGTGCTGCCTTTCGGGGGCGCGATTGCGAGCGTTGTTCTCAAAGACGACGCGGAGAGGATGAATCCCATGTGGGACTCGCTTCGCGGTGAAAGAGAGGCCGGCCGAACACCGCGTCCCGATCGTGCCGTGGGGCATTTCGTTTGCGTCGATGGCTTCGGGCCGGTTTCAGCCGACGAGCGGGAGGCGGGGCTTCCCGGTCACGGCGAAGCACACATTCTACCCTGGTCCTTGCAATCGGCAAAAAAGAGCGTGGCGTGTCCCGGCTGGTGCAGTCCGTTCAGCTACCGAGGGTTCACGAGCTCTACACCAGGACATTGGAAATCGCCGATGGCGAGAACGTCGTTCACGTCCACAGCACGCTTGAGAATCTGCTCGACTTCGACCGGCTCGTTCGCTGGACGGAGCATGGAACGATTGGCTCTCCGTTTCTTGAACCTGGGGTGACGGTCGTGGACATGTCCAGGAATCGGGCAATGACTCGGCCGGATCGAGCTGGCAGCCCGGGCGTGATCCACCGTCTTCCGGCCGGCGAGGAATTCGAATGGCCCATGGCGCCATCGACCGAAGGTGGGAAGATTGACCTGCGCGCCGCCCCGGTCTCGCCGAATTCACTCGACCACACGGGTCACTTAATGGATCCGGGCCAAAGGCTCGCCTACGTGACGGCATTGCATCCGAAAAAGCGGCTGCTGTTGGGCTATATCTTCAGGCAAGCCGAGAGCCCGTGGCTACAGACCTGGGAATCCTACCCTCCCACGGGGGTGATGGCACGAGGTCTCGAATTCGGCACGCAGGCCTTCGATCAGCCGGCCCGCGACGTCGTAACCCAAAACCGCCTATTTGGCGCGTTGCTATACCGATGGCTGCCCGCAAGAGGGACGATCGAAACCGACTATTTGATGTTCTGGACCCGCACGCCTGACGGCTTTGTCGGTGTCGATGATGTTCAGGTCTATCCCCACAAGATCAGAATTCAAGATGAGACGTCGGGTCAGGTCGTCGAACTCAAAACCTCTCAGAGCTTATGATGTTTTGCAGCCGTGACCGGCCTGGTTTTAGGTCTGGATCTCGCGCAAGCCGGCTGAGTCGTAGGGCCACCCAGGTCTAAGTCATACGCCCGCAAGCTTGCTGGACCTGGGATTTCTTCCTGAGTGTCTTTGGGACTCCGGCCACGGCCAAGGAGAAAACTGTGGCAGAATAGACACAGCATCAGTTCGCTTGTCCCTTATTTATCAATAATTTGCACTTGGCCCTCGCCTTGCAACTGACAAACGTCCCAGGAAGGGAGAGCTAAGCCTTTGCATTTCCAGACGACGATCTTACGACCTGTTGATGCCAGCGGTATCGGCCTGCACAGCGGTCTGAACGCCTCGATTCGCATACTCCCCGCCGCTGCCTCCTCCGGTATCGTTTTTGTGCGGACCGATTTGGAGTCGTTCGAGATCCCCGCTCAGTGGAAGCACGTCGCCCGGGTCAGCTACGCCACGAGTCTGATGCGGAACGGTGTGCTGCTTTCCACGACGGAACATCTCCTGAGCGCGCTTTATGGGATGGGAATCGACAACGCACGAATCGAGATAGACAACCTGGAAGTTCCCATCGTCGACGGCAGCGCTCTGCCTTTCGCTGCGCTGCTGCGGCAAGCGGGTCTTCAGAGGCTGCGGCGCCGGCGCCGCTATCTCAAGATCGTTCGCCCTTTGGAAATCCGGGAAGGACAAAAGCTTGTGTCGGTACTGCCATTCGACGAATTTCGTATCACCTGCCGAACGGACTTCAACCACCCGCTGGCGGGCTCCCAACAGATCGAAATGGAGGTTTTCTCCAGCTACTGCAGCGAAATCGCCCCGGCGCGCACTTTCGGTTTTGAGGGCGAGCTCGACCGCATGCGCGACATGGGACTCATTCGAGGGGCAACGCTCGATAACGCCATCTGTTTTACCAGAGACGGTGTTCTCAACCCAGGCGGACTTCGATTCCCGGACGAATGTTGCCGTCACAAGGTGCTCGACCTGATCGGTGACCTGGCATTGATCGGTCGTCCGATCTTGGGACACGTCATCGCCGAACGCGCCGGGCATGCCATGCACGCCGCCTTGGTCAACAAGATCATGCACGACCCCTCCTGCTACGAGGTTGTTGGCTGGAAAGAAGCCGCCAGAGAGCCGGAGCCGGTTCTCGTTAGCTGATTCCCCCCGGGATTTTGCGGGTTCGTTCCCCCCCCCGTAGGGTGAAGAATCTGTCCGCGGTTTGGGTTAGCTCAGATTCTTCCCCGAAACGTTGTCAGCCACGGTCTGAGATACCGGAACCGGTTGAGTTCTCGCCGTAGGGTGAAGTTTGAGCCAAAATCAGGCTAAACGGACTGGGACTGAGGCGAGCTACAGCACTTTGAAAACGCGCACTTGCCACTACAATAGAGAGATTGCTCCCAAGGGAGCCGGTGGATCTTTATGACGAACCTTTCGAAAGTTGTCCGAAATCTAGCGATCGGAGCCTCGATCCTTACGCTGGCAAGTTGCTCAAGCCAGCAGGGGGTGGAGGCAGCCGAGCCAGATGGGACCTCGCAAGTCGTGGCGATGTTCGACGGTGAGCCGATCACCGATGATGATCTCGGCATCAAAGGAGAGCTGACCAAACTGGCGCAAGAAATTTACAAAGCGCGCAAGGAAGCTCTCGATCAGGTGATCCTCACGAGAATTCTGGAGAAAGAGGCAAAGAAGAACGGCGTCGGCGTCGAGGAATTGCTGAAAGCGAACGTCGACGGCGCGGTCGAAAAGCCAACGGCGGCCGAAGTCAGAGCGTTTTACGATCAGCGCAAAGCGCGTTTTCGCAAGCCTTTCGAAGAAGTCGAGGATCAAGCGACTTCCATTGTCGAGGCACTTAACATCCGGCAAGCGCGGCTGGAGTATGTTGACGGACTTCGAAAGGACACCAAGGTTGAATTTCTGATCTCCTCCCCAAAGCTTGAGGTCAATCTGGAAAACGCCCACCGCCGCGGCCCGGTGGATGCACCCGTGACGCTGGTTGAATTTTCTGATTTTCAGTGTCCCTTCTGCAAGAGAGTCCAGCCGACCCTGGAGGGCCTTTTCGAAGAATACGAAGGCAAGATCGCTTGGGTGTATAAAGACCTGCCTCTGACATCAATTCATCCTGACGCGGTTGGTGCGGCCGAGGCGGCCCGTTGCGCCGGCGACCAGGGAAAGTTCTGGGAATATCGCGATGCCTTATTTGCCGAAAGCCGTGTTACCAAGCAAGTTCATCCCAAGATTGTGGAAGCACTTGAATTAGACACGGCTGCTTTCGATGAGTGTGTTTCGTCGAAAAAATACACCGCAGCGGTCCAAGCCGACGAAGAAGAAGCCCGCGGCCTGGGGATCACAGGCACCCCGGCCTTCCTTGTCAACGGCATTCTGCTTTCTGGAGCCCAGCCGAAAGAAGCATTTGCCCGCATCATCGACGCTGCAATCGCCGAGCAGAACAACTAACCCTTGCGGCCTCGGTAGGGACCTGCCTCAATAGCCTCCAGCAATCTTGCCGGAACATCTACTGGATCGTGCTCGCACCCTGTACGCCGAAATCATCGCTAATAATATTGCGGTTGATGTGGCGGTCAAGGTTGATCACGTAGGTCTCGGCGGCTCCCAACAGGATCGGGGAATGCGTTGCGGCGATGATTCGGAATTTCTTTCGGTCGACGAGTTCTAGCAGCATCTTTAGAGTGCGCCGCTGGTTAGACTGTGATAGCGCCATTTCCGGCTCGTCGAGAAGAAGCACCGAACCATCGGGCAGGGAAGGGAAAGTGTTGCTAAAAAGTGACAGCATCACCTGGCCGTGACTCGCGGTTTCGATGAACTCCCTCATTTGCGGATTGCCTTCAAAGAGTTCCGGTTGAGTACGGGGATTATGCTGTTCGGCGTCAAACAGCAGCACTTTGCCGATATCGGCGCCGTCGGGCTTGTTCAATTTGTAAGCGTAGCCTTCCATCTCCTCGCCCCTGAGCGCGTAGAAGATCGAGTGCAGCAGGGTCGATTTACCCGAGCCGTTCTCGCCCTCCAGCATGATCAGCGGGTGGGAAAGGTCGACGACCATCGGCAGATGAAAATTCAGGTTGATGAAGATGGGGTGCGACAGGATTTTTAAGTGCATGATGAGGGGATTTCTAGTGGAAGAGAACGCTAGCCCATCTCAGAATAACAGGATGCTGGTTGGGGAAATCGAGAGCCACAAAGCGGCGCCGTCGAATACGGCGGTCTGTCGGGATCGAATCGGAGATTTGAACCTTACCGCTCGCTGCTCCGCAACGACGGGTGCCCGCGACTATTCAACGTCGGCCCTTTCGGAGCGACCGTCACTTGGATGTTCACGCGCTTGGAGAAATCTAGAAGGGGCTCTTGCTTGTCGCCTCCCGGTACGTCGGGGGGATTCTCGAGCCGCAGGATCCCACCTCTCCCCGCCTCGAAAGCCTCGAACGGCTTGCGGTTGATCTTCACCCGATAGGCCTGCGCGTCACCGAGTCCGACGACAAAAACACGTTTGCCGTCCGGCACTTTGACTTTAAACGATAGGGGAAGACTCCCAAACACGACAGCCGTTTCGGGAAATATCAGCGGGGCTTGCTTGGCTTGGCGAGGAATAACGTGCCGCTCTCCATCGGCGTAGACCTGAAATTCGCCGTTGATGTAGCCCGCCCACATATCGTCGTCTTGCCAGCCGGCACGGACGAAAAGCCTTCCGCGAAGCTCGTCCTGAGAAAACACAGGCGCCGAAAAAAAGCTCAGCCCCGGAAGGTAAGGGTTCACCCACAAGAATTCATAGACCGCCCCAAGAGGAGTATTCAAGCTATAGGCATCGTGCCGCAACCACCCCTGCAGATAGCGGTATTCGTCCCAGCCGTTTTCGTAGCCGACAAGCAGCATTTCCGCGATCCGGCGAAGAGAGCTTTCCAGCGGGGTATCCAATTCCATGCTGCTGGGGACGGCCGGCCGATGGAAAAGACCCTCTTCGGTTTGAAGAGGCTCGGGATAGTATTGCAACATCAAGTGGTTCGGCAGCGGCCTGAAAACATCTGGAGCTTTGCGCCACAGGTCGCGCTCCAGATTGTGACGGACCACGTGGCAGATCTCCATCACCGCAATCTGCTCGAACCCTTGGTCCAACAGCTCGCCACGCAGAAGCGCGGGCAGAATCTCTGTTTTCCAATGCTGCTCGAAGAACGTTTCCAGGGCGGGTTCGGACCCCGGCCAATCTCCCGCGGTAGCGACAGCGGCGAGCACGGCGCTGCGAGCGCCATCCACTCCTTGATTTGCCGAAGAGAGAATGCTCTGGGCTCCGGCGCCCAGCGCTTCGGCGGCGGCAAGCTTCTCCGTGTCGTTCAACAGCGGGTAACACCAGTCGAAAACAATCGCCCCAAGCCGCAGGTTCTCCCCGCTTTGAAATCCGGCGGCGGCGTGCTGCAAGAGCCACACCTTGGCTCGGTTGCCGGCTTCTTCGTCTGCGTTGGCTTGATACTGGACCGCCCGAACGAGCGGCTCTTCGGGAAATGCGGCGTCGTTTTCGATCAGCTTATTGAGTTGGCGCCAACGGGTTGACTGTCTCTCGACGTCCTTGCGCAGGCGGTCCAGCTGGCGGGGCTGCAGGAGCAGGCGCGGATGGTGTTCGTAAATCCGATAATCTGCCTGCGCCCAGGCGCTCAGAGGTAGCAGGACAATCAGAGCGACAAGGTGTCGTAACACTGGCAGAGAGGGGTTCATGGTCGAAGAGCGCCGTTCAACGAGCTCCGACCGTTAGAGTAGCAAACCGCACGGTCCCAGCTCTGTCTGGACCCCGCGGACGCGAAATTGGCGCTAGTTTCTCAGCGGCTTTCCAGTCTTGAGAATGTGCTCCATCCGCTGCTGAGTCTTCTCCTCTCCGCAAAGGCTCAGGAAAGCTTCGCGTTCGAGGTTGAGCATGTACTCTTCTGAAACAAAGCTCGCCTGTGACAGCCCGCCACCAGCCAGGACGTTGGCCAATTTCTGGCCCACCAAACGGTCGTGATCGCTAATCTGCGCCGCCTCGTGCATCAGGTAAAGACCGAGTTGCATCGTGGCACGCACGCCCTTCCCGCCAACGAGGATCTGCGGGCGGGGAGCCGGCTCATAGTTCGCGGCAGCCAGGGAGAGCGCTGACTGCTTGGCATCCGCGATCAACCTGTCACGGTTCATCGTGATTGAATCCACTGGCCGCAACAATTGCCACTGACGGGCTTCGGCTGCGCTGCCCGAGACCTTGGCTTGCCCGATCATTTGAAAGACCGCGCGTGTCGCCGGTGTGAGATTGTCAGTGACCGATAGCCGTTCCGTGTGCCTCCGCACTAGCTCTTTGCACGCCCCGCCCGCGGGAATCAGGCCGACCCCGACTTCGACCAGCCCTATATAGGATTCGGCGGCCGCTTGCACCCTGTCGCAATGAATCGCCAATTCGCAACCGCCGGCCAAGGTTTGACCAAAGACGGCGGCGACCGTCGGTTTCGAGCAATCTCGCAGGGACAAGAAAAGCTGCTGGGCATCTGCAATGGCTTTGTCCACGTCTTCCCATTTACTATCGCGGCTCAAGCCAAGCAGCATCATCAGGTTGACGCCGGCGCTGAAACGCTCCCCTTCGTTTGCGACAACGAGGCCCTCGTAGTTTGCCTCCGCCTCCGCAACTGCTTCGCCGATCATACTGAATACATCGGCGTCGAGCGAGTTCGCTTTGGAGTGAAACTCGAGGCAGGCAATGCCGTCGCCAAGGTCAAGCAGGCTTGCGCCCGGGTTCGAGCGCAGGACGTTGCCGCCTCGTCGAACGGACGAGAGCCAAAGCGTCCCCGGGGCCTCTGTCAGCGTCTTCTGTGTAGAGGAGTTGGTGTCGAAATAAGTTCGTGCGCCATCTTTTTTGCCGTAGAACGCCTTGCCGGGCGACGAAAGAACCTCAGTGACAAGAGGCGGAATTTGTTTTCCAGCCGCGCTCGCTCGTTCCACGGTCTGTGCAACGCCGAGCTGATCCCAGATCTCAAAGATCCCAAGCGACCAGTTGAACCCCGACTTCATCGTGGTGTCGACACCGGAGATGTCATCGCTAATTTCAGGGATACGCGCCGCCGTGTAGAGCAACAATTCACTGATCGTTTCCCAAAGGAAAGCACCGGCCGGGCCATCGGAATTGACCAGAAATTTGATGCGCTCTCTCGCGTCGGCAATGCGTTTGGCCTCATCGAGAATTGGCCAATCGGGCGGGCGGGGCTCGCGATAGTCCATCGAATCGATGTCGAATACTAGCCGGCCGCCGGGGACTCGCTTATCCCGTTTGTAGAAGCCTTGCTTCGCTTTGTCACCGACGATGCCCTGTTTCACCATCTGTTTCAAGAATTCAGGGGGCTTGTAGACTTCCCGCTTTTCGTCGTCTGGAACCAGCCCGTAGAGGTTTCCCGCCACAAACAAACAGACATCAATTCCCGTGAAATCGGCCAGCCGGAACGTTGCCATGCGGGTACGACCGATGAGCGGGCCGCTGAGGGCGTCTACTTGTTCGACCGTCAAACCCTGATCGAGCATTGTTTTGAGCGAGTGCATCACCGAGAAAAGAAAGATACGGTTGGCGATAAAGTTCGGGCGGTCGTTGGCGTAAACCACCACTTTGCCCAACCGCCGGTCGCAAAAATCGCTGATGAAGCGGCTTACTTCCGGATCCGTTTCCGGCGTCTCTATAATTTCGATCAGACGCATGTGGCGCGGCGGATTAAAGAAGTGGGTGCCGAGCCAATGTTTCCGAAAGTCGTCCGACAATCCTTCGGCCAAACTTCCGACAGGAAGTCCCGAAGTGTTGGTCGTAACGAGCGCTCCATCGCGCCGGTGGCTGTCGATTTTCTTGAGCAGGTCCCGCTTGATGTCGAAATTTTCGACCACCGCCTCAATGATCCAATCAACCTCCGAGAGGCGAGCCAGATCGTCGTCAAAGTTGCCGACCGAGAGTCGTTTGGCTGCGTCTGCCGTAAAGAACACCGGTACCCGAGATTTCTGGAGTGCCTTCAGACTCTTTTCAACGATGGCATTGCGCGCCTTGGGCGAGTCTCCCGCGGCGGGAATATCCAGCAGCAAGCAATCCACGCCGGCGTTGGCCAGGTGAGCGGCAATCCGGGAACCCATCGTTCCGGCGCCTAAAACCGCGGCTTTGCGTATTTCTCTATTCATACTGTTTTCCGAATGTTTATCCGAGATGCTATCCGAGGCCCGGCCCGTACAGAGCGGCAAGCTTAAATAGTGTTCTTACACCTGAATTATGCACTGCCGGTGCACCTGGTGAGGGCTGAGCCGCCAGGAACCATTTGGGGACCCCCGAAAACATGGGGTAAAAAGGTAGCTCTTCCGGCATTTTAGTGGCTAGGGAGCGAGGTTCAGCCCACCGCAGTGGAAGTAGATGGCATTGACGAAGTTCTGTTTGTTTCGGAAACCCCGGGCGGTGTACTTCACCCACTGAATTTTGGCGTTCAAGGATTCGCTGGTCGCGTTGGTGACGCGGTGGCGCAGGTAGGTCACGATGTTTGCAAAGCGCCGCTTGAGCATCCGGCCCACTTCAATCATCGGTTGCAGGCGGCTCCTCACCGCCCAGTTGTGCCACCAGCGAAAGTGTTTTCGGGCTGGCCGCTCGTAGCGGTAGTCGAAGAACGCCATCATCGTTTCCTTCAAAGCCCAGGCCCGCGCCGTTTTCAAGCCGCTGTCCCGCAGGGCCGCAAACGCTCGCCGGTCTTTGGGCTCCATCCGTGCCGGGTGCCTTAGCCAGTCATAGCGCGTTCCCACCAGCGTGTCGTCTCCGGCCGCGCGCAGGATCTTGTTCTCCTTCCGGCGCACTTTGTCCACCGCGCCTCCCAGATGCTGGGCGATGTGAAACTTGTCGAAGACGATCTTGCCGTCGGCTTCCGGCAGGTGCTCCCGCACCGAGGCGATGTAGGGATTCCACATGTCCATGGCCACCGCCTCGACCGCGCCGATTTGCTCCGGCGTCAGGGTCGCCCAGAATCCGTCCAGGCTACTCTGTTTGCGGTCTTGAGCCACGTACAGCACCCGCCCCCGTGCCAGATCGTTCACCAAGGTTAGATAGTGATGGCCCTTGCGAAAGGCCTTCTCATCGACACCGAGTTGCGTGACCGGCTCGGCTTGTCGGCGCTCCAATCCCCGCTTCACCGCTCGCTCCATGATGCCGTGAATCTCGTCCCAACTTAGCTTCAACAACCCGGCCACTGCCTTCTGGCTGGCCGCCTTGAGCCATTCAATCGCCAGCGCTTCAAACAGCGTCGTGAAGCGGCTGGAGGGCTCGGCCCAGGGTAGTTTCACCACGCGCACTCCGTGCTCGGGGCATTCACTGCGGGGCGGGGTGGCGTGCAGGATCGTACGATATTGGCACGTATCCAAGTGTCGCCACTGCCGCTCGGGCTGATGGTCGTGGAGTTGGCAGGAGGCGCCGCATTCCGGACACGGCCAATCCATCCCGTCCGGATGAGCCAGATGAACATGGATCTCTCCCGCCTCCAGCTCTAAGTCCACCGAGTCCACCTGCCAGGGAGCCTCGATTCCGAGGATGCGCCGATACAACTCGTGATCTTGCATCCCGGAATTGTCGCATGCCGGCCTGGGCAGGCCGCCATCCACCCACTACAAACCCGGAATTCCCAAAAAGGTAGGCTGGCAAAGATTTCAGCTTCGCCAGTCAACCCCAAGGAGGTCACCCAAATGGTTACCAAACGAAAACAGCATAGCTCCCGAAGGCCCGTCAAACAAGGCCCCGGCGCGAGGGCCCCGCGGCCCAATAAAATCGGGGCTGCCACGCCCTATCACTTCCGTGGCAAGAATCTGACTCCCTACGGCGGCTTGCTGCCCGTCGCCACCCTGCTCGAAAAACTCGGCTTCCAAGCGCTGCTGGAAGAAACCCTCACGACCAAACGGATCACCCGAGCCATGAGCCCCTACCAGTTCGTGCTGGCCCTCGTGCTCGGCCTCTATGTCGGCTTTGCACGGCTCAACCAACTCCGCTTCATCGCTCGCGACCCCATCCTGACCGGCATCTTGCAAGTGACGCGTCTGCCGCCGCAGTCCACGCTGTGGCGCTTTCTGGCCTCGCTGCACCTCAACGTGGCGAAGCAGATCCTTTCCATTCAGCGCCAGCTGCGGGAACGAGTCTGGGCCGCGGCCCACGTGAAGTTGGAGACGGTGACGCTGGACACCGACACCGCCGTGCATACCCTCTACGGCCGCCAGATGGGCGGGCGCAAGAGCTACAACCCCAAGAACAAGGGCAAGCGCAGCTACCAGCCGATACTGACCTTCCTGGCCGAGACGCGCGAATACCTGATGGGCGGGTTGCGCAACGGCGACCGGCCCACGGGCCGACAGATCGCCGCCCACCTCGAGAGCGCTTTCCGGACTTTGCCGGGCGGCGTGAAGAAAATCCTGGCGCGGGCCGATTCCGGCTTTTATTGCTGGGAGGCGGTGGAGGCCTATGAAAAGGCGGCTTGTCAGTTCGTCATCGTGGCGCGCAAAACGCGGCGCCTGGTCGAGCGCTTGCAGCAAGCAGAATGGAAACCCTCCCCCCGCTCCGACGCGGACGCGGAATGCGAATTCCTCTACCAACCGCAAGGCTGGGCGCGGGCCTGCCGTTTCCTGGCGCTGCGTTACGAAAACGAGCCCAAGGCCGGCGCGGCCGAGCAATACCAGTTGTTCGCCACCAGCGCTTACACCTACCGCGTGTTTGTCACCAATCTGGCCGAGCCGATCGCGGCGGTGGTGTGGTTTTACAATCAGCGCGCCGGAGCCGAGAACCTGATCAAGGAGGCCAACAACGACGCCGGACTGGCGGCCCATCCCTCGCGCCGCTTTGACATGAACCGCAATCACTTTCAGTTGGCCATGCTGGCCTACAATCTCAACTGCTGGCTGCTGCTGTTCAACCGCGAAGCCCAGGCCAGCGTGGAGACGCTGCGGCACACCACCCTGGCGACGGCGCGGCTGCGTTTTCTGTTCGTGGCGGCCAAGATCTGGCGGCACGCCGGCAGAACGGGTGTCAGCTACAGCGATCATTATCAGGAAAAGGGCCTGTTTGAACGGCTGATGCGACGGCTGCGGGCGATGGGGCCGCCGGGATCGAGCTTGGCGCCGGTGGTGGAGGGTGCGCTGAGCTGAGGGGCACTCCATGCATAAAATTTCATGCACTCGCCGCAACGTACTGGGAACACGCCGCTTGCCAGCCCGCTTTTGCCCTGCCGGGATCAGGAGGCGGCTCAAACGGGGAGGGAAACAGCAGAAAAGACGACTTGCGAAATCACTGAGTTGACACGAGTGCCGCTATCGCCACAACTCCATCGACGATGGCTACGCCGAATCTGTGCATAATTCAGGTTACAGTATTCCAGTCCTGCCTCTGTTAGTGTGGCTGATGAGGCGAATCGTGAAGACCGGCTCACTCCACAACAGATCCCAGTCCATCAAAACAGGGAGGGCACGCCTCACCGTCAAGCCGCCCGATCCTTTTCATTTCGCCCACAACGCAAGGTTTCACGGCTGGGTGGCACTGTCTCCCAACAACTGGAACGCTGATCGGCAATGTGTTGAGCGTGTGGAAAGACTGCACTGCGGTACGGTCGTCACGCTCGACATTTCAGGCAGAGGCGATACGGAAAACCCGGCTATCTTCGTCGCGGTTCGTTGGAGCGTAACGGGAGCCGGAGATCAATTTGGCACCAGGCGGCTGCCGCCCAAACAGAGAGCTGAGATCAAGGCCATCGTTCGACGAATGTTCCGGATCGACGAAGACTTCTCTGAGTTCTACGCGCTGTGCGAAAAGCGTCGCGGAGGCCACTGGAAACAGGCTGCGGGGCTCGGTCGCTTATTGCGTTCGCCAACGGTGTTCGAAGATGTCGTCAAGACGATCTGCACGACGAACATCCAGTGGGGTGGCACGAAGCGAATGCTACAAGAGCTGGTCGTCGAATTTGGCGAGCCGTTCCTGGGCGAACCCTTTCCGGGCCGATCCTGGTCGGGCCAAGAAACGCTACGAGCATTTCCAACGCATCAAGCCATCGCGGCTGTAGCAGAGAAAGCCTTCCTCAGGAGGGTCAACATGGGTTACCGCAGCCCCTACATCCACCGTCTCGCCAGGCAGGTCACCTCCGGAGAGCTGGACTTGGAGGGCTTGCTTGATCCGGCGATACTCACTGCTGAGCTGAACGCCCAACTGCGGTCGATCAAAGGGGTAGGGAACTACTCGGCCGCTACATTGCTCATGCTGCTTGGCCGCTACGACGAATTGGCAGTGGATACCGTGTTCCGCGAATTCGTCGGCAAGAAGTACTTTGCCGGTCGAACTCCCTCCGATGCGGATTCACGAAAAATCTACGCGAAGTGGGGGCGATGGAAATACCTGGCTTTCTGGTTCGACATGTGGAGCAGCCGCCAGGAAACGATTGCCTGAACAGAGCCGCGCCCGCGAGGGTGCGGTCGAGTGTAGTCAGTGCGTTAGGGCCGCTATCGGAATGCGGTCACCGCCAGAGGAGGCCGCACCCTTTCGGGCGCGGCTCTGTTTCAACCTTCCAGTTGGCAGCGGGCTAGTCCCTCGTCGCCGTCATCGCCAACTGGACGAAGGCATTGCGCTCGTCACTGCCGCCTTCACGATGAATCAGGAAGACTCCAATGATGTCCTTCTTGGGGTCGATGAAACAAAACGTGCCGTAGCGGCCGCCATGGCCATAAATTCCCACGGACGGCAGTCCCAGGGCTCCCGGATCGCGGACAACTGACCATCCCAGGCCCCATCCCATCCCTGCGCTACTGGTTGCTAAATCTCCCGTATGCACCTCTGTCATCAATTCGACCGAGGCCGCTGAAAGTATGCGGGCCCCGTCGTACTCGCCGCCGTTCAGCATCATCTGGTAGAGCGCGAACAGATCGGACGCCGTCGAATAGAGGCCACCCTCGGGCAATGGGTATTTCGCCCCAACGCGAAATTTCATTACCCCTTCGCCAAGCGGGTCGTCGGTGTACTTCACCGGTTTTCCGTCCCGAAGAATATAGGCCGTCGGCATGCGATGAAACTTTTCCTTCGGGGGATAGATGTAGGTGTCGTCCATGCCGAGCGGTTTGAAGATCTGGGTTTCAAGAAATTTCTCGAACGCCATCCCCGAACGCACTTCGATGATCCGCGCTAGAGTCGCCATGCCGGTATTGCTGTATTGCCAGCGGCTTCCTGGCTCGAATCCCAAAGGCTGCTGCGACATCACCAGCACGGTTTCGTTGAGCGTCTTGTGGAGAGCTCCGTGCAACTCGCCTATACCGGGGGCTGGATTGAGAGGCATCCCCGACGTGTGTGTCAGCAGGTCGCCAATGGAGATCGGCCGTGATGGACGCTTGAGCGTCAAGCGCTCGGCGCCGCCGTCTTGCCCCGTTCTTTCCGCAATAACCCACATACCGCGAAACTCAGGCAGATGTTTCTGGACGGGATCGGTGATTGCGAGTTTGCCCTGTTCCATCAGCATCATGATGCCGATCGAAACCACAGGCTTCGTCATCGAGTGAAGCTGAAAAATGGCGTCTGTCCGGAGATCTTGTTTCGTTTCGATGTCGGTATAGCCCACCGCGTCGAGTGCCGCGACTTTTCCATGGCGAGCAACGAGCGTGACGACACCGGCGACAGTGCCCTGGTCAACGAATTCCTTTCACTACTGTCCGGTTAAAAGTCGAATAGAATCAGCTGGTTAGGGTCATCGAGTAAGTTTTCGTGGGAGTCGGACGGCTGCAAGGCCTGTAAAATGGGCGTTTTCTCGAAAAGGGTAACGCTGAGAATCTGTAGAATTTGGTAGCGACTCGCCTCCAGGCCCAACCTCTTGCGCGCGATCGCGACCAGTACGTAAACCGAGACCGCGATCCAGATTTGCGTCTTCACGGCGTTCTCGCTGGTACCGTAAAACTGCTTGATCCGCAGGAGCTGCTTGATCCACTTGAAGAACAACTCGATCTGCCAACGCGACTTGTAGATGCGGGCGATGGTCAGCGCCGGGAGCGCGAAGTTGTTGGTCAGGAACTTCAGCCGCTTGTTCGTCGCGGCGTCAAAGTAGCTGATCCGCCGCAACGGGTCCGGATACGCCAGGGCCGACTCGATGGCAGTCAGTAGGACGGTCTGATCCGAGCGCACCCCCGTGGACTTGTCGACGGGATGCGAGTAGCGCCGTTGGAGCAAGATGTTCTTCTTGGTTCGCACGACGAAGAACGACGAGCAGAGGGTGAACACGAAGAGACGTTCGAAATCGACGTAGGCCCGATCCATGACGTAGAAGGCGCCGGGCTCGGGGAGGAACTCGTCGAGGATGTTGACGTCGTGCGTTTTGCCAGCGGTAATGCGGATAAACGTGGGGATGTTACCCCGCAGGTCCAACAGCGTGTGCATCTTCAGGGCGGCCTTGTGCCGGCGGAACTTGGCCCAGGGGAACAGCGAGAGGCACAGATCGATGGTGGTCGAGTCCAGAGCGTAGAGACTTTGATCGAGATCCACGCCGATCGGATCGCGGGCGTACAAAGGCCGCGCGATGCGAATCAAGACCTGGGCGAAATCGGCATAGATCCGCCAGTCGCGCGACTCGTTGGCGTCGGCCAGTGTGGAGCGCGCCACCTGGGAGCGGAATCCCCTGTGGTAGAGCTTGGCGCCGAGCGAACGCAGGCACGCTTCGATGTCGCGCAGGCTTTCGCGGTAGGTCAGCTGGGCGAACGCCATGCAGAGGAACTGATCCCAGCAGGAAAAGCCGCGCCATCTGCGATCCCCGTCGTAGCGGCTTACGCAGCGGCGGAATTCGCGATCCGGAAGGAAGCTGATCAACTGGGAGAATACGGTGCGGCCGAGGTTCATGAACCATTGTCGGCCGCCTCCGAAGTCGTTCCAGCCGTCCTTCGCCGTTCAAATCGCGGCAAGGGGAAAACAGCCCTAAGCTATGCTGGAACAATCAGTTGCCGCTCGCCAGTGAGTCGTTAACCGGACAGTAGTGGAATTCCTTCATTCGCGAAGGAATGCGGGCCAGCGCCGCGGCATCCAGTCCGGTTTGGGATGGGTCGGTAACGATGGCCGGGCCGGCGAGCAACGACAGAGTGAGCAACGAGCAGGCGAGCAAGCAGATGAGGCGGATATGCATCTTGAGAACTCCTTGTTAGGCAGAATAGTGTTACCTGAATTATGCACTGCCGGTGCACCTGGTGAGGGCTGAGCCGCCAGGAACCATTTGGGACCCCCGAAAACATGGGGTAAAAAGGTAGGCTGGCAAAGATTTCAGCTTCGCCAGTCAACCCCAAGGAGGTCACCCAAATGGTTACCAAACGAAAACAGCATAGCTCCCGAAGGCCCGTCAAACAAGGCCCCGGCGCGAGGGCCCCGCGGCCCAATAAAATCGGGGCTGCCACGCCCTATCACTTCCGTGGCAAGAATCTGACTCCCTACGGCGGCTTGCTGCCCGTCGCCACCCTGCTCGAAAAACTCGGCTTCCAAGCGCTGCTGGAAGAAACCCTCACGACCAAACGGATCACCCGAGCCATGAGCCCCTACCAGTTCGTGCTGGCCCTCGTGCTCGGCCTCTATGTCGGCTTTGCGCGGCTCAACCAACTCCGCTTCATCGCTCGCGACCCCATCCTGACCGGCATCTTGCAAGTGACGCGTCTGCTGCCGCAGTCCACGCTGTGGCGCTTTCTGGCCTCGCTGCACCTCAACGTGGCGAAGCAGATCCTTTCCATTCAGCGCCAGCTGCGGGAACGAGTCTGGGCCGCGGCCCACGTGAAGTTGGAGACGGTGACGCTGGACACCGACACCACCGTGCATACCCTCTACGGCCGCCAGATGGGCGGGCGCAAGAGCTACAACCCCAAGAACAAGGGCAAGCGCAGCTACCAGCCGATACTGACCTTCCTGGCCGAGACGCGCGAATACCTGATGGGCGGGTTGCGCAACGGCGACCGGCCCACGGGCCGACAGATCGCCGCCCACCTCGAGAGCGCTTTCCGGACTTTGCCGGGCGGCGTGAAGAAAATCCTGGCGCGGGCCGATTCCGGCTTTTATTGCTGGGAGGCGGTGGAGGCCTATGAAAAGGCGGCTTGTCAGTTCGTCATCGTGGCGCGCAAAACGCGGCGCCTGGTCGAGCGCTTGCAGCAAGCAGAATGGAAACCCTCCCCCCGCTCCGACGCGGACGCGGAATGCGAATTCCTCTACCAACCGCAAGGCTGGGCGCGGGCCTGCCGTTTCCTGGCGCTGCGTTACGAAAACGAGCCCAAGGCCGGCGCGGCCGAGCAATACCAGTTGTTCGCCACCAGCGCTTACACCTACCGCGTGTTTGTCACCAATCTGGCCGAGCCGATCGCGGCGGTGGTGTGGTTTTACAATCAGCGCGCCGGAGCCGAGAACCTGATCAAGGAGGCCAACAACGACGCCGGGCTGGCGGCCCATCCCTCGCGCCGCTTTGACATGAACCGCAATCACTTTCAGTTGGCCATGCTGGCCTACAATCGCAACTGCTGGCTGCTGCTGTTCAACCGCGAAGCCCAGGCCAGCGTGGAGACGCTGCGGCACACCACCCTGGCGACGGCGCGGCTGCGTTTTCTGTTCGTGGCGGCCAAGATCTGGCGGCACGCCGGCAGAACGGGTGTCAGCTACAGCGATCATTATCAGGAAAAGGGCCTGTTTGAACGGCTGATGCGACGGCTGCGGGCGATGGGGCCGCCGGGATCGAGCTTGGCGCCGGTGGTGGAGGGTGCGCTGAGCTGAGGGGCACTCCATGCATAAAATTTCATGCACTCGCCGCAACGTACTGGGAACACGCCGCTTGCCAGCCCGCTTTTGCCCTGCCGGGATCAGGAGGCGGCTCAAACGGGGAGGGAAACAGCAGAAAAGACGACTTGCGAAATCACTGAGTTGACACGAGTGCCGCTATCGCCACAACTCCATCGACGATGGCTACGCCGAATCTGTGCATAATTCAGGTGTTATGCAAGTTTAGCGTTACGCAAGTTTAGTTCAATCACCAGGTCTAAACCCACCGCCTTTCAGGCGGTCAGCTTCAAGCAGTTCTGGATGAGAATGGGGGGATAGAAGAATATCGGCGAGGAGCGCATTCGGTCTACGACATCAAATATCACCTCATATGGATCACGAAGTACCGCTACAAGGTGTTACGGGGCAGGGTGGCAGAGCGGGTGCGGGATCTGATCCGGCAGAGCTGTGAAGCGAGGGGAGTGGCGGTGATCCGGGGCGCGGTGTCGCCGGATCATGTGCACATGTTGGTGACGGCTCCGCCGCAACTAGCGCCGTCGAAGCTGGTGCAGTACCTGAAGGGGCGGTCGTCGCGGCGATTACAGGACGAGTTTGGAGAGTTGCGGAAACGGTATTGGGGCCAACATCTGTGGGCACGCGGCTACTTTTGTGCGACGGTGGGCGCGGTAGATGAAGAAACGATCAAGAGATACATTGAGAGCCAGAAATGGGATGAGGACGGGGAAGGATTCAAGATTACAGCGCCCACCAAGCCTTGAGCCGGCTGTGAGCTGGACAGCTTCAGGCGGCTTGAGCCGCAACCCCGACTTTCAGTCGAAACGTAACCCACCGCCTTTCAGGCGGTGGATGTTTAGTATGTTTATGTAGGCTGCCGCTGCGTGATGTGCTACGGGGCGGCATGCATCCGAGGGCCGAGTCGCCGAAAAAACTGAAACCCGGTTGCTTTCACAAGTTTGGAGGCCTATGCCACCTGAATTATGCACTGCCGGTGCACCTGGTGAGGGCTGAGCCGCCAGGAACCATTTGGGGACCCCCGAAAACATGGGGTAAAAAGGTAGGCTGGCAAAGATTTCAGCTTCGCCAGTCAACCCCAAGGAGGTCACCCAAATGGTTACCAAACGAAAACAGCATAGCTCCCGAAGGCCCGTCAAACAAGGCCCCGGCGCGAGGGCCCCGCGGCCCAATAAAATCGGGGCTGCCACGCCCTATCACTTCCGTGGCAAGAATCTGACTCCCTACGGCGGCTTGCTGCCCGTCGCCACCCTGCTCGAAAAACTCGGTTTCCAAGCGCTGCTGGAAGAAACCCTCACGACCAAACGGATCACCCGAGCCATGAGCCCCTACCAGTTCGTGCTGGCCCTCGTGCTCGGCCTCTATGTCGGCTTTGCGCGGCTCAACCAACTCCGCTTCATCGCTCGCGACCCCATCCTGACCGGCATCTTGCAAGTGACGCGTCTGCCGCCGCAGTCCACGCTGTGGCGCTTTCTGGCCTCGCTGCACCTCAACGTGGCGAAGCAGATCCTTTCCATTCAGCGCCAGCTGCGGGAACGAGTCTGGGCCGCGGCCCACGTGAAGTTGGAGACGGTGACGCTGGACACCGACACCACCGTGCATACCCTCTACGGCCGCCAGATGGGCGGGCGCAAGAGCTACAACCCCAAGAACAAGGGCAAGCGCAGCTACCAGCCGATACTGACCTTCCTGGCCGAGACGCGCGAATACCTGATGGGCGGGTTGCGCAACGGCGACCGGCCCACGGGCCGACAGATCGCCGCCCACCTCGGGAGCGCTTTCCGGACTTTGCCGGGCGGCGTGAAGAAAATCCTGGCGCGGGCTGATTCCGGCTTTTATTGCTGGGAGGCGGTGGAGGCCTATGAAAAGGCGGCTTGTCAGTTCGTCATCGTGGCGCGCAAAACGCGGCGCCTGGTCGAGCGCTTGCAGCAAGCAGAAAGGAAACCCTCCCCCCGCTCCGACGCGGACGCGGAATGCGAATTCCTCTACCAACCGCAAGGCTGGGCGCGGGCCTGCCGTTTCCTGGCGCTGCGTTACGAAAACGAGCCCAAGGCCGGCGCGGCCGAGCAATACCAGTTGTTCGCCACCAGCGCTTACACCTACCGCGTGTTTGTCACCAATCTGGCCGAGCCGATCGCGGCGGTGGTGTGGTTTTACAATCAGCGCGCCGGAGCCGAGAACCTGATCAAGGAGGCCAACAACGACGCCGGGCTGGCGGCCCATCCCTCGCGCCGCTTTGACATGAACCGCACTCACTTTCAGTTGGCCATGCTGGCCTACAATCTCAACTGCTGGCTGCTGCTGTTCAACCGCGAAGCCCAGGCCAGCGTGGAGACGCTGCGGCACACCACCCTGGCGACGGCGCGGCTGCGTTTTCTGTTCGTGGCGGCCAAGATCTGGCGGCACGCCGGCAGAACGGGTGTCAGTTACAGCGATCATTATCAGGAAAAGGGCCTGTTTGAACGGCTGATGCGACGGCTGCGGGCGATGGGGCCGCCGGGATCGAGCTTGGCGCCGGTGGTGGAGGGTGCGCTGAGCTGAGGGGCACTCCATGCATAAAATTTCATGCACTCGCCGCAACGTACTGGGAACACGCCGCTTGCCAGCCCGCTTTTGCCCTGCCGGGATCAGGAGGCGGCTCAAACGGGGAGGGAAACAGCAGAAAAGACGACTTGCGAAATCACTGAGTTGACACGAGTGCCGCTATCGCCACAACTCCATCGACGATGGCTACGCCGAATCTGTGCATAATTCAGGTGGTATACTGAAGTTCTTCCTGATGTACCCTTCCCGTACGGCGCACGAGACGTAGTCGTGCGCTCTATTCGGCGGACAATCATTACCGGAGGTAAAATCCAAATTTACGAGTGTGAAATGAATGGGCTATAACATTTACCTAGGCAACTTGCCAGAGTGGGTTACGGCAGACGACATCAAATCGTGGATCGAAGGCAGTGACCTCGTCACCGACTCGGTGCGAGTCATCCGCGACTTCGAGACGCAGGAGTCCAAGGGTTACGCGTTCGTCGAAGCGCCGAACACCGAAGAGATGCAAGCGATTATTCAGCGCTTCCACCGCGCGCCGATCGAAGGGCGCCTGCTGCAAGCCAAAGAAGCGCACCCCAAAGGTGAAAGACCGTCCCGACCCAAGCCGCCCCGTAAACGCCACAGGCCGGATGAGGCGGCTGCCGCACCCGCCGCCGCCGCTGCCGGAAAAAGCGACGAGCAGGGAATCGGCAATCTTGGCGAAGTTCTGCAAAAGGCGCTCTAGTCATTCGCAGGCCGTTCCTCGTATTCATCCTGATTGGATCGAGTCGCGAGCCCCGCGAGGCTGCTCGGTTCCGTGCTTTGAAGCTTCGCGTTGAAACTTCGCGTCGAAACTAGAAGACAAGTCCGGCGCCAATAGCCGGGCGAAATTCGGCTTTCGCGAGGCCAGTACGCTGCGATACGCCACCTGATTTCTGGCGGCCCGGTCCCTATTTCTCCGATCGGTTCGCTAAACTAAGACAATTCCGAAACGGACGAAGCTATGAGCAGTAAACGCCTTCTCCTGATGGTCCCCTTCTTTTTGCTTGCCACGCTGGCTTTTTGGGCCTACCGTGGCGAAGCTGAACCCGGCACGGTCAAAAATATATCGCCTGGCGAGTGGTTCCGCGAAGGCGAACAAGCCGCCATGGGCCATTGCAACAACATCTTCATCGAGATGAAACCTGAATTATGCACTGCCGGTGCACCTGGTGAGGGCTGAGCCGCCAGGAACCATTTGGGGACCCCCGAAAACATGGGGTAAAAAGGTAGGCTGGCAAAGATTTCAGCTTCGCCAGTCAACCCCAAGGAGGTCACCCAAATGGTTACCAAACGAAAACAGCATAGCTCCCGAAGGCCCGTCAAACAAGGCCCCGGCGCGAGGGCCCCGCGGCCCAATAAAATCGGGGCTGCCACGCCCTATCACTTCCGTGGCAAGAATCTGACTCCCTACGGCGGCTTGCTGCCCGTCGCCACCCTGCTCGAAAAACTCGGCTTCCAAGCGCTGCTGGAAGAAACCCTCACGACCAAACGGATCACCCGAGCCATGAGCCCCTACCAGTTCGTGCTGGCCCTCGTGCTCGGCCTCTATGTCGGCTTTGCGCGGCTCAACCAACTCCGCTTCATCGCTCGCGACCCCATCCTGACCGGCATCTTGCAAGTGACGCGTCTGCCGCCGCAGTCCACGCTGTGGCGCTTTCTGGCCTCGCTGCACCTCAACGTGGCGAAGCAGATCCTTTCCATTCAGCGCCAGCTGCGGGAACGAGTCTGGGCCGCGGCCCACGTGAAGTTGGAGACGGTGACGCTGGACACCGACACCACCGTGCATACCCTCTACGGCCGCCAGATGGGCGGGCGCAAGAGCTACAACCCCAAGAACAAGGGCAAGCGCAGCTACCAGCCGATACTGACCTTCCTGGCCGAGACGCGCGAATACCTGATGGGCGGGTTGCACAACGGCGACCGGCCCACGGGCCGACAGATCGCCGCCCACCTCGAAAGCGCTTTCCGGACTTTGCCGGGCGGCGTGAAGAAAATCCTGGCGCGGGCCGATTCCGGCTTTTATTGCTGGGAGGCGGTGGAGGCCTATGAAAAGGCGGCTTGTCAGTTCGTCATCGTGGCGCGCAAAACACGGCGCCTGGTCGAGCGCTTGCAGCAAGCAGAATGGAAACCCTCCCCCCGCTCCGACGCGGACGCGGAATGCGAATTCCTCTACCAACCGCAAGGCTGGGCGCGGGCCTGCCGTTTCCTGGCGCTGCGTTACGAAAACGAGCCCAAGGCCGGCGCGGCCGAGCAATACCAGTTGTTCGCCACCAGCGCTTACACCTACCGCGTGTTTGTCACCAATCTGGCCGAGCCGATCGCGGCGGTGGTGTGGTTTTACAATCAGCGCGCCGGAGCCGAGAACCTGATCAAGGAGGCCAACAACGACGCCGGGCTGGCGGCCCATCCCTCGCGCCGCTTTGACATGAACCGCAATCACTTTCAGTTGGCCATGCTGGCCTACAATCTCAACTGCTGGCTGCTGCTGTTCAACCGCGAAGCCCAGGCCAGCGTGGAGACGCTGCGGCACACCACCCTGGCGACGGCGCGGCTGCGTTTTCTGTTCGTGGCGGCCAAGATCTGGCGGCACGCCGGCAGAACGGGTGTCAGCTACAGCGATCATTATCAGGAAAAGGGCCTGTTTGAACGGCTGATGCGACGGCTGCGGGCGATGGGGCCGCCGGGATCGAGCTTGGCGCCGGTGGTGGAGGGTGCGCTGAGCTGAGGGGCACTCCATGCATAAAATTTCATGCACTCGCCGCAACGTACTGGGAACACGCCGCTTGCCAGCCCGCTTTTGCCCTGCCGGGATCAGGAGACGGCTCAAACGGGGAGGGAAACAGCAGAAAAGACGACTTGCGAAATCACTGAGTTGACACGAGTGCCGCTATCGCCACAACTCCATCGACGATGGCTACGCCGAATCTGTGCATAATTCAGGTGAAAGACTACCTGATCGTGGTGGACGCCAATTTTCCGAGCGGGGCCCGTCTGGCTCTCGCGGACATCAAGAAGCTTTCGAGCAAGCCCGTCAAATACGTCTTTGACACGCACCATCACGGCGACCACGCTTATGGCAACCCGGTTTGGACCCAGGCTGGTGCGACGACTCTGGCCTACGTAGGTGTTGCTGAAGAGATGAAGCGATATGAGCCGGCGCGCTGGCAGGATACTGCCCAGCAGCGCAAGGACATAGCCGATCTAAAGCTCGACACCGCCGAACCGCCTATGAAGACCTTCAAGGAAAGCCCTTTTGTTCTCGAGGATGAAACGCGGCGCGTCGAGTTCCATCACTTCGGCTGGGCCCACACGCGCGGCGACGCCTTCGTTTATTTGCCCAAGGAAAAGATCATCTGCACTGGCGATGCTATCGTAAACGGTCCTTTCAACTATACAGGCGACGGTAATACGCTCAACTGGCCCAACGTGATCACAGCCGTCAAGCGTCTCGACATCGAGCGAGTCCTACCCGGGCATGGCGGCCCGGGTGGCCCGGAAATCATCAGCAGGCAACTGCAGTTTTTCCGGGAATTGACGCAGGCCGCGCAATCCGCGGTGGACGCGAAAAAGAGCGTCGCCGACATCGTCAAGCTCGAAGGCAACAGAGCTGTTTCCACTTCGATCAAGCTGTCCGACTCGGTGAAAAATTGGGTCGGTGATAGCTTAGCCGAACAAATCCGAGTTGCCTATCAAGAGATCACCACCGGCAAGCCCCACGGCGAAATTCTCGGTGGCAAGTAGCCGTTTTCTCCCCGAGTCTCCTGACGTGAGACTATTTTGAATTGATCCGGTGACGTCGCAAGACGAGTCGGGCCGTTTACTCGATCGCGATCGGACGCATTGCCGTTCCCGCTACCGTTCCTTTGAGGTGGTTGGTCATGGCGACGTAGACGAACCGGTAGACTTTGTCGGCGGAAAGTTTTTCCAGGTGGTGGAATTCCCCGATGTGAACCCCTTGCTCGACCAGCAGGTAACCGTGAACGGGGTTCGGCTCTCCGTTTAACGCGGGATCAGACCCTACCTCGGTCCCACTGGTGTCGGCTCCCACCAAAACAGCGCCCTTTTCTTCCACCAGCCATTTCGCGCCTTCCAGACTGATGCCCGCGCTGTCGTGCTCGGCGATCTTGGCGTGATCCGAGCCGTTCTCTCCCCAGTAGCGAAGCGTCCCGGTCCGAACGAAAACGATGTCGCCGGGTGATACATCCATGTTCTGATTGGACAACGCGGCCTTGAGCTCTTTCGAGCCAATCGGAAAGTTGGACGGCAACTCGTCCACGCCTTTCCAGGCCGCCACATCGATCAAGATCGCCTTGCCAATCACAGGGGGAATACCGTCAGCGTCGGCCTTGAGGATTCCGAAATCTCCGCCCCAGTCCTCTTCCTTAAATCCGTTGTACCAATGGTTGTCGTCGCCCATCGTGATGTGACCGAGCCCATCGATTTGAGTTCCCAGGTTGTCCGACATGTAGAGGGCGCAACTGTGGAAAGCCATTTTCTTGGGATGGCCGACGAAGACATCGACATCGCCTTGGCGCTTGACGCCGGGCGGGCTCCGGAAGGAGACGATCGATGTCGCCGAATGGCCAGGCCATTTGTAGGACTGGCTATCGAGCGGCACACCCAAGTCGTAGACTTTCCCCGTCTTGATGCTCTGAAAGGCCTTGAGGGTTCTCTCAGGCGTAAGGATGGCATTGAGCGCGCCAATCTGATCGTCTTTCCCCCAGACCCAGCCGAAGCCTTTGCCTTTGGTCCAGCCCTTGAGGGCCTGAGCATCAAGGGTGGCCGCGACGACGAATAGTGAGGCAAGCAGTAATGTCAGCGTTCGTTTCATAGCGTGTCTATTCTACCTTGGGACGGCCCCTATTTTAGGAAGGGTTCTCTCTTCAAATACAACTAGCGCCCGCTATCGCTCCCGCAGGTCGTAGCAGATCAGCCTTGGGGGCTTTCGGTCGAAAAGTCCCCGCTCGTTTTGGCTGATGTAGAGCAGACCCCGGCTGACGACCGGCGGCGCCCATGTCTGTTTTGCGCCGAAGAGCCAGGTGCGGGCGAGTTCTTTGTAGCCGTCGGGCGAAAGGTCGAGCCACAGCAGGTGGCCAAGTTCGCCCAGCGCTAGAAAATGCCCGTCGACCTGTAGCAGGGATCCGCGCAGGGTG
>CBDCYS010000063.1:0-31221 GCA_965224215.1 Bryobacterales bacterium | reverse complement strand
GACGAACTCTCCGGAGCCGCTCTTCCGCCTAGGGGTCGCTCTTCATAAGAACGGCCAGTGGCAAGAAGCCGCGAATGTCTACGAAAAGTGTGTGGAGCACAAGCCCGACTGGGCGCAAGCTTTGTCGAACTGCGGAATCGCCTACCTGAGAAACGACGACCACGACAATGCCGAGAAGGCTTTCCAGAAGGCGCTGAACCTCAATTCGGATGACGTGGACGCCCTTCTTGGAATGGCGGCCGTGCGCTCAGCTCAGGAGAACTTCGACGATCTAAGGAATCTCTACTCCAAACTAGCGCGGCTCAAAAACGACTCGGCGGAGATTCTGTTTAACGCCGGACTACTCGAACAAAAAGCGGAGCAGCCTGAGGCCGCGATCGAATACTACGGCCAGGCGGTCAAGTTGCGGCCGGACTTCGCTGAAGCCCACTTAAACCTCGGAGTAGCTCTGCAGGGTCAGGGCAAAGAGGCGGAAGCCGTGGAATGTTTCGAGGAGGCTTTGGATTTGAAGCCTGATCTCGCAAAGGGTTACTTCACGTTGAGACCGGCCCGCCCTGCTGCCCAACGCTAGGCAGAAGAGGGGTGAGCGACACCCAGGGTGGCCGCCCTAGGGTGATTCGCCGTCCACGAACTCGGCGGCCTCCCGGAGATCTTCGGGCCGCCCTACATCCTTCCAAAAACCGTCAATAGGGAGCCATCCGAACCTAACCTCTTTGTCGAGCATCTGGATCACAGCGTCCGTGAGTTCGTACTCGCCCCGCGGAGAAAGCGTAATCCGGTCCAGTTCATCGAAGACTGAAGGACGAAAACAGTACACTCCTGCGTTCACCCAACGCGTGGATGAGCTGCCCCGTGGTGGCTTCTCAATGATTCGAGTCACCTTGTCCCGGTCGACATAGACAGCAGCCCCCCGGTAGGGATCGTCGATGTCTTTGACCGTTAGGACCGCCTCGGCGAGCTCCAGCCTTTCTCCGAGTGACTCGTATACTTCCGGCTCCACCAGAATATCGCCATAGGTCAGCAGGAAGGGATCTTGGCCCACGAAATCCCGTGCGAGCGCGGCAGCGCTTCCGGTACCGTCTTGTTGAGCCTGGATCTGATACTGAATTTCGGCAACCGCCGGGGGGTGTGAATCGAAATATTGCTCGACCATCTCCGCCTTGTAACCCGTGATGATCAGGACTTGTCGAATGCCGGCCGCCTCGAGGCGCTCGATTTGATGGGCCAGCAGAGGCCGTCCTTGGAGCGGAAGCATCGGTTTTGGACAGTCGTCGGTGAGTGACTCCATGCGGGTTCCACGACCCGCAGCCAGCAAGACCGCTTTGGAGAGAGTCATTCGTTTCATCATAAGCGGTCTCATCATAAACGCCTCGCTCGCTTTTCTCAGAGCGTGGCGGAAGAAACACGCAGCTTGCGTTTCTCACCGCCGGACGGGGGAAGGGCGGGAGAGGTCCGCTATCGCTTTGTTGCGCTTGGTGGGAACGGCTAGGCGTCGCCGCGTTGCGGCGATCGACCGGCAAAATGCCGGTCCTACCGCAGGACCGCCCGCATGCGGCGCGTGCCTCGCAAGGACGCATCGCTTATCCACTTTGCCCCGCCACGCGACGAGAAAATGCGGGCTCACCTCGGGCTAGCCCAGGGCTAATCTGGGCGAGTTCTTGTTCGCCTGTGCTGGCCCAGGCGCTAGGCCAAAGCCAAGAGAAAGCGGACTACTTGATCTCGGGGTCGTTCTCCGACGCCTGCTCGTTGCCAGTGTGCACGCGGGTTATGTTGGTGTGGTCGGTGAAGAACGACCGGCTGCCGGTCACGTCAAAGACCTGCGGGTCGGCATTGATTGTGTAGCCGCTTGGCGTACCCACCATGATGAAAACATATCCGGACTTGAGGCCCGAGCCCAGGTCTTCTCCGATCAGGTCCGCGGCATTGGCGGAGGGCGGAGCGTTGCCTGGCGCGGGCCCCATTTCCATCAGGCTCGCGGCAAAGCGGCCGTAGGTCGAGAAATACTGTACTTGCGCTGTGTTGAGCGTCTGCATGGTCCGGATCGCCGCCATCTCGAAGGCCGCCTTGCGGGCTTGAGTGAGCTTCGGAATTGCAACCGCCGCAATGATGAGAATAATCGCGATCACGATCAGCAATTCAATGATCGTGAAGCCATTCTTTCGACGTACTGCCATGTTTTCTCTCCCCAGCAAAAAAAGCCCGGATCGCCAGTGACGGGTCGTTATTTCAAGACACGATCTCAAGACGCGGTCTCAACACGCTGTCTCAAGACGCGCGTCAGGTCAGTTAGATAGGCACCGACACAGCCCTGACAGAGGCTCCCGCTTACGCAGCTTTCCTATTATACTGACGCGATAGGTTCTCAAAAGGTGCAGGCGATTTTGTGCAGGCGATTTTGCGCACCATCTCGCTCAGGCAAGCTGGCCTTGACGACTATTTAACCTGAATTATGCACTGCGGCGTGGACCTGAGGAGGGCTGAGCCGCAAGAGACCATTTGGGACCCCCGAAAACATGGGGTAAAAAGGTAGGCTGGCAAAGATTCCAGCTTCGCCAGCCAACCCCAAGGAAGTCACCCACATGGTTACCAGACGAAAACAGCATAGCTCCCAAAGGCCCGTCCAACAAGGCCCAGCCGTGACGGCCTCGCGGCCCAATAAAATCGGGGCTTCGACGCCTTACCACTTCCGCGGCAGGAAGCCGACTCCCTACGGCGGCTTGCTGCCGGTGGTCGGGAGGGCGCTGATCTGAGAGCCTGGCTATGCGCTATGCATAAACTTTTATGCACTAGCCGTAACGCACTGGAAACACGTCACTTCCGAGCGAGGTTTTGACGACGCGGATTCTGGGCGGGAAGGGAAACCGGACACGGAGAAGCCAAAAGGTCAGTTGCCGAGCTACCACCTCACGACGACCGCCAACCCGCTACGAACGCAGCCACACTCGCAAAGTGAATCTGTGCATAATTCAGGTTGATGGGTATCCGGTTGACTCAGGTAGCCCCAATATCTTGTGGTTTGGGGATTTTCTTGGGTTCTGTAACCGGGTGAACAATCATCTTGTAAGTCGCGGGATCCACGGCTACCGCCTGCTGGACGAGCCGATAGAAGAGTTTGCCGCGGCTTTTGGATTTGCGGCGGTTGAAACGGAAGGTGAACTCGTCTAGGTAGTAGTTCAGATGTTTGTGGCTCACGGCGCCCTGATGGGTGCCCAGCAGCCAGCGCTTGAGCAGTGACATCACGCGGTGGACGCGGGGCATCAATTCCGACGCGGACTGCTCCTGCCTGCTGAGAACTGTGACCTGATGGACGTAGCCTTCCTTTTTCAACCCGGAGTAACCGGGCCAGCCGTCGGTATGCACCACGCTGCCCGGCTCGATGCACTCCTCCACGAAAGGCAACAGGCTCTCGCCCGAGGCATCCTCGATTCTCTTCATGCGAATCCGGCCGATACCCCGCCCATCCTCTTGAGCGGCCACTGCGATCAATGCTTTGTTTTTCAGGTTTCGGCCCCGCAGGCCCTCTTCGAGCCCGCCCCAGTAGCTTTCATCGACTTCCACCGTCCCGGCGAGCAAATCCCGTCCCGGCCGCACCATCGCGCGCCGCATTTTGTGCAGCCAGGTCCAAGCCGTTTCGTACCTGTTGAGCCCCAACACTCTTTGAAGTCCCAAAGCGCTGGCTCCGGTCTTTTGGGTGGTGACCCACCACATCGCACGAAACCACAACGGCAAAGGGCTGCGCGTGTCCTGAAAGATGGTCCCGGCGGTCACCGAGGTTTGGCGCCCACACGCAGCGCACTGCAGCAGCACTTTTCGCAAAGGCCACGACTTTCCACAACCGCGACCCGGACAGCGGAAACCGTCCGGCCAGCGCAGCCGGAACAGATACTCCCGGCAGGCCTCCTCACTGCTAAAACGGGCCTCGAACTCTGTCAGGTTCTGAGGGTAATCTTCCATCTGCCGGCATACTACATCTTGGGGCTACCTGAGTCAACCGGATACCCACCTTCAGGTTTAAGTCTCCACCGGCCTCGACTAGTGAACGAGGGAGCGAGTCCCCGCCGCACGCTACAATGATTTTTGCGCTTCGCGGGGCGGTTTCAGATCCTTGGCGCGGGCGTATCAGGGCCCACAACACGGTCAGGCTCCCCCAGCGCGACCGGAACCGGAACACTATTAGGGTCCCGGCATCAAATGTTAGCCGACGCTTTCCATCGTCCAATCAAGGACCTCCGCATCTCGGTCACCGACAGGTGTAACTTCCGATGCGCCTACTGCATGCCGCTCGACGAGTACGAGTGGATCGACCGGGCCGAGATACTCACCTACGAGGAAATAACGCGGCTGGCGCGGGTGTTTGTCTCCCTCGGTGTCGAGAAAATCCGTTTGACGGGTGGAGAGCCCCTGCTGAGGCGCAATCTCGAGGAGCTGGTGTCGTCGTTGTCGGCGATTGTAGGCATTGGCGAGCTTTGCCTCACGACGAATGGCGCCTCACTCGCCGAGAAGGTGCAGGCCCTCAGTGCAGCAGGCCTCCGCCGCGTCAACGTCAGCATCGACACGCTCGATCCAGACAAGTTTCGTGCGATGACGAAACGAGGCGATCTCGAAAAGGTTCTCGAAGGGCTGTTCGCAGCCAAAGAAGCCGGCCTGCACCCCATCAAGATCAACGCCGTCATCGAAAAGGGCGTCAACGACGACGACATCATCGATCTCGTCGAGTTTTCGCGAAAACATGGATTTGCCATGCGGTTCATCGAGTACATGGATGTCGGCAATGCCAATGAGTGGACGACGGGAAAACTAGTGCCCGCCAAGCAGGTGCTTGAAACGATCGCGGCCCGCTATCCGCTGCGGGAAGTTGGCCGTGCCCAGGGCAGCGCTCCTTCGGTGGACTACGAATTCGTGGACGGAGGCGGCGAAGTCGGCGTCATTGGCTCGGTCACCGAGCCCTTTTGCGGGACTTGCACGCGTGCGCGGCTGACCGCGGACGGCAGGATCGTGACATGCCTCTTCTCGAATCACGGCCACGACGTGAAAACCCTGATGCGCGGCGGAGCCGATGACGAGCAGCTCACCGCCTTCATCGTTTCGTTGTGGACGGGGAGAGGGGACCGCTATTCCGAGGAGCGATTTGCAGCCATGAACTCGGCCGCCGGCTACCAGCCCGCTCAGCGAAAAAAGATCGAGATGATTACACTAGGGGGGTAAGAGGCCTTGCGATATACCGTCATACTTGAGCGGGAATCGGATGGGGGTTACGTTGCGATCGTACCCGTGCTACCAGGCTGCGTTTCTCAAGGCGATACTCGCGAGGAGGCGATGAAAAATATCGCTGAAGCGGCAGAGCTCTATGTCGAGGATTGTGTGGAGGCGGGCGATCAGGTGCCGACCGAAGCGGGGCGGGAGTATGTCGAGGTCCTGACTCCGGGTTAGATGGCCAAACTGCCGACCGATTTATCCGGTGGGAATCTGCGCCGGGCTTTAGAAAAATTGGGTTTATCCGCACCCGCCAGAGAGGTAGCCATATGATTCTGAAGCGCCACCACCCTTCTATGCGAGTCGTCGTTCCGAATCACAAGTGCTTAAGACCTGGGACGCTCCGTACGATCATCCATCAGGCAGATGTGAGTATTGACGACCTCTTGAGGCTGCTCCAATAGGCCCCAGGTTCTTCCGAAAGAGTCATTCGAAGTGAAAGATAAAACCATAGGTGTTGTTTTGTTTCAATTGGGAGGCCCGGACTCGCCCGCCGCCATCGAGCCCTTTCTTTACAACCTGTTTTCCGATCCCGATATCATCGATTTCCCTCTGGCAAAGGTCGCCAGGCCTGTGCTGGCGAAGCTGATCTCGAAGGGCCGGGCGCGGAAAGTCACCCACCACTACGCTGAAATCGGAGGCGCATCGCCGATCCGCAAGCTGACCGATCAGCAAGCTAGAGCCCTTGAGGATGAGCTTCGCAAAACGATCGACGCGCGGGTCTTCGTGGCCATGCGCTACTGGCACCCGTTCACCGCGGAAGCGATCGAACGTATTCGCCAAGCCGGCTGCGATGAATTGATCCTACTGCCGCTCTATCCGCAGTATTCCTCCACGACGACGGGTAGCAGTTTCAACGAATGGGAAAAGCGCTGCCGCGAACAGGATTTCGGGCTTCCTAGCAGGCGAATCCGTCAGTTCTTCGCTTTCGAGCCCTACCTGGATTCTTTGGTGGAGCGGATCAACGAGACGATGCGCAGATTCGATCCGGGCGAACAGCCGCACCTGGTTTTCAGCGCGCACAGTGTCCCAACAAGTGTGATTGACGCCGGGGATCCGTACAAGCGGCAGATCGAGGCCACGGTCAAGCTGGTTGTCGAGCGCGGAGGCTGGACAAATCCAGTAACGGTTTGCTTCCAGAGCAAGGTCGGGAACCGAAAGTGGCTGCAACCGTCGCTGCACGATGCGATCAGCGATTTAGGCAGCAAGGACGTGAAGAACGCGCTGGTGGTGCCGATTGCCTTCGTATCGGACCACGTTGAGACCCTCGTGGAAATCGATATCGAAGCGCGGGAAGAAGCCGCCGAACACGGCATCCGCCGCTTTGAAATGATGCCGGGCCTGAACGACACTCCGTCGTTCATTCAGGCACTAGCGACGCTGGTTCTGTTGGCTGTCGGAGAGAAAAGGGAGCAACCCCTGGCTCATGCGGCTTCGGCAGTCTCTTAAAGGGAGCTGGGCGGACGGTGTTGGGCTGGGGGCGGCGGAGCGCTCGGGGGTAGTAACCGCTTCCTTACGGTCGCGGCTCAAGGGCGCGCTAATCGCCCGACGCCATCTCTGGCAGCGCCACCGTGTCCTTACGCAGGCGAATCACGGCTTCGACCAGCAGCCACACGCTGAGGCAGAAGATGCAGGCGGCGATTGAAAGCAGCAACGTCTGGCCGCTGCTCCAATAAAGATTCAGCTCGTAAACCATCGCTCCGATCGTCACCAAAAGCATGAAAGCCATCGGAATCGCGGTGTACCTGAAATTAGCCCCACGCTGGCGAAGGTAAATCGTAATCGTTAGCAGCGTCAGCCCACCGAGAATCTGGTTCGTGCTGCCGAATAGTCTCCACATTGCCAGTCCAGCCGGCTGCCCTTGGATTTCGTAGAAAGCGAAGAACCCGATCAGTGCCACGGCAATCAGCGAAGCCACGTAGCGGTTCCCGAGTGACGGTAGCTTGATCGACTCGGCGATCTCGCCAATGTTGTAGCGCAACAAGCGCGTGCCTGAGTCCAGCGACGTCAGCGCGAACGACACCGCGACCAGCGCGATGAACGCTTGCGCCACGGGCATGGGAATTCCCAGCGTGTTGATAAACAGCGCCGAACCGTCAATGAAAGCCCGCATCTTGTCAGCAAGTGAGCTGGCGCCCCCCCAACTGGCGTAGTGCGCGCCCCACGACTCAACCGACCGGAAACCGGCGGTACACGCCAGAACCGCCAGCAGACCCAGCATCGACTCGCCCACCATACCGCCGTATCCGATCGGAACAGCGTCGGTTTCCTTGTCAATCTGCTTGGACGTTGTCCCTGAGGAAACGAGACCGTGGAAGCCGGACACCGCTCCGCAGGCAATCACGATGAAAACGAATGGAAATATCGGAGGCGCGTCCACCGGACTCGCATCAATCGCCGGCGCCGCGAAACTAGGCTGCAGCACGAAAAAGCCGATGTAGGCTGTCCCCAAACCCAAATAGAGCAGCAGCGAATTCAGATAGTCACGAGGTTGCAGCAGGGACCAAACCGGCAGCGTCGACGCCGCGAAGGCGTAGGCTAGGAGGATCAGCACCCAGGTGTTTTGCGGCAGAATCGGATTCGTCTGCAGTCCAACGAATATGGACGCGATCATCAAGGTGAAGCCGATCGCCGTTGCCTTGCCAATGCTGGCGCCACGCTTGTAGGTCGCCCAGCCCATCACCATGGCGACAAGCATCAAGAAGAAAGTCGGAAACACCGACTCGGGATAAAAGTCCGCCGTGAACAGCCCTGCCACGGTCCGCACGAACACACCCATCACCAGGCAGATCAGGAAAAGAATAATGAGATGGAAGATCGATTTGGCCCGCTTGCCGATCAGATCTTCGGCTACCTGCCCGATACTGAGTCCTCGGTTACGCATCGAAAGGACGAGCGCGCCGAAATCATGCACCGCGCCGATAAACAGGGTCCCCAAGACAACCCAGAGCATGCCGGGCAACCATCCCCAGATCACCGCAATGGCGGGCCCCAGCATCGGAGCCAGCCCGGCGATTGACGCAAAGTGATGACCGAACAGAACCTGCTTGCGGCACGGCACGTAGTCCACTCCGTCCTTCAGGTCGTGGGCAGGTGTTGACTTCGCCGGGTCGAGCTGGAAGATGGTTTTCCCCAGGTAGCGAGCATAGAAGCGGTAGACGACAAAGTAAAGAACGAAGCAGCCGATAGCCGCGAGTACTGGTTGCATGGTGAATTCCTCTTACGTTGCTGGGCGGACCACTGCCGGGCGGCGCCCCCAACAAAACCCACTCCATAATAGACGAAAACAATCCAGCCCGCTTTTTCCGCCGCGACCAGTGGAAGGCTAAGGATGCCTGCCCCACATGGCGGCCCGGAGGCGGGCGCCTGATACTGACTGGCCTCTCAGGCACTTCGCCTCGCTAGGCCCCGGAGCGGCGGTGCTCTGCCGCGGCGCGTTGTCAGGAAGTCCTTATTCGCCGCCTTGAGCGCCGATTCGCTGCGTCAAAGTAATTATTGAAACTAAAGGGGTTGCAGGTTAACGGTATAAATTACCTTTACAAAATGTCATGAAATGCCATGATATGCCATGTTTTCAGGGTGCTTTGCCCGGTTTTGGGCCCTTCTGGTTTCGTTCATTTCTATAGTGTTTTTGTTTTCAATAACTTGAGATGAGGAGGCCGGTCGGGCGAGTGTCAGAGTCGGTGACAAAATGGATGATTGTCGTGGAGTTTTGTGTATTTGTTTTCGGTGACTTCTTGGCTGATCTGATGCCCCCAGGGATTTCCTTGCGCGGGGAAAGCATGTCGCCACGGATGGCGACACGGCACGTTGGGGGCGTGCGCCACGTTGGCCGTGCGCCACGTCTCGCGTCCCCCACGTTTTGTTGTCTGCTGGCCCATTTCCCCTCGACTTTCTGCCCATATTGTAGCAGGCGAGGTTCGGTTTTTCGGTTCGTTTGGTGGCGACGAGTGGACGTAAGTGCTTGAAAGGATGGAGCGTAAATCTTTTCTGTTCTTACGTGACCGGCCGCTTGAGTTTGGCCTTTCTGACGTGGCGTAGGGCTCTGTCGTGCCGCCTTGCGCCTTCGGCGCGTGGTTCGGGGAATGGTCTCCGCGGTGGAGTCGAAGTATGGATGCGAAACTCAGGAATAGATGCATGGGATCAGGGGTTGATGCGCTGAAGCGCGGTGCCCACCCGCCGTACGGTGGGCGGAGCGCCAACTGCTTTGCGCAGGCCTTTGGGCCGACGTTACCTCGCTAGTACGTTGAGCACGGCGAGCAAGCGCAACGAAGTAATGCCGTGCCTATCGCGTGCTTCGACCGTCAGGTGTGTAGAAACGCGGGCTAGCGGCCGGAGATTCTTCGGCCATGATATCGTAAGAGAGATCGCTGGTGGCCGGTCGTCCAATGGCAGGACACGGGCCTTTGGAGCCTGTAATGGAGGTTCGAATCCTCCCCGGCCAGCCAATCCCTCAAAAATTTGCGCGAAGCCCCGATTTTCCGAAACCCAGCGGCGATCGTCGCACTAGGTCTCAGCCTCTACGCCGGGTGCGGTAGCGGTCCAACAAGCGACGCCGTCGCCGTTCACCTCGTCGACCGCTTCGATCCTCAAAGTGTTAAGGGCACAGCCTCCTTGGGGGCGATGAAGCCGTCGGCGCTATGGAACTTCTCAGCAGCCGAAGACCGGGCCGGCGGCAGCCCGAGCGATCCGTTGCTGGGCTGGAAAGCCGGCCCTGGGGTCACCGGCTTGAAAGTCGTGGACGGGAAACTGACGGGCCGTTCCACCACAGACTCCGCTCTGATTTACGCCACGGTTCCCGATACGATTGACGCAGTTGACGGCTTTCACTCCATCGAAATGCGGATCCGAGTGGACCGAGGCGAGACGATCAAGGCCAATTCCGAGGGCGAAAAGCTTGATCTAAAGACTCTCGACCCGAAAGGGTGGAGCCTCACTGGGCCGCTCGCGCCGGGAGAGCACTTCAACACTGCGATTGTCAAAGATTCGAATGTGAGAACCATGGGCGCGTTCCATACCGTTGTCATCAATCCGGTGAATGTCGAAGGCGCGACGTTTGAGATCGAGTCCATTCGTCTGATTTCGCAGAAAGAGCACCGCGACAAGACTCCCTCGGGCGTGGGCTGGCAGGGTTTGTCCGGAGTCTTCCACGAAACGATTGTGTCGCGGTCGCCCGAGTCGTTTACGATTGACGGCGAATTGCTAACCAATGGCAAGCTGGATCTCAGCATCGGCACGGTGCAGTCTTCCCCCGTCACTTTCAAAATCGAAAGCATGTTTTCGGAGGGACGCTTCACGGTGTTCCAGCGCACCGTCACGACGCCTCACCGATGGGAAGACGTGACGGTTGATTTGTCATCGTTGCATCTACCCTACTTGCAATTTTCTCTCGTTTCCGACCAGCCTTCGACGTTTGGTTTTTGGGGCAGCCCGACGATCGTTTCGGCCGGCGCCAAACCTCGCGCGGAACGAGTTGCGGGAGAGGCTTTGGGCGGCGTGGAACCGCCTCAAGGCGTGATTCTCTTCGTCGCCGACACGCTACGTAGCGACCACTTGGACTTCCACGGATACGTGCGAGACACAACGCCGAACCTCAGCGCAATGGCGTCGGAGGGAACGGCCTTTCTGGATACGATCTCTCAGGCGCCCTGGACCAAAGTTTCGATCCCGTCGATCTTGACCTCGCTCTACCCGACCTCGCATCGGGTCTTCGATATTCCCGATCGCATTTCGGCGACCGCAACGACGCTGGCAGAAGTCTATCGCGCCGCCGGCTACGCAACGGTTTCGTTTCCATCGAACAATTTCGCCGGAACGATGACGAACCTCCATCAAGGTTTCGAAGAGATGCACGAAGCAGCGGCGTTTGACCGCGACGATTTCCGATCCAAGACCGCCCGAAGCGTGGTCGACCATGCCTTGCGCTGGCTGGACGGGCACTCCGACATCCCGTTCTTCATGTACGTGCATGTGTTGGACCCTCACAGCCCCTTCAAATCGCGTCCACCGTACGACACGCTGTGGGCCGACGCTGCAAAACGAGGGCAGCACGACAAGAACTGGGAGCATCTGGCCAAGTTCATCGAATCGGGTTTCATGAAAAGACAGGCAGTGGCAACGGTCGAGGAGCTCGACAAGGCCGAGATCGATCGCGAGTCGTGGCTGCAATACGAGAAGGACTTTTATGACGGCTCGATCCGCGGCATGGATGCTGAAATTGGCCGCATTCGCGAGAGCCTCGGCCAACTGGGATTGAGCCGCAAAGTGCTGTTCGCGTTCATCGCCGATCACGGCGAGGAATTCCACGAGCACGGCAAGATGTTTCATGGCCAAACGGCTTACGGCGAGCTGGCGAATGTTCCCTTGGTGCTGCACTTGCCCGGCACGATTCCAGAGAACGCGAAAATCACCGAAACCGTGCGCAGCATCGATTTGATGCCCACCTTGCTCGACCTCAGCGGTCTTGAAGTTCCTGAAAACGCGCAAGGGCAAAGCCTGCTCCCGCTGATGGCGGCGGTGCGCGGCCGCGGTGGGGATGCGGCGGCGGCAAAAGCTGCGGAGCATGGCTGGGTCAGGCGGCCGGCGGTGATCGAAAAACTCGTAGGCGGCTCCTCCGCGTCCAGGAACAATGTGTCCCACGGCCTGGTCCTAGACGGATGGAAATTACTGCATCATGTCGAGGGAGCAGGGGACCGGCCTGAATTCGAGTTGTTCAATCATCGAGAAGATCCCTTGGATCTGAACGATGTGGCCGAGCAGCATCCCGATATCGTCGAGAACCTCAAAGCGGAACTCAAGACCTGGCGCGAAATGGTTGAGCAAGGGAAACTGCCCGAGGGCGACAGCGTAGAAGGCTTGCCAAGCGAAGAGATCGAAAGACTGAGAACGCTCGGGTACATACAGTAGCGGTGACCGCAAAGGAGAACATCCTTCGGAAGGCAGAGGAACTTCGGGCCTTGGATGCACGGCTCAAAGAAGTGGTCAAGAAGCGCCCAAATAGCTCCTCCCATAAGGCGGTCGCTGTGGAACTTCATGACAATTTCGACCGCCTAGCCTTTCCCGGTGGCTTGACGATCGGCCTTTCCCGACTCAAGCGACACGAAACTTCGGCCATCGAAAGGGCCATCGACTTTCTCGATGCCGACCCATGGTTCCTCCGATCAGGCTTTGTCAAAGAGGAGATCTTGACACGGCTGAAAAGTGCGCCCTTAACGGATCGGCAACGGAAACGCTTGGCCGGGCTTGTGCTGAGAAGCCTCACGAGCTCAACCCGGCGAGTGTTCAATCATTACGCTCGCTTGGCGGCGGTGGTTCAGTCAGGCGCGCTGACGGCTGAGTTGTCATCGATCGCTACGACACTGTCCGACCCTGAAGTGGAGCGTCGGGCCGAGTTCATATTGGCGTTGATCCGGGCGCGTAACGGAGACGCGGCGAACGCCGTCGATACATCTTGAGGCGACGGAACCCTTGAGGTATACCGAACGAACAACATTGCAAGAGAGTCTCCGCGCAGACCTGCGGCTTTTCGTTGCGTTCACCGGCGGGGTGTGGCCCGACGAAAGGCCGCAGGTCTCTGACGAGCCCTGCGCTACGGAGTTCGGCCACAACTGCGCAACGCAAAGGTCGCCTTACGGACGGATCGTGGGATCGTCGGCGCCCCGTCACAAAGCCATTGCTAAAATGAAGATAAGGCCACTAATGAACGCTTCACGCTGGATCCAGGGAGTCGCGCTACTGTGCGGCATGTGTGTCGCCGTGGGAATCTCCCTCGCCCAAGCTCCCAAGAAAGCCGCGGCGAAGACTCCGACGCCGAAAATCACCACCGGCCCCGAGGTCGGGCAGAAGGTTCCCTACTTCGAGGTCCTGGACCAGCAGGGACAGAAACAAACGCTCCAATCGCTGAGCGGGCCGAACGGGCTGCTGTTGCTCATTCACCGTTCGGCGGACTGGTGACCGTTTTGCAAAGGCCAACTGGTTCAGTTGGAACGCAAACGCGCTAGCTTTGAGGAAGATGGAATCAACATAGCGGCGCTCAGCTTCGACAGCACCGAAGTCCTGCAACATTTCGCGAAGCGCAAGGGCATCGGCTTCCCGCTACTCTCTGACCCCGATTCCAAAGTAATTCGGGCCTTTGGCATCCTCAACGAAAGCATCTCACCCACGCATCAGTTCTACGGCATCCCGCACCCGGGCCAGTACCTGATCGGCAAAGACGGCGTGGTCAAAGCGAAGTTCTTCGAAGACAAGGTCACCGAGCGTTTCACCACCGGAGAGATCGCCGTGCGCCATCTCGGGAAAGATCTTGACGCGCCGCGAACGCAGATAGAAACAGACCACCTCGCCCTTTCCTCGTGGGCTAGTGACGAAATCGTGGCCGGCGGACAGCGAGTCGCACTGGTGCTCGACATCGATCTCAAAGAGGAGATGCATGTCTACGCACCGGGCATCGAAGGCTACATTCCGGTCGACTGGAAGATGGAGGAAGTAAGCGGCCTGGTCAACTATCCCCCCAGCTATCCCGAGTCGGAGAAGTTGCACCTGCCCGCGATCGAAGAAATCGTGCCGGTCTATCAAGGTTCGGTCCGATTTATGACCGACATCAAGCTGGGCCGGGCGAAGGACCTTGAGCATCTGCTCGACGAACAGGGCCAGTTGCTCGTGCGCGGCGAGCTGCGCTATCAAGCCTGCGATGACAAGATTTGCTATCTCCCCGAGATGATCCAGCTGGAGTGGCGCTTCCAGCTAGAAGCGGGAGATCGAACCCGCGTTCCCGAGGAGCTCCGCCGCAAACCGCCGAATCAGGGCGCAGAACGCAAATAGTGGGCCACGCGTCACGCGCACATCAAACGCACGTGAATTGGGGTCCCTGGCGGGGTCCGAACGAAGAAGGGCGGTCGCTGCCGGAGGGGCTGGGTCGACGCGTCGGGTTGGCCTAGCGGGCTGGCTTGCGTCGTCGCGACGGACCCACTCACTGGCGTTCGGGGCTCTGAATCCTACCGCGCGGTTAGATCGCGAACTTGAATGTCCTTGAACCGCATGCGGCCTTCTCCGCCCGAGTGCAACTGCAGTGCAATCACACCCTCGGTCGCCCCCGGTGAAGGGTAGGTGAAGTCCAGCATCTGCACGCCGTTCAGGTAGGTCCGATAGCGGTTGCCCTCCACCATGATCAGCATGTCGTTCCAGTCGTAGGGCTTGATGACGGTTTCGAGCTCGGGGGCCGGCCAAGCAACCCAGCCTTTGCCGTCGCCGTAGATGCCGCCGGTGTGGCGTCCGATGTTGCGGTCGATTTCGACTTGGCGTCCCGCGATGACCTTGGGGCTGTCGCCTTCGAAGGCGGTGTGAATATAAACACCGCTGTTGCCGCCGGCTTCGCACTTGAAGCGAAGTGAGAGATGGAAATCTTTGTAGATTTTTTCCGTCGCCAGGTAGCCGTACTCGTCAGTGAGGCCCGCGCCGTAAATCGTGCCATCCTCGACCACCCACTTCTCTTTGCCGATATTCTTCCAGCCGCTCAGATCCTTGCCGTTAAAGAGAGATTCCCATTGCGGGGTCAAATTCTTAGGCCGGTTCAATTGCGAGAGGGACGGCTGAGGAGTGAGCAGGGCCAGGCCCAGCAATGCTGATAGTGGCAAAGTGCGACCTAACGAGACACGCATGTTGATCTCCCGGCCGCTGGACGAAGCAGCGTATTCATCTAGTGTAACCTGAATTATGCACTGCGGCGTGGACCTGAGGAGGGCTGAGCCGCAAGGGACCATTGGGGACCCCCTAAAACATGGGGTAAAAAGGTCGGCTGGCAAAGATTCCAGCTTCGCCAGCCAACCCCAAGGAAGTCACCCACATGGTTACCAGACGAAAACAGCATAGCTCCCAAAGGCCCGTCCAACAAGGCCCAGCCGTGACGGCCTCGCGGCCCAATAAAATCGGGGCTTCGACGCCTTACCACTTCCGCGGCAGGAAGCCGACTCCCTACGGCGGCTTGCTGCCGGTGGTCGGGAGGGCGCTGATCTGAGAGCCTGGCTATGCGCTATGCATAAAATTTTATGCACTAGCCGTAACGCACTGGAAACACGTCACTTCCGAGCGAGGTTTTGACGACGCGGATTCTGGGCGGGAAGGGAAACCGGACACGGAGAAGCCAAAAGACCAGTTGCCGAGCTACCACCTCACGACGACCGCCAACCCGCTACGAACGCAGCCACACTCGCAAAGTGAATCTGTGCATAATTCAGGTGTAACGGTCCCCAAAACCGGGACCCCAAAAACCGGGACCCAAAAATGGGCACCCAAAGACGGGAGACAAGATCAGTTAGAATCGCTCCGCCGGGTGCGGCGCATCAAAGGGCGCAGGTCTTTTCGAGCCCTGTCGTTTCGGGATTCAGGCTACGGGGTTCTGGCCACGAGAGTCAGCCTACAAGAGTTGGACAACAACAAGGCAACACCAACTGTTTCGTGGCGAACGGATTTCAGTTTCCTCGATTGGTGCTATTTCGCGTACGCGGATGGCTTACGGTGTGACGCCCATCTGCTCTTTGATCCGCTTTACAACGCTGCGCGCTTGCTGATGCAGTTTGTTTGGGGAAGGATCGTACTCTTTGAGATAGGTTGACCAAAGTACAGTGCGCGAATGGACGTCGACCAAGAAAAGCGTCCCGCGAGGGCTACCCATGGGTCGGTTGACGGGGCGTTTGAAGGCTCCTCCGGCTTCAATACTTTCGTTCGCTACATCGTCCTTGTCGTCCTTCTTCTCCGTCGCTGCCTTCTCAGTCTCTGCGGGGTCGCCGGGCTCGGGAAGTGGGAAAAGCTCGTCCATCGCCGCGAGGAAGTGTGAATCGATCCGATCGGTCAACACAGCATTGGCGAGCTTGGGATCGACTACGACATCGAATACCGACTCGGCCGCAATCTGCTCGGCCAGGTATTGGTCGAACGACCTGGTCATAGGCCAAGTGTAGATTGAGCGGACACGGCCCAAATCGGCCGCGAATGCGGAACTGACCAACAACAACCCACAAAGCCAAACTGGAAGAGCCATTTTTGCTTGCCTGGAAATCATAAAGTCTCGATGTCACTAGTTTATGACGACTCCCAGGGCAGAAAAGACGACCAGGCTCTGGGAAAGAAAGCCAGCGGCAGGACCCTTCTGTATGCGCCGGCCCGCTTTTACACCGCCTGACGGTCGAAGAACGCGAGGGGCCCGTCGTGCTACGTTGCGATTGCTCGCCCTGTTCACCTCCTTGACGATGCTACGACGCCTGATTGAGCCTCTCGATCTTGGCGGCCATCACAAAGTCGCTCTCCGAGAGACCGTCAATCTTGTGGGTCCACAGTTGAATCCCCACCTTGCCCCAGGCGAGGTAGATATCCGGGTGATGACCCTGCTCCTCGGCCAACTCACCAATTCGGCTGGTGAACTCCAGCGCTTCGCGAAAGTCCTTGAACTTGTACGTCCTGTCCAAGTGATGGGAGTCGAGGACGTCCCAGTCCGGCAGCTGCTCGGCAAGCGGTTTGATCTCATCGGCGGTCAACGATGGGACACCGCCCCGGCACGGGATACAAGTCTTGTCAGCCAGTTCAGCCATATGCAATCCTCTCTAGCACGCTATCGTACCAAGAGGCGCGTGGTTTTGGCGTGGCCTACATCTCCAGACGTGCCGTCTCGCCATTCGTGGCGACATGGCTTGCCGTCACTGCCGCCCGTTTCGGTGCGCAAACAGCGGGTTGGCGGTTCCAGTTAGATAAAGCTACGCTTCACTTTCCCGCTTCACTTTCCCAGTTGTGCCCCCTCCGGGTGTGCCCTATAATGATTGCAGGAATCGAGTCACCAACAACAAGAATATGATCAACGTTACTTCCAACGCGGCGAACCGAATCCGCAAAATGCTCGACGACAACAACATCGACGGCGCCCTACGCTTGGGTGTGGTCGGCGGCGGCTGTTCTGGTCTGAGCTACAAGTTCAAGTTCGAAACCAACCCACGCGCAAACGATAATGTGTTTGAGGTCGATGGAGTCCAACTAGTCGTCGATCCTAAAAGCTTCGAGTATCTTGACGGGATGACGCTGGATTACACCGAATCTCTGATGGAACGGGCGTTTGTGTTCCAGAATCCTAAAGCCGCCAAAAGCTGCGGTTGCGGCAAGTCGTTCATCGTTTAGCCTTCATGCAGAACGGAATCAGCTTCGAAAAGTGGTACGACCACTTCAATCGTTTCTCCGCTGACCTCTACCCCGGCCGCTACACCGCCGACTACGTCCGGGACCTGGTTGAAGTAGGAAAGCGGGTCAAAGCCCTGGCCCAGTAAAAGGGGTCCGTGATTGTCGCCCACAATTACCAGTACCCCGAACTTCAGGAAGTCGCCGAAGAGGTAGGAGATTCGCTAGGCCTGAGCCATTTCGTGGCCGATCGCGCGCCGAAGCGAGTGGACTTTTGCGGCGTGTGGTTCATGGGCGAGACAGCGAAGACGATCCTGGGCGATCGCTCGAAAGTTTTCATGCCAGATAAGCCCGGCTGCTCGCTGGTTGCCTCGATCGACCATGGGCGGATCGAGAATTGGATCTCGCACAACCCAGACGGCATCGTTATCTCCTACATCAACACCGATGCGCGGACCAAGGCGATGAGCCACTACATTTGCACGTCGCGCAATGCCCCGCAAATCCTCAAACACGCCGCGGACAAACATCCAGGCAAGCGCATTCTCTTTCTCCCGGACAAATATCTAGGGGCTTTTTCGCTGGCGCAGACGAAGATTGACCGCAACCTGGTCGACCTCTATGACGGAGCTTGCCATGTCCACGCGAAGATTGGTGAGCGGGCGCTTGAAGATGCGTTCGATCGGCACCCGGAGGCTGATCTGTTGATCCATCCTGAGTGCGGCTGTTCGTCCGCTTGCCTGTCGAAAACGATCAGCGGCGCTTCCCCCTATCAGAAGGCGTACTTTCTTTCCACCGAAGGCATGCTGCGGCACGCGGAAACGGCGCCTGCCAAGGAGTTCATCGTTGGAACGGAAACGGAGATGCTGTATCGGCTGTGCAAAGCGGTCCCAGAAAAGTCGTTCCACCCCGTTTCACCCAACGCTGTGTGCGAGTACATGAAGATGAACACGCTTGAGAAGCTGCTCGATTCGCTTGAGAATAACCGAGTTGAAGTTACCGTCGACGAGCAGATCCAGCAAAAAGCCCAAGCCCCCATCCAGCGCATGCTGACAATCCAGTGAGCCCTGCTCGGTAAACCCCCGACGCCACCCTCTATCGCAACCGACAGCGCCTACGCGGCAGAGCCCGGAAGCCCCAGCCTGCCCAAGAGATCTCGAAAACGCGGATCATCCCGCAGCGGATCCCACAGCGACTCCGCCGCCAACTGAATGATCAGCCCTTCGCGCTCTTCGTAGGCCTTCTCCAGCCACTCGAAGGTGCTGTCCCAGTCCTTGAGACCCAAGTACACCCAGGCGATGAAATAGTTGCTGAAGTACTGTTCACCCTGGCGCTTCTTGAAGTCGTCAAGGATGGAAAGTGCCTCTTCGGTGCGACCCGCGATTCCAAGAGACCAGCCGAGTCCGGCTTCGGAGATGGGGTCGCTGCCGGCCAGATCCCGGGCTCGTCGCCAGGCGGTTATCGCGGTGTCGAAATCGCCCTTGTGAGCCGCAACCATGCCGATCGTCCACGTGGCCGGGAAGTAGTTGGGTTCTTTTTGGCGAAGCTGCCGGGACAGTTCCGCCGCCTCGTCGTAGCGCCGCGTCAGATAGTAGATATACGCCACGAAACGGTTGGCGTCGAGCGACAGCGGATCCCACTGTAGCGCCCGTTTCGCGAAACTAATGGCTTCCTTCCTGCGTTCCGTCACCGCCATGAGCAACGCGTACATCGTCAGGCACTCGACTTCGCCCGGGTTCAACTGCAACGCCCGTTGGTAAGACTCTTCCGCCCCTTTGAAATCCCATACGTACCAGTGCTGGTACATGGCGAGCAGCGTGTGAGCCTCCGCCGACGATTCGTCGAGCTGAATCGCTTTGTTGGCGTAGCCGGCGGCCTTGGGCATGACCTGCTTCGGCGGCACCCACCCGTGTACCGCCAGGTAACCGTAGTTGATGCCCAGCCCGACGTAGGGCTGCACGTAGTTCGCGTCTGCCTCAATCGACTGCTCGTAATATTCAATGGACTTGTGGAAACCCTCGCGAGTCAGTTTGCGGAGCTCGTGTCGACCCTTGAGATAAAGCCCGTAGGCTTCCATGCTTTCGGTGGACCGGCCGACGATTGGCTCCTCCGCGTTACCAGTTAATTCCACCTTGAGCTTGTCGACCACTGCGCGCGAAATCTCATCTTGGATCTCGAAAACATCCTCCATCACTCGGTCATAGCGCTCGGACCAGATCTCAAAGCCGTCCGAAACGCTGCTCAGCTGCACCGTGACGCGCAGGCGATTTCCAGCCCACCGCACGCTGCCGCTGAGCACCGTGTCGACTTTGAGCTTTCGTCCTACTTCGCGGGTATCCGGAGTTTTTCCTTTGAACTGAAAGGCGGAGTTGCGCGCCGCGACGCGGAGCGATCCAAGCTTTGTCAGCGCACTGATGATGTCTTCGGTCACCCCGTCGGCGAAGTACTCGTTCTCTTCGTCGCGGCTCATGTTGACCAGTGGCAGCACGGCCACCGATGGCGCGGCGCGAAGTCGCGATGCCGAACTCTGGCGGAATGACGATGGAGCGGTCGGATGGACCGCCGTCTGTGCGGTCAGTGACAACTCGGGCACCTCAATGATCCGTTTGAGCGACGTCAGATCGGAAAGCAGCTCCGCAGCGGTCTGGTAACGCTGCTCGGGTCTCTTCTCCAGAATTTTTTCGACGATCTGACGGAGTTCGTCCGGGATATCAGCTCTGGGCGCGGAGAGCGGCGCCGGTTCCTCGTTGAAAATCGAGTACATGATCGCCTGCTCATATTCGCCCCAAAATGGCAGCTTGCCGCTGACCATCTCGTAGTAGACGACGCCGGCGGACCATAGATCACTGCGATGATCGATCTCGGCCCCGCTGGCCTGCTCAGGCGACATGTAGGCGGTCGTGCCGAGCGTTGAGTCCGCACGAGTCAGCCGGGACGTACCGGGAAGATGCGCGAGACCGAAATCTATGATGACCGCCTGTCCTTCATTTGTCAGCATGATATTGGCGGGCTTGACGTCACGGTGAACGGTATTTTTATCGTGGGCCGCTTGCAGTCCTTGGGCGATCTGAACGGCGATGTCGACGGCTTCTTTCAGCTCGAGCGGGCCATCGGCTAGTTTGTGAGCCAAGTCTTGACCTTCGAGGTAAGCCATGGCCAGGAACATGCGCCCGTCGTATTCGTCAATTTCGTAAACCGTGCAAACGTTGGGATGATAAATGGCCGTGGCGGCTTGGGCCTCGCGCAGGAAACGCGCCTTTTCTTCTTCGCCGCCGACCGAATGCGGTGGCAAAACCTTGAGGGCGACCGTGCGCTTGAGTTTGGTGTCCTCGGCTTTGTAGACGACACCCATGCCACCCTCGCCGAGTTTTTCGAGGATCGTATAGTGCGAAATGGTGGTGCCGATCATTGCGATGTCTAACGAAGAATGACGCAAGAGTGACGGTCCTATTGGAACAGCCAGGGGCGAAAAAGCTGCTCGAAGATCGCCCAAAGCAGCGGCTGCATGTCTCGATTATTGTACCGGATGCGGGTTTGGACAGCAGAACCAGACTTCTCTTCGCAGGCTGTTCGAGGGGCCCTGAGATCCACGGATAATAGCGGTCAAGCCGCAGACCTCCCGCTCGGAGCCAGTGGCCAATACATGAACAAGAATTGCCATGACCAACTCCCCACCTCCGGCGAAGTAAACTGGGTAGTGATCTTTGGAGAGCCATGAATGGCGGACTACTACGACAACGAAGACCTGCCGCGTTTTGGCGACATTGGAAAAAACGCCCCCGAGCTTTGGAAGAAATTCCAATCCTGGTATGGTGCGGTATTCGCCGAAGGGGCCCTCAGTGCGCGTGAAAAGAGCCTCATCGCGCTGGCGGTATCGCACGCCGTGCAGTGTCCCTATTGCATTGACGCCTACACGCAGGATTGCCTTGAGAAGGGCTCGAATCTCGATCAAATGACGGAAGCGGTCCATGTGGCGTCGGCGATTCGAGGTGGCGCCAGCCTTGTTCACGGCCTGCAAATGCGCAATGTCGCTGAAAAGTTGAGCATGTAATGGCTGCCACGATCGGAAGCTTGCGAAGCCGCGAGCATGAGCTTGCCTCGACTCACGAACAGCTTCGTGTGTTGAACGTCCCTTTGTCCCGGCATCAGCTCTTCGACGAGAAGCTGGCCGAGTCGGGCCTGCATCCGCTGACAGCTACTGGCATCGAAGTCTTCCAGATCAACGTCGGCAAGTTGTGCAACCAAACTTGCAGGCACTGTCATGTCGACGCCGGACCTGATCGCAAAGAGATCATGACTCGCGACACGATGGAACTGTGCCTGGAGGCGCTGGCACGCACCGATATCCCGACGGTCGACATCACGGGCGGTGCGCCTGAGTTGAACCCCGATTTCCGCTGGCTCGTGACGGAAATCAAGAAGCTCGGCCGGCACGTCCTTGACCGCTGCAACCTCAGCGTTTTGCTGCTGCCTTCGCAACGGAGACTGGGGGAGTTTCTGGCCGAGAACAAAGTGGAAGTGATCGCCAGTTTGCCCTATTTCATCGCCGCCAGAACCGACGCCCAGAGGGGTGCGGGGGTTTTCGACAAGTCGATCGAAGCGCTGCGATTGCTGAACCGCTTGGGCTACGGCAAGCCTGAGGCGGACTTGGCGCTGAACCTCGTCTACAACCCCACCGGTGCTTTTCTTCCTCCGCCGCAAGCGACCGTTGAAGCCGATTTCAAGCGCGAGCTGCTCGATCGCCATGGGGTAGTATTCAACTCGTTGTATGCAATCACCAATTTACCGATTAGCCGCTTTTTGGAGTTCTTGCTCGAATCCAACAACTACGACCGCTACATGGAGCGGCTGATTCGGGCCTACAATCCGCGGGCCGCCGCCGGGGTCATGTGCCGCAACACGATTTCGGTCGGCTGGGAAGGAACGCTCTACGACTGCGACTTTAACCAGATGCTGGACTTGCCGGTCTCGGGCGATGCGAGCCTCCATATCCGAGATTTTTCCACCGACGCTCTGGACCGCCGGCGCATCGTGACCGGGCAGCACTGCTACGGCTGCACCGCTGGAGCTGGATCGAGTTGCGGGGGCGTGACGGTTTAGGAACGGTGTAGCAGCCAACCCGTAGGGAACAGGAGGCCGATGGGCTTTCACCTCATCATCGATTCAGAAGCGATGAAAGTGACTAAGAAGCGATGAAAGTGCTCTAAGCCTGCTCTCAGCCACGTTCACGTGGCTGAGCTTTTTCCTAGGCCAGTCGTTTACGGCTGGTGGGCCCAGGCGCTCCAGGTTTGCCAGCCCGTTTCAACGGGCTTTCGTCAACCCCTGAAAGACAATGCTGGTAACTTAGAGCTTTTCAGCCGCGAAGCGGCGCAGGATCGTAGCCCGGGGTGAAGCGAAGCGAAACCCTGGTAAGAACCGCTCGAGCTGGGAGCCCCGGAAGGGGCGCAGGAAAACAGGCGCATGATGGTGACCACGCGTATCCCCTCGCTGAGCCGAAAAAAACCAGATCAGTCGACAGAAAGGAGTCGGAGCATGAATCAGCCGGCAGCAAACAAACTCGAGCAGATGCTCCTTGAAGGTCTCGTAAGCGGCGACCCGACCCCGGTGACTCCCGAATTCTGGGAGAAGATGCGCCAGGACCTGATTGAGCGCCATCAAAATAGTCATCATGATCACGGCGATTCATAGCTCCACGGCCTTCGCTAATCTACTTTGAAACGATAATGCCCCGCTGGACAGACATCCTTAAGACCGATTCCACCCTCATCATGGGGGTGCTGAACGTTACGCCCGACTCATTCTCCGACGGCGGCCGGTTCCTCGGATTCGACGCGGCCATTGAACACGCCAAGCAAATGGTCCGCGACGGTGCTGACGTCATCGATGTCGGCGGGCAAAGCACACGGCCCGGCGCCGTGCCGCTGACCGTCAAGGAAGAATTGGGCCGCGTCAAACCAGTCGTCGAAAGGCTCGTGCGGGAAATCGACGTGCCGATCTCGATCGACACATTTCAGTCCGGCGTAGCGGACGAATGCTTGCAACTCGGCGCTACGATTATCAATGACGTATGCGGTTTGCGGGACCCTCGGATGATTGCCGTGGCGGCCCGTCATCAAGCGCCGGTGGTGTTGATGCACATGCTTGGGATGCCCCTGACCATGCAACAAGAGATTAGCTACCGAGACGTTGTCGTCGATCTCAAGACGTTCTTCCAGCAGCGAACCCGCGCGGCCGAAGAAGGGGGCGTGCGCGAGATCATGATCGATCCGGGTATCGGATTTGGCAAAACGGTCGATCACAACCTGCAGCTCCTCGGCCGTCTCGGTGAGTTCAAGGAGTTGGGATATCCGATCCTGGTCGGGGCCTCACGCAAATCCTTCATCGGCAAGATCACGGGCCTGCCGACCGAGGAGCGTCTGGAGGGCACCATCGCCTCGACGGTCGCGGCGGCGATCAACGGGGCCGACGCCGTGCGGGTCCACGACGTCGCTGAATGCAAACGAGCGCTGCAAATCACGGACGCAATCCAAGGCGCCCGTAGCTGAGCGGGTCAGCAGCTAAGGGAACCATTAGCTAAAGGAAGCATTAACCAAAGGAATCAGTGGACAGGATCATTCTCCAGAACATCGTCTGCCAAGCCAACGTCGGCGTGAGCGAACAAGAGCGCGCCACAAAACAGCCAGTCATCGTCGAGGCCGAACTATTCCTCGACCTGAAGCCCGCTGCTACAACAGACGACCTGGCCATGTCGGTTGACTACGGCGCAATTGACGAAACCGTCAAAAAATCGGCGGAGGCGAGAAGTTATCAGCTCCTCGAAACGCTGCTCGAGGATGTCGCGAAAGCCCTCTTCGAGGCCTTTGCCATTTTGCAAGTTGTCATCCGGGTGCGGAAGCGTGATCTGAAGGGACCGGACGGCCCGCTACACGCAACCGTCGAAATCACCCGCAAGCACGATGCGTGATGTCTATCTCGGGCTCGGCTCGAATCTCGGCAACAAGAGCGCCAATATCGGGCGAGCCGTGGAGTTGCTAGCCGAAATCAGCCATTTCCATCAAGTTTCTTCGCTGTTCAAGACCGAACCGGTCGGCAATCTCGATCAAGATTGGTTCCTGAACTGCGTCGTCGAAATCGAGACGGCCCTCGAACCTCGGCAGCTTCTCGCCGCCGCGCTTGCGATCGAGAAAAAGCTGAAGCGCGTTCGAAAGATCAAGAACGGCCCGCGCACCATCGACATCGACATTCTCTTCTACGGACGCCGCATTGTAAATGAAAGCGGCCTCGCGATCCCGCATCCGCGGCTCCATCAGCGGCTATTCGTCCTCGCTCCCCTGGAGGAAATTTGCCCCAACTTTGTGCATCCCGTTCTGATGAAAAGCGTCAAAGAGCTGCTGGCAGGGTCACAAGATCAAGCGGCTGTCGAGAAGTTCACGGATCGGCAGCAGTCTTGAAGGCGTGACGAAAGCTTAGACCGAATGGTCTGAATGGTCATAAATATTGACTAGTCGTTTTTATTGACTAATGCCATGATAGGTTTGATGGTGCAAATCAACGCTTCGAAGTTCAAAGAACAATGCCTCTCCCTTTTGGACAATCTCCAGCCTGAGGGCGTGATTGTTACGAAGCATGGCAAGCCTGTAGCCAAACTCATTCCCATCGATTCCGATTGCGCGAGTCTGATCGGCAGCATGAAGGGAAAGTTAGAGATCAAGGGCGACATTTTCTCCACGGGCGAGCGGTGGAATGCTGAATCTTGACACTCATATTTTGATCTACGCTCTTAGCGGAGAGCTGAGAGCCCGAGAACGCCTACTGCTCTCGAACAACCGCTGGAGCATCTCTGCGATCGTTCTGTGGGAACTATCGAAGCTCTCGGAGCTCGGACGGATAGAGCTCGACATCCACTCGCCCTCATTCTCGAGAAGCCTTTCCATTGTGCATGTCTGGCCGTTTGATCTGAGCGTATGCCGAAGAATCAAAGAACTTGACTTCCATTCGGATCCCGCTGACGAGGTTATCGCCGCGACGAGCTTGGCCCACGAAGTTCCGCTGCTCACCCGAGACCGCTTGATCCGCGCATCGAAGCTTCTGCCTCTGGCCTAGCCCTGGCCGCAACCCGCGCGAAGCAACACGTGGCGCACCCATTCTTGCCTGCGGTGTCACATTCCTAGCGACATTTCCTGCCGTCCGATGCCCCACACCCTCTCGGAACAAACAGCTAGCCCCCTGCGTAGGTGGAAGTAAGTATGCACAAACAAAACGGCACTGAACGACACCCGGCTTGCAGGCGACGAACATCAAATCGAGGACATCTCCAGCTGAGGAGCCGCTGGGGATTGCCGGTCACCGTGCTGGCCGCCTTGTTGGTGATCTATGGCATCCATCTCGCCGCCGGACACTACCGCGACGCCTACACCGATTCCGATCTGCATCGCCTGGCCGGGCTGTTGCAAGTCGAACCAGGAATGACCGTGGCCGAGATCGGTGCCGGAGCGGGCCGGGCCACGACATTTATGGCCAACCAGGTCGGGTCCGCCGGCAAGGTTTTCTCAACAGAGATCGATGAAAGCCGGCTGGAGGATATTCGGAGGAGCGCCGCTGAAGTAGGCGTTCAAAACGTCACGGCCTTATCAGGATCTGCTCGGGAGACTAATCTGCCCGCCGAGTGCTGCGACGCCATCTTCATGGTCAAGGTGTACCACCACTTCACCCACACGGAAGTTATTGAGTAATTTGTTGGACCCAAGGCACTTATGGGTTGACTATTAGAGACAGACAGCGACATAATCGTACATACGTCGTACAAACTACGCCGTACACGGGTCGTACGAGCCATGAAACTGAACGAAACCGCTGTCCGAAAACTTCCCCCACCAACCACCGGCTACATCCTTTTCCGAGATGACGAGATGACCGGCTTTGCCGTCCGCGTTACGGCGGGCGGAGCCAAGTCGTTCGTGCTCGGATATACCGTTGACGGGCGCGAGCGACGCCTGACCATCGGGAAGTACCCGAGCTGGTCCGCGACTGCCGCCCGGCAACGGGTGAAAGAGCTTCGCCAGCAAATCGACCGGGGGATAGACCCGCTAGGAGAAAAGCAGCAGCGTCGCAAGGCTCCTACGTTCGCCGATATCGCCAAAGAGTACCTGGAACGTCACGCGGTCAACAAGAAATCCGGCAAGGCGTACGCCGCAGTGCTGGACCGCGACGTGTTGCCGATGTGGGGCAAACGAAAGGCTGAGGACATCAAACGCCGCGATGTGATTGCGCTCGTCGAGGCGAAAGCCAAGTCGGCACCGGTTGGCGCGAATCGGTTGCTAGAGCTGGTACGCGGGATGTTCAACTGGGCAATCAGCCGCGACCTACTGGAGTACAACCCATGCATTCAGGTGAAGGCGCCGACCAAGGAAAAATCGCGCGAGCGCGTTCTGTCCGCAGACGAGATTCGGATTATGTGGTCTGTCCTGGACGCCGCGCCGATAACGCCGGTGGTGGCGGGGGTTCTGCGGTTTATTCTGACAACTGCGCCGCGTCCCGGCGTAACTTGCGCTGCGGAGTGGACCGAAATCGACCATGATTGGTGGACGATACCGGGCAGCAAGACGAAGAACGGACTTGCGCACCGCGTGCCGTTGTCAAGCTTGGCGCTTGAGATTCTCAGCGAGCGACCCAAGACGGGCAAATACGTCTTCCCGTCCCGCTACCGAAGCCGGAACACCCACACGTCCGAACCGTCCATCGCGAACGCAGTGAATTTGAACGGCTGCTTTCGCCTGCCACACTGGACGCCCCACGACTTAAGACGTTCGGGAGCGAGTCATATGGCGAGTCTCGAGATTGCCCGGTTCGTAGTCGGGCGAGTCTTAAATCACGCGGAGCCGGGCGTCACAAAAATCTACGACAGGCACTCCTACGACGCCAAGAAGCGCGCGGCTCTCGAGCGCTGGGAGCGCAGGTTGAGGACCATCATCGGCGTGCCGGTCGAATCGAAGGTGGTGGAGATATCGAGATGAAGTTCACCAAAGAGCCGGACGGGATGTACACCCGCGAAACCTGGAAGGTGACGGCTAAAGAGCTGCAGAGCGATCCTAAGGCACGGGCGTTCTTCAAGGAACGGATGCGGTTGCTCGATCCTTATCACGCCTTGGCGGCGCTGCGCACGGGGTGCGAAGAGGAATGGGAAAAACTAGCCGACCGAGAAGGCGAGGAGGTCAAGCGATCCCGCAACGACCTAAAAAACCTTCATGAGCATATCGTCCACCTCGAAGACGTGATGAAAAAGAGGATGTGGAAGCACGCCGTCCGCGTTGCCATCATGGTCGGGCGGCTTGCGGAGAAGGCTGAGGTACGGCGACAACTCGAACCCGAGGTCATCCTTGGTCAGCGAGTGCGCGGTGGCGGCGCCGAAGGCAACAAGCGCGCCTACGGGACAAAAGAAAAGTTGCGCGAAAAGTACGCAGAATGGCAGAGAAGGATTGACGCATTGCACAAACGCCGTCCCAGCCTGAGATGGACCCCACTATCTGAAAAGGTTGGCGAGGTGGTTGGTACCACTGGCCGCAATCTTCGGAACCACTGTTCAGACCCACATAAGAAAACTCGGAACTAACCCCCGTTATTTCCCAGCCATTGTTGGCGTAATCTGACTCCAGATGGACATGGAGGCAGTTACGATGGCATCTCAATCACCCCTAGAAGACTACATCACTCGCAAGGAGCTGGCTCGAGAGTTGGGCAAGTCAGTGCGGACCCTTGACCGGTGGCACCTGCGACGAATCGGGCCACCCCGCACGCTAGCTGGCTCCTCAATTCTTTATAACAAGTCAAAAGTTCTTGCGTGGCTCGAAACCCGCACCGAAAAGACGGTGAGCTTAGGGGCGCGAGCGCACGGGGCGGCGTGACTGCTCGCGACCTCATCGACGGCGCATCAATTCTAAGCGTCTGGAACGTGCTTGGCGGCGGCGAATTGCGCCACGGTCGCGGACGTGCCTGGTGGCGGGATGGGGACGGCTACAACGTCTCGCTGGAAGAGAGTAAGGGCACCTGGTACGACCACGCCCACGGGCAAGGCGGCGGAATCCTGGACCTTATCCAGACCGTGCTCGGTAGTGACCGCCGTGACGCTGTTCGGTGGCTCGCCGACGACCGGGGCGTGAGTCTTGACAATGACCGCCCGCTAACCCGTGACGAGAAGCGCCGCTACGCCCAGCGGCGAAGCCGTGCGGTGTCCAAAGCCCGCAACCTGACCAAGTGGCGCTGTGCTCGCCTGCGGCGGCGTCGTGGGGACCGGAACCGGCTTTACGAGTCCGAAAATTCGGCTTCCGCCGTGGCGCGCGCCCTACTGGCGACGGGTGACGGCAGCGGCGATGAGGACGCTTGGCGCGACATCTGGCAACACGCTCACGACGACCTGCGAGCGGACGACATCGACCGCCAAATCCAGCGGCTTGAGAGCGCCTCGCCCGGCGAGTTGGTGGCGATGCGGCAAGAGTTGCAGAGGGCGGCATGAGCGAGCGCACCTATACGGACGCCGAGATCGAGGCAGCGGCGGAACGGCATTTCATGGACGACACCGATACACCGAAAAAGTCCACGAATGTCCAAGCACCCGACACCGGCACCGGACTTAATTCGCATAATTCGCTTAGATGGGTATACGGTTGACTCAGGTAGCCCCAATATTTTGTGGTTTGGAGATTTTCTTGGGTTCTGTAACCGGGTGAACAATCATCTTGTAAGTCGCCGGATCCACGGCTACCGCCTGCTGGACGAGCCGATAGAAGAGTTTGCCGCGGCTTTTGGATTTGCGGCGGTTGAAACGGAAGGTGAACTCGTCCAGGTAGTAGTCCAGATGTTTGTGGCTCACGGCGCCCTGATGGGTGCCCAGCAGCCAGCGCTTGAGCAGTGACATCACGCGGTGGACGCGGGGCATCAATTCCGACGCGGACTGCTCCTGCCTGCTGACAACTGTGACCTGATGGACGTAGCCTTCCTTTTTCAACCCGGAGTAACCGGGCCAGCCGTCGGTATGCACCACGCTGCCCGGCTCGATGCACTCCTCCACGAAAGGCAACAGGCTCTCGCCCGAGGCATCCTCGATTCTCTTCATGCGAATCCGGCCGATACCCCGCCCATCCTCTTGAGCGGCTACTGCGATCAATGCTTTGTTTTTCAGGTTTCGGCCCCGCAGGCCCTCTTCGAGCCCGCCCCAGTAGCTTTCATCGACTTCCACCGTCCCGGCCAGCAAATCCCGTCCCGGCCGCACCATCGCGCGCCGCATTTTGTGCAGCCAGGTCCAAGCCGTTTCGTACCTGTTGAGCCCCAACACTCTTTGCAGTCCCAAAGCGCTGGCTCCGGTCTTTTGGGTGGTGACCCACCACATCGCACGAAACCACAACGGCAAAGGGCTGCGCGTGTCCTGAAAGATGGTCCCGGCGGTCACCGAGGTTTGGCGCCCACACGCAGCGCACTGCAGCAGCACTTTTCGCAAAGGCCACGACTTTCCACAACCGCAACCCGGACAGCGGAAACCGTCCGGCCAGCGCAGCCGGAACAGATACTCCCGGCAGGCCTCCTCACTGCTAAAACGGGACTCGAATTCTGTCAGGTTCTGAGGGTAATCTTCCATCTGCCGGCATACTACATCTTGGGGCTACCTGAGTCAACCGGATACCCACCTTCGCTTATTTTGCACCCCGAGGGGATTGTGAATGGACTACCTTGCCATAGCCCGGGCCGTTATCGCGGAGCAGGGACATCGGGGCGAAACCACGGAAGGGAGCGGCCCCGTTCTTGTCCCTGTGTCGGACACGCCGCCCGACCTGGACGACTATCTCTATATCTTCTACGAGCGGGCCGCGATCGGCGAGTACGACGGCGGGCTGTCAAGGACGGCGGCAGAGCGGCAGGCACTGGACGCGGTTCTGACCATGTTCGCGGCGCAGAAGGTTCGCACCGCCAACGGGCTGCCAGACGTGAAGGAGCTTTGATTTGGTGAACAAAACCAGTCTGGAGCCAAGCCCGCGCGAGCCGCCCGAGCAGTTGGCGGCCCCACCTTTTTCCATGCGCCGAAACAACGAAGGCGTCGAATTGCAGAGCGGTGTTGCCATAGTTGTGCTAGCCGTTGGCTGGGGTGCGTGGTTGGTGCTGATGCGTTTGGCGGTGTGGAGTTTCTAACGTTTTCGCACTCGTCAGCAAGACTGGTTGCAAGGGGAAGACGTCCCTGGACACAACGGAAACCAGTGTGGCTTGTACCCCACCTATTTCCCCAGGCGGGACCGTTGGCGACTCGCGCTGGCTCGGTCGCATTGCAGCCCCAGTCTAGGAGGGCTAGCCCTAGTTCTAGGACGGCTTTCGTTTTTTCGATTTCGTGCTTGGCTTGGATTCTGCCTTTTGCTCGGGGGCACTTACTGCGGAGGGGTCACGGATTGCCCCAATCTGGCTCTCGTAGTTCTCGAGCCTCACATTGAGTACGTCCCTGAGTTCTTTTAGGTGCTCCCATGACATCGTTACCCCAACGCTCTCCTCCACATACGGAGCCCCCGTTAATGCTGCCGGTGGACGTATGGCCCCGAAGACGAGAGTCACATCAAAGAAGTTCTCTGATATTCTCGCTCGACTCGCGTGGACAAACGAAAATCTTCGCTCCGAATCGTCTCAAGCTCGTCGGCAGTGTAGCTTCTCTTCCTCGGCTTATTGGCTGACATGCGTAGCACTCCTAGTAAAACCACCTCCTAGCCGCTCCAGCATTGGGACCGGTGGCACTAGCTCCTGCTGCTCAACAGATGTTTGTGTTTGGCGTGGGACCACTGG
>CBDCYS010000062.1:0-158528 GCA_965224215.1 Bryobacterales bacterium | reverse complement strand
CAGCGTGGTGCATACCGACGGCTGGCCCGGTTACTCCGGGTTGAAAAAGGAAGGCTACGTCCATCAGGTCACAGTTGTCAGCAGGCAGGAGCAGTCCGCGTCGGAATTGATGCCCCGCGTCCACCGCGTGATGTCACTGCTCAAGCGCTGGCTGCTGGGCACCCATCAGGGCGCCGTGAGCCACAAACATCTGAACTACTACCTAGACGAGTTCACCTTCCGTTTCAACCGCCGCAAATCCAAAAGCCGCGGCAAACTCTTCTATCGGCTCGTCCAGCAGGCGGTAGCCGTGGATCCCGCGACTTACAAGATGATTGTTCACCCGGTTACAGAACCCAAGAAAATCCCCAAACCACAAGATATTGGGGCTACCTGAGTCAACCGGATACCCATCTTGTCGTAATTGTTGCACTTGTTTATCTCTTTATTGAACTCGCTAGACTCTTTCATGACCTGTCCTCCTCGATGCGGCTCTGCGCATCTGTTTGAAGCGTAACCCGCGACTCTCGCGGTTGGACAGGTCACTCCATCTTCTCTACGGGTTTCAAAACGCATACGGGTGTTCAGAACGCATACGGGTGTTCAAAATGCATACGGATCAATCGTTCCGTCAGCAAGAGGTCCGGGCTAAGGGCGTAAGGATACGAATCTCAGGCAAGTGCGAGTTTCTTTCGCCCTCCTTGCGGACCGATAATGGAATGTATGGCTGATCCCCCGACCACAGCCACGCCCTCTGCCTCCGCCTTCGAACCAAAGCTAGTCATCGGCTCTTGGAATCGTCCGACTTCATTCAGACCATGGGCCGCCTCCCTGGTTCTGCACGTCGCGGTCGTGTCGCTCCTCGCGGCTATCAATCCGGGCACCAGCAGCCCCGGATCCCCGATCGTCCAGCTCGGGGACCTGCTCGACGACAACGACTATCAACTCGTCTACCACAAATTCGAGGACACGCTTCCCGCAGTCACTCCCAAGAAGTCGTCCCCGAAGAATTCCATCGGGGCGAAGGCACGATTCAAAGCGCCGCAAACCATCGTTGCCAATGACCCGGATCCTCAGAGCAGCGAACAGATGATCTGGACAGCGGAGCCAGCGCCGAAAATCACCCAAGACATTCCATCTCCGAACGTACTGGTCTGGACGCCGCCGGACGTTCCGCGACTACGCTTTGACGTGGCGAAGGCCGAATCGAGCCGGCCCGAGAACGAGGCTCTACGAGCGAAGGCGGCACCCGATGTAGCCGCTGTTGTCAACGATTCTATCGACCTCCAATCGTTGCAGCCGATTCAGCGGCTTCGCTACCAGGCCGAGGCAGCAGAGCAACAGCGTCCCAATGAGCGAGCGCTCAAAGCATCGGAAGCTCCCGAGGTGGTTGCCGCCCATCAAGCCACTGCGGACCTCGTCGAGTTTCAAGAGTTCGATGCGTTGCGGTATTGGACCGGCGAGCAGAAGCGAGAGGCGCCCAAAGAACAGGCAGCTCTGGCGGGCCCGGCTCCAAACGTCGCCGGCGTCGTGACAAGTGGCCTAAACCTTTTGCAGATCCAGCCCATGGCCAAGCCGCGGTTTCAAATGGAGGCGACGGCTGCTCAAGGTCCGGTAACAGGAGCCCTGGAACCAACCCAGGTACCCGCTCTGGCCGATCCCCTTCCGGCCGGGCTGCGCGGCGAGACCGGAGTGAACGCGATCCTCTCGACCGCCAACGCATCTCTGGCCGGGATCCCGCCGCCCCCAACGAGGGCCAGTAGCAGCGCCAGCGGAGGGGAGCTGGGGACAGCGCGCCCAGTCGGCGTACGACCGGCAGCTTCCAAGAGCAAGGAAGGCTCCGGTGGGCCGGCAGCGAGTTCCGGCACCGAGGGCCGCGCGCTCGCGGTGGTTGGTGTCAGGCCCTCGGCAGCCGGAAAGGTCCCGTTCGGAAAGCGGCGAGGAAGCTTCTCCGCTTCGCCCAACGGCGGTCCCGGCGGCCAGGGAGTACCCGGAACGCCCGGCACCGGGCTCGCGCGTGCAAATCCCAAATCTCTCGATCGCGGGCAGGCCGAGCGCTTCACTCGCTTCAGTCGCCTCGCTCGCGCGAACTGCCGGCGGCCGGGTTAGTCCCGAGCCGTTCGATCGCGGTGCGTTCCTTGCCAAGCTTCGGAACCGCACGCTGAACGATGCTACCTTTAGCGATTTCGACATCGAACCCACGCCGGAAAATCCCGAAGCCGGGTTCGGTACGCGGCGGGTCCGCACGCTGGCGATCAACATGCCCAATATCAACAGTAGAGCGGGTAGCTGGATCGTTCGGTTCCCGGAAGCCGAAGGATTCGGATCGCAGGAGAAGATCCTCCCGCCCGCCCCGCGCATCAAAGTAGATCCCACGTACGCACGCGCGGCAATCTCGGAGAGAATCGAGGGTGAGGTAATTCTTTCCGCGGTGATCCGCAATGACGGCGCGGTCGACCACGTCAAGCTGATCAAATCGGTCGACGAGCGGCTCGACACAGCGGCGATCGCGGCACTCGGCAAGTGGAAATTTCATCCCGCCCTCCGAGCTGGAGTGCCCGTCGATATCGAGGTTGTCGTACGAATTCCCTTCCGGCTGAAACCGCTGGAAGATCGCTGAGGGTTCTCCGTAGGGTCGGGAACTGGCGCGGTGGCCCGTCAGGACCTGGCTTGGCTGTATCCGGGGTTTCCCCCTTCGTGCCCGGTTAACCGTGTCCGTGACTCCGTTTCCAGCTCCCGCCACCTCGCACGCAGCATGAAGATTTCCTTCACTACGCGCTCCTGCACACTTCACGACAAGGTTTATGAGACCTATCCGATCGGAGTTGCTTTCGACGACAGCTCGGAAGCCGTCACCCGAATCCAGGTGTCTGCTCTCGCCATTGACTACTCCACCGCTTCCGACCGAGGCCTTGGGTTAACGCCAAGTCCGTTCAGCCTTCCCCTTGCCGTATAGTCTTCGTCTCAGATCCTGCAGACTACCGGACGCTTTTATCATTTCGCCCCTGCCTCACTGTGTTGACCAAGACTTCATGTGCAGCAAGGCTCCTTCGCTCCACGGGCGTTACCCCGCTTCCTCACTACTACGAACCTAGCCGCCATCCTCTCGCCTTCCACCGATTTCCTGGTTTTCGCCAGTTATACGGCTTCCCTGCTCCGCCAATTTCTCGACGGGACGAGGAGGGCTTCTCCAGTTGCTTAGCATGCCCTTGTCACCGTGCTGTCCCTAGCACCCCGCCGGAGTGAACTGGCGCTGCAGTCAGTCTGCGCCAGGCCATGCTGCCTTCACCCGTGGAAAGAGGGTTCGGCCTCCGGGGTTTTAGCTTTTCGAGGCCACCTATGGGTTCACTTTTGTTACGGCCCGGTGACTTGCTCACCATCCCAAGGATGGCTTTGTCAGTTGGCTTCATCGGCTTCGTTTCCTCCACACGGATGCAACCCAAGCTACGGGGCTCTGACTTTTACCCCGGTGGGACTGTCTCCCACTGAACATGCCAGCCTTGACTGGACACACTTACCACCTGAATTATGCACTGCGGCGTGGACCTGAGGAGGGCTGAGCCGCAAGAGACCATTTGGGACCCCCGAAAACATGGGGTAAAAAGGTAGGCTGGCAAAGATCCCAGCTTCGCCAGCCAACCCCAAGGAGGTCACCCACATGGTTACCAGACGAAAACAGCATAGCTCCCAAAGGCCCGTCCAACAAGGCCCAGCCGTGACGGCCTCGCGGCCCAATAAAATCGGGGCTTCGACGCCTTACCACTTCCGCGGCAGGAAGCCGACTCCCTACGGCGGCTTGCTGCCGGTGGTCGGGAGGGCGCTGATCTGAGAGCCTGGCTATGGGCTATGCATAAAATTTTATGCACTAGCCGTAACGCACTGGAAACACGTCACTTCCGAGCGAGGTTTTGACGACGCGGATTCTGGGTGGGAAGGGAAACCGGACACGGAGAAGCCAAAAGGCCAGTTGCCGAGCTACCACCTCACGACGACCGCCAACCCGCTACGAACGCAGCCACACTCGCAAAGTGAATCTGTGCATAATTCAGGTACCACAAGCCCGGTTTCCCGAGTTCCAACCCGTTTTCCTTTTCTCCCAAACTGATACATTGAATTACGTGCAAGCGCCGTCGCCATTGCTTGATAAGAGCGCGCTGGAGCGCCTGGAACGACTCGCGATCCGCTGGGACCATTCCTTCGACGGGCTGCTGGGCGGCCAAAATGTCTCGCGCCGGCCCGGTGTCGGCCACGAGTTCCTTGACCATCGGAACTTCCAGCAGGGAGATGACTTTCGAGCCGTCAACTGGCGCGCTTACCTGCGGCTGGAGCGAATCTTCCTCAAGATGTTCCGGACCGAGCCGCGGACACCCGTTCGCTTGTTTATCGATACCAGCGAGTCGGTGGCCTGCGGCGCTTCCGAAAATGGCCAGGGAGAATCGAAGTTTGAATTTGCCTGCCGCCTCGCCGCGGCCCTCTGCTACGTTGGACTGGTGCGGCTGGAAACGATACAAATCCAACCCTTTGCCTCGATCCTGGGAGAGAATTATCGTGCCGAGGGCGGCCGTCACAGATATGCCATGGCGTCGCGTTTCATCGAAGGCCTGTCGACTGGCGGGCATTCGGATTTCACGAAATGCACACGGCAGTTTTTGACCAGTTCCCCGACACCGGGAATGGTTGTTCTGCTCTCCGATTTCCTCGATGAATCAGGCTGCGAAACCGCACTGTCGCATCTGGCGGATTACGGCAATGAGCTATTGATGATCCAAGTGGCCGGACCCGAGGACCGCACCCCCTCTTGGCGAGGCGAATTGGAGCTCGTCGACGCTGAATCGGGCGACCTCAAGCGCATCAATGTAGACAGCGAAACCGCCGAGCAATATACCGCAGCCTACGATGAGTATCGGGATAGGCTGGAATTCGTCGCTCGCCGCAGCCAGGGGCGCTATGTCCATCTAACAACTGACGTCGAGTTGGCCGAAACGCTTTACGGGGCGCTGATCGGCTCCGGGTCGGTTAGTTTGCAGTAGAATGACGGACGCTCGCTGCAACGCACCCGAAACACCCGCTAGCCGATGGGATTCCTCAACCTAACGATCCTCGAGTTTCTGACCATCCTGCTGCCTGTAGCCAGCGTCATGGTGGCGCTGTATTTCTACGATCGTTCGAGGAAGCGGCGGATCGTCTCGACATTGCGGTTTTGGCCACAACGTCCGGACCCGCCAATGGTCACTCGGCGGCGGAAGTTGCAACAGCCGTTGTCGCTGCTCTTGCAGCTTCTGGCACTGCTGCTTCTACTTTTGGCGATCGCTGATTTCCGTTTTGGCGGAGACGCCGGGTCGGCGCGGCATCATGTGATCCTGCTGGAAACCTCGACCTGGATGCGCGCGACGACCGCCACCGGCAGCGACCGGACGCTGATGGAAATTGCCCGCGAAAGGGCGCGCGCCTACCTGCGGGCGATTCCCGCCAATGAGCCGGTGATGCTGGTTCGAACGGACGGCAACCCTTCGCCCGCGACGGTTTTCACAACCGACCGTGACGAACTGGAGCAAGCCATCGAGGATTCCGAACCTGGCTGGACGGCCGCCGATCTCGATTCGGCGCTGGAGGTCGCCGCTAGCGCCCTCGATCTGGGTCTTGGCGCGAGCGACGATGGGCCGCCGCCGTCAGCGGGTGAGGTTGCCTACATCGGTAGTGGCCATGTAATCACTTCAAATGCCGGCGGTCCGGCCGTTCCGCATTTTCGTTTCATTGACCTTGGCGCCGATGTTGCGGATCAGGGTATCACGCACTTCGTGGCCAGCCGGTTGCCCAACGACCCCAGCCGCTGGGAAGTGTTCATTGAAGTCCGCAACGAGAGCACGGAGCAGCAGCCTTTGCAGGTCGACTTTACGTTCGAGAAGCGGCCATTGGGGAACAAGGCCGCAACACTGGCGCCCGGTGAGGCTCGCGAGTTCAACTTCCGCATCCGTACCACTCAAGCTGGACTGCTCGAAGCCCAGCTCGGTGCAGAAGACAGCTTTCCGGCGAACAACCATGCAGGAATCTACCTGACTCCATTCAAGGCGCGCGCTATCAACGTCTATTCCGCCCGGCCGCGGCCACTCAGGCCTCTGCTCACTTCAAATCTGCGGCTTGACGCAAAGTTTCTGCGCCCGGAGGCAGTTCAATCGCTGCTCGAGCAACCAGGAATCATCATCTTGGATGGCTTCGTGCCGGAGCGGGACTTTGACGCCCCAACCGTCTACATCAACCCGCCCTCGGCGAGTTCACCGCTGCCCGTCTCGCGCGTGGTTCGTAATGCTTCGATCATCGAATGGGCGACGGATCATCCGCTTGCCCGCGGGCTCAGAAGCCGTGACATTGTTCTTAGCCGTGCCTCCGTGTTCGAGCCTGCCCCGGGCGACGTCGCCATCGCCAAGACGGAGGCAGGCGCGGTGATTGTCGCGCGCACTCAAAATGGCCGCAAGCAAGTCTTCTTCGGATTCCAGCCGACCGAAGGAGATCTGGAAAACCAACTGATCACGCCGCTGATTTTCGCAAACACGGTGAGTTGGTTGTCCCCCGGCGTATTCCAGTCGTCTCAAGTCGCAACGCGAGCGCCGGGGCTCGTCGAGGTCGAGGTCGGAGACGAGCTGGAACAAACGATTTCGGTCAGCTCACCGGAAAACCCCAATCTGCCGTGGGTCGTGCGCGAGGGCCGGCTACGGTTCTTCGCGGGCTCGCCAGGGACGGTCCGGGTGCGCACTCCCTCGTTGGATAGGCAAATTGCGCTGGATCTGCCGCAGGTCGCCGCTGCGGGCTGGGCACCGCCCCAGGGAACCTTGCGCGGTGTGCCGCCGCCGTCTGTGAGCGCGAGTCCCGATGGTGTTCCGCTTTGGCCCTGGCTAGCCCTGGCTGCATTGATTTGCCTGGTCGCCGAATGGACGATATTCGGCCGTGCGACGCGTGCCGACATTTCACCAGTAGTGGTTGGCAGTGAGCCGGCGAAGCCGTCCGGAGGGTTGAGCATCGCTCCTAGTGTTCCGTCCTCGGAGTCCAGAACAAGGCAGGTGGCGGTGTGACTTTTTCAAGTCACTGGATCCTGTGGTTCTTGATCATTCCCGTTGCCTGGGCTATTTGGGAATGGCGGCACACCTATCGCGTTGCGGGGGTCTTGCTGAAGTCGCTCGTTTTCATGCTCGTCATTTTGGCGCTGGCGGAGCCACGTTTGACTACGTTCGAGAGCAAGATGGCAGTTGCGATCCTCGCCGATTCCTCGCCGAGTATCCCCGATGAGCAAATCGAGCAGGCGCGTGAGACGATCCAACGCATTGCCGGGCTTCGGGACGACAATCAAGTCCGAGTATTTTCTTTCGACGGGGAAACTCGTCCGGGCTTGCCATCTACCGAGCGGTCAGCGGCGCTTGCTGCCGGGACAAATCTTGAGCAGACGCTTCGCGCGGGAACGGCGGCGCTTCCTCCAGGGCGCGTACCGCGTTTGGTGCTGATCTCGGACGGCCAGGAAAACCAGGGCTCCATCGAGCGTGTCATCCACCAAGTCCAACAGCGCGGCATCGCGGTGAGCACGATCGAACTCGGGGGCCGCAAGCGCCCGGAGTTGCGGTTGCGGTCTCTGAGCGTACCTAGTCAGGCTTTCAGCGGCGAGCGGTTCACGATATCGCTGACGCTTGAAAGCCCTCGGGCCACGCAGGCCGAGGTAGCCCTCACGGCCGAAGAAAAGTCGATTGGCAGGTCGCAAGTTAGCCTGGCTGCTGGTGAAAACACGGTGCGCGTCAAAGCTCGCCTGGATGCCACGGGATCGGCACTCATCAGCGGAACGGTTTCGGCAGGGGAGCTGGGCGAGGTTCACTTCGAGCACACGATGGCTCTGGAGCGGCCGCGGGCCTTGCTGGTGTCGGGCGACCCCCAAGCCAGGGAAACCCACCTTCTCGGTGTCTTGTCGGCGGCCGGATTCGAGGTGCAGCGAACCACGGGGTCGCTTCATCCCGAGCTGGAAGATTTCGACCTCGTGATCGCCAACAACTTCCACCTGGAAGGCTGGCCCGAGGGTCGTAAGGAACGCGCCGCCGAGTTCATCCGCAACGGTGGCGGCTTCCTCGTGATCGCCGGAGAAAACAGCCTCTATCTGGAACACGAAGAGGACGACAGGGACCCGCTTCGCGACTCGCTTCCAGCCGAGCTGGCGCCGCCCCGCACGCCGGAAGGTACCGCGGTTGTCCTGATCCTGGACAAGTCTTCATCCATGGAAGGAAAGAAGATGGAACTGGCGCGGCAGTCCGCGATGGGTGTCGTGGAGAACTTACGCCCGATTGACCAGGTGGGCGTGCTGGTTTTCGACAACTCGTTTCAATGGACAGTGCCCATGCGAAAGAACGATGATCCCGAGGCCACCAAGGAACTGATCTCCAGCATCATTGCCGACGGCGGGACACAGATCGCGCCCGCACTCAACGAAGGTTTCCGGCACATCCAACCAGCGAAAGCCGCCTACCGGCACATACTGTTGCTGACCGACGGCATCTCCGAAGAAGGCGACAGCATCGCTCTGGCCCGCAAGGCCGCCAAGGCCAAGGTAACCATCTCGACGATCGGCCTGGGGCAAGACGTCAACCGCGCCTACCTGGAACGGGTAGCCCGCACGGCGGAAGGCGAACCCCACTTCCTGCTCGACATCTCGGCACTGACACAGTTGGTACTGCGAGACGTGATGGAACATACGGGTTCGTCCATGATGGAGAAGGATATACGGCCGGAAGTCGTCAAGCAGGTCGAGATTCTTGATGAAGTTGCGCTGGAGGACGCCGGTCCGCTTCTGGGCTGGGTGAAGTTCGTCGCCAAGCCGGAAGCCGAGACGATCCTGCGGGCCGATGAGGAAGACCCGCTGCTGGTGCGCTGGCAATATGGGCTAGGACGCGCGGCGGTTTTCACCTCCGATGCCAAGGAGCTTTGGGCAGGGAACTGGGTCGAGTGGGCCGGCTTCGATACTTTCTGGGCGAACGTGATGCGCGACCTGCTGCCAAGATCGCCTAGAACCGAGGCCACCGCGCGATACGACAGTGCCGACGGCGAGATCGTTGTCGAGTATCGCTGGGACGCCGACGCGCGCTCGGATCCTCCGGACCCGCTTCCGGAGCTTTATGTCTTGGGGCCGTCCGAGTTCCAAGAGGTCGTCCCGCTGGAGCAGCAAGCGACGGGTTCTTACGAAGCCAGGGTTTCGGTCGGAGATCGCTACGGGTTGTTTCGGATTCGCCCGTCGTCAGCGCTGGAACACTTTCCCGAGGTCGCGTACTATCGCCAGAACGCAGAGTTGAACGAGTATGGATCGAACCCCGGCCTGCTGCACAAGATTGCCGCCTGGACCGGCGGGCAATTCAACCCCGAGCCGGAAGACATCTTTGTGGGCGGGCAAGCAATTCCCAGCTCCTTGAACCTCTGGCCAGGCCTGCTCGCACTTGCCATCTTGTTCAACCTCATTGAACTATTCGCCCGAAAAGGCTGGATCCCGTGGCTGAGGCGTTGGGCCTAGCCTCGGCGAGAAGGCGGCCTGTGCCCCTAGAAGCCGGAAATAAGGGGAAAGAAAACAACGCGAGAAGTTCGCGCACGCCAGGCCCATAAAACCATGCCAGCAGAAGACCCAATCAAGCACGTAGACACGCTCACTTTCGACATCTTCGGCACCGTCTTGGACTTAACCGGCGGAATCGTCCCGACGCTCGATAGTTTCCTGACGCAGAAGCACACCGCAATCAGTGGGGCCGACTTCTCGACCCAGTGGCGCGCCCGGCAGCGCATCGAGCAATACCAGGACACGATCGTGATGCTCGGTCACAGCGGCTACCTCGAAGTCGCGCGCCGGGCGTTGGTTTACACGATGCGCAACAACCAGGTGGAGCATACGGCCGACGATGCCCAGGAAATCCTCAAAGTCTTCGAGAACCTGAATCCGTTCCAGGATGCGGTCGACGGCTTGAACCAGCTAGCCAGCCGCTATCGCCTGGTTGCACTTTCGAACGGCAACCAATGGCTCGTGGACCATCTGGTCAACAAGCGCATCGACGCGCCGTTTTCAGCGACTTTTTCTATCGATACGGTCGGCCGCTTCAAGCCGCATCCGTCGGTTTATCGGACCGCGGCCAAAACCCTCGAGCGCGAACCCGGACAGATCATGATGGTGGCCGCGCACGCTTTCGATGTGATGGGTGCACGCGCCTGTGGGTTCCGTGGGGCGTACGTGAATCGTTACCGCCTGCCGTATGAAGACTCCCCGTTGCAACCAGACGCAACGGTCAATGATTTTCGCGAGCTGGCTTCTTGGCTGCTGGGCTGACAGGGGCGGGCTGACCGCTGGGAGAACGGACTCAGCTGGGGTGCCGCTAACAGACCGATAGCTTGACAGGTCCGGAGCTAGATCATGAATATCGCAAGACTCCACCTCACCATTGCTCTGCTGCTTTCTTGTTCGGCCGTCGCGCAGTCCCAGTCCCCGTCCGAGTCGTTTCGCAAGCTCGCCGAAGAGGCCTACGAAGATGTCCTTCGCACGTCCCCTGAGATCGCCACGATGGTCGGCCGCCACGAATACGGTGACCGCTGGACCGACTATTCGGCAGCCGGACTTCAGCACCGAACCGAGGCGCTGGGGCGGTATCTGGATGCTTTTCGATCAACCGCCGCCGCCCAGCTCACGCCCGCCGAGAAGCTCACCTTGGATATCTTTCTTGATGACTTCAATACGCGCCTTGAGCAGGCCGGTTTCATCCCGTACTTTGACGCTGTCAATCACTACCGGGGCATCCAAGGGCGACGGGGCTACGGCGCTTTTGATGCCATGCCGCGAGAGACCGAGCGGGACTATGAAAACGTCATCTCGCGTGTAAAAGCGATGCCGGCGCTTGTCGATCAGACCATTCGACTTGCGGACGAAGCGCTCGAAAAAGGATTCACGACCCCACGAGTCTCCGGCCAACTCGTCATTCCCCAGCTCGAAATGCAGATTGCGGACGAACCGCTCGACAGCCCAATTCTGAAAGGCTTCAGAGAATTCCCGAACAGAATTTCGGAAGACCGGAGAAGCGATCTCCGCGAGCGCGGTCTCAAAGCCTATCGCGAGTCATTTCTGCCGGCTTGGACAAAGTTCCGAAACTACCTTAAGACCACCTACATCCCAAAGACGCGCCACGAGATCGCGCTGACATCCATCCCAAACGGCAAGCATTGGTACGCCCAGCAGGTTCGGCGATTCACGACAACCGACCTTGAGCCGACCCAGATCCATCAGCTTGGTCTCGACGAGGTCAAGCGGATCCAAGCAGAGATGGCTGCGATTCGAAAAGAGCTGGGTTTCGAGGGCGGACCGCTGGAGTTCCGAACTCAGGTGCTGGAGGCCCCCGAACGCCGCTATGCCTCAGCGGATGAAATGATCCGGCACGCTCGCGAGGTCGCCAAGCGGGTCGATCCCGAGCTGCCGAAACTGTTTCGCGTGTTGCCCCGAATGCCCTACGGAGTGAAGCCGGTCCCCGACTACATCGCCGCTACAAGCGCGTCGCACTATCGTAGCCCCGCGTCGGACGGCAGCCGCGCGGGTATGTTCTTTATGAGAACCTACGAGGCGGAGAAGCAGCCGCGGTTCCGAACCGAAGCACTCGTGCTGCACGAAACGGTACCGGGACACCACCTGCAGCGGGCGCTGCAGGTGGAGATGCAGGAGGTCCCCAAGCTTCGGACCTTGATGGGCTACAGCGCCTATACCGAAGGCTGGGGGCTCTACGCAGAGAGCTTAGGAGAGGACCTGGGGGTGGTCTATCAAACGCCTCATACCCGCTACGGCAAACTTCATAGCGAGCTATTTCGGGCTTGCAGGCTGGTCGTGGACACTGGCATGCATGCTCTCGGCTGGAGCCGCCAGCGTGCGATCAACTTCATGCTCGAACAGACCGGGACACCCTATGAGCATGAGATTAACCGTTACCTCGCGATGCCGGCTCAGGCGCTCGCCTACAAGGTCGGCGAATTAAAGATCAAAGAGCTGCGTCGTCTGGCCGAGCGGGCGCTCGGCCAGCGCTTCGATATCCGCGAATTCCATGATGTGGTTTTGCGAAACGGAGCGATGCCCCTGAATCTCCTAGAGCGGGAAGTTCGTTCTTGGCTCGAAGGGAAATGATCCGGCGCCTTTGAACGTCTCCTGAGCCCGTTGCGATTTAGTTGAGCGCAACGGGTAGCCTGCCTCATGAAGGAAGCGTGGAATCTCGCCACGTGGCCGCGAGATTTCAGAAGGTGAATCATCGTCCCGCCCCGCGTCGCATCACGCCTCAGCACCCGGCTCAAGCGCGCCCACCAACAGAGGCAGAAGCGAGGGTTGCGGTAGAATCAGGCGAACATCCCGGGAGGTTCCATGAGTACCGATGCCATCACGCTATCGACAGTTGCGCGACGCCGACTGTTGGAATGGCCTATCCGTGCGACGACGGCTTTGTTTTGCCAATCGATTTTCAACGTTCGGCCTAGTTTCGGCGATTCCTCCGCGGCCAAGCCAAATGATGACAGCGCAAAACCAACGGAGGATCAGTTGGCAACCCGGCTTCTGATCGATCCTGTCTTCAAGCTGCACGCAACCGGCAAAAGGCATCCCGAGCGCCCGGAGCGGATTGATGCCGTGACCGAGTCTTTAGAGGCAGCCGAACTGCTCCCAAAGCTGGGAAGGATCGCCAGGCGCACGGCGCTCGACGACGAGCTGACACTTTGCCATACGCCGGAATACGTAAAGCTGGTGAAACGAGAAATTGGGGCAGGCGCGCGAATGTTAAGCACAGGCGATACGTCCGTGAGCCCGAAGTCGCTCGAAGTCGCGCTTGAGGCCGCGGGCGGTCTTCTGAACGCCGTCGACGCGGTCGTCGAACGGCAAGCGAAGAACGCTTTCTGTGTCGTGCGGCCACCGGGCCATCACGCCTCCCCGGGCCGTGGCATGGGATTCTGCATCTTCAACAACATCGCGGTCGCCGCTCGCTACGCCCAGAAGAAGCACGGGATCGGTAAAGTTCTGATCGCGGATTGGGATGTCCATCACGGCAACGGGACACAGGACACCTTCTATCGCGACGGTTCGGTCTTCTTCTTCAGCACACACCAGTCGCCGTGGTATCCGGGTACCGGCGAGACCTGGGAAACCGGGGAGGGCAGCGGCCGCGGAACGACCCTCAATGCACCCTTCCCGGCGGGCGCTGGGCGGGTCGAAATCGTTGGAACGTTCCGCAAAAAACTGATTGAGCTGGCGAAGGATTTCAAGCCCGACCTAGTCATGATCTCCGCTGGATTTGATTCCCGCATGGGCGATCCGCTCGGAAAGTTCACACTCGACGACCAGGATTTTTCCGATCTAACAGACATCATGCTGGAGATCGCCGAGCAGCACGCGGGGGGAAGATTGGTGTCGGTTCTCGAGGGGGGATACAGCTTGACTGGTCTGGGAGCAGCCGCGGCCAGTCACGTCAAGGCGCTGGCGCGGAATTGACCGAAGCCGTCAAACTACGCGACGGCGCGAATATCGACAATCGGTGAAGTGGTAATGACCTTGTAGACGGGATGCCGGAACTCGAGGTGCATGCCGCGCCCGATGAAGGCCACTTTGAGCATGGAGCCACCCCAGCTCGATCCATTGATTTTCACGGTTACGGGCTGGGGGCAAAACTCAGGGTGCCCACAGATAATCACTTCCCCGCCGTTACAAACCTTCAAACGGTAGTGACGATTCTCAGTCTGAATTTCAAGCTTCGAGCCTTCCGGAAGGTCATTCAGATAGACGCCGCCTTCGATCTCCGACTTAACGACGTTGTGGTTGATCTCGTCGCTGAAGTGAGGCAGGGCCGTGAAAAAACCCGAGTCATTATCACGGACATGGGTGTTTGAACTCATTCTGATCCTATTGTACACCAGCTTTCGGCGGCAAATCAGTACTGCCCTACACTGACTTTATCGACCGATGCTGGCAGAAACCACACATTCGAAGCGCGGGAGAAACGCGAGAACCACAGAAATTTAGCGGCCCTGGCTCAACCTACGGAAATACTCCGCTACCGCTTCGCGATACTGTTCGGGAACCGACTCATTGGCGATCGCCCGGATTTGGTTGCCACCCTTGTCTTGCTCAACTTGCCGCCGGACTTGCAACTCAAGCTGCTCGATCAACGACAACAAGGTTCTGTGCTCTTCTTGGAGCAGCTTGGGGTTGCCTGGAAAACGATCCTGCTGCAGCCCGGCTACAAAGCGCCGAATCTCGTTGAGTTCCTGCTCATCGATACCCTGCCCCCGCAATTGCTGGGTTAGACCGGGCAGCAGGCGAGCCGAATCGCGCATGGCGTTCTCCATCTCCCGCCGGGCTTGGGGATCGGGTGGTCCGCCGAAACCCTGTCGGCGTTCCCGTCCGAAGTTGCTGGCGCTGCCCCAGTTCTGCTGGCCGCCGAACTGGCCTCCAGGACCGAATTGCCCACCCCGTTGACCGTCCCCGCCCTGACTAGAAGGTGACTGGCCGCCGGGCTGCCGGCCTTGTCCCTGTTGGCCTTGACCCATTCCCGCCTGTTGGCCAGGCCCTTGTCCCTGGCCTTGCTGGCCTTGCTGCTGACCCTGACCTGGCTGCTGGCCTTGTTGCTGGCCCTGGCCTTGACCCTCTCCTGGCTGCCGGCCGCCCTGGCCCTGCTGTTCGCCTCTCTCTCCTGATCCGCCCTCGCCGTCCTCGCGCTCCCCTTCCCGGCCACGGCCGGCCGCTTGCTCAAGCTGTCTGCGCATGTCCTCAAGGCGTGCAAGCGTGCGCTCAAGCCCCTGATCGTCGCCGCCTCCTCCTGCTTTGGCGAGGCGATCGGCTTCCAGCAATTGGTCCCGCAAGCGGTCGATCGATTCGGTGACCGCTCCCTCGCGCTGCGCGATGTGCGCGGCGTATCCTTGGCGGACATATTGCGCCGCCTGCTGCAGCCGCAACCCCAACTCCGATTGCTGCAGATCAGAAAGGGCCTCTCTGAGTTTTCGAGACGTCTCGGAGCCCTTGGACTGCCGGGCGGCCTCCTGCATCATCCTTTCGATCGCCTCGACCTCCTGCTGCATCGCAGCCTTGCTGTTCGCTAGATCGATCTCCTCGGTGGCGGACAGGCCGCTGGGGACCTTGCCACGTTGCTGGCCACCCTGTTGCTTGATGTACTCCAGAGCGTGATCGAGAGCCTTTCTCAGCGTTTGCGCCGTTTCGTTCTGCTGCTGGGCCAATTTCTCCGCTCTGCGGACCATGTCGGCAATGCTGGCATTGATCTGTTCGCGGCGCTCCTGCTCCATGGACCGGAGAGCTTCCTGGAGCCTCTCTTGGGCGCGTTGCGCACGAGCTTGCACCTGACGCTGGTTCAAGTTGCCGCCTTGCGGCCGTCCGCCGGCCTGGGTAGCTCCCTGCATATCGCGGGTCGCTTCTTCGAGCCGCCGAATCGTCTGCTCCAGCCGGGAGCCGCCACTGCGCGAGCCCTGCTGAGACTGGTTGGCCTGCTGCTGGCCACCCTGCTGGCCACCCTGCTGTCCGCCTTGCTGTTGGCCCTGTTGTTGGCCTTGCTGTTGCCCCTGCTGTTGGCCCTGCTGTTGACCACTCTCCTGCTGCTTGGCCTGCTCGCGGCGCTGCAGCTCCTCGAGCTTTCTCTTCAACTCTTCGGCCTCGCGGCGCAAGACTTCCTGCTGCCACCTTTGCGCGAACGTTTGAGCGTGCTCCCGCTTGGCTTGTTCAGCCAGCTTTTCTTGGCGCTTTGCCAGCTCGCTGAGTTTCTGGAGCGCTTCGTCTATTTCGCGATCCAGCTGCTCAGAGGACGCGCCGCCGCCGGTTTCGTACTGGTTCTTCTCGAGATCCATTTCGAGCTCGAACATCTCGGAGAGGTCGCGGCTCGCCTGCCCTCCGCCGCCTCCGCCGCCCCCGCCCTGGGTCACTTCAATGCGCCGGAAAATGGACTCGGCGCGCCTGAGATACTGCAGCGCCTTCTGCTGAGGAGAAAGCGAATCACGCAGTTTTCCTGACTTGAGCAGCTCAGCCGCCGGAGCCATCTGCTCGGTGGCCTTTTCGAAGTTCTCGACAAATGCCTTGAAATCCTCATCGGTGCCGGCCAGGTCACGCGCTCGCACGCGCTCGGCCAGGGTACGGGCCTGGTCACGCAAAGTGAGCTGGATCTCCGACAACAGCAAAGCGTTGTCTCGTACCTCGGCGCGCGTTCGTTTGTCTTCGTCAGCAGCGTTCTTGACCAAGTTCCAGGTGCCGGCAATGATCTCTTTTTGGCGGCGCGAGATTTCTTCTTGGCGCTGCTCCCCTCCGCCCCCTCCGCCGCCGACCTGCCCCTGCACGACTTCAAAATCGTAGGGACGGACTTCAATGAAATACATATCCGTCTGGGTGGAGGTCTTCGCATCGCGGGCAACACCGTAGTAGCTGATAATGTCGCCGGGCAGCAATGCCTCAAGCTCCTCGCTCGAAGCTTCGTCGCCCGTCTGGTCCCGCCGATGCCGTAGTTCGCCCGGCTGCGCACCCATTTCCTCAAGGAAAAAGGTGTAGCCGGCGGTGGCCTTCTTGCTGCCGCGCGCAATCCTGAGCGGAGCCTTTTTCGTATCGCCGCCGTTGACCGAGTAGTTGACCTCAAAAGATCGCAGCCCAAAGTCATCGCCCGCCTCGAATTGCGTGACGACCTCTTCGATGCTGGTAGCCTTCCAGTCGCGGCCGGGACGCAAAAACCGTACCGTCGGCTCCTTGTCGGGAATGACGGTAATGAAGTAGTCGTTCGTGAGCCGGACGACCTCGCCTTTGTACATGGCCGCGATAAAATAGTGGCCCTCTTTCTCCACCGTGATGCGGCCGCGGGCTTCGAGTCCCTCGGCTGCCATCGGCACCGAACTCTCGTCGTTCACCCGCAGAACGCCGTCGGTGAGCGGCTTGTCGGTCTTGACCGAGACTTCCACCTCGGTGCCCGCCACGGCGCGGATATCACCGAGATCCTCGTCGACCAGGCTTTTCAGACCAGTCCACTTGGGATAGTGGTAGGTCAGCTTGATCGCCTCGACGCTTGGCATCTCGACAACCTGAACCTCGAACTCTTCGCTCTCAATGCCGCCGGCCGTGATGTAGTAGTGGAAAGGCTCGCGCACTCCCGCGAAAAGAAACTCGAATCCCGTTCCTTCAATCTGGCGTTGCATGGGAGCTTCTTCCCACTGCACGCTGCTATCGAATTTGGCGAAGAGTTGCGCTGTCGGCGATTCGAAACCGACCATCTGGGCCGTCACGATCAAGTCGGCGCCCTGACGAATGGTGGTGTCTTTGGGCTCGACGACAATCTGATAGAGCGGCGACACGGCAGGCTTCAACCAGCCGCCCCACAGGCGTGCCGTGCCGTAACTCCAATAACCCGGACCTGAGCTGCCAAGCCACATCAGCAAGCCTACGGCGCCCACGGCGGCCAGGGCGTAGCCGATAATGCGTTTCGATTCGACGACATGCTCGACGGGCGCCGCTTCGGCAACCCGCATCGTGTCTTCAGCCAGCAAGTCGAGGAACGGATTCAGCTTCTTGCCGGGCTTGGGCGCCGACTGGTCGACAAAGGTTTCGATGCGCCCATCAAAGGCGGGCACGCTTTTCTCCACATGACCCGCCGCGTTACCGCGGCCCAGCCGCATCAATGGGCGAATCAAGGCGAGAACAATAATCGCCGCAACCGATCCGAAAAGCAATGCCCGGGTGCTAACGACGCTGGAATCAGAAAACGCGAAGCGGTTCGCGATATAAACGCAGAAGACGGTAACGAGCAGCGCGACGATGGCGGTAGCGCCTAGCCCGCGCGAAGCGGTAGTGACCTGGAGCCGTACGCGAATGCGATTGAGGTAGTCCTGCACTTTCTCCGTCGGAGTAGCAGAAAAATAACTCACGATAAACGGACCTCCCGCCGGACTTTCAGATGCACGTTCCCTAGTATTGATTCTATCAGCGTCATCAAGAGCAACAGCGCCAACAGCCAGCGCCACACTTCGAGCGGCGGCAATTGGACCGCGGTCTCCGAATCGCTCGCGCTGACAACCTCGCCCTGGCGGCGGCCCGTGGCCTTCCACAATGCAAGCGTGTCGGCATCCATCGGACGAAGGTTGGACTCCCGCGGATCGGGATTCACCGCGATCAGTTCGGTCTCGCCCGTTCGGCGAATCTCGTAGAAGCCCACTTGGCTGACCTCGAAATCCTGCTCCGAAATCGATTCCGACAAGGACAACGCCCGCTCGCCCGATGGATCGAAAACTTGCACGGTCGATTCCGGTGCGCGGCGCTTACGCAGCTCCAACACGGAGTCAACCGTCGCCTGCAGGCGGCTGTCCTCAATCCCTGATAGGTACCGCGCGGATTCGACCGCGAATGGAACGAAGACAGAGTGAACCGGTAAGTCATTCCAAACGTTGTCGAGCGCGGAGGCAAAGACAAGCAGGCGCCCATCACCGATTTTTTGCTCCACCAGGAGCGGGGATTGGTCCGCCAGGCGGGCCAGGACCTCGTCATCTTCACTGGTCCACAACTGCGCATAGCGGAAGAATTTCACCTGCCGGAAGCGTTCCACTTGATCCAAGACCGGATGCGAAGCGTCGACTTCACCGACAACCTGGAAACGTTCCGCGCTCCTGGCTGCATATCGCGTTTCCCCGATCTTGTTGGAATAAAGGGGAGCCTCTTTCGCCAGCGTGATCTTCGGCCCAATGGCCAGCAGCACCGAACCGCCGGACTCAACGTATTTCTTCAGACGTTCGGCGAACAGCGTGGACAGGCGCGGGATGTCGGAGATGACGACCATGGCAAAGCGTTCCGGAGCGAGACGATCAACTTCACTGGCCGAAGCCGTCTGAACCTGAAAGATGGCGTCCGAGCCGGCATCCAAAGCGGCCTTGTAATAGAGGGCGTCGCGACGTCGGTTCTCGCTATAGATAAACAAAACCGGCGCTGGATCGCTATTGTCAAACGCCACGAGGCGCCGATCGTCGCTCGTCAGATCGTCTCCGGGCTGAAGGGTCACCGTACCGCGGCTGTTGCCCTTGGGAACGTCAAACTTCTCAAAGACGACGGACGCTCTTCCCGAGGCCGGCACATCAATGGATTCGCTGCCGATCTCCTTGCCATCCAGCGTCAGAACCACGCGCCTGCGAGCGTCGGCCGTGCCGAAACCCGCCACTGTAACTTCGATCCGAGGCTGCTGTCCGCCGAAAAGGCGCGTGGAGCCCTTGACACTTTCGATTGCCCAATTGGGAGCCTCGGGCTTCATGACATCGTGGACTACCATGGACGCAATCGTTGGCAACGCAACGTCCGAAAACCGGCTAGGCATGGCGGAGTTTTGGAAGTCGGAGATCATATGGACCTCCACCGGAACGCTGTTTTCGGGGATCAAGTTGCGAATCGCCTCGATCAATTGACCGTAAGAATTGCGCGAATGGGTCGGCTTGAGGGATCGGATCGCCTCCTTCAACTCATCGCGGTCATTGGTCCGCTCGGTCGCCAGGCGCACGCCCGGTCCGCTGGCGATAATCTGAGCAAGGTCCTCGCCGCCCATGCCATCGACGATCGATTCGGCCTGGGCGGCTGCACTATCCCAGCGGTCTCCGAAATTCATACTCAGCGAAGTGTCGAGGACGACTAGATGCAGCGTCGGCAGTCCGCTGAGCGCAACCTGCGGGGGACGATCCCAGACGACCCGGGCGAAGGCTAGGGCTAGCAGGAAATAGAGCAAGAGGCGCGCGGCAAGCAGTAGCAGATAGCGAAAGCGCCGTTCCATCAAGGAGCTTTGCCGCCGGCGTTCGAAGAACATCAGGGAGCTGAACTTCAACTGAATGGGGTTTTGCCGCTGCAGCAGATGAAGCCACAGAGGCAGCGAGAGCGCCAGTCCGCCAAGCAGAAACAGTGGAGACAGAAATGACATGCGATTACTTCGCTAGATAATTTCGTTAAAGACTAGACGTCGATAAGAACGAGACGTCCGTAAAGACTAGACGTCATGGTACAGTCGATCGCCTATTTCCGCCCTGGGCGCCGACCTGTGCTCTGTATCTATCCATACTTTGTTACCCCAACTTTGTCACCCCAACTTTGCCACCCCACCACACACCGGCCGCTAATCCCGGGCCGCATCACTTACTGCGGCGTTCGCGAAACAACAGATATTTCCTCAGCGCGAGATCCAGCGGCTGCGACGTATCCATGAGCCAATATTGCGCCCCGATCCCGACGGCCTCGTCCTCGATCTTCTGCATATGCTGCCGCATCTTCTCGCGATATTCCTTGCACGCATAGTCACCGGAAACTTCCATGCGGTCGCCCGTTTCCATATCTTCGAGCAGCGTTGATTGTCCCAGGTCCGGCTCGATCTCGACTGGGTCGAGGACCTGAAAGAAAACGACGTCCTGACCCTGATAGGCCAGTGGCCGAACCGCTTGCACGATGGCATCGGCGTCGGAATAAAAATCTGAAATCACCGCAACCAGTCCGCGCTGAGATGAGAACTCCTGGAAGTGTGCAAACGGGGCCTGAAAATCCGTTCCGGTCGTGGGCTCGGCATGCTCGAGAGCATGCAGGATGCTCTGCAGATGCCCCGGGCGTGTTGACGGAGGCCGAAAGTTCGTCACCTTTTCATCGAACACGATTAGGCCGGCCGCGTCGTGCTGGTAGATCGACAAATAAGCCAGTGATGCGGCCAGAAAGCGGGCGTACTCGATCTTGCTAACGCCGGCGCTTTGGTACCCCATCGACGCGCTGGCGTCGAACAGGATCATCAGGTGCGTATTGGTCTCGCCCAGGTAGCGTTTGATGTAGGTTCGATCGGTTCGGGAAAAGACATTCCAATCGATGAAGCGAGGGTCGTCGCCAGGGACGTAGGCCCGGTACTCGGCAAACTCAAGGCTGAATCCGAAGAAAGGCGAGCAGTGCAATCCGGTTAGAAAGCCGTCCACAACGGTCCTGGCGACCAGCTCGATGTTCGAGAGGCGCGCAAGGATCTTGGGATCGAGTAGTCTCTGTTCAGCCATGCGATAGAATCCTACCCCGTCGCCACCAAAGAGCGGCCCCGCTTCCGACCTGGCATCCGTATTACGGTCGCTTGAGAGAACGGCCCGTCCCCAAAGCCCCGACGCTACCTTAAAACAATCAACGCGTTACTTCGGCGCCAATTGACCGTCCCCGATTTTTTCTACTCGTTCGGAGCCGGCCGCGACTCCACCAACTGGTTCAGAATCTCGTCCACCGAAATACCGTCCGATTCGGCGTGAAAATTCGTCAGGACGCGATGCCGCATCACGGGCAATACCAGAGCCTGTATGTCACCGTAGGTCACGTGGAACCGGCCTTCCATCAGCGCCCTCGACTTAGCCGCCATCACGAGAAATTGAGTGGCACGCACGCTACAGCCGTAATTCACGTATTTCTTCACTACTTCGGGAGCCAGTGGATCCTTGGGACGCGAGGCGCGTACCAGCTCCACCGCATACTTCGCCGTATTCTCGGAAAGCGGGACCTGCCGCACCATTCTCTGATAGCTCAGGATCTCTTCGGCGTTCGTGCAGACTTCGACTTCGGGCAACGGATCGCCGGTATTTCGGCTGACGACTTCGATCTCGTCCTCAGTATTCAAGTAATCGAGGATCACCTTGAACAGGAACCGGTCGAGCTGGGCTTCGGGAAGTGTGTAGGTCCCCTCTAGCTCAATCGGGTTCTGCGTTGCCAGCACGAAAAACGGCGGATCGAGCAGGTAAGTGTGGCCACGGACGGTGACGCTAACCTCCTGCATCGCCTCCAGCAGCGCGGCCTGCGTCTTCGGCGGCGTGCGGTTGACTTCATCGGCCAGCAGCACGTTGGTAAAGATGGGACCTTCGACAAAAGTCCACTTGCGCCGCCCAGTAGTAACGTCCTCTTCGATGATGTCGGTGCCGGTGACGTCAGTCGGCATCAGATCCGGAGTGAACTGAATTCGCTTGAAGGTCAAACCCAGTGCCGTCGCCAGCGTCCGCACCAGCAGAGTCTTGGCCGTGCCCGGCATGCCGGTGATGAGGCAGTGGCCACCGACCAGCAGTGTAATCAAGAGGTGGTCGAGAACCTCGTCCTGACCGACGATAATGCGGCGCACCTGCTCGCGGATCTTCGCCTGGGTTTCTCGGAAGGAATTGACCAGTTCGCGGTAGTCAACGGTGTCAACGGCGGAAGTTATAGGAAGACTCATAGGCGGAGTGTCGTCTGGAGAAGTGGGCAGGGAATTCTCTTCTTTTCCTATCGCGTAATTTCAAGTAGTAGTTTTTGAGCTGGACGGTAGCCGGGCGCCGTTTCGAGCGACATGAGCAAATGCCGCCGCGTGCGCGGGCGGTCTTCCATTTTATGATACGCGCGAGCCAGATTGAAATGGGCCGATGCCGGATCGACCGGCCCTAGCGCCAGCAGCGACCGGAACTCCCGCGCCGCCTCTTCATCCCGTCCCGCGTCCAAAAGCCACTGCCCCAGCGGGCCGTGAAGTTCCTCATCACCCGGCGCAATATACAGCAAGCCCTCCAAGACTTCGATTGCCTCGTCTCCGCGGTCCATCTCGTCGAGAAGAGTCGCGAGCTTCTTGAGGCGCGAAGGGTTTCTTCCGCCGATCGATTCGTATTTGAGCAACTGTTCGACCGCGGCCTCCTTGTCACCCAGCTCCAGGTAGGCTTCAGAGAGTACCGCGTAGGCATTGCCGCCCTCGACATACTGTGGATAGGCGTCGAGCGCTTTGGTCGCCGGCTCGATCACATCCTCCCACTTTTTGGCGCGAGCGGCCTCGAGCGCCTGTTTTATCAGCTTGCGCCATTCGTCAAGCTGTTCAACGAGTTCTCCGGTCTCACGCTGGACGTATTCGTTGAACTGCGTGTCAAATTCCTCGCTGGGCAAGCTCAAGACCGCTTCTACGTTATCGGCGGTCGACTTACCTTCCCCAAATCCTCGAAGCAGCTCGACCAGTTTCCCAAAACCCCACTTCTCGGCGATGAACTTGCAGACCAGGCCCGACTGAAAGTAAGAAATCTGAATCTGCTTTGGATAGCTGGGCCGGATGAAGCCCTTATCCAAGTCCGCTACGGGCAGGAATTTCTTCTCTTCGATCGCTTTGATGACATCCGGGGAAATGCGGTCTCCCCAGCTATCGTCAGCGGCCCATTCCTCGTAAACGGAGATCCCTTCGCTGTACCATCGCGGCACAAGGTGATTGGTCGACTCGAGCGTGACGACGTGCGCCATTTCGTGCCACAGAGTCGTACCCCAGTGGAAACTTCCCGGCACCCGCCCCGACGGGCTGTCCATGGCGATCAGGTAGCCGAAGGTGACGCCGAGCAAACCCACGCCGGGCATGCCCATCGTGCGCACGGCAAAATCGTCGTGGTCCGGGTAAAGCTCGACAATCACCGGACGAACGGGCTTGAACTGATACTTTGCCGCAAAAGTCTCCAGGCTCCGCTCGGCCAGCTCAACGACGTAGGGCCGCAGGACTTCAGACTCTTTTTCATGGAGCCTGACGATCACTTGAGGCCGGTCGATCGGCGCCGCCAGTTCGTCCGGGTCGTCCGGAAGGCGTTCGTCGAGATTCGAGTAGGTCTTGAAGTTCTTGAAACTGTCGAGCAGCCGTAGTGTGTTGACGGTTTTGGCGCTGTAGGGGTCCCCCCGGAACGCCAGTTCGAGATGCCTCGCAGCCTCTTCGTCCTTCCCTTCCCGCATCAGGTTCACGGCCAGGTCGGCGTGAGCCGACCACAACTCCATGTCGGTTTCCACCGCCTTGCGATAAAGATCCGCTGCTTCGCGATAGCGCCGTGTGATCACATAGTAATGAGCCGGATCAGCGTAGACGCTTCCATACGTTGGGTTGCGCTCCAGTGCCTTCGTCACCCATTCGCTCTCGGACGCCCCGCCGAGAAAGTCGATCGCGGCCTTCAGCGAGTATGCTTCCAGCGGGGATAGTTCTTGCTCTTGGGCAAGTTCGAGGGCCTTATCGAGGCTCTCGTTGGCTTTTTCGAAGTCGTTTTCTTCGATGGCCATCGATGCCATCAGGACATGGGCTTCAAAGATCCCCGGGTCCGACTCGAGCACCTCGGCCATTAGCTCGCGAGTCTTGCCCTCGAAGCGCCTGGCGAAGACGCTGGCCTTGCCAAGTTTGGCGGCGGCGTGGTTCGCGTCCAGTTTCAGCGCTTCGTCGAACAGCTTTGCGGCCTCACCGGCATTGTGCGTTTCGAGGAAGAGGTAGCCCCAGCGCACGCGGACATCCGGGTCGTCTGGTTGGGCCTTGATAGCGTCGCGGAACATCTCGTTGGCCTGCTTGACGTTCCGCAGACCCCAGAAAGCCTCCGCCTTGGTTGCGGCATCTGCCGTGGAGCCGATCAGCCCCATGTAGCAGCCGTGGACCTTGATCCTGCGCCCGTGATCCCGGTGCTCGTCGCAGGGACGCAGGTCCGCGCTGCGCTTGCCCCGGCCCTGCCCCTGCTGGGCGGCAGCGGTGGAGGCCGCGAGCACAACGACGGCAAGTATCATGCCGGCCCGTTTCGCATAGGCCGACAGAGGCTGTCTAGTCAGGGTTGTGGTGCGGCGGCTTTCGAGCATGCTAGTCTTTTGTTTCAAGGTAGCCGTCATTCGTTTCAAGGTAGCCGTCATTCGTTTCAAGGTAACCGTCAGGGCTCCGAAGTTTTTGAAGTAGCCTCGTCGATCTCGCCTTGTTTGCGTGCCAGCTCAACCAGCAGTTTTTCCAGCTCGTCGAAATAATTCTCTTCCGCAAGACTGTCTTTGCGTAGTTTTAGATCGTTCACCCGGTGTTCGATTTCCTCGCGTTCAGACATCAATGCCCGAACGGCCGGGTCCTGTGCTGCCTCGACCGCCGCTTCTAGCCGAGCCAGGGTAAAACTTGCCGCGAATCCGCCTTCGAGCCGCGCATGCTCGGTGGCCATCCGCTTCTCTTTCTCGAAAAATCCCTTCACCTTTTGCTCGGCGTAGTTGAAAGCTTCGAGCGCGGTGATGGCATCGTTCTTGTCCGCATCAGCGGCTTCGTCGCTGAGCGCCTCCACCCAGAATTCAGGAAAGACCGGCGCGTTCCTCTCGCGGCCGCTGCGAGTCGCCGCGACCACAACTCGGCGCTCGCTCTTTAGCTGATCGATGGACGCGCCGCTCGAACTCGTCGTTACCGCGACGAGCTGACGGTCGGCCGGCAAAGCGTCGAGCAGCGTCTGGAGCTGGGTCGCCGTGATATCAGGACCGGGAATATTGAACTTATACGAATCTCCGTCCGACGTGCCATGCCCGATCAGAAACAGAGCGACGGAGTCCTCTGGCTGGGTCTGCGCGGCAAGCTGTGTGAACAGCTCTTCGATCGCCTCGCGTCGTGCTCCTTCTCCTGACAACACGTGCACCAGCGATTCATCCCCGGCCGTCTTTTCGCAAACTTCTCGCAGGTCATCAGTGTACCCGGAGAACCGCTCCTGGTAGGATGACTCCCCGCCAAGCCCTTCCAGGATCACGAAGTGCGATTCGGCGCGCAGTGGCATTGCGGCTAGGAACGCGAGGGCTAGCAACGTGGCGGTTGGAAGCGCTAGTCGCAGCCTGCCTACGGACCCTGGCCGGCGGCGAATGAGACTCGCTGAAGCCATGAGGCTCGCCGAGGCAGTCCCGCGCTCGGAATTGGCAGGCCCGTCACCGGCGTTCTGGGCTCTGAATCTGGATCCCGCGATTTCTGTTGCGTTTAGCAAGATTCTCACTAGAGGCGTACTGTCGTTTGACGCCCAAATCCGGCAAAATGTTGATGACCCGGCCGAACAACCCCTTGCGGCCCGGGTAGCGCCACCCCCCGGCGTTTTATATTACTCCCCAGCGCCGCCTCAGCAGCCACTCACCGCCGCGCATCCCCAGCAGCAACAAGAAGAAGAACGGCATGTCCCAGAGATCCATGATCTCCCGGGACGTAATGCCTGCCTCGGAAAACCGAACCTCCCGTGGCAAATCCGCGATTTCGTCAAGGGTCCAATAGCGCCCGCCGGTTTGCTCGGCGAGCCGTTCTAGCAATTCGCGATTTTGCGCAGGGTGGAAATCCTCGGCCCGCCCATCTTCGCGCCGAAAATGGATAACCTCCGACCCGAGCAGTTCCCCGCCCTGATGAGCCGTCGTTTCCACGCGGTAGGCGCCCGGTCGCGCCGCTGTCCATTGTGCCTCGTAGACTCCCTCCTCTTCCGTGGAGGGGTGCATTTCGACCGTCTCGGGATCGCCCGATTCCGGCGTCACCAGAGCGGTGACCGTGGCGTTGTTAGCGAATTCGAACTCCTTCGTGCGAATCTCGGCGCGAAGCTTGACGGTCGGGTCGTCGGCATAGAGCCGCCGGTTCGTGGAGATCGAAACAGGGCCGGGCGAATTCGCGACCAAACTGCGCAGCAACTGCTGCCAGAAAACGTGGTGCCGCGTGTCATCGTGCGGCAGCCCCATCTTCCAGCGCCAGGTTCCACCCGTTGCCAGAACGATCGCTTTGCCCCGGCCATAATTCTGAAGAACCAACAGCGGAATGTCCTTGCCATCGATCCGGGCGTTGACGAGCGGTACCGCGGCGGGCTTCAGCTCCCCGACTCGCTGATAGTCGGCGATCGCCGGAAGCTCCTTCCACTTTTCAAGATTCTTCGCCGGGTCTTCATCGAAGCGGCAAACGAGCGAGTCCCGGCCCTGATCGGTCAGTGCGACTTCGACTGGCTCGCGGAAAAACGTGTGGTCCGAATCGTCTGAAATAGCGACGGGCAGCACCTCGGCAACCTTGGAAGCGCCCCACCCACCGTCTCCGAGGGAGTTACGCCCGCCCAGCATCAGCAGAGTCCCGCCCCGGCGGTTCACAAACTGTTTGATCATCTCCTGCTGCTCAGCAGTGAAGAACCCGGCCTCCACGCTGCCGATGATCAGCGCGTCGTAGGCGAAAAGCTCCGTCTCGGTTGACGGGAAGCCCTTCTCCAGCTCTTCCGGAGAATCCACGCCCTGGCGGTAAAACTTATTGGGAGACGTCCGCAGCATCGACACGAGTTGCACGCTGCCGTCTTTGAATACCGCGCGGCGGATGAACTTATACTCCCAGCGTGGCTCACCCTCGACGTAGAGGATCTTGCGCCGGCCCTGCGGCACGTCGATCACGCGGCTCAGAGAGTTGTTGCCGGTGATCTCTTCATCGCCGGCCGGCTCGACCGCGAATTGCAAGTAGCGAATCCCGGCGTCTCCGGCGTTGAAATCGATCGATTCGCTGTGAAGGTTCTCCCCGCGGCGCAGCGTGATCGGCTTCGAAGCGAGGATCGTCGAACCGTCGCGCACCGTCAAGCGGGTCGTTTGCGCCTCTTCGCCGGAATGCCGGATGGCCACCTGGGCGTTCAGTTGCGAGTTGGGCAGAGCTCGCGCCGGAACCGTGACTTCGGCGAGTTCAAGATCACCCGGGATTTCTTCTCGCCCGACGCCAACGGTATGGACCGGGACGTTGCGCTTGCGAATCTCGGCCATCAGACCGCGATCGAATGCCGCCGCGTTATCCGCCCCGTCGCTGAGCAGCACAACAGCGCCGAGAGGCAACGACGCCGATTCCCTAAGCACCGCCGCCACTGACTCGCCGATACGCGTGGCGTTTCCAGCATTGGGAAGCTTCTCGAGCGACTCCAGGCGGTGAAGCCCCCCCGAAAACGCATAGAGCCGCACACGGAACTTTTCCTTGAGTTCGTCGACCACGCCGGAATCGAGAGCATCCCAGGCACGCTGCAATCGAGTCTTTTCGCCTTCTCCCTCGGCCAGAGCCATGCTGCGGGACGTGTCGAGGACGACAGCAACGACATTCTGCTGAGACCGCAGCGACTGAATGCTGATCGCCGGACGCCAGAGCAAGAACAACACCAGGGCCACCGAGCCGAACTGCAAGCCCCAAATCAGGAACGGTCTCTTCCCCTCGATCCAGCCCCGATGCTTCATCAGGTGCCAGGCCAAGCCGGCGCCAGCCCCCAAGACGAGCACGATCAGCAGCCAGAGCGGCCAACCGCTGGCCAGTACAAAGTCACCCTTGCGGAAGACTGTCAACGGATATTTGAAAAAGAATTCGAACACGTAGCGCCACGCGACCCTAGTGGGTCATCGAATATATGACGTAGTTGATGCCAAATCGGTATGCCAACGCCGTCATCTTTTCAGGATACTCCGGGGTGTCGGCATGCTCCCAAGCATCCCCCAAATCCATATTAAAATTGATCGCCACCATCAGGCGGCCCTCATCGTCGTAGATGCCTCGCCAATAGGGCTCATACCCGTCCCGCTGGTAAGTGGCGCCCGACCACACATACGAAATACCCGGGATCTGGCTTCTTTGGTCCAGATCGTATAGAACATGCAACAGCGGGTCGTCTTCTTCGATCTCAATGATCGGCCGGTCGGGAAACACTTTTCTGATGCCTTCGAGAAACGCTGACCATTGATAGGTCCCATGAAAGTCATCGACAACCAGGAAGCCGCCCCGCAGCAGATACTCGCGCAGCCGTTCCCCATGTTCTTCCGATATGTCCCAGCGGCCCACCTCCACCGCGTAAAGCCATGGGTAGTTAAACAAATCGTCGTCATCAGGACGAAAAGTCTTACCGCCACGCGCCGAATCGATGCTCGTGAGGCGGCGTACCCCCTGCATGAAGTGGTATTCGGCATCGGGATAGTCGGTCGCCCAGCTTCCGCCCCTGCGCCGTCCGCCACCCCAGCTGCTGTATACCAGCCGGGCAAAATGAAACTCGCCTTGGGCATCTGGAGCAAACCAGTCTGCAGGTATTTCAGACGCTCCGAACCCCCCAAAGCGTTGAGCACCAAAACGCTGAGCCAATGACGAACTCAGCAACAAACAAAGGATCAGCGTGACCCCGACGGTTCGGCTGCGAGTCTTCGTCATATCCCGGTCGCCATTGGTAATTCAACCCAAGGTTAACACAGGCTTCCGAGCTTCTCGGTGCGGTGGAGAACTCGAAGAAATCGTCAATTGCAAGAGGACCGTTGGCAGGGTCGTAGACAAAACAAGCGGGCTACGGCGAAATCGTATCCCCGTAGTTGGCCATTTTCAACAGAGGCGAACCACGAGCGCCGGTGAGATCAGCAGGAGGGCCAGTCGCGGGCCGAAGGCCCGACTACGAGCCTGACTCCAGGCCTTGGAGCCTTTGCACCCACTCGCGAAAATGCGGGCACTCCCGCTGCATGCAATCGACTCCCACAGCTTGGGCGGCAAGCGTTCCGTCGACAACTTTCCCGTACGACGGATACGCCCGCAGCACTCGCTTCGAGGCGGCCTTGTTGGGATCATCGTTTATGTCCTCGGGCGTGGGAAACTCGTCACGAATCGCCTGAAAACGCGGGGCGAGATGTCGTTGCTTGATACCGGACGCGAAAGCGTCGGGATCACTGAACAGCAATCCCTCATACTCGTGAAGTTGCAAGTAAGGAACGAATCGCATGTCAGGTCGCAGGTCCGGCCGGTCTGCGACAATGTCATCTTTTACCGCTTGCTCGATGCGGGCCACTTTGGACAGGTTTTCGAGATTGGGTGGCAGAGGCATCCCCGGAAAACCCGCACCCAGACCATAAAAGTCCAGCATTGTGGAGCAGTACGCTGCCCGATCCTGCTGCAGTAGCACAACCACGTCCTGCTTCACGCGTGCATAGTTGGTGTTCCCGCCTTTGTGGCCGGGTGACCCAAGGATGATCGGTATCACATAGATCTGACGGGGCCGCAGGAGGGGGTCCAGCACCTCTTTGACAAACGACTCTTCAGTCGCGCCCTCGACCACGACATAGACGCGCGTCATGAATCTCCATGACCCGTTGCGGCCACCGGGATATCATCACGCTGTGGGCGGCCTCCCAAAACGTTTTTCTGCCACAGTTCGCCAAGCGAGTACTCTTGCAGCCATTCCGACAGGTCATTGGAGTCCAGTCGTTGAAAAGTCGATTCGCCCTCCGTCCGCTCCACCACGATGACGTCTTCCGGGGCGAACTCATTCAGCAGAGGGGCTGACTGCGTCGAGACGATCACCTGGCTGGCCCTCTTCGACGCTTGCTGAAACAGATCTGCCAAAAGGGTCAAGGCATAGGGATGCAACCCCAGCTCCGGTTCGTCAAATAGCACCGTTCGAGGCAACGACGGCTGCATCAATGCGGTGGCCAGGCAAATGAACCGAAGCGTACCGTCTGAAAGTTGGCTCGGGAGAAAAGGGTAGTTCGAACCGGTTTGCAACCACTCCAATTGGATCAGCTCTGGATTGCGGAGCACCCGGCGAAGCTTAAAGTCGTCGAAGAAGGGAGCCGCAAGTCTCACGACGTCGCGAATCTTTTCGTATTGGCTTGGGTCAGTTTCGCGAATGCTGTATAAGAATGCCGCCAGGTTGCTGGCGTCAGCCCGCAGGAACTCATTGTCATTGATGGCACTCTGGCGGCGAACCCCAGCCGTTGCACTTGTGTCATGGAAATGGTAGACCACCCAACTTGAGAGAGAATCGTACACATAGTGCGGCACTCCGTAGTTCGACTGTACGCCAGGATCGTCCTTGCGTTCCTTCAGGCTGGCCTCGGCATGCCCTGAACCCAAGGACTTTCGGCTCGATCCTAAACGTCCCCGATATAACGTGAATTCCTCGGCGAAAATGAGACGGTTGTCAGCCGTCGGCACCAACGCGAATTCGTAGCCGTTGCTTCCGAAGTCGAGTTTGACTGCCAAGCGCTTAGTGATTTTGGGACCCAGAAACAGGCTTGCGTCCGCCCCCCCCTCGCTGTCTACCGCAAGTTGAAGCTTCTGGTCAATCAATTGCCGCAGCAGGTTGAAGAATGAAACGAAGTTGCTTTTCCCCGCACCATTGGCGCCAATGAGCACATTCAAATTCCGGAGCTTGAAGTCCTCCAGTTTTCGGATGGATTTGAACCCCTCGATCGTGAGTTTGTCAATGGCGCTCATCGTGCTGCTCTCGTTGCACTCCGCAATCCTGCATCGAAATCTCTCTAATCTATCACGATACCTGCCAGGCGCAGATCGTGGAGAAGCGAGCTCCAATCCCCGAACGACTGCCGGTAACCGGTGGTTCGCCAGCAATTGAACGACAAAGCCTTGCAGTGATGTTGCCGCAAACAGCCGGTTCTGAGCGATCACCCACCGCCTTTCCTCTACAATAAGAAGTGCATCTCACCGGTCGTCTTGTAGGCGGCCCGCCCCCCTACAAGGTAGAAGTTCATGCGCCGGTCCTCCGAATTCGTTCTTTTTCTGTGCCTTTCGACGGCACTTGCCCTGACGGCCCAAGTGCAGCGGGAGAACGACCCTAAACGCGTGCGCGCCTATCGCATCGCGGAGCCGCCGACTCTCGATGGGCTCGTGACCGAAGAGATGTGGCAACGACTCGTGCCCGCCGCGCAATTCACTCAGCAAAACCCTGTGGAAGGTGATCCTGCCAGCGAAGCCACCGAAGTTCGTGTGGCCTTCGACGACAAGAATCTCTATTTCGGCATCATCTGCTTCGATTCCGAACCGGAGAATATCGTCGTTACTCAGAATCGCCGGGATGCCGAATTAGAGGACACAGACTCGATACAAATCTTGTTGGATACATTCAACGACAACCAGAACGGGTTCATTTTCGGCACCAGCCCCGCCGGTATCGAGTTCGACGCCCAGGTCTCCAAAGCAGGGCAACAGCGCGGGGGCGGTGGCGGACCCGCACGAGCTGGAGGAGGGAGCGGCGGCGCGCAACGTGGCGGTGCAGCCGCCTTCAACCTGAATTGGGACGCCGTTTGGGAGGTCCGATCGCAGATCACGAAACGCGGCTGGGAGAGCGAAATCGCGATTCCTTTTCGAACTCTGCGCTACTACCCAGGCACCGGTCAGGTCTGGGGCATGAACGTCTCCCGCAACCTGCGGCGGCGCAACGAGCAAACGTTCTGGGCGCCCGTGTCGCGTGCGTTTGAGTTTACGCAAATCGAGCTGGCGGGCGATCTCCATGGACTGGAAACCACGGCGCAGCGCAACTTGAAGCTGCTTCCCTACGTGATAGGCGGCTTCAAGCAGAACTACGAGCTGCCGGGCGATCAAACCGACGTCGACATCGATGGAGGCCTTGATCTCAAGTACAGCGTGACGCCCAGTCTGACCCTCGACGCGACTTTCAACACCGACTTCGCGCAGGTCGAAGTCGACGACGAACAGATCAATCTGACTCGCTTCGATCTGTTCTTTCCTGAGAAGCGGACTTTCTTTATCGAGAACTCAGGCTTCTTCGAATTCGGAGCCGCCCGACGAGCGGAAGTGTTTTTCTCCCGCCGCATCGGCCTCGACGAGAATCGCGAGCAAGTACCGATCGACGCCGGAGTCAGGCTCAGCGGCAAAGTCGGCCCCTACCAGATTGGCATGCTCAACATGCAGACCCGCAGCGTCGACGGTGCAGCGCCGGCCAACAACTATAGCGTCGCGCGCTTCAACCGCGAGCTGCCGAACCGCTCTTCCATCGGGGTCATCGGTGTGAATCGCCAATCGACATCCACGTTCGGCGATGCGGCTCCTTACAACCGAACCTTCGGCGCCGACGCCAATTTCGGGATCGGTCAGTTCGGCAACTGGACCAACTTTGTGGCCAAGTCCTACAGTCCGCATCTGGAAGGCAGCGACCACTCTTATTCCTCCCGCTTTGAGTACGACGATTCAAAGCACCAGTTCAACCTGGGATACCTGGAAGTGGGCCGCAACTTCAACCCCGAGGTGGGCTTTGTTCGCCGAGTGGCATTTCGCAACCCTTCGTATTTCTACCGCTACACCCACTACCCCAAATCGGGCCCTATCCGAAGCATCGAGCCTCACCATCTCGGGGAACACTGGTTCACGCTCGGAACCAACGAGTGGGAGTCAGGATTCGAGCACAATCACCTAAGCACCCGCTGGCACAACGGCGGCCGCCTCGGGGTCGCGGTCAACCGCAGTTTCGAGCGCCTGGATGAGCCATTCGAGATCTTCCCCGGGGTTTTCGTCCCCATCGGGCGCTATCGCTTTAGCGAGGTGATCGGAAGCTTCGGCAGCGATCCCAGCGCACGGTTCTTCGTCAGGGGCAACGTCGCCGGGGGGAATTTCTACGATGGGACAATCCGGTCGCTGAGCGCCACCGGCGGCTACCGGCGCGGGAAGAAACTCACTTGGACCGGCTCGTGGGCCCGCAATTTCATCGACCTGCCCGTCGGGGAATTTACTACTGACTTGGTGGGACTGCGGTTCAACTGGTCCTTCACAGCGAAGCGTTTTCTGCAGACTTTCAGCCAGTACAACAACCGCACCAACCAGGTTGGTCATAACGTGCGGCTGGGACTGCTGTCGACTTCGAGCACGGGATTTTTCGTTGTCTACAACACAGCGCAGTTGACCAGAGATTTCCTTGACCCCCATGAGATTCAGCGCCAAACGCAGTCGCGAGCACTGTTCGTCAAGTTCAACTACCTGCTCGACTACTAGCCCGCATTTCTCATCGGGTGGCGAGGCAAAGTGCATGAGAGGCCTGTCAGTACGAGGCGCGCGCCGCTTGACGAGCGGAGGCGTACTCGGACAGTACGTTGAGCACGGCGAGCAAGCGCAACGAAGTAATGGCGGGCCTGTCATGTGCTTGGCCCGTCAGCCGGTGAGAAATGCGGGCTAGGGCCGTTCGGTAGGCAAGATGGACTACCTCCTCGTTACCGCCGCTTCACTGCTCGTCGCCGCCCTAACCCTTTTCTCTGGATTCGGCCTGGGGACGCTGCTCCTGCCGGTCTTCGCGCTGTTTTTCCCTTTGCCTCTCGCGGTCGGGGCCACGGCGATTGTACACCTGGCGAACAACCTGTTCAAATTGGTCCTCGTGGGCCGTCACGCTTCCGGTTCAGTAACACTTCGCTTCGGCGCTCCGGCGATACCGGCGGCATTCGTGGGTGCGTTCGTTTTGGTGCAAATCTCTGGCCATACCCCCCTGGTCACCTACAATCTCGGTGGCCGCCAGATCGATCTCACCTGGATCGGACTAGCCATGGGAACTCTCATCACGATCTTCGCTCTGGCTGATCTTCTGCCCTGGTTCGAGAACCTTCGCGTGGCGCCAAAGTGGCTTTTGGTGGGAGGCGTCATTTCCGGCTTTTTCGGAGGTATCTCCGGTCACCAAGGAGCACTGAGGGCAGCCTTCCTGACCAACTGCGGTCTTTCGAGGGATGCTTTCATCGGCACCAGCGTGGTGTGCGCCACGTTGGTTGACCTGACCCGGCTCGCGGTCTACGGCTTGACTGTCTTCCAGCACGAGGCCACCGGCCTGCAGGAACCCAAAACCCAGAGCCTCCTTCTGGCGGCAACGCTGGCCGCGTTTGCCGGCTCATTCCTCGGCGCGCGCTTAGTCAAGAAGGTCACGCTAGAGACGGTTCGCCGAATTGTCGGCGCATTGCTTTTGTTGTTGGGTTTGGGAATCGCCGCGGGCCTCGTGTAGGCCGACGGCCTGCGCTGTCGCTTGAGGCCGGTCTGAACAGGCGCCTGAACAGTACCTGGCCGAAACTGAGCCGCGCCCTTGCGGGTGCGGCCCTGTTCAGAATCCTGCGCTAGACGACCACCCGCTCTTCGCTCGGCCACGCCTTCAAAAGCCGACGGATCAGCACCAACTGCCCCACGTGATAGGCGTTGTGATCGGCCACAAGCATGGCCTCGCGAAGAACCGTTTGGCCGTCGCCATGCGGAATAGGAGCAAACAGATCGACCGCCGGGTCCCGGACCAGGTCCTCCATTTCCTGAAGATTCTGGCGAAACGCCGCCACCGACCGGTCCCAGGCTCCGTCATCGGGCGGTAGGTCTGTGTCAGGCCAGTAGCCGCTTGGGAATTCCGGGGAAACGTGATCGGCGTCTCGGCTGAACTCCAGGATGTCCCACTGCGCAATTCGCAGGTGTTCGACGATCTGCCACGCTGTATAGGGTAAATCTTGCGGTATGACACCTGAATTATGCACAGATTCACTTTGCGAGTGTGGCTGCGTTCGTAGCGGGTTGGCGGTCGTCGTGAGGTGGTAGCTCGGCAACTGGCCTTTTGGCTTCTCCGTGTCCGGTTTCCCTTCCCACCCAGAATCCGCGTCGTCAAAACCTCGCTCGGAAGTGACGTGTTTCCAGTGCGTTACGGCTAGTGCATAAAATTTTATGCATAGCGCATAGCCAGGCTCTCAGATCAGCGCCCTCCCGACCACCGGCAGCAAGCCGCCGTAGGGAGTCGGCTTCCTGCCGCGGAAGTGGTAAGGCGTCGAAGTCCCGATTTTATTGGGCCGCGAGGCCGTCACGGCTGGGCCTTGTTGGACGGGCCTTTGGGAGCTATGCTGTTTTCGTCTGGTAACCATGTGGGTGACCTCCTTGGGGTTGGCTGGCGAAGCTGGGATCTTTGCCAGCCTACCTTTTTACCCCATGTTTTCGGGGGTCCCCAATGGTCTCTTGCGGCTCAGCCCTCCTCAGGTCCACGCCGCAGTGCATAATTCAGGTGACACCGCGCACCCTTGGCGGGAAGTCCTCGATCACATCGTCGAACATGACGTGCGCGTTCTTGGCGCGCAGCAAGCTGACAAGATGCTCGCGCAAGGATGATTCGGGCGATGGTGTTTGCGGCACAATAAGGCTCCTGGTGGGGGATGAGGGACCGGCAGTGCGTCTATTATAGGGCCGGTATCGAGGCCGCCGAAGCAAGCTCAACGAGGTCAGCGGCGGGGTTGTTCATCCATGGAGATGGAAGCGTTCTTTAAGCTGCACGCTGGGCTTCCAAGAGAAGGCCCGGGAAGTGACGCCAGCACGCGGAAGGCGATTCGCGCATTGCCGACTTTGTAACCTTCGCCGCGGGTCGTCGACCTGGGATGCGGGCCCGGCCGCCAATCTCTGGTGCTGGCTCGGGAGCTCAGCTCGTCCATCATCGCGGCCGACATTCACCAGCCCTATCTCGACCAACTGCAAATTTCCGCCGCGCAAGCGGAGCTAGAAGCCCACATCGAGACCCGCAACATCTCGATGGACGCTCTCGACTACCCCGAAGGCAGCATCGATTTAGTCTGGTCCGAGGGCGCACTCTATACAGTGGGTCACTACTGTCCGGTTAACGACTCACTGGCGAGCGGCAACTGATTGTTCCAGCATAGCTTAGGGCTGTTTTCCCCTTGCCGCGATTTGAACGGCGAAGGACGGCTGGAACGACTTCGGAGGCGGCCGACAATGGTTCATGAACCTCGGCCGCACCGTATTCTCCCAGTTGATCAGCTTCCTTCCGGATCGCGAATTCCGCCGCTGCGTATGCCGCTACGACGGAGATCGCAGATGGCGCGGCTTTTCCTGCTGGGATCAGTTCCTCTGCATGGCGTTCGCCCAACTGACCTACCGCGAAAGCCTGCGCGACATCGAAGCGTGCCTGCGTTCGCTCGGCGCCAAGCTCTACCACAGGGGATTCCGCTCCCAGGTGGCGCGCTCCACACTGGCCGACGCCAACGAGTCGCGCGACTGGCGGATCTATGCCGATTTCGCCCAGGTCTTGATTCGCATCGCGCGGCCTTTGTACGCCCGCGATCCGATCGGCGTGGATCTCGATCAAAGTCTCTACGCTCTGGACTCGACCACCATCGATCTGTGCCTCTCGCTGTTCCCCTGGGCCAAGTTCCGCCGGCACAAGGCCGCCCTGAAGATGCACACGCTGTTGGACCTGCGGGGTAACATCCCCACGTTTATCCGCATTACCGCTGGCAAAACGCACGACGTCAACATCCTCGACGAGTTCCTCCCCGAGCCCGGCGCCTTCTACGTCATGGATCGGGCCTACGTCGATTTCGAACGTCTCTTCGTGTTCACCCTCTGCTCGTCGTTCTTCGTCGTGCGAACCAAGAAGAACATCTTGCGCCAACGGCGCTACTCGCATCCCGTCGACAAGTCCACGGGGGTGCGCTCGGATCAGACCGTCCTACTGACTGCCATCGAGTCGGCCCTGGCGTATCCGGACCCGTTGCGGCGGATCAGCTACTTTGACGCCGCGACGAACAAGCGGCTGAAGTTCCTGACCAACAACTTCGCGCTCCCGGCGCTGACCATCGCCCGCATCTACAAGTCGCGTTGGCAGATCGAGTTGTTCTTCAAGTGGATCAAGCAGCTCCTGCGGATCAAGCAGTTTTACGGTACCAGCGAGAACGCCGTGAAGACGCAAATCTGGATCGCGGTCTCGGTTTACGTACTGGTCGCGATCGCGCGCAAGAGGTTGGGCCTGGAGGCGAGTCGCTACCAAATTCTACAGATTCTCAGCGTTACCCTTTTCGAGAAAACGCCCATTTTACAGGCCTTGCAGCCGTCCGACTCCCACGAAAACTCACTCGATGACCCTAACCAGCTGATTCTATTCGACTTTTAACCGGACAGTAGTGACAGCGGGTGTATCCAAGATGCTGCGACTCTTACAGCCAATGCTGCGGCCAAAGGGATTACTTGATGATGGGTATCCGGTTGACTCAGGTAGCCCCAATATCTTGTGGTTTGGGGATTTTCTTGGGTTCTGTAACCGGGTGAACAATCATCTTGTAAGTCGCGGGATCCACGGCTACCGCCTGCTGGACGAGCCGATAGAAGAGTTTGCCGCGGCTTTTGGATTTGCGGCGGTTGAAACGGAAGGTGAACTCGTCCAGGTAGTAGTCCAGATGTTTGTGGCTCACGGCGCCCTGATGGGTGCCCAGCAGCCAGCGCTTGAGCAGTGACATCACGCGGTGGACGCGGGGCATCAATTCCGACGCGGACTGCTCCTGCCTGCTGACAACTGTGACCTGATGGACGTAGCCTTCCTTTTTCAACCCGGAGTAACCGGGCCAGCCGTCGGTATGCACCACGCTGCCCGGCTCGATGCACTCCTCCACGAAAGGCAACAGGCTCTCGCCCGAGGCATCCTCGATTCTCTTCATGCGAATCCGGCCGATACCCCGCCCATCCTCTTGAGCGGCCACTGCGATCAATGCTTTGTTTTTCAGGTTTCGGCCCCGCAGGCCCTCTTCGAGCCCGCCCCAGTAGCTTTCATCGACTTCCACCGTCCCGGCCAGCAAATCCCGTCCCGGCCGCACCATCGCGCGCCGCATTTTGTGCAGCCAGGTCCAAGCCGTTTCGTACCTGTTGAGCCCCAACACTCTTTGAAGTCCCAAAGCGCTGGCTCCGGTTTTTTGGGTGGTGACCCACCACATCGCACGAAACCACAACGGCAAAGGGCTGCGCGTGTCCTGAAAGATGGTCCCGGCGGTCACCGAGGTTTGACGCCCACACGCAGCGCACTGCAGCAGCACTTTTCGCAAAGGCCACGACTTTCCACAACCGCAACCCGGACAGCGGAAACCGTCCGGCCAGCGCAGCCGGAACAGATACTCCCGGCAGGCCTCCTCACTGCTAAAACGGGACTCGAATTCTGTCAGGTTCTGAGGGTAATCTTCCATCTGCCGGCATACTACATCTTGGGGCTACCTGAGTCAACCGGATACCCACCTACTTGATTATTGTCGGCCCGTCTCACATTCGAGGTCGGTTTGAGTTCAAGCCCATTGCCTGCTTCAATCGCTAAACAGCCTTTTGTCGCCCAACGAATGCCTGCTCTCTGTCACCCGACGCAACTCGACCATTTCCCCTGCTTCTTTGGTCCCAGGCCTTGCGGACGCGCGTTGCGACGCTAAAACTTCAGTGTGCCCGTGTCGCGCCGGCGATGCAGCACAATTTTGATGAGCCGATCTTGCGGTCCCACCACTCAATTGCACGGTGAGCGCGGAGAGCTGCTATTGCGAGGCGACGACACACCACCACTGAAATCAGAACCGTTATTGTTCGTGTCAACGCATCCGCCGCCTGCGCGAGTGAGCGCCGTGGTGTTGCTTAATCGTAAAGCCGCGCCGCCTTCCGCGAAACTCGCTGAGCCGTATCCAACTAAATCGACAATCCGCGGGTCGCTCGGTGCCGATCCGCTCAATAAAGTTGATCCCGAAACAAGAGCAACTTTCCCTGACGCTGCGCTCAGTCCAATACCCCCAACCGCGTCCGGGGTCGGGAGAGGTACCCCATCTCCAGACTGCCCCGTTCCTTCCTGGATCAAGTAGTACTGGCCGGGTAAGATCACTCCTGAAAGCGGTGTTGCACTCCATCCGGAACCAGTTGCTGAGGCGTACTGCAAAGTCCAAACGGAGATGTCCGCTGGCGAAGCGCCACGGTTGAACAACCCGACAAAATCGTTTCTATGTGTAGCCCCCGAATTACCGCCACCTCCGTAGATCTGGCTAATCACGACAATAGCGTTGCCAGGTGGCGGAGGTGGAATCGTAACGTCGACCTGGAATGCGGCTGACGCTTCGCCGCCGTCTCCGTAGACTGTAATCGTGTAGAGCGTCGACTGTGCCGGGGAGGCGACCCGCGTTCCGCTCACCGGAACGGCTCCGATTCCTGGGGCAATTGATGCACTCGTTGCGTACTGCGATGTCCACCGGAGTGTGGTTGACTGTCCTGCTTCGATGGAGCTATCATCCGCCGAGAGCGTCACTGTGGGCGGTTGCGGAGGCGGCGCCGTGACGTTCACCCGGAAAGCGGCTGAAGCCTCGCCGCCGTCGCCGTTGACCGTAATTGTGTAGAGCGTCGACTGTACCGGCGAGACCACCCGCATTCCGTTCACTGGAACGGAACCAATGCCCGGCGCGATTGACGCGCTCGTGGCATTCTGCGACGTCCACCGGAGCGTGGTTGATTGTCCGGCCTCGATGGAACTGGGTTCCGCTGTAAGTGTCACCGTCGCTAGTTGGCGATGGGTTGAGGACGCCTTCAACTGTTAGAAACGCATTCGCTTGCGTCCGCTCACCCAGTGTTTCCGCTACGACTTGAATATCACCGCCTTGTAATAGATCTGGAACGACCACGTTAAACTGATTCAGGCCTGCACCGGATAGGCCGGCGAACAGGACGTCAGCCTCGATCCCACCGAACAGGATTCTCACATCGGCTTTTAGCGGTGCGGCGCCGCTGAACAAACGACCGGCCTCTACTGGCGGGTCCGTCAGGCCAAATGCCGTTCCAAATATCAGGATCACGTCTCCCGGCTGAGCAGGCCGAGCCGGCAATGCGCCACCGAACAGGTCAGGTTTTCCGACGAAGAATCCGTCGGTATGTACAGCGGTAATGAACTTTCTTCCGTCGGGATCAAACATGAAGAAGGCCGGGGCGGCTTCCCGCAAATCGGCTGTCTCGCTGGCTCTGCCGATCCCGTCGCGGATCACTTCGACCAAAACGGGTCCAACGGCGGTGTCATCGGGAGCCTGAACGTTCAGTTGGCCCGGGCTGATGAAGAATATGGCTGCCGGCCGTTAATCAATACTCGGACGCCATCAAGTTGCGTCGGAAAGATACCATCCACGATCTCGTCCGGTCGCCATGTGCGGGCGGTGGGGGCAAGGTTTTCGCCGAAGATCGAAATCCAGGAACCAGCAGCGAATCCTGGTTCAAAAGAACCGCCGTTCAGGACCGAACTAATCGAGATTCCGGCTTGGCCGACGTCGCGCTCAATCCCGGCTTCCATGGTCCGAAAAAACGCGACAACAGGGAAATGGTCCGATGTAAGACACTCCTCTGGATCTTCCGGATGCGCCGTCAGAATGTCGGTGGAAACGCGGCGCGCTTGTACAAATTCTTCGAGCTCGTCAGCGGAGAGTACGAAGTGATCGTAGTTGTTCGCGGGAACGCCCCCGTTCGCGATGGAACGGCGAGATGTTGGCTCGTGAACTGTAACGACGAATCGGCGCTCCCCCAGCTGGAACCGCGGGTCCTGGTCGAAGATCGGATCCAGCGTGATTCCGGCGGAGCCCGTCTGTCCGCTCAGCCGAGACGGGATGTTGAAATCACCGGCGATGATTACGTCCGGATCATGGCCGGGTTGCTGAAAGTATTCGTCCAGGTAGTCGAGCAACACGCCTACCTCGCGGGCCGATTCGGATGTGTCGCCTCCCGCAAAAGTTAGGTGCAGGGTAATGAGCGTGAAGTCGAAGTTGCCCACCGTGAAATGGGCGGCACGGGGCGGGTGAACGGATCGACTTGGGTCAGTAACAATTCGACCTGATCCATCGAGCATCGAGGTAGCGAGTAACGTTCTCTCGTCACCGAGGCCGACTGTAGGACGAATCCAGAAACCGTTGTCCTGGCTGTCCGTTGTGTCCACGAACGAGGCGGACCAGTTGCCCACCTCTCCCGGCAAGAGGTTCCGCAAAACCTCGGAGTTGCCTGAACTCGAAATCTCTTGGGCAGCTAGTAGTTCGTAGGTGCGCAAGAAAAGCCGCTGCAAGGCGTCAGCGACTAAACATCCACCGCCTGAAAGGCGGTGGGTTACGTTTCGACTGAAAGTCGGGGTTGCGGCTCAAGCCGCCTGAAGCTGTCCGGCTCACAGCCGGCTCAAGGCTTGGTGGGCGCTGTAATCTTGAATCCTTCCCCGTCCTCATCCCATTTCTGGCTCTCAATGTATCTCTTGATCGTTTCTTCATCTACCGCGCCCACCGTCGCACAAAAGTAGCCGCGTGCCCACAGATGTTGGCCCCAATACCGTTTCCGCAACTCTCCAAACTCGTCCTGTAATCGCCGCAACGACCGCCCCTTCAGGTACTGCACCAGCTTCGACGGCGCTAGTTGCGGCGGAGCCGTCACCAACATGTGCACATGATCCGGCGACACCGCGCCCCGGATCACCGCCACTCCCCTCGCTTCACAGCTCTGCCGGATCAGATCCCGCACCCGCTCTGCCACCCTGCCCCGTAACACCTTGTAGCGGTACTTCGTGATCCATATGAGGTGATATTTGATGTCGTAGACCGAATGCGCTCCTCGCCGATATTCTTCCATCCCCCCATTCTCATCCAGAACTGCTTGAAGCTGACCGCCTGAAAGGCGGTGGGTTTAGACCTGGTGATTGAACTAAAGGGGGACGAGCTGCTGTGGTCGACGTCGAGGTCCCGCCAACTTGGATATTCCACCTGAATTATGCACAGATTCGGCGTAGCCATCGTCGATGGAGTTGTGGCGATAGCGGCACTCGTGTCAACTCAGTGATTTCTCAAGTCGTCTTTTCTGCTGTTTCCCTCCCCGTTTGAGCCGCCTCCTGATCCCGGCAGGGCAAAAGCGGGCTGGCAAGCGGCGTGTTCCCAGTACGTTGCGGCGAGTGCATGAAAATTTATGCATGGAGTGCCCCTCAGCTCAGCGCACCCTCCACCACCGGCGCCAAGCTCGATCCCGGCGGCCCCATCGCCCGCAGCCGTCGCATCAGCCGTTCAAACAGGCCCTTTTCCTGATAATGATCGCTGTAGCTGACACCCGTTCTGCCGGCGTGCCGCCAGATCTTGGCCGCCACGAACAGAAAACGCAGCCGCGCCGTCGCCAGGGTGGTGTGCCGCAGCGTCTCCACGCTGGCCTGGGCTTCGCGGTTGAACAGCAGCAGCCAGCAGTTGCGATTGTAGGCCAGCATGGCCAACTGAAAGTGATTGCGGTTCATGTCAAAGCGGCGCGAGGGATGGGCCGCCAGCCCGGCGTCGTTGTTGGCCTCCTTGATCAGGTTCTCGGCTCCGGCGCGCTGATTGTAAAACCACACCACCGCCGCGATCGGCTCGGCCAGATTGGTGACAAACACGCGGTAGGTGTAAGCGCTGGTGGCGAACAACTGGTATTGCTCGGCCGCGCCGGCCTTGGGCTCGTTTTCGTAACGCAGCGCCAGGAAACGGCAGGCCCGCGCCCAGCCTTGCGGTTGGTAGAGGAATTCGCATTCCGCGTCCGCGTCGGAGCGAGGGGAGGGTTTCCATTCTGCTTGCTGCAAGCGCTCGACCAGGCGCCGCGTTTTGCGCGCCACGATGACGAACTGACAAGCCGCCTTTTCATAGGCCTCCACCGCCTCCCAGCAATAAAAGCCGGAATCGGCCCGCGCCAGGATTTTCTTCACGCCGCCCGGCAAAGTCCGGAAAGCGCTCTCGAGGTGGGCGGCGATCTGTCGGCCCGTGGGCCGGTCGCCGTTGCGCAACCCGCCCATCAGGTATTCGCGCGTCTCGGCCAGGAAGGTCAGTATCGGCTGGTAGCTGCGCTTGCCCTTGTTCTTGGGGTTGTAGCTCTTGCGCCCGCCCATCTGGCGGCCGTAGAGGGTATGCACGGTGGTGTCGGTGTCCAGCGTCACCGTCTCCAACTTCACGTGGGCCGCGGCCCAGACTCGTTCCCGCAGCTGGCGCTGAATGGAAAGGATCTGTTTCGCCACGTTGAGGTGCAGCGAGGCCAGAAAGCGCCACAGCGTGGACTGCGGCGGCAGACGCGTCACTTGCAAGATGCCGGTCAGGATGGGGTCGCGAGCGATGAAGCGGAGTTGGTTGAGCCGCGCAAAGCCGACATAGAGGCCGAGCACGAGGGCCAGCACGAACTGGTAGGGGCTCATGGCTCGGGTGATCCGTTTGGTCGTGAGGGTTTCTTCCAGCAGCGCTTGGAAGCCGAGTTTTTCGAGCAGGGTGGCGACGGGCAGCAAGCCGCCGTAGGGAGTCAGATTCTTGCCACGGAAGTGATAGGGCGTGGCAGCCCCGATTTTATTGGGCCGCGGGGCCCTCGCGCCGGGGCCTTGTTTGACGGGCCTTCGGGAGCTATGCTGTTTTCGTTTGGTAACCATTTGGGTGACCTCCTTGGGGTTGACTGGCGAAGCTGAAATCTTTGCCAGCCTACCTTTTTACCCCATGTTTTCGGGGGTCCCCAAATGGTTCCTGGCGGCTCAGCCCTCACCAGGTGCACCGGCAGTGCATAATTCAGGTTCCAGGAAACAAGCGCGAGCCAGTCCGGTGGAATTGGTGATTGATCACTTGGGATTTCCGGTAGCGGAGGGGTGGCCGCTCTCCCGCGAAGTTCGGCCAATCTCTGCTCAATTAGGGGCCCAATTCCGGGTTGGGCGCTGAGGGTTTGCGAGGCTAAACCGCTTAGTAGAAGCAGCCCGAATAGGGTCATAGAAACAACGTTCCAGCCCTGGTGCACCAAAACTAGGTACAAAGTGAATATAGCGCGGTTCGTTGTCTTTAGGGGTCACTATTGGATAACACTACTGTCCGGTTAACGACTCACTGGCGAGCGGCAACTGAGTGTTCCAGCATAGCTTAGGGCTGTTTTCCCCTTGTCGCGATTTGAACGGCGAAGGACGGCTGGAACGACTTCGGAGGCGGCCGACAATGGTTCATGAACCTCGGCCGCACCGTATTCTCCCAGTTGATCAGCTTCCTTCCGGATCGCGAATTCCGCCGCTGCGTAAGCCGCTACGACGGGGATCGCAGATGGCGCGGCTTTTCCTGCTGGGATCAGTTCCTCTGTATGGCGTTCGCCCAGCTGACCTACCGCGAAAGCCTGCGCGACATCGAAGCGTGCCTGCGTTCGCTCGACGCCAAGCTCTACCACAGGGGATTCCGCTCCCAGGTGGCGCGCTCCACACTGGCCGACGCCAACGAGTCGCGCGACTGGCGGATCTATGCCGATTTCGCCCAGGTCTTGATTCGCATCGCGCGGCCTTTGTACGCCCGCGATCCGATCGGCGTGGATCTCGATCAAAGTCTCTACGCTCTGGACTCGACCACCATCGATCTGTGCCTCTCGCTGTTCCCCTGGGCCAAGTTCCGCCGGCACAAGGCCGCCCTGAAGATGCACACGCTGTTGGACCTGCGGGGTAACATCCCCACGTTTATCCGCATTACCGCTGGCAAAACGCACGACGTCAACATCCTCGACGAGTTCCTCCCCGAGCCCGGCGCCTTCTACGTCATGGATCGGGCCTACGTCGATTTCGAACGTCTCTTCGTGTTCACCCTCTGCTCGTCGTTCTTCGTCGTGCGAACCAAGAAGAACATCTTGCGCCAACGGCGCTACTCGCATCCCGTCGACAAGTCCACGGGGGTGCGCTCGGATCAGACCGTCCTACTGACTGCCATCGAGTCGGCCCTGGCGTATCCGGACCCGTTGCGGCGGATCAGCTACTTTGACGCCGCGACGAACAAGCGGCTGAAGTTCCTGACCAACAACTTCGCGCTCCCGGCGCTGACCATCGCCCGCATCTACAAGTCGCGTTGGCAGATCGAGTTGTTCTTCAAGTGGATCAAGCAGCACCTGCGGATCAAGCAGTTTTACGGTACCAGCGAGAACGCCGTGAAGACGCAAATCTGGATCGCGGTCTCGGTTTACGTACTGGTCGCGATCGCGCGCAAGAGGTTGGGCCTGGAGGCGAGGCTCTACCAAATTCTACAGATTCTCAGCGTTACCCTTTTCGAGAAAACGCCCATTTTACAGGCCTTGCAGCCGTCCGACTCCCACGAAAACTCACTCGATGACCCTAACCAGTCTGATTCTATTCGACTTTTAACCGGACAGTAGTGATTGGATAATAAATCCCGACCAAAGCGGGCAGAGCGCCAGGGTCGTGCCAACGATCACGGTCCTGCTAGCAACTCTTCAACGGACCAGTAGTCGGTCCGATCTTCATGTTCAGAACGTATCTCACCCACGGCCCCAGCTTCGATTGGCGTTGTGAAGCCCCCGAAACGCACGCGAACGAAAGACACCAGGGAAGCGATTTCCTCATCCGAGAGAATCGGCGCCAACCCCGGCATCTCCCGATCGTAGGTCTTGCCCGCGATTTCCATCTTGCCGCGGACACCATGCAGCACGATCTTGATGAGCACCTCTTGCGGTCCCAGCACCCACGGAGAGTCATCCAGCGGCGGCGCCTCGCCCATCCCCTGGCCGTCGTACTGGTGGCAGGCGGCGCAGTAGCTATCAAACTTCGTCCTACCTGCCTGATCCGCCTGGACATCCGTTGCTCGAGCGGTCCGCGGGCCGGTCGCGCATCCGGCAAGTAGGGCGGCAAAGCAGAGGCTGGTCAGGCAGAGAAGGCCTGGCGGCTTGCGGGCGACTCGTGTCGGGCAAATCTGCACGGAACGATCTTTGCTTGCAGCGGCAGTTGCCCAATGACAGGAAGAACATCATTTCACCGCCGGCGGGCCACTGGCCAAGATTCGAGAATATCATGCGCGAAGAGGCGCACACCGTTTTCCGCGGGTCAGCGACATAGATGTGGGCGGCTAGTGACCGTAACCCCCCGCACCAGAGTCCGCCACTCAGAGCCAACCCGGCGGGCTACCCGATCTCCTCCAAATACCAACGACCCACACTTTGAATTACGGATTTTCGAGACCATTAGTCCCATTGTTATCAACAAACTCGTCTGCTTGGGACTTGACATACGCGAATGTGCCGCTATGCTGAGAGCGGTGAAATGATCGACCGGCAGGCGAACATTCACAGCGCCGTTCACAAACGCCCGTTCATGAAAGGCCCGTTCAAGAAAGAAATGAAAATGTGAGTTGGCTCTGAGGGGGCAAAAAACGAATATCCTGACAATATCTGCCAAATCCTGTAATCGAGGTTGCCGGTTTACTGAGATAAAAGAACTTACGAGTTTTTTCGAAACCTCCACCGAGGCGTGCAGGCTCGACAGTTAACGCATATTGTTGTCGTGAAAGACAAGAAAACCATTAAGAAAGAGGGTGGAATGCACCTGTTTTCGCCCAGGCAGTCGGACTGGAGGCTGAAGAACGAGTTCCAGAGACTTGTCGCCCGATAAGAAAAGAGGTCGAACAGGGTCGGCCTCCCGGCACCAAACCGTGTGAACGTCGCTGTCGGCGGAACCGGCTCCTTTACACGCAAATGCCTGGACGCGCAAATTCCTGGAAACGCAAATCCGACGGGACGGATCTGCGACAATCGATAGCTTCACGATGAGTGTTGATTCAGATGAGGGTTGATCTAACGGACGTCGAAGCGCGCGTCTTGGGGGCGCTGATCGAAAAGGAGATAACGACTCCCGACTACTACCCGCTCTCGCTCAACGCTCTCGTCAATGCGTGCAATCAGAAATCCAACCGGGATCCGGTTGTGGCCTACGACGAGCAGATCGTTCGCAAAGCTATCGAGGAGTTACAGGCGCAAAAGCTGGCGGTCGTTCTCACCGGACGCGACCACCGCGTCCCGAAGTACCGCCACTGGGCTTGGGAAACCCTTGGTCTCGGCAACCGCGAGATGGCGCTGCTGTGCGTGCTGCTGCTGCGAGGTCCGCAGACGCCCGGTGAACTGAAAGGGCGCACCGAGCGCATGTATCAGTTCGACGACCTCGAATCGGTCGAAAGCTGCCTGCAGCGGCTCGCTGAAAACGAAGCGGGCGCTCTTGCCGCTAAACTGCCGCGGCAACCAGGTTCCCGTGAATCGCGCTACATTCAACTGCTCTCTGGTGATGCGCCCCTGGCAACCGACCCGCCCGCGGCTATACCTGCCGCTGCGCCGCGCCAAGTAGCCGGAGGAGGCTCCCGAGACGAACGAATCGCGTCTCTCGAGTCGAGAATGACGGCCATGGAAGAAAAGATCGACGACTTTAACACCATGTTCGATGATGTTAAGAAGCAATTCGAGTAGGATCGGTAAAATTTACTGCTTGGCAACCTACTCCGCTACATATAGCCATATCGATTGACCCATATGTATGGGCGTCCGTGCTACAATCGAGAGGTGAAGACCACCGTCGACATTTCGACCCCCTTATTAAACGAGGCAAAGCAACACGCTGCCGTTCATGGCCTAAGCCTGCGCCAACTGATCGAAACCAGCTTGCGGCGAGTGCTGGACACCCGCCAGGCAGAGGTCACGCCATTTCGCCTCAAGAACAGAACGTTCAAAGGGGAGGGGATCACGGAGGGGGCGGATTGGCCGACTGTTCGACGGCAGATCTATGAGGGCCGCGGGGATGATCGCAGTTGATACGAATATTCTTGTCTATGCCCACCGAGAGGACTCACCTTGGCATTCGGCGGCAGTGACCTGCGTGACGCAATTGGCGGAGGGCGCGGCGCCGTGGGCGATTCCCTGGCCCTGCGTCCACGAGTTTTTTGCCGTCGTCACGCATCCGAAGATCTACCGGCCCCCGACGCCGCTGGTGTCCGCAATCGAACAGGTCAAAGCCTGGATTGAATCGCCGTCGGTGCACTTGATCGCGGAGATGGGAAACTATTGGCCGGCGTTGCGGTCCGTCCTGGTCTCTGGGCAGATCGTGGGGCCGATGACTCACGACGCCAGGGTCGTAGCGGTTTGCCGACAACATGGAGTCGCGGTTCTCTGGTCCGCGGATCGCGATTTCTCGCGGTTCGGCGGCCTAGACGTAGTGAACCCGTTGCTCAACTAGTGCCGAAGTAACAGCAATGCCGAGGTAAGAAACTCGGCTTGGCCTACTGACGGACTCATAGCCCCCCAAGCGCCCGCCCGCAATCTAACAAGACAACGGAGAATAACCAATGATCGAACGAATCACCTCTGCTGACGCCCCCAATCCGGGCGGACCCTACTCCCATGCCGTGCGCGCGGGCGACTTCATCTATGTTTCGGGCCAGGTGGCCATGAATCCCGAGACGAAACAACCGCAAGAGGGAACCGCCGCGGCCGAAACACGCCGCACGCTGGAAAATATCAAGATCGTCCTGAACGCCGCCGGCGCCGATTTGTCGGACGTCGTCAAATGCTCGGTTTTCCTGAAGGACATTCGGGACTTCGCGGAGATGAATGAGGTCTACGCCGAGTATTTCGGGGAGCACAAGCCAGCACGCACGACGGTTCAGGCAAACCTGCCAGCGGCGGGGCTCAAAATCGAGGTGGATTGCGTCGCCTACAAACCGGTAGCGAAGCCCGGTTGACGATCCACCAAATTTCAGACGGCCCGACAGAGGCGCGGACGGCAGTCCACGCTCAGCCCGTTTTAAACGGGCTTGCACTATTCGGGCACCCCAAAAGGGACGCCAAAAAAGGCCCAAGCTAAGGTTGACTTGACCCCAGCAAGCGTCTATCTACCAGACTCCCCGCCGTCTTTCGGCGGCGCGGACTTCCTTCTCGTCCATCCCGAGGTGATGCGCAAGCTCGTGCCACAACGTGTCGTAAACCATCTTCGCCACGTCTTGACGAGACCGAGAGGCGCGCATGATAGGTCCCTGAAACAGGGTCACGCGATCCGGCAGAACCATCCCATAGTGGACAGTCCGTTTCGCGAGGGGAATGCCTTGGTAGAGCCCGAGCAGAGTTCCGCCTGGGGGAACCCGCCCGGCGCGGAGGTCGTCTGAGCTGGGCTCATCTTGAACGAAGACCGCTACATTCGAGAACCGGTCCCGGAAGCCTTGGGGAATCGTTTCCCAGGCCTCATCGACGAGCTGTTCGAATTCATTGCGATGCATCGGAGTCTTGCGCCAACTCCCTGAGTCTACCGGCTCCCGCCAGAGTAGCCAGTCTAATCAGCTTCTATCGGCGCGGGCCGGAACAACGACTTCGATATAGACGGTGTCTTCCGGTGGCCAATGGCTATAGAAGACAACCCATCTCGCGGCAAAGAAGCGCCGGAGTCCAGCAAAGCGGCCGGAGTCTTCAACCGGATACATCCCGGGAAACGATTGTAGAAAACCGATGCGCTCCAGAATAAGTGAGCGGTCGGGGTAAGGGAGTTGTCTGAACGATGACAGGGCTTCTTCGGACCAGACTAATCGGGGTGGCCTTCGTGCCAATCGACCACCTCTTTGTGAGGCACGAAGCGCCCCGCCTCCCGATCCGCTTTCGATCGCGCGAGAGCTTCTTGCCAATCAGGACGATTTTCTAGCTTCGCGTCCTCCGCGGCAGATCTTTCCGAGAGCAACTGGTAAAGCATTTCACAGGCGTACTGGTCCGGACTTAAACCGTCCGACCGGCTGCCCTGGTAGAGCTGCTCAACTAAATGATCCGGTAGGTCCACTTTTACGATCATACTTTGTCGCTTCCATTGGCATTGTAACTCCATTGAAGAAGCCCCGCCACGGTCGGCGCACTACGAAGCGGCGCAGTACGAAACAACGTGCTATTCCGGCGGAAGTGCCCGCCGACTAGTTTTCCGGAGCGGGCGGAGGCGCGGGCGCGGGAGTGTCTCCAGGCAGGGGCGGCCCACCGGCCGGTGTATCACCCGGCAAACCTCCCCCTGTGCCGCCACCACCAGGCGAGCTGCCACGCCGACCGATGCGGTTCCAAATGTAGGCCAGAGTCCGGGCAACCTCATCCGCGACAGCGACCGCCCTGGACTTATCGACACCCGCTTTCGCCAGCGGAACGTTGCGATAAATAATCAAGCTCTGCCCCGCCGGAACGTCCACTTCGTCATTGCTAGGCAACAGGCGGTGGCTGACGCCGACCAGACCTTCATCGACAGCGACGACCGTGGTTTCATCTTCATCGACGCTGACGTCGAATACCGTTCCGCGCACGGAAATCACCGCCGTCGGCGTGAATATTCGCTGGTCGTTCGGTCCGCCGCCCAGCTTCTGGATGTGAACCTTGATGCGCCCCAGAAACAGATCGAGCAGGTCTTTGATCCGACCCGGGTTCTTCCGGAAAACCACTTGCGAGTTGGGATAGACAGTAAACGAGCTGCCGTCGGCGACTTGCAAATGCGCGTAACCGGCCTCGCCCGTCACGATCAACTCGCCTACTTGAACCGTGCTGCCGTCGAAGAGCGCCCATTCCGTGCTGTCACGGATGACCGAAACCTGCCCTCCCGAGCTGACGACTTCAGCGGCAAGGTCGGCCGCCGCGAGCGGCTGGCAGAGCAGGCAAGCGACCACAAGCGCTGCCCCAACAGCAGCCTTTCCCGCCGGCAAGATACACTTTGGGCTCATGCTTAACCCTGCCGATGCAAGTAGAGGGCCGAGTTTCCGGGCTCCGACTCCCTCAGCTTTATCAACGATTTCACCTAGATACTCGTAACATCTTGTCAAGTCGGTTAGTCTGAAGAGACATGGTGTTGTGTCAAGTTGACACCTGAATTATGCACTGCGGCGTGGACCTGAGGAGGGCTGAGCCGCAAGAGACCATTTGGGACCCCCGAAAACATGGGGTAAAAAGGTAGGCTGGCAAAGATCCCAGCTTCGCCAGCCAACCCCAAGGAGGTCACCCACATGGTTACCAGACGAAAACAGCATAACTCCCAAAGGCCCGTCCAACAAGGCCCAGCCGTGACGGCCTCGCGGCCCAATAAAATCGGGGCTTCGACGCCTTACCACTTCCGCGGCAGGAAGTCGACTCCCTACGGCGGCTTGCTGCCGGTGGTCGGGAGGGCGCTGATCTGAGAGCCTGGCTATGCGCTATGCATAAAATTTTATGCACTAGCCGTAACGCACTGGAAACACGTCACTTCCGAGCGAGGTTTTGACGACGCGGATTCTGGGCGGGAAGGGAAACCGGACACGGAGAAGCCAAAAGGCCAGTTGCCGAGCTACCACCTCACGACGACCGCCAACCCGCTACGAACGCAGCCACACTCGCAAAGTGAATCTGTGCATAATTCAGGTGACACAACTTTGTCGTAAGTCAAGGCTATCCGAGGTGATCCTTGGATTGCAATATGCCGAACCATGCGCTGGAATACGACTTCTCGATCTGATGCGGATAGGAATGCTCATTTTTGCTGTCGGCTGGGTGGCTAGCCTAGCAGCTCCGCCGTTGTCGGCTGCGGATCCGCTTCCGAGAGCCGGTCCCCGCTGGACCCGAGTCGGATCGCGAGGGGTCAACGTCGGGCTGACGGGCGTGATCGGCGGACCAGTTTCCGACGTCTCGTTTTCGCTCGACGGCGGGATGCTCTACGTCCGAACCGGGTCGGGCCGCGTCTGGGCTTCGTCTGACCTGGGTGAAACCTGGGAGCACTTCCTGAACGCTCCCGGTGAAATCAGCCCGTTTCGACGATCGCCCGTCATGACCTCGGACGAGGAAGCCCCGAGGGACGATCCTGGGGCACTCGTCGTGGCCCATCCGTTTGACCGCTTCTCCCTGTTTGCGCTGGGCCGCGACCTGCATCGTTCAACGGATGGCGGCGAGACTTGGATCAACCTGACCCAGGACGGGCTGGGCTCGATTATCGGTCCCTGGCAAGTCTCCATCGCTTTCTCTCCCATCGACCGGGACACGATTGCGGTTTCGAATTCAGCGGGTGTCTGGAAGTCCGCTGACAAAGGCCTCACCTGGGTCAGCCTCAACGAGAATCTGCCGAACTTCCCGGGCGGCCGTTTCTTGGGACCGACCTCCGACGGTGGAGTCCGGCTGATCGCCAGCGGCTTGGGCGAAATTGCCGCGAGTTCGGGCGCTGGGATCGCCTGGCAGCCTGTTTCGCAGGGCGATCGAGGGGCATGGCTTGACGGTTTCCGAACCCTCCCCGGAGAAGACCAACTCCGCCACGCAGCCGCACCACTACTGCTGCCGGCCGGCATGCTGGCCAGCTTCCGAATCTGGATCGGTGGCGACAGCGTTTCGGGCGACCTGACAACTTGTGGAATAGGGGAATGCCAAAACCCGGGGGCACACTTCATCAGTGCATTCGCCCAGGCCGGTGACGAAGACCGCTTTTACTACATGGGAACCAGCGACGGCCTGATCTGGATTTCTGAAGACCGCGGAGCAACCTGGCGACCGGCCTTCGAAGGGTTGCCGCAGGGAGCTGGCGGCGTCTCGGCGATTTTCGGCAATCCCAGCGAACCTCACGCCGCCGTCGCAGTCCTCGATAGTGGCTCGGGGGGCCGTGTCGTGCGTACGACCAACGGAGGCGTCTTCTGGGACGACCTGACCGCCGACCTTCCCCCCGGCGCCATTTACGCCGTGACCGCTGACCCGGCGACCGGAGCGCTCTATGTCGCCGGCGAGGCCGGAGTGTTTTATACGGTCACGGATTTACGCAACCCGTCTCCGCCCACACCGTGGCGCGCCGTCGCGGGCAATCTGCCCGACGGGGCGGTTCGCGATTTGACGCTCGATACGGTGACGGGGCAGCTCTATGCGTCGGTCGATGCTTTTGGAATCTATCGAGCCAGGGCGCCGGCAATCTCAGATGCACTTCGAGTTCTCAACGCCGCCGACCTAAGCCTGCGGGCGGCGGCTCCCGGCGGGCTGCTCACGGTTCTCGGCGGAGGGTTGACTGCCGCGACAGTCAAGGGCAGTTCAGCGCCGATTCTGCTTTCCAACGCTTTCCAAGCGCAGATTCAAGTGCCGTTTGATGCCTCGGGCGAGCAGCTCGCCCTTTCGCTGCAAACGCGCGCGGGAACGACCCAGATCGGTTATCCGCTTACGGATGTGTCGCCGGCCGTTTTCGTCGATCGGGGCAGTCCCCTGGTTCTCGACGCCGGCACCGGAGTGCTGCTGAATGCTCGACATCCCGCAATCGCCGGCGGCCACATCTTGATACTGGCGACCGGTCTTGGGAAGGTAAGGCCCGAGTGGCCAACCGGCGTACCGGCACCGCTCGAAGACCCGCCCGCCACTGTGCAGGCGGTGAAGGCGTACCTCAACGGAGCGCCGCTGCGGGTTATCTCGTCCACGCTGGCGGGCGGCTACATCGGGACCTACATGATCGAAGTGGAGCTTCCAAATGTCCTGAACTCCGGCACCGCCGAGCTGCGCCTCGAAGTGGGCGGCCGCCCAAGCAACACCGTTCGGATCTACACCGAACCCTGACCCCGCGTCACTTCCGTCTACTCACCCTGAACGCTCTGGACCCACTTTTCGTGCAGCGCCGTTAGACGCTGGACGACATCGCCGTGATCCTGTGCCAGGTTATGGCGTTCGCTCGTGTCCTTCGAAAAGTCGCTGAGAAAGATCCTTTCGTCTTCCCCGACGGGCCCGCGTATGGTGCGTTCCGCGTTGACAATGAGTTTCCAGTCGCCGTCGCGGACGGCCCATTGCTTCCCACGCTGCCAGTGGAAGACCCGGTGGGGTGATTTCGCCTCGGCGGAGAGCATCACCGGCATCAAACTCCTGCCGTCGATCTTGCGGTTGGGAAGCTCGATTCCCGCGATCTCGGCAACCGTCGGCAGCAAATCGGTGGAGGTGGCGAACTGATCACGAACGGCGTTTTCGGGAATCAGGCCCGACAGGCTGACAATTGCCGGCACCCGAATGCCGCCTTCGAATAAACTGAACTTGGCCCCCCGATACGGCCCGGCACTCCCGCCGCCGAACATCGTCCGCTCCTCGGTCGAGTGGCCATGGTCGGAGAGAAAGATGACCAGCGTGTTCTCACCTAGACCCAAGCGGCCGGCGTGATCGAGGATCTCGCCGACTTTCTCGTCCAGGGTCGAGACCAGCGCCGCGTAGTCTCGCCGCGGTGATGGCAAATCCTTGTAGTGCTCCCCGCCACTTCGGAGCCCCCTGCAAGGGATAGTGCGGAATATTGAACGGCAGATAGAGAAAAAACGGCCGGTCGTTGTTGTCGCCAGGGTTTCCGTCGAGAAACTGTTTGGCCTCATGCACTATCAGGTCACTGAAGTGGCTACCGTCCTCCCATCACTACTGTCCGGTTAACGACTCACTGGCGAGCGGCAACTGATTGTTCCAGCATAGCTTAGGGCTGTTTTCCCCTTGCCGCGATTTGAACGGCGAAGGACGGCTGGAACGACTTCGGAGGCGGCCGACAATGGTTCATGAACCTCGGCCGCACCGTATTCTCCCAGTTGATCAGCTTCCTTCCGGATCGCGAATTCCGCCGCTGCGTAAGCCGCTACGACGGGGATCGCAGATGGCGCGGCTTTTCCTGCTGGGATCAGTTCCTCTGCATGGCGTTCGCCCAGCTGACCTACCGCGAAAGCCTGCGCGACATCGAAGCGTGCCTGCGTTCGCTCGGCGCCAAGCTCTACCACAGGGGATTCCGCTCCCAGGTGGCGCGCTCCACACTGGCCGACGCCAACGAGTCGCGCGACTGGCGGATCTATGCCGATTTCGCCCAGGTCTTGATTCGCATCGCGCGGCCTTTGTACGCCCGCGATCCGATCGGCGTGGATCTCGATCAAAGTCTCTACGCTCTGGACTCGACCACCATCGATCTGTGCCTCTCGCTGTTCCCCTGGGCCAAGTTCCGCCGGCACAAGGCCGCCCTGAAGATGCACACGCTGTTGGACCTGCGGGGTAACATCCCCACGTTTATCCGCATTACCGCTGGCAAAACGCACGACGTCAACATCCTCGACGAGTTCCTCCCCGAGCCCGGCGCCTTCTACGTCATGGATCGGGCCTACGTCGATTTCGAACGTCTCTTCGTGTTCACCCTCTGCTCGTCGTTCTTCGTCGTGCGAACCAAGAAGAACATCTTGCGCCAACGGCGCTACTCGCATCCCGTCGACAAGTCCACGGGGGTGCGCTCGGATCAGACCGTCCTACTGACTGCCATCGAGTCGGCCCTGGCGTATCCGGACCCGTTGCGGCGGATCAGCTACTTTGACGCCGCGACGAACAAGCGGCTGAAGTTCCTGACCAACAACTTCGCGCTCCCGGCGCTGACCATCGCCCGCATCTACAAGTCGCGTTGGCAGATCGAGTTGTTCTTCAAGTGGATCAAGCAGCACCTGCGGATCAAGCAGTTTTACGGTACCAGCGAGAACGCCGTGAAGACGCAAATCTGGATCGCGGTCTCGGTTTACGTACTGGTCGCGATCGCGCGCAAGAGGTTGGGCCTGGAGGCGAGTCTCTACCAAATTCTACAGATTCTCAGCGTTACCCTTTTCGAGAAAACGCCCATTTTACAGGCCTTGCAGCCGTCCGACTCCCACGAAAACTTACTCGATGACCCTAACCAGCTGATTCTATTCGACTTTTAACCGGACAGTAGTGTCCTCCCATATTTCCCTGTCGTTACGCCACAAATCGTGATTGTTGGGGCCCTTCCAGTAGAAGAAATGTGAATAGTTGTCGATGCAGCCGCGCTTGTGACCGTAGAAGGCATCGAATCCCTGGTCGAGTGGCCCGCGCCCCTTGACTTCACCCAGATGCCATTTGCCGATCAGCGCCGTGCGGTAGCCGGCTGCTTTGAACATCTCGGCCAACGTCACCTGCTCGGTTGGCAAACCACGCTTGCCGAGGCCGACGTTGCCCGGCACTCCCGCTCGCTGCGGGTAACGTCCCGTCAGCAAAGCAGCCCGCGATGGCGAGCAAACTGGCGCGGCCACATAGAATTGCGTGAACCGCGTCCCGCGCCGCGCCAGTGAGTCGAGGTGCGGGGTATGGAGGTCTTTCGCCCCGTAGATGTTGATGTCGATCGTCCCCTGATCGTCGGAGAAGATCAGGATGACGTTCGGTGGCCGGTCCGCCGCTTGGGTACTCGGCATCATCGTGGCACAGGCGAGGAGAAAGTTCGTTAGAACCGTCCCGAATTTCCAGCGGGTCATGAGCTTAGCTTTTCGCGGTCGACTTGGCCGCGAAGGTCTGTGCGACGATCTTTCCGCCTCGAACGATAAATGTGTCCGTTCCGAGTTCAATGACCCTGTCGGCGGTTTCCGCGTGCCAGACGATAAAGGCCAGCTCCCCCTTGACGGTTTGCGTGTCCATGCCGAAGGAGGCTCCGGGTTTCGCGAATTCCGCGAAGAAGGACTCGAAGAACGGCCTGATCTCATTCAAGCCTTCCAGAACGCCGTCCTGCGTACAGAGGATCGAGTCTTCGGTGTAGTCGGCGAGAACCTCTTCCATGTTGCCCTCGCCAAACGCTTGCAAGTGGTGGTTAAGTACTTCTTCGGTTGATGCTGCCATTGAGTGTTCTCCTCTATTGCGCCCAGGGGTGAGAAATCCAACTTTCTCGACGTAGCCTATCATGCCGGGGATGACCCCTCCCGTCCAATCGTACTTGCTATTCCTCGTCTCGATTCGATCCGACTTGGCAGACGCCAAACCCACCATACAATGAGACACTGCGGGCAAGTGCAGCGAAGCAAAGTAACGGTGGGCCGATTGCGGACTTTCCCCGTCACGTGGTGAGAAATGCGGACTAGCTGGAGCAGCGCGGTCAAGATCGCCGAGCGTGAGGCCCGTGCCTCGCTCGGAAAATTCGTCTTCGTGATCCTGGCCGTGGCGGCCGGCGTTGGCGCGCTGACAGGAGTTCGGGGATTCAGCGGCGCCTTCCAGGGCATGCTGCTGCGCGACGCCAGAACCCTGATGGCTGGGGACCTTTCGGTGCGCTTGTTCAACCACCCCAATCCTAAGCAGCAAGAGGCGTTCGACAAACTCACGGAACGCGGCGTCGAGCGAACCTGGATCAGCGAGACCATCTCGATGATGTCTTCTGCGGACTCGCCGCGTCCGCTGATGGTTGCCGTCAAGGCGGTGGAACCGGATCTCTACCCCTTTTATGGACAGCTCAAACTCGCGCCCGAAGGCGGTCTCAACGACGTCCTTGACGCAGAGTCGATGGTGGTTTCCAGCGATCTGCTGCTGCGGCTGAATCTCAATCGCGGGGATTCAGTCATGCTCGGCGACGAGCAATTTCGAATCGTGGCCGAAGTTCTCGTCGAGCCGGACCGCATGACCGGCACGATGAACGTCGGCCCCCGCGTGTTGATCTCCCGCGATGGGCTGGAGCGCACCCGGCTGATTCAGCCCGGAAGCCGCGCTTCGCAGCGCTATCTGTTTCGTCTGCCCCCTGAGCGCGTCTCGATCGCCGAAGCCCGGGGTATTCTCGAGACAGCCTTCCAGGGTGACCGGATTGTGGATTTCCGCGAGACCCACCCAACCTTGCGGCGAGGCCTCGACCGCGCGACCAAGTTTCTCAGTTTGGTGAGCCTGATCGCTTTGATCGTTGGAGCGCTCGGGGTCGCCATGGCGATGCACTCCCACCTGCAACAGCGGCTCGACACGATCGCCATCATGAAATGCGTTGGAGGCAGCTCGGGCCAGATCATGCGCATCTACTTGCTGCAGACAATTGCCCTGGGGCTCGTCGGAAGTCTGCTGGGTGTTTTGGTCGGTTACGGGATGCAGACCTTGTTTCCGGTCCTCATCGCGAACTATTTTCCAGAAATCTCCGGGCTTGAGTGGCAGCCGATCGCGGCTTTGCAGGGCGTGCTGATCGGTGTCCTCACCACACTACTGTTCACCGTCCCGACCCTGTTGAGCGTTCGCCGCGTCCGCCCGGCTGTGATCTTCCGGCGGGATATGGACGGCGCACGGTTGACAATGAGCGAGCGATTGCGTCAGTGGCGCGGTTCGTTCTGGCCCGGCACGGCCATACTGGCGAGCATTGCCACGCTGGCTGTGTGGCTCGGCGAATCGGTCCAGCTTGGAGTCTGGTTCGCGGGCGGGCTGCTGGTGAGCCTGCTGATATTGTCCGCCGTCGCCGCGGGAATGTTGCGTGCGCTGCGGGTCTTCCCGCACTGGTTGCCGTGGAAGCTGCCACCTTCGCTTCGTCAAGGTGTCGCGAACTTGCATCGGCCCGGAAATCACGCCGGGGCGGTCTTGGTGTCTCTCGGCATCGGGGTGACCTTCACTCTTTGTATTTATTTGATCCAGTCGTCCGTGTTGACACAAATGGTTCGCAGCGCCCCGCCAAACATGCCGAATGTCTTCTTCATCAACGTCACGAATCAGGAGCGCGACGGCCTGCTCGAAGTGCTGCGGGAAACTCCCGGCATCAAGGACGAACCCGAGCTGATTCCCTCGGTGGCCGCGCGGCTAGTGGGCGTGGATGCAACACCTGTAGAAGAGATGGACCTGGGGAATTCCGGCCGCAGGTTCCGCCGCACTCGAACCATCACGTGGCGATCGGAACAACCGGAAAGCATTGAAATCCTCGAAGGGGAGTGGTGGCCTGCCGAGCGTGCCGCCGGTGGCCGGCACCAGGCTTCGGCATCGGAAGGCGTTGCCGAGCTGCTGGGGATAAAACTCGGCGCGCAAGTGGAGTGGACAGTGGGCGGCCAGACGGTGTTGGCGAAGGTGGTTGCCATTCACCGCTCGGAGAGAATTCGTCCCGGCGCGTCGATCGGATTTATCTTGACGCCCGAGGCGCTGGAAGGTCTGCCGACGACCTACTACGGCGGTGTGCGGGTCGATCCTCAGCAGGCAATCGAACTCCAGCAAATCGCTTTCGACCGGTTTCCCAACATTACCGTGATCAATGCGGCGGACGTGCTGGAAATTGTCCAACAAGTGGTCGATCAAATTGGACTTGTCGTGAGGTTTGTCTCCGGGTTTGCCATTCTTGGCGGCATCATTATCCTGGCCTCGGGAGTGATGGCAACTCGTTTTCGCCGCATTCGCGAAGTGGCCATTCTCAAAACACTCGGGGCGACGCGCAAGAAGATAGCGAACATGTTCTCGGCGGAGTTTTTGATTCTTGGCTCTGTTGCCGGGCTGATGGGATCGATCCTTGCGACGGGATTTTCTGGATTGCTTTTGGTGCGGGTACTCGATGCCGAGTTTCAGTTCGACCCGGTTGCGAACGGCGTTTGCGTGGTCGCGACAGCGCTGCTGGCCAACCTGGCTGGCTGGCTTTCAAGTTTCCGAATTCTTAGCAGAAAACCCCTCGAAGTCCTTCGAGGCGAATAGAGCCGCCGGGCCGTGAGCCGCGACCGTGAGGGAGCGGTTGCCGCAAACGGATCAATCGGCCGCACGGAAAAGCGAGAGCTCACGCGCTAAAGCTGTGGATTGATCGGCTCGAAGTAACCGCTTGCTGACGCGCGCGGCTCCAGCGTTGAGCCGCGACCGTGAGGAGCTGTAAAAAAATGCAGCTGTCCTTTTGAGCCCCGTTCACGGGGATTGTTCGTTCTTAGGCCGGTCCTTTTAGGGCCGGTGGGAAAGGGCGGCGACCGCAACCCCCACGAAACTCTTGCCACGGACTACACCGCACTAAGCGCCTTTCGCTTCTTGCTGCGCCCGCTCTTTTGTCACTTCGTCGGAGAGAATCAGCGCGTTTGCCACTTCTCTCATCGTGCGCCTCCGCTGACGGCTTTCCCGCTGAAGCCTTAAATAAGCGTCCTCCTCGCTGAGTCCCATTTCTCGCTGAAGGATGCCTTTCGCGCGTTCGATCACTTTGCGGCTCTCGAGTTGATCGGCCAACTGCGACACTTCCCCCTCGAGCTGAGCCATCTTGATCTCCGCCCCAACCAGGAACCCGATCGTGGCCACTAGTTGCACTTCACGGCGCGTGTGAACATGCTCGGAGCGGTGCTGCAGATTCAATACCGCGACCAACTGACCGCGGCTGATGACGGGTACCGACAGGAAAGCTTCGAAGCGGTCCTCCGGCAGCTCGCTGAAGGCCTGGAAACGGGGATCTTTAAATGCGTTTTCCGAAATAACAACCGGACGCCGATTCTCCGCGACCCAACCCGTGATGCCCTGCCCAACCTGCAGCTTCAAGCGGTCAACCACCTCGGAATGCGGATTCTTAGACGCCCTCAAGACGAGTTCGTCGCCTTCCAAGACATAGACAAAGCAGGAGTCGCACTTGATAACAGAAGAAATGAACTCCACCACCCGCGCCAACACATCACGGAACGGATCAGAGGCCGCGACACGGCTACCCAGTTCGTAGAGGAAATCGACGCCTCGGTAGTCTTGCGTGGGTTTGTCCACTCTTGTCTCCATGATCCTGGCTGCTGCATTCTGACGTGGGGCAAGCCTCCCCGACGCGGCGTTGGCCTCCGGGCCGATGTAGGGGCGTAGCGTGCTACGCCCGAACTACGCCCGAAGCCTGCGATTTTCACCGTTAAAAACCGCCGCCCAGACAAGTCTCACCGCAGAGCCTTTCAGCGAAAGACCCGCGAGCACGGCTCGCTAAATAGCTAATTTTCGGCGAAAGTAGGAGCGCCGCGATGCAAAAAGCCACGTCGTGGTTGGGATCTGGACGTCGCGGTCAGACCTAACTGGTTTTGATCATACACCGGGGCTGGGGCCTAGGGGAAACAGATAATTTCTTTGCCCACGATAAAAACTTTGTTGGGCGCTGAAGGAGGCTGCGGCAGGAGCCGAGCTTCGACCAAGGCTGGTGCCGCAACGCTCAGAGCCGCGGATGGAAATCCGCGGTCGAAGTGTAGATAAACCTACGGCGGTGTAAACCTACGACGGTGTAAACAAGCGGCAGTGTAAACAAGCGCTGTATAAAACCCGCGCCGACGTCCGCGGCGGCAGCGACCGTCACCTCGCACTCCCGCAGCTCAATACGCGCTACAATCGGTCCTTCGGAGGAGGGAGCCTGCGTTCCCTAATTACTCATGACCGGTAGCCGGCTGATCGCCAAAATACTCAAGCTGGAAGGCATCGAGCAAGTTTTCTGTTTCCCTTTCACGCCGATCGTCGAATCGTTAGCAGACGAAGATATTCCCATCATCGTGGCGCGCCAGGAACGCGTGGCCGAGAACATGGCCGACGGCTTCTCCCGCACGACGTTCGGCAAGCGCCTCGGGGCGGTGACCGTGCAGCACGCTGCCGGCGCCGAAAACGCATTCGCCGGGATTGCACACGCCTACACGGATTCGAGCCCGCTATTATTTCTGCCCGGACATCCGGGCCGCAGCCGCGTCGGAGTCCCCTCCGTTTTCGACGCCACAAGAAATTACGAGGCGACCACGAAGTGGGCCGACAGGATTCCTTCCGCCAATGACGTGCCCAATCGCATGCGGCGAGCTTTCACGGCATTGCGAACCGGACGTCCCGGCCCAGTCTTGCTGGAGATCCCGGTCGATGTCGCCGCGGAAGAGTTCTCGGGGGAATTCGATTACCGCCCGGTTGCGCCGGTTCGGACAGCGCCTGATCCTGACGCGATTCGCGAAGCCGCGAAGCTGCTGGTCAACGCCGAGTGGCCAGTCATTTGGGCGGGACAAGGCGTCCTCTATGCGGAAGCATGGAACGAGTTGCAAGAACTGGCCGAGCTATTGGCAGCGCCAGTCTTGACGACCCTGCTTGGCAAAAGCGCATTCAACGAACGCCATCCGCTGGCCCTGGGAGCCGGCGGCCTCAGTGAGACCGCCATGGTCGGCGACGCCCTGAACCGCTGCGACGCGGTTTTCGCGCTGGGAGCCAGTCTGACCAAGACGGTGTTTGCCCCCAACCTTCCCGTTGACCGCCGCGTCGTTCACGCCACGATCGATCCGCGTGACCTCAACAAAGACTGCGTCGCGGACGTCCCGATCCTCGGTGACGCCAAGCTCGTGCTTCTGCATCTGCTTGAAGAAGTTCGCTCATTAACGAATGGTGCGGGCCGCCCGGGAAGACAGGCCGTCGAGCAACATATAGGCAAGGTGCGCCAGGCATGGAAGGCTCGCTGGGCGCCGAAACTCACGTCCGACGAAGTGCCGCTCAACCCGTATCGGGTGATCGGCGATTTCATGAAGGTCGTTAACCCAGCCGACGCGATCGTAACCCACGACTCGGGCAATCCCCGCGATCAGTTGGCTCCCCTCTATGAGGCGGTTACACCTCGTGGCTATATCGGCTGGGGGCAGTCGACCCAACTCGGCTTTTCACTCGGCGTTTCGATGGGAGCCAAAATGGCCGCCCCCGATAAAATCGTGGCCAACTTCCTCGGAGACGCGGCTTTCGGCATGGTTGGAATGGACGTCGAAACCGCCGTCAGGGAAGAGATTCCCATACTGACAATGCTGTTGAACAATTCAGCGATGGGGAACTATCACAAGTACATTCCCAAAGCGGTCGAAAAGTATGGCACGAAATATCTGAGCGGCAACTACAGCGAGGTCGCACATGGCCTGGGAGCCTACACGGAACGCATCGAGCAGCCGGGCGACATCATCCCGGCAATCGAGCGCGCGATTATCCAGAACAAGGAAGGCAAACCCGCGTTACTGGAATTCATTACCCGTGAAGAGCCGGACATGGCGATTCCGAAGAAGAACTAAGGTGGCTTCAAGGGGCAGTCTGAGAAGCTAGCGATTTGGCAGGCAAGGGCCACAATCCGTCGGTCAGGCGACCTTTGCGTTGCGCCGTTGTTGTCCAATTCCCGTAGCGCCGGGCTCGAAGAGCCCTGCGGCCTTGTCGCCGGGCCACACCCGTCGGGTGTCGGGAACGAAATCCCGGAGGTCTCTTCGAGCCCTGCACTACGAATTTGTCGTGATACTCCCACGGACAACAAGAATCCTTACGAACGGATTACAGGCAAGGATGCCTGCCCCAGGTCGGGGCGTAGTAGAATTCGAATTGATCCGAAGTTGCCCATTCCAAACTGCCCATGGATGAACTCACTAGATGGACGATCTCAAAAAGCTAATCCGCGAGGTTCCTGACTTCCCCAAACCGGGAATCCTCTTCTACGACATCACGACGTTGCTGAAAGACGCCGCCGGTCTTCAGGCGCTCAGCAACCGCTTCGCCGACCGTTACGATGCGGAACGCCCGGACATCGTCCTGGGCATCGAGGCCAGGGGATTCGTCTTTGGTCCATTGCTGGCCACGCGCCTGGAGAGGGGGTTCGTGCCGGTTCGCAAGCCTGGTAAACTTCCCTCCGACACGGTCGAGGTGTCCTACGATTTGGAGTATGGCCAGGACACGCTGCAGGTTCATCGGGATGCTGTGGAGCCAGGTCAGCGCGTGCTGATCGTCGATGACCTCCTGGCGACGGGGGGGACCGCGGCGGCTACCTGCCAGTTGGTAGAGAAGCTGGGAGGCACGGTTGCCGGTCTCGCCTTCGTGGTCGAATTGACGTTCCTCAATGGCCGCGACAAGCTTCCTGTTTATGACGTTTTCTCCCTCCTGAAGTACGACAGCTAGTACTCATGCGAACGCTCTCGGGGCCGGCGCCTGCCAAGATTAACCTGGGCCTGAGAGTTCTTAACCGCCGCTCGGACGGCTATCACGAACTTTGTACAGTTTTCCAAACCATATCCCTGGCGGATCAGTTAACCGTTACCTACGACCGCGGTGGCGGCGGGGAGGTGGCTCTGGACTGCGACGATCCGTCTCTCGCGACGAGAGACAACCTCGCCGTGCGAGCGGCAGAGAGCTTGCTGCGGGCGGGGAGCTGGCCAGGCAGCGTTGCGATAGACCTGAAGAAGCGCATCCCCACCGGCGCGGGTCTCGGCGGCGGATCGAGTGACGCCGCTGCTGTCCTGCTTGCTTTGCGTCGGATGTTGAAACCTCGGCCTGATCCGGAGATGCTGGCTGAAGTGGCCGCCGGAGTGGGCAGCGACGTGCCTTTCTTCCTGCGAGGTGGGACAGCTGTGGGGCTGGGCCGCGGTGAGGAGGTCTACCCGCTCTCCGACCAGCCGCGCCGCCGGCTCGTTCTGGTTGCTCCTGAAATTTTTGTCTCCACCGCTGAGGCTTATCGAGCACTGCGAAAATCGCGGGCGCGTTTGACAGCCGCCGAGCGGCAACTTATCATTAATGGTTTCCAGGCAAGTATGGTCGCGACCGGGGAAAGTGCTGCGTTAGATCCCGCCAAGCTGCCGATAAACGATTTCGAGTCCGTTGTTTTTCAACAGTTTCCCATCTTGAAAAAGTGGAAGAAGCGGCTGATCGAGGCCGGTGCTTCCGTTGCCATGATGTCGGGTAGTGGTTCCGCGCTTTTCGGCGTTTTCTCAAGTCTCAGGCGAGCCCGCCAGGCCTGCAAAGTCCTTCGCGGTTTCGACGGCAAGGTCTATCTGGCGGAGACACTCGACCGCTCGTCGTACCAGGCAAGTTGGAGCAAGTAGCAGCTGGTTAGCAATACAGGCCAAGGGAGTTTTCATAGGCGATGGCATTCCCGCAACTCGCACGAGGAAAGAGCCGCGACCGGCTGCGCGTATTTGCCGGTCTGGCCAATACCGCCCTGGCGGAAAAAATCTGTGCCGAGCTTGAAGTTCCCCTTGGCGATTGCGGCATCAAGACGTTCTCCGACGGAGAGATCTACCTGCAAATCAAGGAGAACGTGCGCGGGATGGACGTCTTTGTCGTGCAGCCGACGTGCACTCCGGTCGACCGTAATCTAATGGAGCTTTTGTTAATGCTGGACGCGCTTCGCCGCGCCTCCGCCAAGCGCATTACGGCGGTCTTGCCCTACTACGGCTACTCCCGCCAGGACCGCAAAGACAAGCCGCGCGTGCCGATCTCGGCGAAGCTCGTTGCGAGCCTCATCGTGACGGCCGGGGCGGATCGGGTGCTTTCCTTGGATCTTCATGCCGGACAGATTCAAGGATTCTTCGACGTACCGGTGGACCATCTATTCGCTGCTCCGGTGATGGTGGAGTATCTGAAGACCGTCAAGCGGCCCGCCTTGACCGTTGTCTCACCCGACGCCGGTGGCGTCGAGCGGGCACGAGCTTTCGGCAAGCAGCTCGACGCTCCGCTAGCCATCATCGATAAGCGCCGCGAGCAGATGAACGTAGCTGAGGTCATGCACGTGATTGGGGACGTCCGTGACCGGTCCTGTTTAATTGTTGACGACCTAGTGGACACAGCAGGTACACTAGTAAAAGCGGCTGAGGCTCTGTTGACCCAGGGCGCGGTGGAGGTCTCTGCCTGCTGTACGCACCCGGTGCTATCCGGTGAGGCGATGGATCACATCGAAGGGTCCTGCCTGACCGAACTGGTTGTCAGCGATTCGATCCCTTTGTCGAACAGAGCCGCTGTTTGTGAAAAGATTCGTCAACTGACAGTAGCCCCCATTCTGGCCGGCGCCATCGAGTCGATCTACGAAGAGACTTCGGTGAGCCGGTTCTTCGTGTGATCTCCGGCGTGTGTGATCTCGGGCGATGAGTAGGTAGGCAAGAAGCTGGTTGTGTGTTGCTTCATCAGCCTTGAAGCAGTCCGCGGCTGGTTGGAGGAAAGAAGCTGTGGAACAACAAGTCGCATTCGACGTTACGATCCGGAACGAGCGGGGAAAGGGTGAAGCCCGCCGCCTTCGGCTGAAAGGCCTAGTTCCGGCGATCTTATACGGCCTGGACGCTGACCCGGTTGCCATCTCGATGGACACGAAAGAGATGACTCGTATCCTCAAGTCTCCTTCGGGGCACAACCAGATTCTAAACATCACGATGGATGGTATGGAAACGACGGCAGCCATGGCTGCCGACTGGCAGGTCGATCCGCTTCATGGGTATCTGCTCCACGTCGACATGAAACGGGTAGACCTTACCAAGAAGGTGACGGTTCGGGTGGCTATTTCAACCCAGGGAGTTGCGGTTGGAGTGAAAGACGAGGGCGGATTGGAAGAAATCGTTTCCCGCGAGATCGAGATCAACTGCTTGCCGCTGGAAGTCCCGGCGGCGATTGAAGTCGACGTGACCCCTCTGGCGATTGGAGACGCAATTCGAGTCCGCGACTTGCCGCCGTCTGATGTTTACGAGTACATAACGCCCCCTGAGCGGGTCGTGGTACACGTGGTCGCGCCGAAGGTTGAAGTGGAAGAAGAGACAGAAGAAGCTGAGGGCGAAGAGGGAGAAGCAGCCGAGCCAGAAGTAGCGGAGAAGGGCAAGATTGAGGAAAAAGAGTGACGACGGTAGTGCGAAACGATGGTGATGAATTGTAAGGCTCTCGGGAGCGGTGCCGGATGACGCCGGTGCAAGGGGCATGCATCTAATCGTGGGGCTCGGAAATCCGGGCCCGAAATATGAACGCACCCCGCACAATCTTGGTTTCCTCACCATTGACCGGCTCGCGTCGGATGAAGGAATCCGAGTGGTCCGGCCCGAAGCCAATTGTTTAGTCGGAAAGGGTGAAATTCGTGGTGAGCCGGCACTGCTTGCCAAGCCACTTTCGTTTATGAACTTAAGCGGCGGCCCGGTGAAGTCGTTGCTGGGCAAGTATGAACTGGAGCCGAAGGAGCTGCTGATTATCTATGACGACCTGGCGATTCCTTGGGAGCAGATCCGCCTGCGGGAGAGCGGGTCAGCAGGAGGGCATCGAGGGGTTGAGTCAATCATTGGGTCGCTCGCAACCTCCGATTTCCCTCGCTTGCGGCTAGGAATTGATCCAGGGCGACCCACAGGGGACTCTGCTGAATTCGTGCTGCGGCCATTCAGGCCTGCTCAGTTGGAGCAGTTAGATGACGTACTCGGACAAGCGGCCGATGCTGTCCGACTTTTTATATCCGATGGCGCCGCCAAGGCCATGACGGTTTACAACCGTCGCGCCGCCGGATCGACTGAGGAAACATGAGAATCTACGAAACTATTTTTATCGTTAAACCCGACGCCCCGGAACATCAACTGGCAACTTCAGTCGAACAAGTGACCTCGACAATTACCGAGGGCGGCGGGACGATCATCAAAGTTGACCATTGGGGGAAGCGGCGTTTGGCCTATCGAGTCCAGCGCTATTTAGAAGGGCACTACTTCCTTGTCAACTACTCCGTTGAGGAGAACGCCGGTCTCTCGAAAGAGGTCGAGCGGCGCATGAAAGTTGCCGACCCGATCATCAAGTTCATGACCGTTCGCGTCGACATCGAGATGAAGCGTCTCGAAAAGATGCGCGTGAAACGCGAAAAACGGGCATCGAAGAAACGTTCAACACGGGATTCGTCTTCAGAGAGACGGTCCCGCCCATCCGCGCCGGCCAGGCCCGCCGCTCCGGCAAAACCCGAAGCAACCACAAAGGCCGCCCCTCCGGCGAAAGTCGGGGCTCCAACCGAGGCCGCTGGGCCGACAAAGACCGATGCCAAGGGAAAGTAGCAGGAAAACGAATCACCACGGAAAAGGATGACTCATGGCAGAAGAACAGAGCGCAGCAAGTAAACCATCTGGCAGACCAGAATCAAGGGATCAGCGGCCGCGCGGGCGGTCAGGCGGTGGTCCTGGCGGTGGCGGCGGACGTCGTTTCTTCCGGAAGAAGAAGGTCGACTATTTCGCCGTCAACAAGATCGACGACATCAACTACAAGGACGTCGATGTCCTGAAGCAATTCATCGGTGATCGTGGCAAGATCCTGCCCCGCAGGCACACCGGATTAGGCGCGATGCACCAGAGAAAGCTGAAAATCGCGATTAAGCGCGCTCGCAATATTGCGCTGCTGCCCTTCGCCGGCGGATCAGACATGCTTCGATCGCCCAAGATCGAAAAGTCGGCTGAAGTCAAGGCAGCCGAAGCGGCCGCGGCCGAGATCAAGACAGCCGAAGCCGCGGAGAGGGCTGCGGCAGCCAAAGCCGAGGCTGCGGAGAGGGCTGCAGCTGCTGCAGCCGAAGCGGAGGCCGCGGAACCCAAGGCAGCGGAGCCTAAGGCAGCCGACTCCGGAGGCGATGCAAAGCCAGCAGCTGAAACCAAACCGGCGGCCGAATCACAGGAAGGGTGAGGAACAGCCATGGTTGAAATCATTCTTACGCAAGAGGTCCTGAAACTAGGATCGAAAGGCGACGTAGTCAGGGTTGCCAACGGCTACGCTCGCAACTTCCTTTTCCCAAAAAGCCTCGGCATTCCCGCCACGAAGGCAAACAAGGGACAGATTGATCAGATGAAGGCTGCTTCTGATCGGGAAGCAGCCAACCTAAAGGGCGACGCCGAAAAGATGGCGGAGATCTTGTCGGGTCTGGAGATTAAGATCGTCGCGCGTGCCGGCGATGCTGACCAGTTGTTCGGTTCAGTCACCTCGCGCGATATCGCTGAGCAGATCCAGGAGAGGGGGTACACCGTGGATCGGCACAAGATTCTCGTCGACCGCCCCATCCGAATGGTGGGCGAGCACCACGTGAAAATCCACCTGCATCGGGACATCGATATTCCCTTGAAAATTCTGGTGTATGCCGAGGGCCGCGAGCACCAGGTATTCGGCGAGCCGGAAGATAAGGCTGGCGAAGAGTTAGCCTCCGATGCGGATGCGGCGGAATCCGTAGCCGTTTCGGCCGACGAGCCCGCTGGCGAGGACATCGCTGCCCAGGACATCGCTGCCGATGACGCCAGCTGATCAGGCCAGGGACGATAGCGAAGGATAAGAATGAGTTTCGACCTCACTGGGCAAACCGCTCTAGTCACCGGGGGTGCCCAGGGAATCGGTGAGGGAATCGTCGTCCGCCTCGCAAGAGCTGGTGCCGAGGTTGCCGTTGCGGATCTAGCGGTCGACCGAGCCCGCGAGGTATCAGAGCGTCTTGCCGCTGAGGGGGCTAAGGCCTATCCCGTGGCGCTGGATGTTTCCAAACGCGAATCAGTCGAAGCAGCTATCGCTGAAGTCGTTGAAAGAAGCGGTCAGCTCGACATCCTCGTCAACAACGCAGGCATCGCAGGTCGTGCCGCTCCCATCTGGGAGCAGGAGGACGACGACTGGTCAAGGGTGATCGAAGTGAATCTCACCGGCGTCTTTCTGACCTGCCGGGCCGCGATGCCTCACATGCGCGGACGAAATTACGGCCGCATCGTCAATATCGCTTCCCTCGCGGGCAAAGAGGGAAACCCCAACATGGTCGCCTATTCGGCGTCCAAGGCAGGTGTCATCGCTCTGTCGAAGTCGCTGGCCAAAGAAGTGGCAACGAATAATATCTGCGTCAACGCGGTGACGCCCACCGTCATCCGCACCCCGATACTCAATCAACTCACCGACGAGCAAGTCGACTACATGACCTCGCGCATTCCGCGCGGAAGAACGGGCACGGTCGAAGAGGTGGCCGCCGTCGTTCATTTCTTGTCGAGCCCGGACTGCTCCTTCGTCACCGGCCAGGTCTACGACGTGAGCGGCGGCCGCGCTACGTACTAACCTGAATTGCATCGGACCGCTGTTCTCAAACACCCGTAGAGCGGTCTAGTAAGAGACCGACGATCTTTCATTCCACAGCAGTAACACTTCCGGCGAATTACGTCGGCCCTCTCCAGCACGTGTGATAGACTCTGTCGGTGCTGAGTTTGCTGTTCTGGTTGTTTGTTGTCCCTGCCGGCGCGGCTGCCCTCCTGTCGGTCCGAACAGGACAGCGATACCGCGAATACGTCGAAGGCAAACTGCGCGGGCCGGAACTTGATATGCCCGGCGACGACGAGGGCGAGCAAGGGGGCGAGGGCGAGCCACGGGTGGACTATCTGCCCCCTGTCTCATTGATCCTCCCGGTAAAAGGCCTGGACAACGATCTTGCCGAGAATATCAAGTCGCTGGCCGAGCAGGACTATCCCGACTTCGAACTGCTGATCGTCTCGAGTGACGCGGCCGACCCGGCCGTTCTGGCCGCACGGACGCTGCTCGGCGACCTGGCCCGCTTTGTCGTAGCTGGTGAGCCGCCGGAAGGTACGGGCGAGAAAGTCCATAACTTGACCGTCGCCGTCGACCAGGTGCGCCCCGAAAGCAGCGTTCTTGCCTTCGCGGACTCAGATGGCCAGGTCAGCGACGGCTGGCTGCGAACACTTGTTGCGCCGCTGGCTGACGAATCACTCGGGGCCACGACTGGCTTCCGTTGGCATTTCCCCCCGGGCGGTGGTTTTGGGTCGCTGCTGCGCAGTGTCTGGGATTCAACGATCGCGGGGAATATGAGTCCCAAGGACAACAATTTCGCCTGGGGAGGCGCGACGGCCATCCGCCGCGAGACTTTCGATGGGGCCAAAGTGCGAGATTTCTGGCGCGGCACGGTGAGCGACGACTACCGCCTTTCAGCGGCAATGAACGTCGCTAATCTGGGGATCCGTTTCGTGCCGGGGGCCATGGTTGCCACGACAGGAGACTGCAGCGCGCGCGAATTCCTGCGCTGGGCGACACGCCAAATGATCATCACCAAGGTCTACCGGCGCAACCTCTGGCTAGCCGGATTCGTTGCACATATTTTCTACTGTGGGGCCATGCTGACGAGTTTCTTAATGCTCTTCTTCGGAGAAGCCCCCTGGGGATTCGGCGGGTTGGTTCTCACCATTGTGCCGGGGATGGGCAAAGGAGAAATGCGGGGATACGTCGCACGCCTAATGTTCCCTGAACGGGAGGAGTGGCTGGATCGTTTCGGCTGGGCCTATTTCTGGATGGTCCCGATCGCTACCTGGACCTGGCTCTACGTATTCGCGGCGTCAGCCCTGACCCGCCGAATCGAATGGCGCGGATATGTTTACGAGTTGCTATCCGCCGAAGAGACCCGGGTGGTTCGCTCCTAGCGCGAACGAGCCACGAGTAATCTTGTGGAGAATCGAAAATACAGCGCCGTTCGGAACGATCAGTTGCGCTAGCCTATTTTGACTGCTCTAATCAATTTCCAGTAAGGGAATCACGAGAACTCCAGGGAGTGAATGATGAAGGATCAGAGTTTTGAAAGACGAACCGTCCTGAAGGGCGGACTGTTGTCCGTAGCCGCGGCCCTTGGCCTCCTGCCGGGTTGCGGCGAAACAGGCTCGTCGCCCGGAGGTGCGGATACCGGCAACACGGACGCCGCCGGCGCAAGCAGAAGCTTGCCCACCGGCCTGCTTGGAAAAACCGGCGTCACCATCCCTATTCTGGGTCTGGGAACATCCAAGCTGGGGCTCTACAAGGGTGCGGATTACGATTACGAGCACATGGCCCGAACCTTTAGCTCGGCGGTCGATCACGGTATCCGTTATCTGGACACGGCAGCCGGATACGGCCGGGCTGAAGAGGCAGTGGGTGCAGCGATTCGCGGCCGCCGCGATGAAATGTTTGTGGCCACCAAGCTGTCGACCGATACCCGAGAAGAGGCTCAACCGCTGTTTGAAAGGTCGCTGGAGCGGCTCGGCACCGGCTATGTCGACGTCCTTCACATGCATAGCGCCGGGCAGCGAAATCTGGATGTAGCGCTCTCCAAGGACGGAGTGTGGCCCTACATCCTGGAGCAAAAGAAGGCCGGACGAGCGCGCTTTTGCGGAATAACCGGACACAACAACCCTCCTAATTTCGTCAAGGTCCTGCAAAACGAAGAAATAGATGTCCTGATGTGCCTGATGAACTTTGTCGATCACCACACCTATTCGTTTGACGAAGTCGTACTGTCTTTGGCGAGAAAACAAAACGTTGGAGTGATGGCGATGAAAGTTTACGGGGGCTTGGAGGCCGGTCCGTCTGGAGGCTTCCATTTTTATAACGACCCGGTCCGCCACCCCTCTCAGATGGAAGTGCAATTCGATAAGAATGCGCTACGCGACGCGCAGCGCTTCGCCAAGAGTCTCGACGGAGTCACCGGCATGGTGATTGGCGTCTTTGATGCCGAGGAGATTCAGAGGAACGTCGAAATGGCCATCGAGACCGAGCGGTTTTCGGAAGAGGAACTGGTCGCTGTCCTCGCCCTTGGTCAAAAAGTCTCCGATGGGTGGGCGGATCGCTATAGCTGAGATAGAAGCCGTTCGTGGCGTCGAATCAGAACTCCTGCTGCAAAGGTGCTCGGAGAGGGTTAGGGCCTGTCTGGCTCCAAGCGCTAGCTTCGTGGATGGTGCTCGTCGTATACCTTTCGCAGGCGCTCCTGCAGGACGTGCGTGTAGATCTGGGTCGTCGAGATATCGGCGTGCCCTAGCATCAGTTGCAGGCTGCGCAGATCGGCGCCGCGCTCGAGCAGATGCGTCGCGAAGCTGTGCCGGAGGACGTGAGGTGTCAGCTTCGTCATGATCCCCGCCTGCAGGCCGTAGTTCTTCAGCAGCTTCCAAAACGCTTGGCGAGTCAGCAGCGTTCCGCGGGTGGTCACGAAGAGATAGCGAGAAGGCCGCCGCTTGAGGATTTGCGGCCGGTCATGCTCCAGGTAGGTCTCGATCGCTTGGAGCGCAACCTTGCCGACCGGCACCATCCGCTGCTTGTCTCCCTTGCCCGTGACTCTCAGTACGCCAAGCTGCGAGTTGAGCTCCGCGAGCTGAACGCCAATCAGCTCAGAGACCCGTAGCCCCGCAGCGTACAACAACTGCAGCATGGCATGGTCGCGAGCGCCCCTTGGCGTATGCGCATCGGGTGCTTCGAGCAGCCGGTCAACCTCTTCCAGCGAGAGAAATTTCGGTAGCGGTTTCCCTTGTTTTGGTGAACGAAGATCGACGGTGGGGTCGGTCGAAATGCGGTCTTGCCGCAATTGATACAGGTAGAAGTTTCGAATGCTGGCGACGTAGCGGGCAATCGAGCGGCTGCTCAGCTCGGCTTGAATGAGGGAGTCGACGAACCCCGCGAGATCTTCCCCCCTGACCTCTAGCAGCGGGCGCTGCTGTTTCTCACAGAAGGCAGCCAGACGCCCAAGGTCGCGCTGATAGGCCGACAAGGTATTGCCGGAAAGCCCCTTTTCCACCCGGCAGTAGTCAATATACTCCTGGATTGCGGATTGCAGCACTCAGACCAACACCTTAGATATCAATCACTTATAGTGAGTATGGAGCTTGACACCGCGTCTGGAGGCATATTAGCATACCGGCCAGAGGAGTCATCTTCGCTTCATTGGCTTTGTCTGCCTCCACAGCTTTGTCGGCTTCCACCACAAAGAAAGTCTACGTACGATGCTTTGACGCCGTCACCGTGCACGGATACGCTAGCCCTCAGACGTACCTGCGGGCGGAAGGGGTCGAGGTTCTCGACCGCTCGGCACAGGTGGTCTTGATCCCCTACGACGAGATCAAAGGTGTGTATTTCGTTCGAGAATTCGAGCGCAACGCCGAAGCGAAACAGAAGACCGTGTTCGCCACGCGTCCCAAACAGGACGGACTTTGGGTGCGATTCACGTTTCGCGACGGTGAAATCCTGGAAGGGATCGTGCCCAACAACCTGCTGCTGCTCGAAGAGAAGGGCGTGACGGCGACCCCGCCCGATCCGAACGCCAACGCGCAGAGGGTTTTCGTTCCGAGAGAGGCTGTGCGGGAGCTGACCGTGCTGGGTGTGATCGGAAGTCCCGTCCGCCGGCCGAAGCGAAAGCCCAAAGAGATTCCCGAGGATCAGATGGATCTTTTTCGCGGCGAGACGGCGTCGCGGACCGCGGGTTGAGCCACAAGTTCCGCAATCGCCCGGAATATTTCGTCGGAAGGTCCAGCGGCCCGGCGTGGCGTGAACCTCCAGGTTTGCCCGCACCTCGATTCGTCGAGGCGTTGCCGGCGGACGGGACTCGATTACTTGGCCCGGATGCAGGCGCCCCGGGGCTGAACAAACTGGGGCCGAACAAACCGACGAATCGGTTTGCGGCAAGCGTGGACGCTCACGCCAGGTCTGCTGCCCTGTTGGGCTGCCTCTTGCCGGCTTAGCTAGGGAAACTCGGTCGCTCATCTTCGGCTTGCTACGATGTCTTCTTGCGGCGTGTGCAACCATGACGAGTCACGACTGATCGCTTTGACAAGCGGTTCTTGACGACGGGACAAACTAGTGCGCATCATTTCCCTCGTTGCCAGCTCAACCGAGACCATCTGCGCGCTGGGGCTGGAAGAGTTCCTCGTGGGCCGCTCTCACGAATGCGACTATCCGCCGCAGGTTCGCGAGTTGCCCGTTTGCACTCAACCGCGTTTCGACGTTTCCGGAAGCAGCCGAGAGATCGACGAGCGGGTGAAGTCCCTGCAACGGGAATCGCTCGTCAAGGATGCCTTGGGTGTCTACGAAGTCTTTCCCGGGCGCCTGCGGGAGTTGCAGCCGACTCACATCGTGACCCAGGCGCAGTGCGAAGTCTGTGCGGTCAGCCTGCGGGATGTCGAGCGGGCAGTCGCGGAAGTCGCCGAGTGCAAGGCCACAATTATTTCACTGCAACCGAACTCGATCGCCGATTTTTGGGCCGACATCTGCCGGCTCGCTTCCGGGCTCGCCAGGACAGAGGACGGTATCCGCCTCGTCGCCAACTTGCAGATGCGAGTCCAGGAGATCGAATCGCGGGCGCGGCCTTTGCGGGCAAAGCCTCGGGTCGCTTGCATTGAATGGGTGGACCCGCTGATGGCTGCGGGCAACTGGATGCCGGAGCTGGTGCGGATGGCGGGCGGGGAGAATCTCTTCGGCGAAGCGGGGAAACACTCCCCGTGGATGAGCTTCGATGAACTTGCGAAGGCAGACCCAGACGTCCTCTTCATTTCTCCGTGCGGATACGACATGGCTCGCACCCGGCAGGATGTGCCGTTGCTCCTAGCGCAGGCGGGTTGGAATGACCTGAAGGCAGTCCGCGACGGCAACGTCTACATCGCCGACGGCAACCAGTATTTCAACCGGCCCGGCCCGCGGCTCGTGGAATCCCTCGAAATCCTGGCCGAGATACTGCATCCAGGGACGTTCCACTTCGGCCATGAAGGCAGCGGCTGGGAAGCGGTTGGAAAGAGGCTGGCTGAGTGAAGAAGCACTTACTTTTTCTTCGCGGGCCAGCCTTGAAAAACCTCGGCCCTCTGATCGGCCTGATCGCCGTCTATCTCTTCTTCGTCCTGTGGGCCGGCGAGCCTTTCTATTCCGGGTTCAACCGGGTCACGGTCCTGACGCAAAGCGTGATCGTGACGGCGGGCGCTTTGGGGATGACGCTGATTATCATCTCCGGCGGAATCGATCTGAGCGTCGGGTCGATGATCGCGCTCTCGACAGTCGTTGTCGCGCGGCTGCTCGAAGCCGGGGTGTCCCCGGTCATTGCGGCTTTCTCGGGGATCGCCGTCGGCGGATGCTGCGGCCTGCTCAACGGCTTGCTGATTACGCGGCTGAAGCTGATCCCCTTCATCATCACGCTGGGAACGTTGCTCGTCTATCGCGGCATCGCAACAGGTGTCGCCCACGAGCAAAAGATCGACGCGTCCATCACCTGGCTCAACGAAATGCTGGCGAAATTTCCTGATCCGCCGTGGCTGATCATGGCGCCGGGCGTGTGGCTGACGCTCAGGCTCGCCAGCGTGGTCGCGCTGATGTTGCGCAACACCGTTCTGGGACGTTACGTCTTCGCCATCGGCTCGAACGAAAACACGGCCCGGCTGTGCGGGGTCCGGGTAGAACGGATGAAACTCTACGTCTATTCGCTAGGTGGATTGCTGACCGGTGTCGCCGGGTTGATGCAGTTCAGCCGCTTGACGGTCGGGGACCCGACTGCCGCCCGAGGCATGGAGCTGGACATCATCGCTGCCGTGGTCATCGGAGGCGGCAGCTTGCAAGGTGGCGAGGGCAGCGTGCTTGGCTCGGTGGCCGGGGCGATGCTGATGGCGGTGATCCGTAACGGCCTCAGCATGAAGGGCGTGCCGAACTGGGTTCAGGACGTGCTAACGGGGTCGATCATCGTGGCGGCTGTGACGCTGGATCGCCTGAGGCATCGCAACTCTACGGAGTGAGCATCGCGGTAGGGAGCCAGGAGGAGCGGCGCAGGGTTCGGTCTTGCTTTGGCGGGATTTGAGCGGGTTTGAGCGGATTTGGGCGGATTTCACGAACTTTGTGCGCTTTTTGTTCGCCTGTTTGCTTGGGGTTGGTCCTTGCCGGGCGGCGAGAGCTGGGAACGTAACTGTGCGTTCTTGTGAATGGCGGTTTGCTGGGGCTGAGGTCGTTGGGGCTTTGGATTTGGCGGATGGGCGGTGAGTTGGGGTCTTGACCACGGGCTTGCGCCCGCAGCTCTGTTGCTTCGGTTGGTGGTGTTCGCACTTTCGTTTGTTTGCAGGCGTTGACCCGTCACTTGCGTTCTGGGCTCTGACAGGCGAAGCGACGGCCTGGCCTAGGTTGTTGAGGTCGGGCATGGGGCCGCGGCCCCGGAACCAGTCGACTCCGGGGCCTGCGATCATTAGGGGGTTGCCGTCGTCGTCCCTCCAGAGGAGATAGGCGCCTTTATGGGTTTTGTCCGGGAAAAGGGCTTCCACCTTTTCCAGATAGGCGACGACTCTTGTGTAGAAACACCAGTGTTTCATTTCGCTGCCTCCAGCTGCTTTGCTTCGACGACTTTGAGACGGCTGACTACGTCATCGTAGATGCGGGAGCGAAAGCCGAACTCGACGGCCGCGCGGATGATCGAAGCGCGCGCGGAATCGACACGCGTATCGCCCTTCACGACATCTCGCATGACTCCGGCGGCTTCGGAGGCGCCCTGCTGGAGCTGGAAAGCTGCGTGCGTGAGCGATTCGTCACGCAGGCCGCGAAGCTTGAGTTGGAAGTTTTCGTCCTCGTGGAGCCAGCGGCGAATGCTGCTTTCTCCCACGTTTGCTTGGCGCGCGGCGGCGGCGACGGAGCGCGCGGTCAGCAGTGCCCCGATGGCTCGTTCTTGGGACGGCGTGAGGCCGTCGTTTCTTACGTCGGATGAATTGTTCATTTAAATCCCAGACCTGCCGCCTTGTGCCCAAGTCCCGGGACGCGCCAAATATTGTGGTCAAATTGCGATCGCTCGTAGACAAGCCGGTTCCCCTGCCGCGAAATCGAAGGAGAGGTTGCGTTGTCGGCCACCACGGTGAGTCGCTCGGGCTCTCCGCCGGAAGCCGAAACTTGCCAAAGGGAGTGGGAACCGCTGTCATCGCTCGGCGAAAAGACAATAGAGACGCCGTCGACTGTCCAATCCAGGCCCCCAACCGTGCCTACTGGCTCGAACGTGAGCCGACGAGGTTCGCCGGCAGGGCCGCCGTCCTCGGCAAGATCGAGCAGGTAAAGATCGCCGGTTTCTCGCGCAAAGGCGAGTCGGCCGCCTTCAGGAGAGAAGGCCGACGCCGGTCTGGCCATAGCCGATACGGATGTGAGCCGCCGTTTTTCGCCGGTTTCGACCGAAAGAGAGTAAATGCCCCTACGATGTGGGTCGCCCTCGGCCTGATGGACGACTGCCAGAAATTTCCCACCGGGAGACCAGGATAACCCGAACCTTTTAAACTGCCAGCCCGCCACGTCGCCCAACTTGCGTTCACCGCCGCCGAGAGCCGGCACCCGGATGACCTCAGCCTCCGCGCCGCGCCCAATCCTCCTGAGAAAGGCGATATAGCGGCCGTCGGGCGACCAGGCCGGGTGACCCTCTTGGGCCGGGTCGCTCGTCAGCCGCAACGGCCTCCCCGCGCCGATTAATTGCACATAGATGTCGAAGTTGTCCTGATTCGGGCCGTTCCACGAATAAGCCACCTGATTGCCGTCGGGCGAGATTGCGGGCGTGCGCTCGATCCCGGTGTGGCTGGTAATGGGAACGCTCGTCAAAGTTGCCGATGAGGATTGCCGTCGTGGTTCGGAACTCGAAGATTCCAACCAATAAGCAGCGCCCAACAGCGCAATGGCTGCGACCGCCGCCAGACCGCCGTAGAGTCCTTTTCGTTGGCCGCTGACAGCCGCGACCAGCTTCCGGTCTGTTGCCGCCTTACCAGCTGTCCTTTTCGTCGTAACGCCCGACACCGCGGCCCGCCGCGCCTTTAGATCCACGAGCAACTCGTCCACATGCTGGTAGCGCTCGTCGGGGCTCTTCGCCATCGCCTTGCCGACAATGCGGTCAAGTTCCACAGGGACATCTACACGCTGAGCGGTCAGCGGTTCAGGCTCTTCATTCACGATGGCGTACAGAACCGCCTGCTCCCGCTGGCGCTGGAACGGCAGCTTGCCCGCGACCATTTCGTGCAACACCACGGCAAGGGACCAGATGTCTGTGCGTCGGTCAGTGGTTTCCTTTTGCGCCTGTTCGGGCGACATATAGGCTGGCGTCCCCAAGATCGTCCCCGTCTTGGTCAACTGCGAGCGTTCGGCAAGTTGGGCCAAGCCGAAGTCGAGGATTTTGACCTGACCGCGCGGAGCGACCATCAAGTTGGCGCTCTTGATGTCGCGATGGACGATCCCCTTCTCGTGGGCCGCCTCCAATCCTTGGGCGGCTTGGATCGCAATATCGAGAGCGTCCTCTAGTTTCAGAGGGCGAGCCTTGATCTTCTCTTTGACCGTTTCCCCTTCCAGATAGGCCATCGAGAGGAAGGTTTGCCCGTCGGCCTCGTCGATCTCGTAAACGGTACAGATATTGGAGTGGTCGAGTGCCGCTGCCGCTTGGGCTTCGCGAAGAAACCGCTCTTTGTGCTCGTCATCCTCCAGCAGGTCGGCTCTTAGGAATTTGAGTGCTACGGGCCGCTTGAGCTTGGTGTCTTCGGCCTTGTACACCACACCCATGCCACCCTCGCCGAGCTTCTCGGTGATGCGGTAATGCGAGATGGTTCGGCCGATCACGATGTGGCCATTGTAACGCCTCCTTGAGTCCGGGCGATAACAACACTTCATCCGGTTGGTTTGCTGATGGGCCGTTGCGGCCTCAAATCGGCTCGGAGTCGTCCGCGTCACTTTTGCGTGGCCTTGAGATAGTTCGCCTGCCTTCCAGGTGCGCCGGAAGAATCGACCATGCATGCGTGCATTCCGGTCAAGTTCTTCGCTCACCCAAAGCGCGCGAATACGAGGGCAAGGACCGCGGTTAGCAATACCGCCACGAGCCCCCATAACAAACGTAGCTGGGATCTAGAGATGACCACTGGGGTTGAATTCGGCATATCGGAACGCTGACTCGGGGGAGCGCATTCGCTCAATAGTGGTGGTCCGCATGTTGACCGCTCCGCAGGCTCCCAAAGGCGTTTTCTCGGTCACGCAGCCATGGTCCTTTCGAGACGAAAAGCGATGAATCCGCCGATTCGTCTGGCGCGTCTCTATAATCTGGCATGTATCTATCACCTGAATTATGCACTGCGGCGTGGACCTGAGGAGGGCTGAGCCGCAAGGGACCATTGGGGACCCCCTAAAACATGGGGTAAAAAGGTCGGCTGGCAAAGATTCCAGCTTCGCCAGCCAACCCCAAGGAAGTCACCCACATGGTTACCAGACGAAAACAGCATAGCTCCCAAAGGCCCGTCCAACAAGGCCCAGCCGTGACGGCCTCGCGGCCCAATAAAATCGGGGCTTCGACGCCTTACCACTTCCGCGGCAGGAAGCCGACTCCCTACGGCGGCTTGCTGCCGGTGGTCGGGAGGGCGCTGATCTGAGAGCCTGGCTATGCGCTATGCATAAAATTTTATGCACTAGCCGTAACGCACTGGAAACACGTCACTTCCGAGCGAGGTTTTGACGACGCGGATTCTGGGCGGGAAGGGAAACCGGACACGGAGAAGCCAAAAGGCCAGTTGCCGAGCTACCACCTCACGACGACCGCCAACCCGCTACGAACGCAGCCACACTCGCAAAGTGAATCTGTGCATAATTCAGGTATCATCTGGCACGTATCAATGAATAGAGTGCGTGAAATAGAGTGCGTGCCGATAGAGCGCGTGCCAAAGAATGCGTGTTCTGATGACTATCAGGCCTAGCTGACCTCATGCCGTTGTTCCAAGAATGCTCGCGCCTCACGTGGTAGCACACTGACATGGAGCAACGAACGTCGACATATGGCGCCATGAATCGGAAGGCTCTCATCTCGTCGTTTGCGACGGTTGTCCTGTTCGCCACGGCCAATTTGGCTCCCGGCCAAGTACCACCTCGCAGCCGTGCGCTGCAGTTGAGCCAGCCGGCTCACTACTTTCCCCTTGCTGTTGGCAACTCATGGACCTACGCGATCGAAGGCCGTGCCGGCTCGGGAAGCGTCACCGTCCTCGTTACAGGGGCAGTAGAAACCGCCGGGCAACGGTATTTTCGGGTGGAGGGATTCACACCGGAGCAGGCATTTCTCCGCATTGACAGCCAGAGCCGGCTCTTGGAATTTCGGCCTGATTCCGGCACCGAGCACTTATGGTATGAGTTCGGTGCACCGGAGGGAACGACTTGGAGGTCAGAGCTACCGCATCCTAGTTTGGGTGCCGCCACCTTGGCAGCGCGCGGTTCGAGGGTCGATGTTCCGGCCGGCGGCTTCGATGACGGTGTTGTCATTCGGTATGGGGCGACTTTTTGCGCCGACGCCGGCATTGGAGAGGAAGTCTTCGCCCCGGATGTCGGACTGCTCCGCCGCACGGAAGTGACCATCGCAGGCCCGCGCTCGATGGTTTTGACCGAAGCCCGCGTCGATTCGCGAGTCATTCGATTCAGCGGGGTGTCGTTTCGGCTTTCGATCGACCAGCCGGTCTACTTTCCTAACCTGATGCCTCCGGCGACACCCGAGAGGGCCGTGCCGGTGATGCAGGCGCGAATGACGATCCGCAACGATACCAACTTCCCTTTGCGGCTCGATTTCCCGAGCGGACAGCGGTTCGACTTGGCGATCCGTGATTCCAGGGGCCAAGATATCTATCGCTGGTCGGCAACGAGACTCTTCACACAAGAGCTGGGTACGCTTGTACTCAGTCCCGGCGAAAAAACCTTCGCGGCCGAGATACCGCTCGTGCAACCGGCCGATCAGCCTCTGCCCCAGGGCCGCTATGTGGTCGAGGCCTGGCTGACGACCGTCGACCCAAGCTATCGTGCTTCTGTCCGTTTCGAAGTGGCGGAGCCGGTCTTCTAGCCCGCCTGGGTCCTCGGGCCGGCATGTCTCGCGACGTGGTGAGAAATGCAGGCTTGAGTGGCCGCAAGAGGATCGTCCAGCGGTTGCACTACCAATCCCGCTCCTCTCGGCCTCCATTCTTCACACCCGGCTGGCCGCCGGTATCAGGGTCGGACAGCGCTCGTCTCCCGGCGCCAAGATCACCTAATCCGCGTCCAGTTTTGGCTTTTCAACCTTGTCCGCCCGCTTTTCGGTTTCCCCCTTGGGCCTAACCCGCATTTCTCATCGGCTGACGGGCCAAGCACATGACAGGCCCGCTATTACTTCGTTGCGCTTGCTCGCCGTGCTCAACGTACTGTCCGAGTACGCCTCGTTGATCAAGTGGGGGTCGTCAAGCGGCGCGCGCCTCGTACTGACAGGCCTCTCATGCACTTTGCCTCGCCACCCGATGAAAAATGCGGGCTAACCGCTCTGGGGGCGAAAGTACCGGCAAAGGACAAAGAGGCGGCCTGATATTGCTTCTGGCACCGCAAAGCCGGTAGAATAAAAAATCGAGCGGCACACGTAATCGAACACCCGATTGTCAACCGCGCCGCGCGAGTGGCGTTCCAAGAAGCGACCCAATCCAAGTAGATCCCTTGCTTGGGGTTCGTGTTTGTGGTCCGCGGAATAAAAGGTAAGATAGGGTCTTCAGCTTGAGGAGCATTCATGAGTACTAGGAAATTTGACTTTGCGCTGGCCATCGGCGGCGCTGCTGGACAGGGTATCGCCACGCCGGGTAACATCCTGGCCCGCAGCTTCGTGCGGCGCGGCCTCCACATTTATGCCTACAACGCATATCAATCCATCATTCGTGGCGGACACATTTTCCTCACGATCCGCGTGAGCGACCAAGAAGTGGGCGACCACGGCGACAAGCTGGACTTGCTGATGGCTCTCAACCAAGACACGATAGACCGCCACTTGGTTTTATTGGGACCGGGCGCGCGGGCCGTCTACAACAGCGACACGATCACGCCGGGAGAAGCGGGCGAAGGCGTCCAGTTGTGCGGCCTGCCTGTCAAGGAGTTGACGAATAACGACCGCAACAAATTGGTGCAAAATACGGTTGCTTTGGGTGCGATGATGCACCTTTGCGGTTTGGACTTCAAGGTTCTCGAAGATGCTCTGACGCTGCAGTTCAAGCGCAAGGGTCAGGAAGTTGTGGACCAGAACGTCGCGGTCGGTCGTGCGGGTTATGATTATGCGGCCGCGAACTTCGCAGCCTTCCCGGATGCCGTACCGACCGGCGAGAAGCCTCTCGCCGTCTGGACCGGCAATGAGGCACTGGCAATGGGCGGCGCGGCGGCGGGCTGCAAGTTCTACTGCGCCTATCCGATGAGTCCGGCAACGGGCGTTTTGCATTGGATGGCGAAGAACGCTCGCGAGGCGGGCATCATGGTGCGCCAGGTAGAGGACGAAATCGGCGTCGCGAACATGGCGATCGGAGCCGCTCATGCCGGTTGCCGTACGATGTGCGCCACGGCGGGCGGCGGATTTGCTCTGATGACCGAGGCCGTCGGCGCGTCCGCCATGATGGAGATCCCGGTGGTCTTTATTAATGTCCAGCGGGCCGGCCCTTCGACCGGCGTTCCCACGAAGACCGAGCAGGGTGATTTGTGGCAGATGCTGGGGGCCAGCCAGGGCGATTTCCAGCGACTGATCGTCGCGCCATACGACGCCCTCGACGCGTTCAATACGATGGCCGAGATCTTCAACCTGACCGACAAGCTGCAGTGCCCGGCGATGGTCCTCTCCGATCTTCTTATCTCGGAAGGAACATTCAGCGTCGACCCGGCCAAGATCAATATGCAGCCCAATATTGACCGCGGGAAATTGATCCGCGAGGGATCGTCGAACGGCAACGACTATAAGCGCTACCTGCACACGGAAGACGGCGTGGCGCCGCGGGCCATACCCGGCGTTGAAGGACACATGCACGTGGTCTCCACTGACGAGCACGACGAAGACGGCATCCTGATCAGTGATGAGTTCACCAATCCTCACACGCGCCGCAAAAACGTGGAGAGACGCGCCCGTAAGATGGACGGCCTCGAAAAAGAAGTTGCCGCTCCTGAACTCGAGGGTCCGGCGGACGCCGACGTTACACTGATTGGCTTCGGATCAACGATTGGCGTGATCCGCGAGGCCTGCGAGCAGTTGCGGGATCAGGGTGTCAGCGTGAACCACTTCCAGATCAAGTGGATAGTTCCCTTCCACGGCGACGCGATTAGCAATGTGATCAAGAACGCCAAGAAGACCATCATTGTGGAAAACAATCACTCGGGTCAGTTCTATCGCTACATGCGCAGCGAGACAGGACTCGATGTAGACGGGCATGTCCGCAAGTATGACGGCGAGCCTTTTATGCCGCACCACATCGTGGGCTGCGTGCAGGAGCAGCTGGCCGGCGAGGCAACGCACTCGGTACCTTATCAAGAGATCATGGTTTGATCACAGCATTTTTAAATAGGAGATATCATGGCCGCAGGAACAACGATCAGCGAAGATACTGGGCTTGTTCAGCTCACAGCAAAAGACTTCAAGGGCAAAGTTGACCCGGACTGGTGTCCTGGTTGTGGCGACTTTGGGGTTCTCGCCAGCCTTCAGAAAGTGGCGGCGGCAATGGGGATTCAGCCCCACAATACGTGCGTTGTGAGCGGAATCGGCTGCTCATCCAACTTTCCCGGCTATTTCAATTCTTACGGTATGCATACCCTCCACGGGCGCATTTTGGCCGTAGCCACCGGAGTAAAGATGGCCAATCATAGCCTGACCGTTATCGGCACGGGCGGTGACGGAGACGGCTACGGCATCGGCGGCAACCACTTGACCCACACGTCGCGCCGCAATGTCGACATGACGTACCTGGTATTGAACAACCAGATCTACGGACTCACCACCGGCCAGGTTTCGCCGACCAGTTGCACCGGCATGAAGACGAAGAGTACGCCCTTCGGAAGCGTGGAAACACCGGTCAACCCGATCACCTCCTCCATCATGAACGGCGCCACATTTGTCGCCCGGGCGTTTAGCGGCGACCAAAAGCACATGCAAATGGTCATCACTCAGGCGATCGAGCACAAAGGCTTCTCCATCGTCGACATCTTCAGTCCTTGTGTGACGTTCAACCACGATAACGACTATGCTTTCTTCCGTCCGCGCGTCAAGAAGCTCGAGGACGAAGGCCACGACCGGGGCGACTGGAAGGCCGCTTGTGAAAAAGGTCTGGAATGGGGCGACACGATCTACACCGGCGTTTTCTACCAAGTTAGGCGGCCCTCACTTGATGAGCTGGAACCGGTTCTCGAAGACGGCACACCGATGTCGGCACGGTCCGAAGCGCTGACGAAGGAACAGTCTGACCGCATTCTCGCGCGGATGATGTAAGGTTCAAAGTTGCTGCGGCCGGCCTAACGGCGCGCCGCGCCACTTTCGATCAAAGAATCCAAAAGCGCCTTGAGCCATCGGCTCAAGGCGCTTTTTGTTTGCCCACCAGGACGAGAGCCTGCGCCGTAGACACATCGCAGCACCCGCAAAACTACTTCACGCCCGAGCCCCTCCGATTCGGTGAGCCAGAAATGGCCCCAAGTCCATCTCTTTCTCGCGTGGAAATACGTAAGGAGTTGGGAGGAAGAGGCGGTGTGCCCGAAAGCCAACCGCAGAACGAAACTGCAAGCCGCAGGTCTCTGGGAGGCATAAGATTTCCGGACTCGGTGCCATGGCTACGCGCTACATTGATAAGGGATGACAGGAGTGGCAAAAAAGGTCTTCGTAAGCTCAGTTGCGCGAGCCATGAAAGAGTTTCGAAAGGCAGCGCTCGACGGAGTTTCCATACTCGATGGCTTTGTTGCCGTGGGAATGGAGCATTTCGGAGCCCGTGACGCAAATTCGCGCGAGTTCTGCGTTTCGAAGGTTAAGGAGTGTGACGTATTTCTAGGCATCGTTGGTCCTCTGTACGGAGCGTGTCCGTCAGGGGAAACGAAGTCCTTTTCTCGGATCGAATACGAAACCGCTGTCGAAAAAGAATATGTCTCGCCTACTATTGATCTCTGAAGTTGACATCCCATTGCCTGCAAACCTCCAGCAAGACAGTGAGGCAATCGATCGCCAACGGGAGTTTCGATCGTTGATCAAAAAGGACAGGCTGATCGGGTATTTCAAGGAGCCGTCCATGGTTGAAAAGTGGACGGTGACCGCTCTGGCCAATCTGGACCGAAGCCCGACCGCTGCCTACGAAGGGCGCAAGATCGCGGACCGGGTAGATGAAGCTCGAACTACCGTTCTCGCCTTTCCGATTGTATCTAATACTGCCGGTTATGACACTGGAATCGTAGTTTCAAATCTGTCAGGCACGCCGTTTGCTCCGCACCAGCGCAGCGGAAGTTGCAGCCTTCACTACTACCCGTCAAGCGGCTGCCGCGTTCACCCTCCGCCGGTCACAATACAGAATGTTGCCGCGGGACACCAGATAATGTTCTTGCTGTCCTGCGGTAACCCTACGGACGATGTATTACCCACTCCTGAATTCACAGGAAGCTTGATTGCTGTGTGTGAGTTCGCGCCCGCAGCGGGCGTAGCAACACTTACGGACGGTTTCGGCGACATCCCGCGATCAGCATCTTCATACGAGGCTCGTTCAATCATGTACTGCTAGCCGTTGAGATTGAGAGACAAGGACGACCGGGATTCGTAAGAATAGTGCAAGCTCTTCGTGGAGCTAGATCGCCGGAAGCGGCTGTTAGGGTCTGCTGTCCCGCCGGTCTCGGACTGGCCTGGCTTCCGTCTCGTCAGCTTCATTCGGGGGTGGCCGGCGAGGCTCCATGGGGAGAGTTTTCTTCGACCGGCGCCGCATAATCTCGATTGGAATCTCTTTGTCGGCGGGCGCCGATCGGATGGCGTTGCGCACATCACGGGATGAGTCGACCGCCTTGCCGTTGACCGAAACGATAACATCCCCGGCCTTGAGTCCGGCTCGTTCTCCGGGAGTGTTCTGCTCCACGGCTCTCACAAGTACGCCCTCCTCCACTCCGAAGTATTCCGCCAGTTGTCCGTCAATGGATTCCACCTCCGCGCCTAGATAGCGGCTACGCATGCTGATGCGCGGGCGCGGCATATCGATGTCGAGTTTTGGAAAGGTCCACTGGAAACCCGGCACGTTTACTTCGCAATCCGACCCGCTCTCTTCACAAACGACAAATCCGGAGCGGGGCCCCTTCCGGGTGCCGATCGTGATAGCGAGATCGATTTCGGATCCGGCTCGCAAGACAAGAAATTTCACTTCCCTTCCCACAGGCGTTTCGCGGACCAAGCGCACGAAGTGTTCGACGCCGATCACTTTCTCACCCACATAGCGCAGCAAAACATCGCGCGGTTTGAGTCCGCCCTGATCGGCCGGACTACCCTTTTGGACGCTGCCGACCTCGACGCCGTAGACTTCTTGCATCGCAAGCTCGGCCGCGCGCTCGTCGCTTACTTCGATGAGTCCAACACCGAGGTAGGGTCCGCCCGAAATAGGGGCCGCCATGAACAATCCCCTGGCAACGGCCGGAGGCCTGGACGGAGACGGCTGGGCCGATGCATGGCAAACGGACATCAAGACGATCATTGCTAGGAGATTGATTTGCCTCATGGGAACCTCGGGTATTTGTGTGAATCGGTGCCTGGTTACATCACATTTTCTTGGCGCAAACCGACTCCGTCGTCAGAGTCGCCGGGCTGTTTTCCTACGCCCTTTCAGGGCTCCCCGCTATATGGGCTTTCACCCAGGGTTCCGCTTCGCTCCACCCTGGGCTACGATCCTGCGCCGCTTCGCGGCTTACAAGTCATGCCCCCTGTCGACGGCGGCCCGCCGGGATGCGCGCGCCACATCGCGCCTCGCGATGGGGTGAGAACTGCGCGGCTAAGGCTGCTGCTCCTTACGGCGAATCAGAATCCGGCCATTCATATTGCGGAGCCGCAGAACCGGACCGCCGCCGTTCAACTTGCCGCGCGCCGTCAAAGTGGCCGACCCAAATCCCTGGTCATCCCTCTGCACTTGGATCACGGGAAAATCACTGCGGATGCGGTTTGCATTGCCAGCCAAGTCGACAGTTGCTTCGATCGTGACGGCTAGCGTAGCCGGGAGCCAAACAACAATCGCGCCAGCGTTGGTTTCAAGAAAGGATGGCTTGAGGGGAGCATCGAGAAAATAGGCGTCAATGCTGCCCGAAGCACTCGCTGCCCAGACCGCGCCCGCCACGTTTTCAAGCCGAATACGCCCGCCCGCCGCTTCGGCGCGAACCCCAGCGGGAGCCGAGGCCACATGAATGGAGCCGCCCGCTGTCTCGGCATTGATAAGACCGCCGACGGTTCCCAGATGAATCGACCCGCCGGCTGTCCCGGCGAAGACACTGCCCCTGACTTGCTCGGCGCGGATGCCGCCACCGGCCGTTTCCGCCTGAAGCTTGCCCTCCACGTACCCGGCGGTGATGCTGCCTCCGCTCGTGGTCAGAATCGCATTGGCTCCGGCGCGCTCGAGTTGAATTGAACCACCCGCCGTTTCCGCTCGAACGTCGCCTCCAATCGATCCAAGCTGAATGCCCCCTCCGGCGGTCGTCGCCCGCACTCCTCGGCCGATTTGATCCATGCGGATCGAACCTCCGGCCGTATCCGCGTTGACCCGGCCAGCAAGGCCGTTCACTTCCAACGACCCTCCCTCGGTGCTCAGGATCGTGTCGCCCGTGGTGCGGGGAGCCTGCACTTCCAACTCCGCCGAGAAGTTGCATTGAAAGCAATTCGGCCGGGCGATCGAGAGCACAGCCGTACTTCCCTGCCGAGACGCGGTCAGCCGCGCGGACTGGAAGAGCTGTTCGGCTTCCGTAGCATTCCGAGCTTTTAGCTTTTTCTTGGCCTTATATCGGACTTCCTTGGAATCGGCGCCGGCAACCGCAATACTTCCGACCGATTGGATCCGCAGCCGGCCGCCTCCGGGCAACGAACCTTCTTCGACCTGCACCCAGTAGCGCCCTTCGCGGTGGACCGGGCCGACTGTTTGCCCCGGCAATACGCATGCAATGGCCAGCAGGCCGCCGAGATAGAAGCTGAGGCGAGCGGGGGCGGCAGTCACTCTTTGACTCGGATCGGTGGCGACCAGATATTGGGCGCGTGGCCTTCGCGCGATGAACGCGCTGAAGCAGGTTACCGCTCCCTGACGGTCGCGGCTCCGGGTGTGGCTTGCAATAATTCGCTTCATGGTTAGAACCTGTTAGAACTTGTCGACCGATGCGTTGAGATCGTGCAACACGCGGCGCGACCGCAACCGAATATAGCTGTTCTGATCTCGTTCGACCAACCCTTGCAGCAGCCCCACAAGGTCCCGATCGGGGTTCTCGGTGAGCATGTCAATCGCCTGCACGCGCATTCCGGGATTGTCGTCGTGCAGCAGCACTTGGACAAAAGCCTGGCGCGTGTCAGGGTCGCCATGGTGGGGTTTCAATGCCTCAAGAGCTTGCTGGCGCACGCCCGGGTTTCGATCGCCAATCATGAGTTCCCGCAGAGCGCCGCGCACTTCGCGGTCCCCTGCCCCGGCGCTGAGGATCTCGAGCGTGTCGAGTCGAACCCCGGAGCTGGGATATTCCCGAACCGTCGAGATCAGCAAATTGCGAATACGCGGATCGCCCGGCGCTCCCCGAATCGTGCGGCGCGTCATTTCTTCCACGACAATTTCTACTTCGTCGTGGCCACGGTCAAGCGTGACCGATTGGATGTCGCCGAACGCTCCTATCGGCGCCATCGATGATTGCTGAGTGCCGTTGCCGATGGCGTGGATATCGCTTGTCGATGCCGGTTCGACAAACCGCCCGGCATAGAAACCAACCGCCAGCAGAGCCATCGCCGCGGTTGGTTGCCACGCTACACGCATCGAAGGGAAACCTTGCTGCAGCCGCTGCCACCACGCCAAAGGAATTAGCCCGCCGACGTAGGAAGGCTGCTCCGACCGCAGGTGGTAGACGCCGCGCATCAGGTCCTGACGGCACTCGGCCAGCAACGCCGCCGAGGGGACTTCCCTTTCGCTGAGCGACCGCAGGAATTGACGCTCGTTCTCCAAGGCCGCCGAGCAACCGTCGCAATTGTCGACGTGCTCTTCCAGCGCATCCTGCTGAGGCTCGTCCAGCTCGTCGTACAGGTAGAGCAGTACGCGATCCTTTATGTGTTCACAGGTCATATGTCTTCACAGGTCAGGCTTGGGCTGCTTGGTGGGCTCCCTGCAATGTAGCCCGCAGTTTACGCGTGGCACGGAACAAGCAATTCTTGGCGGCCTCTTCGCTGATCGAAAGCGCCTCACCGATCGCGCGCAGACGCAGTCCCTCGTGGTGTTTCAATTCAAAGACCATGCGTTCCTTGGGCGAAAGTTGTTCGAGGGCGTGTTGAATGCTGCGGCCCGCCTCACTCCCAGCCAGCACGCGGTCCGGGTTACTGTGAGGGCGCTCGTCCTGGGCATTGAGGAGGACATCGCCTCCCGGTGTATCTTCGTCTGCTCCGACGGTCCGCTCCTTGCGGACACTCTTGCGCCGCAGTTGATCGAGACACACGTTGGTGCCGATTCGATAGAGCCAAGTACAAAAACTACACTGAAAGCGAAACTTGCCCAGGCTGCGGTAGGCCTTCAAGAAAATCTCCTGGTAGGCATCACGCGCGTCCTCGGGTGAACGGAGAATGTTGAGAGCCACCCGCAGCACGATCCGGTCGTGTAAACGAACGAGCTGCTCGAAAGCGTCGGCGTCGCCTTGCTGCGCAGCCCGCACGAGTGCATCCTCACTAATAGGAGCCGCACGGGGCTGGCCCGCCATGCTAATCGTTTCCACCTGCGCTACCTGCAAATAGCTTAGACGCAGTGAGGAGAAAGTCGGTAGTAGGATTTTTTGAGGCACTCGGCTTATTCAGGGAGTTCAACAAGTGCCTCATCGGAAAAATATCAGACGACCGGATGGATGGGCGACGCAGGGCGCGCTGCGGCGTATTGAAGCTACCTCCGCGAGGGCAAGTCGGACAGGTGACGATTGACGCGGAGGGTGTCGAAGAGCATAATGATGTCCGAGATAGGGTCACGGGTCGGCAAGGGTATCGATGGTCTCGAAGAAGTGACTATGGCCGTCATGTTTGCCAATCCTTCAGATTGAAGACTGAGGAGGAAAAACTCAACCGAAATGCTCTTCGCGATCTCACCCGGTTCGGAAGGTACAGGGCAGGACAGATTCTCTGCTTACGTACCTTTTGTGCTGCAACCAGGTCGGAATCTTGTGCCCCTCGATTCACCGATCACAAAAGAGTTTGGCCCGGACAAGCTCCTCTTGGAGCCACTACATCATTCCTATGCGGTTTCCTTAGGACCGTTTCAAACTGTATCTGCTGCCGAACGAAATTTATGCAAACTCCACGCCGCTCTTCTGTGGGTGTCGCTGAAGTACAGGGTCGGCCTGAGGTACTCGAAAGTAATTGAGGCTGTGGATGCTATTCGATTCTCCGAAGTCCGTACCCGACAAAGGACTCTTCGCTCATCTTTCCGTAGCGGCTGGTTGGGAAATGACCGAGGGGATGTACGAGGCCGACAAGTCCGTTATCCGCCCCGAGCACAAGAAGTTGGTGAGATGGGAAACCGGTCGCCTCTCCGTCCAGGCCGGCTTAGGAGTCGACAACTTTTTTCGTTCCTTGTCAGAGGCATTTTCATTACCCGACTTAGAGGCTGTCTGCGCTAATCGTAAGCTGCAGCTAGCGCTTGAGATCTATGGGGCTTTCGCCTTTGAGCTGAGTGAGAATTCTCAATTCCTAACTTTAGTGACACCTGAATTATGCACTGCCGGTGCACCTGGTGAGGGCTGAGCCGCCAGGAACCATTTGGGGACCCGCGAAAACATGGGGTAAAAAGGTAGGCTGGCAAAGATTTCAGCTTCGCCAGTCAACCCCAAGGAGGTCACCCAAATGGTTACCAAACGAAAACAGCATAGCTCCCGAAAGCCCGTCAAACAAGGCCCCGGCGCGAGGGCCCCGCAGCCCAATAAAATCGGGGCTGCCACGCCCTATCACTTCCGTGGCAAGAATCTGACTCCCTACGGCGGCTTGCTGCCCGTCGCCACCCTGCTCGAAAAACTCGGCTTCCAAGCGCTGCTGGAAGAAACCCTCACGACCAAACGGATCACCCGAGCCATGAGCCCCTACCAGTTCGTGCTGGCCCTCGTGCTCGGCCTCTATGTCGGCTTTGCGCGGCTCAACCAACTCCGCTTCATCGCTCGCGACCCCATCCTGACCGGCATCTTGCAAGTGACGCGTCTGCCGCCGCAGTCCACGCTGTGGCGCTTTCTGGCCTCGCTGCACCTCAACGTGGCGAAGCAGATCCTTTCCATTCAGCGCCAGCTGCGGGAACGAGTCTGGGCCGCGGCCCACGTGAAGTTGGAGACGGTGACGCTGGACACCGACACCACCGTGCATACCCTCTACGGCCGCCAGATGGGCGGGCGCAAGAGCTACAACCCCAAGAACAAGGGCAAGCGCAGCTACCAGCCGATACTGACCTTCCTGGCCGAGACGCGCGAATACCTGATGGGCGGGTTGCGCAACGGCGACCGGCCCACGGGCCGACAGATCGCCGCCCACCTCGAGAGCGCTTTCCGGACTTTGCCGGGCGGCGTGAAGAAAATCCTGGCGCGGGCCGATTCCGGCTTTTATTGCTGGGAGGCGGTGGAGGCCTATGAAAAGGCGGCTTGTCAGTTCGTCATCGTGGCGCGCAAAACGCGGCGCCTGGTCGAGCGCTTGCAGCAAGCAGAAAGGAAACCCTCCCCCCGCTCCGACGCGGACGCGGAATGCGAATTCCTCTACCAACCGCAAGGCTGGGCGCGGGCCTGCCGTTTCCTGGCGCTGCGTTACGAAAACGAGCCCAAGGCCGGCGCGGCCGAGCAATACCAGTTGTTCGCCACCAGCGCTTACACCTACCGCGTGTTTGTTACCAATCTGGCCGAGCCGATCGCGGCGGTGGTGTGGTTTTACAATCAGCGCGCCGGAGCCGAGAACCTGATCAAGGAGGCCAACAACGACGCCGGGCTGGCGGCCCATCCCTCGCGCCGCTTTGACATGAACCGCACTCACTTTCAGTTGGCCATGCTGGCCTACAATCGCAACTGCTGGCTGCTGCTGTTCAACCGCGAAGCCCAGGCCAGCGTGGAGACGCTGCGGCACACCACCCTGGCGACGGCGCGGCTGCGTTTTCTGTTCGTGGCGGCCAAGATCTGGCGGCACGCCGGCAGAACGGGTGTCAGCTACAGCGATCATTATCAGGAAAAGGGCCTGTTTGAACGGCTGATGCGACGGCTGCGGGCGATGGGGCCGCCGGGATCGAGCTTGGCGCCGGTGGTGGAGGGTGCGCTGAGCTGAGGGGCACTCCATGCATAAAATTTCATGCACTCGCCGCAACGTACTGGGAACACGCCGCTTGCCAGCCCGCTTTTGCCCTGCCGGGATCAGGAGGCGGCTCAAACGGGGAGGGAAACAGCAGAAAAGACGACTTGCGAAATCACTGAGTTGACACGAGTGCCGCTATCGCCACAACTCCATCGACGATGGCTACGCCGAATCTGTGCATAATTCAGGTGACCTCCCTGGAAGCACTGCTCCCGGACAAAAGAATCTCTTCCCCTGCGGGAGGAGCACTCGAGGCAGCGAAAGATGCAGTCCAAACAATAAGAGATGCACATCCCAGAAGTTCGCCCAAATGGTTAAACATCGACCATCTCTTGAGTCGACTTAGCGGGCTCCGTCGAGAAGCGATCGGAACGACGCTCCGGGAGTACGTGTCCGAGGTGGTGAAGCGCAACCTGGATCTCGGCGAACCGACTGCGACAACCAGGCAGCTGAAGAACCTATACGATGTACGCAGCAAGCTTATCCACGACGGCCTTGTTGACAGTCTATCGGTAACAGACCAATTGGCTTTCTTGCGTGATTTCGTCCCGCGCTTGCTGGAGACACTTTATCGCGAAGCCGCCTCAGGCACAGCAGCGGTTCGCGAATGAGTTTCGTGAGCGGGTCTAGGAGGATACTAGTCGAATCGGACCAAAGCCAGGTGTAGGGTCGGGAACTGGCGCGGTGGCCCGTCAGGACCTGGCTTGGCTGTATCCGGGGTTTCCCCCTTCGTGCCCGGTTAACCGTGTCCGTGGCTCCGTTTCCAGCTCCCGCCACCTCGCACGCAGCATGAAGATTTCCTTCACTACGCGCTCCTGCACACTTCACGACAAGGTTTATGAGACCTATCCGATCGGAGTTGCTTTCGACGACAGCTCGGAAGCCGTCACCCGAATCCAGGTGTCTGCTCTCGCCATTGACTACTCCACCGCTTCCGACCGAGGCCTTGGGTTAACGCCAAGTCCGTTCAGCCTTCCCCTTGCCGTATAGTCTTCGTCTCAGATCCTGCAGACTACCGGACGCTTTTATCATTTCGCCCCTGCCTCACTGTGTTGACCAAGACTTCATGTGCAGCAAGGCTCCTTCGCTCCACGGGCGTTACCCCGCTTCCTCACTACTACGAACCTAGCCGCCATCCTCTCGCCTTCCACCGATTTCCTGGTTTTCGCCAGTTATACGGCTTCCCTGCTCCGCCAATTTCTCGACGGGACGAGGAGGGCTTCTCCAGTTGCTTAGCATGCCCTTGTCACCGTGCTGTCCCTAGCACCCCGCCGGAGTGAACTGGCGCTGCAGTCAGTCTGCGCCAGGCCATGCTGCCTTCACCCGTGGAAAGAGGGTTCGGCCTCCGGGGTTTTAGCTTTTCGAGGCCACCTATGGGTTCACTTTTGTTACGGCCCGGTGACTTGCTCACCATCCCAAGGATGGCTTTGTCAGTTGGCTTCATCGGCTTCGTTTCCTCCACACGGATGCAACCCAAGCTACGGGGCTCTGACTTTTACCCCGGTGGGACTGTCTCCCACTGAACATGCCAGCCTTGACTGGACACACTATCCACGAGCTGACTGCATTTCCATCCCCACGCCTACACCCGCCGCCAACCCAAACGTTTATACCTGAATTATGCACAGATTCACTTTGCGAGTGTGACTGCGTTCGTAGCGGGTTGGCAGTCGTCGTGAGGTGGTAGCTCGGCAACTGGCCTTTTGGCTTCTCCGTGTCCGGTTTCCCTTCCCGCCCAGAATCCGCGTCGTTAAAACCTCGCTCGGAAGTGACGTGTTTCCAGTGCGTTACGGCTAGCGCAGAAAATTTTATGCATAGCGCATAGCCAGGCTCTCAGATCAGCGCCCTCCCGACCACCGGCAGCAAGCCGCCGTAGGGAGTCGGCTTCCTGCCGCGGAAGTTGTAAGGCGTCGAAGCCCCGATTTTATTGGGCCGCGAGACCGTCACGGCTGGGCCTTGTTGGACGGGCCTTTGGGAGCTATGCTGTTTTCGTCTGGTAACCATGTGGGTGACCTCCTTGGGGTTGGCTGGCGAAGCTGGGATCTTTGCCAGCCTACCTTTTTACCCCATGTTTTAGGGGGTCCCCAATGGTCCCTTGCGGCTCAGCCCTCCTCAGGTCCACGCCGCAGTGCATAATTCAGGTTATACTGAACGTCTTTGTCCCCAGACCCCACGGCTAATGGCTCCGAGCCCTCACCGGCTTCCGTCACTGAACGTTCGTCGTCGGGCACTCCCGAGGGCCCCGCCGCCCCCAAAGCCCGCAAAGTCCCCTGGGCCATCATCTTTGTCCTGCTCGGCTCGACGATCATCAACTATCTCGACCGCCTGACCGTTTCGGTGCTCGCCCCTACCCTGCGGGACGAATTCGGTATGAGCAATACCGAATATGCCTGGACCGTCAATGCCTTCACGTTTTCCTACATGATTTTCTACAGTGTCGGCGGACGCATTTCCGACATATTGGGCGCTCGGCGGGCGCTCACTTTGTTCGTCGTTTGGTGGTCCACGGCGAGCGTGGCACAAGCCTTCGTCGTGGGCCCACGATCGCTCGCGGCGGTTCGCTTTGTTCTGGCAATGGGAGAAGGCGGCAACTGGCCCACCGTCATCAAATCGGCGGCTGAGGGAGTGCCCGGCGCGATGCGTTCTTTCGCGATCGGGATTGTCAACAGCGGCAGCGCGTTGGGCGCGATGCTCGCACCACTGATTGTCGGCAGCCTCGCTGTCATGTGGGGCTGGCGCGCGGCGTTCTTAGCTACCGCTTCCGTCGGTTTTCTTTGGGTGCCGATTTGGCTTTACGTGACGCGAAACGACCCCAAGGAGGAAGCGCAGAAAGAAGAGCGAGTCCCTTGGCGCCGGCTCGTTTTCTTCCGGCAAGCCTGGGCTGTCTTTCTGCCGCGGCTGATCGGAGACCCGATCTGGGGGTTCTACACGTTCTGGCTGCCGGAATATCTGAACCGAGCGCGCGGGCTGAACCTCAAATCGATCGCCTTGGTGGCTTGGATTCCGTTTCTAGCTGCTGATCTGGGGAATATGGCCGGAGGGGGTATTACCTCCTGGCTGATCGCTCGGGGCTGGTCGGTGCAGCGCGCCCGGCGCGCGGTGATGTGGGTCGCGGCGTTCGGAACGATGATCGGAATCCTCGCGCCCTTTACCGACAGCTTGCCGCTGGCGATTGCCGCCATGAGCTGCGCCGGTTTCTTCTTTATCACTTGGGGAATGAACTCGCTGAATCTGCCCGCGGACTGGTTCCCGCCCTCCTACGTCGGAACCGTGCTGGGATTCTCGGGCACCGGCAACGGTCTCGGCACTTTGATTGTTACGGCCTTAACAGGCTGGGTACTGGACGCGACCGGCAACTACACGATTGTGTTCGTCGGAGTGGGGCTGCTGGTTCCGATCGCTCAACTGGTTTTGACGCTGGTGGGCGGGCCGATTTACCGGCTGGATATCAGGGAGAGGGTGCCGGAAAAGGTCCACGCCGGGGATTAGCCCCGGCCACAAGCGCTGGCACAAGGCCCGATCGAGCACTTCAATCGTTTCAATGCCAAAGAAGAAGTCACCCAGTCCAAAGAAGAGGTCGGCGACTACAGTTGATCTCATCCCAGTTGAGAGGATTGAGCGGCAGATTTACGTTATCCGCAGAGAGAAGGTCATGCTGGATTCCGACCTGGCCTCCCTCTACGGGGTGACCACAGGACGGCTCAATGAGCAGGTGAAGCGCAACGATCGGCGCTTCCCCTCGGACTTCGCCTTCCAACTGACGGCCGATGAGTTCGACGCTTTGATATCGCAAAATGCGATATCAAAAACCGGCCGAGGCGGCCGCCGCAAACTGCCCTGGGTGTTCACCGAACAGGGTGTGGCCATGCTTTCTTCCGTGCTCCACAGTGATCGCGCGGCCGACGTGAACGTAGCCATCATGCGCACGTTCGTGAAGAAGCTGCGTCAGATGCTGGCCACCCACACAGACCTAGCCGAGCGCATCGAGAAGATCGAGGCCACGCAGGATCGGCACACTTCCGTTATTGAACTCTTGGCTGAGGAGATCGATAGGATCAACGAGCTCCCGCCGGAGCCCGAGAAAAGACGGATTGGCTTCCACATCGACGAGTGACCTGCCTTCAGCCGTGCGGGGTCCGGCATCAGACCCACCGCCTCGGGTACAACCCTAACCTGATTTCAGTCAATGATATAGGCCCCGCTGTCCGTCTCGCTAACTACTCGTGTAGCGCCCTACGCGGGGTCGCGTGTTTGCGATCCGCACTCCGCGCCTCAAGGCTGAACGTGTTGACTAGGATCTAGGATCTACTCTTCCGACAACCGCTGATCCCGCGCCGCGCACACCGCCGCTCGCCGTAGGACCCGGCGCGCTAGTTCAACCACGGCCAGATCGACTAGCTTTCCGTCGAGGGATATTGCTCCCGTCCCCGCGGCTGCGGCCTGCTCGAAGGCATCGACGATTCGCTGGGCTTTCGCGACTTGCTGGGGGCTCGGCGAGAAAGCTCGGTTGATGACGGGGACTTGGCTGGGGTGGATGCAGGCGAGTCCCTCGAACCCTAGCTTTTGGAAATCCTGGGCATAGCGGGCCAGGCCTCCGAGGTCTTGGATGCCGGTGTAGACCGAGCCTAGCGGTTGCACTCCGGCGGCCCTGGCCGCGTTGAGTACCTGGCCGGTAAACCACAGGCTTTCCCGGCGCTCCGGCGTGTGCTCGGCTCCTATGTCGTTGACGTAGTCTTCGAGCCCTAATGAGAGGCCCACGACACGGGGAGAAGCCTCGGCGATTTCCAAGGCCCGAAAACCTCCCCGGGCTGTTTCAATGCTGGGGACAAGGTACACTTCAGCTTCCTGCCCGTGGTCTTTCAGCGCTTGCTTTACGGCGCGATCAATCTCGACTACTTCCGCCGGGTCCTCGGTCTTCGAAAGTAACAGCGTGTGAACCCCGTGCGGCGCAACGGCGCCAATGTCTTCGAGACCCAAGGGCAGCGGATTGATGCGGACGGTTTTTTCCGCGCCGCGAAAGTCCACCGTTCGCAATGCGTTTCTGATCAGCAGGCGGGCGGCGTCCCTTTCTTGCGGTACAACGCCGTCTTCCAAATCCAGGATGACGACATCAGGGTTACACGAGGCCGCTTTTGCGAAAAACTTCGGCGTGCTTCCTGGGACAAAAAGGCGCGTGCGGCGAATTCGGTCTCGCGAACTTCGGTAATGGATTTCGGGGCGGGTCGGGGGCAACGCGGTGCTTATAATCGCTTCGCGCAAGCGCATGACGGCCGCCTCGATGCGCGCCATGATCGTAAACGGCGCGGCGCCGCAGTCGTCTATGCGGATAGAGAGGCAGCCGGCGTCCAGGGCCGCCAGCGTTTGTTCGGCGACTTTGTGAATCGAATCTTCGTTGAGTGATGCTTGTGAGGTTGCAACTTCGATTGTTGGAGCTGGAGCCGTCGCAGGGGGCTGCGCGGCGGGGGCCTTTTCCTTTTCGGGTGAAACCAAAGGCCCTTCCGCCCAGCGAACTTCGACCCAGCAATCCTGGCGAGTGTTGGGTCCGCGGGTGCCGGCGGTCGCGGATTGGAGGGTGTTGCTCACTTGGGTGTCGACGCTCTAGTGTAGCTCGGCTCTTACTGAATCGAACGTGCGGTTGTTCCTCCCAGAGCGTTTGGTTGCGGTCGGCCGGAGCGTTTGGTTGTGTCCTCCCAGAGTGTGTGGTTGTGGTCGGCCGGAGCGTGGACTTCCGTCCACGCCCTCGAGTTTGGCGTTTGACTAGATAAATCCGACATTGGAGAAACTTGCGAGGATGGGGGGGGCAGAAAACCCTCGGAAACATTTTGGTGTATTCTTGTATCTAGTGATACAACTAGATATACCATTCTCTTTTTTCGTCCGATAGAGCAGGCCATCTTCTGCTCTCTCTGCTCCAGGAGACCCATGGGATTCCCCACCAAAGTTCAGCTCATTGACCGTAAGAATAGCCGGCAGTGGTACATCAACTTCCCCTCCGCTCTCGCCCAGGCCATGGAGTTCTCCCGTGGCGAACTCGTCGAGTGGTTCGTGGAAAGTAAAAATCAGCTCGTCCTCAACCGTCCGCAGGCGCCGCCTTCTGTTCTAAAAAAAACTCTTCGGCACGTCTCCTCGACGCCTTCCAAGCCCTCGCCCACGAGGCCTTCGGCCGTGCCGGCCAGCGGCGCGTCAAGCAAAACATCGAAACCCTGATGCTGGCTACTTTGGTGGGGCTGGGCCGCCGCACCGTCACCGGTATGCTGCACACCTGCGGCGCCGGCTTCCAGGATTGGTCGGCCGTCTATCGCCTCTTTTCCAAAGCCCGCCTCGACGCCGACTCGCTCTTTGCGGTGACCCGCCGCGGCGTCGTCAGAGAACTCGATCCCGCCGCGCCGCTGGTCGTCTGCATGGACGATTCGCTGCTGCCCAAACGAGGCCCGAAAATCCCCGGCGTCGCCTGGCGCCGCGATCCGCTGGGACCGCCCTTTCACACCAACTTCATCCGCGCCCAGCGCGTGCTGGCCATCTCGGCCCTGCCCGGCGCCGACGAGCTCGGCCCGGCCCGCGCCATCCCCGTCGACTATCAACACGCGCCCACGCCGCGGCGGCCACGCAACTTGATCAACGCCTCCGACCAAGAACGCAAGCAGTATCGGCAGGCTTGCCGCAAAGACTCGATGGCGGCCCAAGGCGCCCGCCGGCTGCAGCTTCTGCGGCAGCAGTTGGATCAAGACTTGGGCTCGGCGCAGCGGCCGCTCGAGGTCGTCGTCGACGGCCGTTTCACCAACTGCGTGGTGTTGCGGCAGCAGCCCTCCAACACGGTTTTGATCGGACGTGTGCGCAAGGACGCCAAGCTCTACCATCTGCCCGCGCCGCCGTCCGCCGCTGCGCTGGCGTCCGGCCGGAGGGCAGCGGAATTTGCGCTTGGTGGTGATCGCGCCGCTGGCCTACCGGCCGCGCCCGGGCGCCAAGCTGCTCTATCGCCAGCCGGCTTATCTGATCGTCAGCGATCCGGATCTTTCGCTGCAGAGCATCGTGCAGCATTACGTGCGGCGCTGGGAGATCGAAGTCAACTTTCGCGACCAGAAGACGCTGCTCGGAGTGGGCGAGGCACAAGTGCGGCATCCGCGTTCGGTGGCCGAGGTGCCACGCATGATCGTCGCGGCTTACAGCTGGTTGTTGCTGGCGGCGCGCAGAGCCGCAGCGCCGGAAAATTCCCCCGACGCTTTGCCGCCGCCGAAGTGGCAGGCGGGCCAAAAGAAGCAGCGCGCCACGACGCAGGATCTGCTCCAGCGACTGCGCGCCGAGCTGTGGGGCGAAGGCTTGCGACATTTCTGCAGCTTCCCCTCCCTCGGCCACGCCGACATGAAGCCGCAGAAACTCCAGCACTCGCTCCCCCAAGCCCTGCTCTACGCTTCCCGCTAGCGCTTTGGCCGTGCCCCGGCCCTTCCCCCTCCCTTGCGGAATGGCCAAACTCGAGAGCGTGGCGGAAGCCGTGGGCCAATAGGCCGTTCGGTTTGACAGCGGTGCGGGGCCGCCGTAGACTGAAGGGGAGTAGCCTTCCTCCCGCATTGTCAAATCAGATCGGGGCGTAGCGCAGCCTGGTAGCGCGCCTGCTTCGGGAGCAGGAGGTCCGGAGTTCAAATCTCCGCGCCCCGACCATTGTTTTCAGTAACTTAGCGATTGTCATTAGCATCGCGGGGTTCCATTAGGGTTCCAATTACGCCGCTTTCTCTTCCTCATCCGGCCACACGAGACGACCGATTTTGTCCGCCGCACCGTCTCGGTCATCGAGGTGGCTGTACACGTCCTGAGTCATCAAGACCGAGGCGTGTCCTACCTGATCGCGCATTATCTCGGCTTCAACTCCGGCTTGACGCCCCCAAGTCGTATAGGCGTGCCGGAGGTCGTGCCATGAGAACCGAGGCAACCCGAACTTCTCAGCAATCGGCTTGATCGTACGCTCCATTTCGCGGTTTAGGTCGATAGGCGAATTGGTACGAATCGAGAAGGCGAAGTCGTCCTGTCCCTTGAACCGGCACTGAGACCGCCAATCCTCGATCAACTCCAGGACCACTGCCGGGACGCTGACGGTTCGCCTGGACTTGGCCGACTTCGGGGTTCCGAGACAACCCCGATAGACAGCTTCATCGACCCTCACTTTGGACCCTTGAAAGTCGTTCCAGCGCAGAGCTGCCAGCTCTCCACGCCGCAGACCGCCAAGACCTGCCAGCCCCACAGTCGCCTTATACGGTTGGCGCAGAGCCCTCACAAGCGTTCTGAACTCATAGGGTGTCGGTATTCGCTTCTCGGGCGGTGATGGACCGGCTGCGGGAGGTTCTGCGCGTAGTGGGACCTTTTGTCCACGCGGCCTGAGGACCGCAAATCAGCATACTCTCACGGACCAGTGATTAGCGCCGGTGGATTAAGAAAAAACACGATCGCGAAGAGTGCCAACGCGCCGCCCGCGCGAAGCCAGTTCTTGAATTCGACCTCAATGAAGCCCGGTATCAGTGCACCGAAGGCACCCGCCGCGAGAGCGAGGACAATCCGGAATACGAATAACTGAAACTCGGTCGGGTTCGGGATGAAAATCGCAATGCTAAGGAGTAGTAACAGGAACACTATTCCAATCGCACCTGCTGCCAGGGTTTCCCATCGCTCGGTCCACGGAGTCGGGGACGAGACTGGATTCACCGGCTCACCCTTTGGTCTATCTTGGCTGACTGGTTCGCGCAAGGTTGGGCCGTCGATCAAAGAGTCCGGTTTGTCAGCTATTGCGCCCATGAGGGTCGCGACGTTCACCTCAGCATGCGGGGGATGGTCACAAACAATCGTGTCACGCCCCACTCGCGCGTAACTTTGCACCGTTTGCCAGTTGAAGTAGTGAGGCTCCTTGTCTTCCTCGATACGGGCTGAACACTCTCCGCAGTTACAAGGAATCAGCTCCTTGTACTCGATGCGGCGGTTGAAGTCCGCGTAGATGTCCGAGAAGTGGTTGCGGATGATGGCGAGAAGCTCCTTCTTCCTGTCGTCGGCCTCAATGTCGATGCGGATTTGCTTGGTCGTGACGTCCTCAACGATGGCGGCCCTTGCGCCTTCGTCCCGGACAACCACGCCGCTACGCCAGAAACAATTCTCGTCGATAAGACGATGAATTTTCACGATTAGCCGAGTGATGAGTCCGGCGGGCATGAATTCGTATTGGTAGATAAACGATAAGCGTCCCGTCCTGTTGATGGGTTTGTAATGTACCGGGTTGGCGTCGAGCAGCTCGGGGGCTATGTATTCCTCGCGGCCCGGCAGTTTGAAGCAAAGCTCATAGTTTTCCATCAGGGCCAAGAGCTCCGGTTGTTTGTCGGCGTACTTGTCTTCCTTCCAGATCTTCGCCAGATCACGCTTATTGAAACGCCCCTGTCGCTCCTCAATGCTGGGCGTGTCGAGCACGTTGTAGACTCCATCCACAGCCCAGTCGGGATTCAGAACGACAGTTTTCTTGAGCAGAGGGTCCTGGGAGTAGTGTACGGTCACCCCAAGGTCGTGAAAGTAGCGGCTCAGGTAGTCCGCCCTCTCGGCCAAGAGGCCGTGGTCGGCACAGATCTCATAGTATTTTTTGTCACTGATGTGATCCACACCCAGTGCCTTGAGGTACTCGCGGATATTCACCCACTCGGCTGGTAGCTCATCGCCCACCTGCGGGAGTTTGTTTACACCTGAATTATGCACAGATTCGGCGTAGCCATCGTCGATGGAGTTGTGGCGATAGCGGCACTCGTGTCAACTCAGTGATTTCGCAAGTCGTCTTTTCTGCTGTTTCCCTCCCCGTTTGAGCCGCCTCCTGATCCCGGCAGGGCAAAAGCGGGCTGGCAAGCGGCGTGTTCCCAGTACGTTGCGGCGAGTGCATGAAATTTTATGCATGGAGTGCCCCTCAGCTCAGCGCACCCTCCACCACCGGCGCCAAGCTCGATCCCGGCGGCCCCATCGCCCGCAGCCGTCGCATCAGCCGTTCAAACAGGCCCTTTTCCTGATAATGATCGCTGTAGCTGACACCCGTTCTGCCGGCGTGCCGCCAGATCTTGGCCGCCACGAACAGAAAACGCAGCCGCGCCGTCGCCAGGGTGGTGTGCCGCAGCGTCTCCACGCTGGCCTGGGCTTCGCGGTTGAACAGCAGCAGCCAGCAGTTGAGATTGTAGGCCAGCATGGCCAACTGAAAGTGATTGCGGTTCATGTCAAAGCGGCGCGAGGGATGGGCCGCCAGCCCGGCGTCGTTGTTGGCCTCCTTGATCAGGTTCTCGGCTCCGGCGCGCTGATTGTAAAACCACACCACCGCCGCGATCGGCTCGGCCAGATTGGTGACAAACACGCGGTAGGTGTAAGCGCTGGTGGCGAACAACTGGTATTGCTCGGCCGCGCCGGCCTTGGGCTCGTTTTCGTAACGCAGCGCCAGGAAACGGCAGGCCCGCGCCCAGCCTTGCGGTTGGTAGAGGAATTCGCATTCCGCGTCCGCGTCGGAGCGGGGGGAGGGTTTCCTTTCTGCTTGCGGCAAGCGCTCGACCAGGCGCCGCGTTTTGCGCGCCACGATGACGAACTGACAAGCCGCCTTTTCATAGGCCTCCACCGCCTCCCAGCAATAAAAGCCGGAATCGGCCCGCGCCAGGATTTTCTTCACGCCGCCCGGCAAAGTCCGGAAAGCGCTCTCGAGGTGGGCGGCGATCTGTCGGCCCGTGGGCCGGTCGCCGTTGCGCAACCCGCCCATCAGGTATTCGTGCGTCTCGGCCAGGAAGGTCAGTATCGGCTGGTAGCTGCGCTTGCCCTTGTTCTTGGGGTTGTAGCTCTTGCGCCCGCCCATCTGGCGGCCGTAGAGGGTATGCACGGTGGTGTCGGTGTCCAGCGTCACCGTCTCCAACTTCACGTGGGCCGCGGCCCAGACTCGTTCCCGCAGCTGGCGCTGAATGGAAAGGATCTGCTTCGCCACGTTGAGGTGCAGCGAGGCCAGAAAGCGCCACAGCGTGGACTGCGGCGGCAGACGCGTCACTTGCAAGATGCCGGTCAGGATGGGGTCGCGAGCGATGAAGCGGAGTTGGTTGAGCCGCGCAAAGCCGACATAGAGGCCGAGCACGAGGGCCAGCACGAACTGGTAGGGGCTCATGGCTCGGGTGATCCGTTTGGTCGTGAGGGTTTCTTCCAGCAGCGCTTGGAAGCCGAGTTTTTCGAGCAGGGTGGCGACGGGCAGCAAGCCGCCGTAGGGAGTCAGATTCTTGCCACGGAAGTGATAGGGCGTGGCAGCCCCGATTTTATTGGGCCGCGGGGCCCTCGCGCCGGGGCCTTGTTTGACGGGCCTTCGGGAGCTATGCTGTTTTCGTTTGGTAACCATTTGGGTGACCTCCTTGGGGTTGACTGGCGAAGCTGAAATCTTTGCCAGCCTACCTTTTTACCCCATGTTTTCGGGGGTCCCCAAATGGTTCCTGGCGGCTCAGCCCTCACCAGGTGCACCGGCAGTGCATAATTCAGGTTACAGCCTGTTGAATCGTGTGTTTGAGCTTTTCGACAGTCTTCTCATAGCGATCTGCACAACTCACGTCCACAAAGTCTATGATGTTTGGGAACTCGGCTCTGTATTTCTTGCTAGGCAAGGACTTCTTGCGGAGATCGATTTTGTTCTGTACGACAATAACGGGGCTATTATTGCCAAGCATCTGAACGACGTTAAGCCAGTAGTCGAAATCAAGGAAGTTGCTCTCCTGCCTCGCCTCAGTAACGAAGAGGTAGATGGTTCGCTCGGTGATGAAGAATTGGTGGGTCGCGTCATATTTCTCTTGCCCCCCGAAGTCCCAGATGTTGAATCGGAAGCGCTTGCTCTTCTGGAGTGGCATCTCCATATCCCAAGTGTCTATGGCTATGCCCTCTGTGCTTCGGATGTTCTCCTCAAGGTGGTACCCAGGATTCGTGAGCTTCCGCACCAGGCTGGTCTTGCCCGAGCACCCTCGCCCAACCAGCACCATCTTGGCTTCGTAGAGGTAGTCGAGGCCTTTGGATTCATCAACGGACTCGAAGTAGTTCCGTACGGCATCGATTCCTTGATTGACTATTTCCAGAGGCAGTGATGTAAGCGCAACTTCCTCGAACCACAACGAGAGCCCCTTTCGACCGCCGATCGCCGGGGAGAGGGAAGTAAGTTGGGGGCACCAGTTGACGGCCAGAATACGGAGGTTTTCGAGATCTCGGATGTCATCAGTAAGACGCCGGAGCTCGTGACAATTCGAGATCCATAGGCTGATCAAGGACGAGAGTTGGTAGAGCTCGGCAGGGAGGGACGGCCTCGACCACCCACCGATCAAGATGTGCGCGCTAACCCCAGAAGAGACCCAACAGACACAGACGGGCACGGGCTTGACACCAGGAGGACGCGGGAATTGTCGAATAAAACGAGCGATAACATCGAGCCCCAGTAACTCGAGAGAGCGCTGGGCAAGAGCCCCGCGAGGGTGTTGGACCCGATTCAAACCACTGACAGCGAGGTCCTCGGACAAGACGCCGCCCGCCCAAATGTATCACCCCCGCGTAAGAGAGCCACAAGTTTAGGGAAGGAATGAGCTGCTCCACCGTGGGAGACGCGCCTACAACGAGAACAGGCACTTGCAGGGCTTCCCCTAGCCGTTCCAGCAGCTCGCCCTCGTTCCTACGGACCTCGCCAGCAGCTTCTTCATCCAGGAGATATATGACTGATCCGTCTGCCATGGGCTGAACCGAGCACCAGTATACTCTTTCGAAGAACGGATCTGGGAATTAGCGCGACGCATTCTCTGTGCACAATCGGACGCTACCCGACCGCAGGTGTCGGAGGGCGTTTTTGCTGCTACGGACGTAAAGAGGGATACCAGATCGCTGATATCTTCCGTAGCCGGAACGGGACAGCCCTCCAATCCCGCCGTGGCCCAACGCCGCCACCGTGCGACGTACGATTCAAGCTGTGGAGAGCCAAAACGCCCTCTCAGCTCTTGCTCATAAAGCCGAAGCGCACGTTGCAGAAAGTTCTCCATCGTCTTTCGGGCCGTAGTTAGGCTCTGCGGCATGAATCGGTAGCCGAGAAAGTCAAACCCCTTTTCGATTCTGCCGATGAATGTCTTCTCGGGATGCTTTTCTAGCTTCAAGGCATCCAGTTCCCTATTGAGGGTCTTCACGACTTGCCGCAGTTTCCAACGGGTCGGTGCGAGCACAATGATGTCGTCCCACTACTGTCCGGTTAACGACTCACTGGCGAGTGGCAACTGATTGTTCCAGCATAGCTTAGGGCTGTTTTCCCCTTGCCGCGATTTGAACGGCGAAGGACGGCTGGAACGACTTCGGAGGCGGCCGACAATGGTTCATGAACCTCGGCCGCACCGTATTCTCTCAGTTGATCAGCTTCCTTCCGGATCGCGAATTCCGCCGCTGCGTAAGCCGCTACGACGGGGATCGCAGATGGCGCGGCTTTTCCTGCTGGGATCAGTTCCTCTGCATGGCGTTCGCCCAGCTGACCTACCGCGAAAGCCTGCGCGACATCGAAGCGTGCCTGCGTTCGCTCGACGCCAAGCTCTACCACATGGGATTCCGCTCCCAGGTGGCGCGCTCCACACTGGCCGACGCCAACGAGTCGCGCGACTGGCGGATCTATGCCGATTTCGCCCAGGTCTTGATTCGCATCGCGCGGCCTTTGTACGCCCGCGATCCGATCGGCGTGGATCTCGATCAAAGTCTCTACGCTCTGGACTCGACCACCATCGATCTGTGCCTCTCGCTGTTCCCCTGGGCCAAGTTCCGCCGGCACAAGGCCGCCCTGAAGATGCACACGCTGTTGGACCTGCGGGGTAACATCCCCACGTTTATCCGCATTACCGCTGGCAAAACGCACGACGTCAACATCCTCGACGAGTTCCTCCCCGAGCCCGGCGCCTTCTACGTCATGGATCGGGCCTACGTCGATTTCGAACGTCTCTTCGTGTTCACCCTCTGCTCGTCGTTCTTCGTCGTGCGAACCAAGAAGAACATCTTGCGCCAACGGCGCTACTCGCATCCCGTCGACAAGTCCACGGGGGTGCGCTCGGATCAGACCGTCCTACTGACTGCCATCGAGTCGGCCCTGGCGTATCCGGACCCGTTGCGGCGGATCAGCTACTTTGACGCCGCGACGAACAAGCGGCTGAAGTTCCTGACCAACAACTTCGCGCTCCCGGCGCTGACCATCGCCCGCATCTACAAGTCGCGTTGGCAGATCGAGTTGTTCTTCAAGTGGATCAAGCAGCACCTGCGGATCAAGCAGTTTTACGGTACCAGCGAGAACGCCGTGAAGACGCAAATCTGGATCGCGGTCTCGGTTTACGTACTGGTCGCGATCGCGCGCAAGAGGTTGGGCCTGGAGGCGAGTCGCTACCAATTCTACAGATTCTCAGCGTTACCCTTTTCGAGAAAACGCCCATTTTACAGGCCTTGCAGCCGTCCGACTCCCACGAAAACTTACTCGATGACCCTAACCAGCTGATTCTATTTGACTTTTAACCGGACAGTAGTGATGTCGTCCATGAACCGAACATAAAACAGACCCGAATCGGTTAACGCATCGTCTACGGTTTTGAGGAAAAACGCCCCCAGCACTGGGCTGAGCGGGCAGCCGAGGGATATTCCACGGTCGAACTCCCAAAACAGCCCGCCGCACTCGGCGGTGCGGTGAAGGTAGTTCTCGACCAGCTTCAATAGGCGCTGGTCCTGAACGTACTTTGCCAGTAGTCCTAGCAGCAACGTATGGTCGATCGAGGCGTAGTAAGATTTCACGTCTGTCTTGAGAACAAACCGATTCTTGGGAAGCTGGTGCCACACTTGCCGGATGGCCGTTTTGCCGCCCCTTTTTCGGGTGACCGTGCCCTTGACATGGAAGCAGCGATCGGACACAGGTAGAAACCGGCTCAAGGCCAGCGCCAGGCACTTCAGCACCAGCGCATCCCGCGAAGACCACAGGTCTATTTCGTTTCCATCCGCGCAGCGAACGCGGTGCAGCACATCGAAGCGATAGCGCCCCTCGGCGAGTTGCTCTCGCAAAGAGGTTTTCTCCCCGTTCCTCCATCTACGCCGAAATGACCAAATATCGGATGAGCAGGGGTAGTCTTTTCTGCGCTCCAATAGCCAGGCGTATGCAGACTCCAAAGTTTCCTCTGAGGACAAGTCCTCAATGCTCGGGGGCGTATGAGAGGTTTCTGGCACAAGGTCAAGACTTCGGTATGGCAAGCGAGGTCGAATACTCCCCGGCAACTCCAAAGTCTACGTCCTAGCAACTGATTCACGCGGGTCTGGATTGTCTGCGTTTCGGAACCGTAGACTAGTCCTCAAAGGAACCGTCATGCCCCTCTACATCTGCCGTTGGCCCAATGGAGACGCATCCGTCGTCATGGCCCGCAACAAAACCGATGCCATCATCCAACTCGACGAGTTTGAGAATGCTGAGTACTCAGAGATCTCACGGCTGAATGAGTTCCTCGTTGACTTCTCCCTCAACGACGAAGGTCGGCTTGAACTCGCCGGGATTGGGGAAGGTACAGAGGCCACGATCATGGACGTCGCATTCCCTGATCTCGAAGCCACGCTGATGTCGGATGAGTTGGTTGATATGAGCCCAGACAACCCTGAGTATCAGCGGAAGGTTCGTGAGGCGGTCGAATGGGAGAGGAAGCGGCTGTGGGACAAGAGGAAAGTGAAAAAGGTTCGTGAACCGAAGACCGAACTTGGAAAACGCCTGAAAAAGTCAACCGGGGCGGCTTCCGCGCTGGTGGATCAGTTAGTTGACGAGATGGCGGGTGAGCTGCTTGAAGACACCGACGTGGAGGGTCCGCTGAACTGACGGACTGGGGTTCCCCGTGGGGGTTCCATTAGGGGTTCCAATTACAGGCAGGTTTTTGAGGTTTGTCCAACCAGACGAGCCTTTTAGAATCAGTTAGTTAGGGTTGAACTTGGAGCGAGTTCCGCCTGCTTCGGGAGCAGGAGGTCCGGAGTTCAAATCTCCGCGCTCCGACCATTGTTTTCAGTAACTTGTAAGGAAAGTCCGCTGTCGAACAGATTTCGTGTCAACACAGTGTCAACGGAATAGCCCAACTCGGCAATCCTCAGCCGTAGGAACCAAACACCAACCAGCGTTGATTTTTTGACGAGAGCGCCAACCTTGCCCGGCATTTTTATCTGCTACCGACGGGGCGACAGCGCCGGTTTTGCGGGTCGCTTGTACGACCGGCTAGTGGCGCAGTTTGGTGAAGGCCGAGTATTCATAGATATCGATGCCGGCATCCCTCCCGGGCAGAACTTTGTAAGGGTCATCGAGCAGAGAGTCAGCTCCTGCGACGTTCTGATTGCGCTCATGGGCAAGCGATGGCTGACCGTCCGGCGAGCACGTCAGCGGCGAATCGACGACCCCATGGACTTTGTGCGGCTGGAAATCGAGACTGCCCTGAAGCGGGAGATTCCCGTCATCCCAGCGTTGTTAGAAGGGGCGAGCATGGCTCGCACGGACCAGCTTCCCGACTCACTGGCTACTCTGCCCAGTCTCCAAGCAATCCAGATTACCCACGAGCGCTTTGAACGAAAATGTCAAGCGATTCATTGTGTCTCTTGAAGGGCTGGTCAATCCGCCGATGGCGCAGGAATCCGTTTCCGCTGAATCGACTGCCACACCGCTCGATACAGCGCCCGTCGTTGCGGCACAGGAACCCGAAATTATTGAACCCGGAACCGTCCGCATTAAGGACGGCGGGCCGTACGTCTGGAGACCCTCGGCACCCGCGATTATTAAGACGTACTCCAAGCCGTCCTTTGGGTTGGCGCGGACAGCTCCGGGTTCAAAAGGCTTCTGGCTAAGCCGAACTCCCGTCACGGTTGCCGCCTTTATCGTGATTTCGACAGTATATTGAGGCTTCTCCCTATCTAGCGCCTGCGTCGTCGTGATGAACAGCGCCCATCTGGAACGTGCCCGGCGGTATCCAGGCGCTGGGAGAAAGAAGACCATCCCATCGTCTCTGTGAATTGGCACGGAAGCGCAGCATTACTGCGAAGGGGCGGGCGGACGACTCCCGTCGGAGGCGGAATGAGAGTATGCCGCGAGGGGTGGCATTGACGGTCGGAAGTATGCCTGGGGCAACAAGGCCGCCGTCAAATACGCTCACTACGGCAACTCCGACGGGGGAACATCAGCGGTCGGTGCCTATCCTCGTAACGGATTCGGACTATATGACATGGCTGGCAACGTTTGTGAGTGGTGCGCTGACTGGTTTGACGAAGCCTACTACTCGGTTTCACCCAGGAAGGACCCGTCAGGACCAGATTTAGGAGCCCGAAATGTCACGCGCGGCGGAGGCTACGGTGCTGGCGAGCATGGTTTGCGGACTTCCAGAAGAACCTGCACCGAGCCTGAATACAGTAGTCAAAACCTCGGGTTTCGCTGTCTCATGGAATCGTTGCCTTGACTCCGCTCACGACGCTTAGCCACGAGAGAGCTATGATATAGGGTGCGGCCCGACGAAAGGCCGCAGGTCTCTGACGAGCCCTGTGCTACGATGTAGGTGCGGCCCGACGAAAGGCCGCAGGTCTCTAACGAGTCCCGCGCTACGGAGTTCGGTAACGACTGGAGCAACTCAAAGGTCGCCGTACGGACGGATTGTGGCCAGCAGAGCTGAACCCCAGGAAAGGTGAACCCCCGGTGAGTCGGCCCCAGGAGAGGTGACGGATGAGAACCTCGCGGAGAGAATGGATGAAAAAGAATATAGCTTTGGCGGCGATGGCTCCCACGGTGCTGGCCCCACAACATGCCCGTGCCTATAGCGTGGATGAGATCGAGAAGCACCTGAAGTCCGGCCGCATTGAGGGGGTGACCAAGCACGACCTCCCGACACCCTCACTCTTGCTTGACTTGGACGCGTTCGAGGCCAATATCGCAGGCATGGCCGAGCACGCCAAGAAGTCTTCCGTCAATATGCGCCCCCACGCCAAAACGCATAAGTGCGTGGAGATCGCCCGAAGACAAGTGGGCGCCGGAGCGATCGGCTGCTGTACGGCGACAATCCACGAGGCTGAGCAGATGGCGGCCGCCGGAATCAGCGGCGTCCTAATTACCTCCGAGCTGGTCGGTCCGAATAAGATGGCCCGCCTGGTAAGGCTGACCGAGCAACACGCCGACACGATGGCGGTTGTCGATAACCCTGACCACGCCGAGCAGCTTAGCGAAGCGGCGCAAGCAGCCAAGGTGAATCTCAACATCATGGTCGATATCGACCCGGTGGGCCGGCGCACGGGAATTGTACCGGGCAAGGCGGCAGTGGCGCTGGCAAAGATGATCGATAAGCTCCCGGGACTCAAACTGAAGGGAGTGCACGGCTATTCCGGCGCCTCATCCCACGTTCAGGGATGGGACGCCCGCAAGGATCATTCCGAGACGTATATGACTCCCGTGATCGACAGCTTCAAACAGATGCAGCACGAGGGGCTCCCAGCCCAGATCATGTCGGGTGCAAGCACTGGGACATATAACATCGACACAGGCTTGGACGGCATGACGGAGCTTCAAGTTGGCTCCTACGTTTTCATGGATGTCGATTACCGCCGCATCGGTGGAAAGAGCGGGCCGGTCTACGAAGATTTCAAGCCGGCGCTGACAGTTCTTGCGACGGTGATCAGTAAGAACCACGACGACCGTGCCACGCTTGACTCCGGGTTGAAGGCCTTCGCAACCGACCGCGATTTTGGACCCGAAGTGATGGGCTACCAAGGCGTGAGCTACGGCTTTGGGGGCGACGAGCACGGTATATTAACGCTGGATAATCCCAGCAAGCCCGTTCGCCTCGGGGATAAGATCGAGCTGATCGTGCCGCATTGTGACCCCAACGTTAACCTCTACGACCGCATGTACTGCACTCGTGGGGATCGCGTACTGGAAATGTGGATGGTGACGGGGCGGGGCTACGCCTAGCCTTGCCAAAAGATCTCGCGCGCCAATCCGAGGTCACCCTAGCCCCAATACTCTTCACTTAAGCATCCTGACGCAGGATGCGAAGTCAGTCCGCTCACGGGACAGCGCGCCAGGTGGTCGCAGTTTGTAGCTGCTCATCTTGCGCTTGACGCCACGCGGACGTCGCATCCCGCCGGCTCGAGTGCACGCGCTCGTCCAGGAGTTCCCTCAAGACCGCCTCATCAAACGCTTCCTTGTCCCGAGGGGGGGATCGCGACCGCGCGGGCCAGCTTGCGTCGTACGACCCGCACCGCATGCAGGTACGATAATCGATCCGGATCTTCGTCGGCGCGCAGCGCCGCCGCGTGCATCAACCCGCGGATCGCGAAATGCGCCATCAGTAATCCGTAGAACTCTTGCCGCACCAACTCCGGCGTCTTGCTGCGCAGCACGATCCGCGCGCCGCGCAGATGCGTCTTGAGTTCGTCGAGCGCCCCCTCAATCTCCCAGCGTTCCGAGTACAGCGCCGCCAACTCCACCGCCGGCGCTTGCGCCGGTCGGCTTCCGAGGCGTAGATCGCGCTGCGGTAGGAGCCATCGGCGAAGCGCTCGAGCACGTCCAAGCGCAGATGTTTCTTGGCTCGCCACAGCAGGTGCGCGCCCGTCTCGCGTGCTTGCCGCCACAGCTGATAGCCGAGGAAATTGCGGTCCGCCAAGCACAGCATGCCCTTCGCGAGCGCCGGCAGAACCTGTTTGGCGAGCGTGATCTCGCCCCTCGCGCAGGGCCCCATGCGGCTGGCGAACAGCACGTGCGTGCCGTTCTCCAGCAACGAGACGAAGCGCAGTTGCGGGAACGCGCTGGCTCCCCGCGAGGCGCCCGGATAGCCGAACGCCGTGCGGTTGGCGGCCTGATCGGCGACATCGAGCGTCGAACCGTCGAGCGAAACCAAACGCCATTCCCGATAAAACGATCCGCACGTCTTTTTCGTCGCCAACGGTCGCACCAACTCGTCGTGCAACTGCTCGACCGGCTCGACCCCCAATCGCGAACGGCCTTGCGAGATCCCCGAATCGCCCGCCACTTTGAGCGGCGCAGCGGGATCCTGCAGCCACTGCAATCCTTCCAGCAGGCAACGCAGCCCCTCGCGGTAGGACGACTGCATATACAGCGCCAGGGCGATGACGTAGTAGACCATGACAGGTGCCGGCAAGTCGCGTTGTCGCCGCGAGGCCCGGCCGCAGTCTCGCAAGACGCGATCGACCGCGTGACGCGGGAACCAATGCGCGATCACGCCCAAGCTGATGTAGTCGGTAATGCGACTGCCGGGCGGCAGTGCTGCTCTCGTTCGTGCCATCTGAGACCTCCTGTTCTCCGAAACAGTATGCCACAGAAATGTTCTGAAGTGAAGAGTAATGACCCTCGCCCGCATTTCTAACCACCTGACGGCCGAAGCACGCAATAGGCCCGCCATTGCTTCGTTGCGCTTGCCCGCCGTGCTCAACGTACCGCTCGATGCCCAGCTTTCCGAACAAATGATCTGAAATAAGTTCCCCGGCGCAACTCCGCGTCGGCCCCGGCTGTATAATAGGGGGCGTTAGTTCTCCGCTGTGAGCCTTCCTCGGGCCTAGCTTCGGCCCTCCTGCATTTCTCCAGTTGATTCATAATTCGCCGGATTAGCTTAGGATTATTCCGGCTAACGGGCATGATCCAATATCTTGTCGGACTGTTGCTGGTCGTCGCACTACTGTGGATTTGGTCAGCTATCGCGTGGTCGTCGACCACGAAACCGGAAGGCGACAGAGCCGCGCCCCCGGGCGGGCCACAAAGTAGCACCCAGCGGGCGGGCGACGGTGTCGTTTCTCGACCCGCTGTATAAGGAACCCAATGCCTCTGTTCAAAACTCGTAGCGCGGCCATTTACGGCGTCGATGCACTGCTGATCGACGTCGAAGTGGACATGTATATGGGTGACGCCAAGGACTTCACTACCGTGGGCCTGCCCGACACTGCCGTCCGGGAGAGCCGTGAGCGAATCAAGTCGTCTCTGATCAACACGGGGTATGGTTATCCGAACAAAGCGGTCACGGTCAATCTAGCGCCCGCCAATCTTCGCAAGGAGGGCGCTGGGTTCGACCTTCCCATGGCCCTGGGAATCATGGGGGCCATGGGTACAATCTCGATCGAAGGGATGGAAGACTTCCTGGTCCTCGGAGAACTATCGCTCGACGGTGGGCTCAGGCCGGTAAGGGGCGCCTTGCCGGTTGCGGTTTGCGCCAGAGATTCCGGTGTTCCGAATGTCATTCTGCCCATGGAGAATGCCGCTGAGGCGGCGGTCGTGGATGGGGTGAACATCTTTGGATTCAACCACTTACGAGAAGTGGTCGGTCTGCTCGAGAACCCGGGGTCCCGGAAGCCGGTGCAGGCGAACCTAAACGGCCGGAGCGTGTCCGCCCTGAATTGTGCGTACGATTTTCGCGATGTCAAGGGTCAAGAGACGGCCAAGCGCGCGCTGGAAGTCGCCGCCGCCGGTGGGCACAACCTGCTCATGGTCGGCCCGCCGGGCTCGGGCAAAACGATGCTAGCCAAGCGGCTGCCCGGAATCCTGCCAAAGCCATCTTTCAGCGAGGCGCTCGAGACGACCAAAGTGCATAGCGTGGCGGGTGTGCTCGAGCCTAACCAGGGCCTGCTCGAAGGACGGCCTTTCCGCGCGCCGCATCACAGTATTTCCAGTGCCGCGTTGGTCGGCGGGGGCGTCGGGATGCCACGTCCGGGGGAAGTGAGCTTCGCCCACAACGGTGTCTTATTTCTCGACGAATTTCCGGAGTTTCCACGCAATGTCTTGGAGCTTCTGCGCCAGCCGCTCGAAGACGGCAACGTCACGATTGCCCGCTGCAACCTCAGTCTCACGTTCCCGTCGGCGTTCATGCTCGTTTCGGCGATGAACCCGTGTCCTTGCGGATACCACGGAGATCCCAGCCGTGAGTGCCGCTGCTCACCGGCCATGATCCAGCGTTACGTTTCGAAGATCAGTGGGCCGCTGCTCGATCGGATCGACATCCATGTCGAAGTTCCTGCGGTCAAATACCGCGAACTCCGCTCGGAAGGCACAGCGGAGTGCTCCGCCGATATCCAGTGCCGCGTCGAAGTGGCCCGGGAAGCTCAAATGGCGCGCGGGTTTCCCAACGCCCTGATGCCGTCGAACGTAATTAGGAAGCACTGCCGCTTGGACGAGGCCGGCGAGAAGACTCTCGAAGCGGCGGTGCTACGCATGGGGCTTTCCGCCCGTGCGCACGACCGCATCCTGAAGGTGGCGCGGACCATTTGCGACTTGGCAGGCGAGCAAGACATCAATGTCTCGCATCTAGCTGAAGCCGTTCAGTATCGCAGCCTGGACCGCACCTACTGGGCGTGAACGACCGCCTACGCCCCCGAAGAGACACCAGTGTTGGCGTCAAGACCCGGATCCGTCCGTAATAGTTGCCTGCGAAAGCGTTCTGACTACGCGTAGCGCAGAGCTCGTTGGAGCCCTGCGGCTTTTTGTTGCGTTTCACCCGCCGGGTGCGGCCCAATGGAAGGCTGCAGGAAGGCCGCAGGTCTCTTCGAGCCCTGCGCTGATATGGTGTGACCTGTCAAGTTGGCGCGCACGACTGCTGTCGCGCGGAGCCTCAACTCCGCGTTGGCCAACGAACGAGGACAAGAAGAACAGCCTGTGGAAGAGAGCGTTTACGACGATGGATCCATCTGATATTCGCGGGTTCTCGCCAGAGTAGTCTGCGTCGTGGAGCTGCCTCACTCTACGGACGAAGGTCGTTCAACCAAGCGCTTCCTAGCGCAGTCGAGGGTTCTCCTGGCAGGCTCAGTTTCCAGTCAGCCGTCCTCCTTGTCCTACCTTGTGAGGCTGCCGCCCGAAGCCGGCAACCAAAATCGTTATCGCTACCGCTTGCTGGCAGCTCATCGTCCTCGGCAGCTAGCCATCGTCCTCGGCAGCTAGCCATCGCCCTCGTATAAGGTGCCTCTTGGCGGCCGGACGGGTTCTGTCAAGGGCGCGGGTTACCGCGGCGAAGCGTACCCTTGACAGGTTTCGGCCGGTCGCCTACGACGTCAATCGAGGGCGATGGCGGTCTCCCTGGCGGTCTCCTTGTCGGCCGTCTCCCTGGCGGTCTCCTTGTCGGCCGTCTCCCTGTCGGCCGTCTCGAGCGTTCAGCAAGCATTCAATCCCTGTTTCTCCTGTTGTGTTCGGGTCTGTTCGATCACGATTGCCCAGATGAATCCCAGCAGTTCCCGCGCGATCGCGGTCACGACGACATTCGCGTGTTTGCCGTTGTCGCGCAGCTTGCGAAAGCGACCGCAAAGCCGCACCTGCGCCTTCCAGGCGATCGCTTGGACTGGGGGCGACGCCTTCTCGGCACGGCGTTGAATCAGCCGCGAGCGGCGTGCCGGGAAGCGATACGCCCAGGAGCATTCGACCAGCAGACGGCGAGCTTCCTCGTTGCCTGCTTTGGTGATCGCGCCTTGACGGCGTCGCGCTCCGCTCGTGTTTTCCGATGAAGTCACACCGACGAAACCCATCAGCTCGCGCGGGGAGTCGAAGCGTGTGAGATCGCCCAGCTCGGCCAGCAACGTCATCCCCGCCAGCCAGTCCACGCCCCGCAGCGCCGTCAACGCCTGCGCTGGCCCTCCCAGGCTCCAGCCTTCCAGCTAATCATGCAACTGCTGCTCGAGGCGAGCCGTTCGGCTTTGCGCCTGGCGTATCGCCTCGGCGTATTCTTCGTAGGCGATCTGCGAGGCCGGCTGCTCAAAGCGTTGCGTCTCGAGCCAGCGAAAGTGCGCTTGCGTCCAATTCTTGCGCCCGGGGAAACGCTTGTCGTGGCGCAGCAGCATAGCTCCGAGGCGTTGACGAAGTTGTTTGTCGATGAGTTTGCAGTCGCCGCGCGCGCGGCTCAGATCGCGGATCGCTTCGTGTTCCGGAGAGGGCGTCCAGACCGTGCTGAGCTCGCCGCCGCGATCGAGCCGAGCCAGGGTCAGCGCGTCGCGCCGATCGGTCTTGACGCGATCGCCGGATTTGCGCGGGGTCAGCGACGGCGCGACCAGGTCGCCATCGTGTTCGGTGTCACGCATCTGCCGGCAAATGCCGTAGCCGCAGGGGCCGGCTTCGTAGCAGTAGTGCAGCCTCTGACCAGACGGGGCGAGTGCGGAAATCAAGCGACGAATGGCTTCAGGCCGGTTGTCGATCTTGCCGTAGAAATGCGCCTCGCCCCGCCCCGCCGCGGCGACAGCGACCGAGATACTGTTTTTGTGAACGTCCATCCCGACGTATTTGTCGTAACTGTTGCACTTGTTCATCTCTTTGTTGAACTCGCTAGACTCTTTCATGACCTGTCCTCCTCGATGCGGCTCTGCGCATCTGTTTGAAGCGTAACCCGTGACTCTCGCGGTTGGACAGGTCACTCCATCTTCTCTACGGAGTTCGGCGGCAACTGCGCAACGCGGTCAAGAGGATTGCGTGAGTCCACTGAAAATTTCGCTAAATAGCTGCCGCGTGCTCTGCCGCAATTCATCCACGGTGCTCGACAGCTGCGCCGGAGTCGGCTTCGCGGGAGTCCAACGGCCCAGTAGGTTCGCCACGATCTCTTGCTGTGAAGGTGAGCTCGGCAGTTTGTGGGACGAGGGTCCGGTGGCGAGGCGGATCGCGTGGTCGAGCGAGCGGAAGATTACCGCCGCCCGCGACAGACGGTCAACTTGAGTCGCGGTGAGGCCGCCCATCGCTCGAATCATGGCAATCCTGTTGGGGGTATTCAGCGAAGAGAAAAAGAGACCAGCGTCTTTGAGTCGCAGAGACATCAGAATGAAGTCGATGTCATAGTAGCCTCCCGGACCCGCTTTGATCGGATGGCTGGGCCCCTGAGCGCGCTCAAGTTTTTCGCGTATTTCCAACAGCTTGCCTGCCGTGTCCTGGCTAGTGCCAAAGCGTTCCCAATCGACGTTTTGCAACTCACTAAGAAACGACGTGCCGCGCTCGATATCACCGGCGATCGTCCTCGCCTTCATGTAGGTAATCGCTTCCCATGGCTCGGCTCGCTCGGCAAAGTACTTCTTGTACCGAGATTCCGTCTGAATCAGCGCTCCATCCCGGCCCATGGGACGGAGCCGCGTGTCAATGGAAAACAGCACGCCTTCTTGCGTATAGCTGCTGATGATGTCGATCAAGCCTTCCGTCGCGTCATGCCACCAGGCCCGGTCAGGCACTCCTTCATCCGTGATGACGAAGACAAGGTCGGCGTCCGACCCGATGTCGAACTCGCCCATCCCCAATCGCCCTAGGGCAATGATCTGCAAGGGATTGTCGGGCCGCTCGCTGCCGGATGTTGCCTCAATCTCGCGAATCGCGATCTCGAATCCCGCTCGAATGACCCACTCTGCCAGCCGGCTGGTTTTCGCGAGAGTCGTGAAGATCGGATCCCGGCGATAGACGCTTTCAGCCTGAATCCTGAGCATCCGCCGCCGGTAGAAACGCCGCAGAGCGGTACGCGGATCGCTCGCCAGTTCGGGCGAATCAATAAACTGATCGATCGCCGGATAGTCACCCAAAACGCCGTCGCCGAGGCCGACCAGATCAGCCCCATTGCCGCTGCCGTCCGGTTTGTTGCTCTCGTCTGATTCCGAAGATGTGCCGGCTATCACCACCCGCTTGAGTTCCGCGGTGTCTTCCGCGTGCCGGATCAAATGCTCTGCCAGGTATGGACTATATTCGAACAAATCGCCGACACAAGCGATCAGTTCGGGACTCTCTTCGAAGAGGGCCAGCAGTTCCGGGGACGACACAAACTTGTTCAAGAAATGCTCAAAGTGCTTTCGCCCGTGATGCATCTTTGTCGCTCGCACGGCTGCGGCTAGCTTGGCGGACTGCTGCTCAAGGTAGCGAAGCTGTGCTTCCCAACTATGTTCCGGCTCGGCTGTCCCAGATTGACGGCTCGTTTGGGGCGGCTGGCCGGAGGCAGGAACGCTAGCCTGCGTTGACTGCGCTCCAATAACACGGTTATAGATTTCGCTGACATCGGCGAAGTGGCCCTTGACTTGGCTAATCAGTCCCTGGTCCGATCTATACGGATCAAGGCCATCCATCTTGCTTGCCAAGACTTGCCGTGACTGCTCGTCGGCCGGAATCGTATGAGTCTGGCGGTCGTGATGCATCTGAAGCCGATGTTCGATCACTCTCAGATAGGTGTAGGCCGATTGCAGCCGCGAGTGATCTTGCGCGGACAAATACCCTTTATCCCTCAAGCGCTGGAGGCTGAACAGGGTTCCTCCGTTGCGAACCCACGGATCCGTTCCGCCATAAAGCCGCTGCATGCATTGGACGAGAAACTCAATATCGCGGATCCCTCCACGGCTCAGCTTCACATCCAGCCCCGCACCGCGCCGGAGCGAGAGCTTGCGGTGAATCCGGTCGCGGGTTTCAGAGAGCCGTTCAATGGTCGAGAAGTCGGTGGTTGTTTGATAGATCAGCGGCTCGATGATCCGCAAAAACCTCGCCCCGAGCGCGCGGTCGCCCGCCACCGCCCGAGCCTTGATCAGCGCTTGCAGTTCCCAGTCACGCGCCCGCTGGTGATAGTACCTGACCGCCGCCGAAAGGGGAGGCGCGACTTCCCCCGACGATCCCTCCGGCCTGAGTCTCAAGTCGACGCGGTAGCAGGGCCCCTCGGGAGTCATTTGGGAAAGAAGTTTGGTCAGATCCTGAGCCGTTTGCCTGAACATCTCCCGAACGGGAATCTTCACCGGCCCGCTTGTTTTGCCATCTCCCGTGTACAAGAAGATCAGATCGATGTCCGAGCTGTAGTTCAACTCCTGCCCTCCCAGCTTGCCCATCGCCAGAATGACGAACTGAGATTCGATGGGCTCCTCGTCTGTTCCGGTCAGGGGCCGTCCGAACCTGCGGATCAACTGCTGATGGAGGTATTCTTGCGCCCCTTGTAGGATGGCATCGGCGAGGCTCGAGAGCTCCAGTGTCACCTCGGCCAGGGTGGCCAATCCGAACAGATCTCGGAGGGCGATGCGCAGAAGGTGCATCTTCTTGAAGCGGGCGAGGGAATGAGCCGCTTCCGCGTGATCCACATCAGGCGTCAGCCAGCCCAGATCCGCGCGCAATTCCTCGGCGGAGAGGACCCGGTACAGCTTTTCCGAGTCCAGCGCCCAGTCCAGAAGTTGCGGGTATCGAAACAGCGTTTCGGTGAGCGCATGGCTGTGGGAAAAGATGGTGAGTAGCGCTACGAGCCGGCTCTTGGACCGAAAAAGGGACGCAACCGCGGTACGCTTGTGGTCTCCCCTATCTTCCTGCCCGCCGTTCTGTTCCGTCCGCAGCTCGTCCTCCCCCGGCAGCTCGTCCTCCCCCAGCTCCACAATGAAGCGCCCAAGGGAATGAAAAGCACTATCGGGATCAGGGCTTTGCCGCAGCAGCAACTGCAGAGTTCCCAGCTCATCGTCAGAAAGATGCTGCTCCACAAGCAGCAGGTTCTTCACGGCGCCGGCGCGGTCTCTAAACGAAACGGTTTCTAACAGCGAATGCACTGTAAATGAAGATAGCGCATAAGGACGGCGCGACCTGTGTAGGCGCGATGTGGCGTGCGCCCTCCGGCGGGCCGCGTCGGGGCATAGCGGGCTACGCCCGCGCGTACGTCGAACACTGCGAGCAAGCGCAACGAACGACCGGCGGGCCTCGCGTGCGCTTTCCCCCTCATGTGATGAGAAATGCAGCTAGACTGCCTCGTTTCAACTGGCTGAACCGCCGAGCGGGCATCGCTCCATCACGCCGGTAGCACCCATCGCGAATTTGTGTCGCTGCCGAGTGATAATGTCCTAAACGTGCCAAGTAGAAATGTCCTATTGACAAGGTCAGCCTGGAGGGGTGAGCAAGCAAGGACAACTACTACTGACACAACGAGAGCGCGACCGGCTGGTGGCGCTGCGCAAAGCAGACAAAAAACTCATCACGCAAAAGCAGGCCGCCCAGCAGACGGGCCTCAGCGAACGGCATCTGAGGCGGCTGCTGGCGAAGCTTCGCAGCGAAGGCGACCAGGCCGTGGTCCATGCCGCGCGGGGCCGCGCGTCCAACCGCAAGCTCAGCGCCAAGGCGGAAAAACAAGCCGTGGCAATCCTCTCCCAACCCGTCTACGCCGGCTTTGGCCCGACTCTGGCGGCGGAGTATCTCGAGCAGCGCCACGGCGTCCAAGTCGGCCGCGAAACGCTGCGGGGCTGGATGGCCGCCGCGGGCCTGTGGAAGCCCCGCCGCCGCAAGTCAGGACGCCCGCATCCGTGGCGGCCCCGCCGCAGTTGCCGCGGCGAGCTGGTGCAATGGGATACCTCCGAGCACGACTGGCTGGAGGGACGCGGGGAGAAGCTGTACCTGATCGGCATGATCGACGACGCCAGCAGCGAGTTGCTGGCGCGCTTCGTCCGGCACGACTCGGGCGAAGAGAATCGCCGTTTGCTGAAGACGTATCTGGAACAAAACGGCCGACCCGTAGCCTTCTACACCGACCGCGCCAGCCTGTTTGTCAACACGCCCAAAAACAGCGCCGGCGAGGATCCCAAGCTCTTGCCTCCCACGCAGATCGGGCGGGCGCTCCAGGAGCTGGACATCGAATCGATCACGGCCTATTCGCCGCAGGCCAAAGGCCGCGTCGAGCGCAGCTTTGGCACCGCCCAGGACCGCCTGGTGAAGGGTCTGCGGGTGGCCGGGGCCACGACGATCGAACAGGCCAACGCCTACCTGGAAAGCGAGTTTCTGCCCTGGTGGAACACCACGTTGCGGGTGCAGCCGGCTCACCCCGACGAGGCGCATCGCGAGCTAGGTCCCGAGCACGATCTGGACTCGGCGCTGAGCCACGTCGAGACGCGGCGGGTCGCCAACGACTACACGATTCGCTTCCGGGGAAAGAGCTATCAAATCGACCGCAAGGCGATTGTGCCGGGTCTGCGAAACAGCCGAGTGCGGGTGGAGAGACGCCTGGACGGCGTCCTGGCCGCGCGCTGCGGCAAGCACGAACTGGCGCTGAAGCACTGCGGCGCGCAGCCCCAATCGGAGCGCCCGCAGCCCAAGAGCGCCCAGGCGGAACCCGCTGCGGCAGCGGCCGAGAAGGCTGGCGGCAAAGCTGCCGGCAAGCGAAGCAGCGACTGGATGAAGGACTTCGATCTGAAAGACAGCCCGCCTGTGTGGCAAGCGGCGCAGGCATCCGGCGCTCGGCGAGACGATACGCAGGACTAGGAGTCGCTGCCAAACCAAGACTCTATGCGGAGCGCCCATCGGGCCGATGCGCTGAGTTGGCAGTCGCTGCCAAACCAAGACGCTATGGGGAGCGCCGGGCAAACGGCGCCCAGCGATCGTCGCGTTGGCGAAGCCCAAGGCCTCCGCTCCGAAGCTTCACCAAAGCAATCTCTGTCACGAACAGAAAACCCTCTGACCGGGAGGCCAGAGGGTCGTCTGCTTCAGCCGATTGCTTGGGAGCCAGCTCCATCGCTTCGGCCTTGGGCATCAAGAGCAGGCGCGACCCTGCCCTCAACGCCAACCACTCTACCATCGCCTCTCCAGCCACCTGCCCCAAAGCGGACATTTCTACTTGGCAGCGATTAGGACATTTCTACTTGGCGTTGACAACCATCGCGAATTTGCTGTATTCGATCTCCAAACACGGTACAATCAAATGTTTTAATGTTTTGCGGAGGGAGATCTATGGCATTTGATCCGAACGGGGTGAAGTTTGTCCTCACCGCGCCCGACACCGAGAGCACTGAGCAGGAGTTTAGCCCGTGGAAGCAAATGGTATACGCCTCGGTTCCGGCCCGGTATGCGCCGAGGTTCATGTACCGGGACAAGTTCGATCAGCCTAAATACCCGGACGGTTCGGCTAAAGTCATCCCCTACGGTGTTCGGGTGGTTGAGGAAATTCTCCTGAATCACTACTCCCCCGATGACGTCGTTGTATGCTATCCCGACAACCTCGACAGGTTCGTTGGTCCCAAGACAGTTGCAGTCGGTGTCGGGGCGCATAACCCGATCGGCACCGCTTTTTCGACAGGCGTCTACAGCAATATTTTCGGCAGCACGGCCAGACCCATTAACGCCGCCGAGAGCGAACGGATCTATCTTCATCCAGCGATCCAAAGACATCGGCCCAAGGTCATCGTCGGAGGGGCCGGAGCTTGGCAAATTGCCAAAACCGGTTCTATTGAACGCCTTGGAGTGAGCTGCGTGATCAACGGCCGGGCCGAGGGGGTGGCACTGGAGCTATTCCAAAAGGCCGAAGCCGGTGAAGAGCTGCCGCAAATGGTGCAGGCCCCCGAACCGACGATTGAACAACTCGCTATCCCGAAAAAGCGTTCGACCTACGGTGTCGTCGAGATGAACCGTGGTTGCGGGCGGCAATGCGCTTTTTGTTCACCGACCCTAGAAACGCGGATTTCGGTTCCGCCCGAACAACTCGCCGAAGCGGTTCGCTCCAACACTACCAACGGCGGGCGAATTATCTTTCCCGTCTCCGAAGACGTCTTCATGTACGGAGCGGCGGCTCCCTTCTATATCCCGAACACCGACAAGATTCTTAACTTGTATGAAAGCATCGCCAACGTTCCTGGCGTTGATTACTTGCCGCTCTCGCACGCGACGATCGCTCCTGCCGTGGTTAATCCACATTTGGTGAAGGAGATGTCGAAGATTCTGCTGCCCAAGAGTGCCTTGCAGAACCGCTTTTCAACTCACCCCGACAAGCGCTTTCTGGCTCCCCTCATCGGGATCGAAACAGGCTCTCCTCGATTGGCCGCCTTGACCATGTCGGGGAAATCGCTGCCCTTCGATATCCATGATTGGCAGGAAATCGTCGTCGAAGGAATCAGAATCCTCAACGAGAACAACTGGTTCCCCGTCTGCACCTTCATCGTCGGCCTGCCCGAAGAGACCGAGGACGATCTGCGCCAGACGCTCGACCTGCTACACCGCCTCAAGAAATACAAGATCCTCTACGTGCCGTCGATCTTTACGCCCCTCGAGGACACGCGCATGGCCGAAGGCAAAGCTTTGAAAGCCAAGGCCCTGACGCAGTTGCAGTGGGAGTTCGTTATGACGGCGTGGAAGCAAAGCCGCGACTTTGGCGAAATGCGTGACCGTTCACGGACCTACTTCCGATGGGGCACGAAGGTCTTCTACCATGCGCGCGGCCGCTGGGTCCACGGGAATCAATTCAAATGGCCGGCCATGCGATTTGCCGGCGATCCGGAGGAGAAACTCTCCAAGCATCTCTACCTCAACTGGGATAAGGAGAGTACGGCCAAGATTCAGGAACCGCAGCTGATCCCCAAACATCGCAAGATGAAGCTGGAGGACCTGGCCCGGATCAACGACAATCAGCCCTTCAACATCTACGGCACAAGCCGTGACGCCGAGGCCGACAAGAACAATCCGCTCAAGGTTCTCTCGGCGACCGCGGCCAACGGCCAGGCCGCAGGCGCGGGTGCTGCCGCGGCTAACGGCGCCGTGAACGGCGCCGCATCGAAGTCACTGGACCAACCCGTTGCGGGCGACTGAGCGGCAATCAGTGTTGTATCTGCTAGTTCGCACCGAAAGGCGAGTCCCAATGTGGCGCAAGCTCGCAGCTTGCCGCGTCGAAACTCCCCCTCCCGACCTGCAGCCGCGGAATGTAGAAGCTCGGGCGTAGCACGCTACGCCCCTACGACCGACCGGGGGCGCTCCGCTTGTAGACACCGGGCAGCCGAATCAGCAATAATGCCAGTCCCATGGAACTCCATCCAATTGTCGTTCTGCTGATTGCCATCGCGACGGTCTTTCTCCTCATCATTCGGCTGAAGATCAACGCGTTTATTGCGCTGGTTACCGCCGCCACCGTTGTCGGCGTGTTGTCTTCGAAAGTCGCGCTCGGAGATGTCATGCCCGAGGTTGCGACAACTTTTGGCATTGTCTGCGGGAAAATCGGGATTGTCATCGCCCTGGCCGCCTTGATCGGCCAGTGCTTGATGGAAAGTGGCGCGGCGGACAAAATCACGCGCGTTTTCGTTCGGGCGCTGGGTGAAAAAAACGCCTCCTTGTCGCTGCTTTCCAGTGGATACGTGCTATCGGTCCCGGTCTTTTTCGATACGGTTTTCTATCTTCTTGTTCCGCTAGCCCGGGCGATGCGCATCAGAACGGGGAAAAACTACTTGCTCTTCCTGATGGCGATCTGCGCCGGGGGCGCGGTGACGCACAGTATGGTTCCGCCCACGCCCGGCCCGCTGGCGATGGCCGCGGCGCTGGATATCGACCTCGGCGTCATGATTCTCGTTGGCGCCATTATTGCGGTACCTATGTCACTGGCCGGCTGGCTTTTTGCTCTGAATCGGGATAAGGCCCTGGACATTCCGCTGCGTGAGACGCCGGGCCTCACTCTCAGCGAACTCGAAGACCTCGCCACGCTCCAGGAAAGCCAGCTTCCGAGCTTCTTCATGTCGATGCTGCCGATTGTCCTGCCCGTTCTCTTCATCACTTCCAACACGGTTGCGAAGGCGGTCTCGATGGGCAGCGGCATCACGAGCGTCACCGGATTCCTCGGCGACCCGAATTTCGCGTTGCTGGTTTCCGCGGTGATTTCGCTTTATCTGCTGGCCTCCCAGAAAGGCTATACGCTGGCGGAGTTGGCCAAGCCAGTTGAAACCGCGCTGGCCAGCGGCGGCCTGATCATTCTGATTACCGCGGGCGGAGGCTCTTTTGGCGGCATGCTCGTCAAAGCGGAAGTGGGTCAATCGATCGGCAATTTGTCGCAGGAGTTCGGTATCCCGATGTTGCTTCTGAGCTTTCTGCTCGGGGGCCTGCTCAAGGTGGCTCAGGGTTCGGGCACAGTGTCCATGATTACGGTCTCGTCCATCATGGCGCCTCTCGTGATTTCCGCGCCGCCGCCTTTCCATGCGGTGTACATCGCCTGTGCGATCGGTTCTGGCTCGCTGGTCGGGTCTTGGATGAACGACAGCGGCTTCTGGGTCTACAAGCAAATGTCGGGGCTCACGGAAATGGAAGCACTCAAGACCTGGACGCCGATGCTCGTCATCATGGGCATCACCGGATTCGTCGCGACTCAACTGCTCGCCGTGATCATGCCGCTGCGGTAGAGTTGGTTCCGAGCGGCCGAAACGCGATGGCGATGGAGTCGCGGATTTCTGTCGCTACTTCTGCCCCTCAAGGAAGCTTTTTTCGAGCGTGTCGCCGGTGCGAACTCTCATTGGCAGGGGCGGGTGGCCGACGTAGAGGCGTAACGTGTCACGCCCCTTGGCCGGCAAGGATGCCTGCCCCACTGTGGGTGAGCGCGACGAAGCAATGGCCAAACTCGAGCGGCCGTAGCACGCTACGCCCCTACGGGCGACGCGGCCCGCCGGGAGGGCCTGGTGCGTGTTTCACCCGTTAGGCAGTGAGAAATGCGGGCGAAGGTGGGTCTAAGGTCCAACGGTAGCTATCTTGTAACGCTACAATCTCCCTATTGATGATCGGCGCCACGATCAGCCACTACACGATCACCGCCAAGCTTGGCGAGGGCGGCATGGGTGTCGTCTACAAGGCCGAAGATACGAAGCTCAAGCGCTCGGTTGCGCTGAAATTTCTGGCGCCGCATCTGCTGCGAGACGAGGAGGCCCGCAAGCGCTTCGAGCGGGAAGCCACCTCCGCCGCCGGGCTCAGCCATCCCAACATTTGCACCGTCTATGAAATCAGCGATGAGGGTGGAGAGACCTTCCTCGCCATGGAGTTCATCGAGGGCGAGAGCCTCGACGCCAAGATTGAACGCGGCCCCCTGACTCTTAAGGATGCTCTGGGCTTCGCGCGCCAAGTTGCCGACGGCCTGGCCGCCGCTCATGCCAAAGGAGTCGTCCATCGCGACATCAAGCCGGGCAATTTGCTCGTGACTCCGGAAGGCCGGGTGAAAATTCTCGACTTCGGCCTGGCGCTGCTGACCGAAGGCTCCAAGCTGACCAGGCTCGATACGACAGTCGGCACGGTAGCCTACATGTCGCCCGAGCAGGCTCAAGGGATGGAGGTCGACTATCGCACCGACCTGTGGGCGCTGGGCTGCGTGATCTACGAGATGGTCCGCGGAGAGCGGCCGTTTCAGGGCGTCTACGATCAGGCGCTGGTCTACGAGATCGTCAACCAAGAGCCGGAACCGCTAACCAGTGTGCGCACGGGCGTCCCGATGGAGCTGGAGTGGATCGTCGGCAAATGTCTGGCGAAAGACCGCGAAGACCGCTACGGCCGCGCCGAAGACATGATGCTCGACCTGCGGACTCTGGCCGAGAAGTTGAAGTCGGGCGGATCAACGGTCCTCAGAACCGCCGCGCAAACGCACGCGGAACCCGTAGGGGCGCAGCGTGCTGCGCCCCTACAAGGCTCGGCAGAGGTGCAACCGGGCGCTGCGTCCCAAGCAGTCTCGGTAGCTTCAACGGGTGAACTGGTTTCAAAGCGGAATCTGCGTCTCCCTTGGGCGCTACTCTCCGTCACCGCTCTTGCTTTGCTGGCTGTCTTGTTCGTGCATTTCGGCGAGACCCTTCCCGAGGCCCCTCTGCGTCGATTTGCCTTTACGCCGCCGGAAGGCGTCCTCGCCACCTTCTCCAGTGCTAACGTCGCTATCTCCCCCAACGGCAAACATATCGCCTTCATCACCGCGGGATCGGAGGGGAAGCTGTGGGTCCAGGATCTCGATCGGCAGCAACCGCGGGCCATGGAAAGCACCGAGGGTGCTAGCGAACCGTTCTGGTCGTCCGACAGTGGTTTCATCGGGTTTGCAGCCGGGGGAGAACTCAAGAAGGTCTCGGTTCAGGGCGACTTGGCCATCCGGGTTTGCGAGCTGCCCGGCACGCTTTTTGAGGGTGGAACTTGGAGCCCGGATGGCGAGGTGATCGTCTTCAGCTCCGCCACGCCACGCGTGCTCTACGAAGTTCCTAGCCGCGGGGGGACTCCCAACCTGCTGATCTCGCCGGAGGAGTCCGAGAGGTCGCCGGGCGGGCCGACGGGAGGAATCAGGCGGCCCCATTTCCTGCCGTCCGAAGCCGGGGCCCGTGTCCTGGTGTTCTCATTCGGGTCTTTGACGGACCATACCATGATGGTTCAGAACCTCGAGACCGGCCAAAGGGAGCTTCTGGGACCCGGCACAGTTCCGTTCTATTCGCCCAGCGGCCATATTGTGTACCAATCGAATGTCCGCGCCTACGATCTCTGGGCTCTGCCTTTTTCTCTGGACACCTTGAGGGCTACCGGTGAGGCCTTCCCCATCTCCGAGAACAGCCGTGGTCCCACGGTTGCGGCGGATGGAACGCTGGTTTACCTCGACAGCTACGGCTCGGGGCAGCAGCAACTGGTGTGGCTCGACCGTGGTGGTGAGAAAACAGGAGAGATCGGCCCAGTCCAGAAGGCGATCGGTTACCCCGCACTCTCCCCGGATGGGCGGCTGGTGGCTACTACGGCAAGTGAGGGCTCGAATCGGGACGTGTGGGTGCACGACATCGCCCGCGGGGTGAGGACTCGCTTGACAAGCGCCCCGGAGAGAGATTTTCGACCCGTTTGGTCGCCTGCCGGAGACGAGTTGGCGTTCATTTCCAGTCGGGCGGGCAATGGGGACATCCTCCTCCGCCAAGCCGATGGCAGCGGGGAGGAGAAGGTGCTGGCTGCCACACCCCGCTACGAGATGCTGTCCGACTGGTCCAGCGATGGGAAATATCTCCTCTACCACCTAAACGATCCGGAAACCGGGAATGACCTGTGGTACCTGGAGCGCAAAGAGGACGGCAGCGGCTGGGAGCCGCATCCGTTCTTGCAGACACCGTCCACCGCGGTCGTGCCAAGATTATCACCCGACGGTCGCTATGTTGCCTACGTGTCGGACGAGTCGGGCCAAAACGAAGTTTATGTGCAACCCTTTCCCGATGGCGGCCGCAGGGTAACGGTGTCGAGCAACGGCAGGACGAAAGTGCGCTGGAGCCGGGACGGCAAAGAGCTGTTCTATGTCGAGGGGCAGACCTTGGTGGCTGTTTCCGTATCGAGCGGTTCGAGCTTTTCGGTAGGCTCGGCGACCCGCCTGTTCGAGCATCCGGGTTTGAGACCAGGGAACAATTACGCCCCCTACGACGTCTCGGCCGACAGGCAGCAAGTTTATTCTGGCCGAGTCGGTCGGAGAGGGCGCGGAAGCCCCCGAGCCGTCGATCCGCGTGGTGATGAACTGGTTCGCCGAGTTTCGTGACCGGCAGGATTGAGTCCTTGTGGAGCGGAACTAGCCGCGAATCCCCCGGCAAGCGTGGACGCTTACGCCACGTCGGCTGCCAATTCGGTCGCGGCTAGTCCGTGTTAGGGAAGTTCATAGGAGATTGAAATGAATCGAAGTTTTGTCGCCTGTTTCGCGGCTATCCTCTTAATGCTGGGGTGTTCGGATTCGGCTCCTCAGCCGGAAGTCAGTGGCAATGAGGCGTCCCAGACTAGCGCCGCCGAAATCGCGTTCAAGCCCGAAGGTGACAAGATTCATGTCCTGATTGACGCTCAGCCCTTCACCACTTATCACTTCGAAGAGAAATGGGACAAGCCGTTTCTGCATCCGGTTCGAACCCTTTCCGGCGTCGACGTCTCGCGCGGCTGGCCGGTGGAGCCCCGCGAAGGCGAAAGCGACGATCACATCTGGCATCGCGGGCTCTTCATGGGCCACGACCGCATCAATGGCGCTGACTTCTGGCGCGAGCTAGGCCGCGACAAAACGGCGACGCTGGTGCCGCGTTTCACGCCTACATTCTCAGTGGCGGATGGAGCAGGAACCATCACCGCCGATCTCGACCTGCTCACGACAAAAAAGGAATCGCTGGGGGCCATTCGTCAGGTATTCACCTTTAGGGTAGAGGGCGACAGCGCGGTCATCGACGCCAATATCACGGTCCTTGCCGACCGCGGCGTGGCCTTGACGATGGGAGACACCGAGGAAGGCTGGGTCGGTTTCCGTTTCGACGATGCTTTCAAGCAGGAAAACGGCGCGACTCTGCTGAACTCAGACGGGCTGCTCGGAACGGAGAACATTTGGGGCAAGCGCGCCGATTGGGTAGACTATTCGACGATGTTGCAGGACGAAATGGTTGGCCTGGCGATTTTCGACCATCCCAGCAACCCGGGATATCCGACGTATTGGCATGCGCGCGGATACGGGCTTTGCACGGCGAATCCCTTCGGCGTGAGAAACTTCACAGGGGACGAGTCAAAAGACGGGACAATGGAAGTTCCGGAAGGCGGCGAGCTGGGGTTCCGGTATCGCCTGGTGATCCATCCGGGAAGCGCGGAAGAAGCGAAGGTCACCGACCTTTACGCGCAGTTCAAGAACGGTTCGTAAGAGTGGTTCGAAACAGTAGTTCGAAATAGTAGTTCGAAATAGTAGTTCGAAACAGGAGAGAGTCGTGTCTGAGAAAGCAAACGATAAACCAACGCTCGCCAGCCGGCGCGAGTTTCTTGCCAGCGGTGCCGCCGCCGCCGCCGGGTCGGCTGCCGCCGCGAAAGCCGCGGACGAACCAGCGGGCGCGTTTCGCATCGATGTCCAGAGCCACATGTACCCGCGGCCGGTTCTCGACTACATGATGACTCGTGACGACCTGCCGCGCGCATATAAGAAAGACGGCAACTTTTACACGATCACCGGGGAATGGCACCGGCGTGTCCGCGAAGGGCATATGGATGTCGATACCAAGCTCAAGTCCATGGACGAGGCGGGCATCCAGATGACCGCTTTGAGCATCAACGACCCGGGTCCGGAGCGCTTCGGCGCCGACGGTCCCAAGGTCGCCAAGCTGGCGCATGATTTTATCGGAGACATCATCAAGGCGCACCCCAGCCGTTTCTTCGGACTCGCGACGCTGCCGCTGCAAGACGAAGCCGCCTCGCGCAAGGAACTCGACCGCTGCGTCGACAAACTGGGGTTCCGGGGGATTTTGCTTTACTCGAATCTGGCGACGAAGTTTCCCGACGAGCCGCAGTTTCGCTGGCTCTTCAAACGCGCCGAGGAAATGGACATTCCAGTCCTGCTGCACCCGGCCTACCCGATGACCTACGACGCGGTGAGCGGCTACTACATGGTCGCCGGGCTAGGATTGATGTTCGATACGACGATCGCCCTGGCGCGGATTATCTTGGCGGGCATTCTTGATGAGGCGCCCAAACTGAAGCTGCTTTGTCCGCATGTCGGCGGCACGCTGCCTTACCTGATCGGGCGCATCGATCACCAGACGCAAGTGCTCGGGCGTGGCGCCGAACACATCAAGAAACCGCCGAGCGAGTATTTGCGGCAAATCTATCTGGACACCGTGACACCGATCGCGCTGGGGATCCAATACGGCCTCGACTTCATCGGGGAAGACCGGCTGCTCTACGCCAGCGACCATCCCTGGGTCGATCCCAAACTGATCATCAAGAATGTCGAGAGCCTCAAGCTCGGCGATGCCACTAAATCGAAGATCTACCACGACAATGCTCGGCGACTTTTCCAGCTATGAGGTTGTTCGAGCGATGAGTCTATGCAAGCAACGGTATTATTCAAGAGATGACGAATACACGAAGACAGTTTTTGCAAACACTGGCGGCGGGCTCTGCTGCGTCGCGGTTGTCGGCCGCCGGGGACAATCGCTTTCGCCTTGCCATCTGCAACGAAACCTTCGACGGCTGGAACTTCCGCGATGCCTGCGCCGGTGCGATTCGCTTCGGCTACACGGGGCTTGAGATCTCTCCCTATACGCTGGCGGAAGATCCCTCGACCGTCACGCCGCAGCGCCGCAAGGCACTGAAGCACATCATGGCGTCCGAAGGCGTGGAATACGTGGGGCTGCACAACTTGATGAAAGCGCCCGCGGGTTTGCATCTTACGACCCCCGACGCCGGCTTGCGGAAAAAAAGCTGGGAGTTTTTCGCCAAACTGGTTGACTTGGCCGCCGACCTGGGCGACGACCCTCTGATGATTTTTGGGTCGAGTAAACAGCGTGACGCCAAGCGAGTCGGCACGACGGTCGCGGACGCGAAAAAACGGCTCGTCGAAGGATTCGCCAACATTGCGCCTCACGCCGAACAACGCGGCGTGAAGATCTTGATGGAGCCGCTGGCGCCGCACCTCTGCGATGTCGTCAATACGCTGGGCGAGGCCGTCGAAATCGTGGATCAGGTCAAGAGCCCGGCGGTGCGATCGATGTTCGATACGCACAACGCCGTTGGCGAAACCGAGCCGCATGGCGACGTCATCAAGAAGTACCTGCCCTACATCGAGCACGTTCACATCAACGAAATGGATGGAAGGCACCCTGGCACGGGATCTTACGACTTCGTCCCCGTACTGCAAGCGCTCAAGGACGTCAAGTTCCAGCACTGGGTGTCTCTCGAAGTCTTCCAGTTCAAACCCAGCCCCGAGCAGGTCGCGCGTGATTCCGAGCGATTTCTGAGGGAGAAGGAAGCTGGGCTGACGTAGGAATCTGTAGGACCTTATGGCCAAGCCCTCTACGCAAGTCGGCTTTCTGTTGCTGCTGGTTGTCGGCCTCGGGTTACTTTACGCCGGGTGGCAGGTTACGTGGTCCCTAGAAAGCGACGAGTGCCATGCCTGTGGACGCCCGGTCCATGCAGAGTCCCAGACACTAGCCAATACCGACGGGACGTCAGGTGTCTTCTGTTGTCCAACCTGTGCTCTCACGTTACGTCGTCAAACAGGCCGAGAAGTGCGTGTCAAGCGGCGCGCGCCTCGTACTGACTCGCCTCTCACGCACTTCGCCTCGCCCCGCGGTGAGAAAAGCGGGCTACCCCATGGCCTGACGCGCGGAGCCCGGGCTACCCGGCTTCACTCCATCGGCGCCAAATCGCCCAGCATGGTCGGGATCAGCTCGGTGACCGTCGGATGAATATGGACCGCTCGCTGCATGACGGTGTAAGGCGCTTTGGCGTACATCACTTCGAGGATCGAATGGATCACTTCGTCGCCTCCGACGCCTAAAACGGCAGCCCCTAGGAACCGTTTGGTTTCCGCGTCCACGAGAACTTTCATGAACCCCTGCGTTTCGCCCTTCTCAACGGCGCGTCCGACGTGCTTCATCGGCCGGGTAGCTTTCAGCGTCTTGACACCCGACTCCCGCACTTGGCGCTCGGTCAGACCCACGCGCCCCAGCGGCGGATCGATGTACAAGGCCGCGGCGAAAATGCGGTCGCTCACGCGCCGGGGGTCGTTGTCGAGCAGGTTGGCCGCGACGATCTCAAAGTCGTTGTAAGCGGTGTGGGTGAAGGCGCCTTTGCCATTGCATTCGCCCATGGCCCATACTCCCTCGACGTTGGTTCTGAGCTGATCGTCAACTTGGATAAACCCGCGCGCGTCGATTTCGATCCCGGCTTCGTCTAGGCCAAGGTCGTGTGTGTTGGGTACGCGCCCGGCAGCGACCAGCAGGTGGGAGCCGGTAACTTTCATAGGCTCCCCATGGCAGTTCATTTGCACCGCGATGTCCTCTCCCTGTTTTTCGATTCGGAAGTCCCCGGTGTTGGTGCAAACGTGGACACCCTCGTTTTCGATGATCTCGCGAACGCCGGTTGAGATATCTTCGTCTTCGCGGGAGAGTAGCCGTTCGCCGCGTTGAATGATTGTGACCTCGCTGCCAAAGCGGCGGAACATTTGTCCGAATTCGAGCGCGATATAGCCGCCACCAAGGATCAGCAAATGGCGGGGTAAGAAATCAACGTCCATGATGCTGGAGTTGTTGAGGTAGGGAACGGTCTCAATTCCAGGAACGGGCGGCGCCGAAGCACGGGCCCCGACATTGATGAAGATTTTCTCGGCCTCCAGCAAGTCGTCGCCAACGCGTACGGTATGGGACCATCAAAGCGGCCGTGGCCTTGGTAGAACGTTGCGTTCTCCATCGTCGTCAGCCATCGGTTGAGACCGCCGCTGGAGCGCGCGACCACCTGGTCTTTGCGCTCTTTGACCTTTTTCATGTCGAGGCTAACGGGTCCATCGACGATGACGCCGTACTCGCCGCCTCTTCGCGCCATGTAGGCGGCGCGAGCGCTGGCGACAAGAGTTTTCGTTGGTATGCAGCCGTTGTTCACGCAAGTGCCGCCGACGCGCTTGCGCTCGATGACCGCCACTTTCATTCCGGCCTTGGCGAGTCTTCCCGTTAGCGCCGGGCCTGCCTGTCCTGTTCCGATGACAATTGCGTCGTATTGTTTGGCCATGGCTTGGTTTCTTTGATCCTTTTTCTAACCCGCATTTCTCACCGCCTGACGGTCGAAGCACGCGATAGGCGCGCCATTACTTCGTTGCGCTTGCTCGCCGTGCTCGACGTACTGTCAAGTATGCCTCCGCTCGTCAAGCAGCGCGCGCCTCGTACTGACGCGCCTCTCACGCACTTCGCCTCGCCACGCGGTGAGAAAAGCGGGCCAAGAACAGGAATGTCCGCCGAATCCCATGATCAACAGAGCCCTTGACACCTGAATTATGCACAGATTCACTTTGCGAGTGTGGCTGCGTTCGTAGCGGGTTGGCGGTCGTCGTGAGGTGGTAGCTCGGCAACTGGCCTTTTGGCTTCTCCGTGTCCGGTTTCCCTTCCCGCCCAGAATCCGCGTCGTCAAAACCTCGCTCGGAAGTGACGTGTTTCCAGTGCGTTACGGCTAGTGCATAAAAGTTTATGCATAGCGCATAGCCAGGCTCTCAGATCAGCGCCCTCCCGACCACCGGCAGCAAGCCGCCGTAGGGAGTCGGCTTCCTGCCGCGGAAGTGGTAAGGCGTCGAAGCCCCGATTTTATTGGGCCGCGAGGCCGTCACGGCTGGGCCTTGTTGGACGGGCCTTTGGGAGCTATGCTGTTTTCGTCTGGTAACCATGTGGGTGACTTCCTTGGGGTTGGCTGGCGAAGCTGGAATCTTTGCCAGCCGACCTTTTTACCCCATGTTTTAGGGGGTCCCCAATGGTCCCTTGCGGCTCAGCCCTCCTCAGGTCCACGCCGCAGTGCATAATTCAGGTGACAATATCAGTAAAGCATTGTTGGCTGGTCCAGCATTCGATTGCCGCGCCCTCTGCAATTCGAAAGGTCCCAGATGGGATTGACGACTGGCAGACTAAGAAGACCGAGCCCGCCCTTGTTTTTCTCCTCCTTGTGGTACCGTACAAGTGAGGGAAAACTCTGAAGTTTGAATGGGACCCGCGGAAGGCTGAAAGCAACCTTTCGAAACATGGGGTGTCATTCCAGGAGGCCCTGACGATATTCGCGGATCCGCTCGCGTGGATCTTCGACGACGAGGACCACTCGTTGGCCGAGTACCGCGAGATCATCGTGGGGCATTCAGTCACACCACGCCTTTTGGTGGTCTGTTTCTCGGCGCGTGAGGACAGGGTGCGCGTATTCAGCGCCTGCGTTGCGACAAAGCTGGAGCGACGAGATTATGAAGAGAAAGTCCGATCCTAGTCAGCCCTCACAGGCGCCGGCCGACCTCCGGGCGGAGTACCGGTTCGATTACGGGAAAGCGCGGCCGAACCGTTTTGCTGCTCAGATGCAGGACGGTACTTTAGCTGTAGTTCTGGATCCGGATGTGGCCTCGGTCTTCCAGACATCCGAGTCGGTGAATTCACTGCTGCGATCGATCATATTGGCGCTGCCAGAAAACGTGAAGCGCGAGGCGAACGGCGATTCGCGAGACGCCGCTAGCCAAGAACACGCTGCAACCGAGCTCCCTAGTCGTTAGCCGCCTTGGACTAGGGCTTCCACCCGGACCTCTGAATCTCCACTCGCGGCGACAGAGTGCTCCGGCTACCCCGCCAGTTCTCGCTGCCGCTTCTTTGTCAGTTTGGCAAAAACCAAATCGTAAGACTGGCGCAAGAGCTGTTGCAGCTCGCGAGGATCAAGGACATCGAGGCGTTCAACGGCCAGCCATTGCGCGCGGGCTAAGTAGGGGGCCGGCCGGATGCCGGGTCGTTCGGACAGCTCGGCGAATACCTCGGGCGTCGCCTTGAAAGACAACCAAACCTCGCCCGGCTCGAGGCCCGTCAACGCGAACATTTTGTCACCGATCGAGAACACGAGATTGTTCTCCCACTTCACGTCTTCGGTCACATGAGGCAGGGCCAGGCATTGTTCGCGAACCCAGTCGATCGTCATTAGCTATTAACCTACTACGGCTGGGGCGGTGCTCGTTGACGCTGGGTCTGGAGACGATCTCATGGTCCGGCGTGGCTACGCAGATTCGACCGCAGGCTCGCGCCGGCGGCTCCGTTATTGCGGCGGGATAGACAAGGTCGGAGCCAACAACTACATGTAAGGCATTGCCGGGACGTGCCCCCGAAGCCGCGAATAGACGGTCAGCGTTCCACGATGGTGTGCGGTGTGTTCGATCATCGCCCAGAAAATATCACGGCACGGCTGGCCGCCCATGACCGGGCCTGACGGCAGAGGCTGATTCAATTCCTCGGCGGCTTTTGACTCGAGAGTTTCGACGGCCCTGGCAAAGGAGCGCTCCACCCACTGGCGGGCTTCCTTGAGCGACTTGGCGCGGTCGAGCACTGCGGAATGGCTCTCGAAATCCATGTCGAAGCCGTTGCCAAAACCGCCCTCTAGAAACCAATCGACGGTCGCTGCGATATGGGCAACCTGTTGGCGCGCGCTGTACACTCCGTCGGCCGGACAATAGTCGGCGGCGGCTTCCTCCAGGCACTGGCTTGAGCGGTCGAAGTATTCCTTGCTGAGTTTGAGTTCTCGGATGAGGTCTTCTTTGTTCATGGCGTTTCTCCCAGATTCGTCAACTTTATGGGGCAACTTGGTCCGTTGACATGTTCGCTTTATCTTCGCTATCATAGCATGGCGAATAAAGAGCGAATAGTTAAACTTCAGCACGCGCGGGAATGCATACAAATCAGCCATGGCGTCCAACCTCTCGTTGAATTTCGGGGAACCCTTGCAGATTCAGCCCGCGGCTGCCCGCAATCCGCTGGCCCGGCGCGACGGCTCGCTCGAACGCGTCGTCGAGCAGATGGAGACGCTTCGGCAGAAGCCCAACTCGCCGATCACCGCGATTCAGCGGCTGCCGGCTCGCGAGGGCAAGTTTTCCGACTTGCCTGATTCTGTTGACGCGCGGTTGAAAAAAGTCCTGGCCGCGCGGGGCGTCTCGCGCCTCTACAGTCATCAAGCCGAAGCGTTCGAGCGCATCGAGGCGGGTGAAAACGTGGTTCTGGTGACGCCGACCGCCAGCGGCAAGACGCTTTGCTACAACTTGCCCGTCCTCAATCAGTTGCTGGAAGACTCCACGGCTTGCGCCCTTTATCTGTTCCCCACGAAGGCCTTGGCGGAAGATCAGCTCGCCGAATTTCACGGGCTAGTCGAGGCGGCGGGAAGCGATATTCGCGCCTTTACTTATGACGGCGACACGCCGCAGGACGCACGCCGAGCCGTTCGCCGCCGAGCCAGCGTCGTGCTGACGAATCCCGACATGCTACACGCCGGAGTGCTGCCACACCACACCCGTTGGGCGCGGTTCTTCGAGAATCTGCGCTACATCGTGGTCGACGAACTGCACACCTATCGCGGCGTTTTCGGCAGCCACGCCGCCAACGTTTTCCGGCGGCTCAAACGCATCTGTGAGTTTTACGGATCCAAGCCTCAGTTCATCTGTTGCAGCGCCACAATCGCCAACCCCAAAGAGCTGGCCGAAGCCCTGATCGAGCAGCCGGTATCTCCCATTGCCGAGAACGGCGCGCCCAGCGGGGAGAAATATTTCGTCTTCTACAATCCCCCGGTGGTCAATCGTCAATTGGGAATTCGCCGCAGCTACATTGCCGAGGCTCGCCGTATCGCACAGACTTTTCTCGATCGCCGGCAGCAGACTCTGGTGTTCGCCAACAACCGGCTGGCGATGGAAATCCTGGTTCGTTATCTGAAGGAAACCTACGACCGGGGGGCGATTCCGTCGTCATCCATTCGGGGCTATCGCGGAGGATATCTGCCGCGAGAGCGCCGCGAGATCGAGCGGCAATTGCGTGACGGCGAAACGCTCGGCGTGGTGGCTACCAATGCCCTTGAGCTGGGCATTGACATCGGATCGCTCGACGCGGTGGTGCTTGCCGGTTATCCCGGATCGATCGCTTCGACATGGCAGCGCGCCGGACGAGCAGGGCGCCGTCACTCGCTGTCGATGACCGTTCTGACGGCTTCGAGTGCGCCGCTTGACCAATACGTTATCGAGCACCCTGACTACTTTTTCGGATCCTCTCCCGAGCATGCGCATATCAACCCCGACAATCTTGAAATCCTGATTAGCTACATGAAATGCGCGGCCTTTGAGCTGCCGATTCAGGACGCAGAGAAGTTCGGTCCGCACAAAGCCGAAGACTTGTGCAAGTTTCTGGAGGAGGTGGGGGTGGTGCATCACGCCGGCAACGCCTGGCACTGGACGTCGGAATCTTATCCCGCCCACGCCGTCAGCCTGCGCAAGGTCACGAGCGACAATTTCGTGGTTATCGACATTAGCGGCGAGGCGAAGGTTATCGGGCAAGTTGACTTCAATCCCGCGCTGACCTCGCTGCACGAAAAGGCAATCTATCTGCACGAAGGCAAACTTTTTCATGTGGAGCGATTCGAATACGAAGAGCGCAAGGCCTATGTCAAGAGCGTCGACTGCGACTACTACACCGACGCGATTGATTACACACAGGTCAAGATTCTCGAGACGTTTGATTCGGCGGCGATGGTGGGAGCGTCGGCTCATCATGGCGACGTGCGGCTGAACCGCCAGATTGTCGGATTCAAGAAGATTAAGTTCTATACGAACGAAAACGTCGGAGCCGGCAAGCTGTCGATGCCCGAGCAGGAGATGCACACGACGGCGTTCTGGCTGCACTTCCCCGAAGAGTTCTTGGCGCGGCTAGGCGAGGGGGAGATGTGCGAGGACGGGCCAGGCGAGCCGGGACTGGGCGAGTACTCCTCAACCGACAAGAAGAACGGACTCATCGGGCTGGGCAATGTCCTGCGGACCATCGCTTCGCTGCTGCTAATGTGCGATCCGCGCGACTTGGGCGTGACGATCGGGTCCGACCGCGAAAGCGGTGCGGGGGAGTTTGAACCGAACGTCTATTTGTACGACAACTATCCCAGGGGAATCGGGCAGAGTGAACCGCTCTTCCGGCTGAGGTGGACCTTGGTTGAAAGATCCAAGGAGTTGCTTGAAGCTTGCCCTTGCGAGGCGGGGTGCCCGTCTTGCGTTGGTCCGGTGGGCGAAGTGGGCGAGAAGGCAAAGGAAGTGGCGTTGTTGCTGGCCGGGTCGTTGATCAAGCAGCCGGAGGCGATCGAAGAGGCGGGGCAGGAAATCGAGAACTGACGAGGGGCGAGCCGGAAATTCGCCGTGCAGATGAGGCAGTCTTGAAAGCTTATCGGGGTCGGCGAGCTTGAGCCCAGGCTCCCGCCTGGGCCTCTGTTTCTGCTTTCCGAAGTTTCGAGTTCGGATGCCACCATGGAAACCGATCTAAGCGAGCAGCTCAAGTACTTGAGGCGCCGGATCAGACGCATTGAGCGGGCCAAACCTCGCCCGCTGGCTGCTCCCAAAAAAGCGGCTGACGATTTCCTTAAATACATCCAGGACTGGCCTCAGACCAAGCCCCCTCCGGCTCATCTGATCGACGACATGCCTCTGGGCGATCCGGCGCACTACGATGCCGAAAAGCTGCTTGACGGCGAGGTCCACGAAAACGATCACGGCACGTACTTCCTGTCGGAGCGGCTCTATCCTTCCCACCAGCGTCACGGCAGCATGGACATTTCGCACCTTGCCGAGTTACCGCCCGATTATCTGCTGGGTATTTCGCGCGACGAGATTCCGGCCACCGAGCCCGGCCGCTGGGCTTTCCTCGATACCGAGACAACTGGGCTAGCTGGCGGCACCGGCACCTGCGCGTTTCTGGTTGGCATCGGAGCGATCGACGAAGACGGTTTCCGGGTGCGGCTGTTCTTCATGCGCGACTACGACGAGGAAGCCGCTATGCTGACGGCGATCAGCGAGTTTCTCGCCGGCTACGACGTCCTGGTCACATACAACGGCAAGGCTTACGATAGCCCTCTGCTCGAAACGCGCTACCGGCTATCGCGCCTGAAATTCCCGCTTGAGCGCATGCACCATCTCGATCTGTTGCACGGTGCGCGGAGACTTTGGAAGCAGCGGCTGGAGAGCTGCCGCCTGGTCGATCTCGAATACGAAATCCTCGGAGTAGAGCGGCAAGGCGATCTGCCGGGCGAGCTGATTCCTTACTATTACTTCGAATATCTCAAGACTCGCCAGGCGTTTCGGCTTGTCCCGCTGCTCCATCACAACGTGATTGACATCGTCTCGCTGGCTTGCCTGACAGCCGTGGTGCTACCGGCGTTTGCCTCACCGGCGGAAGCCGACCCGCTTCACGGGGCTGACTTGATGGGGCTCGCGCGCTGGTTGCGGCGCAACGGGGAGGACGAAACCGCTCTTGAGCTTTATCGCCGGGCCATCGGCAAACACATGAATGAGGAGTGCCTGTTTTCCGCATTGTGGGAATCGGCCATGCTTGAAAAGAGACGGGGGAATCGCGAGGCCATGGTGGGTATGCTTTCCGACGTCAGCGAGGTGAGGAACGCGCATCAGCTTTCAGCGTTCGAGGAGCTGGCGAAGCATTACGAGCATCACGCGAAGAATTATCGGCGGGCGCTGGCGATGACCGATGCAGCCATGGCGATCGGCTCTTCGCCCAAGCTGCTTCATCGACGGAACAGGCTGGGAGGGAAGATCGAGCGGCTGGAAGGAGGGCAAGCGGCTTCGGAGCTGTTCGAATAGGGGCAGGCACAAGAAGACAGCGACGCATGTGCTAGCGTCGCTCGATGAACACGGGTGAGACAGAGAGCCGCGAGGACTGACGACTGTCGCTGAACGCCAGGGGTTCTTAAGCGGCCGAAAGTCGCCTGGAGGGTGGCATTGGCCGAAACAGAGCCGCGCCCGCAAGGGTGCGGTCGAGTCTGGCAAGTGATCGTATTCCGATGGCGGCCCCGGAGCGCTGACTACGCTCGACCGCACCCTTGCGGGCGCGGCTCTGTTTCGGCGAATGCCCTTCTGAGTCGAACCAAATCCTCCTCTCACTACAACAGTCCCACCAATCCCGCGAACGCTTCGTCTAGAGTAAGAACAGCGAAGCCATGACGCTCGATGGAGTCAAGCGTGGCGGCTTGATTCTCGTGCTTTGCCTAACATCGGGACTCGTTTGCGCCTTCGGAGCCGCGCCCGTCAAGTCTGGCAAGTGACCGCATTCCGATGGCGGCCCCGGAGCGCTGACTACGCTCGACCGCACTCTTGCGGGCGCGGCTCTGTTTTGGCGAATGCCCTTCTGAGTCGAACCAAATCCTCGTCTGACTACAACAGTCCCACCAATCCCGCGAACGCTTCGTCTAGAGTAAGAACAGCGAAGCCATGACGCTCGATGGAGTCAAACGTGGCGGCATGATTCTCGTGCTTTGCCTAATATCGAGACCCGTTTGCGCCTTCGGAGCCGCGCCCGTTGAGTCTGGCAAGTGACCGCATTCCGATGGCGGCCCCGGAGCGCTGACTACGCTCGACCGCACCCCTGCGGGGCGCGGCTCTGTTTCGGCGAATGCCCTTCTGAGTCGAACCAAATCCTGAGGCGGACTCCGCAGTGCTACGCTCCGTTACGCCTTCGCCGGAGCCCTCGCCACTATCTCCGGGTCGAGAGATTCCCCTTCCGAGCGGGCCACGAACGCGGCGCAGGACATGTCGCCCGTGACATTGACGGCCGTGCGGAGCATGTCGAGCAGTCGGTCCACACCGAGGATCAGAGCAATGCCGGCTTCCACTTGACTCCCCAGCCCCACCGACTGCAGAACAATGATCAGTGTGATGATCCCGGAGCTGGGCACTCCCGCCGCTCCGACCGAAGCCAGGGTCGCCGTGAGCACGATCGTCAACTGCCCGTTCAAGTCGATCGGAATCCCGTAGATTTGCGCGATGAACATGACCGCGACCGCCTGGTAGAGAGCTGTGCCGTCCATGTTGATGGTGGCACCCAGTGGCAAAACAAAACCACTGACCTGCCGGGACACTCCCAGTTTGTTCTGCGCGGTCGTGATGCTGACCGGCAGTGTCGCGCTGGAAGATGAGGTCGAGAAGGCAAAGATCGGGACCGCGATCACGCGTTTGAAGAAGGCGACCGGGTTCAAGCCGGCGGCCAGGCGCACCAGTATCGCGACAGTACCGAACAAGTGGATCAGTAGTCCGAACACAACCACAAGCGAATAGATGAATAGGCTGCGCAGCAAGTCGAGGCCGAACTGAGCGACGACGGCCGCAATCAAGGCGAAGACGGCGTAGGGGGCGAGCTTCATCACCCAGCTGATGATGATCATCGAAGCGCTGTTCACGCCCTCGAAGAACGATAGGACGGGCGTTTTCTGAGCCTCGGGCAACACGCTGACGGCCGCTCCGAAAACGAGCGAGAAGAAAATCAAAGCCAGCAAGTCAAACTCCGCTGCCGCCTTGATCGGGTTGCTGGGGATCATCTTCAGCACAACATCGACCACCGAAGGCGCCTCGGCGGCGATTTCCATCTTGCCTTGGGCTTCACTCTGGAAGCGCTGGGCGAGCTGGTCGCGCGTTGCCGGGTCGACATCGCTACCCGGCTTGATGAGGTTCGATAAGCCGAGTCCGATCGTCACGGCAATGGCCGTCGTGAACATGTAATAGCCGAGAGTCTTGCCGCCAATTCGTCCGAGCTTGCTGATGTCGCCAAGCGACGCTGTGCCTACTAGCAGGCTGGCGACAACCAGTGGAATCACGATCATCGTAATCAGGCGGATGAATGCCGTGCCAATCGGCTCCAGCGCGATGAGGAATTGCGACAGCCCGGTCAGATTGGCAACATTGGCGATCGCACCGATGGTTCCGCCGGCGATCAGCCCGATGAGGATCTTGGTGTAGAGCTGCATGGGGAGTTGTCTGTCAGTCTACTCGAAACCGAAACTCTGAGCCGCCTGCTTCCACATGAGGACGGCTCTAGGTGGACGGTGCTTTGGGTCCTGAAGCGGGGGAACGATCAGGCGCAGTGACCGCTTGCTCACGCGCACGGCTCAACGGCTCCGGTGAACAGTTTTGACGCTAAGCCGCGGCCGACTCTTCGAACTTTTCGGCGTGAACGTAGAACTTGACCATCGGTGTCTTCGAGCCGACACCCCAGCGGTTCACTGTCCATTCAGCGCGAAGGTATTTGACCTCAGCGTGTCCCGAGAGATCGAGCAAAACCCACGAGGTCCCTTGGTAGAACTTTTGCGGGAAGGCGCGCAGGGGTTTGGGGCTCCATTCTTCTCCGTCGGCGGATCCTGAAATGCAAAGGTCGAAGCTTTCTTGCTCGACGACATCAAGCAGGCCGAGGGTAAGCAGCAGCGTTTGACCAGCAGCGTCGCCGATATCGATGGCTTCGCCGGCGCCCTTGGCTTCGATGGTTTGTTCAGGAACGATGAATGCAGGCAGCATGGAGCTTAGATGGAGTGCTTTATTTGACGAAAACGCCATTGTACCAGGTGGGGTTGAATAACGTAGTGAAGGTTGAGCCTACAATCGGTCCGTAAGGATTCTGGTTGCCCTGGGCGAGAGTTACGAAAATCCGTAGGGAAGGGCTCGTAAGAGACCTGCGGGTTTTCGTCCCGTTCACCCGCGGGGTGCAGCTCGACGGAAGGCCGCAGGTCTCTTCGAGCCCTGCGTTACGGATTTCGACTACGGGATTTGGGCAACAACTACGCAACGAAAGGCCGGCCGAGACTCGCACCACTCGCACTCGGTGCCATTGCCGAAAGCTCTCCCAAGCGATAAGCTGGATACCGTGTACCCGCGAACGGATTTCCCGACCCAACCACGAATGAAGCCCACTACCGCTGCCTTCGTCGTCTCCGCGATTGTTGTCCCGTCACTTGTGGCGATGTTCTCTTGCGCAGCACCCGGACCGAAAGCGGCTCTTGACGAAATATTCGCTGAGGAGTGGGAAATTCGTCTTGCCGAAAATCCGCTGCTCGCTACCTCAGCGGGCCGCAACGAGTGGAATCATCTCCTGCCATCGGTTTCCGCCGAAGATCAGGAACGCCGCGCGACGATTTCCAGAAAGTTCCTGGATCGTCTGTCGCAGATTGAACGCTCTGTCCTCGACACGCAAGACAGCATCAACTACGACATCTTCGAGCAGCAGCTCCGCGATCGCATCGCCGATTTCGAGTTCGGCGGCTATGAGATTCCGATCAATGCCGACTCGGGATTTCATATATCCTTCGCGCGCCTGCCGCGCCAAATGCCGTTCGACGCAACCGGCGACTATGAGAACTATATCGCGCGGCTGAGCGCGTTTCCGAAATACGTCGAGCAGCAAATAAGCAACATGCGCAGCGGGTTGGACCGTGGCATGACTATTGCTCGCGTGGTCCTCGCAGGATACGAGGTCACCATCAACTCGCACGTTGTCGACGACCCCGAGGCCAGCGTCTTCTACAAGCCCTTCGAGAAGTTTCCACCGAGTGTCCCGGCGAGTGAACACGAGCGCATCCGAAACTCCGGCAAAGGGGCGATACGCGAAGCTGTCGTTCCCGGCTATCAGGCCTTCCTCGACTTCATGACGCGGGAGTACACGCCGCGGGCCCGCACCACAATCGGGGCGTCTGATCTGCCCAATGGCCCGGAATATTACCAACAGCAAGTGCGCGAGTTCACTACGCTCGACATCACGGTCGAAGAAGTCCACCAGCTCGGCCTCAGCGAGGTGGAACGCCTTCAAGCCGAGATGAATCAGGTGATTGAGGAAGTCGGGTTCAAAGGAGACTTCGCGGAGTTCCTGGAGTTTCTTAGAACCGACCGTCGCTTCTACACAGAGACGCCGGAGCAACTGCTGAAGGAAGCCTCCTACATCGCGAAGAAGATGGACGCCCGCCTGCCGTCGCTGTTCAAGAAGCTACCCCGCCTGCCCTATGGAGTCGCGCCCGTGCCTGACCACCTGGCGCCAAAGTACACCGGGGGCCGCTATGTCTCGGCGCCCGCGGGCGGCACCGAGCCAGGATACTACTGGGTCAATACCTATGCTTTGGAAAACCGTCCGCTCTACGTACTAGAGGCGCTCACGCTGCACGAGGCGGTGCCAGGGCATCACCTGCAGCACGCGATCGCGGAGGAACTCGAGGGCCTTCCTAGCTTCCGGCGTCACCTCTATCTTTCGGCGTTCGGCGAGGGCTGGGGGCTTTACTCGGAACGGCTGGGGCTCGAGGCCGGATTCTATACCGATCCTTACAGCAACTTCGGGCGGTTGACCTACGAGATGTGGCGCGCCTGCCGATTGGTCGTCGACACCGGGATGCACGCCAAGGGCTGGACAAGGCAACAGGCGATGGACTACCTGGCAACCCGCACAGCATTGTCACTGCATGAGATTCGAACCGAGGTCGACCGCTACATTGCGTGGCCGGCTCAAGCTTCTCTCTTACAAAATGGGAGAGCTGACGATTCGGCGCCTGCGGGGAGAGGCCGAGCAGGCTCTGGGTTCACGATTCGACTTGCGCGAATTCCACGACCTGGTGCTTTCCAACGGCGCGGTGACACTGCCGATTCTGGAAGATTTAGTCCGGGCATCGATCCAACAAGACGGCGCGCCCGACCCACCGTGAGCTGCTAACAATTGACGCTCCGGAGCGGGGTGTAGGACTCCTTCTGTCAACTTTTTCTCTCGACGCTGTCGACACTGGGCGACTCCCCGGTAGTCAACAGGGCAGTCCCCAACGCTTCTTGGCCGCTGTCTTGCTGTACGGCATGAGTCAGCTCGTGCGCAATCAGTTCGTGCTTGGGGCTGCTTTCCAACCCGGCAGACACCTGTTCGATCTGCTCGTCCCTCAGCGTTGCTGAATCCTCTACAGATCGCCGAATAGGTCAGCCGCACTCACACGGAGCGTGATGTCCAACGGGTCGGTCAGCGTTTCGTCCTGCTTGATCTGTTCAGACATGGTTTCCTTCTCCCCGGAACTCTTCACCCGCACTCACCGCCTGACGGCCGCAGCGCGATAAGTTGGCCACTACATGCTTTCACTTGCTCGCTGAGTTTAACGCACCGCGCGACCGTCAATATGCCGAAGATACCACCACTTGGCACTTGGCGGGAGAAAGTATCGCTGCCAAGTGACAATGTCCTAAATGTGCCAAGTAGAAATGTCCTATTGACAAGGTCAACCTGGAGGGGTGAGCAACCAAGGACAACTCCTGATGACATAACGAGAGCGCGAATACTTCGAACTTGTCCGGTCCTGCCCAGCCACTGACCACGGCGCGACCCCCCGGGCGAAGAACCCGGCGCAACTCGGAAAATCCTTTCGCTCGGTCAGGGAATAACATCAGTGCAAAGCTGCAGGCAGCCCGCCTGGTGGCGCTGCCTCAACCTCAAGCGATCCTATACAGTGCGGTATGGATTGAGGCACTCTTGCGGCTCTCACACTGGTTCTGGCTGTTCCTGGCTCAAGCTTGCTGGACCGGAAGTTATATCGCCATGAAGTGGGCTGGCGATGAGATGGCGGTCGGTGTTGTCGTGTTCCTGCGGTACGGCTTCGCGTCCGCGGGATTTCTTGCCGGCAATCTTTTCACGGGGTGGCCGCGGATCGGGAAGCGCGATTTCCTGCTGGTCGCGTTGGTGGGAGCGCTGAATTTTGCGGTGGCGCCCGCCATGCAGATCGCCAGCCTGCGCTATACCCAGGCGATCGATGTCTCGATTCTTATCGCGCTGGAGCCGATGCTTGTGGTGCTGGTCGCCGCGCTGGTTCTCGGTGAAAAGCCCACTCGCCGGACAGCGATTTCGCTCGTAGCGGGAACGATCGGAATGCTGATCCTTTCCGGAGTAGGCTTCGGAAACACTTCCGGAGATTTGGCCCGCCGCCTGACGGGAAATCTAATCTTCGCAAGCTCGCTATTGGCCGAGGTAGCTGTTTCGATTGCGGGACGCCGACTGGTCAGCTACCGCGCTAGCCATTCGATTCAACTGATGATGCTGGCCGGTTTCTTGACGGCAAGCATCTGCTTTCTAGGGGAGATTCAAGCGGCTACGTTCTCGGCGTTCAGTTCGAGGGCCTGGGGGTCGATCTTGTTTCTGGCACTGGGTCCGTCAATTTTTGCCTACACCGTTTGGTATCGCGTGATCAAAGTGGTTCCCGTGAATCAGGTCGCGCTTAGCTTGTTCGTCCAACCTCTGCTTGGCAGCATTCTCGGGTACACCTTGCTGGATGAAACGATCGGGCTACAGACCGTGATCGGGGCGGCGTTAGTCTGTTGCAGTTTGGCTTGGTCGCAGATTCGGGCAGCGAACAGCCGGTAGCGACTGCACGGAAGCATCGCACGGCGCCCCCCTGACCGCGCAGGTCATCCTCTCGCCACGACCGGCGCCACCGATAGCTCACCCGAACCTGACGGCCCGTCGATCCAAAGCCGCAGGGGTCCTTCCGGCTTCTCGTCATGTTGGTAGCTGAACGCGTAATAGTTTGAGAGACGCCGAAGTAAGGCCTTGCACGCAGAGTTGAGTTCCCAAACATTCTCCGCGGACACAAACGAGCCGCCGGACTGCGCCGCCAGGCTTCCAAGGTCGCCCGCCCCCGTGTCGCAACCATAGCCGACGATGTATAGCGGAACCAACGCATCGCGAAACCGCCGGAATGCCGCGGGATAAGTTTGCTCACTTCCCCGGTCGGGGCCGTCCGCGATCACAATGACCGAGCGAAACCCCGTTTCTGGAATGACGTCATCGAGCGCTTCCAGGGTCGCATCGTGCAAGCGGGATGCCGTCTTGACGCCCATGTAAGGCCGCTTGATAACCGCACCGAGCCGTTTCAGTGAGCTCGTATACTCGACGACCCGTTCGACGTCAAACGCATATTTGTAGAGCGAAATCCGATCCTCCGGCTGCTTGTCCTCGATACAGTTGGCAACCGCCGTGTACATCTCACGGACCTTGCCGATGGACATGCTGCCGCTGCAATCGAGAACATAGGCCAACGAGAGCGGGTCTCGGTCGGAGGGGCTTTGGAAACTACAGGTTCCGATCTCGACACCCCCTTCTTCGATGTGAAAGTCTTCTTCGGTGAGATCGGTCAGCGGCTCACCCTTACGGTCACAGACGGAAATGTAAACCCGTCGCCGGCCCCTATCATCGACGGCCGCGAAGATCGAACTTAGCTCCAACGCGCAGCCCTCGGCATCGCTGGGGGGAGTGCTCTCCCCGCTTTGGCATTCCAGTAGTTTCGAGAGCGCCTCGCCGACTTGCGTTCTCACTGCGGGCTCCGGGTCGTCCCGCAATTTCTCAAGTATGAATACGCACTGGCGGCTGCCGATTTCTCCCATTGCCCAGACCGCTTGGGCCCGAAAAACGGGACCTACGTGCCGCGACATATCCTTTAGCATTTTGAGCGCTTGGTCCGGCTCTCCTATGCGATGGCAGGCCACCGCCGCGTGAGCCCTCACCGCCGGATCAGAATCCAAGAAAGCTTCCACCAAGATCGATGGGGATGGTTGATACTCCGACTACTGAGTCCCTGAATGGCACTCGCCCGTACTTCAGGATCCCGGTCCTTCAGAGCGTTTTCGATGAACAGAGTATTGTGGCAGTGACGTGAGAAGGTCCGCGCTGATTTCGATCGCAAACCCGAATTTTTTTTCCGCAGCGTCATCGTCAGTAGTGGCAGTGTGCGGTTACTATCCGACACTTCCGCAAGCAGACGCAGGATGCGCAAGGCCAACTCTTCTGAAGCGCCTTTGAGAGCCCTCGCCAGCAGCACATCGAGTTGATCGACGACCCTATTCATCACGCGGGCCACTTTGACTGCATCTTCAAGCGAAGCCAACTGTGGATTCAGCAGCAGATCGAGCAGCTTTTTTTCTCTTTGCAGAAGCCAGACGAGCAGACGCGTGCCCGGGAGTTGGCCGCCGTTCGACATGTAGTCAACAACCTCGCGCTGAAAGGACGCCGGGTCCTTCTTCAGCAAGGCGCTGAGTTGCTTTCCCGCGTCGCGGTCCTGAGGAGAGAAGTTCTCAAGCACAGACGAAACTGTTGCGACCATGGACGGCACCTGACCTTACGACCCGGCTCTCTGCCGATCCGAGAGGTTCCTGTACCCCTTATCGGAAGGCGCACGCCGATATTCAACCGACGTGGACAGATTTAAAGTCGCTGCGTCAGAGCCAGAGCCCACAGCGCAAGCGACGTGTCAAGTATGTGAAGAGGAATCCGGCGCTCGAAGAGCAGCGAAATCGGTCGCTCGAAGAGTAGATGGCGATGCCGTCGCGACGGCGCCAACAAGATTCTGCCAATTGTCCTTTCTCAGCGTCTGAAGCCCGAAGCACCCAGTAGTTCCGCCATCCCCTCGTTGCGTTGGCCGCCCCGCGCCACACGAGACCACCTCCGCCCAATCACCCTATTGACAGGAAAACCTTTTCAGACTATAATTTCTGTAACAACAGAAATAACGAATACGACAGACTGGACGACACGATGTTACTTAGGCAGGCAGCAGCTCCCCCGCTCTCGAGAATCGAGCGCCCTGTTGTGGGCGTGCGAGGAGGAGCCAACACGGCCACCAGGTCTCGATTGGCATCGAGGAGCTCCGAGAAGGGCACGGTCCTATTCGACGCCGACTGCCGTTTCTGCGTTTCGGTCGCGAAGGGTCTGAGGCCTCGCCTGCGCAAAGCTGGCTTCGCGCTCACACCCCTGCAGGCTCAGCGGGGCCAGCACCGTCCGGCGGTCCCTCAGGGCGGGGCATCGCTTTCCGATGAAGCGTTCGATTCCATGGTCGTGCTGACGCCCGGCGGCCGCGCGCTCAAGTCCGCCGAGGCTCTTCTCTATCTGGCCGAACGGATTTGCTGGGCGCGCCCCGTGGCGGCTATCGCAAAACTTCCTTTTGGCATGCGAGCGCTGGAGGGCGCGTATGCCTGGGTTGCTCGGAACCGTTTCTGTCTGACCGGGAAATGCGTGGCGCCTGTGAGCCGACGCTGGCCGGCGTGGTTGCCGTTGTTACTCCTGCTTGCCGCGGCCTTTGCGATCAGGGAGCAGACCGAGGACTGGCTCTGGATGTGGGTGCTCTCCTTTTCAGTGTTCTTCGGGTTGAAGTGGTCTGTTTGGTGGAACAGTCGGGTTGGGTCCGCCGATGCATCTTGGGAACGCCACGTGGCCTACTTGTGCGCCTGGGTGGGAATGGACGCCGTTGCGTTCCTGAGTTCCAAGAATCCACCAAGCGAAAGTTCCTGGAAGAGCTGGGCTCGGGGATCCGCCAACGTTGCCGCGGGAGCCGCGCTAGTCTGGGGCGTCGTTCCGATCATCCCGCTCGAGCAACCGTCGATCCGGGCCTGGACCGGTCTGATTGGGCTAATTCTCGTCCTTCACTTCGGTTTGTTTCACCTGCTCGCCGTTGGCTGGCAGACTCGTGGCGTCGATGCGCAGCCCATTATGCGGTCTCCCCTGCGGTCGACGTCGCTGAGTGAGTTTTGGGGACGCCGCTGGAACCTGGGGTTCCGGTACCTCTCCCACAGGTACGTTTTTCAGCCTCTTCGGCCGCGACTGGGAACGGCGGCAGCCACGGTAGCGGCTTTTCTGGCCTCGGGAGCCATCCACGACCTGGTGATCTCGCTGCCTGCGCGAGGTGGCTACGGGCTACCGACCGTCTATTTCGCGCTGCAGGCCGCGGGCGTGTTGATCGAGCGTTCCGCCCTCGGCAACCAGATGGGATTAGGCAGCCGTTGGACCGGGCGCGCTTTCGCGACGGCGGTGGCGGCAGGTCCGGTCATGCTGCTATTTCACCAGCCATTCATCGTCAACGTAGCTTTGCCGATGCTGCAGGCGATGGGAGCGTTTTGAGATGGCGGACCGAGTAGACAAAGATCTGCATGTCGTTACGGGAGCTTTCGGGTACTCCGGACGCTACATAGCCCGGCGACTTTTGGACGCCGGCCGTCGCGTACGAACCTTAACGAACTCGCTGCGAAGGGAAAACCCTTTTGACGGGAAGGTTGAGGTGAGACCGTATGACTTCGATGAACCTGATCGGCTCGTCGAATCGCTTGAGGGCGCCACGATTCTCTACAACACCTACTGGGTTCGTTTCGACCACACCGACTTTACTCACACACAAGCAGTGCGGAACACACTGACACTATTCAATGCAGCGAAGCAAGCCGGGATCAAGCGTGTTGTGCACGTGAGCATCGCCAACGCGACTGATCCAACGGATCTGCCCTATTTCAAAGGCAAGGCGAGACTCGAGGCAGCGCTGACGGACTCGGGGTTGTCTTATGCGATTTTGCGGCCAACGGTTCTCTTCGGCCCCGAGGACATACTGATCAACAACATTGCCTGGCGACTTCGACGATTTCCCGTGTTCGGCGTTTTCGGTGATGGGCGGTATAAGATTCAGCCGATTTACGTCGACGATTTGGCGGGGCTGGCCGTTGAACAAGGGCGGCGCCGAGACAACGTCACCATCGACGCAATTGGTCCCGAGACGTTGACATATCGAGAACTTGTCTCCGTTGTGGGAAGGGCCATTGGCAAGAATCGGCCGGTAGTCAGGATTCACCCAAGAGTGGGCCTGCTATGCGGCCAGTTGCTAGGGGGGTTACTGCGGGACATCATTATTACGCGGGAGGAGATCCGCGGGTTGATGGAAAACCGGCTATACGCGGATTCACCGCCGGCAGGGGCAACCAAACTGACTGAGTGGTTGCCAAAGCATGCGGATGACCTTGGGAGCCACTACTCAAGCGAACTCGCCAGGCGGCGCGACCGCCAAAGTAGCTACCAGTCGCTGCGCCGAGGGTGGACGACGAAGGATTCTCAAGCAACGGAAACAAAGGAGGAACGTCATGAACCTAATTCCCTATATCTGGGTTGCTGGGGGAGTCCAGCTTGCCATCGCGTCGGCTAACTTCATTCTGCCGCGCAAACTTCGTTACGGGGCTAACCTGGCCAAGGTCGACCCGATTATTCGCCAGGTCTTCATCGTGCACTCGGTCTACATCGTTTTCGTCCTGCTTGCATTCGCCGCGATTTGTTTCCTCTTCGCGCCGGAGCTTGCGGGCGGCAGCTCTCTTGGTGTCTTCATCAGCGCCTGGCTGGTGCTTTTTTGGGCTCCACGACTTCTGGTCCAGTGGATCTACTACGACCCCGAGGTTCGCCGCCAGAATCAAGCGGGGAACTGGGGCTTCTCACTGGCGATTTTGTACTTGATCGTGGTGTTCGGCGCCGCAGCGCTTGGAGGCCTGTCATGACCCCCGTCTCCGCGGGTTTGGCCGAGGCCGGGTTCGAAGTCGAGCAACTGCTGAGCGTGGCCCTATGGCTGGCAGGCGCCGGGCATTTCTGCGTGCTCGGCGCCAGCTTTCAAGTTCCAGCACGGCTCGACTGGAAGTATGACCTGCTGAAGCTGGCTTCCTTTAATCGCAAACTGATGTGGACCTATTCGGGCTTCACGCTGCTCACAATCATCGCCTTTGGACTTCTGACACTGAGCCTGCATGAGGAGTTCCTCAAGGGTGAACCAGCGGCCCTCGGTTTGGCATCGTTCATCGGAGTGTTTTGGACGCTTCGCCTGCTGGTAGATCTCTTCTACTTCACACACGAGGACTGGCCGGCCGGGCGCGGCATGGTCCTGGGCCACGTGTTGCTTTCGACTCTTTTTGTGGCGCTAGCGACGACCTACCTGGGATTGGTGGCCTGGCACAGCAGCGCGGGCGGCGCGTAAGAGCTGGACAGTGTGCCGCGTAAGAACTCAACAGGGAGGATAACCATCATGCGACAAATCAACGATACTTCCCGCTGGAACAGGGCGAGTGCGGCACTGGGAGCGGTCACTTGGCTGGCCTTCGGGGTGCTTTCCTGGCTCGACATTCTCCCGCTGCAGGTAATCGAACATCTGTTCCTGTTGGCCCCATTTGTGATCGTTCCGTTGGGACTAGGACTCATGGACTCCGAGCCTCGCTTGGCGCGCTGGCTGGCCGTGGGATCCTTCCTGCAACCATTCGCCGCGACTCTGGCGCTGACCTCTTTTTTTCTGCCCGAAGGCACGTTGGCGGCGGTTCTGGCATCAGCATGGCTTTGCACAGGCCTCCTGCTCGGAGTAGCCGGGTTCAAGTTTCCCCTGAAGCTATTTCGAAACACGACCGAAGCCTGCTTCGATGCCGCGCTACTCTACCTGCCGGTCGGCGGAGTCTGGCTCATCCTGTCTCGTCTCGGTGCCACCCCAATGCATTTGGCAGAGCCGATCGTGTTGCTGACCGCCGTGCATTTTCACTTCTCAGGCTTCGCGCTTGCGGTGATCGCGGGCGCTACCGGACGCGCGCTGCGAGCAAATTCCACCGCCTCCAAGATCTTTCGCTTTGTTACTGTCGGGCTGATCGGGGGCACGTTCCTGATCGCGATCGGCTTCCTGACATACCCCCTCGTCAAAGTGGCGGCGATTGCGCTCTTCGTTGGCAATCTTTCTTTGCTGTCGATGTTTCTGCTGACAAGCCTGCCAACAATTCGCGGACGGCTGGCACGCATCTTTCTGGTCGCCGCCGCGAGTTCTCTCGCCGTGGGGATGGCGCTCGCCCTCCTCTACGGGTTAGGAGAGTACACAGGCGAACTCTTCGTCAGCATCCCGCGAATGGCGAAACTGCACGGCCCGCTGAACGCGATCGGTTTCACACTGTGCGCGCTGGTCGGCTGGGTACTGGAGCAGCAGAGGCCAGCCTGACGCCCCGCGACTCTCGGTCTAGTCGGACGGCTCGGCGATGAGTGGCATCGGCCGAAAGCGAGCTTCCGGAGGAGCGCTCCAAAGCAGCTTCTGACCGTCGTAGAACATCATGACGGGTTATCCATGCTGATCCCGAGTCCAAACGCCAAGGATATTGCCTTCTTCGTCGACAAGCTGGAATCCCTGCGCCTTGACAATTTCCGATGAATGAACCTCAGGCGTCGCGGACTGTGCCGAAACCGAATAGTTATTGAACAGGCGGTGAGAAACAGCTCCTCCAAGAAAGCCGAAAACCAGTGCCACAATTGCAATTCCGACGTCTCCTTGCAAGGTTAAACGTACCCGCCGCAGGGCCGGTTTCAACGAAGATGATACGCCCCCAGCACGGGGGGGGGCGCGACCCTATGAAAGGGGTGCGTGCGGCCCGGTCTCAAAAAAGCAGACCCGCCCGCTTCACAAAGTCACGGAGTTCGCCGCGACCGCCTCTTCGTCCCACTCCAAACCGACCCCCGGAACGTCCGGTATTTGCAGATGACCATCTGCGACTTCGTACGGTCTCCGCAGGATGGGATCCGCCCAGCTTTGCCATTCCAGCCAATGAGCGGTCTCGGTCACTCGCATGACGTGAGCCGCTACTTCCGGATACAGATGAGTTGACATGGGCACACCCTGGGCTCCGGCGATGGCGGCCGCCCTCATCCAGCCCGTCACGCCGCCAATGCGCATGAAATCGGGCATGACCAGGTCGCAGGCATTGCGTTGCAGCGCCTTGTGAAGCTCGCGGGGTCCGTAGAAATTCTCGCCAATTTGAATCGGTGTTTTGAGGTCAGCGGGCAGTTTCGCGTACCCATCCAGATTGTCGTAGACGATGGGCTCCTCGATCCATGCAAGTCCCAAATCGTCGATCATCCGGCAGCGCTCCAGCGCCTCGGCAAGATCAAGTCCCTGATTGAAATCGACCATCAGGTGAATATCATCGCCGACCGCTTTGCGGACCGCCTCAATCGTCGCGAGATCGTCAGCGATCCGCTCACGGCCCAGCCGCAGCTTGAGCGCCTGGAAACCACCCTCGTCGCGCAGCTCGACCGCTGCCGCGGCCACATCGGCGGGTGCTTGCAGCCACAAGCCATTGCTGTTGTATGGCTTCACCGGGCCGACCGAGCCTCCGAGCAACACGCACAGCGGCACGTCCGCGGCCTTGGCGACGGCGTCCCAAGCGGCCATATCCAGCCCGGATACGGCAATCATCGACGGGCCCTCGTAGCCGACAAAATGCAGGCTCTTTCGCGCGGCGGTGTAAAGATCCAATGGCGCAACGCTGTGGCCCCTCAGCATGTCGCCGCGATCGTGAAGGGCCGGCACCAGGTACTTCATCGCCTTCGGCGTATAAGGCTCGAGATAGGTGCGCCCGATGATACCCTGCTCGGTCTCGAGATCGATCAGGATCAGCGGCCAGTCCGTGATGGTCGCGATGCGCGCGACGACCGGGCGTTCGAGCTTCAATACAACGGGCCGCGCGCTGAGGCTCTTGAGAGTTAGTTTCATGTGTGTGTGGTATTTGATCGGATCGCCGGTGACGGGTCTGCCGCCGATACTGCATGGGGCATTGGGGCGGTGGAACGCTCGGGGGTGGTTACCGCTCCCTTACGGTCGCGGCTCAACGAGCTCCTCATGCTGCCGTCATGCTCTTCCGGCTAGTATGCCATAGCGATATTTACGCGAGATGGGTATCCGGTTGACTCAGGTAGCCCCAATATCTTGTGGTTTGGGGATTTTCTTGGGTTCTGTAACCGGGTGAACAATCATCTTGTAAGTCGCGGGATCCACGGCTACCGCCTGCTGGACGAGCCGATAGAAGAGTTTGCCGCGGCTTTTGGATTTGCGGCGGTTGAAACGGAAGGTGAACTCGTCCAGGTAGTAGTCCAGATGTTTGTGGCTCACGGCGCCCTGATGGGTGCCCAGCAGCCAGCGCTTGAGCAGTGACATCACGCGGTGGACGCGGGGCATCAATTCCGACTTGGACTGCTCCTGCCTGCTGACAACTGTGACCTGATGGACGTAGCCTTCCTTTTTCAACCCGGAGTAACCGGGCCAGCCGTCGGTATGCACCACGCTGCCCGGCTCGATGCACTCCTCCACGAAAGGCAACAGGCTCTCGCCCGAGGCATCCTCGATTCTCTTCATGCGAATCCGGCCGATACCCCGCCCATCCTCTTGAGCGGCCACTGCGATCAATGCTTTGTTTTTCAGGTTTCGGCCCCGCAGGCCCTCTTCGCGCCCGCCCCAGTAGCTTTCATCGACTTCCACCGTCCCGGCCAGCAAATCCCGTCTCGGCCGCACCATCGCGCGCCGCATTTTGTGCAGCCAGGTCCAAGCCGTTTCGTACCTGTTGAGCCCCAACACTCTTTGCAGTCCCAAAGCGCTGGCTCCGGTTTTTTGGGTGGTGACCCACCACATCGCACGAAACAACAACGGCAAAGGGCTGCGCGTGTCCTGAAAGATGGTCCTGGCGGTCACCGAGGTTTGGCGCCCACACGCAGCGCACTGCAGCAGCACTTTTCGCAAAGGCCACGACTTTCCACAACCGCAACCCGGACAGCGGAAACCGTCCGGCCAGCGCAGCCGGAACAGATACTCCCGGCAGGCCTCCTCACTGCTAAAACGGGCCTCGAACTCTGTCAGGTTCTGAGGGTAATCTTCCATCTGCCGGCATACTACATCTTGGGGCTACCTGAGTCAACCGGATACCCACCTTACGCGATTTGCTGGCCTCAAAAACACTATTGAAACCAAAGAGGTTATCGGATAGTGGTATAAAGTTTCTGATGGGTATCCGGTTGACTCAGGTAGCCCCAATATCTTGTGGTTTGGGGATTTTCTTGGGTTCTGTAACCGGGTGAACAATCATCTTGTAAGTCGCGGGATCCACGGCTACCGCCTGCTGGACGAGCCGATAGAAGAGTTTGCCTCGGCTTTTGGATTTGCGGCGGTTGAAACGGAAGGTGAACTCGTCCAGTTAGTAGTCCAGATGTTTGTGGCTCACGGCGCCCTGATGGGTGCCCAGCAGCCAGCGCTTGAGCAGTGACATCACGCGGTGGACGCGGGGCATCAATTCCGACGCGGACTGCTCCTGCCTGCTGACAACTGTGACCTGATGGACGTAGCCTTCCTTTTTCAACCCGGAGTAACCGGGCCAGCCGTCGGTATGCACCACGCTGCCCGGCTCGATGCACTCCTCCACGAAAGGCAACAGGCTCTCGCCCGAGGCATCCTCGATTCTCTTCATGCGAATCCGGCCGATACCCCGCCCATCCTCTTGAGCGGCTACTGCGATCAATGCTTTGTTTTTCAGGTTTCGGCCCCGCAGGCCCTCTTCGAGCCCGCCCCAGTAGCTTTCATCGACTTCCACCGTCCCGGCCAGCAAATCCCGTCCCGGCCGCACCATCGCGCGCCGCATTTTGTGCAGCCAGGTCCAAGCCGTTTCGTACCTGTTGAGCCCCAACACTCTTTGAAGTCCCAAAGCGTTGGCTCCGGTTTTTTGGGTGGTGACCCACCACATCGCACGAAACCACAACGGCAAAGGGCTGCGCGTGTCCTGAAAGATGGTCCCGGCGGTCACCGAGGTTTGGCGCCCACACGCAGCGCACTGCAGCAGCACTTTTCGCAAAGGCCACGACTTTCCACAACCGCAACCCGGACAGCGGAAACCGTCCGGCCAGCGCAGCCGGAACAGATACTCCCGGCAGGCCTCCTCACTGCTAAAACGGGCCTCGAACTCTGTCAGGTTCTGAGGGTAATCTTCCATCTGCCGGCATACTACATCTTGGGGCTACCTGAGTCAACCGGATACCCATCAAGTTTCTTTACAAAATGTCATGATATGCCAGGTTATGCCATGTTCTGAGGCCATTTTTCCTGGTTTTGGGCATCTCATCATCGGCGCATTTGTTTAGTGATTTTGTTTTCAATGACTTGAGTTGAACCAGCCGAGCGGGAGAATGCCAGGGTGGCACGTGACACGGTTGTTTTTCTCGTGATTTCGTGTATCTCACGGCAGCGACGGATCGGCTGATCTGGCGGTTTGAGCCGGGGCTTTGCAGTCTGGGGTAAGACGCGTGTCCAGGAATGGCGACACGGCATGTCTGGAGACGTGCGCCACGCGAGGCTTGCCCTGCTATTTTCGATGCTTGCCGTCATTCGTTTCGTCTTGGGGTCTTGTCTTCGGGTTTTGTCCTGGCCGTTGTTCCGAGTTTGCGTTCTTATTTTATCAGGCGGGGCTCGGTTTTTCGGCTTGCTTGACCCTGGAGGCCGGACGTAAGTGATAAACAAGAAGTGGGTTAAAGATTTTTTCTTATCAGTGAACGATCCGGCCCGTTGGGTGTTGCGGCTCGGTGGCTGATGAGAAATGTTGGTGTGCGGGTAAGACATCTGGCGCGGAGTGGCGACACGACACATCTGGAGACGTGCGCCACAGTGGGGTGTCCTTGCCCATTGGTGGTGCGGGGCTCAGGTGGGAGGGCTCGGAATCAGTCTGCGCTACGCTTGTCTTCGAGACGCTGGCCTTCGATGACCCGGCCGTGCAATTCGCCGGTCGCTTCACCATTGCTGTAGGTCACGACGCCGGAGACGATGGTAACGTCGTACCCCTCGGCTTTTTGCAATAACCGCTTGCCGCCGTTCAGAGTCCACTCCCCTCAATTAGCGCGGACACTCACCGATCCGAAGGTAGCTGGGAGACCGGGTAGATCCCAAGCTCCATGCGTCCTAACTTTGGCTGTTCGGTTCAGGACGTTGACGAATGCAAGGCCAAGGGCAACCCTCTCGTGGTTGAGTACGCACTCAGAGGGTTGAGCCAACCGATGGGGGGTCTCGAATTTCGAGCTGACAAAGGCGCTGTTTCCAGAGGACCTCAAGCCCAGCTTGCCAACCATCGATGACCTTGAGGCAGAGCTTGGCGGAGACGACTAAGCACCACCTCAAGCAGGACGGGCTGCGCGAGACGCTTGGCCTGTCTTGCAACCGAATTACCCAAAGTGTTGCAGCGGGTCGTTGCAGCCGACCATCCCGGTCCAATCCGGTTGCTGGCGAGAAAGGCGTTTCCCTCCAATAAGTCGGTGTTTCCTTCACGACCGGCATCAAGCACTATAGCGCCGAGCGCGAAGGCCAGCATCACTTCCCTGACCCGATATCCGTCGGGGTTTCTTTTTTCTATGGATATTCAACCCCACTCCCACTCCCCCGCACAGATGTCTTGGGCTGTAATCGATCCGGCTCGCATGAGCGGATTAAAAAAGCGGCTCACAGAGCCACTCTG
>CBDCYS010000061.1:0-9265 GCA_965224215.1 Bryobacterales bacterium | reverse complement strand
CGGCGACGCGAGGAGCGAGAATTCCCGTCAACGGTGGTGATTTCCGAGCTTACTTGCCGTACGGTTGATCTGAACATGGCTGCCTCCTTACTGTACTCGTATGCGGGTGTTCTGTCCCAAGTCCACGATGTGAGGAATGCCCGGAAAGTTCACCAGAGTCTCAAAGGTCTTTGCCGAGCTAACCTCGACCCAGACTTGGGGCGCGCCCTCCGCGCAAGTTCCCGTCCAACAGTTGGCCTCGTCGCCGTTCTCACACCAGCACTTCGGGGTTGATGTAGTCGTGAACCCGCCAAGGTCTTGCGCGCTATGTACCGCTCTGTCCTCGATCCCCGTGTAGTCGGCGGTGTGGCCATTGCTCTGCATGCCCCACGCCGCCCCGGCGCGGGAGCCGTCGGTCACCTTGATGGCGTCATAGAAGAGGCGCGCAAAATCAACCGTGCCCCACAAGATCATCCCGAGGACAAACAACATTGCCGCCAGTTCCACAACGGCGATGCCTGAAGTTGATCGTCGAACACTCATTTTCCCATACCTCCTGATTCTTTCCGTCCGTCCCTCTTGCGAGGGAAGCCCCCTACCCCGCCGGCGCGCTGTCTCATGCTCACTCCAGCAGAATTGCCTCCTTGAACAGCGCCTCGTCTCCAAAGTAGGAGAAATCGTTGCTAAAGGACAGCTCGGTGAGGCTGGAGGTGACCTCGACAAAATCCGAGACGATGGCAATGCCATTCGCGCCGGAAGAAGCGTACCCTGTCGCCCCGCTGTGAATGCGGGTGACTTGGTTGGGAGCGTAGATCACCCCAGCGAAGTAGAGCTCGCTCTCGCTCTCGAAAGTCACATCCGCCATGTGGAACTCTAGACTGCGGTCCACGAAGATGGCTATGCCTCGGTAGGGATCGTCGGCGCCGGTGCGGCCGGTGAGATCGAAAATAGAAGCACTGCCCACCTTTAACCCCTTGCCCTCGTACCCCAATCCCGGGTGATCGGTGAGATAGATCATGACATCCGTGCCGGTGACTCTTGTTCCAACGCCCTGTTGATCAAAGAGCTCGCCCTTGATGTAATAGATACTCGGGAGTAGCGTGACTTGGGCGCCGTTGTCGATCTTAAGCCCTTTACACAAAGCCATATGTCCGGGCTCTAGAGCAGTGGAGGGGTCCAGCGTGGTATCGGAGCTGATGATGTGTTGGTTGCCGTTTCCTCCGTAATCGCAGCCGTTCGGCACGGTCGGGTCGGGCAGCGACGCCATCGGGTCCATCCCCTTCGGCACGTTGAGGTAGGGGTCCACGTCAACCGGGTCGCTACTGTAGCTTGGATTTAGACAGATGTCTCGTGTGTAGTTGTCGCCCGTGACGTGGATGGAGTCTGCTCGCATGCAGGAGCCGCTGGAGACGTCGAGCCCTCCTGAGTTTGCGGAATGGACAACCACTTCACAGCCGACGTCGAGCGTAGCTCCGCTGTGGACGTGCATAGATTTTTCCTCGGTCTCATTCAGGGCATAAATGCAGCCGTCCCCCTCTCCGAGCAAGCCGGCTGAGGCCCGAGCGCAGGCCGTGGCGTCGTTGGCGCCCAAAATGGGCATGAAAAAGGTCGTGTGCGTTTGGCAGGCAATGACCTCGACCACGAGCGGGTTGCCTGTATAAGGGCCGCTTGCCGGCGGATGATTCACCGTAACCGTGACGTTGTTGACACCATTCGTGAAGCCATTCCGTTCGGTGCCTTCCTCGGCGAACACCGTCAGCTTGTCGTCACAACCGGTGGATGATGTGTCCGCACAGGCGCTGCGGCGGAATGCTTGGACGGCGGCCATGGCCCCCGCATCGGCGGCCACCTGAATCCTCCGCTTCAAATACATGAAAAACCCCATGTCCGTGGATATGGCGAGGACGCCGAACAATCCGGTTAACATCAACGCGCCAGCCACCAGGAGAGTTCCTTTCCTCCGGTGACTGCCGGCCTTCCTGGGGTACCGCCCTTCTGTTTTCATGCCAACCGCCTCCCGTTCCTTCCGTTCGGAACTGACCGCCGGAGCTGAGTCGGGCGCTCGGACTGCATTCCTTGCCGAGCGGTAAGTTGCGGATGACTGTGTTGTCTGGTCATGCCACCCCCCACGGCTACTCCATCGCGACTAGCGTTACATTTCCAGCGCAACAGACGTTACGGAAAGAGCACACTGAAATTCCGAAGTTCGCCTACGCAAAATACCAGAACGACTAGGACTGTTTACATTAAGTACCAACTTAACCAGTACTATAGTACGAGAATAGGTGATTCGCAGCAAAACTGTCAATAGATCGTTGGCTACAAAATTGGAGACAAACTTTAGTACTAAACCGGCCTAGCATAAGCCTCTTCGGCAGGTTCGTGGACTACACCTGCCTGTTTTCAGGAAGAAATCTTTCCCGTTCGATGGCGCGTAAGTTACTCAGTATACAGAGCCATCCTCCTGACAACATGGGCATTCTCCGTCGAGAGGTCTGCAGAGAGGGCAACTGCTTTGTTCCATCTACTACCCTCGCCCCGCATGCCTAGGCGGCGCGCCGGGCGCGGGTGGTCACAGAACTATAGTGAGGGATCTAACAGGTCCGGTTGAGCGACGTGGGGCCGAGGAGGCATTTCTAACCCCGGTCACGGTGGATTCGGCGAAAGGCCGGGCGGGCACGGCTGGCGGCAAGAGTTCGTGTACATCGCCTACAGTCTGTAGGGCAGCCGGGCGCGGCTCTGCTTCATCGCAAGGCCGATAGCAAGAAACGGAGAGATCGTCCCCGGCATCTTGCGCTGCTTCCTGATATCCGTGCTTCTTCAGGCCAAGGAACTATACAGACCCCCTAAGTCGCTTCGCCCAGTTTGAGCGCTAGCGAGTTGATGCAATAACGGAGACCTGTCGGTGCCGGACCATCTTCGAATACGTGGCCGAGGTGGGCGTCACAGGCGCTGCACAACACCTCGGTCCGGCGCATCCCGTAGGTCCGGTCCGACTCGGTCATGACGTGGTCGGCGGCGATCGGCTCGGCGAAGCTTGGCCAGCCGGTGCCGGAATCGAATTTCGTCTCGGAGTGAAACAGCTCATTGCCACAGCAGACGCAACGGTAGACGCCGGGCAGCTTGCAGTCGTGATATTCCCCGGAAAAGGGCGGCTCGGTTCCCTTCTTTCGAGTTACCTCAAACTGCTCGGGGGTGAGATCGTTACTCCACTCCTGCTCGGATTTCTCGACCTTGCCTTTCATCTCCGGCCCCTTTCAACGGCGGCAGCCTGCGCGAGCCGAATCGTCTGTGTGACGGGCACTTTCCTCACGGAACCGCGGCCGCTCATGATTCCTCCCCTATGGAGCGCACCGCTTGCAGGGCACTTTACCATAACATTAAGAGAATGAGAAGGATTAGTCTTGTCTCATGCAAGATGAGTCTGAACGAGGAGTTTGTTTCTCACACAAGATGAGCCTGAAGGATCGGGGAGTGGGCATGCTGGGAATTGACTATCCAAGTGCAAAACACCAGCAAGCTGAACCTGCAACAGATCCAGCAGTTTCTCCACTCCAGCGAGGAGATTCGATTCAAAGGCAAAGGGCGGGCCGAGATCTACACGTGGGTGGCGCGCACGCTTCGCCAGCACGGCTACAGCCGCCAAAACCGCGCCGACAAAGGGCTGCTGCGGCAGTATCTGGTCAAGATGACCGGACTGAGCCGGGCGCAAATCACGCGGCTGATCCAGCAGTACCGGCAGGGCGGAGAACTCCAACCCGCCCGCTACCGGCGGCATCGCTTTGCCCGCAAGTACACGCCCGCCGACGTCGAACTGCTGGCGGCGGTGGACGAGGCCCACGAAACCCTCAGCGGCCCGGCCACGCGCAAGATCCTCGAGCGGGAATACCAGCAGTACCAGCAGCGCGAATACGAGCGGCTGGCGGGGATCTCGGTGGCCCAGATCTATCGCCTGCGGCGGCGCAGAGCCTACCGCCAGCGGCGGCTGCATTTCACCAAGACCCGGCCCACGGCGGTGTCGATCGGCGAGCGGCGCCGGCCCGACCCGCAAGGCCAACCCGGCTTTCTGCGAGTGGATACGGTGCATCAAGGGGATCGCGATGGCGTCAAGGGCGTCTACCACATCAATGCCGTGGATGAAGTCACCCAGTGGCAAGTGGTCGGCGCCACGCCCGCGATCAGTGAAGCCTGGCTGGAGCCGTTGCTGAAAGCCATGATCGAGCAGTTTCCCTTTCGTATCCGCGGCTTCCATTCCGACAACGGCAGCGAGTTCCTCAATCGCACGGTGGAGAAGCTATTGAACAAGCTGCTGATCGAACAGACCAAGTCGCGTCCGCGGCACTCCAACGACAACGGCTTGGTGGAATCGAAAAACGGCGCGGTGATCCGCAAACACATGGGATATACGTACATCGCGGCGCCGCACGCGGGGCGCATCCAGCGCTTCTACCAACAGCACTTCAATCCCTATTTGAACTTCCACCGGCCCTGCGGACAGCCCGAGATCAAGACCGACGCCAAAGGCAAGCAGAAGCGGGTGTACCGCCACTACCAGACGCCTTGGGAATCTTTCGAGAAGTTGCCCGAGGCCGCCAGCTATCTCAAGCCAGGGCAGAGGCTGGAGGCTCTGGGCCGCATTGCCCAGGCCGAAAGCGACACGGCGGCGGCCCGCCGGATGCAGCGAGCCAAGCAGAAGCTGTTTGCCAGTTTCCGTTCCGCGAACACGCCGTGCTGAACAGCAGGAAGAGGGCTGTGGAAATGACGGGCGATGGAAAACGAGGAAAACCAAAACCAGGTTTCCCTTCGTTTCCCACCGCCCTTGGAAATCGCTCCGCGATTCCCACAATCCCACAACCCCGACGACGATTCTCCCCTTCCCAAAACTCAAAATCAAAAAGCCCGAAAGGAGCCCCAGCGACTCAAAAAGCCCCAACCCCCGTCTTCAGGCTCATCCTTCGATGAGAAAATGCTGGATTCCTTTTTGGCTGAGCGCGGGCGCCCTGAGTCTCGGGGTTGTTTTCCAAGCACTCGGGGCACAAGAAACCGTTGCCGGACTTCTCGTCGAAGCGCGCGCCGCCTACGAGAGCGGCCACCGGCGTCGCGCCCTCTCGCTCGCAAATGAGGCCATCCAGCTGGACCCTCAACATGCCGACGCCTACCTGCTGCGAGGAGCTATCCACGAGAGATCCCGGGAGTACGCCTTGGCGTCGGCTGATTACGATGAAGCGATTCGACTCCGTCCGCAACAGGCCCACGCTTACAACCGTCGTGGCGGTGTGCGCTTCAAGCTGGATCGCATCGCGGACTCGATTGAAGACTTCGACAAAGCGATCGCGCTTGACCCCAGCCAGGAACCGCATCATTGGCAGCGTGGAATCGCCTACTACTACGCCGGGCTTTACCAGAAAGGCCGCCGGCAGTTTGCATCCCACCAAACGGTCAACCCCAATGACGTCGAAAACACCGTTTGGCACTATCTCTGCGTGGCGCGCCTCGATGGCGCCCGGGAGGCGCAGCGGTCGATACTAAAAATCAGCGGGGATTCCCGCGTTCCGATGATGCAGATCTACCGGCTGTTCCGTGGCGACGGGACCATCAGCAATGTGCTTCAAGCGGCCCGCGCCGGTTCACCATCACCACAGATCCTCAACCAGCGACTTTTCTACGCCTACCTCTACATCGGGCTCTATCACGAAGCCCACGGGAAGACCGAAGCCGCCCGAGAGAACATCGTTCAGGCACTTGACCACGAAGTTGGCCATTACATGTGGCACGTGGCGCGGATTCACGGGCAATGACCACCCCGCATTTCTCACCACCTGACGGTCGAAGCACACGATAGGTCCGCCATTACCACGTTGCGCTTGCTCACCGTGCTCAACGTACTGACGGGCCTCTCACGCACTTCGCCTCGCCACCTGGTGAGAAAAGCGGGTTAATCCGTCCCCGCCGCATGTCGTGAGAAATGCGGACGAATGATCCTACGGGAGCCGAACTTTCTCCTGACGCGCCTTATGAAACTTCCAACCCCACCATGGCGGGCAATACGTCGCCGATCTCGTCGCGGAGAACTAAATCGGCCATGGGGTCGAGCGGCGTTTCGGTGCGGTTGATGATAATCAGCTTGGCGCCACCGTGCTTGGCCAGCAGCGGTAGGCTCGCCGCGGGCTGGACGACGAGTGATGAACCCACGGCCACAAACACGTCGCATGATTCCGAAGCGCGCTTAGCTTCGGCAAGCACGTCCTGGGGCATCGCCTGGCCGAAGGATATCGTGGCCGGTTTCAAATACCCCCGGCACGCTCGGCACAGCGGGGCGCGCTCCCCGTCTAGAACCCTTTGGACCGCCTCATTCATGTCCACCCGGCCGCCGCAGCTTAGGCACGCTGCCTCCGTGGTCGTTCCGTGAAGTTCGAGGACCATCTCGTCGGGGAGCCCGGCCCGCTGATGAAGACGGTCGATGTTCTGCGTGATCAGGACCTTGAGCTTACCCAATCGCGCCAGCTCGACAAAGGCGAGGTGGCCGGCATTGGGCTTGGCGTCGCGCATGTCGGGCCAGCTTTCGACTTTCTGGCGCCAGTATTCGATGCGATCTTCCTCGTTGCGTAGGAATTCATCGAAGTAGACAGTCCGGTTTCGAGCCCATACTCCGTTGGGACTGCGAAAGTCGGGAATCCCGGACTCGGTAGAGATCCCGGCGCCGCTAAACCCAACGACATGTCGGGCGTCTGTGATCCATTGGCGGACGGCTTGAACACTCACTTGTCGGCCATCGTAGCACGCCGGCCGCGAGCGAGAGGCCGATCGTGTCCTGCTCAGATCGCCCAGGCATTGTATTGCCGCATGTCACAGGCGTCTCGGGTGGGGTGATTTTCGCTCTCCAGGTGGTGCGCAGCCGGCCTCGGAAAATTGGCCAGCAGGGGTTGCTATAAGCGAAGGGGTCCCTTCGCCTAGGTACGCCGGACGGCTAAATCAATCGTTACAGTGAGAACGGTGAGAAGCGCAACGAAATGGTGGCGGCCTTGCCGCATTCTTCGAAGGTCAGGGGTGAGAAGAGTGAGCTAGAGAGTCGCGGCTTGGTTCGTGTAGCTCTTCATTTTGGAGAAGATCAGCGAGACCTGGTGCGTCACCCCGGTGGGAAAAGTTGCACCCGCCGTGACAGCAAGGAATGCTGTTAGTAGGGCGTATTCGATGAAGTCCTGGCCACGGGTGTCTCGCCAGATCTTGGCGCGCAGGAAGCGTTTCCAAAGGGTCTTCACGTAGCTCACCTACTGCCTACTCAACTAGACAAAGTAATGATAAGATTCTCTTGGTCTATCGTCAATGGCTCGAAGGTACTGGCGACTCAAACGATCGTGAGGTCAACGAGTAGGGTTTTTGCCCTAGGCAGGCCGTTGATCTGGGAGCATCTCGATTGCCCGAATGCAATTCTCTTCTTCAAGGAACTTTTGCCGGTCAAGGAGGACCGATGTTCGCTTTTCACGGTGTCGATTTCATCGCCTTTGACTCTCTGCTCGACGAGCAGCAGCTCATGGTTCGCCGGACGGTGCGCCGCTTCGTGGACGAGAAGGTCATGCCCGTAATCGGCGACCACTTCCGCGACGCCCGGTTCCCCGCACAGCTCGTCGGGGAAATGGCGCAACTCGGCTTCCTAGGGGCTAATCTCGAAGGCTACGGGTGCGCCGGAATGCGCGATATTGAGTATGGGCTGGTCATGCAGGAGCTCGAACGGGGCGACAGCAGTCTGCGCAGTTTCACCTCGGTGCAAGGGAGCCTGGTGATGTGGGCGATCCTCAACTACGGCAGCGAGGATCAGAAAAGCCATTGGCTGCCTCGTTTGCAGCGGGGTGAGGCGGTTGGCTGCTTCGGTCTGACTGAACCGGACTTCGGGTCCAATCCGGCGGGGATGCGCGCACGGGCGGTGCGCCAGGGGGCACACTACGTTCTCAACGGGGAGAAGACCTGGATCACAAACGGTAGTATTGCCGACGTCGCTCTGGTTTGGGCCAAGGAGGGAAACGAGGTCCGCGGATTTCTGGTCGAAAAGGGCGCGCCGGGGTTTTCGGCGACCGACATCGGCGCCAAGTGGTCCATGCGAGCCTCGATCACGTCATCGCTTTCTTTCACCGACTGCCGCATTCCGCTGGAAAACGCGCTCCCGAAAGCGATTGGCCTCAAGACGGCGCTAGCCTGCTTGACCGAAGCTCGCTACGGCATTGGCTGGGGCTGTATCGGAGCAGCCATGGCTTGCTATGAAACGGCGCGGCAATACACCCTTGTGAGAAAGCAGTTCAACAACCGGCCTCTTGCCTCGCACCAACTCGTGCAGAAGGAATTGGCTTGGATGATCACTGAAATCAGCAAGGCCCAACTGTTGGCCTATCACGCGGCTCGCCTAAAAAGCCAAGGGCGCTTGCACTATTCGCACGTTTCCATGCTGAAACGCAATAATGCATGGATGGCGCTCGAAACCGCTCGCCGCAGCCGCGACCTGCTCGGCGCGAACGGCATCACTGACGAATATCCTGTCTTTCGCCACATGTCGAACCTCGAGACCGTCAAGACCTACGAAGGTACGGACAACATCCATGCCCTGACGATCGGAGAGCGGGTGACCGGCATTCCCGCCTACTCGTAGAGGTTCGCGGAAGCAGAGATAGCCCAATTAGACGAGCTAACGCAACGGAGTCACAGCGGGCCTGTCGGGTGCTTCGGCCCGTCAGCCGGCAAAAGTAAGGACTAAACATTCCGGTCGAAGCCGCACGAAGGGTCACGACGCGAAATCACGATCCGGGGAACAATGAACAGAACGCCGGCCCTTTCACCGTTTGCACCGGCAGCCGCTTTACATTTGGCGGCGCTTCTGGTTGCCGCCATCGTTCTCGCTGCGGTCCTGTTCGCACCGGTTCTGGCCCGCTTCGAGCGTCCGGAGACGATTCCGATCTACGCCGCCTTTAGCTCGGTGTGTCATCAGCAACCCGAACGTTGTTGGTGGCTGCTCGGTCACCCGCTCGCCGTTTGTGTCCGCTGCCTCGGCTTCTACGTGGGCGCGATCGCGGTCTTGCTGGCCGGATGGCGGTTTTGGGGTCCCGCGTTCGTTCTAGCCGCTCTGTCGGCCCTGGCGACGTGGGCGGGAGAATTGAGCGGCGCCATTCCGTTCACGCCGTGGCTCTGGTTCGTGACCGGATTGGCCCTGGGGTCAACCTGCGTGGGCGCCCTCAGCGAGGCGGTCTCAGCGTGGAAAAAATCCGGAGCCAGGCCGCACACAAACTCGATGAGCGCCCCC
>CBDCYS010000060.1:0-410156 GCA_965224215.1 Bryobacterales bacterium | reverse complement strand
ACGATGTCGTCAAATACGCCGGTGTCGTTGAATGATCCGAATCCGACGAGTCCGTGTGTGATCGACTTGTCTTTGACCTGAAATATGGGGACTTGAAAAATGGGTGCTGATTGCTCGTCCATGAACACCTTGATCGAGCCGGATTCGGTGTTTCGCTCGATTCGAACGTCGTGCCATTCGGCGTCCGATAAGGCCGGCTTGGCGCCAAGGCCGGCTATTCGCAGCCGATCGGCGCCATCCACCTTGAACAGGCCGTTGTGAGCCGTTGGGTTCTCGTCATCGTTGGAGAGATGAGCGTAGTAGAAGTGGAGCCGGTCTTGGTAGCCGAAAGCGACTAGCAGATCTGACTCGCCCTGCTTGGGATCTTTGCGCAAGCGCAGCCGCAGATCGAAGCTGCCGACACATGCCGGCTTCAACAGCGCAAAGCGTACCGGACGGCGCGGGTTCTTTCCCATCAAACCGCCCTCGCTCAGGTGCAGGACGTGATTGCCGCTCACGTTCTTGATCGTCCAGACCTCGGAGTCGGGAAGGTAGAAGTTGTCGAGGTTGCCGTTCTCAAAATCGATGGACCAATTGGTGTCGCCCGCTAAAATCGTAGGCGCGGCTAGCAGCAGCAATGGCGCCAGCGACTTCAAGACTCCTCGGACATTTCTTGGCATTCATGCTTGCCTCAAGGACCGTCTTCATTGTAGGACGATGGCCGGCCGCATCGTGGGTGTGACATAGAATGCCCACATGAAATTCTTGCCAAGCACGGCGGAAAATTTCGGGACCAAAATCGGAGCCGCGCGCGTCAGCAAGCGGTTTCCTCTCCGAAGCGATCCGCCGGCAGGGGCCAACGCTTCCTCTCTTGTTTCCGGCTGGTCCGCTTGAGGACAGATCGGCGTTTTGACGAGGTTCCGTGCCACATAGACTGCCCACATAAAATCCTCGCCAACCGTGGCAGAAAATTTCGGGACCAAAATCGGAGCCGCGCGCGTCAGCAAGCGGTTTCCTCTCTGAAGCGATCCGCCGGCAAGGGGCCAACGCTTCCTCCCTTGTCCCCGGCTGGTCCGCGTGAGGACAGATCGGCGCTATGACGAGGTTCCGTGCTACATAGAGTGCCCACATAAAATCCTCGCCAACCGTGGCAGAAAATTCGGGACCAAAATGGGAGCCGCGCGGGTCAGCAAGCGGTTTCCTCTCTGACGCGATCTGCCGGCAGGGGCCAACGCTTCCTCTCTTGTTTCCGGCTGGTCCGCGTGAGGACAGATCGGCGCTATGACGAGGTTCCGTGCTACATAGAGTGCCCAGATGAAATCCTTGCCAACCGTAGCAGAAAATTTCGGGACCAGAATCGGAGCCGCGCGCGTCAGCAATCGCGGCCAACCGGTGGACGGAATTCCGCTGACCAGCAGCACCGTGAACCAGCGCCGGCTGGACCCGACAAGATTCGAAAGCTTGCTGGTCCACAACGGTTCGCGGGCCTACTACGACGCCGGCCGGGTTTCACTGATCACCCCTCGCTGGAAAGGCGTGACGGTCAATGCGGCCTACTGGTTCAGCAAGGCGATCGACATTGGCGGCAGCTATACGAACAACGCCTCGCCGCGGGATGCGCGCAATGCCGTCTCTCAATATGAATTCCTATCGCAGCCCGATCTGAAAGGCCTCAGCAACTTCGACCAGCCGCACTCGTTTCTGATGCAGTTCGGATATGAAACGCCGCGTGTCGGCGCCGCGCCCGCATGGGTTCAGGCGCTGCTCGGATCTTGGAACTTGTCCGCCATCACGCTACTAAAGACGGGGACGTCGTTCATGGTCACTTCGGGGGCCGATGGGCCGGGCATTGGCAACGTTGACGGAAACAGCCGCGACCGTCCGATGGTTGTTGATCCGTCAGTGCTGGGCCGGACGATCGGGAACCCGGACACCTCGACCCAGCTCCTGCCGCGCTCGGCCTTTCGATTTATCAACGCCCCCAGGGAGATGTGGGGCAATCTCGGCCGCAACACGTTTCGCAAAGCGAATATCGCAAATTTCAATGCCGGTCTGTCGCGGGACTGGAGTCTTGGCGCCGACTGGCGCATGACGTTCCGGGCGGAGGCGATCAACCTGACGAACACGCCGCAATTCGCTGAACCCGGCAAGGAGCTGACGAGCCCCAATTTTGGGCAGATTAATAACACCCTGAACGACGGGCGCACGTTTCGGTTTCTGCTGCGATTTGCGTTTTAGCGCGGCGCCCGGGCGCTGATAAGAAGAGTTGGGCGTTTTAGCTTGGGTCGCCTACTTCCAGAGAACACGTACCGCGACTACATTCGCTAGAAAGCATCCGATCCAAAGGGCGACCGGACCGGAGGCGCCTTTCAGTACAAACCCAAAAAACGAGATCTCTATGGGTGTGGTGCTGGTGGCTTGCAACAGTGTGACGAGACAGAAGGCGGAAACCGACGAGAGAGGTACCCCGAACGAGGAACGTGGATGCGCGTCGATTAGTTCAATAAGCCGGCTGTCTGACTTCCTCCGTCTTGGGAGGTAGTGATAACCAATAAACGAGAAATAAACGGTTGCCATTGCGAAAGACGCACCGATGCCGAGCCAGCTAGCGAGGTTCCTGAGGAGAGCTTGATCTGAGAGGAATTCCATAGGGGCTCCCGAATATTCTTTCAACTCTCCGCAACACGGGTCCGTTACTCGGAGTGTTCTCAGTCCTTGATAGCGGCCAAAACCTTTCCGATGAATTCGTTGAACTTGCCGCCCCCGATCCAGCGGGCGACCACGACGAGATCATTCTGCTCGTCCACGTAGATGATGTTCGGGCCGTGGCCACGGTGAGAATAGGCCGTCTCCGGGGCGCCCGGAATTGCTTTCTGGTCGGTGTTGAGGAAGAAATTCATGAAGCCGTAGCCGTCGTTGATCTTGCCCGGCGTGCGCGCCATCGCGAACCACTTTTCCGAGAGTAGCTGCTTGCCCTTCCACTTGCCTCGCCGCAATGTGAAGTAGCCGAAGCGCGCCTGGTCGCGGGCGGTGAGGAACATTCCGCCGCCCCAATGTCCGCCGCCGCTGACGGACTGAACCTTTAGGCCGTCGAGGGTCACCCAAGAGTTTTCATAGCCGTGCCAGCGCCATTTGTTCGGGGCGCCAATGGGGTCCATGACGTACTTCTTGAGCACGCGCGGGAGAGGCTCGCGCCAGACTTGAAGTGCCGCGAGGGCGAGAAGATTGACCCGAACGTCGTTGTACTTGTAGGAGGTTCCGGGTTCGTTTCGGGGGCGTGTGAGCCATTGAGCCGGGTCAACGTCTTTTGGCGGTCTGTCTGCCCAATCCGGCTTGCCCCAAAGCGTTCCTTGCCAATCGCTGGTCTGGCGCAGCAGGTGGTCCCAGGTGATCTTGGAGTTGTGTTCGGAATCAAAGTGGCCGGTCGGCATATAAGGCTGGACGCGGTCATGCACGTCGCGAATCAGCCCGCGGTCATAGGCGAGTCCAACGGTGGTGGAGAGAAAACTCTTGGTAACACTGAAGGTCATGTCGACCCGGTGCGGCTCGCCCCACTCGGCAACAAGGTAACCGTGACGGACAATGACTCCGGTCATGTCGCCGCGTTTTTTGTAGGGTCCGACGGCATCGCCGTGAGGTTCGAGCCCCCAGGTGAGGTAGTGGTTTTGCTCGTGGTCGCGGGTGGCCGTGTTTTCGTTGGCTTTGGCGAACTCGACGGCTGAGTTGAGCAGGGCTGGGTCCATGCCGACCTGTTCGGCTTTGCGATGCTCCCATTCGTGATCTGGGCCGGGGTAGTAGACGCTATCTTGGGCGGTGGCCCGTGGGGCTGCGGCGAAAAGCCCCGTCATCATGACACAAGCGAGTATGCGAATGACTTTTTGAATTGCGCGCTGCCGGGTGGGTTTTCTCATCGTTTGGGGTCCGGGTGGAATGTTGGTTCCAGGGTTGTTTCCTCGTCGAACATTCTACTAGTGTGGGCTAGTGGAGCGGGGGCGCGACGGCGGGACTTTCGGGTGTGCTCTCGCTCGTCATGGTTCCCGCGGCTCAGTAAAAGTGCTCTTCAACGCGGACCACCAAACTCTACGATCGGACTTCGGATGGGATTCGCCCACACTCAAATGCCCGCATACCACGACCACCCGTTTTGAATCAGTCCCAACTTACCCAGATCGTCGAACTCGTTGGTGACCACGATGCGCCGGAGATACTTCACGCTCTTATAACCCAGCTGCTTCTCCACGCGGAGGCGCACCGGAGCTCCGTGAGGAATCGACAGATCCCGTCCGTTCATGCCATAGGCGAGGATCGTCTGCGGGTGCAGGGCATCCACCATATCGATGGTGTCGGCGATGTCATCGAACGGGTAGAAATTTACGAAACGTGCGCTCGGCAGAACGCCCGCCGCCTCGAGCACCCGGCTCAACGGCACGCCGGTCCACTCGCCGATAGCCGACCAGCCTTCCTCGCACGTGTGCCGGGTAATCTGTGTCCGCATGGGGAACCGCTTGAGGTCCGCGAGCGAGTAGGCTCCCGGCCGGGCCACGCGGCCTTCTATCGACAGGCGCCATTCGGCAAATGCGGCTTCCCGCAAGCGCTCGTAGGCCGGTCCATGCGTGGCGTTGTAGAAATGTGCGCCGGGCTCCGCCGGATTCGTCGTGCCAATGGCGGGAAACGAAGAGATGTCCTTGTGACTGTATTCCCTCGCCAATGACTGTCCGAGCAACAGCGTGCGATGGGCCGTGTAGGTGAGGACGTCGCCCATGCGCAAGATGTTGCCGTAGGTCGGAGGCAGTTCCTTGCTACATCCCGAAAGGACGAGTCCGCCCCCGCCGGCCAGTCCGGCAACGATTGCCTTGCGACGGGTGATCAGTGGGTTGGTTTTCACCTGAATTATGCACTGCGGCGTGGACCTGAGGAGGGCTGAGCCGCAAGGGACCATTGGGGACCCCCTAAAACATGGGGTAAAAAGGTCGACTGGCAAAGATTCCAGCTTCGCCAGCCAACCCCAAGGAGGTCACCCATATGGTTACCAGACGAAAACAGCATAGCTCCCAAAGACCCGTCCAACAAGGCCCAGCCGTGACGGCCTCGCGGCCCAATAAAATCGGGGCTTCGACGCCTTACCACTTCCGCGGCAGGAAGCCGACTCCCTACGGCGGCTTGCTGCCGGTGGTCGGGAGGGCGCTGATCTGAGAGCCTGGCTATGCGCTATGCATAAAATTTTATGCACTAGCCGTAACGCACTGGAAACACGTCACTTCCGAGCGAGGTTTTGACGACGCGGATTCTGGGCGGGAAGGGAAACCGGACACGGAGAAGCCAAAAGACCAGTTGCCGAGCTACCACCTCACGACGACCGCCAACCCGCTACGAACGCAGCCACACTCGCAAAGTGAATCTGTGCATAATTCAGGTTTCATGCTATTCCCCGATGGTCATGGCGCGCATTTGGCGCTTGAATCCGGACTTGCTGATCATCACCACGTGCACGAGTAGAAAGAGCACGAGCGCGACGAACGCAAAGAAGTGGATGGTGCGGGCGGACTGGAACCCGCCGAACACGTCGAGGAGGAAGGGATACGCGCCGGTGATCGCGGGCGACATCGTCAGGCCGGTCAGCACCTCCAGCGGCAGCGCAATGAAGACAACCGCGCAGTAGGCGCACTTTTGCAGCAGCCCATATTGGGGTCCGCCGGTCGTGGCCCGAATCCGCAGGCGCAGGTGCCTCTTGACGTCCTGCCATAGCAGGCTTGGAGTGCACTCACCGGCACGGGGCACAAGATGGCGCCAGAGATGGCCGCTGCCAACCCCGGCGAGAAGATAGACCGCGCCGGCCCCAACGAGAAACCAAGCCGCCAGAAAATGCAGGCTCCGCCCCCAACCGTTCTCGTTTAGAATCTCGTAGGTCCGGATTGCACTGACTGGAGAAGCCGAATCGGCGAAATAGGGGACACTCTTTCCCCAACCGCCGTGCTGGTAGTTTCGGCTGACAGGTAGCTCGAAAAGTGCCGGAGTCAAATCGTTTCCCACCTCACCCCAGTAGAGTCGTGGGTGGCACATCAAGATCACGAACCCGCTGAAGGCCAGCGCTAGGAAGTTCGCGGCCACGATCCAGTGAGAGATCCTGGCCCAGCGCGCATGCCGGGTCGTGCCCATCGGTACTTGTGCTTGCGGCTCGCCCATGCCTTCAATCAAGATCCTCGTTTCGGCCCTTCTGGCGTCCACCAGGATAGCCCTGCATACCTGGTGGGAAGTGTGTCCAGTGAAGGCTGGCATGTTCAGTGGGAGATAGTCCCACCGGGGTAAGAGTCAGAGCCCCGTAGCTTGGGTTGCATCCGTGTGGAGGAAACGAAGCCGATGAAGCCAACTGACAAAGCCATCCTTGGGATGGTGAGCAAGTCACCGGACCGTAACGTGAGTGAACCCACAGGTGGCCTCGAAAAGTTAAAACCCCGGAGGCCGAGCCCTCTTTCCACGGGCGAAGGCAGCATGGCCTGGCGCAGACTGACTGCAGCGCCTGGTCACTCCGGCGGGGTGGTAGGGACAGCACGGTGACAAGGGCATGCTAAGCAACTGGAGAAGCCCTTCTCGTCCCGTCGAGAAATCGGCGGAGCAGGGAAGCCGTATAACTGGCGAAACCAGGAAATCGGTGGAAGGCGAGAGGGTGGCGGCTAGGTCCGTAGTAGCGACGAAGCGGGGTAACGCCCATGGAGCGAAGGGACCTTGCTGCACATGAAGTCTTGGTCAACACAGTGAGGCAGGGACGAATGATAAAAGCGTCCAGTAGTCTGCAGGATCTGAGACGAAGACTATACGTCAAGGCGAAGGCTGAATCGACTTGGTGCTTTTGGGGGTTGTATGCGCACGTCTGCAAACGGGAAACCCTGCGGGAGGCCTATCGGCTGGCGAAGCGCAATAACGGAGCTCCGGGAATTGACGGGGTGAGGTTTGAGGCGATCGAAGCCGAGGGTGCGGAGGGATTTCTCGAACAGCTTCGCGAGGAGCTGGTGCAGCGCAGCTATCGACCTCAACGGGCACGGAAGGTGGAGATTCCCAAGGAAGAGGGCAAAGTACGCCTGCTTTCGATTCCATCGATCCGGGACCGGGTGGTCCAGGGAGCATTGAAGCTGATCCTGGAACCGATCTTCGAGGCCGACTTTCAAGCAGGGTCGTTTGGCTACCGGCCGAAGAAGTCAGCGCACGCTGCCATCCGGCGCGTAACAGAGGCGATTGTTAGCGGCAAGACCTACGTGATCGATCTCGACTTGCGATCCTACTTCGACACAGTGCGGCATCATATCGTGCTGGAGAAAGTGGCGCGACGAGTGAGAGACGAGGAGGTTTTGTGGCTGCTGCGGTTGCTGCTGAAGGCGTCGGGGAAGCAGGGTGTTCCGCAAGGCGGAGTGATTTCGCCGTTGCTCAGTAAGGTGTACCTCAACGAGGTAGACCAGATGCTGGAGAGGGCGAAAGAAGTGACCCGCCAGGGACAGTGGGTGGGAGTCGAGTATGCCAGGTTTGCTGATGACTTGGTGATTCTGGTGGACTCGCATCCACGACAGCGCTGGCTGCGGCAGGCGGTGGAGAAACGGCTACGCGAGGAGTTTGCCAAACTGCAGGTGGAGGTGAACGAGGACAAAAGTCACCGGGTGGAGCTAGAGCAAGGGGAGAGCTTTGGATTTCTCGGTTTTGAGTTTCGTCGGATCCGCTCAAGGCGGGGACGATGGATGCCGCTGTATGTGCCGAAAGGCAAGAAACGGACGGCCTTGCTGCGCCAGCTCAAGAAGCTCTTCCGAAGCTTTCGATCGCAGTCGCTGAACGGGTTGATCGAAACGATCAATCCGATTCTACGCGGCTGGGTGAAGTACTTTGCAATCGGCCATTCGAGCCGCTGTTTCTCGCACATCCGAAACTGGGTGGAAAAGAAGATCCGGCGCCATCTGGGCAGAGCCCGTCAGCGCCAGGGATTTGGGTGGAAGCGATGGAGCCGGGCTTGGCTGTACCGGACACTGGGGCTCTTTAGTGAGTACCGGGTGGCTTACCGACAGTCGTGCACGGTAGTCGCGCCATGTGAATAGGTCCCATAAGCTTTGACACCTGAATTATGCACTGCCGGTGCACCTGGTGAGGGCTGAGCCGCCAGGAACCATTTGGGGACCCCCGAAAACATGGGGTAAAAAGGTAGGCTGGCAAAGATTTCAGCTTCGCCAGTCAACCCCAAGGAGGTCACCCAAATGGTTACCAAACGAAAACAGCATAGCTCCCGAAGGCCCGTCAAACAAGGCCCCGGCGCGAGGGCCCCGCGGCCCAATAAAATCGGGGCTGCCACGCCCTATCACTTCCGTGGCAAGAATCTGACTCCCTACGGCGGCTTGCTGCCCGTCGCCACCCTGCTCGAAAAACTCGGCTTCCAAGCGCTGCTGGAAGAAACCCTCACGACCAAACGGATCACCCGAGCCATGAGCCCCTACCAGTTCGTGCTGGCCCTCGTGCTCGGCCTCTATGTCGGCTTTGCGCGGCTCAACCAACTCCGCTTCATCGCTCGCGACCCCATCCTGACCGGCATCTTGCAAGTGACGCGTCTGCCGCCGCAGTCCACGCTGTGTCGCTTTCTGGCCTCGCTGCACCTCAACGTGGCGAAGCAGATCCTTTCCATTCAGCGCCAGCTGCGGGAACGAGTCTGGGCCGCGGCCCACGTGAAGTTGGAGACGGTGACGCTGGACACCGACACCGCCGTGCATACCCTCTACGGCCGCCAGATGGGCGGGCGCAAGAGCTACAACCCCAAGAACAAGGGCAAGCGCAGCTACCAGCCGATACTGACCTTCCTGGCCGAGACGCGCGAATACCTGATGGGCGGGTTGCGCAACGGCGACCGGCCCACGGGCCGACAGATCGCCGCCCACCTCGAGAGCGCTTTCCGGACTTTGCCGGGCGGCGTGAAGAAAATCCTGGCGCGGGCCGATTCCGGCTTTTATTGCTGGGAGGCGGTGGAGGCCTATGAAAAGGCGGCTTGTCAGTTCGTCATCGTGGCGCGCAAAACGCGGCGCCTGGTCGAGCGCTTGCAGCAAGCAGAATGGAAACCCTCCCCCCGCTCCGACGCGGACGCGGAATGCGAATTCCTCTACCAACCGCAAGGCTGGGCGCGGGCCTGCCGTTTCCTGGCGCTGCGTTACGAAAACGAGCCCAAGGCCGGCGCGGCCGAGCAATACCAGTTGTTCGCCACCAGCGCTTACACCTACCGCGTGTTTGTCACCAATCTGGCCGAGCCGATCGCGGCGGTGGTGTGGTTTTACAATCAGCGCGCCGGAGCCGAGAACCTGATCAAGGAGGCCAACAACGACGCCGGGCTGGCGGCCCATCCCTCGCGCCGCTTTGACATGAACCGCAATCACTTTCAGTTGGCCATGCTGGCCTACAATCTCAACTGCTGGCTGCTGCTGTTCAACCGCGAAGCCCAGGCCAGCGTGGAGACGCTGCGGCACACCACCCTGGCGACGGCGCGGCTGCGTTTTCTGTTCGTGGCGGCCAAGATCTGGCGGCACGCCGGCAGAACGGGTGTCAGCTACAGCGATCATTATCAGGAAAAGGGCCTGTTTGAACGGCTGATGCGACGGCTGCGGGCGATGGGGCCGCCGGGATCGAGCTTGGCGCCGGTGGTGGAGGGTGCGCTGAGCTGAGGGGCACTCCATGCATAAAATTTCATGCACTCGCCGCAACGTACTGGGAACACGCCGCTTGCCAGCCCGCTTTTGCCCTGCCGGGATCAGGAGGCGGCTCAAACGGGGAGGGAAACAGCAGAAAAGACGACTTGCGAAATCACTGAGTTGACACGAGTGCCGCTATCGCCACAACTCCATCGACGATGGCTACGCCGAATCTGTGCATAATTCAGGTGACACGAAGTGTGCAGGAGCGCGTAGTGCGGGAAATCCGCACGCTGCGTGCGAGGAGGCGGGAACTGGAAACGGAGCCACGGACAGGGCTAAACGGGCACGCAGGGGGAAACCCCGGATACAGCCAAGCCAGCGTCCTGAAGGGCCACCGCGCCAGTTCTCGACCCTACCAACCGATCCGTTGAGCTTTTCGATGGTAGCACCGCCAGGTGGTTTTGGCTCCTCCGACGGTACTCTGAGCGCCTCAGTCCGGCGAAAGGTAGTGCGAGCCGGATATTTCAACAGTAACCGGCGATTGGCACCTAACCCCTTACGTTGGAATGTTGGTCCAGGATTGTTTCCTCGTCGAACATTCTACTAGTGTGGGCTAGTGGAGCGGGGGGCGCGACGGCGGGACTTTCGGGTGTGCTCTCGCTCGTCATGGTTCCCGCGGCTCAGTAAAAGTCCTCTTCAACGCGGACCACCAAACTCTAGGATCGGACTTCGGATGAGATCACGCTCGACGAGGTCGAGCGGATTGCGATTCGAAAGGAAAACGCCCCGGGACATCAACAGAAATATGCCCAGGGTCGTCTACTTTGAGAGAACTTCGGTGTAAAACTCCTCCTCCAGGTCGCCTGCTATGAGGAGAAGACACGAACCGGAAATTAAAGCACGCTTAGCGGCTGCGGCAGATCATTTCCGACGAGACGCTTGCCCACCTCTCACCCCTCAAGTGGGAGCACATCAACCTGACTAGCGATTATAACCGGACAATATTGAGGTCCTGGGGTAAGATCTTACCGGAGCCGGCCCGCCACCATGACCGGATGTTTACTGCGTCGGCTCCTCACCCGCAAACTCCGTTGGTGGCATTGCGTCCTCTCGGCCGCCTGCGGCATCCTTAAGTTGCTCGTCGGATAGTTCCTGCCCGTCCTGATTCTGGACTTTGACTTCTTCGCTCTCTGCTTTATCAGACATGATCTTAAATCCTCCTAGTGGTTTGTGTGTCAATCGCAGTTACCTACGCACCTGACCTTCCAAACCAGATTCTATGCCTAATTGCCTTTTGAATCAACACAGTTTCCTGCAGCACTTCGCGATGCCGGTGCGGGGTCGGTGTCCACGGGGAGGACACTTGCCCAAAATCTTGACATTCCCACAAGCCGCGACCCGATTCGAGGGAAGGCCCTACCGTTCTGTGTGGATAGGACGTTCTGTGGATAGAATGTGAAAGTGGCCCCGCTGTTCCCAAGCTAAGAAGTGTGCGTCGCGTGATTACGAAGTCATCGACGCTCGTGGGCGCTCTCAAGGGCTCGCTTGCCTAATTGGGTTTGCAGCATTTCTAAACCCGTGCTACGCTTCCCGTGCTTTCCCAGTCCCCTCACCCCTTTATTTCAAACGAATCGCGACCTCCGGCATGCTGGGAGTGCGAGACGAATACCTTCGTCGGAGGCGCTTGCTATCCGTGTGAAGTCCCCCCGGCGGAGATCGCTGAGGCCGCCGGTTAAGTAAATTACCGACGGGTGCCCGACATAGATGTGGGCGACTAGCATCCGTAGTCCCCTCCACCCGACTCCGCCAGTCAGAGCCACGCCGGCGGGCCCCCTATCTCCCCAAAATTCCAACACCCAAACTTCGTTCACGGAGTTGCGAGAGTCCTAATCCCATTGTTATCAACAAATGAGCCCGATCGAGACTTGACAAACGCGAATGCTCCGCTATGCTAAGAGCGGTGAAATGATCGATCGGCAAGCGATCATTCACAGGCACCGTTCACAAATGCTCGTTCACGAAAGGCCAGTTCACAAAGGCCAGCTCACGGAAGGCCGGTTCACAGAAGGAAAGGACAAGGCCCAGATCCATCCCAAAGGACTCTCGTTGCCTACGAAAACGTTTTGAATACCCGTAGCGCAGGGCTCGTCAGAGACCTGCGGCCTTTCCCCGCGTTCACCCGCCGGATGTGGGCCCAACGAAAGGCCTTACGGACGGATTGTGGGCAAGGTGAGTCGGCTCCTGAAGGGGCAAAAAACGCTAGATGGGTATCCGGTTGACCCAGGTAGCCCCAATATCTTGTGGTTTGGAGATTTTCTTGGGTTCTGTAACCGGGTGAACAATCATCTTGTAAGTCGCGGGATCCACGGCTACCGCCTGCTGGACGAGCCGATAGAAGAGTTTGCCGCGGCTTTTGGATTTGCGGCGGTTGAAACGGAAGGTGAACTCGTCCAGGTAGTAGTCCAGATGTTTGTGGCTCACGGCGCCCTGATGGGTGCCCAGCAGCCAGCGCTTGAGCAGTGACATCACGCGGTGGACGCAGGGCATCAATTCCGACGCGGACTGCTCCTGCCTGCTGACAACTGTGACCTGATGGACGTAGCCTTCCTTTTTCAACCCGGAGTAACCGGGCCAGCCGTCGGTATGCACCACGCTGCCCGGCTCGATGCACTCCTCCACGAAAGGCAACAGGCTCTCGCCCGAGGCATCCTCGATTCTCTTCATGCGAATCCGGCCGATACCCCGCCCATCCTCTTGAGCGGCCACTGCGATCAATGCTTTGTTTTTCAGGTTTCGGCCCCGCAGGCCCTCTTCGAGCCCGCCCCAGTAGCTTTCATCGACTTCCACTCTCCCGGCGAGCAAATCCCGTTCCGGCCGCACCATCGCACGCCGCATTTTGTGCAGCCAGGTCCAAGCCGTTTCGTACCTGTTGCGCCCCAACACTCTTTGAAGTCCCAAAGCGCTGGCTCCGGTTTTTTGGGTGGTGACCCACCACATCGCACGAAACCACAACGGCAAAGGGCTGCGCGTGTCCTGAAAGATGGTCCCGGCGGTCACCGAGGTTTGGCGCCCACACGCAGCGCACTGCAGCAGCACTTTTCGCAAAGGCCACGACTTTCCACAACCGCAACCCGGACAGCGGAAACCGTCCGGCCAGCGCAGCCGGAACAGATACTCCCGGCAGGCCTCCTCACTGCTAAAACGGGCCTCGAACTCTGTCAGGTTCTGAGGGTAATCTTCCATCTGCCGGCATACTACATCTTGGGGCTACCTGAGTCAACCGGATACCCACCAAACGCTATATCATGAAAATATCTGCAAAATCCTGCAATCGAGGTTGTCAGTTCACTGAAATAAAAGAACTTACGAGTTTCTTCCAAACCTCCTCCAAGGTGCCCAGGGACGACAGTTAACGTATATAGTGGTCGCAAATTGCATGAAACTTGCAGAGAAAGAGGGTCGACAGCCCCTTTTCGCCCAGGCAGTAACTCGCTACGGCAATAACTCCAGGAAGTCCTACATTCATGTCGCTCACCCGTTACCGGCCTACACCCTGTACACTCGGCCCGGCTATGATTAGGTCCGGCCTAGCTGGCCTAGCTGCCCTTTGTTGACTTTCGATCGACCCCATTCCATACTGAATGCTAGTTGCAACTCAGTTGCATAAAACGGAGTTCCCCGAGTCGCCTGCCATGGAGAAATCACGCTGACGATAGCAGATTTGCGACAGGGAGAAGAAGGCGTTTTGGACAAGATTGATCTCCCGTCTGAAGACGCGCAGCGGCTGATGGAACTCGGTTTCTTGCCGGGCGCTTCGGTGACCGCCGCGCAGGGGTCGCCTCTGGGACACACCCGCGTATTTCGCGTCGACGGCTCCGACGTTGCGCTGCGCCGCGAGACGGCCGCTCACCTGGTTTTGCGAACTGCGCCGTCCGGCGGAAATCCGTCCGCCGAAACCACGCCCGCGGAAAGTACATGAGCGATTGCCACACGAGCGATGGTCCAGGGGGCGCAGTGGCAACGCTTGCTGCCGGTCCCGAAACTCCTTCTTCAAAGCCCGTTTCCCACCGCGTCGTGGCGGTCGTGGGCGCTCCCAATTCCGGTAAATCCACTCTCTTTAATCGCCTGACGGGTCTGCGCCAAAAGGTCGCCAACTATCCCGGGGTCACCGTTGAGAAGAGGATGGGCCGCGCCAAACTTTCAGCCGGAAAGGAAGTCCTGCTGATAGACCTGCCGGGAGTTTACAGCCTCTCACCCCGCAGCGAGGACGAGCGAATCACGCGCGACGTTCTGGTCGGGCAGAATGCGGACGTTCCCCGGCCGGACGCTGTCATCTTGATCCTCGACTCGACCAATTTGGGACGCCATCTCACGCTGGCCGCGCCCATATTGAGCCTGGGCCTGCCGACTTTAGTCGCACTGAATATGGCCGATGATCTGGAGAGCCGCGGAGGTGGTCTCGACACCAGTTCGCTCTCGAAAGAAATCGGGGCTCCGGTCGCCCTGATCAGCGCACGTTCGGGGCAGGGAATCGACCAGGTCGTGCGATTTCTGGAAGGCCCTCCCAGCCCGCCGGTCCGAGTCGAGCTTCCCGTGCTTTCGAATGCTCCGCGCTGCCGCGATTGGGCCGCGCAAATGAGCGGGCGATCACGCTACTCCGCGCCCGCGCCGCCTATTTGGACGCGGCGTTTGGACCGCATCTTCTTGCATCCTGTCGCGGGTCCGTTGGTCTTCCTGGCTGTCGTGATCGCTGTATTTCAAAGCATCTTCACCGCAGCCGAACCGCTCATGAACGCGGTTGATGCCGCTATCGGCGCCTCGGGAGAATGGCTCGGCTCGGTACTGCCGGAATCCTTGTTTCGCTCGCTGTTGATTGACGGCATCTGGAGCGGCGTCGGTTCGGTCGTTATTTTCTTGCCGCAAATCCTCATCCTGTTCTTGTTTATCGGAATACTCGAGGACTCTGGATACCTCGCCCGGGCTGCCCTGATTGCCGATCGCACGATGGCGAAAGCGGGTTTGCAGGGGAAGTCTTTCATCCCGCTGCTTTCGGCCTACGCCTGTGCCGTGCCGGCGGTTCTATCCGCGCGTACGATTGAGAACGGCCGCGACCGGCTGGCCACGATCTTTGTTGCGCCCTTCATTACTTGCTCGGCGCGCCTGCCGGTCTATACTCTGCTGATCGCGGCTTTCGTGCCGCAAGAGCCTTTGCTGGGACCGATCTTAGGCACTCGTGCCGCAACGATGCTGGGCCTCTACGTGCTCGGGTTCGTGGCGGCGATCGGGACCGCTTGGGTACTGAAGTCATCGATCCTCAAGAGTTCCCGCACGCCCTTCATGCTTGAGTTGCCGCCCTATCGCTTGCCGACCCTGCGGTCGCTTGGTCTGCGGCTGTTCGATCGTTCGAAGGTATTCCTGCGCCGCGCGGGTACGGTCATTCTCGTCACTACGATTGTGCTGTGGTTTTTGTGTACGATTCCCCTGCAGGACGGCAACCCGCCTCCAATCGGCGACAGTCTCGCCGGGACGATTGGCAAGATGATCGAGCCGCTGATCGAGCCCCTCGGATTCAATTGGAAAATCGGAATTGGTCTGATCACTTCGCTGGCCGCGCGGGAAGTTATGGTCGCGACCCTGGGAACAATCTACGGTTTAGAAGCTGACGAAACGTCACTCCAGTTGCAGCAAGCGTTGCAAGCGGAGCTGAGCTTCGGCGGAGCGATCGCGCTCCTGATTTTCTTTGCGTTTGCGATGCAGTGTATGTCGACGGTTGCGGTGGTGCGCCGTGAAACCGGGGGTTGGAAGTGGGCTCTGCTTCAGTGGGTCTATATGACTGGGCTGGCGTATGTGAGCGCCTTGATTGCTTATCAGGTGATAAGTGCTTGACGTCTCAGTGAAGGGTCCCATCACTGTAACGGCGGTTTGCGCTCTTATCGCCGGCTAGCGGAACAATACGACTCGAAATGCCCCGGCTCCGGAACGCGCGCGAAACGATAGCCGACTCCTGTGAGCGGATTTGCGATATAGGCGCCGTCGACGGCGGTTGAGAATTCCACAGTGACGTTGGAAGCCGAGCCGGTACCGAACTTCCACGTATTGACGTTGTTCAGCGCTTCCGATGTAGCCTGCGTGATTCCGTTGGTCGTCCCGTCGAGTTTCAACGCGGCTGCGATGGATGCCGCGTCCGTGTAGTTTTGAAGCTCACCTTTGGCGACGTACATTTGGCCAAGATCGATGGCCAGCCCGCAGATTCCAACGATGCCGAAGACCAGTACGGCGAAAACCAATAGAATGACGCCGCAGTCCCGCCGACCACCCTGAGTAGTGATTTGTTGCCTGCGATTAACGGGAAGAAGGAAAGACTGGTTCATGACGGTGTTATCGGCGTGTCGTCCGGATTCCTGATGACTGTTTTCCGGCGGGATGGCTGTTGGGTAGGGTCATGGCGTACCGGTTCTGAAACGGCCTCTACGCTCTTTGTCGGTTCTCCCAAGCTTGGCACACTTGTCCACTGGACTGGGTGTAGTTTGTGACGAACCTGAAGAAAATCACTCTCCATCTGATCGATCCAGCGAAAGGCCGCACGATGCAGACGTGGCGATTCCGTAAGGAGTCGTTGATTCGAATCGGGCGCTCGGAACAGAACGAAGTCGTGATCGGCGACCCCTACGCTTCGCGGTTTCATTGCGAGCTTCGCTTTGAAGATGAGCATTGGAACTTGATTAACGTCGGGCGGCACGGGACCATGGTTCGGGGCGAGAGGATTGAGACCATGGCGATTCATGACGGAACCGTATTCCAGCTGGGTCCGACCGGCGCCTCTTTCCGTTTTGAAACGGTCCATGAGATTCCCGCCAGCGAGACGACCAGCATGTATTCGGGATTGCCCGCGTTCGGCGAAGCGCTCAAGCTGGACGAGGCCCAGATGGAAGCGCAGGTAGGGCAAATCGTCGAAACGCCTTACTTTCAACAATTGAAGAAATTCTCCGAGGATCTCCGGCGCCCGACGAAGTCGCCGAATGAAAGCGAGACAAAGATAGAGGACTAGGCAGCGAAAACCAAAATGCACCATAAGACCTGAATTATGCACTGCGGCGTGGACCTGAGGAGGGCTGAGCCGCAAGAGACCATTTGGGACCCCCGAAAACATGGGGTAAAAAGGTAGGCTGGCAAAGATCCCAGCTTCGCCAGCCAACCCCAAGGAGGTCACCCACATGGTTACCAGACGAAAACAGCATAACTCCCAAAGGCCCGTCCAACAAGGCCCAGCCGTGACGGCCTCGCGGCCCAATAAAATCGGGGCTTCGACGCCTTACCACTTCCGCGGCAGGAAGTCGACTCCCTACGGCGGCTTGCTGCCGGTGGTCGGGAGGGCGCTGATCTGAGAGCCTGGCTATGCGCTATGCATAAAATTTTATGCACTAGCCGTAACGCACTGGAAACACGTCACTTCCGAGCGAGGTTTTGACGACGCGGATTCTGGGCGGGAAGGGAAACCGGACACGGAGAAGCCAAAAGGCCAGTTGCCGAGCTACCACCTCACGACGACCGCCAACCCGCTACGAACGCAGCCACACTCGCAAAGTGAATCTGTGCATAATTCAGGTAAGATGAAACGAGGCAATGGATGTCGAAGATAATTTCTATCCACTCTTTCCGTGGCGGGACGGGGAAATCGAACATTACCGCGAACCTGGCGGTGACGGTAGCTCGCGCCGGGAATCGAGTCGGAGTAATCGACACCGATATCCAATCTCCCGGGATCCACGTCTTATTCCGCTTGAAGGAAGACAAGGTCGACAAGGCTCTCAATAACTATCTTTGGGGGGAGTGCGCGATCGAAGAGACCTCCTATGACGTTTCTGCGGCGGCGCGCAAAGACGGCGAGCCCCAAGACAGAGTACCCGGGCTCTTTCTGATTCCATCCAGTTTGAACGCCGGCGAGATCACTCGCGTGCTGAAAGAGGGATATGACATCGGGCGGCTGAACGATGGCTTTCGGCAACTGATTAACGAGCTCAAACTGGACTACCTTTTCATCGACACGCACCCCGGGGTGAACGAGGAGACCCTGCTGTCGATCACGATTTCTGATTTGCTGCTGGTCGTGATGCGACCCGACAACCAGGACTTTCAGGGCACGGCCGTCACGATTGAGTTAGCCCGCAGGCTGAACGTCCGCGACTTGCTGCTGCTGGTGAATAAGGTTCCGGCGGGTCTGGAAGCTCGCGTGCTCAAGGATCACCTGACTCGGACCTACCAAGCCGAAGTCGGAGCCGTCTTTCCGCTGAACTTCGAGATTGTCGAACTGGCGAGTAGCGGAATCTTTTGTCTCAAGCACCCGTTCCATCCGTTCTCGGAGCAGATTCATCTTGTTGCGAAGCGGGTGATGGGCGGCTAGGCGGCGGAAAAGCCGAACGGGTGCCTTGACAAAGGTTGCTGGGAGTTTTGGGGACCACCGATGATTTGAACGATGATGTGAACGATGGTGTGAACTGGGTGAATGTTCAATTTGAGGTGGCTAAACCCATGATGGAGATTCTCTACCCAGTATTCGTCATAGGTGGCCTCACCCTTATATCCCTTATCGCCTTGATCAATGGGATTCACTTTTGGTGGCCGCCAAGGTCAAGCTGGCGAATAAAGAAGTCAAGCTGGCGGATAGAGAAATAAACGTGCCCTAGCCAACCGGCGCGGACCGTTTCCGAATATAGAACTGGTAGACCAGCGCTCCGCCGGCGATGGTCAGCATACTCCAAAGCGCTTCCCGCCCGCGGCCCGAGGCGAAGTAGACAAAGATCCAAAGATTCACCGCTACGTAGAGCGCTGGCAACAGCGGATACCCAAAGCTGACCCACGGCGTCCGCTCCCAACCGGGTCTTTTTCTGAACTTGAAAAGAGCCAGTACCGAGAGCGCGGAGAACAGCCACAGGGTGAATCCGATGTAATAGACAAGGCTTTCGAAACTCCCCGTAAGAATCAGCAAGCAACAGCAGGCGCCCTGGTAGATCACCGCAACCCAGGGACTCTTCCAGCGAGGATGGACTTTCGCCGCGCTGGCAAAGAAAGCCCGGTCCTTCGCCATGGCGTAATAGACGCGAGGGCCGATCATGCACATGGCGTTGACCGTAGCCAAGAGAGACGCAGCCATCGCGGCGCTGAAGAACCCCGCCGTGCGTGGCCCGAATAGATTGACGGCGGCCAGTGACCCTACGCTCAGTACGCCCTTCATATCCTCTAGCGGGGTGGCGTAAATATACAAGCAATTCAGGGCAGCGAAAAGCACTGCAACCGCCAGGGTTCCGAACACCAGTGCGATGGGCAGAGTCTTGCGGGGCTCGTCAATCTCCTCGGCGACATAAACCGCCGCGTTCCACCCGCTGTAGCTGTAGTAGACAAAAACAAGGCTGATGGCGAGTTGCGTAAGAACGCCGTGCATCGACGTCCGCTCGGCAGCTTGGCTGAAGTGTCCCCAGTCTCCTTCGCCGACGGAGAATCCCAATAGCAGGAAAGCGCAGATCACGACAATCTTGGTGCCGGTAAGAAAGTTTTGGAGTTTGGCGACCTCCGAGACTCCGAACAGATTGAGCACCGTGAAAACAATCACCACCCCACAGGCCAGCAGTTGTGCACCGCCCAAATGGATCGTCAAGAATCCGAAAGTCAGCACGGTGGCATCGGGATGTCCTACCTCGAGCACCGGGAAAAAGTAGGTAAGGTAGGCGCAAACCGCCAGGGCCGCAGCCGCGATGGCTGCCGAAAAACCCGCCACGAAGCTGACCCAGCCGTCGACGAAGCCCCACCCAGGTCCCCAGGCTTCCGTCAGGTAGACGTATTCACCTCCCGACCGCTGAAAGTTGATGCCAAGCTCGGAATAGCAGAGCGCGCCGATCAAGGCCAGAAGAGCCCCGATAAACCAAATTCCAATCACCAACGAGGGAGAGCCAAGATCTCCCGCTAGAAAACCGGTGGTTGTGAAGATGCCGGTACCGACCATGTTCGAGACAACCAGGGCGGTAGCGCTGAAAACTCCGAGCTTGCGAACCAGTGAAGGGTTTGACATGAAACTCAAGGATATCGATTTGCGGGGTCGCTTCGGGTAGAATCTCTTTGGATGGTGATTGGATGAGGCCGATTTGACGCTGCCAAGACGGTTCGCTTTCCCACTGCTCGCCGCAGCCCTCGTGCCTGCGGTCTGGATGCTGAATTGGGGCTCGGTTCCTCCCTATCTGGCAGTGCCGCCGGCGCTGGCTGCCGATGATTACCTCGAGCAGCGCGAGTCGATGGTGCGCGAGCAGATGCTTGCCCGCGGAGTGTCGGACCCGAACGTCCTCGGCGCTTTACGAGCGGTGCCGCGGCATCGGTTTGTTCCGCCCTCGCTGGCGCCGCAAGCCTACAGCGACCATCCCTTGCCGATCGGGAACGGGCAGACTATTTCGCAGCCGTATATCGTGGCCTTAATGAGCGAGCTGCTCGACTTGCGGAAGGAGCACAAGGTACTCGAGATTGGTACGGGGTGCGGCTACCAGGCGGCGGTTCTTTCCGGTCTGGCCGGTGAGGTCTATAGCATGGAGATCGTCGAAGAGTTAGGCGTCCAGGCTCGCGACCGACTGCGGACTCTCGGCTACGACAACGTGGAAGTGAGAATCGGCAATGGGTACGCCGGTTGGCCTGCGCAAGCGCCCTTCGACCGAATCATCTTGACTGCCGCGCCGGAGGAACTGCCGCGGGCGCTTATCGATCAGCTCAAACCAGGAGGCAAGCTCGTTGCGCCGGTCGGGCCGATTTACGGCGACCAGGAGCTGGTTGTCGTGACCAAAGATGCTCGGGGAATGATTCGCCGCGAGTCAGTGCTGCCCGTGCGGTTCGTGCCGATGGTTCAGGCTCCCGAATGAGGATAGATGTCGGCACGCTTGCGAGAGGCCTTCCAAAAGAGACTTCGCCCTCCGAAAGGTGCAAAGCGGGCAGAGGACTATCCTAGATCTGCACTGTGCCGGGGCCCTACGTCGCAATGCCTTCGTTCGGGTTGATAACTCCGATACCCTCCGCCAACGCCGCTTTCAGCAATTCACTATCAGCGCAGACGAAAAAGAATCCTTGTGTGCCCGTTCCGCCACTTAGAGCCGTGCAACCAGCTAGCTGCAGCGCGTCGTAAGCGCGAATCGGATGGCGGCCAATGATTGCAACCGCCTCTTCCAGAACCGCGGCCGTCAGGGGTTGGACGAGAAACAAGCCCTGCAGGTCAGAATCGAGCTGCGTGAGCACACTGGCCGCCTCAGCACTGGAAATGTCGCCCTGCCGCTCCCGGCGACGGACTGCGGAATAGAACTCCACCCGCGACACCTCAAGGACCGCAAACCGATCGCGCTCAGGGTCTCGAACTAAATCAGCAACTCTCTCGGACCCCGCTTCTTCGATGTAGAGCTTCACCAACGCGCTGGTGTCGAAATAGTAAACTGCCAATTACCGTCGCCCTTCAAGAACGGTTTGGGACAACGGTCTGCCCTTGATTCGTATCGGACGAAATCTTTTTACTTCAGGACGCTGTGAGGCAAACTCTGGGAAATCAGGATGACCTCGGTTGAGCCGCACCGTGGTGGTCGGAAAGGCTGGCGATTTCGGGTTAGGAATCCTAGCGGTGAGGACAAGTCCACGTTCGGTCGTCAGCCGCAAAATCCGGTTCCGTTCTGCGTCATCAAAGGTCCAAGAGAAACCCTGGCCAGGAAGAAACGTGTCCCGAAACCATTTCAGAGCGACGAAACGCCTCTCCGGGCTACTTTCAGCTTGATCCAACGCCTCGATCAGATTCTTTATCCGCTCCCCTGATGAGTTTTCCTTGTCCGCGACGTGAGTATCGTTCTGTCGCTCGGAAGGCTGATCGCTCTGGTGGGCTGGGCGGTCGGAACCGGGCGAATCTTCCTCTCTCCGCTCGTAAGCAATCAACGCCTGACAATTGCCTGGCTGCCAGTAGTCGACGGCCGCATTCCTGCGGATCTTGCGGATCTTGCGGTCTTTGTCGGAGCGTATGAACGAAACTTGCGGCTCAAGACCCTTCGGAGCCAAGTGGCGAAGATCCTCCAACTCAGGTGGCAAGCTGGGGGCGTTGCGCAGGCACTTTAGTGCTTTTTCGATTCGAACTTGAAGATCTTCGATTGTCCTACTCGCTTCATCTGCGTATTTCATTTATGTATCCCGTTTAAAGTTAATAGTTTAGGGCATCAGCTCAGTCAGTGAAGGCCATATGAAACTTTCAGGCTTGTCTATAATATATATACTGGTGACTGAGTTAATATCTCTAATATTATCACTTTCCTTAGCTGCCCGTCAAGCCCTGCACCGCGATGAATCTGGTTTTCTCAAGTGCCATACCAAGCTATACTTGAAGGCGAATTCGACCGCCATCGTGCGGCAGTCCCCTTTCCGCCTCGAACGCACTGCGGCGCCGCGAATCGACTATTTCCCGCACGGAGGTTCACCCATGAAGTTTCTGGTCTTGTTGTTTGCGCTCCTACCCACGAGCCTTTTCGCCGCTGATACGCTCGACATTTATTGGATCGACGTGGAGGGCGGAGCGGCTACTTTGATCGTCACCCCGGGCGGGGACACCGTACTCGTCGACGCCGGCTGGCCGGGGTTTGAGGGGCGCGACATGAAGCGCATCAAGAGCGTTCTCGGCGAGCAGGCAAAGGCGAGCAAGATCGACTACTTCATCACTTCGCATTTCCATCGTGACCATGTCGGCGGTCTGCCGCAGCTCGCTGCCGAGGTGCCGATCGGGAAGTTCGTCGACCACGGCGACAGCGTGGAGCAAGAACGGTCAAACGGGATGGAGCTGTGGCAAAGCTACCTCTCCGTGGCGAAGGGAAAGCGGATGACAGCCAAGCCCGGCGACAAACTGCCTCTATCGGGCGCTGGTTTGACGTTCGTCACGGCGCGCAGCCGCGTTTTGGACAAGCCGCTGAAGCCTTCCGGCCCCAACCCGCTCTGCAACGGCGCCAAGATGATGGACGAGGACACGGGCGAGAACGGCAAGAGCGTTGGTTTCATCCTGAGCCGGGGCGGGTTCGAGTTTCTTGATATTGGCGACCTAACGTGGAACGTAGAGCATACGCTGGGCTGTCCAGAAAACCTGCTCGGGGAGATTGATCTCTACCAGGTGACCCATCATGGGCTGGCCAATTCCGGAGCGCCGCAGCACCTGTGGGCTGCTAAGCCTCGCGTCGCTGTGATGAACAATGGGCCGCGCAAAGGGGGTGCTCCCGCGGCATTCGAGACGATTTCGAAATCTCCGGGCCTAGAGGATATTTGGCAGGTACACCGCTCCTTGGAAACCGACGATGCGCACAATACGGACGAAAAGATGATCGCCAACTTTGAAGAGACCGACGATTGCAGAGGCCACTGGATCAAAGCGTCAGTCGCTGAAGACGGCAGCTACACCATCACGAATGGCCGCAACAACTTCTCGAAGACCTACAAAGCCCGCTAGCCCCCGGAGCCGCGACCATAAGGGAGCGGTAGGCAGCTAGCACGCGCTCGTCCGATAGTGGGCACGATCCGACTGTCTGGTCGCTCACCGAGCCAATTGCCTATGTCTACCGAAGCCATCGCCGATGAGTTCATCAGCGTCTCGCGGCACGAGTTGCGGCAGCGACTCCGCCGTATCGAGTATTGTCTGGAAAAGCTGACGCTGGAACAGATCTGGGCGCGCGAGCACGAGATCGAGAACTCGGTCGGCAACCTAGTGCTGCACTTGTGCGGCAACATCCGGCAATGGATCATCAGCAGCGTAGCCGGCGCTCCGGACAACCGTGACCGTGATGCCGAGTTCTCGAGGCGAGAACCCGTGGGCGCCGGGGAGCTCGCCAGACCGCTTCGCGAAACTGTCGAGGCGGCAGATGAGATTCTTGCCAACCTGACCCCAGACGAGCTTCTCGAAAAGCGGAAGATCCAGGTCTACAACATCACGGTCTTAAACGCCGTCTACCATGTCGTCGAACATTTCGGCGAGCACACAGGGCAAATCATGTGGGCCACGAAACGAATGCTCGGCGAAGATCTCAACTTTTACGGCTACCTCAAAGACGCGTCTTTCGATGATCAGGAAGATCGTCTTCCGTAGGTTCGTGTTCCCAAAACGTTCTGCAACTGGGCCCGTAACCTTTCCTCCCAACAGTGGTTATAATGGTGGGTCGAGCACGCCTATGCCCTACCTGCAGAATCAGTTCGAACGCAACTTCATGACGACTTCGGTGGACTACGTTTTCAACTGGGCGCGGAAGTCCGCCATTTGGCCCCTGACCTTCGGGCTGGCTTGCTGCGCGATCGAGATGATCGCTTCATCGACGTCTCGTTTCGACATCGCGCGCTTCGGGGCGGAGGTGTTTCGGCCCAGCCCCCGGCAGTCCGATCTGATGATTGTGGCGGGCACGGTGACGCTGAAGATGGCGCCGGTCCTCAAGCGTATTTGGGACCAAATGCCCGAGCCGAAATGGTGTATCTCGATGGGTGCTTGCTCCAGTGTTGGCGGACCCTTCAATACGTACGCCGTGCTGCAGGGAGTCGACAAGATCGTCCCTGTCGATGTCTATGTGTTGGGGTGCCCGCCGCGTCCCGAAAATCTTTTCTACGCCCTCCTCAAACTGCAGGACAAGATCGATCAGATGTCGACACTCGTGAAGCGCCCAACGCATATCCGGCTAGACGAGTCGATGCTGGCGGATTTCCAGCGGCGCGTCATGGTTGCTCAGACTCAGAACCCGGCCGCGTAGTGGAGGCCTGCCTAGTCCTCGTAGCGGGGAGCCTCAAAACGCTCCTATTACGAGGGTCTATGCCGATCGAGCAGCGATACTTGGCTCTGCTGCGTGGCACCTGAATTATGCACTGCCGGTGCACCTGGTGAGGGCTGAGCCGCCAGGAACCATTTGGGGACCCCCGAAAACATGGGGTAAAAAGGTAGGCTGGCAAAGATTTCAGCTTCGCCAGTCAACCCCAAGGAGGTCACCCAAATGGTTACCAAACGAAAACAGCATAGCTCCCGAAGGCCCGTCAAACAAGGCCCCGGCGCGAGGGCCCCGCGGCCCAATAAAATCGGGGCTGCCACGCCCTATCACTTCCGTGGCAAGAATCTGACTCCCTACGGCGGCTTGCTGCCCGTCGCCACCCTGCTCGAAAAACTCGGCTTCCAAGCGCTGCTGGAAGAAACCCTCACGACCAAACGGATCACCCGAGCCATGAGCCCCTACCAGTTCGTGCTGGCCCTCGTGCTCGGCCTCTATGTCGGCTTTGCGCGGCTCAACCAACTCCGCTTCATCGCTCGCGACCCCATCCTGACCGGCATCTTGCAAGTGACGCGTCTGCCGCCGCAGTCCACGCTGTGGCGCTTTCTGGCCTCGTTGCACCTCAACGTGGCGCAGCAGATCCTTTCCATTCAGCGCCAGCTGCGGGAACGAGTCTGGACCGCGGCCCACGTGAAGTTGGAGACGGTGACGCTGGACACCGACACCACCGTGCATACCCTCTACGGCCGCCAGATGGGCGGGCGCAAGAGCTACAACCCCAAGAACAAGGGCAAGCGCAGCTACCAGCCGATACTGACCTTCCTGGCCGAGACGCGCGAATACCTGATGGGCGGGTTGCGCAACGGCGACCGGCCCACGGGCCGACAGATCGCCGCCCACCTCGAGAGCGCTTTCCGGACTTTGCCGGGCGGCGTGAAGAAAATCCTGGCGCGGGCCGATTCCGGCTTTTATTGCTGGGAGGCGGTGGAGGCCTATGAAAAGGCGGCTTGTCAGTTCGTCATCGTGGCGCGCAAAACGCGGCGCCTGGTCGAGCGCTTGCAGCAAGCAGAAAGGAAACCCTCCCCCCGCTCCGACGCGGACGCGGAATGCGAATTCCTCTACCAACCGCAAGGCTGGGCGCGGGCCTGCCGTTTCCTGGCGCTGCGTTACGAAAACGAGCCCAAGGCCGGCGCGGCCGAGCAATACCAGTTGTTCGCCACCAGCGCTTACACCTACCGCGTGTTTGTCACCAATCTGGCCGAGCCGATCGCGGCGGTGGTGTGGTTTTACAATCAGCGCGCCGGAGCCGAGAACCTGATCAAGGAGGCCAACAACGACGCCGGGCTGGCGGCCCATCCCTCGCGCCGCTTTGACATGAACCGCAATCACTTTCAGTTGGCCATGCTGGCCTACAATCGCAACTGCTGGCTGCTGCTGTTCAACCGCGAAGCCCAGGCCAGCGTGGAGACGCTGCGGCACACCACCCTGGCGACGGCGCGGCTGCGTTTTCTGTTCGTGGCGGCCAAGATCTGGCGGCACGCCGGCAGAACGGGTGTCAGCTACAGCGATCATTATCAGGAAAAGGGCCTGTTTGAACGGCTGATGCGACGGCTGCGGGCGATGGGGCCGCCGGGATCGAGCTTGGCGCCGGTGGTGGAGGGTGCGCTGAGCTGAGGGGCACTCCATGCATAAAATTTCATGCACTCGCCGCAACGTACTGGGAACACGCCGCTTGCCAGCCCGCTTTTGCCCTGCCGGGATCAGGAGGCGGCTCAAACGGGGAGGGAAACAGCAGAAAAGACGACTTGCGAAATCACTGAGTTGACACGAGTGCCGCTATCGCCACAACTCCATCGACGATGGCTACGCCGAATCTGTGCATAATTCAGGTGTAAGTCTGAAATCACTACTGTCCGGTTAACGACTCACTGGCGAGCGGCAACTGATTGTTCCAGCATAGCTTAGGGCTGTTTTCCCCTTGCCGCGATTTGAACGGCGAAGGACGGCTGGAACGACTTCGGAGGCGACCGACAATGGTTCATGAACCTCGGCTGCACCGTATTCTCCCAGTTGATCAGCTTCCTTCCGGATCGCGAATTCCGCCGCTGCGTAAGCCGCTACGACGGGGATCGCAGATGGCGCGGCTTTTCCTGCTGGGATCAGTTCCTCTGCATGGCGTTCGCCCAGCTGACCTACCGCGAAAGCCTGCGCGACATCGAAGCGTGCCTGCGTTCGCTCGGCGCCAAGCTCTACCACATGGGATTCCGCTCCCAGGTGGCGCGCTCCACACTGGCCGACGCCAACGAGTCGCGCGACTGGCGGATCTATGCCGATTTCGCCCAGGTCTTGATTCGCATCGCGCGGCCTTTGTACGCCCGCGATCCGATCGGCGTGGATCTCGATCAAAGTCTCTACGCTCTGGACTCGACCACCATCGATCTGTGCCTCTCGCTGTTCCCCTGGGCCAAGTTCCGCCGGCACAAGGCCGCCCTGAAGATGCACACGCTGTTGGACCTGCGGGGTAACATCCCCACGTTTATCCGCATTACCGCTGGCAAAACGCACGACGTCAACATCCTCGACGAGTTCCTCCCCGAGCCCGGCGCCTTCTACGTCATGGATCGGGCCTACGTCGATTTCGAACGTCTCTTCGTGTTCACCCTCTGCTCGTCGTTCTTCGTCGTGCGAACCAAGAAGAACATCTTGCTCCAACGGCGCTACTCGCATCCCGTCGACAAGTCCACGGGGGTGCGCTCGGATCAGATCGTCCTACTGACTGCCATCGAGTCGGCCCTGGCGTATCCGGACCCGTTGCGGCGGATCAGCTACTTTGACGCCGCGACGAACAAGCGGCTGAAGTTCCTGACCAACAACTTCGCGCTCCCGGCGCTGACCATCGCCCGCATCTACAAGTCGCGTTGGCAGATCGAGTTGTTCTTCAAGTGGATCAAGCAGCTCCTGCGGATCAAGCAGTTTTACGGTACCAGCGAGAACGCCGTGAAGACGCAAATCTGGATCGCGGTCTCGGTTTACGTACTGGTCGCGATCGCGCGCAAGAGGTTGGGCCTGGAGGCGAGTCTCTACCAAATTCTACAGATTCTCAGCGTTACCCTTTTCGAGAAAACGCCCATTTTACAGGCCTTGCAGCCGTCCGACTCCCACGAAAACTTACTCGATGACCCTAACCAGCTGATTCTATTCGACTTTTAACCGGACAGTAGTGGTCTGAAATATAGCAACCTAGCCCGTTTCGCGGAGATGCTGTCCATCTGTCAAGGGGGATAGGAAGCTGTGAAAAATGTTTGGACAGTCAGCCGCGGCCAAGTGGAGCGGTAGCCTCAAATTGTGATGCTCCCAGATAGTTCGCGACTACTTCCATATAGTCTCAGATGCAGCCCAATGGAAAAGGTGACGCGGTGTTTGGTGATGGCCGGAATGAATATCGACTTTGCCCGCGAAGCGCTAATACACGAAAACTGAGTAGCCCAGTGCCAGAATCCGAGGGACAGCGGGGTTGCCCAGAGCTGGAATGGTTACTCACATGTCCTAAGTGCGCCACTGATTCTGGTCGACCTGACGGGTGAAGTTTGGGTTTCTCTTGGAGGTGGCTACCAGTGGTTGATGGGGAGTGGGAGTCGGCCAATATTCATCGGATCAACACTTGTAGTCGGTCCCATCGGTGGCGAGTAATACCGCGTCAGAAAGCAGTCGAGTTTCGACTCGTCGTCGCGCTCTTTGACTCTAGGCTTGCTGCCCACAAGAGAAGAAAGTCACCAACTCTCCACATCTATGCCGCGCACCCGATTGCAGTGGGTTGGCGCCGTTTGGTAGAATAAATAATGTAAATGTCTCACTCGCTCCGGCGTAGGTGACGGCATCGCAGGAGCTGAAACGGAGGAGTTCTATGAGCAGTTGGATGGTTGGCCGGTTTACGGTTGTTCTGTTCGTCATCGGGCTTCTACTAGTTCTATGACCGCCTGAAGATTTTATAAACAAACATGTTCGGACGAGAATGTTTTGGGGCATACTTGAGGCATGGGTCGCCCCGCTCTGCGTCTGAAGGTTTCCAAGAAGGATCAAACGGCGCTGAAGAAGCTTCTCGGCGGCGGAGTGGAACAGGTTCGCGTGACGCTGCGAGCGGTGGCGTTGCAAAGGCTCGGAGAAGGAATGAGCGCGCCGCAGATTGCCGCGGTGCTGCCGCTGACGCGGCAATCGGTTCGTAATCTCGCGCGGCGCTATCAGCAAGGCGGCCTCGAGCGCGCACTCTACGACAAGCAGCGGCCGGGCGCAGCCAGTTTGCTTTCGGCCCAACAACGTCAGCGCATCATCGCCATGGTTTGCAGCGACCCGCCCAAGGGCCGCGCCCGCTGGACGGTGCGACTGGTCGCCGAAGAAGCCGTCAAGCGACGACTGGTCCCTCGGGCGGGCCGAGAAACGATTCGTGTTTTGCTCCTCAGCCACGACCTCAAGCCGTGGCGGGAAAAAAATGTGGTGCGTGGCGGAGCTCAATGAAGCCTACATCGCCTGCATGGAAGACGTGCTGGAAACGTACGAACGGCCGTACAATCCGATGCAGCCGATGATTTGTTTCGACGAGAAGCCGGTCACGCTGCATGCCGACGCTCGTGCGCCGACGCCGGCCGAGCCGGGCCGCGAGTCTCGTCGGGACAGCGCGTATGAACGTCGCGGGACGGCGAATGTCTTTTGCGCGGTCGAGCCCAAAGCTGGTCGCCATTTCACGTTCGTGACGCCGGACCGTTCGGGTGTTGAGTTCGCCAAGGCGCTGTTTGAAGTGGCGCTGGCCTATCCCGAGGCCGAGACGATTCACTTGGTGCTGGACAATCTCTCGACGCACAGCCGCAAGTCGCTGACGGACCTGTGCGGCGAGGAGTTCGGCAACGAGATCTGGGGTTGCTTTACGCCGTATTACACGCCGAAGCACGGCAGTTGGCTGAACCAGGCAGAGATCGAGATCGGACTCTTCTCCAGGCAATGCTTGGGCAAGCGACGCATCCCGGACCTGACGACACTGCGACGCGAAGCGGCTGCCTGGAACCGCCGGGTCAACCGTGAGCAGGTGAAGATCGACTGGCGCTTCGACCGCAAGACCGCACGCCGTAAGTTCGGCTATAAAAGACCAACTATCAAGCGGTCAGAGAACTAGCTCGGGGGCAGCGTCAAGAAAAACGTCAACATGGTGCCCAAAAGCATCACTGAACAAGTTTTGGGACTTCCTTGCGTTGTCATCTCCACCCACGGATGCGCCAAGTTGATCGGTATATAGATCGCTTATTACTTGCTCGGGTCGGCGAAAAAAATCGAGGAAGCCAAGCGCAGGGTTGTCGTTCATCAAAGACCTCGATGTTGGTGTCGGAGGTATTTCGGTGGTCCGCAGTTCAAAACGTTATTCGATTCGAACCGAGACACCTCATTTTACAGGATATCTCTTTCAGCTTGCAGAAGGCAATCAAGACTGGTTGTCAGAGAAGCGTTCGCGGGCTTGACTCCCTTGCCATCTAGCACCTGGTCCCATTGAGCGCCGTCGCGTGTGAAGCTCCAGCCAGGAAGACAACCATCCCCTGTCCAAACCTCGGCACTGATCAGCCTGGCTGAGACAGGATGGTGTCGGGTGGAAGGTTATTGAAAATTCGGAGGACGGGTCGGATTCGAATCGACGATCTGCGGTTTGGGAACCGTTGCTGTACCAACTGGGCTAGTTCGGTGCGCTCATCGATCATGACAGGAATATTTCCGGCTACCCGTTATAATCACAAGGTCAGCTCGAACTTGAGTCCGAGCTCACTCTGGGCCTCCCCATGAAGCTGCACACTCAGGCTGTTCACGCCGGCGACCGCAAGAAACTCGGCGACTATGTCCCGGTGACGACACCGATCTACTCCGCAACCAGTTTCTTCTATGACGAGGTGGCGGAGCTGGACCGCGTGTTCGGCAACGAGAAGGAAGGGCAGAGCTATTCCCGCTATGGGAATCCGACGGTGGACGCCCTGGAACAGCAGGTCGCGGCTCTCGAAGGCGCTGATGTGGCGCTGGCGGCCTCCTCGGGGATGGCGGCGATTCATCTCTCGCTGTTGGCCGCGCTGACCGACCGCCGCAAGTCGATCGTGGCGGCCAATGTTCTCTATGGCCAGACGATCTCGCTGCTGATGAATGTTCTCGAACCTAGCGGCGTCGAGGTTCGCTTCGCCGATCCCTGTGACCTGGATGCTTTCGAAGCGGCGGTTGCGGAAGCGAAACCATCCTGCGTACTCATTGAGACAATCTCGAACCCGATGATGCGGGTGCCTGCTCTGGATAAAGTCGCCGAGATCGCCCATCGGCACAACGCCGTCCTCGTGGTCGACTCAACGTTCACCACGCCGGTGATGATGAGGCCACTCGGACTTGGTGCGGACATCGTTGTCCATAGCGCGACGAAGTACTTGGCCGGTCACGGAGATGCACTCGGAGGCATCCTCGTTGCGGGTGAGGAGTTCCGTCAAACCTTGCAAGTGTTGGGACGCACGCTCGGGATGAACTTGGGCCCTTTCGAGGCCTATCTCATCATGCGCGGCGTCAAGACACTTCCGCTGCGGGTCGAAAGACAATGTCAGAACGGGGCAGTCGTGGCCGAGTGGCTCAAGACCCATCCGCGCATCGAGCGCATTTATTTCCCGGGTGACCCCGAGCACCCAGACCGCGAGATTGCCCAGCGGCTGTTCGAGCGAGGCGGGGGCGGCGAAGAGCTCTACGGCGGGATGGTCAGCTTCGAGGTTGCCGGCGCCGCCAAAGCGGAGGTTTTCGCGCTGATGGATCGGCTCAAACTGGTGGTTCGCGCAACCAGTCTGGGCGATGTGCATTCCATGATGCTGCATCCGGCGATGAGTTCGCACCGCGATCTGGCACCGAAGCAACGCCAGCGAATGGGGATTGGGGACAACCTGCTGCGGCTGTCGCTGGGTATCGAGGCGCCCGAGGACGTGATCGCTGATTTGGAGCAGGCGTTGGGCTGAGTAGTCTCTGGAATTCCACAACACGTCTTTCGCGGTTCGCATGAAACTCGGCACCCTCGCTGTTCACGCTGGAGACCGCAAACAACTTGGCGATTATGTCCCCGCCACCACGCCGATTTACGGAGCATCGAGCTACGCCTATCCACGGATGGAGCAGTTGGAGCGGGTATTCGAAGGCGAAGTTCCCGGTCAAGGCTACGCACCTTACGGCAGCCCAACTTGCGCGGTGCTCGAAGAGCAGGTCGCAGCGCTCGAAGGCGGAGATCTGGCCGTTACGGCGGCGTCGGGCATGGCGGCGCTTTACGTGGCGTTGATGGCTGCTCTAACGGACCGCCGCAAATCGATCGTCGCGGCGAACGCCCTGTTCGGAGAAACGTTTCGTCTGCTTTCGGGGGTGCTCGAACCGGCGGGTGTCAAAACAACGTTCGCCGACTGTTGCGACCTGGACGCCTTCGAAGCGGCGGTCGCCGAGCACAAGCCGGGTTGTGTGCTGGTTGAGTCCGTCTCGAACCCCATGCTGCGAGTGGCGCCGCTCGACAGGATTACAGCGATTGCCCACCGCCACGGAGCACTTGTCGTCGTCGACGCCACGTTCGTCACGCCGGTCCTGATGCGGCCCCTGGAACTAGGCGTCGACCTGGTTGTTCATAGCGCCACGAAATACCTGGCGGGCCACGCCGACGTGCTCGGCGGCGTCATCGTTGCTAACGAACCATGGCGCGAACTCTTGCTGGCATTGACGCGCAACATCGGCACGAATCTCGGCGCTTTCGATGCCTACCTCGTCATGCGAGGGATAAAGACGCTGCCCTTGCGGATTGAGCGGCAGTGCCGCAACGCCCGTCAGGTGGCGGAATCATTGGCGCAGCACCCGCGAGTTGACCGGGTTCATTTTCCAGGCAGCCCGGATCATCCTGAACATGAAATTGCGCGCCGGCTGTTCGCCCCGGACACAAAGGGCGGGGCAACCTTTGGAGCCATGGTGAGCTTCGAAGTCAAAGACGCGGGCAAGGACGAGATCTTCGCCATACTCGACAGTCTAGAACTTGTGGTCTCGGCCACAAGCTTGGGCGACGTTCACTCGCTCATCTCCTATCCCGCAATCAGCTCGCATCGCAATCTCTCACCGAAACACCGCCAGCGCCTTGGCATCAAAGACAACCTGGTGCGGTTGTCGGTGGGGATTGAATCGGCCGGGGATATCGTATCCGACCTGGCACAGGCTCTTGGGCGTTGATTCTCTGGGCAGGCTCCTTCGCCCACATTTCTTACTTAGGTTGAGCCCCAAAACGGCCGATGAGTAGTCTGTCGGGTGCCGAGTGCAAGCAAACCCTGGTTGGATTCCCATGGCTTCGATTCGGGGCCCACGGCAATGATGAAAGCGGGAGAGGAAGAACTGTGCCCGCCTCCCGAAGCTGCGTCAGCCGAAGAGGCGCTTGGATGGATCGCTCTTTCGAAAACGCCTGACCCGGTCACCTCCACGGGGCCAGACGAGCGATGGGGCGCGTACCATGCCCCGGTGACCCGTTTCGTTCGCACGCGCTCGGCCGCGGACCGGACGGAATCGAAACTTTTGTTTGAAGAAATGGCGGCGCAGCGCTTGCCGGTTGCCGAGGCGCTGGCTATCTTCAATGGCTGGCTCAAGCCCATGCTTGGCTCTAATAGCGGTACTGAACGAGGCGCGGCTTTGGATGCATCTTCCGAGCTTCAGTGCCTGCTGGGGGAAGCGTTCGACCGGCGGGCGCAGGCCGAGTCGCTGGCCCATCTGCGGCTGGCGTCGGCCTACGCGCAAAAGACTCGGGAAGTTAATACGCTGCTCGACAGTCTGCCGGCCTTCGCCTTTCTGAAAGACGCGGAATTTCGCTACGTCGCGGTGAACAGGGTTTTCTGTGAGGCTCTAGCGCGTCGTGCGGACGACGTCATTTCAAAGACTGACTTCGAGCTGTTTCCGGGAGCCGTGGCTGCTCGCTTTGTCGACCGCGACCGCCAGGTCATGGCCGGACGCGAGCCGATCCGTCACGAAGAGACTGTCGAGTTCGGCGGACAATCCCGCACCGTGCTTGTCATCAAGGCGCCTGTACTCGCTAACGGCGGCGAACCGACCGGTCTGATCGGAGTCGGGTTCGACATTACTGACCGCAAGCGCATGGAGCAAGAAGGCGTGCGTCTGGCCGCTGCGCTCGAGTCGGCGGGCGAGGCCATCTTCATGACCGACACCTGCGGCGAGATCCAGTTCGTCAACCCGGCCTTTGAGCATCTCACCGGCTATCTTCGCGCCGAGGCTATCGGGCGTAATCCACGCATCCTCAAGAGTGGCTGCCACGAAGCGGAGCTTTATCGGAGCTTGTGGGGAACGCTGAAACGGGGTGAGGTATGGAAGGGGACCCTGCGAAATAAGAGGAAAGACGGGTCTTTGTTCGACGTTGATCAAACCATCGCGCCGGTCCGCAACCGTCAGGGTCATACGAGCGGATACGTCGCGGTGATCCGGGACATCACCGAACGGAATAGGATGCTGCAAACGTTGCAGCAGGCGGTGATGGTCAAGAGTGAATTCACCTCCATGGTTTCCCATGAGTTGCGAACACCTCTTACCGCCATCAAGGAAGCCATCGATGTGGTGGCGGACGGCACGGCCGGAGATGTCAACAAGCACCAGGCCGATTTTTTGGAGTTGGCGAAACGCAACGTTGACCGGCTGCACCGCTTGATCAACGACACGCTCGATTTTTCAAAGCTCGAACGCGGCGAGTTCCATCTGGAGTTGGCCGACCACGAGCTCAACGCTCTCACGTCGGAGATTGTCACCCAGCAACGGCTCGCCGCAAAGAAGAGGCATTTACGCCTGGAGTTCGCCCCAGACAACCAATTGCCGCCGGTTCGCATGGACACTGACCGCATTAGTCAGGTTCTGATCAACCTAATCACCAATGCCATCCGCTATTGCGACCACGGCTGGATCGAGGTCAGCACCGAACTGCTGGGCTCCGAGGCCATCGTCAAGATTCAGGACAGCGGCCCAGGTATTCCGGCCGAGAAACTCGAGAATATCTTCGAGGCGTTTATTCAGCTCAGCACGGGTCCCGGCCGGAAATCGGGAGGGACGGGTCTGGGTTTGGCGATCTGCAAGAAGATCGTCGAGCTGCATGGCGGCCGCATTTGGGTTGAGTCTGAGCTGGGGCGGGGTTCGGCCTTCTACTTTGCCTTGCGTCTTCCCGAGGGCGAATCGGAACCGAGCCGTGGGGCAGAGGCTTACCTAGGATCGGGCCAGAGACCTGCTGGATCGTTCTCCGTGCTCAACGGGTCTGCGGTCGCCCAAGCCGTGCAAGGTGATCAGGTGCGCGTTTTGGCGCCCGAGCTAACGTGCGAAAACGGAAAGACCGTTTAAGGAGTAAGTATGAGGAAAACGAAAGTGCTCATTGTTGACGACGAAGAAGATGTCACCTGAATTATGCACAGATTCACTTTGCGAGTGTGGCTGCGTTCGTAGCGGGTTGGCGGTCGTCGTGAGGTGGTAGCTCGGCAACTGGCCTTTTGGCTTCTCCGTGTCCGGTTTCCCTTCCCGCCCAGAATCCGCGTCGTCAAAACCTCGCTCGGAAGTGACGTGTTTCCAGTGCGTTACGGCTAGTGCATAAAATTTTATGCATAGCGCATAGCCAGGCTCTCAGATCAGCGCCCTCCCGACCACCGGCAGCAAGCCGCCGTAGGGAGTCGGCTTCCTGCCGCGGAAGTGGTAAGGCGTCGAAGCCCCGATTTTATTGGGCCGCGAGGCCGTCACGGCTGGGCCTTGTTGGACGGGCCTTTGGGAGCTATGCTGTTTTCGTCTGGTAACCATGTGGGTGACCTCCTTGGGGTTGGCTGGCGAAGCTGGGATCTTTGCCAGCCTACCTTTTTACCCCATGTTTTCGGGGGTCCCAAATGGTCTCTTGCGGCTCAGCCCTCCTCAGGTCCACGCCGCAGTGCATAATTCAGGTGTCATTGCCGCGCTTCAGTTTCGACTAACCACCTCCGGTTATGAAGTCATCACCGCGAACAATGGGGCCGAGGCCTTAGACATGATGAAGCGTTCCGAGATTGACCTGGTGCTGGCGGATTTCATGATGCCGGAGATCAATGGGCTGGAGTTGACCCGTCTCGTCAAATCCGATCCCAAGCTGTTCGACGTCAAGATCTTGCTGTTCTCGTGTAATTCGGAACTGGAATTCCGGCGGCGTGCGATTGAGCTTGGCGCAATCGATTACCTTGCCAAAACCGATGGTGCGAACTCGATCGTGTCCCGTGTCTACGACGTGGTCGGCCCGCAGAAACAAGCGACACAGCCAGACAGTCCCTCAGCCGGGAGCGCTCAGGAAGCGGCGTTGCGGTTGCAAGTAAAGGCGTTGGCCCAAAACTTAGCCGACGTACTGCACTTGGCGGAAATGGAAAAGGATGTCCCGCAGTCGACGAAGTATGCCATCGATTCAGCGAGCCGGATTGCGGAAGACATGCTCAACTTGGGTGATGCCGTCCAAGAGCTCGGGACTGGAGCCAGGCCCGCGGAACAAGAGCAGCCCGCAGCCTCCGAAACCACAATTCCAATTCGCACCCGATAGAAAGTTATGGAAGCCACTGCTGAAAAACTGAAAATACTCATCGTTGACGATGAGGAAGACGTCGTCAAGCCGATCGCGTTTCGCCTTGACATACAGGGGTTTGAGGTGTTGATGGAGCCCGACGGCGATCTTGGATTTCAAACGGCAGTGGCCGAGCTGCCCGACCTGATCCTGCTCGACATCATGATGCCCGGTATCGACGGGCTGACGCTGTGCCAAGTTCTCAAGCAGCGTGCTGACACCTCCCAGATCCCCATCATCATGCTGACCGCGAAAACCACAATGGGCGATGTGGAGAAGGCCTTTGCCGCCAATGCGGACGATTACGTCAGCAAACCCTTCGAGTGGCCAGAGCTATTTGGCAAGATCAACCGCTGCTTGGCGAATCGCTCCGGGACCCAACGAGAGACCGTGAACCAGAATTCGGGACGCCGCTGAGGGACTGCGGGTTCGGGGTTGAAATTGTACGCGAGCGCCTAACTCTCCCAGCCCAGCGGTGGTCCCCGAGAAGACCTTGATGAGGAGAGTAACTTGGAGTTACGAAGCCGGCTACATTTGTTCGAATAGTTCCAGCAATTTGAAAACAGTGTTGTGGTTTCTAACGGTCAGCTTTTTATAGATAGAAGCTTTGGCCAGCTTCAACATGTTTGTTTTTCCTAAGTTTCCCTTGGACGCCGACCAAAAAATAACTCCTGGACCAGTTGTAACCGTTTCAAATTCAGCTTCAGGCGCTGGGAAGCCGGCTAAGACTTCCTCGGGCTTGACATCACCGAGCGTGAAGAGGGTGTTGTGCTTTTGCTGGTCGTCCTTGCCCCACCCGTCGGGAGCTGAGTCAATCGCGGATCGGTACATCGCACGCGAGAAAACAACCGCTTCCGCGGCACAAGAAAACCGTTTCGAAAGTCCCGTCTCGATCCTTTTTGTCAGTTGCTTGATGCTTGTCTTATCCGTCCGAAAAAGGATATTGCCGCTTTGAATGTAGGTCCGGACGCTACGAAAACCAAGCTCCTCGAAACAGTGCCGCAGTTCTTCTTTCGCGATAAGGTTGTGGCCGCCGACATTGATGCCACCTGAATTATGCACAGATTCGGCGTAGCCATCGTCGATGGAGTTGTGGCGATAGCGGCACTCGTGTCAACTCAGTGATTTCGCAAGTCGTCTTTTCTGCTGTTTCCCTCCCCGTTTGAGCCGCCTCCTGATCCCGGCAGGGCAAAAGCGGGCTGGCAAGCGGCGTGTTCCCAGTACGTTGCAGCGAGTGCATGAAATTTTATGCATGGAGTGCCCCTCAGCTCAGCGCACCCTCCACCACCGGCGCCAAGCTCGATCCCGGCGGCCCCATCGCCCGCAGCCGTCGCATCAGCCGTTCAAACAGGCCCTTTTCCTGATAATGATCGCTGTAGCTGACACCCGTTCTGCCGGCGTGCCGCCAGATCTTGGCCGCCACGAACAGAAAACGCAGCCGCGCCGTCGCCAGGGTGGTGTGCCGCAGCGTCTCCACGCTGGCCTGGGCTTCGCGGTTGCACAGCAGCAGCCAGCAGTTGAGATTGTAGGCCAGCATGGCCAACTGAAAGTGATTGCGGTTCATGTCAAAGCGGCGCGAGGGATGGGCCGCCAGCCCGGCGTCGTTGTTGGCCTCCTTGATCAGGTTCTCGGCTCCGGCGCGCTGATTGTAAAACCACACCACCGCCGCGATCGGCTCGGCCAGATTGGTGACAAACACGCGGTAGGTGTAAGCGCTGGTGGCGAACAACTGGTATTGCTCGGCCGCGCCGGCCTTGGGCTCGTTTTCGTAACGCAGCGCCAGGAAACGGCAGGCCCGCGCCCAGCCTTGCGGTTGGTAGAGGAATTCGCATTCCGCGTCCGCGTCGGAGCGGGGGGAGGGTTTCCATTCTGCTTGCTGCAAGCGCTCGACCAGGCGCCGCGTTTTGCGCGCCACGATGACGAACTGACAAGCCGCCTTTTCATAGGCCTCCACCGCCTCCCAGCAATAAAAGCCGGAATCGGCCCGCGCCAGGATTTTCTTCACGCCGCCCGGCAAAGTCCGGAAAGCGCTTTCGAGGTGGGCGGCGATCTGTCGGCCCGTGGGCCGGTCGCCGTTGCGCAACCCGCCCATCCGGTATTCGCGCGTCTCGGCCAGGAAGGTCAGTATCGGCTGGTAGCTGCGCTTGCCCTTGTTCTTGGGGTTGTAGCTCTTGCGCCCGCCCATCTGGCGGCCGTAGAGGGTATGCACGGTGGTGTCGGTGTCCAGCGTCACCGTCTCCAACTTCACGTGGGCCGCGGCCCAGACTCGTTCCCGCAGCTGGCGCTGAATGGAAAGGATCTGCTTCGCCACGTTGAGGTGCAGCGAGGCCAGAAAGCGCCACAGCGTGGACTGCGGCGGCAGACGCGTCACTTGCAAGATGCCGGTCAGGATGGGGTCGCGAGCGATGAAGCGGAGTTGGTTGAGCCGCGCAAAGCCGACATAGAGGCCGAGCACGAGGGCCAGCACGAACTGGTAGGGGCTCATGGCTCGGGTGATCCGTTTGGTCGTGAGGGTTTCTTCCAGCAGCGCTTGGAAGCCGAGTTTTTCGAGCAGGGTGGCGACGGGCAGCAAGCCGCCGTAGGGAGTCAGATTCTTGCCACGGAAGTGATAGGGCGTGGCAGCCCCGATTTTATTGGGCCGCGGGGCCCTCGCGCCGGGGCCTTGTTTGACGGGCCTTCGGGAGCTATGCTGTTTTCGTTTGGTAACCATTTGGGTGACCTCCTTGGGGTTGACTGGCGAAGCTGAAATCTTTGCCAGCCTACCTTTTTACCCCATGTTTTCGGGGGTCCCCAAATGGTTCCTGGCGGCTCAGCCCTCACCAGGTGCACCGGCAGTGCATAATTCAGGTGACAACAAGGTCAAGATTGCAGGGACCTCGACTCCGGGCGAGTTGGTGCCGGTAACTCCTTCAGAATCAATGGTGCGATAAGGCAAAGCTAGTTAAGGACTCCCTTTCGGTTCCCAACGGCCACGATTCGGCTGATACAGCCGTTCTCTGCAGACAACTTGTGGCCGCCCACCGCTGTTTGTCACACTAGCGTCACAGCATGCTTTGGACAGTGGTACCTGAATTATGCACAGATTCACTTTGCGAGTGTGGCTGCGTTCGTAGCGGGTTGGCGGTCGTCGTGAGGTGGTAGCTCGGCAACTGGTCTTTTGGCTTCTCCGTGTCCGGTTTCCCTTCCCGCCCAGAATCCGCGTCGTCAAAACCTCGCTCGGAAGTGACGTGTTTCCAGTGCGTTACGGCTAGTGCATAAAATTTTATGCATAGCGCATAGCCAGGCTCTCAGATCAGCGCCCTCCCGACCACCGGCAGCAAGCCGCCGTAGGGAGTCGGCTTCCTGCCGCGGAAGTGGTAAGGCGTCGAAGCCCCGATTTTATTGGGCCGCGAGGCCGTCACGGCTGGGCCTTGTTGGACGGGCCTTTGGGAGCTATGCTGTTTTCGTCTGGTAACCATGTGGGTGACTTCCTTGGGGTTGGCTGGCGAAGCTGGAATCTTTGCCAGCCGACCTTTTTACCCCATGTTTTAGGGGGTCCCCAATGGTCCCTTGCGGCTCAGCCCTCCTCAGGTCCACGCCGCAGTGCATAATTCAGGTTGTATCCTTCCTCGCCTTCACGTTCTCGGTAGCCGCTATCTCTTACTGGTACACGCGCAGAGACCGCATGACCACCTCGGACGCCTATTTTCTTGGCGGGCGAAGTCTCACGGCGTGGGTCATCGCCGGGTCGTTGATCATGACCAACCTCTCGACCGAGCACTTGATCGGACTCAACGGCGACGCCTTCAACCACACCATCGCGGTTACGGCTTGGGAGACATTGGCGGCACCTGCTTTGGTGCTCACCGCTCTTTATTTCTTGCCCCGCTATCTGAAGAGCGGCTTCGCGACGATCCCCGAGTTCTTGGCTCAGCGCTACGATCAGTCGACGCGCGTCATTGCAACGGTCTTGTTTTTATTCTCCTACGTATTCGCGCGGCTGCCGATCGTGCTGCTACTCGGAGCCATCGGACTCGAAAGCCTTTTGACGTCTCGGAAAATCTTGGCATGACGGCCGCCCAGTCGACGCTCGTCATCGTCTGGAGCGTCGGGACAATGGGGTCCCTCTACGCCATTTTCGGCGGACTCAAGGCGGTCGCTATCTCCGACACGGTCAATGGAATTGGCTTCCTCGCGGCCGGGCTACTGGTTCCCTTCTTGGCGCTGGTGGCGATTGGCGACGGCAGCGCCTGGGCCAGTCTAGCCGAAGTCTATGCCGCGGATCGTCCGAAGTTTGACATCACCGGTGACGAGCCTGGATCGTTCTTGCCGATGGGCGTTTTGTTCAGCGGATTGATCGTTGTTCAAGTCTTCGCCTGGTGCACGAATCAGGAAAAGGTCCAGCGCGCGCTCGGTGCCAAGAGCTTGGCCGAGGGGCAGAAGGGCGTGCTGCTCGGGGCTCTGTTCAAGCTGCTGGGGCCGTTTGTTGTCGGGTTGCCGGGGGTGCTCGCCTACCACATGTTCAAGGACACCCTCGGGCCGGATGATTACGTTTTGGCCTATCCGACTCTGGTGAAGGCCGTGCTGCCGCCGGCTCTGATCGGATTGTTTGCGGCGGTGATGGTCGGAGCTATTCTGAGCACTTTCAACAGTGTGCTGAATAGCTCGGCGACCTTGTTCAGTCAGGCATCTACCAGGCGCTCTTCAACAAGGAAGCGACGGGACGGCAAATGGTCGCCTCCGGGAGAGTTTGCAGCGTCGTACTGGCGATCGTGACCATGATCATGGCGCCGCTGATCGATGCCTCCGGGAGCCTCTACAACTACTTGCAGATGGTGAATTCGATTTTCAACGGACCGCTTCTGGCGGTGATTCTGCTGGGCTTTCTGACCAGGTACGTATCGGCGGCGGCGGCGAGGGTTGGTTTGATCGCCGGGCCGATTGCTTTTTACTTGCTGGTTTTCTCGTTTGGGGACGCCGTCCAAGGCTTATTGAACCTGAATTATGCACTGCCGGTGCACCTGGTGAGGGCTGAGCCGCCAGGAACCATTTGGGGACCCCCGAAAACATGGGGTAAAAAGGTAGGCTGGCAAAGATTTCAGCTTCGCCAGTCAACCCCAAGGAGATCACCCAAATGGTTACCAAACGAAAACAGCATAGCTCCCGAAGGCCCGTCAAACAAGGCCCCGGCGCGAGGGCCCCGCGGCCCAATAAAATCGGGGCTGCCACGCCCTATCACTTCCGTGGCAAGAATCTGACTCCCTACGGCGGCTTGCTGCGCGTCGCCACCCTGCTCGAAAAACTCGGCGTCCAAGCGCTGCTGGAAGAAACCCTCACGACCAAACGGATCACCCGAGCCATGAGCCCCTACCAGTTCGTGCTGGCCCTCGTGCTCGGCCTCTATGTCGGCTTTGCGCGGCTCAACCAACTCCGCTTCATCGCTCGCGACCCCATCCTGACCGGCATCTTGCAAGTGACGCGTCTGCCGCCGCAGTCCACGCTGTGGCGCTTTCTGGCCTCGCTGCACCTCAACGTGGCGAAGCAGATCCTTTCCATTCAGCGCCAGCTGCGGGAACGAGTCTGGGCCGCGGCCCACGTGAAGTTGGAGACGGTGACGCTGGACACCGACACCACCGTGCATACCCTCTACGGCCGCCAGATGGGCGGGCGCAAGAGCTACAACCCCAAGAACAAGGGCAAGCGCAGCTACCAGCCGATACTGACCTTCCTGGCCGAGACGCGCGAATACCTGATGGGCGGGTTGCGCAACGGCGACCGGCCCACGGGCCGACAGATCGCCGCCCACCTCGAAAGCGCTTTCCGGACTTTGCCGGGCGGCGTGAAGAAAATCCTGGCGCGGGCCGATTCCGGCTTTTATTGCTGGGAGGCGGTGGAGGCCTATGAAAAGGCGGCTTGTCAGTTCGTCATCGTGGCGCGCAAAACGCGGCGCCTGGTCGAGCGCTTGCAGCAAGCAGAATGGAAACCCTCCCCCCGCTCCGACGCGGACGCGGAATGCGAATTCCTCTACCAACCGCAAGGCTGGGCGCGGGCCTGCCGTTTCCTGGCGCTGCGTTACGAAAACGAGCCCAAGGCCGGCGCGGCCGAGCAATACCAGTTGTTCGCCACCAGCGCTTACACCTACCGCGTGTTTGTCACCAATCTGGCCGAGCCGATCGCGGCGGTGGTGTGGTTTTACAATCAGCGCGCCGGAGCCGAGAACCTGATCAAGGAGGCCAACAACGACGCCGGGCTGGCGGCCCATCCCTCGCGCCGCTTTGACATGAACCGCAATCACTTTCAGTTGGCCATGCTGGCCTACAATCTCAACTGCTGGCTGCTGCTGTTCAACCGCGAAGCCCAGGCCAGCGTGGAGACGCTGCGGCACACCACCCTGGCGACGGCGCGGCTGCGTTTTCTGTTCGTGGCGGCCAAGATCTGGCGGCACGCCGGCAGAACGGGTGTCAGCTACAGCGATCATTATCAGGAAAAGGGTCTGTTTGAACGGCTGATGCGACGGCTGCGGGCGATGGGGCCGCCGGGATCGAGCTTGGCGCCGGTGGTGGAGGGTGCGCTGAGCTGAGGGGCACTCCATGCATAAATTTTCATGCACTCGCCGCAACGTACTGGGAACACGCCGCTTGCCAGCCCGCTTTTGCCCTGCCGGGATCAGGAGGCGGCTCAAACGGGGAGGGAAACAGCAGAAAAGACGACTTGCGAAATCACTGAGTTGACACGAGTGCCGCTATCGCCACAACTCCATCGACGATGGCTACGCCGAATCTGTGCATAATTCAGGTTGAAAAGCATGTTCGGTCTAAGCCACGATGTGCATTTTCTCCACTTGCTGGGCTTGGTGTTTGTCCTGACAATGGGACTCATGGTTCTGATCAGCCGCTTCAAGCCGGCGGAGAATATCTACGTGCCGACGCACACTGGCGAGGTTGACATTACCCCGTGGAAATATACGAAGGAAGCTAGTATCGTGATCTGCGGGATCACGGCCGGGTTCTATATTCTTCTCGCGCAGTGAGCTCCTGCCGAGGCCGCGCTAGCACTATCCCTACCCTAAAACGCGGTCCCCTCGCGCCCTGAGCCGCGCGCGTAAGCAAGCGGTTTACTCGAACCGATTGATCCGCTCCCAACAACCATTCCCTAGCAGTCCTGACAGACTACAAGATTCCGTGCCTTGTCTTGAGTTCGGTGACCGCCTGCTTCACTTCGGGAATATCTACACCGCTAAGTAACTTATCTATCGTGTCGAAGGCTGACTGGTCTGCGTTACGAACGGTGTTCAGAACTTTTGAGAAACGTCGTCGTACGAATTGTTGAGCGACAAGGAATTCGGTCGTCAGCTGATAGCGCTGGATAAACTCCAGTCGATGTCGCAAATAGGCTTCTATCAAGTTACTGTCAAAGCTAATCTGAACCGGCCCCCGTGAGGCTCATAGCCCCAACGATTGGATTTTAATAGTGCTCCGTCGGGCCAAGCCGCTTGATCGAGCCTCGAGACGTACTCCATCTGGCTACGAAATATCCGGTGCAGAATGAAAAACAGCTTGACGCCTTGTTGAAGCTCGTCCAAAGTGACCCTGTCCAGAAGGGAACATGGCCGACCATCAGCTAGTTCTATGACCGCCTGAAGATTGTACAAAGAAACATGTTGGGATCGGAATGTTTTAGAGCATACTTGAGGTATGCCGCGTCCCGCTCTGCGTGTGAAGGTTTCCGAGAAGGATCAAACGGCGCTGAAGAAGCTTCTCGCCGGCGGAGTCGAACAGGTTCGCGTGACGCTGCGAGCGGTTGCGTTGCAAAGGCTCGGAGAGGGAATGAGCGCGCCGCAGATTGCTGCCGTGCTGCCGCTGACACGGCCATCGGTTCGCAATCTCGCCCGGCGCTATCAGCAAGGGGGCCTCGAGCGGGCGCTCTACGAAAAGCAGCGGCCGGGCGCGGCCAGTTTGCTTTCGGCCCAACAACGCCAGCGCATCATCGCGATGGTTTGCAGCGACCCGCCCAAGGGCCGCGCCCGCTGGACGGTGCGACTGGTCGCCGAAGAAGCCGTCAAGCGCCGACTGGTCCCGCGGGCGGGCCGAGAAACGATTCGTGTTTTGCTCCTCAGCCACGCCCTCAAGCCGTGGCGGGAAAAAAATGTGGTGCGTGGCCGAGCTCAATGAGGCCTACATCGCCTGCATGGAAGACGTGCTGGAAACGTACGAACGGCCGTACAATCCGATGCAGCCGATGATTTGTTTCGACGAGAAGCCGGTCACGCTGCATGCCGACGTTCGTGCGCCGACGCCGGCCGAGCCGGGCCGCGAGTCTCGTCGGGACAGCGCGTATGAACGTCGCGGGACGGCGAATGTCTTTTGCGCGGTTGAGCCCAAAGCTGGTCGCCATTTCACGTTCGTGACGCCGGACCGTTCGGGTGTTGAGTTCGCCAAGGCGCTGTTTGAAGTGGCGCTGGCCTATCCCGAGGCCGAGACGATTCACTTGGTGCTGGACAATCTCTCGACGCACAGCCGCAAGTCGCTGACGGACCTGTGCGGCGAGGAGTTCGGCAACGAGATCTGGGGTTGCTTTACGCCGCATTACACGCCGAAGCACGGCAGTTGGCTGAACCAGGCAGAGATCGAGATCGGACTCTTCTCCAGGCAATGCTTGGGCAAGCGACGCATCCCGGACCTGACGACACTGCGACGCGAAGCGGCTGCCTGGAACCGCCGGGTCAACCGTGAGCAGGTGAAGATCGACTGGCGCTTCGACCGCAAGACCGCACGCCGTAAGTTCGGCTATAAAAGACCAACTATCAAGCGGTCAGAGAACTAGAGCAAGGGAATGAGCACTCATTTGGCCATCAAAGGTGGAACCGTCAAAGAGTGCGTCGCTATCAATGAAAGTGACTGACGGCAACATACTCAGCTTATGGCGGATATCCCAGGTATTGTCAGAGGTTCTGTTGACGTATATATTGATCGAATCACTACTGTCCGGTTAAAAGTCGAATAGAATCAGCTGGTTAGGGTCATCGAGTAAGTTTTCGTGGGAGTCGGACGGCTGCAAGGCCTGTAAAATGGGCGTTTTCTCGAAAAGGGTAACGCTGAGAATCTGTAGAATTTGGTAGAGACTCGCCTCCAGGCCCAACCTCTTGCGCGCGATCGCGACCAGTACGTAAACCGAGACCGCGATCCAGATTTGCGTCTTCACGGCGTTCTCGCTGGTACCGTAAAACTGCTTGATCCGCAGGTGCTGCTTGATCCACTTGAAGAACAACTCGATCTGCCAACGCGACTTGTAGATGCGGGCGATGGTCAACGCCGGGAGCGCGAAATTGTTGGTCAGGAACTTCAGCCGCTTGTTCGTCGCGGTGTCAAAGTAGCTGATCCGCCGCAACGGGTCCGGATACGCCAGGGCCGACTCGATGGCAGTCAGTAGGACGGTCTGATCCGAGCGCACCCCCGTGGACTTGTCGACGGGATGCGAGTAGCGCCGTTGGAGCAAGATGTTCTTCTTGGTTCGCACGACGAAGAACGACGAGCAGAGGGTGAACACGAAGAGACGTTCGAAATCGACGTAGGCCCGATCCATGACGTAGAAGGCGCCGGGCTCGGGGAGGAACTCGTCGAGGATGTTGACGTCGTGCGTTTTGCCAGCGGTAATGCGGATAAACGTGGGGATGTTACCCCGCAGGTCCAACAGCGTGTGCATCTTCAGGGCGGCCTTGTGCCGGCGGAACTTGGCCCAGGGGAACAGCGAGAGGCACAGATCGATGGTGGTCGAGTCCAGAGCGTAGAGACTTTGATCGAGATCCACGCCGATCGGATCGCGGGCGTACAAAGGCCGCGCGATGCGAATCAAGACCTGGGCGAAATCGGCATAGATCCGCCAGTCGCGCGACTCGTTGGCGTCGGCCAGTGTGGAGCGCGCCACCTGGGAGCGGAATCCCCTGTGGTAGAGCTTGGCGCCGAGCGAACGCAGGCACGCTTCGATGTCGCGCAGGCTTTCGCGGTAGGTCAGCTGGGCGAACGCCATGCAGAGGAACTGATCCCAGCAGGAAAAGCCGCGCCATCTGCGATCCCCGTCGTAGCGGCTTACGCAGCGGCGGAATTCGCGATCCGGAAGGAAGCTGATCAACTGGGAGAATACGGTGCGGCCGAGGTTCATGAACCATTGTCGGCCGCCTCCGAAGTCGTTCCAGCCGTCCTTCGCCGTTCAAATCGCGGCAAGGGGAAAACAGCCCTAAGCTATGCTGGAACAATCAGTTGCCGCTCGCCAGTGAGTCGTTAACCGGACAGTAGTGTGATCGAATCAAAGCCAAAGAATAGATGGTGGAATATCCAGTCAATCAAGTACGCTCCTTCGTCGCGGGATATTGCCGCGATCTTGACTTTGGTTTTTCGCACTTTTTGGAAATACCGCGGCCACAATCGGCCTGCCGACCACTTTGGCTTCATTAAGATTCCCCAGCTTGCCTGAATCAAGATGGATCGGTACGGCCGCAAGCCCATCTCTGAATGATTTTTCCGAGGCGCAAGTGACTACTGTACCTGCCTCCTTGCCGTGGAAACTCGGGCCTTCGGCCTAGCGGCGGTCGACTAGCCACCAGCAGACTTTGGGCGCTCGTCATCGTCCACCTTACCCATATCAAATTTAAGTTGATCAAGACTCTCGCCAATACGAGGCAGGGCTTTTGCCACGAACGATCCCCGTGAGCGAGGCCAGAATGGGTTGCCACAAATCCGAAGATCCTTCGAATCCCGGCGCGATGACTCATGTTAGGGTAATTCTCAAGTGACGCCCGCCCAACTCCGCAAGCTTCCCAAGATCGAACTCCACTGCCACCTGGACGGCTGCGTGCGCGTCCAAACGGTCGCCGAAATTGGCCGCGATATCGGGTTAAGACTCCCGGTACCACTGCGGGCCGCTCTGGTGGCCCCCGAACTATGCGAAAACCTCCGCGACTACATCAGCCGAATCGACCTGGCTCTTGAAGCCATGCAGCGTCCGCGGGATCTCTTGCGCATCACTCGCGAACTGATCGAGGACGTGGCGGCGGACGGCGTGATTTATGCCGAAGTTCGCTTTGCCCCGCAACTCCACACACGGCGTGGTATGTCGTTGCAAGAGGTAGTGGACGTTGTTTCATCGGGCCTTCGCTCGACCGCGGAGAAGCATTCGATGGGCGTCGGGCTCATCCTTTGCTGCGTGCGGCACGAAAGCGCTGAGCAAAGTCTCACCGTCGCGCGGTTGGCCGTGGCGAATACGGACAAAGTCAATGGGCTCGACCGGGCAGGTGACGAAGCTGGGTTTCCCGACGCCGAACCTCACCGGCGAGCTTTTCTGGCCGCCCGAGATGCCGGTCTTCACCGCACGGTCCACGCCGGGGAAAACGCCGGGCCATCCAGCGTCAGACAAGCCCTCGACCGGCTCGGCGCCGAACGAATTGGCCATGGCGTCCGCACCGAGGAAGACACCGAACTTGTCAGCAGAGTTGCTGAAAGCTTCGTCCCGCTGGAGATGTGTCCCCGCTCAAACGTTCAAACCCGAGCAACGGATTCACTCACCACGCACCCGATCGACCGATTTCTAAGACGCGGTGTTGCCGTGACGGTTAGCACCGACTGCCGCACTGTTTCAGCCACGAGCTTGACCGGCGAGTTCGAGTTGCTGCGGAAACAGTTCGGATGGGGGCTTGGAGAATTCAGCCGCTGTCAGGAGATTGCCGCCCGATCGATCTTTGCACCCGAGCAAACAAAGGAAAACTTGCTAGCGCAAATTGGAACGGCGGTGCGAGAGCTTGAGGAAACCAGGTAGCGGGAGCGATCCCCGTGTCGTGCCGTTGAACGAGATGATCGTCCGGACGGAATCTGGGCAGGCGGGCGTCATTCGGCAAGCATCAGGATTGACACCAACTCTTCACCACCGAACGCCGTTTTCGAGACGGTCAGTCCGGCGAGCTGAAAGCCTTCCGAGCCGACCTGATTCAGTTCCTTGTTCATCGTCTTCGTCCTCTTCGTTGCGAGCAGTTTGTAGACGTATCGCTTCGACTGCGCCTGGAGGTCGCGCCGCAAGACGGCGATTACTTCGTGCCCGCCGAAGGCCGTTTCCGCGACCGACTGCCCGCAGTAGCGAAAACCTTGGGCGCCCAAGTCCGTGAGTTCTTTCTGCATCGTGGATGTTTTCGAGGTGGCCAACAATTTAAACTCATGCCGCTGCTGTTTGGGGGCGTTCCGTGCTTTCGCCAAGACCGTCACTACTTCCTTGTCGGCCAGGGTCTCCCCGCCCATCATCGCCACGAAGTCGAACCCTTCCGCCGCTGCTTCATCGAGTTCCTTCTGCATCGTGGAAGTCTTGCTCGTAGCCAGCAGCCGGTATTCGATCACATCGCCGCCATCGCCAATCGTCGCGACATTCTGGGCATTCACGCTCAAGGCGAACAATGCAACCAAAGGTAAGAGGGATCGAAAGATGCTCATTGAGGTCATAATGGATGGCTCCGGACGATCAGCGTCAGCCGACGCGGGTTCATGGTCTGTTCTTCGGACGGGGCCCGAGAGGGTATCGTTTCGTCTCGCTAGATCTGTTTGAAGGCCAGATCCAATTGAGGGCGCTTTAGGCTAAACTGCTATTGTTGAAATTGTAGTTCTCCTCGTGCGGAAAACGAATCTCCAGCTCCTTCCCCAGCGCGAATCTTGGATTCGGTTGGCTCTGACTGGCTGCCTAATCGCCGCCGTCTTCGTTGCTTCACCAGTACACGCCGCCATCCAGGGAACGGTCGTCAACGCTACCACCGGCAAGCCGGTTCCCCGCATTCCCGTAACGCTCGTCAAGTTTGGCGGCGCCCAAGGGATGGCGCCCGTCAGCGAGTTGAACACAGATGCCGCCGGCAAGTTTTCGTTCGACGAAGCCCTCTTGGGTTTGGGATCTCAGCCCGTTCACGGCATGCTTCGCACGGAGCTGGAAGGCATTTCCTACACCAAGATGATCGTTCCCGACGTGAACCTCGACGATATACGAATCGAGGTCTTCGACATTGCCGAGGACAGAACCCTCGCGCCCGACATGACTGCTTTCTTGCTTGAGCCCGGATCGAGTGACATGGTGATCAACCAGTTCTTCCAGTTCACGAACAGGGAGAGCCCACCGATCACCTTCAGTAACGCGGATGAGGGCACGTTGCAATTCTACCTGCCGCCCTCGTCGCAAGGTTCCGTGCAGGTTCGTGCCACGGGACCGGCGGGAATGCCGTTGCCGAGTTCCGCTACGAAGACCAACCGCCAAGACGTCTACAAGGTAGACTTCCCTCTCAAGCCGGGACGGAATCTGATCGAGCTGACCTATCACGTGTCAGGCGCCGATGCGGAAAACTTTACGAGCCGAGTCCTTTATGACGATATTGAAACACGGTTCGTCATTCCAGAGGGCGTCCGAGTTGAAGGGGGAAATCTTGAGCTCATCGGCCAAGAACCGCAGTCGCTGGCATCGATCTACGAGCACAAAGGAGGGAGCGAGTTCTCCCTCAAGATCAGCGGCGTGGGACAGCTGGCAGACGTTCCCGGCAGCGGAGGCGGTGGCGGTGGCGGCGATGGAAACGAGATCAGCATTGCGCCTGCGCCGCTTGCCGCGGAACTCTGGTGGGTGATCGCTATCACCGCGGCGATCCTTGGAGTCGGCTTCTACAACCTTCTTGCATCTAAGCCGACGACTGCCGTTGCGGGCGTCCCCGGAACGATGGCGTCGGCCGGCGGGTCCTCCCAGTCGCCCGGTGCGGCGAAACGTTCTTCCTCGAAACCGGGCCGCAAGAAACGATGAGCGAGCCAGTCATCTCCATCCAGAACGTCTGGAAGTTTTTCGGAGATTTCGCGGCGGTTCGGGAAGTTTCCCTCGAAGTTCCTCCCGGTACGATCTTGGCGCTACTGGGGCGGAACGGTGCCGGCAAAACGACGATGCTGCGAATGATGGCCGGGCTGTTGCGTCCGAGCCGCGGCGATATATCGGTTTCGGGCCGCGCCTGGGCAGAGCAAAATGGCTCTGCTATCGGCGTTGTTGGGCACGGCGAATGGATCTACGACGATCTCAGTGCGCAGGAGAACCTGGAGTTTTTCGGCCGTCTCTACAAAGTCAAGGATCTTGCCGCTTCCATCGATCGATGGCTTGAAACTGTCGGGCTGACACGCTTTAGAAACGCCCGGGCCAGTGAATTTTCTCGCGGGATGCGGCAGCGTCTGGCAGTCGCCCGAGCCTTTTTGCACGACCCTCAAGTCCTGCTGCTGGACGAGCCCTGGACCGCTCTCGATGACCGCGCGATTCAGTTGCTTTCCTCTCTCCTGCAAGATGCGCAATCACGCGGCTGCAGCGTGGTCGTCTGCTCCCATCAGCTTCGGGAGGCGCTCGAAGTCGCAACGCAGGTGGCGGTCATCGACCGCGGGAAGCTGATATTTCAAGGCCCGAATCGCGATGCATTCAAAACCGCGCCGGAAGACTTCTACCAAAACATCTCGTGAACGATTTTATCCGGTCCGTCATGACGATTGCTGCGAAAGATTTGCGCAGCGAACTTCGCAATAAAGAAGCGATGAACGCAGCAGTGTCTTTCTCGTTCGTGGTTTTGCTGCTTTTCAGTTTGGCATTTGAGCCGGCCGGCAACCCGGACGTGCGGGATATGTCGGGCGGCCTACTCTGGATCGTCTATCTATTCGCGGGAATTCTCATCCTCAACCGCAGCTTCGCGCGCGAGACGGCGGGAGGTTGCCTGGACGCATTGATCGCCGCTCCGATCTCAGGCAGTGAACTATTCGTAGGAAAAGTGATTTCCAACGGCCTGTTGCTGCTCATCTTGGAGCTAGTCTCACTGCCGATCTTTGCGCTCTTCTACGACGTTGACCCGACGCGTTCTTTCGGCTCTCTCTTCTTGGTGTTCGTACTGGGAACCTGGGGATTAACCGCTGTCGGAACAATTTTCAGTGCAATTACCGCCACGAACCGGCTGCGCGAACTGATGCTGCCGCTTCTCGTTTTTCCGGTCACGCTGCCGGTAATGATGGCCTGCGTGAAGCTCACGACCCTTATTCTGATCGGCGAACCGCTGGGTGACTCGATGATCTGGCTCAAGCTGTTGTTCGGGTTCGCGTTAATCTTTAGCCTGCTCGGGGCGGTGCTGCTGGACGTGGTCCTCAAGGAGTAAGGGCCGCGAGCCTCCAGCTGAATGTCCTGGTGAGCCCGGCGCCAGCGATTTTCGCGGCCAAATGCACGGCGGCCGCCCGGGAATCTTTGGGCCTTCCTCTGCGAGACGACGCTCGCTCAGGTGTTAGCGGAATCATCCGAGAGCTGGGATTGCTTGCGGGCGGTATGCCGCTGGACCCTGGAAGCCAGTCGCGACAGACTCGCTTGCTGTCTGGATCGCAGATCGACCTTTGGTCGTCTTTTGCCGCCATGGGAATAAGTTGCGCTGAGGCTCTCGATTAATCGATGATCCGGCGATTGGATGGCGGACTCCAGGCCCGCGATGACGGTATCCAGCCACTTTCGTTTCGCGTGGAGTTCGTTGAGCACGAGGTCTATATTAATTGTGCCTTCTTGAGTTTTCATCTTCCTCTCCCCATGTCTGATGCGCTGAAGACTTCAATTCAAATCACTTTTGAGGCTACCACAAAGGGCATAAAGATCCCGTAAATTGTACGCCAGAAAGTAAACATTGAGTAAACGTAGGGGGGTTTGATAGGTACTTCTGTTACGCCTGAATTATGCACTGCGGCGTAGACCTGAGGAGGGCTGAGCCGCAAGAGACCATTTGGGACCCCCGAAAACATGGGGTAAAAAGGTAGGCTGGCAAAGATCCCAGCTTCGCCAGCCAACCCCAAGGAGGTCACCCACATGGTTACCAGACGAAAACAGCATAGCTCCCAAAGGCCCGTCCAACAAGGCCCAGCCGTGACGGCCTCGCGGCCCAATAAAATCGGGGCTTCGACGCCTTACCACTTCCGCGGCAGGAAGCCGACTCCCTACGGCGGCTTGCTGCCGGTGGTCGGGAGGGCGCTGATCTGAGAGCCTGGCCATGCGCTATGCACAAAATTTTATGCACTAGCCGTAACGCACTGGAAACACGTCACTTTCGAGCGAGGTTTTGACGACGCGGATTCTGGGCGGGAAGGGAAACCGGACACGGAGAAGCCAAAAGGCCAGTTGCCGAACTACCACCTCACGACGACCGCCAACCCGCTACGAACGCAGCCACACTCGCAAAGTGAATCTGTGCATAATTCAGGTTTAAACGAACAGTCTGAGGTTTCCAAACAGGGCCGGTTCAATGTCAATCGAGCTCGTCTTTGAGCAGGCGGTCAAGCTTCTCGGTGACGGCGGGAAGTCTTTGCGGATTACTCATCAAGGCCCGCACGGCGAGTGGATCGCGCCGCATTATTTCAATTGCAGCGAGTCCGAGTTTGTAGGCGACCGAAGCCTGCATGGAGTTCAGGCGACTCCAGCCGCCCGACAGCTGCGACAAGGTCGGCAGGGTCTGCTGCTTGTTCACCAGTCGCAGATTAGCCCAATCATCCCGGCTGAGTTCGCGCCCCGATAAGCTCTGAGCCAGGCCTTCGTGGAGCCAAGCAGGCCAAGGGCCAAGCCGGGCAAGGCAGGCGTGAACGAACTCGTGAGAGAGCGTCTTGCGGACGTGTTCATCGACTTCTCCGTTGGGTGGGAGCGCGATACGGATCTTACCGTCGAACTGACCACCGCTCCACTCCGCGGCGCCGGTCGTGCTGCGATAGTTCTCCATGCTTTGGATGATCACGACAAAGCGTTCGCTCGACTGGCATCCGAGCTGGTAGGAGATCCGATTGACCTCCCGCTCCAAAGCAGCGCTAAAGCGCCGAGCCGCGTCCGGCTTGAGGGTCTCGCCCTCGTACCTCAAAATAAAGCGGGTTCCATAGGTAACGTCGTCACTTTTATCCCCGGCCAACTCCATTTTGATCTTGCGATAAAAGCGCTCGAGCTGCGGATTGGGCTGGACCTCCAGGGATCGCTTCAAATAACGCCCGGCGCCCGCAACTTCGTCCCGCCGGTAGAGGCTGACACCCGCCAACGCCAGCAGGTCGGCATTATTAGGATGACTTTTGAGAGCCGCTTCCGCGACTTCGAGAGCTTTGTCGGGCCTGGAAAGTTGAAGCAGTGCCTGCCCGTGGAGCAGCGCCACCTGCGGATGGTCGCGTGGCATGCCCGCGGAAAGGAGCACCTTTTCCGCTGCGGCAGGGTCGCGTTTCTTGATGAGATCGACCGCTTCCCTGATCTTGGCTCGAATGCCGGGCGTCTCGGATTCGTTGGGGATCGCGCTCAGCTCGACGCTGGGCGGCAAGCCGAGCATCTCAACCTGGCCGCTTGAAACCCTGCCGCTCGAAATGCTCCCGGAATCTGCGTCGCGGCGGGTTTGCTCGAAAGCCTCGATTCCCTCGAGTGCGTCCTTCGAAACATAGCCCCGAACGGATCGTCCGTCCACTTCGGCCGAGACCGAATAGCAGGGGCTGTCCGACCCGGCAATCGCGAATCTCAACCGAACTTTGTGGCCCTCGGGAAGCTGTGCGACCCGGCTAGCTCCCTCCGAGCAATTCGACAGTAAGTTCGCTTGATCTTTCTTGACGACGAGTTCTTTGGCGTCGAGTGCGGCTGGCGCGAACAGCGTTGCCAAGCAAACGGAAAGCAGTGCAGATCTTGAGGGCTCACATAACCCCATACCCCATTGTACCGGTGAGTCGCTCTTCGGCCTTTAGGCAGAATCGCTGATATGTGAGCCGGAACATCGGGTATTTCCGGGCCCCGAGCATCAGTTCGATCACGTGCTGCTCGCCGGTGCCGGCCAGCCGTTCCCGCGTTTTGGGCCGTGGCATCAGCCCTCCAATCGAGGAGTCATCCGAAACAGCCTGAAAGCCGTACAGTTCGAAACCAGCGTGTTCAGCGCCCCCCCCGACCAACGCCGCGAGGAACAGGGAGGAAGTGGTTCTGACCCCGAAGAGCAAGAAGACGTAAGCTATAATGGCCAACCTATGCCCGAGCAGATGAGAGTTCGCGTGCCGGCCTCGAGCGCCAACCTCGGGCCCGGGTTCGATGCCCTGGGACTCGCCCTTCAGATCTATCTCGACTGCCGTTTCCGCAAGGCCGAGGCTCTGACGATCTCAGCTACCGGCCGCGATCTTAGCTCGATTCCCCTCGATGACGGCAATCTCATCTGGCAGACCGCCCTGCAGGTGGCGGCCGCGCATGACCGCCAGATGCCACCGGTTGAGATCCAAATCGACAACGACATTCCCGTCGGCAAAGGCTTAGGCTCGAGCGCCGCCGCATTGCTCGCCGGAGTGGTGATCGCAAATCAAATTCTCGAGCTGCGATGGGGGCGCGATCGCATCCTTGATGAGGCGGCGCGGCTTGAGGGACATCCCGACAACGTCGCCGCCAGTGTCATGGGCTCGGTTGTCACCGCCGCCATCGATAGCGACGGATTCACTCGCGCCATCCGGCTCGACCTGCCGAAAACGCTGCGGATCGCCATCGTTTGCCCGACGTTTAAGTTGGCCACCCATCACATGCGAACGGTGCTGCCCGAAACCTACTCCAAAGAGGACGCGATCTTCAATGTGCAGCGTGCCGCGCTGCTGGTCGCCGCCTTGGCCACGGGAAATCGCGACGTCTTCCCTGAGTGCTTTCAGGACCGCTTGCATCAGCCCTATCGCTTGTCGCTCATCCCGGGAATGGAGACGATTCTGAAATTGCGCGCGCCCGGTTTGCTGGGCTGCACACTGAGCGGAGCCGGGCCGGCCATGCTGGTCTTCTACGACGAAGGCTCGGAGTCGGTCGTCGAAATGGTGCGGGACCAATTCAAGCGGGCCGGCCGGCCGAGCGATGTGATCTTCACCGAGGCGGACCGCGAAGGACTCAAGATCGACTGCCCGGAGGCCGACTGCCCGGAGACGGAATGAACGAAACTCGCGAAACTCTCGAAAAACACGGCTGGCCCGGAGGCGACCCGCGCGACTGTCCGGCGTCCACGAAACGATTCCCCGATGGGGCCCAGTACCGCATCGAGATTCCCAGCACCGAAGGGCCCCGGGCTTTCCGTGCCGTGTTGGAAGAGGCCGCCCTTCGGGCTGTGCCGGTCCATCGAGTCAGTCAAGGCAGTGGCATCATGCTGCTGACCGATGACGAGATTCGCGAAATGGCGGCGCTGGGCCGCCAGCATTCGATCGAGGTCAACTTGTTCGTCGGACCGCGCGCCAGCTTTGACATCGGGGCCCAGGCCGTGTCCGCCGCCGGCAGGTCGCTGGCGTTGAGCTTGCGGGGCGCCGACCAGCTTGTCTATGCGCTAGAGGACGTCAAGTGCGCTGTTGATCTGGGAATTGAAAGCATTCTGGTGTCGGACATTGGCCTTTTGGCGATTATGGGAAAGATGAAAGCCGCTGGGGATTTGCCCGCTGATCTGATCATCAAGACTTCCGTCATGATGGCGCCCGCGAATCCCGCTTCAGCCCGCGTGCTCGAAGATCTCGGCGCAACAACCATCAATGTTCCGTCCGATCTGACCCTACCTCAACTAGCTGCGATTCGGGCCGCCATTGATGCCCCCATAGACTTCTATGTAGAGGCGCCGGACAACATCGGAGGCTTCATCCGCTATTTCGAGGTGCCCGAGTTGATCCGGGTCGGCGCACCGCTCTACGTTAAGCTGGGGCTGCGCAACTCACCGGACATCTATCCCAGCGGCACCCACATTGAGTCGACAGCAGTGGCGCTTTCACGCGAACGGGTACGCCGGGCACAGATCGTCTGCGAGATGATTCAGCGCTATTCCCCCGAAGCACTCATGTCACCACGTGACCCATGACAGTCGTTCGAACCGAGAACCCTTGAGCCGCGACCGTGAGGGAGCGGTTACTGCTCGGGAGCGTTCCGCCGCCCCCGGCCCCAAGATTGTTACCGAGACCGCCGTTGAGCCGCGAAGCGCCGCCGAACAAACCGACCAATCGAATTGCGGCACACGCCGATGCTCACTTCGCGCGGGCTGCCCGTTGCTGTTCAACTACAAATATTTCTTCGCCAGTTCACCCAGCAAGGGCAACTCAAACATCTCACCCAGAAATGCCTTATAAGCGATAAAGAACCATCCAGCGACGAATACAAGGCTGACTGCAAATGCGGCGGGAGGCATGACAAATTCGAGGACGAACTGCAGCACAATCCATGCCCCGAAATAAAACAGCGACTGTAGCGAGTGGAACCGGATGTATCGGATGGTCTTGAAAGGCTCGATCAGCAACAGGATCACCGCAACGGGAGTGATGTAGGCGGCAGCACCCGCAATATTGCGGGTGCTGTCCGACACGGACTCTGGACCTGCCTCGGGTGCAGCGGAATTCTGCGGCGCGTCCTGTTGCTCGGCAGGTTGCTCGCCGGGCGCCGGTGACGCTCCGTCGGCTCCAGTATCCGCCGCCGCCCCGCCAGACGCTGGACTGGCCGTCGCGCTACCGCAGCTCGGGCAGAATCTGGAGTCGCTAACATCGGTTCCACAGTTGGGACAAAAAGGCATCGATCACTCCCAAAACTCTAGCGTCGAATGGAGCACTTGAGTTGCGCGCCGCCGGCCGGACCCTAATGCGGAACAGTATAACAGCGCTGAGATGGTCGGCTGCCTTCTTTCCGTCGAGCCGCGCCCGCTTCACCCAGGGAACTCTCGGCGGCCCACTCGCAGCTACTTTTTGAACAAAGAGTCGAACTGGTTCCGCGCGCCGTCTGTCGCCGCTCTGCCGCTGCGCCGAACGAGATCAACTGTAGTCTTTGCTTCGAAGTAGTCGCAAAAGTTGGAGCGATCCTTATCCGCTACCCATTCGGACTGCGTCTCGGCACACTGATTGCTTTCCCGGATCGAATAGCTGGCAGTTGCGGCAGCAGTGCAAGTCCCCGGCGCAGCGGGCACAGGTGTCGAGCCGCCGGATCTTTTGGCTCGACAGCAGCCGCACCGTCTCTCCGCAGCTATGGCAGTTCATCACCACGTTGGTCATAATATGTTGAAGAATACTCCACGCGGCGCCGTAGTTCAACTAGTTGGCCAAATCGATCAAATGAACCTCGATCAAATGACGCTCGATCAAACGAAACTCGATGAAACGGGGCTCGATCAAACGGGGCTCGATCATGCAAAAGTAGTAGTGATGACCAAGGCAGAGTTGCGCCCTGTTTCCTCTAACGTGGTTCAAGCCGGCCCTGATCAAACAAGCGCTGTCCGCTCCATCTTCACTCGGTCCGTATGGATGATCGCGCTGCTAGTGGTTACCCTGTTGGGCGCCTGCGGCGGTAAGATTCTGCCCACCCATTACTACGTTCTGGAGCTGCCCTCGGCTCCGATGGCCTCGGCCGATTCATTGCCCTTCGTGGCTGTCGTCATGCCGTTCAAGGCTTCGCAGATGCTCACGCAAGACCGCATCGTCTACCGGCCCGCCGAGGGCCAAGTGGGATTCTACGAATATCACCGCTGGGCCGAGGATCCCCGCGAGACCATCACCTCCACGATGGTGAGCCACCTTCGATCTCGCAAGACCTTCGGCACGGTTTTGACTTTTGACGGCCGGTCGAAAGCCGACTACATCGTCCAAGGGCGTATCGAAAAGATGGAAGAGGTCGACCGCGCCGGCGCTGTGTCGGTCCACGTCAGGCTGTCGGCCGAACTGGTTACGATGGAAGACGGGAGGCCGCTTTGGCAGGGAACCGCCGAGGCCCAAGGACAAGTCTCCACTGGCGAGGTCAGCGCGGTAGTGACGGAAATGAGCCGCGCAACCCAGACCAGCCTCAACAAGCTCGTCGCGGACCTAGACCAATTCGTCCGCTCCAACCTGCCTGCAACGGCCGCTCAAAACTAGCGCGCCATCGAGGGCCAACCTCTGAATTGGTCACCGGCGTGGCGAATTTGTAGTCCGCTCATCGTTGAGCTTTTCTGTGCCGGGCTGGCTGTCGTGCCGTCAAGGCTCCGAGTCAAGATCACACTTTTGCAACACGGTTCGGCTAACGAAAATCGCACGGCAGCGACGCTTTTCCACGCGCGCCCAATTCCCGATGGCCCTATCGCTAGCTAGTGTACGGCGAGCTAGTATGAAGATGGATGCCTCAGATTGTGGTTCGACCTCGACATCTCATGGCGCGAAAAGGGCAGGCGGTCGCTATCCATTTCGAGGTGTTGAACGCGAGCAAGATCATGGTTTTTCAAGGCCTGCACGAGAGGGCATTACTCGAAGAGACGAATCAAGGATCTCTCAGCTTTCGGGTCACTCCCTTCAAAACCTCTGATGAGCTGCCGGCGGGCGCGGAGAAGCATTACATTGTTCGGGCCGAAGGGCCCGATGGTGTAGCTGAAGAAATGGTCACCGTGAGGCTGGCTAGGACAGATGGCTTGCTGCTGAAGAAATGCGTTAAAAGCAGGTCTCGACGCCAAGCATTGAGCCCAGGCTCCCGTCTGGGCCTGTGTTGTTGCTATCAGAAACTTCCTTCGACGGTTGCTGAGGTTCAAAAACCGCTCAGAACGGACGAGACCAGGCTGCGAGCCATGATCTGGCTGGTTCGGACTATTGCGGCCTCTCTCTCCTCGAAGTAGGCTTCAGGCACGGTGCTGACTTCGTACCTCTCGCGAAATTCCATCAACGGGTTTTCGTAGAGAACCGAGCCAGTTGTGCGATCACGAAGCGTGACTTGGACCTGGGTGAGTGACGCGATGCTTGTCGCGCGCCCGGAGACTGGATCGTAGGTCATCGGAAACAACAGGAAATTGAGCACCGTACCCGAGAGGGTCGCGTCCGCGTTCTTTTCATCGCTGACGACCTGGTAGCGCGTTCGGGCGATGAATTCACGTACAACCGACGCGGTCAGATGCTGCTCGATCTTGTATTCAGTGGTAGCGTTCTTGAACGTCGTTATGGCGATGGTTCGGACCGTGTCAGGAATCGTGTCGGCGGTACCAACGACTCGGTAGCCGCAGGATATGAGCAGCAGAGTGCTTAGCGGAAGGACGGCCAGAAGAGAGACGAGCGTCGAGATGAGTCTCGACGCGGCAGGCGTTTGCGTCCGCGCAACATCGGCAACCCGAGCTGTCCTGCCGGGGGTCGAGTGCTCAGAATTCTGTTGAGAAACCGCTCGGTCTGGACGCATCGCCCGCTCAGTTGCTATCCGGAGCCGATTCTTGGATGGGTGGATCGACCGCGCCACGCTTGGCCCGCCGCAAGGCTCCACCGATTCTTGTGAGAATGCCGCTCAGCACGAATCCGGAGGCCATGGCGAGTAACACCGGCTGGGAAAAATTCCAGATTAAGAAAATGATGGCAGCCAGCACGACGACCAACAGCAGGCCGGGCACGCCAAAACCCAGGTCTTTAAAGCTCGCGTAGCGCCAGGTTGAGACCATCAGAGTCGCCAACAGGCCGATCAACGACAGCCACAGGATGCCCCAGGGCCACCACTGTTGAATCGGATATCCGCCGCAAAAATGGACGATGGCTGCCAGCATGCCGGCAGCCGGAGGAATTGGCAAACCGACGAAATACCTCCTTCCCGGCCGGCCAGGATTCTTGGGGCGGGGATTTGTCTGAACGTTGAAGCGCGCGAGCCGTGCGGCGCCGCAGGTTAAGTAGAGGAACGTCATCAAGTAGCCGATGGCGGGCAGCCAACTGCCCAACCAAAGGTTCGATGCCAGCTCCGGCGTACGGATTCCCCAGGCAAAGGCCAGAGTGGCCGGCGCGACTCCGAAAGTGATGACGTCGGCCAGCGAGTCGATTTCACGGCCGAAATCGCTGACGGCGTTCGTCATGCGCGCGATCTTGCCATCCATGCCGTCGGTGAAGACGGCTAACCCGATCGCCAGTGAGGCGTGGTCGTAGAGACGGGCGGCCTCCTCTTCCATGCCGCTCGGCAACGAGATCGCCTGCACCGTTTTCATCAAACAGTAGTAGCCGCAAAACAAAGTTCCCGCGGTAAATAACGTCGGCAACGCATAGACTCGGTTGCGACGGTTTCGTAGCTTGGATTCGCTCATGAGACTCATTCAACGGGGTCCGCCTGAATAGAGCTGCTTCTTTGGACTCCGTCACGCCGTGGCACGGTCAGTTCCTTCTCAGCGCGGCGGGCCAGAATGGAGCTGCCCCCTGTGACTCTGTCGCCGAGTTTCACCATGAGGTCCCATTCCGGTCCGAGAAAGACATCCATACGAGAGCCAAACTTGATGAGGCCGTAACGCTGCCCCTTTTCTACATTATCCCCTATCTTCGTATCACAGACGATGCGGCGGGCGATCAGTCCCGCGATTTGTACCACGGTTACTCGTGAACCTGCGGAGTCAATCGTGAGACTGTTCTGCTCGTTCGCCGCCGACGCGTCTTCGAGATTGGCCATTTTGAATTTGCCTGGCCGGTACTCGCTTCCCGTGACAACTCCGCCTACGGGAATACGGTTGACATGTACATCGAAAATGTTGAGGAACACGCTGACTCGATGCCCGCCGTTGTCCAACGAGCGAATATGGACGACCTTTCCGTCACCCGCAGAAACGGCTACGGGTCCCTCGGGGATTTGACGGTCCGGGTTTCGGAAGAAGTACATGCAGAAGGCAGCGAGAAGAATGCACGGCAGACCCCAGTAAAGGCTGAAGAGGAACCACAGAAGACCTCCGGCGAAAGTGAAACCGAATCCGTAGTAGATGCCGTCTCGGACCATTGTGCGGCAGGGCGGGCGCAGCGGGCTCGCCTGCTAGCCCTTTAGTTTGCCTGCTTTTCGTGCTCGCGCAGCAATTCGTACAAGCGGTCTTTCAGGCGCAGCTTGTCTTTCTTCAGTCGCAGTTCTTCGAATTGTTCTTCCGCGGTCGGAAACCTCCGGGCTCCCAACTCGTCCAGTCTGCGGCTATGGTCGGAGTGTTGTTTCGATAATTCGCGGTATTCCTCGTTGGTGTCGATCAGATGCTGAACGGAATCGTTCTGAACGCTACTGCTCATTCTTCTCCTCCTGTTGCTGGAAATGCGGTCGTTGGGGAGACCCTTGACAAGGATGATGGCAGGCGCTGGCAACCCGCCGATTTCGAGGGGATCGTAACATCCACTAGTACGCCGGGTACCCGGCAACCCAACCTTAGCAAAGTCGCGGAAAAATTTCAAATCCGCCACGAAACGGCAAATCGGAGACCCTGGAAAAAGGATCCATGAAGCTTATCGGCTAAGGATCATGATGATGGCATCTTCTAGGGGATTGCGATAATAGGATCGGCGTTGCCCGGCCTTCGCGAAGCCAAGCTTGTCGTAAAAACTGAGAGCAGGCGTGTTTCCGGCCCGAACTTCTAGGAATAGTGGGCCAGAAATCTGCCGCAATAGTTTGCGAAGAAGGGCCCCGGCGACACCCTGACGGCGGTGCTTAGGATCGACCGCAAGATTCAGAATCTCACTGTCACCGTTCAATGGGGCGGCGTGGGTCAGGAAACCGGCGATCTTCCCATCCACAAGAGCCACGGTGGTTTGCCACGATGGACCCTCCTGGCTTTCGAGGCGATGATAGTCGGCTTCACTCCACGAGGCGACTTCCGGGCAAGCTGCTTGAATTTCAAGCACGCCCGCAATATCCCCACCATGGAGCGGCCGAACGGTTATCAGCGACACGTTGCTATTTTAACTAAGCGGATACGGGCTTCCGCCCGTCTCATCAAATATCCGGCGTACGGGATGATTTCCCCCCGTGCGAACGTTATTCAATTGGGGAGTCCAAATCAGCAATGCCGCCGGATGTATAGGCACTGAAACAGCAGCCGTTTGAGAAGCGTCACAAGACTGAGAGATAACGAGCCTGTGATACCCTGTCAGTTGTGGCAGGATAGGACCTTTTGGATTGTTCGGAGCTGCTGGCGGCAGCCTGATTCACTCCCCAGAGCCAAGCTTTTCGAGGACACTTATGCTAGTCAAAATTCCACATGGTTGGGAAATACCTGAACGCGAAGCTACGCCAGAGTCTGTCTATCACAATCGCCGCACATTGCTGAAAGCAATGGGCTTTGCCGGTGTTGGCTCGCTACTGTTGCGCAATTTGCGAGCAGCTGCAACGGACGACCTCTACCCGGCGAAGCGGAATACCAAGTACACGCTCGATCGGCCGATTACACCAGAGGCTGCCGCAACCGGATTCAATAATTTTTACGAGTTCACGACGGACAAGCCGAGGGTCAAGGACCTGGTTGGTAAGTTCACGATCGAGCCTTGGGAGGTCGAGGTGAGTGGCCTGGTCAACAAGCCCGGCAAGTACGATCTCGATGACCTTCTGCGAAAGATTCCCCTGGAGGAGCGCTTATACAGGATGCGCTGCGTGGAGGCATGGTCGATGGCCGTGCCCTGGACAGGTTTCCCGATCGCGGCATTTATTAAGGAGGTCGACCCCAAGCCAGGGGCCAAATTCATGCGGATGGTCACCGCGAATCGCCCAGATGAGATGCCGGGAATCGACTCACAACCGCATTACCCGTGGCCATATTTTGAAGCGCTCCGCATGGACGAGGCCATGAATGAGCTGGCCATGTTTGTCACCGGCATCTACGGAAAGCCCCTGCCGAAGCAGAACGGCGCGCCGTTCCGGCTGATCGTTCCCTGGAAATACGGACTCAAGAGTATCAAATCGATCGTCAAGATCGAGTTCACCGAGAAGCGGCCTGGAACGCTGTGGAACAAAGTCGGCGGTTTGGAGTATGGCTGGTATTCCAATGTGAATCCGAAAAGACCTCACAATCGCTGGTCGCAGGCCAGCGAGAAGGTGATTCCGACCATGGAGCGGCGCCCCACCCTCCCCTATAACGGCTATGAAGAATTCGTCGGTGACCTCTATACCGGCAACGAGTTTTAGGCAGTGGTGGTAGCCGCTTAGCCGGGTCGAGCCCGATAAGCCGATAGACGGCTCGGACTCCCGGACGCAGCTTGAGGCCAGGCGTATCCCCGAACTGCTCTAAGTTTAAAACCTTAGACGATTAGGTGACGATCGCTTCGGTCGACAGCCGTAGTCGTTGCAGGGTAAGATTGACAGTAAGGGGGGAGTGTAACCTGAACGTGTGGTTAGGTTCGGGCCCGCTTTCGCCGATGAATGAGTGTCAGGTGCCAGCCGCCAACGTGCGGGTGTGCCGTGTGCCGGTGACGCCGCCCGGCTCCGATCATAATATATGGCCAAGAAAGTCATTATCGTCTCCCCTGACGAAAGATTGAGCCGCGAGTTGTTGGAGGCCCTGCGAGTAGCTCAGCTGGAGTCCGACCCAACGGTCATTGCGCAGTACCCCACCCGGGGAGAGCTTAAAACTTTTCTCTCGAGCAACAAAGAGTCGCTAGGGGCCGTTATCGTCGATGTGGGCGATCCCGACCGGGCGCTTGAGTTGATCAAGGAGATTCGCGAATCATTTCCGCTGGTAGTTCCGATTGCCGCCGACGTCACTTCACGTGCCGACTCGATCCTGGCGGCGATGCGAGCGGGGGCCGCCGAGTATCTGAGTCCGCCGTTTAATCCGAGTCAATTGCGCGAGAGCTTTCGGGAGCGCGCCAAGAAAGAAACCGCGAAGAAGCCAAAGGGGCGTGTGGTGTGCTTCATGCCTGCCCAGGGGGGCAACGGAGCTTCTACCGTGGCTCTGCACGTGGCGGATGCCGTTTCGCGTGAGATCAAGAAGAAAGTTCTGCTGATCGATTTTGATTTTCACTCCGGCACCGTGGCCTTCCGTTTGCGTTTGAAACCTGAGTACACCTTTGCCGATGCGCTGGTCCGGACCGAGATCATTGACGAACTTTGGCCCAGGATCGTTTGTAGTTGGAATGGGTTGGACGTGCTCGCTTCGCCAGCTGCAAACGAAGTGTCGGCGCAACGTATGACCCAACTCAGTGATGTTTTTGATTCGGCATCTCACATGTATTCCTGCGTTGTGATCGATCTGCCCAACGCACTGTTCACCTCTTGTCAAGAGGTCTTGCGGCGCTCCGACGTCATTTATTTGGTCTCAACCGCCGAGGTCATGTCGCTGCACCTGGCCAGACGCAGGATCAACCAATTGGTGGAGCTGAACATTCCCCTTGAGCAAGTCAAGCTAGTCGTAAACCGTGTTGGCAGCAAGCGGGGTCTGGACACCTCCGACATAGGAAAGGTAGTCGGCGTGCCGGTTGAGTGGACCATCAGCAACGAGTACGCTGTCGTCAACGAGGCCTATCTAAAGGGTGGCCTGGTCCCGCAAAACTCGAGTTTGGGGAAGGAATTGAGCGAGTTCGCCTGCCACATTATGGGAATCTGGTTATCCACTTTACTCTAGTGATGAATCAAGCTATCCTTGGACTCGCGCTGTTGGCGGCGAAGACCGAGTCTGTTGAGCGACGATTTTCCAAAACATCTGGTGGAGTTCACTGAACGGTTTGCCAGCGAGCAAGCTTGCTGCGAGTATCTGCTCGGTGTCCGCTGGCCAGCGGGGTTCGTTTGTCCGAACTGCTCGGCCACGAAGGGTTGGACGACCCGACGAGGCACGATGTTCTGTAGCGGGTGCCGACGCCAGACCTCTCCCACGGCGGGAACCATCCTGCACAACTCGCGGGTGCCGCTGCGGAGTTGGTTTCTGGCCATGTGGCTGGCCTGCACTCAGAAAACAGGGCTGAGCGCCAAGGGTTTGCAGCGTGAACTCGGTCTGGGCAGCTATCAGACCGCCTGGCTGATGTTGCAGAAGTTGCGGCAGGCGGATGGTTCGGCTGGGTCGGGAACGGCTGGACGGAAGTGTCGAAGTCGACGAGACTTACTTGGGCGGCAAGGAGAAGCACGTTCGCGGGCGAGAGCTGGTGGGCAAAGCCTTGGTTGTGGTTGCGGTGGAACTGCAGGGCCGCAAAATGGGGCGAATTCGTCTGCGTCATGTCCTCGACGCATCGGGACCGAGTCTGGTGGGTTTTGTGACCGACTGTGTGGCGTCAGGCAGTCTGGTCCATAGCGACGGCTGGAGGGGTTACCGGGGCTTGAAGAAAGCCGGCTATCGCTATCGGGTCACCCACACAGCGGGAGACTCGCAGATAGCCGCCGAGGAATTCGCGCATGTCCACCTGGTTGCCTCGCTGCTCAAGCGCTGGTTGGTAGCGACGCACCAAGGGAAGGTGAGTAAAGTGCATCTGCAAGGCTACCTCGATGAATTCACCTTTCGCTTCAACCGTCGAAAGTCCCGCCACGTAGGCAAGATCTTCCACCGACTCGTCGAACAGTTGGTTCTCCGTAAGGCCTTGACCTATCGAGACATTATCACCAAGCCCCAGCCCACCAACTAGAGTAAAGTGGATAACCAGATTATGGGAATTAAGGCCGCGAAGCTGCCCGGTAAGCGCTGGAAGTTTATATAGTGCTTGCCGCCCCTATTTCCGAACCATAGCCGGTCCCGGCTTCGAGAGACTTCTGTTTCAGTTTCCGCCAAGCAGCGCACACGGGACCCCTCACTTGCGTTCTGGGCACTGAAACTTCACTTGGATTCAGGCCGCCGACAGATCACTTTGTTGGACAGTGTGAACGGCCCGATAACCGAGTGCCACGATTGCTAGATAGACTGCCAAAATTTCGCTGTCTCCCAGCGTCAGGTCAAAACAACTCATGATCAAGACGCCGATTGTTGCCGCAATCGTCGCGTGTAGGATGAAGCGGCGGGCGCTGCGCCCTGGGGGCAGCTGATTCAGAGCTCTTCGGTGGTCCCAGACGACTTTTGCCAGTAGCCACAGGATCATCAGCGCGGCCGGAATTCCTCGTTCAGCTCCGTAGTGGATGAAAACGTTGTGGAGATGTTCGTAGTAAGCATCCGGTAGCTCACCCGTTCCCTCCGGGACGAACTCGCCAAAACGAGCTCCCACTCGCATGGGCCCGACTCCCAGCCACGGATGTGCCTGGACCATCCGCCAGCCGGTCTTCCACATGATGATGCGCGCGGAATTCGCGCCTGGGTTCGCAATGGATTGGATGCGGCGCTGAGCAGCATCAGGAGCGGCGACCACGAGTATCACCAGCGCCACGGGCGCCGCCAGCAGTAGTTTTCGGTTCCAGTGCCAAGTTAAGTATGCCGCTGAGACGACTACCGCGAGCCAGACGCTTCTCGTGAATGCCAACAACAACGAAACGGCCAGAACGGCCGCCACGCCGACCCAAATCACCCGAGTTTTCGAGCGGGCGCTTTCGGAAAACATCAGATAGCTCAACAGGACGACAAACACGAGCAGGCTCACCTCGCTGAACGTCATCCAATGGCTGAAAAATCCGGTGATGCGGTCGCCAATGTATTCCACGTCGAAGTCGCCGCCGCTGGCTTGCAGTTGAATCCATTTGTAGATGAACTGCCCCACACTGAGTCCAGCGGCAACAAGGGCCGCAACGAACCATGCCTGATACAGACGCTGAACCTGGTCGAGCCGGCGAAAAAGCGAATACAGAGCCACCAGAAAAGCGAACACGTAAAACTTCTTCAACTGTGGCCAGCCGGATAGCGGATCGTCTGAGGCCAGCATTGATGCAAGCGTTAGGATCATGAATCCGGCCAAAGGTAGCACGACAGGCGGCATGCGTAACGGAGTCTTCGAAGCCAGTAACAGCGCCAACGCGATGCCCAGGCAGACGTGCGATGTCGCGATCGATACAAGGCCGGTCAGGGAGGCCAAGAACGCGAAGACGAAGGCGTAACGGCTGAGGCGATCAGCCGCCGGTCCAACCGTCATGGGTATGACCACCTGCATCGAAGTACCCAGTATGCCAAGTTCACGGGATGGGAATGAATCAGACACGCACGAATCCAACTCGTCTGAGACCCCGAGCAAGCGCGACGAAGTAGTGCCCGACTCTGAGATCCCGCGACGAGTAGGGTGGCAAGAAACGCGAAGACTAGCGTCGCTTGAGAATCAGCAAACGGTGATCGCCGATCGCCCGAAACACAGGTCGATTCTCCAAAACACGATCCGCCATGGCGAAGATTCGCACGAGCTGGGGGAACCGTCTAGCGAGCCCCTCAAGATGGGATGGCGGCACGAAGATTCCGACACCGCGAAATTCTTCGACCCGAAACTCCGGGGCAAAGGCGTGGCGGAGTTGAGCGACAGTCGGGTAGTAGACCGCGAAATCAGAGCTGGCGCCAAGCGAGGTTTCAGCCCGCCCTGATAGCCGTCGAAAAGCCTTTCCGGGCCGCGCCCGCAGCAAATACCCCAGCGTTTCCCAAAGACAAAAACGCCCCATCATGCAAAGTGCAAGTCTTCCTCCAGGCCGCACCGTCCGAGCCAGCGCTTGAGCCACGGAAGACAACCGGTCGAAGCCAACGCAGTTGAGAACCCCAAAGTTGGAAATCGCCCCGTCGAAGGATTCCGCATTGAGCTGCCCGAGCTCCTCCATTCCGATCGTCCGGACGCTGATTTGCTCCGTCAACCCTTGCTCTTCCGCTCGCTCCACGGCCGCTTGTACCATCGGTTGCGAAATGTCGGTCGCCAGCACTTGGACGCCCCTCTTCGCCAGGTGAGCAGCGTCGGCACCGGTCCCGCAACCAAGATCCAGCACCCGATCGCCGGACCCGAACAAGCGGTCGAGCGTGCGCCAGACTGCCGCTCGTTGCAGCGCTCCGACCTGTGTGGCTGTCCAGTCCCGGTCGTAGGTCGCGGCAATCTCGCTGAACGCAGCCGCGGCGCTATCGAGAGGTGCTCCGGCCTTCGCGGCACTCACGCTTCCACCTCGCCGGCTGCCGTTTGCAACCCCTGGCGCGCGGATAAGATGCTGGTTTCCAGTTCGGCTGAATCCGCCGCACTGGGCTGGCCTGAGCGCTCGCCGTTTTTCCGCAAGCGTTCCAACGCCACTTCGTTCTTCAGCCACTGGTCAGCGAAGCTGTAGTAGCTGCGAGAATGCCGCCCCCGAATCTGGAATTCGCGGTCCGTGCTCCTTGCCCAGGGATCCGCGCTGACGAGCCGATCGGCAACCTCGTCAAAGTACGGCGTGCACTTGATCGGATAGGAAACGGTTGTCAGGAAAACATCGGGCAGGCAGGCCTTCACATGATCGATGGTCGCTTCAATGTCGGCGAGTTGCTCGCCCTGGTAGCCCCACATCAGAAACATGCCGGTCTCGATGCCTCGCTGCCGGCATAGCTCGACGGCGTGTCTTACCTGCTCCACAGTGACGCCGCGTTCCATCGCGTCGAGGATCCGCTGAGACCCGCTCTCCGAACCAATCCACACGCGAAAGCAGCCCAGCTCAGCGAGCGAATCGGCCACTTTGGCATTCAGCCGGTCGGCCCGAGTGATGCATTCAAACGGAATGCGAAGGCCATGGGTTTTCATTTGCTTCGCGTAATCAAGAATCCAGCCGGGATGAATCGTGAAAACGTCGTCCGCCATCCAGAGCATGTCGGGGTGGTAGCGATCGAGCAACCCTTCCACCTCGTTCGCGACATTCGCGGCTGAGCGCCGCCGATGCGTTTTTCCGTAAGTTGAGTGGCTGCACCAGCGGCAGTCATAGGGGCATCCCCGCGCCGTGATGACCGACACCGAGCCCTTGCCGTGATGCGTCCGCCAGACATCCACATATTTTTCAAGATGGGTATCCGGTTGACTCAGGTAGCCCCAATATCTTGTGGTTTGGGGATTTTCTTGGGTTCTGTAACCGGGTGAACAATCATCTTGTAAGTCGCGGGATCCACGGCTACCGCCTGCTGGACGAGCCGATAGAAGAGTTTGCCGCGGCTTTTGGATTTGCGGCGGTTGAAACGGAAGGTGAACTCGTCCAGGTAGTAGTCCAGATGTTTGTGGCTCACGGCGCCCTGATGGGTGCCCAGCAGCCAGCGCTTGAGCAGTGACATCACGCGGTGGACGCGGGGCATCAATTCCGACGCGGACTGCTCCTGCCTGCTGACAACTGTGACCTGATGGACGTAGTCTTCCTTTTTCAACCCGGAGTAACCGGGCCAGCCGTCGGTATGCACCACGCTGCCCGGCTCGATGCACTCCTCCACGAAAGGCAACAGGCTCTCGCCCGAGGCATCCTCGATTCTCTTCATGCGAATCCGGCCGATACCCCGCCCATCCTCTTGAGCGGCCACTGCGATCAATGCTTTGTTTTTCAGGTTTCGGCCCCGCAGGCCCTCTTCGAGCCCGCCCCAGTAGCTTTCATCGACTTCCACCGTCCCGGCCAGCAAATCCCGTCCCGGCCGCACCATCGCGCGCCGCATTTTGTGCAGCCAGGTCCAAGCCGTTTCGTACCTGTTGAGCCCCAACACTCTTTGCAGTCCCAAAGCGCTGGCTCCGGTTTTTTGGGTGGTGACCCACCACATCGCACGAAACCACAACGGCAAAGGGCTGCGCGTGTCCTGAAAGATGGTCCCGGCGGTCACCGAGGTTTGGCGCCCACACGCAGCGCACTGCAGCAGCACTTTTCGCAAAGGCCACGACTTTCCACAACCGCAACCCGGACAGCGGAAACCGTCCGGCCAGCGCAGCCGGAACAGATACTCCCGGCAGGCCTCCTCACTGCTAAAACGGGACTCGAATTCTGTCAGGTTCTGAGGGTAATCTTCCATCTGCCGGCATACTACATCTTGGGGCTACCTGAGTCAACCGGATACCCACCTTTTTCAATATCGATGCGCTCGCGATCCGGCAACGGTTGAGAGTCCAGGTCGGAGATCAGCGCACGAGACCCTGTGCGAGTGACGGAGCCATCTTCGTTTCGAAAGTGGATGCCGGCGATCGCGCTCAAGTCGGCATCGGCGCTACGGCGATACGAGGAAAGCAACTCTTCAAGCGTTAGCTCGCCTTCGCCCTCGACGACGACATCCGCACCAGCCTCAAGATATTCTCGAGCATAACTAGCGGGCTCAGGTCCTCCCAAGATGACTCTCCATCCGCGTACCTTGGCGGCCTCGGTGATTTCGAGAACGCTTCGGCGGGTCATCAGCGTGCCATAGATCCCAATCGTTGACGGGGTCTCGGTATCGAGCATTCCGAGCAACTCGCGGCGTGAGCCAAACGTTGCGTCGTAGACCTCGACGTCGAAGCCTTTCGCGCGCAGATGAGAAGAGAGATAGAGAATTCCCAGCGGCGCATAGGGCTTCATGATTTGAAGCTCCTTGGGATCTTCGTCGAGAAAATAGCCGTGGGTCAGCAGAAGTTCCATCGTTACGGAGGAGTTGCTTTGCGGCTGAGTATCTCGAAACGATCGGCTGGAAAAGATCCGCCGGAAACGATCGGTCCGATCCGCTATGAGTTGGACGACGCGACCGTCATTTCTTTGGATTCGTGGTTCTGCTTCATCAGCACGGTTGGATTTGGGCTGGCGCACCGTGTCTCGAGCCGCCTGACCTCCCGCCAAGCATTGGCCAAATCTTGCTGTTCGCCGCTGACCGTGGCGTTGAACGAGTCAACCTCCAAGTGAAGCGCGTCGCGAAGGACCTTGTAGAACTCACTCGAATAGCCGCCTTGGAACATCATCGCAAGGTCGTCGCTGTCGTTCCAGTTTTTCTTCGTACCCAATTGCGCCGCCACGCTGTCGTAAAACTTCGTCCCCGGCAAAGGATACGAAACCGAGACGCCGATGTCGTCGGGCTTGGTTTCGCGAACGAGCCGGATCGTCTTTGCGATATCCTCCCATCGTTCCCCGGGATAGCCGAACTGCAGAAAGTAGCAGGCGCGAATGCCGTACGTGCGTAAACGATCCCGTGCCTCGCGCACTTGAGTGAGAGTGAGATCCTTATCCATTGAGTCGAGAATCCTTTGCGAGCCCGATTCCACGCCCATCCACACTTCTTCGCAGCCTGCCTTTCGCAAGGCGGTAACGGTGTCTTCCGTCATCAGGTCGCAACGAGTTTGCATCTTGAAGGGGAGCCTGGTATCGAGCCGTTCCACCTCGTTGGCGAAAGCCCGGGTCCACTTTTCCGAAAGGGCGAAGATGTCGTCGGCGAACCAGCAATGCTCGGCGCCTAGCTCGAATTTGAGGCGAGCCATTTCCGACGCCACGTTCGCGGCGGAGCGAAAGTGGTAGGCGTCCCCGTAAATCGGTTTCGCGCACCAATTGCATCGATACGGGCAGCCACGGCTGGAAACCATGTTGAGTGAAAAACGGCGGTCCTTCGTTTTCCAGGCATCGCGATACTGCCCCAAGTCGACTAAATCCCAAGCCGGTTCCGGCAGCCAGTCTGGATCATCCATTACTCGACGCCGGACCGTATAGGATACTTTCGCGCTGGCTTGATCTCGGAACGCCAGACCGTCGATTTGTCCAGCATCCCGTCCATTGGGGCGCAGCATCAAATCCGCTACATCGAGGATCGTCTTTTCCAGTTCGCCGATCATGACGAATTTCGCCCCGGCTTCGAGGTAGTCAGCGATGTTGTCGCTAGCGTCGGAGCTATTGACCACGGCCGGCACTTCGGCTTGTCTCGCCGCCTGGAACATCGAGAAAGTCAGCTCGCGGTTTTGGCTCAAACACATCTTCGTCAAGAAATTGAAATTGTCTTCGCAGACCGCAACCAAGCGAGGGCGATGCCGTTCCACGGCCGCCTGGAAGCCTTCCATCGGGGAGTTCAGCGTGGCATCGAACAGTGCGACTTCGTAACCATGACGGCGCAGGCAAGCGGCGGCGATCAGCGTTTGCAGCGGAGGATACGACTGCATCTTGCGCACTTGCTTCCGGTCGGAATGCAAGTGGTTCGCGTGGGTAAGGAGGATGTCCACCATTGTCTGAATCGCTGAAACTCACGGGCTCGTTCGGCTACGCAACGCCCCGTGCGTGCACCTGAGCTGACCGCGTATACTCAGCTCTAACCCCAGCAAGGGGCCGTCTGCTGATTCAGTTCCAACTGAGCTTTGCCGTGCTTAACGACTACCGTCAAGACCTGCTTCCTAGTCTATCCCAGCCGGATGTCGCTACGCCTCACGAAGGTCCGCTCCCGAAATAGGCCAGTGTATGAAAGGGAACAGGAACAGAATAGACCTGGCTGCGGGCGTCGTTCTCGCGTTGCTGGGCCTTGGTTCGATCGCGCTGCTCTCCTACGGCTTCGCGGTGGGTAAGAACGCCTACACCATACCGCTCGTCGGCTTCCTGGCCGTCCTGCTCGCAGCGTTTTTGGCCGGGCATCCGCGGCGCGCCAAGCTGACGCTCCTTTTGGCATCCATGGTCTGCTGCTGCTATTTGGCGGAAGTGGTCTTGGCCGCGCTGCAACCGTTTCGGGGAGCGCACGCTAGCTGGGCGGAGGATCGTGACTACGATTTGCGAACCTACCATCGTGTTGTGCGCGACCTGCGGCGAGCCGGGTCGGACGCGTTTCCGGCCGTGTTGCCTGCTCTGTTCTTCACATTCTGGCGGCGAAACTGGACGACTACCGCGCTGGGAGGGATTTCCAACGTAACAACGGTACTTTGCAACGAGAGCGGGAGCTACCTTGTCTACGAAAGCGATGAACACGGGTTTCACAATCCGCCGGGCCTCTGGGGGGCATCGGGGGAATCCGGGTTAATCGACATCGCCGCCGTCGGGGATTCTTACACTCACGGAGAGTGTGTTGCGCCGGACCAGGGTTTCGTCAGTCTGATCCGGGAAGCCTATCCACGAACTCTCAACCTGGGGATGGGCAACAACGGGCCGTTGATCGAATTGGCGGGAGTCAAAGAGTATTTGTCGCTTGTCAAGCCAGGCGTCGTTCTATGGTTTTTCTATGAGGCAAACGATCTGACCGATTTAGCCAAGGAGTTTTCGAGCGACGTGCTGGTTCAGTATTTGAGAAGCGACTACCGCCAGGGCCTGGTGGATAGACAAGTCGAAATCGATCGGCAGCTACGGGAATTCGCGGAGGAGTCTTTCCGCTTAGACGAAGATTTTCATCCCGTCTCCGACGCCATTTCTATAGATACGATTTGGGCGTTTTTTTGAGAATCCTCCGGATGCAGCATCTACGGGGGCGCATCATCCAAATCTTTAGCGATCCCCTGGGACAGACCGTCACCCCTCAGCTTACCCAGATAGGCATCTTGAAGGAAGTGTTGGCAAACGCTCACCAGACGGTTCAATCCTGGGACGGGAGGCTCTATTTCGTAGTGCTGCCGGGATGGAGTTTGGTGGTCTCAAACGAAACGAAGCAGGAGGTTGTTTACAAGAGTGTCCTCGCAACGGTGGAGGAACTCGGGATACCCTTAGTTGATTTGGTCCCGGTATTCAGAACTCATGGCGACCCTGCGGGGCTTTTCGTTTTTCCCGGATCGCACTACAATCCGCGCGGCCATAAAGTGGTCAGCGACGCGGTCCTGGCCCATCTACGTGCTCAGAGCTCCGAACAGAGCCCCGAACGCAAGTGACGGGTCAGCGCCGTGTCCGCCGGACTCCGCAGTCTTTCAAAAAACATTTCGCCAACAAGGCACTGACCCGGAAAGAATCGACCGACCGCCAATGACTCGGCCAATCCAAGTTGTCCAGGTAAATTGCTACCTGGATCCGGCCCGACGCACGCCGCAAGACCTAGTCGGCGCCTGGCCCACGCTGATCCGAGTCGCCGCGGCTACAGCCAGCGAAGACGTCCGTATTACAGTTGTCCAGGCGGCCGACACAGATGCGTTGATCGAGCAAGACGGCGTTTCCTACTACTTCGTCAATGTTTCGGCAAGCAGCCGCTTCGCAGCGACTCCATCATTCATGCGGCGCTCGCGTCCGCTCGAACAAAAGGTGGCGGCACTGGCGCCCAATTTGATTCATGTCCACGGATTGACTTCTCCCATTCAAACGCGGCACCTATCTAAGGCCGTGCCAAGCGCGAAACTCCTTGCCCAAGACCACGCCAGCCAGCCGCCGGAGGGTTTGCGCAAAGCCGCGCACAAATGGGGTTTTCGGTGCCTATCCGGGGTAGCCTTCACGGCGCGGCAGCAAGCGCAACCGTTCGTCCAGGCAGGCGTGCTCTCGAAAGACCTGCCGGTTTTCGAAGTCATCGAAGGGTCGACTCTCTTCGAACCGGGCGACCGCGAGTCGGCGCGAGAGAAAACCGGCCTGCACGGCGACCCGTGCCTGCTGTGGGTGGGGCGGCTCGACCGAAACAAAGATCCGCTGATGGTTCTCAGCGCATTCAGTCGGGCCGCCGGGCCGTTGCCCGATCCGCATCTATGGTGCTGTTACACGGACAATCCATTGGAGCAAGCGGTGCGTCAGCGAATCTCGGCTGAACCGGAGCTTTCCAAGCGAGTGCATCTGGTCGGCGCAGTGCCACACGACGAAATCGAGCAATACTATCAGGCGTCGGATTTTCTGCTGTCAGGGAGCCGCCGCGAGGGCAGCGGATATTCCGTGATCGAGGCGCTGGCGTGTGGCACGACCCCGCTGGTCACCGACATACCATCGTTCCGGCGAATCACGGGGAACGGCACCGCGGGCCCTCTTTCCAAAATAGGTGACAGTGCGGGAATGGCTTGGTCACTGTTGAAGTGGGCGCAACGCGAACCGCGACAACGACGGCGAGCGGCCCGAGCGCATTTCGAAGCGTCGCTCTCTTTCGCGGCCATCGGTGCGGAATTGCGCGGGGCATACGAAGAGATCCTTCGGAATCCATGAAGATTGGCTTCGTAGTGCTGGGTGGCGTGGACCGCAGGGGAGAGCGTCGCGTCACGCCTTGTCTGCTCTGGCTTCTGGAGCGTCTGGCCCGCCAGCATGAAGTCCACGTTTGCGCACTCCGGCAGGAGTCTCGTCCGTGCCGTTACGATCTACTTGGCGCGCACATTTCGAACGTAGGAGGCCGGCCGCGAAGAGTCAGGGCACTGGCCCAAATCGTTGGCGAGCACCGCCGGTCACCGTTCGATGTTTTGCACGCTATTTCGGCCGCCCCGATGGGTGTGATCGCGGGTGCAGCGGGCCGCTTGCTTGGGGTTCCGGTCGTTCTCCACATCACCGGTGGTGAGCTGGTGTCGCTACCCGACATCGCCTATGGCGGACGGTCGAACTGGCGCGGGCGGACGTGGCTCAAGATTGCGGGCTCCAGCGCGGCCAAAGTGATTGTGCCGAGCAAGACCACGCAGCAACAGGCGCGGCAGCTCGGCATTGCCACCGAGTGCCTGCCATTCGGTGTTGCGCTGGACCGCTGGCCGGCGCGCGCCCCAGGGGAGAGACATGATCGAGACCGAGCTGGGAACCCAGCCCAAGGCCCAGCTCTAGATGAGCTGGAACCCACGCGGGCAGACCAAGCGCCTGATCCGCAAACGCCAGACCGGAGAGAGCCGCACCGCCTAGTTCACGTCGCCAGCTTGAATCGTGTCAAAGATCAAAAAACGCTCCTGCGAGCCGCGCGGCGGATACGCGACGCAGGAGTGAGCTTCCACCTGGACGTCGTCGGCGAAGATACATTGGATGGCGAGATTCAGCGCTTCGCGAATGATAAGGGATTGGCGGACGCTGTAACGTTTCACGGTTTCCTAACACAAGCCGAATTGCGTCCGCTAATGGATCAAGTTCATGTTCTGCTTGTTTCATCACGGCACGAAACCGGACCGATCGTAGCATTGGAAGCCGCGGTAGCCGGAGTACCGACCGTCGGCACAGCCGTCGGACACTTGCCTGAGTGGGCTCCCGAATGCGCGGTCACCGTTCCGATCGGAGACGACGCCGCGCTGGCCGCCGCAACCGTCAAACTTCTGACAGACGAGCCTAAGCGCGTGGAGATAGCCGGACGAGCCCACGCCCGGGCAATTCAAGAAAACGCCGACCGGACCGCCCAGCGAGTCATTCAAATCTACGAAGAGCTAGCAGCCAGGAACCGCCCGTAGACCCTCCAAAGTCCCGTAGTGAAGCAACAGAGCGACTGACCCGGCCGAGTGGCCGGGGCCCGAAGGCAAGGAACAGGGTGAGAGAGCGCCTGCGCTAGCCTAGCAGTGACCGAGCCGCGCCCGCGAGGGTGCGGTCAAGACCGCCGCGAACCGACCAAACATGCAAACGGCGACCTCGATTCCGGGCGAAACGCCTGCAGAATGGCTTGCTGAAAACAAAGGGCTTAGAAAAGTGTTCCTTAGGAGCCCCAGGCGGAAGCCTGGGGTCAAGGCACCCATGCCCGCACCGTCAGAGAGCGGAAAGCGCACAAGCCGACCAAGGCGTGTCGTACCAAACTTTTCACGAAAGCGGTGCGCATAAGAGCCGCTGAATCTGTTCCGCGGCAACCCGCGGGTCGTCGTAGCAAAGAACATAGGCCCCGGACCGCACGAGCTGTTCGAGAGAAGCGATATGCGCCCGAACAACGGGCTCACTAAACGTCGGCAGCTCCTCGATCAACCGATCGACGGCCTCGCGCGGCTCGATCGGCCGCAACTCAATATCGCAACCATCCCGGCGATCTAAGAACAAAACGCACCGCGCAAGGCAGGTGTTTGCCGAGGCCATCCCATCTGTTCTTCCGACGGGAATCTCGATTACCGATTCCCCTTGGGGATTGGTGCCGCCAGACTGCCCGCCAAGCTCGGGAAAGAGTTTCTCCGCCGACGGGCGCAGCTTCAAAGTCTGCGGGAGGCCCATCACCCTGTTGTCGTCGCCGGCCCTGATCAGGTAGGACGCGGCGTCGCTCACGAACTGGAGTCCGCTTCTTGCGCAGGCATAGGCCAGGCAGCTCTTTCCCGCTCCTGATCTGCCGCAAAGCAACGCTCCCACTCCCCCAAGAGCAACACAACTAGCGTGGACCGGCGTTACGCTGCGGTGGGTCAGCATCGCGTAGCAGCAGCCTTCCAAGTAGTATCGCTGGAACCACTTTCTCCGGCGGACCTCGCGTTCGGTCACCCAGCACGAAGCGAAACCCGACTCTAGATCACAGGCCGCGAAATGGCGCGCGTCCGCACCCAACACCAGCAGGTGACCGGCGGCACGGTACTCAGGAGCGGGTGGGCCGTGGTCGGCGGCGTCGGTTTCCGAATCTTCGGAGGAAACAATCACGCGCAACTGCAGAGGCGGCTCCGCGAATCGCTTTTCGCAGCCCGCCAAGCAGTCGCTTGCAGCACTAAGGACTTCCTCTGAATTTGTTGAAAGGAGGACGTGAAACCCAAGCGGGTAGAGGTCGCAACTCCAGGGCAATTCCGTGCGATAGCCCAACGGGTCCCATGACACCGGCGGGGAGGCATCATTGCTCATGGGAAGCCAGTTGCATCATTCAAAGACTTGCGGAAAGTCCTCGACCTTCTGCGATCTTCCGTAGCGGTACACAACGCTACCATCCACAGCGTGCAATGAGAATTCAATAGTGCTGCGATCGCCCGCCCGATTTGCGTTGACCGACAGGTAGCCGCCTAATTCGCGGTGAAAACGATGGTATTCGGAATCAAGTCCCGGTGAGCCTCCAGCATGCTGGTCGCTGATGGGGCCGCAGGAGAATTCATTGACGCCTGTGGCCGGGTGTACAGAATGGTACTGCCAGTGCCGGTCGCCGTTGGCAATGAAGAAGTTGTCGGGCAGATTCTCTTGCGCCCATGTCCGGAACTCATCGCCCTCGTGAGTGAAAGCAACGTTGGAGTGATTGTCCTGCTTGTTGGAGCGGTCCGGTCCCACGATCGGCGTCGGAGAGACGAGCACTTTCCAGTCGGCGTCGCTTTCAAGCAGAGTGTCCTTGAGCCACTGTTTCTGTTCCGCGCCCCAAATAGACTTATCGGGGCCGTCCGGCATCGTGTTCGGCGAGCGGAAATCGCGTCCTTCGACGACCCAGATTTGGAGACCTTTCCCCCAGCGAAACGTGCGATACGGCTTCTCCATCGGGGCCTGCTCAGCATAGACTTGGAGGCCCTGTTCCCAACTGAACGTTCCCATGTAATCGTAGGAGAGGCCTGGCCAATTGTCGTCGTGATAGGAGTCATGGTCGTCCTTTTCCCAGTAGGTCGAAACCTTGCTGTGAAATCGCATCAGCGAGGGATAGCTGTAGAGGCGATGCCAGTGATAGCGCGCCAAGTCAATGCTTGTCACGTGCGGGTCGTCACTGTCGTAATAAACTGTGTCGCCGGTGGGAACGATGAACTTGGGATTCAATTTGCCCATCGAGTCGTAGGCCATGAAGCCTTCGTCGTAGTCGGCATCGCGGTAGGCCTGCCCCGTGATCACCGTAAAGGTGACGTCGGCGTATTCGTCGGCCGGGGGGGGCGTCTCGAATCGGCCGCGCATGGGTTGGTGAAGCTCAGAGCCGTCGAGGTTCGAGGTTTCGGTGGAAAAATAGTAAGATGGGTATCCGGTTGACTCAGGTAGCCCCAATATCTTGTGGTTTGGGGATTTTCTTGGGTTCTGTAACCGGGTGAACAATCATCTTGTAAGTCGCCGGATCCACGGCTACCGCCTGCTGGACGAGCCGATAGAAGAGTTTGCCTCGGCTTTTGGAGTTGCGGCGGTTGAAACGGAAGGTGAACTCGTCCAGGTGTAGTCCAGATGTTTGTGGCTCACGGCGCCCTGATGGGTGCCCAGCAGCCAGCGCTTGAGCAGTGACATCATGCGGTGGACGCGGGGCATCAATTCCGACGCGGACTGCTCCTGCCTGCTGACAACTGTGACCTGATGGACGTAGCCTTCCTTTTTCAACCCGGAGTAACCGGGCCAGCCGTCGGTATGCACCACGCTGCCCGGCTCGATGCACTCCTCCACGAAAGGCAACAGGCTCTCGCCCGAGGCATCCTCGATTCTCTTCATGCGAATCCGGCCGATACCCCGCCCATCCTCTTGAGCGGCCACTGCGATCAATGCTTTGTTTTTCAGGTTTCGGCCCCGCAGGCCCTCTTCGAGCCCGCCCCAGTAGCTTTCATCGACTTCCACTCTCCCGGCGAGCAAATCCCGTTCCGGCCGCACCATCGCACGCCGCATTTTGTGCAGCCAGGTCCAAGCCGTTTCGTACCTGTTGAGCCCCAACACTCTTTGAAGTCCCAAAGCGCTGGCTCCGGTTTTTTGGGTGGTGACCCACCACATCGCACGAAACCACAACGGCAAAGGGCTGCGCGTGTCCTGAAAGATGGTCCCGGCGGTCACCGAGGTTTGGCGCCCACACGCAGCGCACTGCAGCAGCACTTTTCGCAAAGGCCACGACTTTCCACAACCGCAACCCGGACAGCGGAAACCGTCCGGCCAGCGCAGCCGGAACAGATACTCCCGGCAGGTCTCCTCACTGCTAAAACGGGCCTCGAATTCTGTCAGGTTCTGAGGGTAATCTTCCATCTGCCGGCATACTACATCTTGGGCTACCTGAGTCAACCGGATACCCATCAATAGTAAATAGTGCTGGGCTGTAGCCCCATCAACTTAAAGTGATGCGTGAAGTCGCTTTCAGGACTCACCGTCTGCCATCCGATTTCCTGTGCATCTTCGAGACTTTCCGTTGTTCCATAGCGGAGGCGCACTCGTCCTTCCGCGCCGGGAACTGACCCTTCCAAATCAGTCGAGTGCAGTTGTTCCACGAGCTGCTTGTCAGCTCTTTTGCGGCGGACAATTCCGTCGGTACGCCGCCCCGTTTTCTCGGTGATTCTCGTCCAAATGATTGCGGACGTTTGGGTCACTTCGCCGATTCGAATGCCGGTGGCTTGGCGGGTTTCATCGAGCGTCGTGGTACAGGAGCCGAGAACGCAGATGGCCATACCCAACAGCAGGAGCAGAACGCGCCCGCAATAACTCTGCCTGTGCGAGATCATGGAAAGCATCCTACCAGACTCGTGTTGGATGTGAGCCGCGTCCCTAGACGCCCGGGATGTCCGATCGCGATCCCCATACAATCAGCTCGCCATCTCCTGTGTGTTTACCACCACGGTCCACTCCACCACCGGCGCTCTTCTCAAAAAAAGACGTAGTCACCGGCACGCGCGAAACAGAGCCGCGCTCGCAAGGGTGCGGTCGAGGGTAGCCGGCACCGACGACCCCGCGCGCCCAAGGACTGCTCCTCCGAGCTCGTAGATGGGAGAATCGGGAACCGCCGAGCGCAATCATGGACCCTCGGCCCGCAAGCCACAATAGCTCAGCGCTTTCGTGACATGATGATGGCATGCGTACCTTTGGGCGGTTCATCGCCGCAGCTATCTGGGGGCTTCTCTGTGTCGCGCTGCCGGCGCAAACTCCTGACCTAATTCTCCACAACGGCAAGGTCCTCACTGTCGACGCTAACTTCTCGATTGCCGATGCTATCGCGATTGAGGGCGGCCGCATTGTCAGCGTCGGGCCCAACGCGGATGTCCGGAAACTCGCCGGTCCCGCTACACGGCAAATCGACCTCGAAGGCAAAACTGTCATCCCTGGTCTGATGGACTCGCACTCCCACGCCACCGGCGCGGCGATGTACGAGTTCGACCACACCGTCCCCGACATGGAAACGATCGCGGATGTGCTGGCCTACATCCGCGCCCGCGCCGGCGTCCTCGAAGACGGCGAATGGATCCGCGTGCGACAGGTGTTCATCACGCGTCTCCGCGAGCAGCGCTACCCGACCCGAGCCGAGCTTGACGAAACCGCGCCGAACAACCCCGTCTACTTCAGCACCGGTCCCGACGCCTCGCTCAATTCGCTGGCCCTCAAGCTGAGCGGAATCGACAAAGACTACCGCATTACCGACGGCAAACCGGGACTCATCGAGCGAAACGCTGAGACCGGCGAGCCGACCGGCATCGTTCGAAGCGGCGCGCGCTTCATCGCCTACAAGCCAAGCGAGAAGACGCCGACGGCCGACGACAAACTCGACCGCCTGAAGCAGTTGCTGGCCGACTACAACTCGATCGGCATCACGTCGATCGCCGACCGTAACGCCAGCGAAGAAGCCATTGAGCTGTACCGCCGGCTGCGTGGCAAGGATGAACTCACCTGCCGTGTATTCATAAACATGGCAGTAGATGCTCAAGCTTCACTAGAAGAAATCGAGACGAAGATCCTCTCCGCCGCTAGCGATCCTCTCCACGCACATAGCGACATGCTTTGGCTGCGGGGAGTGAAGGTCTTCCTTGACGGCGGCATGCTGACCGGCAGCGCCTACATGCGGAAGCCCTGGGGCGTCAGCAAGATCTATTCGATCGAGGACCCCCAATACCAGGGCATGCGCTACATCGAGCCGGGGAAGCTTTACCGCATCGCCCGGCTCGCGCTGAAGAATGATTTTCAAATGACCGCACACTCGGTCGGCGACGGAGCGGTGCACGCGTTGATCGAGGCCTACGAAGAGGTCAACAGCGAGTCTCCCGTGCGAGAGCAGCGCCCTTGCATCACCCACTCGAATTTCATGAGCCTCGAAGCCATCCAGAAAATGAAGCGCCTGGGCCTCGTCGCCGATCTTCAGCCCGCTTGGCTGGAGCGTGACGGGGCGACACTGCTCAAGCAGTTCGGCGATGACCGGCTGGAGTATTTTCAGCCTTACAAGACGCTTTTCGAGCACGGGGTCACCGTCGGCGGCGGGTCCGACCACATGCAAAAAATCGGGGGCATGAGGGCCATCAACCCCTACAACCCGTTTTTCGGAATGTGGATCGCGCTGACTCGTCAGCCTCGCTGGACCGACCAGGTGCTCCATCCCGAGCAGCGCATCACGCGCGAGCAAGCCCTGCGGCTCTACACCATCAACAACGCCTACCTGACGTTTGAAGAAAAGAACAAGGGCTCGATCGAGAAGGGCAAGCTGGCCGATCTGGTCGTCTTGAACCAAGACATCCTGACTTGCCCGATCGATGAGGTCAAGGACATTACTGTCCATCGAACCTATCTGGGTGGCGAGCTGGTTTATCCGTAGCAGGAAACTGAACCCACCAAGCCGAAACAGAACCGCGCCCGCGAGGGTGCGGTCGAGTGTGCCCCGTGCGTCGGGACGTCATAAGAATGCTGTCCATGCGCCGGGTGTCACCGGGATTGCGGCTCGTGCAACACTAGACTGCACCCTCGCGGGCGCGGCTCTGTCCCAGGCGAAGTCCCTGGCGAAGTCCAGATTCCGCGATTCCCTATAATGTGTGTTACCCCTGTTTAAGGTCCAAAATCTTGAAAAGCGCGATCACAATTCTTCTCTGTGCCATGACTGCATTCGGCGTCGGCTGTAGCAGCAGCGAGGACTCGGAGGCAGCCATCGCGGCTGCCATCGATAGCCATCTCGGCCTCCGCACAGACCTCGGCGTCGACCGCATGCGCGTTGAAATCGCCCAAGTGAAATTTCAAGGGGACGAAGCAACAGCCGCCGTCACGATCACTGCGCGCGATGACCCCGACGCTTCGATGCAGATGATGTACCGCTTGACGCGAGTGGGTGACGACTGGAAAGTGCAAGCCCCACGGACCGATGACCGCGTCACGCAAGGGGCGCCGTCGGGCAGCGAGCCAGGCAGCGTCAAAAGTGATTTACCAGCGGGGCACCCGCCCGTCGGGGGCCAGCCGGAAGATACGCAAGCGCTCCCACCTGGCCATCCCCCGTTGAATGAATCGCGGACCAAGCCAAGTCCGCCGCCGGGACATCCGCGGTGATCCAACAAGCCCGCAATTTTTACCGAACCGCGAGCCCCGGCCTGGCGCAAGCTCTCAGCCTGCCGAGTCCGCACTCGTGCCGGCTCTTGTCCATCTCACGAAGCACCCAAGTGGATAGGAACCCGGGTGCTGGTATGCCAGCAGTTCCAGTAGACGGCGCAATCCCCGACGCAGCGCGCCGCAAGAATCAGAACGAGCAGCCGCAATCGCTAATAAGCATCGACCCCTGAGCCAGCCACCAAGGGCCAGGCTCCCACAACCGAAATGAACCCAACACCCCTTGACCATTCAAAGTCGCGCGAGCTTTTCGAGAAGGCCCAAGCCCTCATACCGGGCGGAGTCAATTCTCCAGCCCGGGCTTTTCGTGCCGTCGGAGGCGACCCGATCTTCTTCGAGCGAGGCCAGGGCGCCGAGCTATTCGACGTTGATGGCAACTCCTACATTGACTTTGTCGGCTCCTGGGGACCCCTCATCCTGGGGCACCGCCACCCCGCCGTCATTGATGCGCTTACACAAGTCCTCGAAACAGGAACCAGCTTCGGCGCGCCCACCGAGCGTGAAGTCGAAATGGCGCAGTTGATCTGCGATCTGGTTCCCAGCATCGAGTCGGTGCGATTGGTCAACTCCGGAACCGAAGCCACGATGAGCGCCGTCCGCGTGGCTCGCGGATTCACCGGACGCGACCTGGTCGTCAAATTCATAGGCTGCTATCACGGGCACGTGGACTCCCTTCTCGTCAAGGCCGGATCAGGAGTCGCGACGCTAGGGATTTCCGATTCGGGCGGCGTGCCCAAGAGCTTTTCAGAGACCACCATCCCTCTGCCCTACAATTCCCTTGCGGCAGTCGAAGAGTGCTTCGCGGCCCACGGAGACAAGATCGCCGCGATCATTCTTGAACCGATCGTCGGCAATATGGGCTGCGTCCCGCCCGAACCTGGCTTTCTCCAAGGTCTTCGTGAAATCACGACGAAGCACGGCGCTCTGCTAGTTTTCGATGAGGTCATCACCGGCTTTCGAGTGGGGCTGGGTGGCGCGCAGCAGCTTTACGGAATCAAGCCCGACCTCACGACGCTAGGGAAGGTCATTGGCGGCGGACTTCCGGTCGGCGCCTACGGCGGGAGCAAGCAAGTCATGGCGAAGGTTTCACCGCTGGGCCCGGTGTATCAGGCCGGCACGCTTTCCGGTAACCCTCTCGCCGTAGCGGGCGGGCTGGCGATGCTGCGAACTCTCCGCGACACGCCGGGACTCTACGAAAGCCTCGACGCGAAGGGAGCCCGTTTGCAACAAGGCATCAGCGCGGCCGCGGAAAAAACCGGCATTCCGGTGACCATCAACCGCATCGGCTCGATGTTTACGGTCTTCTTCAATCCCAACCCGGTGGCCGACTTCGACGGAGCGTCCGCCTGCGACACCGAGCGATTCGCTCAGTTCTTCCGAGGACTGCTGGAGCGCGGCATCTACCTGCCGTGCTCTCAGTTCGAGGCGACTTTTGCCTCGACCGCCCATACAGACGCGCAGCTTGACGAGGCGATCGGAGCAGCCGAAGAGGTTCTCGATGACCTCAAGGACTGAAACAGAGCCGCACCCAAAAGGGTGCGGTCGAGTGTGTCCATGCGTCGGGGAAGCAACCGGATCGCGGTCACCGCGAGACTGGACCACACCCTCGCGGGCGCGGCTCCGTTGAGTACACTTGTTAATCCGCGAGGACACAAACAATGAAAGGACGTACGAGTTACGTTCGACACTGCGGACCGCGCTGGTTCTCTTTTCACCGCTCCCTGCGTCCAGCAATCCTCGCTCTTCGGGGCACCCGGCCAAAGCCTCGGCACGGAGCGTCTAGCTAAGAATGTCGAGGACGCCGAGGCGGGCGGCTACCTCAGAGCGATCAAGCCGTTGCCTTCAGGATCCGGCGGAACTTTCAAGGGCCCGTCATATCGATGGTGCTGCTCCCAACCGGCCGGCGTCCTGTCAACGGCGCCACGAACCGGCTGACGGAATCTGCTGAACTAGTCAAAGGGGGAGTCGTCGTGATGTTTTTCGAAGAGAGCTTGGACGGCCAACCAGCTCTCGACGCGCTGGTCGTCCAGCGTTTCGAGGATGCGGGAGCCGCGGGAATCGTTGTGCTCAATAGCGCGGCCGAGCGGGGGGAGTCGAGCCTTCCGGTTTACGTCACCCACGACAAGCCTCAGGGAATCGAGCTGGACAATTACGCTTTTGTCGGCGCGGGCAGGCCGTTCGTCTGGGACGGTGTGGATTCCCCGATTCGATCCGGCGACTTCGCTGTTGCAGACGACAAGGGTGTCCTCCTGGTCAGCAGCTTGCACGCCGAAAAGCTGCGGGCGGCTTGCTCGAACTGACGCCAAGCCCAAGCATCCCAAGTGAAACTCAGAGCCCTGACCGTCAGGGTGGGGGGCATTCTCACCCCAACCGCAGAAATTCTTTGCTCCGAGCAGTCCACCCTTTCAGCGTCGCTGCTCCCGACCCAGTTTCAAAGCACTTATACCCCTGGTATTAGGATGTTCTACGGCAAAGTGCTGTGGGAAATGCGGTGGTATGGCCGATTTGGTGATCTGTGGATCTGGGCGATGATTCTACTGTGAGCCCAGATACCGTTCCATCCCCGGCAGAATCTCCGTTGCAAAGACCGCGATCAAGCGTGAGGGGCATCCTCGTTGCTGTCCTGCCGGTAGCCATGATCATGAGCGGCTTTTTCTGGCTCGGCTATTGGACCGCCGCATCGAGTGATTACGCCACGGAACCAGTTGTCGTCTCGCAGCCCCGAGGAGAACAAGCCGACTCGCTGTCAGATGGCGACGACGAGTCTAACGACGAGTCGAGTGCAGAAACGTCCAGCAAAGAATACGCCACCGACAACGACTACCATCACTGGGTCGAACTCTAGTTCCCACTACCGTTGCACCTGAAACCCGTACCGCAGGCCCTTCGGATGCCTCAGCCTGTGAGTTCTTGCGGCCCGAAGAAATTGCCGATCAACCCCCGGACCCCAGCGTTGATCAAGCCCAACCGTAGATCAAGCCCAACCGTAGATCAAGCCCCAGCGTTGATAAACTGGAGGCGTGCTGCAAACCATTGCGCGAAACAACGATTCTTACGACGCCGTCGTAGTCGGCTCCGGGGCCACCGGCGGCTGGGCCGCCAAACAACTCTGCGAAGCCGGGATGAAGGTCGCCGTGCTCGAAGCCGGCCCCAAGGTGACTCCCGCGGACTTCACCGAGCACGTCCAGCCCTATGAGCTTAAGTACCGCGGCAACTCGGCGTACTTATCCGGCACCGACAAAAAGAAGTCGCCGGAGTTGATGCGCGACCGCCCGATTCAGGGCCTGGTCTACGCCTGCCGCGAATCGAACTACAAATGGTTCGCCAGCGATACGGACAATCCCTACACCACGCCAAAGGAGAAGCCGTTTCACTGGATCCGCATGCGCGTGCTCGGAGGACGCTCACTCTCCTGGGGCCGCCAGAGTTACCGCACCGGTGACATCGACTTCAAAGCCGCCAGCCGTGACGGCTACGGAACTGACTGGCCAATCTCCTACCAAGACCTGGTTCCTTACTACGAAACCGTCGAGAAATTCATGGGCCTCAGCGGCCAAGCCGAAGGACTGCTGCAGTTGCCCGACAGCGTCTTTCTTCCGCCAATGGATATGACCTGCGGCGAAAAGATACTGAAGGCAAAAGTAAAAGCGAAGATGGGCCGTACGGTCACGATGGGCCGCATAGCGATTGTGACTCGCAACCACAACGGCCGCCAGGCTTGCCATTACTGCGGCCCTTGCGAACAAGGTTGCATCACGTTTTCCTATTATTCGAGCCCTTTCACCACGCTTGCCGCGGCGGAGAAAACGGGCAACTTGTCGGTGATCACCGACGCTGTGGCGAGCCATGTGACAACCGACAAATCAACCGGCCGCGCGTCAGGCGTCGCCTATATCGATCGGGAGTCCCGGGCGCCGCGCGAGCTACGCGCCAAGGTCGTGGTTTTGTGTGCTTCGACGATCGAGTCGACGCGGCTGCTTCTCAACTCGGCGCCGGGCGGGCTGGCGAACTCCAGCGGCGTCCTGGGTCACTACTTGATGGACCACATCTATCGAGGCGGGGCGTCAGGCGAGCTGCGCGACCTGCCGGCCAAGCCCTGGATCGGCCCCCCAGCCCGCCCCAACGGCATCTACATTCCGCGTTTTCGCAACGTCGACCGCACGATGACTAACGGCGTCATCCGAGGCTACGGCTATCAAGGGCGCAGCTCTCCGAGCTTCGATTTCGGGGCGTCAGGTTTCGGGGCCAAGTACAAAGAAGCCGTTCACAAAAATGCCATGTGGAGGACAGGCCTCGGAGTCTGGGCCGAGTGTCTGGCGCGCTATGAGAACCATGTTGAAATCGACAAGGACCGCACCGATGCTTGGGGAATTCCCACGCTGAAGATTCATGTGGACTGGAGCGACAACGATCTCAAACTTTGGCAGGACGGACGCGAGCAGGGAGCCGAGATGCTCGAAGCCTCCGGGCATAAGAATGTCGAGCTGACCGGCGAGCCATCCGTGCCGGGATTCTGCATTCACGAGATTGGGACAGCACGCATGGGCAACGACCCAAAGACGTCCCTGCTCAACGCTTTCAACCAGGCCCATGACGTTAAGAACCTGTTCGTGACCGACGGCGCTGCCTGGGTTTCGAGCGCTTGTCAAAACCCAACGCTAACGATGATGGCGATCACGGCTCGGGCGTGCGATTACATCGTCGACCGCCACAAAAAAGGCGAGCTGGCGTAGTGTCAGAGCCCCAAGCGCAAGCGCGGGGTCAAGCGCGGTCTCAAGTGAATGACGCATCGAGTTCGAAGCCGGCATTCGAGGCCCGCCCTCATCCCAGTACGGTTTCCCAATCTTCAAGCAAAACTAGCTTTGAAGAAAGACTCCTCGTTTTTTGGTAGAACTTCGCGTCGGCGGTGACCAGACGAATCCCGCGACTCTCAGCCAGCGCCAAGAATGCAGCGTCGTATGCGCTGTGGCCGTGCCGCCTTGCCGTTTGAAACATCGAGCCAAGTACGGTCCTGGCTGGAATGATCTCTATTAACTCCGCCAGGACGAGGAGCCGCGCGATGATCTCCTCGGCCTCCTCGTCGTCGAGCTCTCCACGCTCGACCTTCAGCCAAAGCACGTTGACCAATTCGGTAAGCATGAAATCGGGCGCGACCAGCTCGATATCTGCTGAGAGGACGGCTTTCAGCAATCGCTCGGCATGAAGACTGCCGGTTTCCTGCACGAAGAACTTGACGACGACGTTCGTATCGATGACGATCTTCGCGGCCCCCACGGTTCACCGTGATCTTGAGCCCTGAGCCCTGGCACGCCGAGTCAGAACAGAACTATCTGTCCCGGGTCCATGGCGCGCGTCCAATCGGTCGCGAAGGGAGCGAATCTCGGTCAGCAACTTCGCGCGTTCCGCCGGGCTCACCCAGCACTGCGCCCCGGAATCGAGCCAGTTCAAAGCCTGTGCGTTGACGGAACGTTTCTCGCTTTGAGCGGCTTGGCGCAAACGCCCAATCAAGTGGTCGGAGAGGTTTCGAATCGTCAGGCTTGGCATGATGGAATCCGCAGACGCATTAGTTGCATTCTGTAACTATTCTACCACCCCTCTCTCGTTTTCTCCAAATGCCGAATCACCACTTCCACCACTGGCTGAGCTGCTCTTCGAGCTGCCGGCGGACCCCGGCGTACTCGGCACGATCCGCGACGTTGCCGGTTTCGACCTTTCCGCCGTCCATCTTGTATAGCTCCGGCTTATGCGTCTCATTCAAAATGAATTTCCATTCCGGATTGCGGATCATCTTCATGCGGTATTTCTCGTTCATGTTCTGATTCATCACTTGCGAATGGCGCGGCACGGCGTCTTTGTCGGCTGGCGTCAGTGTCAGGTTTTTCTGTTCCTGTTCCTGATCGTCGTAGCCAGCTGAGGTGTAGACGACGCGCTGGTCGTCGTCCTTCTCTCCATGCAGAAATGGCGTGAGCGAGCGGTCGGGCAAATCCTGGCTGGGCTTGCCGCCGCTGACGTCCGCCAGCGTTGGAAAAATGTCGATACCTTGGGCAATAGCACTGGTCCGGCTCCCCTTGGCAAGACGTCCCGGCGCCCACCAAATCATCGGAACATGCAGCAGCGAATCGTAGAGGAACATGCCCTTGCGAACCATGCGGTGGGTCCCCATAAAGTCGCCGTGGTCGGACGTGAAGAGCACGATCGTGTTCTCCGCCAGCCCTTGTTGCTCGAGAGCGCTCAAGATCCGGCCAACCTGTCTATCGACTCCCCATTCGATCTGCGCGTAGTAGTAGCGCATGGTTTCCGTCATGTCGGCACGGGTCATGTGGTCCTGCCCCATGGTGGTCGCAAACTCTTCCAGCCGCTCGCTCAAAGCCCCGGGAGCAACGTAGACGGGCAGGCGCATATTCGCCGAGATGTAACGGCTAGTAAAGTCAGCGGGCGCCATATAAGGCGGGTGCGGATCGAAGTAGCTGACATGCAGAAAGAAAGGCTCGTCTTTTGACTTGCGGATGAAATCAATTGCCTGGTCGCTGTTGACCTGCGGATAGCAGTCTTCTTCCGGCCAGTAGACGTCGGTATGCCAGTTCGGCGGAACAAAGCCGTTGTAGGCACGAAACGGTTCACGGGCGCGGATACTCGCTGTGTCGAGCTTGTCGAGTGCTGACTTCTTGTAGGTGTGATTCTTGCCGACCCAGCCGGTGCGGTAGCCCCGCTGCTGGAAGTGCTCGCACAGTGTATCGGGCCAGGAAAGAAACGGGCGTCCTTGATTGGTCAGCGAGCCGTGCTCGTGGGGGTAGCGCCCCGAGAAGACCGACTTGCGCGACGGAACGCAGACCGGCGAGTTCACGAAGCAGTTGTCAAAGAGGACTCCCTCGCGGGCCATGCGGTCGAGGTGGGGCGTGCGGGCGTTCGGGTGGCCGAGACCGCTTATGCAATCGCCACGCATCTGATCGCAAAAGATGAAGACGACGTTGGGCGGAGCGTCCGGCGCGCGAGAGCCTTGCAGTGCCGGTGCAGCGGCGGCTGAAGCGCCCAGCGCGGCACTGCCGCTTTGTTTGAAAAACGTTCGCCGGGACGTGACTTCTGTCATAGTGCTCCTAGGTTACATGTCGGTCGAGCTGCAACCGCCGCGCAGGCGGCGTCGGGGCTTTGCAACTCCCGTAGCAACTCCCGTAGCGCAGGGCTCCTAAGAGACCTGCGGCCTTTGTCGTTGATTGGCACTCAGCGGGTGAACAGAACTCAAGAACGCAGGTCTCAGACGAGCCCTGCGCTGATATGGTGTGACCTGTCAAGTTTGCGCGCACGACTGCTGTCGCGCGGAGCCTCAACTCCGCGTTGGCCAACGAACGAGGACAAGAAGAACAGCCTGTGGAAGAGAGCGTTTACGACGATGGATCCATCTGATATTCGCGGGTTCTCGCCAGAGTAGTCTGCGTCGTGGAGCTGCCTCACTCTACGGACGAAGGTCGTTCAACCGAGCGCTTCCTTGACGAAGGTCGCTCCATCAAGCGCTTCTTAGCGCAGTCGAGGGTTCTCCTGGCAGGCTCAGTTTCCAGTCAGCCGTCCTCCTTGTCCTACCTTGTGAGGCTGCCGCCCGAAGCCGGCAACCAAAATCGTTATCGCTACCGCTTGCTGGCAGCTCATCGTCCTCGGCAGCTAGCCATCGTCCTCGGCAGCTAGCCATCGTCCTCGGCAGCTAGCCATCGTCCTCGGCAGCTAGCCATCGCCCTCGTATAAGGTGCCTCTTGGCGGCCGGACGGGTTCTGTCAAGGGCGCGGGTTACCGCGGCGAAGCGTACCCTTGACAGGTTTCGGCCGGTCGCCTACGACGTCAATCGAGGGCGATGGCGGTCTCCCTGGCGGTCTCCTTGTCGGCCGTCTCGAGCGTTCAGCAAGCATTCAATCCCTGTTTCTCCTGTTGTGTTCGGGTCTGTTCGATCACGATTGCCCAGATGAATCCCAGCAGTTCCCGCGCGATCGCGGTCACGACGACATTCGCGTGTTTGCCGTTGTTGCGCAGCTTGCGAAAGCGACCGCAAAGCCGCACCTGCGCCTTCCAGGCGATCGCTTGGACTGGGGGCGACGCCTTCTCGGCACGGCGTTGAATCAGCCGCAAGCGGCGTGCCGGGAAGCGATACGCCCAGGAGCATTCGACCAGCAGACGGCGAGCTTCCTCGTTGCCTGCTTTGGTGATCGCGCCTTGACGGCGTCGCGCTCCGCTCGTGTTCTCCGACGAAGTCACACACCGACGAAACCCATCAGCTCGCGCGGGGGAGTCGAAGCGTGTGAGATCGCCCAGCTCGGCCAGCAACGTCATCCCCGCCAGCCAGTCCACGCCCCGCAGCGCCGTCAACGCCTGCGCTGGCCCTCCCAGGCTCCAGCCTTCCAGCTAATCATGCAACTGCTGCTCGAGGCGAGCCGTTCGGCTTTGCGCCTGGCGTATCGCCTCGGCGTATTCTTCGTAGGCGATCTGCGAGGCTGGCTGCTCAAAGCGTTGCGTCTCGAGCCAGCGAAAGTGCGCTTGCGTCCAATTCTTGCGCCCGGGGAAACGCTTGTCGTGGCGCAGCAGCATAGCTCCGAGGCGTTGACGAAGTTGTTTGTCGATGAGTTTGCAGTCGCCGCGCGCGCGGCTCAGATCGCGGATCGCTTCGTGTTCCGGAGAGGGCGTCCAGACCGTGTTGAGCTCGCCGGCGCGATCGAGCCGAGCCAGGGTCAGCGCGTCGCGCCGATCGGTCTTGACGCGATCGCCGGATTTGCGCGGGGTCAGCGACGGCGCGACCAGGTCGCCATCGTGTTCGGTGTCACGAATCTGCCGGCAAATGCCGTAGCCACAGGGGCCGGCTTCGTAGCAGTAGTGCAGCCTCTGACCAGACGGGGCGAGTGCGGAAATCAAGCGACGAATGGCTTCAGGCCGGTTGTCGATCTTGCCGTAGAAATGCGCCTCGCCCCGCCCCGCCGCGGCGACAGCGACCGAGATACTGTTTTTGTGAACGTCCATCCCGACGTATTTGTCGTAATTGTTGCACTTGTTCATCTCTTTGTTGAACTCGCTAGACTCTTTCATGACCTGTCCTCCTCGATGCGGCTCTGCGCATCTGTTTGAAGCGTAACCCGCGACTCTCGCGGTTGGACAGGTCACTCCATCTTCTCTACGGGTTTTTGGTTATAGCTCGTCAGCCCACGCTTCAGCCGGCCACCACCGGCGGCCTCCGGTCGATCCAAGGTCGCGCCTTTTCGAGCTGAGCCGCCAAGCGGAACAGCGTTGCTTCGTCGCCGAAGCGCCCCGTAAAATGCAAACCGATCGGAAGTCCCGCATCGTTCCAGTGCAAAGGCATCGACATCGCGGGCTGTCCGGTCGTATTCGCGAATTGCGTAAACGGGACGAACTGAAACACCCGCTGAACGATTCGACTCGCATCGGGCGAGGCGACCTCAGGTCCAGGATGCAATAGTCCCAGCTTGGGAGGAGGCTCCGCCGCCGTCGGCGTCAGCCAAACATCGTACGTCTCGAAGAAATGCGCGAACCGACGGCTTAGCGCCTGGAAGTAGCTCACGGCATTCAAGTACTCCCAGGCTTTGATCTTGTTGCCTTGCTGGTAGAGCTGCCAGTTCATCGGCTCGTAGAGATCAGGATTGGGAGCGCTGCTCGTGGCCGCCGCGATGGACTCAACAGTCCGGGCAAAACCCGACAGCCAAAGGACCATGAAGACCTGCCGGAACTCTTCCATGTCGAGTTCTGGCGCCGCCTCTTCGACCTTATGCCCGAGCTCCTCCAGCAGTTTGGCGGTACTCTCGACGGCCTTCACGCAGTCTTCGTGAACCGGAGTGTCGATGGGCGGTCCCGGCGAAAACGCGATGCGTAGCGGCCCAGGCTCGGTTCGCGTTTCATCGAGAAACGGCCGCTCCTTCGGCGGGGCAAAGTAGGGGTCCCCGGGATGCGGACCCGAGGTCGCGTCCAACAGCGCCGCGCTGTCGCGGACTGTCAGGGTCACGGCGTGCTCGCTGACAAGGCCGTTCAAGATGTCACCGGTCCTGGGGGCGAGCGTGTTGCGCGCACGGGTCGGCTTGAGCCCGAACAGACCGCAGCACGATGCTGGTATGCGAATCGATCCGCCACCGTCGCTGGCGTGCGCCATGGGCACGATGCGCGCCGCGACGGCCGCGCAAGAGCCGCCACTGGAGCCGCCGGTGGTCCGCTCCAAATCCCACGGATTATGCGTTGCTCCAAAAAGATGCGACTCCGTTGTGGCCGTCAAGCCAAACTCGGGCGTGCTGGTCTTGGCGACGGTGATCAGGCCGGCGCGTTTCTGGCGCACGACCAGTTCGCTGTCGACCTGGGAAATATTCTGAGCGAGCGCTTTCGAACCGGCTGTTTGGCGAACGCCAGCGTAGCTTGCACCGATGTCCTTCAGCAGGAATGGTACGCCCTGAAAAGGTCCTTGAGGGACATCCCCCTTCGCCGCCTCGCGCGCCAGATCATACATTGGAGTGACGATCGCATTGAGCTTGGGATTGAGCTCTTCGATGCGGGCGATGACAGCGTCGACCAGCTCGATCGGCTGGACCGCTCCCGAACGGACAAGTTCCGCTTGGCCGAGAGCGTCTCGCGCGAGGGCATCGCTTAGTGTTACCGAGGCCGGTTTCGCGGAGGGAGAATCTTGAGTAGTTGACCCGCATGCTGACAGACTGGCTCCCACAGAAGCAGTCAAGAAGAAGCGACGGTTGACTGTTGTCGGCGCTTTTTGGGGCGGGGCATTGCCGGGCGATACCGAGGTCCGGGCTCTGGTATTGCTTTCTTCGTTTGGGATTGTTGACTTCATTGCCACCTGAAACTTCATATGGACAAAAGCGTCTTCACCGATTGGGCACGACCAGGTTGATGTGTGCCTCCGGCCGACGTAGGGGCGTAGCGTGCTACGCCCGAGCGTAGACTTCCGTCCACGCACGGAAGTTTCTCCATTCTGCCATGTGGGCAGGCATCCTTGCCTGTCAAGCGTAGACGGAAGTCACGCAACTGTCCGGTCCCGGGGGTTCCGGCCTACAGCTCCCGCCGCCCGTCCATCGCTTCCATCATGGTCGCTTCGTCGGCATATTCCAACTCCGTCCCGATCGGGACCCCCATGCCAATCCGCGACACCCGCACGCCGAGTGGTTTGAGCAACCGGGCAAGATAAGTGGCGGTCGCTTGTCCTTCCGATGTTGGACTGGTGGCCATGATCACCTCTTTCACCTCGCCATCGCGGAGTTGCTCGAGCAGGTTCTTCAACTTCAGGTCTTCCGGACCCACATTGCGAATCGGCGATAGCGCTCCGTGGAGCACGTGATAAAGTCCGCGGAACTGGCGCGTGCGTTCGATCGTGATGATGTGGTTGGGCTGCTCCACAACACAGATGATCTTGCCGTCCCTGCCGGCGTCGCTGCAATAGTGGCACAGCGGTCCCTCCGACAGGTTGTTGCAGCGTGCGCAGAGCTGGATCGATTCACGCATTCCCAGCAGCGAATTTGCCAGGCGCTCGGCGTCTTCTCTGGGAACCCCCAACAAATGAAACGCCATGCGCTGGGCGGATTTAGGCCCCACGCCGGGCAGGCGTTTTAACTCATCCACTAAACGTGACATGGGTGCCGCGAGGTCGTCCATAACAGTCCGAACCGGGTTGTTCTAACGGGCTTTCAATTGAGGAATCTAAAGCAGAAATCCTTACATCAGTCCGGGAGGGAGACCCATTCCGCCCAGCATGCCGCCCATCTTCCCTTGGGCCTCTTCATCGACGCGCTTGGTGGCTTCGTTGAACGCCGCCCGCATCATGTCTTCGAGCATCTCGCGATCTTCCATGGCTTCCTGTTCGATAGCCACCGAAAGCGCCTGCTTCTGGCCATCCATCTTAACGGTGACCATGCCACCGCCGGTCGAGGCCTCGACCCGAATCAGCGCGATTTCCTCTTGCAGCTTCTGCTGCATTTGCTGCGCCTGCTGCATCATCTTCTGCATGTTGCCGGGTAGTTTCACTGCGAGTACCCCCTTAAGTCTCGAACTTCTCGAATTCTTCCGCCAAATTGCTGGTGGAACTCTTGGACTTCCGGATCCTCCAGCGCTCTCTTCTCGGTGTCGGTGCTTTCTTCGGAATTGGAAGAACGATCCACCGCGCCGTTAGCTCCCGAATGCGCGCGTTCGGTGGCTTCACCGGCCATCAGTTCGGCATCGCCGGCGCCCAGTTGGTCCCCCAGTTTAACATGAACTTTTTGGGGCGCTACCCGCTGAATTGTCTGCGTGACGACCGCGAAATTGATCTGCAGCGCAGGCATGTCATCGGGGGACGGCCGGATCTCGACCTGACCGTCCGCCTCGTTGATTTGGGCGTGCTCAATGGCGTCGGCCGTGAAGTGGTCCCCGCTAGTTCGAAACGCGTCAACGACCTTCCGTTGCAGGCCGGACTGGGCACTTGCCTCTTCAGTCTCAGCGAGGTCCGCGACGGGGGCGGAGGCGGCAGCGATGGATTCCGGGGCTGGCAACGCGCCTTCTGGCTCTTGAGGTTCGGGCGGTGGCACGTCCTCTGCTTGCGGTGGTTGAAAAGTCTGGTTTGGAACTGAGGGAGTTTCGCCTGTGGGGCCGCTTGCGTCTGCGCCCAAGTCGAGAGATTCGGCAGTCGTCGGTTCGCTCCTGCCCGCCCCGGAGGATGTCGCTTCAGACACGGAATTCACTGGCGCGCTCTCGTGCCATTCACCGCCACCGTCGGCCGGTCGCGCAGGAGCTGCACCCACGTTCGGCCCAGAGCTGCCTCCAGATGAGGCCGTCCCGGCGGATTTGCCCCCAAGCCCGGAATCTCCCCACTGGGCCAGGACCTTTTCGATCGGCGTCAGCCGCCCCGCGTGAACCAGCTTCAACAGCCCGATCTCCAGTCGAAACCGTGGCTGAGTAGCATGCTGCAAGTCGCGATATAGATCGATAGAAAGCTGCAAGTAGCGGGTGAGGTCCTCTTGGCTAAACTGTTCCAAATACTTGGAGATACGTCTTCGCTCTTCATCACCAGCAGTGACCAGCCGGGTATCTGAACCCGACACTTTCATGACCAACAAATTCCTGAAATAGCGCGCCAGCTCTCCGCTGAAATGCTGCAGATGACGGCCTTCGCGGCACAGTTCGTCAACCACTTCCAGCATTTGCCGCAGCTGGCTCCCGAGCAGCGCGCTAGTCACCGAGTCGATGATTTCCGCTGGAATGACGCCAAGTAGATCTTTGACCGGACCCGCCTCCAGTTTCTTCCCGAAGCTTGCAATCGCCTGATCGAGCGTCGACAGGGAGTCGCGAATGCTGCCGTCTCCGGCGAGCGCGATCGTAACCAGCGATTCTTCGTCAGCGGCAACCTCTTCCTGCTCGCAGATATAGCGCAGCCGCTGGACGACCAAATCCATTTCGACCGTCCTGAATGGAAAATTCTGACAGCGCGAAACGATGGTGCTGGGAAACTGGTGGGGTTCGGTGGTGCAGAGAATGAAGACCACCCACTCCGGCGGTTCCTCCAACGTTTTCAACAGGGCGTTGAAAGCGTCCGCCGTGATCTGGTGCGCCTCATCGATGATGAAAACCTTGTAAGCGTCGCGCACCGGCCGGTAGCGTACGTTTTCCCGCAGTTCGCGAATGTCGTCAATGCGCCGGTTCGAGGCCGCATCGATCTCGACCAGATCCATGGAGTTGCCGCCAGCAATCTCGGTGCAACTTGCGCACACCAGACACGGCTCGGGAGTGGGGCCCTTCTCGCAATTGAGCGCCTTGGCCACGATCCGGGCCATCGTTGTCTTACCCGTCCCGCGTGGGCCCGAAAAGATGTAGCCGTGCCCAACGCGTCCTTGGGTCAGCGCGTTTGAAAGGGTCTGCTTAACGTGGTCTTGGTTGACGACATCCTCGAACGTCTGTGGCCGGTATTTGCGGGCAATGACCTGGTACATCGATTCGACCGAGCCGCTAGTTCAAGAGGGCCCAGGAGCTGGGAACCGCCTAGGCGCTGGGGACTGCATAAGGCTGCGCTTGGGATAAAAAACGAGCTGACAAAGCTGGGTTCCGGGTGATTTCGCGGCACGCGAGAGAGGCCACTACCGCTGCTTCCTTCCGGACCTGACGGGGTTCGCAACATCTCACTGCACGAAGCCCGGAACCCAACGTCTCATCGTATCACTTCGTTGGCTTCGGAAAGGATTCGGAAACTGTTGCTCGCCGGCGTTCAAACAAGCCGTCGACGTATGTTTGGAAGCGGGTAGGTTGAGAGCTTGCGCTGCGGGAGCGGCCTGTGCTGGCTGCCGGCTAGCCTCGTACCGGCGGTCTTGGCTTTCGCCTTCGTAGAGCTAGCGGTCCCGTTCCCGGAATCGTCGCCCCCGTCAGGGTCCCGGCCATCGCTGAACTCCGCCTTGGCTTCAAGCTCTCCTTTCAGCCAAGCCCGCCCAAAACTCCATTCCCTCTTCACGGTGCGCGGCGCAATCCCCATGGCTTCCGCAGTCTCTTCGACCGTCAAGCCGCCGAAAAAGCGCAGCTCGACAACTTGCAGGGTACGGGGGTCTTGCGCTCCGAGCCGGTTGAGCGCTTCGTCCAGCGCCAGCAGCTCGTTGGAGCGCTCGGGCGTAAAGGCATAGGCCTCATCGACCTGAATCATCTCCGGCCTCGCTCCCCGCTTCTGCGCCAGCCTGGCACGCGCGTGGTCAACAAGAATACGGCGCATCAGTTGGGCGGCAACAGCGAAAAAGTGGGCCCGGTTCTGCCAAGAAATGTTTTTCTGATCCGAAAGTCTGATGTAGGCTTCGTGAACCAGGGCGGTCGACTGCAACGTATGACCCGGACGCTCGTGCCGCATGAAGGCCGAAGCCAGACGCCTCAGTTCACCGTAAACCAGCGGAACCAATTGCGATTCCGCCCCCCGATCGCCCTTTTGCAGACGATTCAAAAGACGGGTTGCATCGCCCGGCGACTTCGGAGTTACTTCCTCGCTCATTGCAGCAGACCCATCAATATCTCTTTAATCATACGCGGATTCCCACTCGATGAAAAGGCACACGGCGCGAAAAATACAAAAACTTGGGATTTTCGAGAATAGATTTCGTTCCAGGAACCGTTGCCGGGCCCTTTTCAGCACGGTCGGGGCCCCCTTTTCGGAACCAAGCATACGCCGGCAATCCAGAGTTTCAGATCCGAATAGCGTAACAGCCGCCTCACAATGGCAAACCGGCGTTGCTTCAAGAATCAAACTTAGCCGCACAGGCGCATAACACCCCGAACGACGTGCAGGTATCCTGGTAGCCGGCCAATGGAAACGTTGTGCCGCTTCAATTCGGCCCCGACATGAGTGTTGTCTCTGAGCTCAAACTGATCGCACCAACCACCATTCCAGAGGTTCGCCCCGAAGATTGCGTCGCGACACTCATCCTCGACGCATGCCAGCGCGAGGATATCCCGTTGATCGCCCGGAGCGTTGTCGTTATTCCGCAAAAGGTCGTATCGAAAGCGGAAGGTGCGATCGTCGACTTGCGAACTCTGCTCCCCTCGCCCCGTGCGGAGTCCTACGCCCGCGAGCATGGCAAAGACGCGCGGCTGGTCGAGCTGGTCCTGCAGCAGTCCAAACGCATCGTGCGCATGGAACGCGGGCTGATCATTTCAGAAACCCGCCATGGTTTCGTTTGCGCCAATGCCGGCGTGGACCGCTCGAACGTTCCCGGCGAAGACTACGCCACCGTGCTGCCCGAAGATCCCGATGCCTCCGCGCGATCCATCCGAAAGGTCCTGCGGGAGCGAACCGGTCTCGATATCGCGGTGGTGATCAGTGACACGTTTGGGAGGGCCTGGAGAGTCGGGCTGGTCAACGTCGCAATTGGCGTCGCGGGATTTCAGCCTGTCGAAGACCTCCGGGGGCAAACGGACCGCGAAGGTCGACCGCTGCACGCCACTAGCCCGGCGATCGCCGATGAAATCGCGGCAGCGGCGGGGTTGCTGATGGCCAAGAATGCGGGCAGACCGGTCGTCATCGTCGAAGGACTGTCCCTCCGCGTCAGCGAGGCCGCCGCGACACAGCTAGTCCGGAATTCAAAAGACGACTTATTCCGCTAGCTCCAATACTGACCGGAAAGAGCCCAGAGCCGTGAAGGCGCCAGCAGTGAAGCCACGAAGCGGCGCCGGAAAGTAGCCATGGCGGGCGCCTGCAGGCGGGCCGCACAAGCCTTGGCCGACGTTGTCAACAGAGCCTACTCCAGCGTCAAGGCCGACGCCCAGGGCTTGACCTTCGACTTCGCCAGCCCTTGAATACTAATCTCCAATCGCTCGCCCAACGTATACACCCCTGAAAGCTCCAGAGCGTAGCTCCCGCGCAGCACCGAGTAGACGACTTCGGCCATCTCCTTGGGCTTCAACTTGAGCCGCCGCTCTCCGAAATCCGCGCCGCCCGTGCGTTGCGCCAGCCGCCGGAACAGTGCCCGGTCCGCACCACTGGCATAAACGGGATAGATGGAAACCCGTTTCTCCCGCGCTAGGCGGAGAACCTCCCCAAGCGCTACATGGCTGAGGCCTTCAACCCCTGCCGTTAGCACGACGATGACCCGGCGGCCGGCACTCGAAACATCAAAGCCGCTATCGAGAGCTGCGAAAAGACCGTCCAATGCGCGCGGGTTGTTGCCGTAGCGAAGTTGCCGTAGCGAGTTCCGCAGAAGCTCCTTGCTATCGGTAAAGTCCTGCAGCAATTCCGCGGAGTCGTGGTAGGAGACGATCGCCATTTGCTCCTTTTCACCCAAACCATCGATAAAACTGGCGCCCAGAGGCCGAACCGCCTCGCCCAGCGCGCTGGTGTCCAGCAGAACCATGACATCCAGCAGATGTTTTTGGTATTCAGCGCTGACCACTTGCAGCGGCTTCTTGTCGTCCACGACCAGAAAGTTCGAAGCTTGCAAATTGTCGATCGGCTGTCCGGTTTTCTCGTCGACCACCGTGACGAGGAGCTTGACCTGCTGGGCAAGGGCAGGGAAGACGCTGGTGCTAACGAGCATCGCAACAGCGGCGAGGATTGGTGAGACCCTAAGCCCGATTTTGTTCACAGCCCACTCACCATTGTCTTTCGCTCTTCAGTTCGATCGTCTTACCGGAGCCGCGCTCGGTAACAACGATTTTTCCATCGCCGACCCGAACATCCTCAACGCCCTGAAATCCGGCCGGAATCTCGCTCAAAAACGCGACGTAGCGTGTCGTGGCGCGCTCGCGGGCCGCGATCCAACGATAGAGCGGGACGCCAAACAAATTGCCGCGCTCGATTACATCCTTCATAGTCCCACCGAACGGGGTGGTTCCGAACTCGAGTCCCCGCGCGATGACTTTGCCTTGCCACGGCAGGTGCGTGTTGCGCTTGTTCTCCTGCCAGTCGCCGATCCACGGGAAATCCTTCGTCAGCCAGATGTAGCCGATCAGAACTTTGTACTCGGTGTGATACATCGTGCAATAGTTGCGCTCGCGGCTTTGGTCCATCAAAACGCCGAAATAAGTGCCCCGGTGAAGTTCGGGTTGCATGGCCCGCAGGCTCACCTTCTTGCCGTCATGGGACGTTCCCTCAGGCCAGCGGATCGGCCCCGATTTCAACGAGTCCGTTTCACTAGCGCCGGCTCGAACCTCCCCACGCGTGCCGGACATATCCAGCACATTCGTCCCAGGTTCGACGAAAGGCGGCCCGAAGGTCGCGTGCTGCACCCAGTGCGCCGGGCGGTCGAACGCAGTCAGGTTCTCGACCCATTCTTCGATGTAGAGAACGGTCTCATCGTGTGGCAGCGTGAGGACCCAGCCCACGTTGTACTGATTCTTCGGCAGGTGTGCGGAATACCAAAGTTGGACAGCGTCCTCGGCCGTCTCGGCGCGGTCTTTTTTCCACTCGACGGCGAGGGCTTCGCCGTGATTGCCGAGTCCCTGCGCGGCTTCGGCGTCGGAGGGGCCGCCGAATTGCGGAAGATGGGTATCCGGTTGACTCAGGTAGCCCAATATCTTGTGGTTTGGAGATTTTCTTGGGTTCTGTAACCGGGTGAACAATCATCTTGTAAGTCGCCGGATCCACGGCTCCCGCCTGCTGGACGAGCCGATAGAAGAGTTTGCCGCGGCTTTTGGATTTGCGGCGGTTGAAACGGAAGGTGAACTCGTCCAGGTAGTAGTCCAGATGTTTGTGGCTCACGGCGCCCTGATGGGTGCCCAGCAGCCAGCGCTTGAGCAGTGACATCACGCGGTGGACGCGGGGCATCAATTCCGACGCGGACTGCTCCTGCCTGCTGACAACTGTGACCTGATGGACGTAGCCTTCCTTTTTCAACCCGGAGTAACCGGGCCAGCCGTCGGTATGCACCACGCTGCCCGGCTCGATGCACTCCTCCACGAAAGGCAACAGGCTCTCGCCCGAGGCATCCTCGATTCTCTTCATGCGAATCCGGCCGATACCCCGCCCATCTTCTTGAGCGGCCACTGCGATCAATGCTTTGTTTTGCAGGTTTCGGCCCCGCAGACCCTCTTCGAGCCCGCCCCAGTAGCTTTCATCGACTTCCACTGTCCCGGCCAGCAAATCCCGTCCCGGCCGCACCATCGCGCGCCGCATTTTGTGCAGCCAGGTCCAAGCCGTTTCGTACCTGTTGAGCCCCAACACTCTTTGAAGTCCCAAAGCGCTGGCTCCGGTTTTTTGGGTGGTGACCCACCACATCGCACGAAACCACAACGGCAAAGGGCTGCGCGTGTCCTGAAAGATGGTCCCGGCGGTCACCGAGGTTTGGCGCCCACACGCAACGCACTGCAGCAGCACTTTTCGCAAAGGCCACGACTTTCCACAACCGCAACCCGGACAGCGGAAACCGTCCGGCCAGCGCAGCCGGAACAGATACTCCCGGCAGGCCTCCTCACTGCTAAAACGGGACTCGAATTCTGTCAGGTTCTGAGGGTAATCTTCCATCTGCCGGCATACTACATCTTGGGGCTACCTGAGTCAACCGGATACCCATCTTGCGGAAAATTCAGCAGATGCCCCATGTAGCCTGATTGCAAACTGCGAGCCGGACCGCCGCCATAGATCGGGTCGTGCTTGGCCGGATCGTAGTCCCAGGGGTCAATGGTCGGGAAATGCGCCACCCGCATCGGGTTGATGCTCGTTTTGGGATCGGAGGACTTGAGCCGAATCTCGCCGATGTGTCCCGCCCCGCGAAGCGCGCTAACACGCATCTTGGAATTTTCAAGCACATAGGCGTCACGCCCATTGACCTTTTCCTGCGTGAAGGTCGGCTTCTGAGCAAGAGCGGCAGCCGGCAAAAAAACACTCGCCAACAGCAAGAAAACGCTGGCGAACAGCCAGACAAAAACAAGCGGAAGGCGCACAAAGCGATGCTGAAAGCACATAGGAAAAGCTCCGGTAGGAATCATATCAAATCGCCTCGACCAAGCACCGCGACGGTTCACCACGGTTCACCCGGAGCCGCGCGCGTAAGCAAGCGGTTTCTTCGAATCGACTGATCCGCCCGGGCCCCAAACACGCCCGCCCCGACTGCCCGCTGCTGGCCTCCCGAAAGCCATAAGCGATGAAGTTACGCTATTATTGGCGAACTACACCAGCTAAATACGACCCAGAAAACCGTGACAGGCCAAACCATCTCTCATTACGAAATCCTCGAAAAACTCGGGGAAGGCGGCATGGGTGTCGTCTACAAAGCCATCGACAAAAATCTCGACCGTACCGTCGCGCTGAAGTTTCTCGCTTCCCACCTGGTATCCAACGACGAAAGCCGCCGGCGATTCATCCGCGAAGCCAAAGCGGCGGCAGCGCTCCAGCACCCCAACATCTGCACCGTTTACGAAATTGACGAGGTCAACGGCCAAACGTTTATCGCCATGGCCTTTCTCGATGGGCAGGAACTGTCCGGGGAAATCGAATCGGGGCCGATCAAGATCGAGCGCTTGCTGGATCTCGCCGAACAGGTCGCGCGAGGTCTCCAAGAGGCACACGGCAAAGGCGTCGTCCACCGCGACATCAAGCCGGCCAACATCATGGTGACCGCTCAAGGACAGGCGGTACTAATGGACTTCGGGCTGGCGCAGCTTGCTCACGGCGCATCGAAACTCACCAAGGAAGGGACATCCCTCGGCACCTCCGCCTATATGTCACCGGAACAAACCAGCGGCGAGAAAATCGATCTGCGAACCGACGTCTGGGCGTTGGGCGTCGTGCTCTACGAAATGGCCACGGGAAAGATGCCGTTCCAAGGCCACTATGAGCAGGCGATTCTCTACTCGATTCTGAACGAATCGCCCGAGCCGATCACGGCCGCTCGCACGGGTGTCCCGCCGGAGTTGGAAAGGATCGTCAATAAGTGCTTGGCCAAGCGTGCGGGCGAGCGCTACCAAACCATCAGTGACCTGCTTGCCGATCTAGGTTCGCTGAAACGCGCCGCGCAATCGGTCGGGGTAACGCGTTCCTCCTCAGGCGTAAAGGAAGCGCGGCCCTCGATCGCCGTGCTGCCGTTCGAGAACCGCAGCCGCGGCGACGAAGACGAATACTTCAGCGACGGGATCAGTGAGGACATCACGAGCGCCTTGGGAAAAGTGGAGCACTTGCGGGTCGCGCCGCGCAGCATGGCCTTCCAGTTCAAAGGGAAACGCCCGACGCCTCGCGAAGTGGGCGCCGCGCTCAACGTCGGGCACGTTCTTGAGGGAAGCGTGCGACGGTCCGGTAATCGGGTGCGGATCAACGTGGAACTGATCGCGATCGAAGAGGGGTACCAGGTCTGGTCCGAGCGCTACGACCGCGTGATGGAGGACATCTTCGAGATCCAGGACGAAATCTCGCACGCGATCGTCGAGAAGCTAAAAGTCAAACTGGTGGGACGAGAGAAAGAGCTACTTGCCAAGCGCTACACGGAAAATCTCGAGGCCTACAACTTGTGTCTGCGGGGCCGCTACTACTGGTCCATGCGCACTCCCGACTCGATTCATAAGGCAATGGGGTTCTACGAGCAGGCGCTTGCGGAGGACCCTGACTATGCCCTTGCGCACGCCGGGCTCGCCGACTGCCACATCCTTCTCGGGTTTTATGGTGTGCTGCCTGCAAAGGAGGCGATGCCCAGAGCAGAGGCGGCCGCGCTGAAAGCGCTTCGAATCGATGCTGATCTAGCGGCGGCGCACGCTTCGATTGGAGCGGTCGAATCTCTTTACCACTGGGACTGGGCAGCAGGAGAACGTGCGTTCCGGCGGGCGATCGAGCTGGACCCCTCTTACCCGGTGGACCATTTTTGGTACGGCGCCTTCGTGTTATTGCCAGTGGGGCGGCTGGAAGAAGCCTATTCGGCGTGGAAACGCGCCGCCGAACTCGATCCCGTCACCCCGATCGTAAGCGTAGGCCCTGGCCTCGTCCTTTGGTTTCAACGCCAATACGACCGGGCCATTGAGGAGGTCCCGAAGACGTTCGAACTCGACCCGAACTTCTTCTGGGCGCACTTCGTGCTGGGGGAGGCGTATCTGCAGAAAGGCGAATACGGCAGAGCAATCGCTGCGCTGAATCGAGGGAACGTTCCTCAGTTTAGGGACGGCCACCTGGGATACGCCTACGCGGTTTCAGGCGAATCGGAGAAGGCCCGGAAACTGATCCAGGAGCTACAGGCGGGTTCCCAGCCGGAACATCAAGTGCCTTATCATCTCGCGATGATCTACTTCGGTCTAGGAGAGACGGATAGAGCATTCGAGTGCCTAGAGAAAGCCTGCGAAGCGCGAAGCACGCAACTTTTTTGGATTAAGGTTCTTCCTGAGCTTGACAGCGTTCGCTCCGACCCAAGGTTTCAAGCCATTCTCCGCCGCATGAACCTGGCGGACTGACTCTACACTATGCTGGGCTCACGCGGGACTCCAGCTTGGCATCCTGACGTGGCGCGCGCCTCCTGGCGGGCCGCGTCGGCCTCCGGGCCGACGTCGACCCGGGGCGTGAGCCCCGGGTCCCAACGACCCCGAAACTTGACAAACGCAATATCGCCGATCTGATGAAATCAGAGACCGGGCAAGAATCACCACCGGACCAGCGCGGCAGTTTCCGGCCCTGCGGTGATCGCTGTGAACGCGGTCAAATAAAAAGCCGCGAAGCGGCGGAAGAAGATCAGCCTAGGGCGCCAGCCCTAGGTAAGAAATCGAAACAAGAACAAGCCCTGAAAGGGCGACACCCGCCTTGCGTCATTCTCTCGTCGTCCTTTCTTGGATGCGGGCCTACGGACGGTCATTCCGGGCGGTCGAGCGCTACGACCACAAGTATTTTTCCTCAAATTCGAGTTCGTTCTTCTTCAATAACGACACGAGTTCTTCTTCAAACGACCGGCGGCGGTGGCGCCGTTCCTGCTGAGCAATGTACTCGGCGACACCCAGTAGATCCGGCAATCAGCCTACGAACTGAATCATAGACGCCTCGTAGATAAAAATGCTCTAAATGTTCCCGCTCGCACAAGTGACGTGTCGCCCTTTCAGGGCTGGGTCTGCCTCGTTCGGGTTCCTAGGGCTTGCGCCCTAGGCTGATCTTCTTTCGCCGCTTCGCGGCTCTGTTCGCACCTTCGCGGCTCTTTCGCACCTTCGCGGCTCTTTCGCACCGTTGCGGCTCTGTTCGCATGATGAGGTGGTGATGTGCCACAGCCCATCGACGCGCCGAGCCTGCTTCTCCCGCCCCTCAAGGCTAAAGATCAAAAAACCCGTTCACAGAAACTAAAAAACATATCCCCTGTGTTTTCAATAAACTGTCCCACTCTGGACTTGACATCCGCAAATGACCCGTTATGCTGAGAGCGGTGAATCAATCGCCTGACGAAAGAATTATCCGCAAATCAGCAAAAACGGGAGACAGCGTCTGCCAGGGCAAAAAACGCTATATCATGAAATTTTCTGCAAAATCCTGCAATGGATTTCGCTATCTCACTTAGATGCAATGACTTGCGAATATTCTCCAAGCTCGTGTCGCGGCTGCTAGAGTCAAGTTTTACATATATAGTGCTCGGAAAAGCCAAGGAAGTCGTCGAAAAAAGGCCACTTTCTGCCCCAATTCGCAAATCCGGCCCCGTAGGGGCGTAGCGTGCTACGCCCTCGCGCAGCGCTCGTCAGAGACCTGCGGCTTTTCACCCGCCGGTGCGGCCCAACGGAAGGCCGCGGGTTTCGGCAGCAATGCAACGCAAAGGTGTCCTTATGGACGAGTCTGGCCCGGACAGGAGGCCGACGCAACGACTGTCAGTTGCCGTAGCATAAAGGAAGCAATGACCCAACGACTAGCCATCGCCGTCCTACTCGTAGCGTCGGCCCTGTCTGCCCAATCCGTGGACGTCCAGTTCTTCGAAGAGAAAGTCCGGCCCGTTCTCGCCAAGAACTGCCTAGGCTGTCACAACGAACAAGCAAAAATGAGTGGCCTCTCTCTCGCTTCTCGCGAAGGTGCGATGCTGGGCGGGAACCGGGGTTCCGCCGTGATTCCCGGACAGGTCGATGAAAGTCTCCTGATAGAGGCCGTCCGCCGAGCAGGCGCGTTGAAAATGCCGCCGACCGGGCCGCTGCCGCCCGAGGACGTTGAATCGCTCATCTCCTGGGTCCGCAGCGGCGCTAATTGGGCTGAACCCACCGGTCGAAAGCGGGCCACGGCTTCGCACTGGTCCTTTCAACCCATTGCGAGACCCGAGCCTCCGGCAGTGCAAAACGAGAACTGGCCGGGCAACCCGATCGACAACTTTGTCCTAAGCAAACTAGAAGAGAAGGGAATCGAACCATCGCCGGGAGCCGATCGCCGAACTCTGATCCGGCGCGTCAGCCTTGACTTAACAGGCCTGCCTCCAAGTCTTGAAGAGCTTCAGCTTTACCTCGAAGACCGGACCCCCGGGGCCTACGGCCGGCTTGTCGATCGCCTGCTGAATTCAGCTCATTATGGTGAGCGATGGGGCCGCCACTGGCTCGACATCGCGCGCTATGCCGACTCCAACGGCTATTCGATCGACGGAGCGCGGTCGATCTGGCGCTACCGGGACTGGGTCATTCAAGCGCTGAACCAGGACAAGCCGTTCGACCAGTTCGTCATTGAACAGATCGCCGGGGATCTGCTGCCGAACCCAACCCGGGATCAGTTAGTGGCTACCGGCTTTCAGCGCAACACGATGATCAATGAAGAAGGTGGTATCGACTACGAACAGTACCGCGTCGAAGCCGTCGTCGATCGCGTGAGCACAACCGGCATCGCATTCCTCGGTCTGACGGTCGGCTGCGCGCGCTGTCACGATCACAAGTTCGATCCTATCGCGCAGCGTGAGTTTTACGAACTGTACGCGTTCTACAACAACATTGACGAGATGGGCGGAAACGTTCTTGACGGCGAGTCGCGGGGTCGCCTGATGGACCCGTTGCTCGAGTTTGGCGCACCGGAGGAATACGCCCGCCGGGCTGCGTTGAAGGGCCAAATGGCAATGCTGGAGGCCGAGCTGATCGAGTACCGCAAATCCCTCGAATCAGACTGGGAGACTCGTTTCGCCACCACCGGGGACACGGTCGAAGAGCGGGTTCGCAGCATCTTCAAGCTACCCCGGGCGAAACGGTCGTTGGTTGACCTGGGAACGCTCGATCGATTTTTCAGAGCGCGTGACGCCGGCTGGAAAGCCCGCCAGGACGGTATCGCTGCTATCAGAAAACAGCTTCCAAAGATCGAATCGACCATGATCATGCGTGACCTGCCCGAGCCGCGAGAAGCCTACCTGCATGTTCAAGGAGACTTCACTCGCAAGGGAGACGCCGTAAGCCCGGGAACGTTATCCGTGCTGCCGCCACTGCCGAAAAGCGACAATCCGAATCGCCTGGACCTCGCCCGCTGGCTCGTAGCGAAGGACAATCCGCTCACTCCCAGAGTGACGGTCAACCGTATGTGGCAGCGCTACTTTGGGCTTGGAATCGTCGAGGCCGAGAATGACTTCGGTTCGCAGGGCACGCTGCCGAGTCATCCCAAGTTGCTGGATTGGCTGGCGTCCGAGTTCGGACGGCGTGATTGGAGCATGAAGGCCATGCAACGCCTGATCGTAACTTCGGCGACTTACCGGCAGTCCTCCGAGGCGCGTCCGGAAGTGAAAAAGATCGATTTCAGCAACCGCCTGCTGGCGCGCCAAAACCGCATCCGCTTGGAGGCGGAAATAATTCGCGATTCGGCTTTGGCCGTTTCCGGTTTGCTCGCTCCTCAGATCGGCGGTCCCAGCGTCTTTCCGCCACAGCCGCCCGGCGCGGGTCAGTTCACCCAAGTTGACCGCGAGTGGAAGGCCGACGAAGGACCCGATCGCTATCGCCGTGGCATCTATACGTTCTTCTGGCGCTCCGCCGCGTATCCCGGATTGGCTTTGTTCGACGCTCCGAACGCGCAGGAGTCAACAACCCGCAGAAACCGCTCCAACACGCCGCTGCAGGCGTTGACCTTGCTCAATGACGAGGCGCAGACCGAGTCCGCCCGCGCTCTGGCTGAGCGCGTCCTGGCAAATGATGGCGACCGAGACAGGCGCATTCGGTTTGCTTTTGAGACCTGCCTGGCGCGCCCCCCGCGAGAGGACGAACGCGCGAGGATGTCACAATATGTGGCCCGCATGACCGACGAATTTGAAACGAATCACGCGGCCCTGGAAGCCTTGGGAGTGACGTCGGCGACTTCGGCGGCTTGGACCGCTGCGTCGCGCGTGTTGGTCAACCTAGACGAGTTTGTGACAAGGCAGTGACGAGGATTCGATAGGCCGTTCAACCGCGAAGCGGTGCAGGATAGTAGCCCAGGGTGGAGCGAAGCGGAACCCTGGGTAAGCCCCCCTCAAGCGAAAGCCCTGAAGGGGCGCAGGAAAACACCGGGCTAGCGGGGCTTGTTTTCGCGAAGATGGGTATCCGGTTGACTCAGGTAGCCCCAATATCTTGTGGTTTGGGGATTTTCTTGGGTTCTGTAACTGGGTGAACAATCATCTTGTAAGTCGCCGGATCCACGGCTACCGCCTGCTGGACGAGCCGATAGAAGAGTTTGCCTCGGCTTTTGGATTTGCGGCGGTTGAAACGGAAGGTGAACTCGTCCAGGTAGTAGTCCAGATGTTTGTGGCTCACGGCGCCCTGATGGGTGCCCAGCAGCCAGCGCTTGAGCAGTGACATCACGCGGTGGACGCGGGGCATCAATTCCGACGCGGACTGCTCCTGCCTGCTGACAACTGTGACCTGATGGACGTAGCCTTCCTTTTTCAACCCGGAGTAACCGGGCCAGCCGTCGGTATGCACCACGCTGCCCGGCTCGATGCACTCCTCCACGAAAGGCACCAGGCTCTCGCCCGAGGCATCCTCGATTCTCTTCATGCGAATCCGGCCGATACCCCGCCCATCCTCTTGAGCGGCCACTGCGATCAATGCTTTGTTTTTCAGGTTTCGGCCCCGCAGGTCCTCTTCGAGCCCGCCCCAGTAGCTTTCATCGACTTCCACTGTCCCGGCGAGCAAATCCCGTCCCGGCCGCACCATCGCGCGCCGCATTTTGTGCAGCCAGGTCCAAGCCGTTTCGTACCTGTTGAGCCCCAACACTCTTTGCAGTCCCAAAGCGCTGGCTCCGGTTTTTTGGGTGGTGACCCACCACATCGCACGAAACCACAACGGCAAAGGGCTGCGCGTGTCCTGAAAGATGGTCCCGGCGGTCACCGAGGTTTGGCGCCCACACGCAGCGCACTGCAGCAGCACTTTTCGCAAAGGCCACGACTTTCCACAACCGCAACCCGGACAGCGGAAACCGTCCGGCCAGCGCAGCCGGAACAGATACTCCCGGCAGGCCTCCTCACTGCTAAAACGGGACTCGAATTCTGTCAGGTTCTGAGGGTAATCTTCCATCTGCCGGCATACTACATCTTGGGGCTACCTGAGTCAACCGGATACCCATCTTCGCGAAAATTACAATGCAATTGGGGATACAACCATGAATCTCGATAAAAAGCTGCTCCAGCAAGTGACGCGCCGCCAGCTTTTCGAACAGTGCGGCATTGGCGTAGGCAAGGCGGCATTGACGTCACTTTTCGTTGGCGATCAATTGTTCTCCGCGCCGAAGGCGGAGGGCACTGCCTTCCACCACACACCGCGGGCGAAGAACGTCATCTACCTGTTTATGGCGGGTGCGCCGAGCCAGTTTGAACTTTTCGAGCGCAAACTGGAGTTGCAAAAACTCAGCGGCAAAGAGCTGCCTCCTTCGATGCTGGAGGGCAAACGCTTCGCTTTCATGGAGTCCTTTGCCAAAAATCCGCCGAAGCTTTTGGGCACACGGCGTGAGTTCAAACAGCACGGCGAATCAGGCCAATGGGTGTCGGAGTGTCTGCCGCATTTAGCCGAGGTGGTGGACGACTTGGCGTTTGTCCGCTCGATGCATACCGAGAACTTCAACCACGCGCCGGCGAAGATCCTGATGAATACCGGCTCGCCGATCTTCGGCCGTCCGAGCATGGGTTCCTGGGTGAGCTACGGCATCGGCAGCGAATCGAAAGAGCTGCCGGGTTTCGTTGTGCTGCAATCAGACCCCCGCGGCCCACGCGGCGGAGCGATGAACTGGGCCAGCGGTTTCTTGCCGACGGCTCATCAAGGAATTCCCTTCCAAAGCGGCGGCGCGCCGATTCTGAACATGACAAGCCCGGCGGGATTCAACTCGGGCCGGCAGAGCGCTAGCATCGACGCCATTCTCGATCTCAATCGCATGAATCTTGAAAAGTTCGGCGACCCGGAGATTGAAACCCGCATTTCCGCCTATGAGATGGCGCACCGCATGCAGACCAGTGGTCCCGAGCTGATCGATTTTTCCAGCGAGAGCCAGGCAACTCTCGACATGTACGGCGCCAAACCGGGGGAGAAATCGTTCGGAAATAACTGTTTGCTGGCACGCCGTCTGGTCGAGCGCGGAGTGCGATTTGTTCAGCTCTATCACTCCAGTTGGGACCATCATGGCGGCCCCAATGAGAATTTGGACAACAACCTCGACGAGGTTTGCTTGTCTGCGGATCAAGCTTGCGCCGCGCTGATTCGCGATCTCAAGCAGCGAGGATTGCTGGACGACACGCTAGTCGTCTGGGGCGGGGAATTCGGCCGGACGCCGATGGGCGAGCAGCGCGATACCTTGGGCCGCAACCATCACATTGACGCCTTCACGATGTGGTTCGCCGGCGGCGGAACGAAGCCGGGTCAAAGCATCGGAGAGAACGACGACATCGGCTTTTCGCCGATCAAAGATTCCACCCACGTACACGACGTCCAGGCCACGATCCTGCACTTGCTTGGCATCGATCACAAGAAGCTAACGTTCAAGTTCCGAGGCCGCGACTTCCGCCTAACCGACGTCGCCGGAAACGTGATCCAAAAGCTGCTGGCCTGAGTCGGAACAATTCAGAGTCCGGAATGCACGAATCGGAGTCCGGAACGCCGGTCAAGGGTAGAAGTGCAGAAAGCGGTAGTATCCCAGTGTCCGCGGCCGTTGCGGTCGCTGACCCAGCGCCTTGGGGCTCTGATCATACAGGCCAGTTCCACTCGACAAGGTCGTCGCTCCAAGCGATCCCCAGGCAGGCATACTCGTTGAAAATGGTCCGCTCGTCTTCCGGCCCAGTGCCGTGAAAGAACATCAGGTATTTCCCAACTGTTGGTTCGTGCCGAAGGTCCAGCACGAAGCCGGCGCTGAGACGGCCCAGTGCCCAGGGCCAGCCTTTCTGCCCCAGGGTGATCAGTTCGCCTTCGTCGCGCCAGTTTTTTAGATCGTGTGAGCGCTTGACGCCGATGCCGTTTTTCGGCGAGTGAAACATTAAGTATTCGTCGTTATCTATTAGTATGCAAACGTTTTCTCCGGACTCGACCTGATTGAAGTAAGTCCAGCTCTTGAGGTCATAAGAATACGACATGTTCGCTGCATTGGTGTCAAAGAAACACCACCACTTGCCGGGCTCGTCCTTGTCCTCGATGAGGTAGGGGTCGATCATCCGTCCCATGTTTTGCAGCAGAACATCTGGACCGCTGAGCATCAGCATTTCCGGCTCACTCCAGTTTTCGAGATCCGAGCTTCTCCGGATCCAGCAGCGGGCGTCGTTGGTGCCGAACTTCTGGAATTCGGGCCGCGGGTAGGTTTGCAAGCAAAGGACCCACTCGCCGCTATAGCGAACAATATTTCCGGGCGCGCAGAAGTTGAGACTGGCGTCCCGCGGAGTAAAGATCTTCGGCTCGCTCCACTGGACTAGGTTGCTGCTCTTGCTGAACGCCGTGTAGTTGAACGACTTGCCGTCGTCCTCATGCAGGACATAGCTATAGTAAAGCCAAAAGACGCCGTCGTGGTAAACGGCCGTTGGGTCGCGGAAGGCTGTTCTAGCATCGCCACTGAGCAGGATCGGCGATGGGATCGCTGAGAGCTCGATCTGGCTGGAGGGAGATCTTTGTGCTGGTTCGTCAGGTTCCTCGCCACCGTCGCTCTGCTCAGCCGAGCCGCAAGAGCCGCCCAGCCCCGCGCAGCCGGCGGAAAGCGCGCCGGCTAGTAGCTCTCTTCGTTTGATGTCCGCCCTCATGACCCATCTTTGGAGCGCACTGTTCGCCTTTGTCAAGCTGCAATCTGTGTCAAGCTGCAATCTGTCATCGAGCCTAAACCACAATCCGTCCGTAAGGCGACCTTTGCGTTGCTGAGTTGTTACCGAAATCCGTAGCGCAGAGCTCGAAGAGACCTGCGGCCTCGTGTCGGGCCGCACCCGGCGGGTGAACTTTACGAAAAGCCGCAGGTTTCTGACGAGCCCCGCGCTACGGGTGTTCAAGACACTTTTGCAGGCAACTAGAGTCTTTACGGATGGATCTGGAGCCGGAACGCCCACCAAAGCGTCCATGCGGTAGAATGTCGAACCGGGAAGAAACATCATCCTTAGCCGGCCCGCTCCGAACCAATGTCCGTTCCAAGAGTGACAATATATTCGCGCCCCGGTTGCCACTTGTGCGACGTGGCTAAGGAACAGCTCGAGACCGTTCGCAGCGATATGGACTTTCACCTCGAGGAACTCAACATCGACGAAGATGAGTTCTTGCGTGAACGATACAACGACGACGTCCCGGTCGTTGCGCTGAACGGACAGGACGTCTTCAAGCATCAAATCGACATCGGCAAATTTCGAAAAATGCTGAGTTTTTTGAACCAGGGAATCCAGGCTCATGAAGGTTGACGTACTGGCGATCGCGGCCCATCCCGATGATGTCGAGCAGACTTGCGGTGGCACGTTGATCGGGATGGCGGAAAAAGGCTATCGCACCGCGGTCGTCGATTTGACCGCCGGAGAGATGGGGACCCGAGGCAGCCCGGAGCAGCGTGCGGCGGAAGCCAAGCGAGCTGGGGAAGTGATGTTGCTGAGCGAGCGACACAACCTGAGGCTCCCCGACGCTCGCCTGGAGAACACCTTTGAAGCGCGACTCAAGGTGGCGGCGAAGATTCGCGAGCTTCAGCCCCGGGTGGTTCTGCTCCCTTACTGGCAGGCTCGTCATCCGGATCATTACCGCTGCAGCGAGATCGCCGCCGAGGCTTGTTTCTTGTCCGGCCTGAAGAAGCTCGAAATAGACGGGACGCCTCATCGCCCCGCAAAAATCTTCTACGCCTCGGCCTACTCGGATGTCCGGCCGAGTTTCGTGGTGGATATCAGCGCTCAGTTCGAGCGGCGTTTGGAGGCCTTGCTGTCCTACGGCTCGCAGTATCAGACTCAGAGCGGCGGCTCCAACGTCTTTCCCGAGCAAGAAGCGGTGGCTGAACGGATCCGTTCTGCCGCCAGGCATTTCGGAATGATGATCGACGCCCGTTACGGGGAGCCTTTCGTCATGAAAGAGATGATGAAGGTGGAGGATGTGGCAGGCCTGGGGGTGCGCAGCATTTGAGAAGAGCCGCGGTTTCGCTAGGTCTCAGCCAACGCGACCCCGAGCGAGGTTCTGCAGGTAATTCTCGATCCGTGTTTCGTAACGCTTGATCTTACCTTCCGCGTCAAACCGTTTCCGGACCTCACCCTTGAACAGATTGAAGATTTCGTCTCGTTTGCGGTTGCGCTCGTCGTCGAGCAATTTGGCGCGCTCGTCATCGAAGCGGAACATTTCCGCATCCTGGTGATCGACCACGCTAAAAATCGCCCAGTTACCTCCAGCGTTGACGGGTCCTACGATCGTGCCCGGCGCTCCGGTGAAACCTTCGTCGCCAAGTAGCTGAGCCGCTCCCAAGTCAGGGATGGAGTCGCCGCGAGTCACGAAGTCACTGGCCGTTGGCGTGAGCCGGTAGCGACGCGCGGCCGCTTTCAAGTCCTTACCCTCTTTGGCCGCTTCCGCGACTTCCTTCGCCCTCTCCTCAGACAGCCGCCGAGCTTCTTGCTGAATATATTGCTGCTCGATAGCGCCGCGAACCTCGCTCAGCTCTGCCTGCCGGGACTCTGTCACGTCGGTGAGCACCGCTATCGCAGTCTTGCCTTCTTGGTTGGATGTGACGACCTCTCCGACCGCGACCGAATAAACAGAAGTCAGCAAGTTTCCCAGGCCTTCCAGCCCCGGCGGCTGCTCGCCCCGCTTTATATTCGTCACGGTCCGCACGGGCAGATTGAGCTGAGCTCCCGCCGACTCCATGTCCACGCCGAACTTCCTGGCCGTCGCGATGGCCTCATCCACAGCCTTCATCCGCGTCGAGTAGCTGCGATCTTGTGTGACCTCTTGACGAATCGTGTCACGCACTTCGTCGAGAGCCTGAATGTGGGAGTTCTCGCGTTCGTGTACGTTAATGATGTGGTATCCGTAGTCGGTTGTGATGACCTCACTGATCTCGCCGGCCTTGAGGGCAAAAGAGGCTGTCTCAAAGGACGGGACCATCTGTCCGCGCACGATCCAACCGAGGTCACCGCCTCTGGGCGCGGTTCCTTCGTCCTGGGAATGGGTCTTCGCCATCTCGGCAAAATCAGCCCCCGCTTTGATCTCAGCCAGTAAGCCTTGTGCTTGTTCTTGGAGGGCAGTTTTCTCGTCGTCGCTCTTATTCTCAGTGGTGAATAGAATATGGCTCGCGCGGATGCGTTCGGAGACTTCAAATCGCTGGCGGTTCTGGCGGTAGTACCGCTCAATCTCCGCATCCGACAGCTCGATCTCTGGCAAGGTGTCTTGGCCGGCCACCATCAGTTTGAAGGACCTCGTTTCCGGAATCCGATGCTGCTGTTTCTGTGATTCGTACAACTCGCTGATCTGCTCGTCGGTCGGAGTGATCTGGGAACCGAAGTCCGCCGTTTGAATCTTTACGAATTCGATCTTGGTCTTTTCGTTTTGCCTGCGATAGATCTCTTTTAGTTCTTCATCGCTGACGATGACGCTATCGGTGACCATGCGCTTGAGGCGAATATCCACCATCAAGCTGCGCCGAACTTCCTCTTCGAACTGCGGCACGGTTTTGCGGAACCGCTGCGCTACAAATGCGCGGTACTGATCTCCTCCGAGAAACGCGCCATTCTGGAACAGGAACGGCATCTGCTGTTTGAGCCAGCTCGCCAGCTCCTCCTCGCTGGCGGAAAGGCCCAAATCGTCGGCTTCTTGTAGAAGGACGAGACTGTTAATTTGGTTGTCCACGACCTGCCGTCCCAGAAAAGCCATCGTTGCGGCATTGATTTGACCACTTTGAGAGTAGTCAAGCAGGCCGGCCTGGACATCCGCAATCGTTACCTCCAGCCCCCCCACCTCGGCCAGGACCGTGGCGTTTGGGTTGACCGCGGTATTCCAGTCGCCCGGAATGAGTGTGACCACCATGGAGATGGCAACAATCGACAGGATGGCGCCGAGAAAGAGCTTGACCGCTTGTTTTTGGCTTCTGAACAGGTTGAACATCGTGCTGTCATTATACTATTGAGCTTCGGGTTTGTTTACTTCTCGCCCCCATCCGCCCGCGCGCGCTCAAACGAGCGGCCACATTTGTCGCCAATGAACTGGCAGGACAGACTTCGCGTTGTGCTCGTTTCTCCGCGAAATCCCCTCAATATCGGGGCCGTGGCTCGCGCGATGTTGAACTTCGGTTTTTCGAACCTCTGGCTGGTTGATCCCTATGATGTGGCGTTTCGCGAGGCTCGCTCGGCGGTGGGGGCCACCGAAGTGTTGCGAAAAGCGCGAGTGACGTCTGAGATGGCGGAGGCACTTGGAGGCGCTTCGCTCATCGTCGGTGCGTCGGGCGTTCAAGGGAGGTTGCAGCGGCACGTGCAACGACAATTGCCCATGGCCGGGCTGGCACTGCGGACGCATCTTGAATCCGGGCAGGCAGCGCTCGTATTTGGATCAGAGAAATTCGGGCTGTCGAACCAGGACCTGAGCTTCTGCGACTGGGTCCTAACGATTCCCACTCATGATGATTGCCCCTCGATGAATCTGGGACAAGCGGCCGCATTGTGCTGCTACGAAATCGGGCGTGTCTCCAAGCCCGTGCCAGAGCTCAAGACTCCCGCCTCGGTCAGCGCCAGACAGCGCGAACGCGTTGTGGAGATCCTCACGCCGATTCTCGAATCGAGCGGTTTCATTCTCCAGCACACCCGCCAATCTCAAGTGATGAAGATTCGGCGCTTTGTCAACAGGCTGCGGCTGGCTCCCGCCGACACGCGCGTTTTCCAAGGCATGCTGCGTCAGATCCGCTGGAAAATTGATCAAGGTTGATTCGTGGCAAGAAGGCAACCCGACTCAGTGCTAAATAGCACCTCCGCGGGGCAGGCAACCGCGCCTTTATCGAACCTTCCGTAGCAGCACGCCCATCGTGGCAAGCCCCAGCAGGAACTTCAACATGTCCAGCCCAGTGTAGGTATGGTGCAGGCGCCAGAAGGGCGCCGCTTCGGGAGGAGCAGGTTCTCGAGACAAGAAGTCGATGATGCGGCCAAGACGGATGGTTTCCGGGACAACGTAGAACTGCAGAGCCAAGCAAATCAGCAGCATCACCCCAGCGGCGGCGCGAATCAACCTACTGTCCTGCTTCCAGGCCAGCATCATCACGATGGCCGCGATTGGGAGCTGGATGAGCCCCCACCTATCGAAGAACAAGCGATTGACCTCCGAGGCTTGGTAGCGCAACAGCAGGCGCAGGCCATCTGGTTCCAGCGATGAAGCAGTTTGCTGGATATCAGGATGGTCGCCCTCAAGAGTGTTGTTCACCACCGCGAAGTTCTGCGTCGCCACCGACCACATGAACAACGTTCCGCCCAGCCAGACGCCGAGAAGGAAAACCAGGATGAGTTTGCGCCCCATGAACGTGATGATGGGGGGTAGCTAGGAACCGCGTCAAGGTGGGATGTCCATGACGTCCAGAATTGCAACGAGGCAGCTTGACTCATCAGAGGCGTGGAACGTAGACGAGCCAGCGATTAGATCACTGATCAGTCGATCTTCCTGGCCATACCGCAAGCCGTCACGGTTTGACGGCGGCAAAACGCTTTCGGCTGCCGATCCGCTCACGCTGAGACACCCGCTGACCTGTGATTCTCTGGAACAGAATTGCCCATTCTGTTCCAATGCCAAGCCGGGGGGGGGGGAAAGGAGAAATATAACCCACGGCCGGAGGGGCCGAAGGGGACGCTCGCCACGGTATGCTTGAAAGCTTATGCACCTTCATACTCCCCTTTGCGATCTTTTGGGAATCGAATTCCCGATCTTTTGCGCGCCCATGGGTTTGTCACCGGACCCGAGTTGGCCGGGGCCGTGAGCGAGGCCGGCGGGCTGGGTCTGATGTCATTTAGCCGCAATCCGCCTGAGCTGTTGCGCCGGGACATTGCTGTCATGCGGGCACATACCGGGCTGCCGTTCGGTGTGAACATGCTCTTGACGGCGGACGTGAGCGAGCAAGTTGCCGTCTGTTGCGAAGAACGGGTTCCGATACTGTCGTTTTTCTGGGGGGACTCCGCTCCTTTTGTGAAGCCCGCGCACGATGCCGGATTGAAGGTTATGCACCAAGTCGGGTCGGTGAGCGAGGCCGAGGAAACTGTTTGCGCCGGAGTGGACGTCATCATTGCGCAAGGCGTGGAAGCGGGCGGGCACGTTCGGGGGGAGGTCCCTAAACTGTTAGGTTTTAGATGCAACCCATACAAGGCATAAAAGAACAACTTGATCGGTCAGTCCGGGCTCAGTGTCCGCTTGCGTCGTCCGGTGGGAGCATTCGCGTATCGAATTCCCGCTTAAACTCGTGCACTTGCCTAACAACCTTCGGATCTTTGATCGCCGTCACGAGTCGAACTTCCTCCCCGGTGTAGATCGCTCCGCGCCTCTCCTCATCTTTGGCCAGTCTCTCGGCGTCCTCCTCGTCCGCGACCAGCCACAGCGTTTCCTTAACGAGGTCGCAGTAGAGAGCGATCGCGAATCCCTTCAGCACTCGCTCAAGGCTCCCGGTCGCCCGCTGGCGTCGCTCTTCGATTAGTAGAAGCGCCTGGGCCTTTTGCTTCCCCCCGATCTCCCCTTCGAGCTGCAAGGCATGCAATTCCCAATGGAGGGTCTTCACGACTAGCATGTCACCACCACGCAGATCTATGACAAGCGACGGCGAGCACTTCCGAGAGTGCCTCGCACGACGTGCCGATTGAACGTCGGATGTACCGACCGTAGACAACTCTGCCCAAACTAATGGGCACTCACGCCGGATCTGCTCATGGTACATTTGTACCTGAATTATGCACAGATTCGGCGTAGCCATCGTCGATGGAGTTGTGGCGATAGCGGCACTCGTGTCAACTCAGTGATTTCGCAAGTCGTCTTTTCTGCTGTTTCCCTCCCCGTTTGAGCCGCCTCCTGATCCCGGCAGGGCAAAAGCGGGCTGGCAAGCGGCGTGTTCCCAGTACGTTGCGGCGAGTGCATGAAATTTTATGCATGGAGTGCCCCTCAGCTCAACGCACCCTCCACCACCGACGCCAAGCTCGATCCCGGCGGCCCCATCGCCCGCAGCCGTCGCATCAGCCGTTCAAACAGGCCCTTTTCCTGATAATGATCGCTGTAGCTGACACCCGTTCTGCCGGCGTGCCGCCAGATCTTGGCCGCCACGAACAGAAAACGCAGCCGCGCCGTCGCCAGGGTGGTGTGCCGCAGCGTCTCCACGCTGGCCTGGGCTTCGCGGTTGAACAGCAGCAGCCAGCAGTTGCGATTGTAGGCCAGCATGGCCAACTGAAAGTGATTGCGGTTCATGTCAAAGCGGCGCGAGGGATGGGCCGCCAGCCCGGCGTCGTTGTTGGCCTCCTTGATCAGGTTCTCGGCTCCGGCGCGCTGATTGTAAAACCACACCACCGCCGCGATCGGCTCGGCCAGATTGGTGACAAACACGCGGTAGGTGTAAGCGCTGGTGGCGAACAACTGGTATTGCTCGGCCGCGCCGGCCTTGGGCTCGTTTTCGTAACGCAGCGCCAGGAAACGGCAGGCCCGCGCCCAGCCTTGCGGTTGGTAGAGGAATTCGCATTCCGCGTCCGCGTCGGAGCGGGGGGAGGGTTTCCATTCTGCTTGCTGCAAGCGCTCGACCAGGCGCCGCGTTTTGCGCGCCACGATGACGAACTGACAAGCCGCCTTTTCATAGGCCTCCACCGCCTCCCAGCAATAAAAGCCGGAATCGGCCCGCGCCAGGATTTTCTTCACGCCGCCCGGCAAAGTCCGGAAAGCGCTCTCGAGGTGGGCGGCGATCTGTCGGCCCGTGGGCCGGTCGCCGTTGCGCAACCCGCCCATCAGGTATTCGCGCGTCTCGGCCAGGAAGGTCAGTATCGGCTGGTAACTGCGCTTGCCCTTGTTCTTGGGGTTGTAGCTCTTGCGCCCGCCCATCTGGCGGCCGTAGAGGGTATGCACGGTGGTGTCGGTGTCCAGCGTCACCGTCTCCAACTTCACGTGGGCCGCGGCCCAGACTCGTTCCCGCAGCTGGCGCTGAATGGAAAGGATCTGCTTCGCCACGTTGAGGTGCAGCGAGGCCAGAAAGCGCCACAGCGTGGACTGCGGCGGCAGACGCGTCACTTGCAAGATGCCGGTCAGGATGGGGTCGCGAGCGATGAAGCGGAGTTGGTTGAGCCGCGCAAAGCCGACATAGAGGCCGAGCACGAGGGCCAGCACGAACTGGTAGGGGCTCATGGCTCGGGTGATCCGTTTGGTCGTGAGGGTTTCTTCCAGCAGCGCTTGGAAGCCGAGTTTTTCGAGCAGGGTGGCGACGGGCAGCAAGCCGCCGTAGGGAGTCAGATTCTTGCCACGGAAGTGATAGGGCGTGGCAGCCCCGATTTTATTGGGCCGCGGGGCCCTCGCGCCGGGGCCTTGTTTGACGGGCCTTCGGGAGCTATGCTGTTTTCGTTTGGTAACCATTTGGGTGACCTCCTTGGGGTTGACTGGCGAAGCTGAAATCTTTGCCAGCCTACCTTTTTACCCCATGTTTTCGGGGGTCCCCAAATGGTTCCTGGCGGCTCAGCCCTCACCAGGTGCACCGGCAGTGCATAATTCAGGTTGTACAGTTGTTGATTTAAAAGACCGTTAGCTGCATGCTCGTGTTTGGAGAGGCAGTTGCAACCCAGACGGTCGTTAGAAGACAAACCATATGGAGGGATTGAATATGTCAGAGGAAGTGAACAAGGAACAAACGAAGGGCGCGGAACAGGTGGAGCGTGACGAGCTCTCCGAGGACCAACTCCAGGAAGCGGCGGGCGGGAGCATAATTAATTTCACCGCCATCATAGATCAGTCTCAGGAAACCGGGGATTCCACACAAAGAAACGCTGGCGCTGCAAGCCCACCCAACACTGCCCCGGGTGCCGATACATCAGATGAGAGGATTGACGAAGCGGCAGATTTCCCATCACGCAACTGACCGAGCGAAACAGACAAATCCTTGAGGGGACAATGTAGGTTATGAATTTCCGGTTAGGCCACCTGCGCGGCAATGTTGCGCTTGCCACTAGGTGTCCGCCGGGAGCATTAGCAGCCGCAACGCAACTCTACAACCCCGCCGTGGCCCAGCGCCGCCAGCGGGTTATGTACGATTCAAGCCGTGGGGAGCCCCCTCGCTCCCCCGGCTCTTGCTCATAAAGCCGAAGCGCACGTTCCAGAAAGTTCTCGATCGTCTTGCGCGCCACTGTGAGGCTCCGCGGCGTGAAGCGGTAGCCGAGAAAGTCAAACCCCTTTTCGATTCTGCCGATGAATGTCTTCTCGGGATGCTTTTCGAGCTGCAAGGCATGCAGTTCCCGATTGAGGGTCTTGACCACTCTCCGCAGTTTCCAGCGGGTCGGCGCGAGCACAATGATGTCGTCCATGAATCTCGGCGAGGGCGGGATGGGCGCCGTATTCGGCACACGTTTCCTGGTGGCGGCCGAGGCAAGAACACACCCCGTCTACCTACAGCAAATTCTCGCCGCTCATGAGGGAGACACAATCCGCACAACCCTCTTTGGCTATACCTGGCAGGACGCACCCCACCGGACGCTGCGCACGCCCTTTGTCGAACAGTGGCTCGGCGATGAAAAGCGCGGCAGCGAAGGCCGGCCCGACGAACCGGTGGTTGGTTCAACGACCGTCGGCGGCGAAAGGGTCGATGTCCGCAGGTTCATGGGCTTCACGCCGCATCGCGAAACTTTGGGCGAAATCGAATCCATGGCCCTCTACGCAGGTCAAGGGGTGGGGCTCGTGCATAGCATCCAACCAGCCGGCGAGATCGTTCACCAACTCGTTGCCGAAAGCCTGTCCCTCATCAAAAACTAACCGCGAAGGCGGTCCGCGGCGCTGGGCTTCCGATGCGGAGAGAATAGCGCTTGTCCAAGCAGCAGACTGGACCGGCCTAGCCTTGGACTCCGGTGCCGATGTCGCCCTTGGGCTCACGTTGTGATCGCGGGAAACAGGCAGTTTCAGGTATTGTCGCTATTGCTCTTTCGCCCCGCATTTACTAATGTTAGAAGCGACGTGACTCTACGGCTCGGAATCGCCAGATTGCTGGGTACGGCGCTGCTTAGCGCTGGGCTTTTGTTCTCCGCCGCCGCGCCCAAGCCGGAATACCGCGAGTCTGAGCGCAAGCACTGGTCGCTGCTGCAACGGTCCAGGCCCGAAGTGCCTGCGTTCTCCCAGAGAGCCGGTGCCCAGTGGACACTGAACTCCGATGCGCCGGCGAATCTTCGCGACTCGGTAGAAGCGATCGATGCGTTCGTCCTCACGCGGCTAGAGAAAGAAGGCCTCCGGGCCGCCGCGCCGGCCGGTCGGCGCACGCTGATTCGGCGGCTCTACTTTGATCTGATCGGGCTGCCGCCATCCCCGGCCGAAGTGGCCGACTTCCTCGCGGATAAATCCCCCGGCGCCTACCCGAAGCTGGTCGAGCACCTGCTGGCAAGTTCACACTACGGCGAACGCCGGGCGTCGCAGTGGCTCGATGTGGTGCGCTACGCCGAGTCCGAGGGATTCGAGTATGACCGTCACATGCCCGGTGCTTGGCGCTTCCGCGATTACGTAATTCAGTCGTTCAATAACGACAAGACCTACGATCAATTCGTTCGCGAACAGTTGGCAGGCGACGAGATTCATCCCGACAAAAACAAGTACAAGATTGCAGCGGGTTTCCACCGCTTGGGGGCGGTGCGCCGCAATGCCGGCAATCAAGAGGTCTCCAGCAGCCGCAATGAAGTTCTGACTGAGCGGACCGACATCATCGGAGCGAGTTTCCTTGGGCTCACGGTCGGGTGCGCGCGCTGTCACGATCACATGTTCGATCCGATTCGCCAGAAGGACTACTACCGCTTGCAAGGGTTTCTGGCGGCTACGCAGGAGCACAACCTCATCCTCGCGACCGAGGAGAGCGAAGCTGCCTGGAAAGCGCAGACCGACGAGATCAACTCCAAGGTCAAGGAGCTGAAGGAAGCAGTCAAGGAGCTTCCGGTCGACGAGCGGCAACCGACGTATGACGAAGTGTTGCGTCTGGAAGCCACTCTTCCCGGACCTCTGCCGACGATTTGCAGCATCCAAAACGACGACGAGAAGCGAACCCAAATTCATGTTCTCGAGCGCGGCAACTATGACACCAAGGGTGAAGTTGTCAGCATCCGGGCGCTCGGCGTGCTGTTGCCCGAGGGCACGCCGGGGCTACCGCCCGAGACTCGCGCGCCTCGCACGAAACTCGCCAATTGGATTACCGACCCCGAACATCCGCTGACGGCGCGGGTGATGGTCAACCGCATATGGCAATCTCATTTCGGGCAGGGAATCGTGCGGACCGCCAACGACTTCGGATTCAATGGGGACCGTCCGAGCCATCCCGAGCTGTTGGATTATCTGGCGAACGAGTTTGTGGAAAGCGGCTGGAGCGTCAAACACATGCATCGCTTGATCGTTCTGAGCAATAGCTATCGGCAATCGTCGCATTCGGCGCATGAGGCGGCGGGCATCGCGAAAGATCCTGAAAATAGGCTGCTTTGGCGCTACAGCCGGCGGCGGCTGCAGGCCGAAGAGATCCGTGATGCGATGCTGGCGGTGTCCGGCAGGCTCAACACTAAGATGGGCGGGAAGAGCATTATCGTCCCGGTGGAAGAGGGTTTGGTCAACCTGCTCTACAAACCGGCCCAGTGGCAGGTGGCCGAGGACGCCAAAGAACACGACCGCCGTTCGGTCTATCTGATGGCCAAGCGTAATCTTCGCGTGCCTTTTATGGAAGTGTTTGACCAGCCGGCTTTGCAGACGAGTTGCTACCGGCGCGAGTCGAGCACTCACGCGCCGCAGGCGCTGGAATTGCTGAACGGAAATTTGTCAAACAATCTGGCGGCGGCGTTTGCCGAGCGCTTGCGGGATGAAGTGGGATCGAACGTTGTGCAGCAGGTCGAGCGGGCCTATTTGCTGGCTGCCGGGCGTGATGCCACTGAGAAGGAACTCCAGCTTGGCGTCGAGTTTTTGAAGGAACAGCCGCTGCGTGAGTTTGCTTTGGCGATGTTCAATCTGAATTCGTTTTTGTACGTGAATTGAGTTGGGTGATTTTGTACAGGATTTGAAGGGTGGCAGCGAAGTGGAGCAGGTATCCTTGCCTGCCATAACCTGCATCGGCCAGGGAATCTACTACAGAGCGAAACCACTCCCCTAAGGCCGCGGCTCAAATATGAATAATCCTGAACACATCCGCTGGACACGAAATCGGCGCGAATTCATCTCCGACGCCTTCTGCGGATTTGGCTCCGTGGCGATGACGTCGATGCTGGCGCAGGAGCAGCTTCGCGCCGATTCGACGAACCCGCTCGCCCCCAAGCCTCCTCACCAAGAAGCCAAAGCCAAGTCGGTCATTTTCCTCTTCATGGCTGGTGGGCCGAGCCACATTGAAACGTTCGATCCCAAGCCGCTGCTGAATCAACTCGACGGCCAGCCGCGCCCTGCGGAGTTCGGAGAAGCAAAATACCAGTTCGTCGAAAAGACCGCCAAGTTGCTTGGCACGAAGCGCACTTTCAAGAAATACGGACAAAGCGGAATCGAAGTCTCCGACTTGTTTCCCAATATGGCGAAATGGGTGGACGAGATGGCGGTGATCCGCTCCTGCCATGGCGACATGGTTGTTCACTCGGCGGCACAATACCAGCTCTTCAGTGGGCGGATCGTCCCCGGCTTTCCGAGCATGGGCTCGTGGGTCGTTTACGGCCTGGGCAACGAGAGCGAGGCGCTGCCTTCCTACGTCGTCATGCCCGACCCTGACGGTGCTCTTGAGGCGGGTCAGCCGATGTATGGCAACGGTTTCTTGCCGGCCGTCTACCAACCAACGATGTTCAAGCCGGGCGACAAGCCGGTCCTGAATCTGGACTTGCCTGCCGGCGTTTCCGCGGTCGGACGCCGCAAGACGGTCGACTTGATTCGCGAGCTGAACGAAGCGACGCTGCAGCCCGGCGATCACGAGCTAAATGCGCGAGTGAAGGCCTACGACCTTGCTTTCAAGATGCAAAGCGAAGCGCCGGAAGTTCTCGATACCTCAACGGAGGCTCAGGAAACACTGGATCTCTACGGAATCGGCGAAGGCAAGCCGGATGAGTACGGACGCCGCTGTTTGCTGGCCCGCCGGCTGGTGCAAAAAGGCGTGCGGTTTGTTTGCGTCGTCTCCGGCGGTGGCCCCGGCGATCTGCAGTGGGACGCGCACAACGACATCGAAGAGAACCACCTGCGCATGGCGGCGGAAACCGACAAGCCAGTCGCCGGTCTGCTGGCCGATCTCAAGCGCCGCGGCATGCTGGATTCGACGCTTGTCGTCTGGGGCGGGGAATTCGGGCGCTCACCCGAGGCACAGCAGGGCAAGGGACGCGATCATCACAACCTCGGCTTCACGATGTGGATGGCCGGCGGCGGCATCAAAGGCGGGCAGGTCGTAGGCGCCACAGATGACATCGGCCTGAAAGCGATCGAAAATCCCTATCACTTCCGCGACATACACACTACGATGCTACATCAGCTCGGCCTCAACCAAGACAGGCTCAGCTATCTCCACCTAGGCCGCAAAGAGCGTCTAACCCAGGTCCACGGCAGGGTGATCGATCAGATCGTCTGAGGCCCCAAGTATTACCCGCAACTTTTCAAATGATCGGACAGAGGCGTGGCCGGAAGTCCACGCTCCGAGCGGCCGGAAGTCACCTCGCCTTTCCTGAAACAAGAAGTCCGCGCTCATCCGGGTAGCGTCGCTGTGTTGCCGCGTTCGGTTACCGCTGGTTCGCGCTAGGATAGTCATTTCACGTCCTCGAAAACATAAACCCATGATTGGAGGAAGCTGCATGCTACATCGTCGCGATTGGCTAAAGGGAGTTCTCGGCGCTGTCCCCGCCGGGGCGCTGCTCGGTGAATCATGGTCCCAATTTCGCGGTGCGGGTTCAAGAGGCATCGCCTCCGACGACCCTAGCCTTCCCGATTCCTGGAGCACCAGCGAAAACGTTCTGTGGAAAACGGACATCCCCGGCAAGGGCTGGTCCTCACCCGTCGTTTGGGACGACCAAATCTTCCTCAACACCAACGTCAGCGCGTCGGGACAAGCAATCCCGCCTGGAGGACTTTACGACGGCAGGGTGGTGAATCCGATCGAACAGGTCGAACACCGCTGGGTCGTTTACTCCATCGATCTCAATACCGGGAAAACGCGCTGGACGAAGGAAGTTCACAAGGGTATCCCGGAGGTCCCCCGTCATCGCAAGAATTCCTACGCCGCGGAGACCAACGTTGCCGACGGCGAGCGCCTCTATGTCCACTTCGGAGACCTCGCCACCTACTGTCTCGACATGTCGGGCAAGCTGCTGTGGACCAAGCAGTGGCCGCGGGTTGAAACGCGCTATGGCTATGGCACGGCTTCTTCGCCGGTGCTGCACGAAGGGCGGCTCTATATCGTCAACGACAACGAAGATGAGTCCTACATCCTTGCCCTCGATAAACTGACCGGCCAGGAAATCTGGAAGACGAGCCGGGAAGAGACCACGTCGTGGGCGACTCCCTTCATCTGGCGGAATGAGCAACGCACCGAAATAATCACGGCTGGGCGGGAAAAGGTCAGCTCCTACGATCTGGACGGCAAGCTTCTCTGGGAACTGAAAGGCATGTCGCCGCTCTCCATTCCGACACCGTTTTCCGAGAACGGCCTGCTTTATGTCACGTCGGGGTACGTCGGCAGCGAGGTGCGTCCGGTGTATGCGATTCGCCCCGGCGCCTCCGGCGACATCACACTCGCGAGCGGTGAGACCAGCAATCGCCACGTGGCCTGGAGTCTGCCTCAAGGCGGCCCCTACCATCCCTCGCCGGTGGTCTACGATGGGCGCTACTACACCCTGCTCGACCGCGGTTTCCTCACCTGCCACGATGCGAAAACCGGCGAAGAAATTTACGGCAAGCAGCGCATTGAAGTCGGCAGCGGCGGCTTTACCAGTTCGCCGTGGGCCTACAACCGCCGCATCTTCTGCCTGAGCGAAAACGGCGACACGTACGTGATTCAGGCCGGCGACGATTTCAAAGTTTTGGGCAAGAACAGTCTTGGAGAAATGTGCATGGCGACACCCGCCATCGCCGACTCGAGCCTGATTCTGAGAACGTACTCCCACGTGTACCGAATCGGCAGCAAGTCGTAGACGCCGACCAAACCCGGAGGTGCGTGAGCGTCCACCCTTGCCCCGGGCGCAAGCTTGCTTAGGAGCAACCCGCGGTCTACGCGCACCCAAGTACTTCCGTTCTCTTGACTTGCACGCCACAATCGGAGATCCTGTCAAGAGATGCGGTCCCTCGATACTATGAAACGACTTAGACCACTAAAGGCCGCCCGTGGGTAAAGCAACGGATCGCTTCAACCAGCTTGTTCCCTGGCCGGTTCGCCTCGCGATCGTGGTGGCGGTAGGCGCGGGAATTGTGTACTCGGGTGTACTAACGCCGATCATCTTTACCGCCTGGGCTTTCAGCCTAAAGGTTCGCGGGGCGGGGCCAGAATGTCCATGGACCAACGTCGCCTCCTTTTACTCAGACCTGGAAGGCTTCTCAAGCCGAGTCGAGCTTCACACCAACCAACTCGAAGTAAAACAGTACGATGAGGATCTCGATATACAACTGATCGGACACCCTGCAAGAGGTTTTTGGATTCGCAAGGGAGGGGGCTATCCGGGGATCAATTTGCTCGGATATCATTTAGCAGAGCAAGATTGGCTTGCTTATCGAAACTCGGGCAAGTCGGTACAGCCTGGCGACATAGTCATCGATTGTGGGGCGCACGTCGGAACATTCGTCAACCAAGCGTTGTCGCTGGGCGCTGCGCGCGTCATCGCAATCGACCCGGACCCGACGCAGGTCGAATGTCTGCGGCGAAACTTTGCGAAAGAGATTGAGGAAGGCCGAGTCACGGTTGTGCCGAAAGGCGTTTGGAGTTCTGAAGGTACGATGACCCTGAATATCGGCTCCGAGCACTCCGGTGTCAGCAGCTTGGTCATAGCAGACGGCAAAGAGACACTTGAAGTTCCGGTCGTCCGCATCGACTTACTGGTTGAAGAACTGGGTCTTCCCCGCGTGGATTTCATCAAGCTGGACATCGAAGGGGCGGAACGCGAGGCCCTGCGTGGCGCGATTCAGGTCTTAAAGAAATACCGTCCCCGCCTAATGATTGACAGCTACCACCTGCCAGACGATGCCGTTGTGCTGCCCCAGATCATCACCGGCGCCGATCCTGGCTACGAATCGAGCTGCGGGTTCTGCGATTATTCTGACAAGACTGAGGCCAAACTGATTCCTCACACCTGAATTATGCACTGCCGGTGCACCTGGTGAGGGCTGAGCCGCCAGGAACCATTTGGGGACCCCCGAAAACATGGGGTAAAAAGGTAGGCTGGCAAAGATTTCAGCTTCGCCAGTCAACCCCAAGGAGGTCACCCAAATGGTTACCAAACGAAAACAGCATAGCTCCCGAAGGCCCGTCAAACAAGGCCCCGGCGCGAGGGCCCCGCGGCCCAATAAAATCGGGGCTGCCACGCCCTATCACTTCCGTGGCAAGAATCTGACTCCCTACGGCGGCTTGCTGCCCGTCGCCACCCTGCTCGAAAAACTCGGCTTCCAAGCGCTGCTGGAAGAAACCCTCACGACCAAACGGATCACCCGAGCCATGAGCCCCTACCAGTTCGTGCTGGCCCTCGTGCTCGGCCTCTATGTCGGCTTTGCGCGGCTCAACCAACTCCGCTTCATCGCTCGCGACCCCATCCTGACCGGCATCTTGCAAGTGACGCGTCTGCCGCCGCAGTCCACGCTGTGGCGCTTTCTGGCCTCGCTGCACCTCAACGTGGCGAAGCAGATCCTTTCCATTCAGCGCCAGCTGCGGGAACGAGTCTGGGCCGCGGCCCACGTGAAGTTGGAGACGGTGACGCTGGACACCGACACCACCGTGCATACCCTCTACGGCCGCCAGATGGGCGGGCGCAAGAGCTACAACCCCAAGAACAAGGGCAAGCGCAGCTACCAGCCGATACTGACCTTCCTGGCCGAGACGCGCGAATACCTGATGGGCGGGTTGCGCAACGGCGACCGGCCCACGGGCCGACAGATCGCCGCCCACCTCGAGAGCGCTTTCCGGACTTTGCCGGGCGGCGTGAAGAAAATCCTGGCGCGGGCCGATTCCGGCTTTTATTGCTGGGAGGCGGTGGAGGCCTATGAAAAGGCGGCTTGTCAGTTCGTCATCGTGGCGCGCAAAACGCGGCGCCTGGTCGAGCGCTTGCAGCAAGCAGAATGGAAACCCTCCCCCCGCTCCGACGCGGACGCGGAATGCGAATTCCTCTACCAACCGCAAGGCTGGGCGCGGGCCTGCCGTTTCCTGGCGCTGCGTTACGAAAACGAGCCCAAGGCCGGCGCGGCCGAGCAATACCAGTTGTTCGCCACCAGCGCTTACACCTACCGCGTGTTTGTCACCAATCTGGCCGAGCCGATCGCGGCGGTGGTGTGGTTTTACAATCAGCGCGCCGGAGCCGAGAACCTGATCAAGGAGGCCAACAACGACGCCGGGCTGGCGGCCCATCCCTCGCGCCGCTTTGACATGAACCGCAATCACTTTCAGTGGGCCATGCTGGCCTACAATCGCAACTGCTGGCTGCTGCTGTTCAACCGCGAAGCCCAGGCCAGCGTGGAGACGCTGCGGCACACCACCCTGGCGACGGCGCGGCTGCGTTTTCTGTTCGTGGCGGCCAAGATCTGGCGGCACGCCGGCAGAACGGGTGTCAGCTACAGCGATCATTATCAGGAAAAGGGCCTGTTTGAACGGCTGATGCGACGGCTGCGGGCGATGGGGCCGCCGGGATCGAGCTTGGCGCCGGTGGTGGAGGGTGCGCTGAGCTGAGGGGCACTCCATGCATAAAATTTCATGCACTCGCCGCAACGTACTGGGAACACGCCGCTTGCCAGCCCGCTTTTGCCCTGCCGGGATCAGGAGGCGGCTCAAACGGGGAGGGAAACAGCAGAAAAGACGACTTGAGAAATCACTGAGTTGACACGAGTGCCGCTATCGCCACAACTCCATCGACGATGGCTACGCCGAATCTGTGCATAATTCAGGTGTCTTTCAACCGAAAAGGCTGGCCTTCTCCCAGTAAGGCGCAAGAGCATCAAGTTTGTGCTCATCCTTACCTATTCGCTGTTGCGGCAGTCCTCCACTTCTATGTCATTAACTTGCCCTATTTCGAGTTTGTTGTAGTCTTTCGCCCACTCGTATTGACACTCGCAGCTACGGTCGTGACCACGCAGCTCCTGGCTCGTTTTTTCGGTGATCAAAAAAGGGCAGCGCTTGTCATGTCCTTCGGTTTGATGGTTGTGTGCAGCTTTGGTTACGTTTATGTTGCCGCATCCATGCAAGGTTTCGAGCTCTTTACCAGAACCCTTGGTTCGGACGAAGTCAAGGTTCTTGGCAGCTATTTCTTATTCTTGTTCGCCGGATTGTGGTTTTTCGCCAAGCGCCGGCGATTATTCGTGTGGACGTACTTCATGAATCTATTTGGGTTTTTCGCAGTTGCGATACCGATCGTCACGATTCTCATTGTATGGTACCTGAATTATGCACTGCCGGTGCACCTGGTGAGGGCTGAGCCGCCAGGAACCATTTGGGGACCCCCGAAAACATGGGGTAAAAAGGTAGGCTGGCAAAGATTTCAGCTTCGCCAGTCAACCCCAAGGAGGTCACCCAAATGGTTACCAAACGAAAACAGCATAGCTCCCGAAGGCCCGTCAAACAAGGCCCCGGCGCGAGGGCCCCGCGGCCCAATAAAATCGGGGCTGCCACGCCCTATCACTTCCGTGGCAAGAATCTGACTCCCTACGGCGGCTTGCTGCCCGTCGCCACCCTGCTCGAAAAACTCGGCTTCCAAGCGCTGCTGGAAGAAACCCTCACGACCAAACGGATCACCCGAGCCATGAGCCCCTACCAGTTCGTGCTGGCCCTCGTGCTCGGCCTCTATGTCGGCTTTGCGCGGCTCAACCAACTCCGCTTCATCGCTCGCGACCCCATCCTGACCGGCATCTTGCAAGTGACGCGTCTGCCGCCGCAGTCCACGCTGTGGCGCTTTCTGGCCTCGCTGCACCTCAACGTGGCGAAGCAGATCCTTTCCATTCAGCGCCAGCTGCGGGAACGAGTCTGGGCCGCGGCCCACGTGAAGTTGGAGACGGTGACGCTGGACACCGACACCACCGTGCATACCCTCTACGGCCGCCAGATGGGCGGGCGCAAGAGCTACAACCCCAAGAACAAGGGCAAGCGCAGCTACCAGCCGATACTGACCTTCCTGGCCGAGACGCGCGAATACCTGATGGGCGGGTTGCGCAACGGCGACCGGCCCACGGGCCGACAGATCGCCGCCCACCTCGAAAGCGCTTTCCGGACTTTGCCGGGCGGCGTGAAGAAAATCCTGGCGCGGGCCGATTCCGGCTTTTATTGCTGGGAGGCGGTGGAGGCCTATGAAAAGGCGGCTTGTCAGTTCGTCATCGTGGCGCGCAAAACGCGGCGCCTGGTCGAGCGCTTGCAGCAAGCAGAATGGAAACCCTCCCCCCGCTCCGACGCGGACGCGGAATGCGAATTCCTCTACCAACCGCAAGGCTGGGCGCGGGCCTGCCGTTTCCTGGCGCTGCGTTACGAAAACGAGCCCAAGGCCGGCGCAGCCGAGCAATACCAGTTGTTCGCCACCAGCGCTTACACCTACCGCGTGTTTGTCACCAATCTGGCCGAGCCGATCGCGGCGGTGATGTGGTTTTACAATCAGCGCGCCGGAGCCGAGAACCTGATCAAGGAGGCCAACAACGACGCCGGGCTGGCGGCCCATCCCTCGCGCCGCTTTGACATGAACCGCAATCACTTTCAGTTGGCCATGCTGGCCTACAATCGCAACTGCTGGCTGCTGCTGTTCAACCGCGAAGCCCAGGCCAGCGTGGAGACGCTACGGCACACCACCCTGGCGACGGCGCGGCTGCGTTTTCTGTTCGTGGCGGCCAAGATCTGGCGGCACGCCGGCAGAACGGGTGTCAGCTACAGCGATCATTATCAGGAAAAGGGCCTGTTTGAACGGCTGATGCGACGGCTGCGGGCGATGGGGCCGCCGGGATCGAGCTTGGCGCCGGTGGTGGAGGGTGCGCTGAGCTGAGGGGCACTCCATGCATAAAATTTCATGCACTCGCCGCAACGTACTGGGAACACGCCGCTTGCCAGCCCGCTTTTGCCCTGCCGGGATCAGGAGGCGGCTCAAACGGGGAGGGAAACAGCAGAAAAGACGACTTGCGAAATCACTGAGTTGACACGAGTGCCGCTATCGCCACAACTCCATCGACGATGGCTACGCCGAATCTGTGCATAATTCAGGTGGTACGAGGACTTCAAGGTTCCACAACGGATGGATGAGGACCTTTTTGATTTAGAACAAGATGGGTATCCGGTTGACTCAGGTAGCCCCAATATCTTGTGGTTTGGGGATTTTCTTGGGTTCTGTAACCGGGTGAACAATCATCTTGTAAGTCGCCGGATCCACGGCTACCGCCTGCTGGACGAGCCGATAGAAGAGTTTGCCGCGGCTTTTGGATTTGCGGCGGTTGAAACGGAAGGTGAACTCGTCCAGGTAGTAGTCCAGATGTTTGTGGCTCACGGCGCCCTGATGGGTGCCCAGCAGCCAGCGCTTGAGCAGTGACATCACGCGGTGGACGCGGGGCATCAATTCCGACGCGGACTGCTCCTGCCTGCTGACAACTGTGACCTGATGGACGTAGTCTTCCTTTTTCAACCCGGAGTAACCGGGCCAGCCGTCGGTATGCACCACGCTGCCCGGCTCGATGCACTCCTCCACGAAAGGCAACAGGCTCTCGCCCGAGGCATCCTCGATTCTCTTCATGCGAATCCGGCCGATACCCCGCCCATCCTCTTGAGCGGCCACTGCGATCAATGCTTTGTTTTTCAGGTTTCGGCCCCGCAGGCCCTCTTCGAGCCCGCCCCAGTAGCTTTCATCGACTTCCACCGTCCCGGCGAGCAAATCCCGTCCCGGCCGCACCATCGCGCGCCGCATTTTGTGCAGCCAGGTCCAAGCCGTTTCGTACCTGTTGAAGCCCCAACACTCTTTGAAGTCCCAAAGCGCTGGCTCCGGTTTTTTGGGTGGTGACCCACCACATCGCACGAAACCACAACGGCAAAGGGCTGCGCGTGTCCTGAAAGATGGTCCCGGCGGTCACCGAGGTTTGGCGCCCACACGCAGCGCACTGCAGCAGCACTTTTCGCAAAGGCCACGACTTTCCACAACCGCAACCCGGACAGCGGAAACCGTCCGGACAGCGCAGCCGGAACAGATACTCCCGGCAGGCCTCCTCACTTGCTAAAACGGGACTCGAATTCTGTCAGGTTCTGAGGGTAATCTTCCATCTGCCGGCATACTACATCTTGGGGCTACCTGAGTCAACCGGATACCCACCTAGAACAAATCGTGCCGCGCCACATTCCGGTCAAGCCCGATATTTACTTTATCGTGCTCGACGGCTACGGTCGTTCTGATATCTTGAGAGAGTTTTATGGCCACGATAACTCCGCGTTCATAAACCGCCTAAAGCAAAAGGGGTTTTGGTCATCTGAAAACAGCTCTGCTAACTATTCCAGAACGGACTTTTCCATTGCTGCAACTTTGAACTATCGTTATTTGTCTGAACTGAGCAAGAGAAAACGTTTCTTTCCGCGCGACATGCGGGACGTGAGGCGTTTGCTGCGGAAGAATCGTACGTCAGTCTTTTTGAAAGAACTGGACTATTCAATTGTAACTTTTGGGTCGCAGCATCACAATCTCAATCTTCAAGCTCCGGATGTTTTGTTTGACCGGTGGTGGTTCGTAAACTTGTTTGAATCTGGTTATCCACTTTACTCTAGTGATGAATCAAGCTATCCTTGGACTCGCGCTGTTGGCGGCGAAGACCGAGTCTGTTGAGCGACGATTTTCCAAAACATCTGGTGGAGTTCACTGAACGGTTTGCCAGCGAGCAAGCTTGCTGCGAGTATCTGCTCGGTGTCCGCTGGCCAGCGGGGTTCGTTTGTCCGAACTGCTCGGCCACGAAGGGTTGGACGACCCGACGAGGCACGATGTTCTGTAGCGGGTGCCGACGCCAGACCTCTCCCACGGCGGGAACCATCCTGCACAACTCGCGGGTGCCGCTGCGGAGTTGGTTTCTGGCCATGTGGCTGGCCTGCACTCAGAAAACAGGGCTGAGCGCCAAGGGTTTGCAGCGTGAACTCGGTCTGGGCAGCTATCAGACCGCCTGGCTGATGTTGCAGAAGTTGCGGCAGGCGGATGGTTCGGCTGGGTCGGGAACGGCTGGACGGAAGTGTCGAAGTCGACGAGACTTACTTGGGCGGCAAGGAGAAGCACGTTCGCGGGCGAGAGCTGGTGGGCAAAGCCTTGGTTGTGGTTGCGGTGGAACTGCAGGGCCGCAAAATGGGGCGAATTCGTCTGCGTCATGTCCCCGACGCATCGGGACCGAGTCTGGTGGGTTTTGTGACCGACTGTGTGGCGTCAGGCAGTCTGGTCCATCGCGACGGCTGGAGGGGTTACCAGGGCTTGAAGAAAGCCGGCTATCGCTATCGGGTCACCCACACAGCGGGAGACTCGCAGATAGCCGCCGAGGAATTCGCGCATGTCCACCTGGTTGCCTCGCTGCTCAAGCGCTGGTTGGTAGCGACGCACCAAGGGAAGGTGAGTAAAGTGCATCTGCAAGGCTACCTCGATGAATTCACCTTTCGCTTCAACCGTCGAAAGTCCCGCCACGTAGGCAAGATCTTCCACCGACTCGTTGAACAGTTGGTTCTCCGTAAGGCCTTGACCTATCGAGACATTATCACCAAGCCCCAGCCCACCAACTAGAGTAAAGTGGATAACCAGATTGTTTGAAATAGGAATGATGCAGCGAACGCCCTTTGCGTGGCTTCTCCGGAAGACTGGAATTCCCGTTATCGAGGACTTGCACCGGGCAATGGTACGATTCACGCTTGAAAGGCTCCCCGAAGCGGTAGCGCTTGAAAGCCCGAAATTCGTTTTTGCACACGTGTTGCCTCCCCATCCGCCATTTCTTTTTGGGCCGGATGGAGAAGGGCTCAACCCTCGGAGGATGTACGCTTGGGCAGACGGTTTGACCTTCCTGGGCGCTGTTGGGGCAACGCCGACTGATTACCGACAGGGATATTCGGGGCAAGTAGAGTTCGTAACGAAGAAAGTGGAGGCGTTGATCGACGATATCTTGCGGACCTCGACCAGCGAGCCGATCATCATACTGCAGTCCGACCACGGACCACGGGGTTGGGCTGGAGACGAGACTCTCCCACAAGTGTCGGCGGGACGACGGTTGGGCATCTTGAGCGCGGCCTACCTGCCGTACGGGGGGCAGGCGGCTTTCTACGAGGGGATGAGCCCTGTGAACAGTTTTCGGGCGGTCTTCAACTACTATTTCGGAACGTCATACGAGCTGCTCGACGATCAACATTTCATATCAATCGACAGTGCCCCCTACGACTTCGTTCCGGTGACGATCGAAGGGCGAGACTCGGCCTGTTAACACTAATCTGGACAAGCTGCTATACTGGTGATGTATGGAAATCACCGAGCAGCAATACCTCCGCATCGAGCCGGTTTTGCCGCGCCAGCGGGGCAACGTGAGCCTGGCGAACCTGACGGTTTTAAACGCGATTTTATATGTCGCCGAGCAGGGCTGCAAATGGCGCGGCTTGCCCCAGCGCTTCGGCAACTGGCACACCATTTACACCCGCATGAACCGCTGGTCGAAGAACGGCGTGCTCGACGCCGTCTTCGAGAAACTGCAGCGCGAGCAACTGGTCCGCATCAAAATCGAAGCCGTGTCGATGGACTCGACCATCGGGAAGGTTCATCCCGACGGCACCGGTGCGTTAAAAAAAACGGTCTGCAGGCGATCGGCAAATCCCGCGGCGGATGGACCACCAAGATTCATATGGTTGCCGCAGATGCTCGAACGGCGATAACGTTCGCTCTCTCGCCCGGCCAAGCTTACGACGCCCAGCATGGCCGCGAGCTGCTGGGCGGTCTGGGGCCACTGCCCGAGCCGCTGCCGCTGCTCATGGACGGCGCCTATGAGGACGATCAGACACGCCAACTGGCTCTGGATTTCGGATGGATTCCCGTCGTGCCGCCCAAGCGTACCCGCTTGGAGCCGTGGGAGTTCGATCGAGTACTCTATCGCCGCCGCAACGAGGTCGAGAGACTCTTCCGCCGGCTCAAGGGATTCCGCCGAATCTTCTCTCGCTTCGACAAGCTCGACGTGATGTTCCTCGCCTTCCTCCACTTCGCCCTCATCGTCGAGGCTCTTCGTTTCGAGACCCCACGTTAGTGTTAACACGCCCTAGAACGGGGTGTTGCGGCTTGGCTCTCCTCCCGACCATCAAAGCACCGCAGTTACAGCGACTTTGGCGCCTGCCCGACTCGGTGCAGCCTCGGATCGGTTGATGGAAGGTTTTGAGGTACGCGGACCGCATAGGCGCACTGCTTAGGGGATTCACGAGGTGCCTGCCGTGGTGCAGCTTAGTTTTTTCGCCGAGGCTCGCGATTGGGCCGACTATCCGGCTGGGTGAATCCGCTCCAGTCGTTGTTGTCAAACACCCGTCGTGATGGGCTTGTGGGAGACTTGCGTTGGCACGGCAGGGCCGCCCGCCAGTTGACCCGGAAGCCGACGCTGCCTGCCAGGGGGCGCGCGCCATGTCGGAAAGGCCAAACTCGGGCCGCAGATCCCTTACGAGCCTTTCGCTACGGGTGTTTCAAAGCTATGTTATGACAATCGAGAATCGTTGGGAACGATTACAGTCCAATCGCAGTAGACGCAAAAATGGCGCCACTCGCGTGATACTCTGAAAATGCCCATGGCCGAAGACCTCCTTATCGAACTTTCGCCACCTGTCGCTACGCTGCGCCTCAACCGCCCGCGGCGCGGCAACGCACTTTCGATGGACCTGATGCAGACCCTCACTGGAGCGCTGCAGGACATGTCCTCGAACAACGAGATCAAGGTTGTCATCATCGATGGCGAAGGCCCGGTCTTTTCCGCTGGCCATGACTTGACCGAAATGGTGGGGAAGAATCTCGACGACTACCGCCGGATCTTCGATGTCTGTACCGAGTTGATGACCAGCATCCAGAGAATCCCGCAGCCGGTCATCGCCCAAGTCGGTGGAATCGCCACGGCGGCGGGGTGCCAGTTGGTAGCTTCCTGTGACCTGGCGGTCGCCTCCGAGAATGCCCGATTCGCGACCCCAGGTGTCATGATTGGGCTGTTCTGCAGTACTCCGATGGTTCCCCTGAGCAGGGCGATTGGCCGCAAGCGCTCAATGGAAATGTTGCTCACTGGCAAACCGATCGACGCCCGGACCGCTCTGAAATGGGGGCTCATCAATCGCGTTGTCCCGCAAGAACAACTGGCGGAAGCGACGCGCGAGCTGGCCTGCGAGATTGCAAAAGCCAGCGGTCTTGTCCTCTCGATCGGCAAGGAAGCCTTCTACTCCCAGATTGATCTCGACCAACCTCAGGCCTACGCCCACACGAAGGAAGTCATGAGCACGAATGCCGTGGCGGCCGACGGTCAAGAGGGGATGACGGCTTTCCTTGAGAAGCGCCCTGCTTGTTGGACGAATCGCTAACCCCAAAGTCGAACCATCCACGATCTCCGGCCTGTCGACGCCCGGATTTGATCCATTCACTGAAGTGCGGGGATCAGTCAGGACTAGCCGGCTTCCAGGGGGCTGCAAACCGTTTGCTCAACGTCAATCTTCTTCCGATCGGAGTCATAGCGGAAGAGAATCAGGTCACAGATGTCTCCTGGTTCCAGGAAGCCGCGCCTTCCTCTAAGGCCCATTCCGGCGGCCGCATTGACGGTTGCCATCCGCAGGGCTTGTCCGAGAGAAACTCCAGTAAATTTCATAATATTCTCTACGCCGTGGTCCATCTTGAGAGCGGACCCGGCCAGTCGCCCGCTGTCGGTCAGACGGACACTGTTGTCGCTGCTGAGTCTCACTTCGATGTGTCCAACGCGGAAGACTCCTGGCTCGCAGCCTGCCGGCGATACGGCGTCAGTTACTAGAATGGACCGATCCAGGCCCTTGGTCCGAACCGCCACCTTCAGGAAAGAGGGCGGCAGGTGGATTCCGTCGGCGATGAGGCCGGCGCAGAGCTCATCGGCGGCCATCTGCTCAATGATGTAGTTGGGATGCCGCTGGATCATCGTGTGCGCCCCATTTCCAAGATGCGTGCTCATTGTCGCCCCGGCACCGATCGCGTCCCGCACTTGCTCCGGTGAAGCTCCTGTGTGGCCGATCGAAACGACTACCCCGTGCTTCACGAGATATTCGATGACTAGGAGTGCCCCACCGGATTCCGGGGCGAGGGTGATGAGCCGGATGTTGCCCTCGGCGGCTTCTTGGAACTCTTGGAATTCGCTGATAGTCGCGGGTCTTACGTGTTCCAACGGGTGGGCGCCGCGGGGACCATCGACGGCTGAGATCCAGGGGCCTTCGACATGAAAACCAGGCATCGTCGGCCCGGTGGAAAGTTCTCTTTTCGCGCGGGCGAGATTTGCCAGTGATCCGCGGATATTGCTATTCGAGCCTGTAATCACCGTGGGATAAAACCGCGTGACACCGCTGGCCTTGATCACCTCTATTGAGCGGGCGATTTCGCCTAGGCCGGTGTCGGGCGAGTTGTAATCCACGCCGGCGAAGCCATTGACTTGGATGTCGATGAGTCCTGGCGCGACCCAGAGATCATCGCTGGAATTGGAGGCTTCGTCGATCCTTGCGATGCGGCCGCCCGTTTCGTGAATTTGAATGGCGCGGCCCGTAGCGGCCGACTTTGCTGTGTAGACCATGATTCGTTCGGCGGCCCATCGCTGCTGCGAAACGATAAAGCGAAACGATCAACCGCTTGAATTCGCGGCGGGACTGACGCCGGCTAAACCGTGACGGCCTTCGGCGCGTCGACGAAGGTAAGCCAGCCGTGGCGGTCCTCAACTTTGCAGGCGAGAATGTCGGTGAATTCCCTCTGAAGGCGCGCCGTGATTGGGCCGCGCTCTCCCGACTCAATCTGGATGCGGTCGACCGAGCGAACCGGAGTGATCTCAGCGGCGGTGCCGGTGAAGAACAACTCGTCGGCAATGTAGAGCCATTCGCGCGGGATAGTGTATTCGATCACCTCATAGCCGCAATCCTCGGCAAGCTGCGCGGCGCTGGCTCGCGTTATGCCCGGCAGCACGGAGTTTCCCATCGGTGGCGTGTAGATTTTCTCATCCCGCACCAGGAAGATGTTCTCACCGCTGCCCTCGGAAATATACCCGGAGGCATCCAAGGCGATGCCCTCGGCGTAGCCGTTCGTGACGGCCTCCATTTTTATTAACTGCGAGTTCATGTAATTGGCCGCGACCTTCGCCATCGCCGGCAAAGTATTGGGTCTCAGCCGCGTCCAAGAGGAAACGCACACGTCGACACCTTTTTCGAGGGCTCCCGGCCCCAAGTACTTGCCCCATTCCCAGCAGACCAGAAACGTCTCAATCGGGTTGTTGACCGACAGAACCCCGACATCACCATATCCTCGGAACGTGATCGGCCTCAGGTAGCAGGACGACATACCGTTGACCCGCACCAGTTCGCCCAGCGCCTCGACGAGCGTTTCCTGGGTATATCCCACGTCCTCCATGCGGTAGATCTTGGCGCTGTCCAAAAACCGCCGCATGTGTTCCTTGGGCCGGAAGATCGCCGGGCCGGACGGCGTCTCGTAGCAGCGAATGCCCTCAAAAACAGTGGTTCCGTAGTGGAGCGCATGGGTCATCACGTGGACCCGCGCATCGTCCCAGTTGATGAACTTTCCGTTGTGCCAAATCTTGTCGGTCGGGGTAATCATTCCAGCTTCCTTCGAGCGTTAGCTCCATTATCGCATTTGAAAGAAACGGTTGATCGAGCGGACGAGTTGGGGATTGGCGGCGCAGCGTTGGGCGCGACCTTACCTTTCAATCTCCAGGTCTAAGCCCAGCGCTTTTTAGGAGTTCAGTTTCGAGCGAAAGTTCTGAAGGAGCCGCGCCCGCGAGGGTGCGGTCTAGTTCCGCAGCGAGCAGGGTTCCGAGGGAGATCCCGACGTTCGGACTCTAGGCCGGGCTTGGCTCGACAGCACCCTCGCGGGCGCGGCTCTATTTCGGCCAGGCGACCCTTCAGGCGGTAGCTGTTGAGGGCTCCCGGTTAGGTCGTTTAGATTTCCAGGTTAGGTTGTCTAGATCTCTTTGATGCGAAGGTCCTTGAACCGAACTTCCAGGGGCGGTCCGGAGTGAATTTGGGTCGCGATCAACCCGGTTCGTGCGATGCTACCGTCCGGTTCGTGGTAGTCGACGGTCGTGTGGCCGTCGATCGAGAGGCGGATGTGATCCGCCTTGGCGTAGACCTCGTAGTCGTGCCAGACGGTCAAGTCAAGCTCTTCGATGATACTTGGGTCGGCTTGGACCAGTACCTCGCGGCGCCGCGATTCGTCGTAGAGGCTGGCCCAATACGTTTCTCCAACGTCGGCCTGATAGCCAATCATTTCCATCGAGCCGCTCATGCGCTCGCTACGGAATTGGACCCCGCTGTTGCCGACGTTGTTAATGAGCTGGATTTTGAAGCGCAGAATAAAGTCCCCGTAGCTCTTCTCGGTATTGAGAAAGTCGTTGTAGCTGATCCCGGGCGAGCGTCCGATCAGCATTCCATCCTCGACAACCCAGAGCAACGGATCGCCCTGCCAGCCGGCGAGGTCCTTGCCGTTGAATATCAGCGAGAAGCCTTCCTCGGGGTCGGACTGGCAGCCAACGGAGAGGCTGGCTGCGGCGGATATCTTGAGCATTCGGCGACGGGTCATCGACCTTCCATTCATTGAGGTTTCTCCGATGGGCTTTAGGAACGGCGATCTTTCGGTCCATCATACGTTATGCCCCATGCCCGGAGTACCGTGCTGCTTTGAATCTCTATCCCGCGGTCCGGGTCGGGTCAGCGAAGGTACTTGCGGCCGTCACGCGATCCCACTTGGCCAGGATCCGTCCGAAAGGCGACCCTTGCGTTGCGCACCTGTTAACGAACACCCGTAGAGAAGATGGAGTGACCTGTCCAACCGCGAGAGTCGCGGGTTACGCTTCAAACAGATGCGCAGAGCCGCATCGAGGAGGACAGGTCATGAAAGAGTCTAGCGAGTTCAACAAAGAGATGAATGAGTGCAACAGTTACGACAAATACGTCGGGATGGACGTTCACAAAAACAGTATCTCGGTCGCTGTCGCCGCGGCGGGGCGGGGCGAGGCGCATTTCTACGGCAAGATCGACAACCGGCCCGAAGCCATTCGTCGCTTGATTTCCGCACTCGCCCCGTCTGGCCAGAGGCTGCACTTCTGCTACGAAGTCGGCCCCTGTGGCTACGGCATTTGCCGGCAGATTCGTGACACCGAACACGATTGCGACCTGGTCGCGCCGTCGATGACCCCGCGCAAATCCGGCGATCGCGTCAAGACCGATCGGCGCGACGGGCTGACCCTGGCTCGGCTCGATCGCGCCGCCTGGGCGTATCGCTTCCCGGCACGCCGCTCGCGGCTGATTCAACGCCGTGCCGAGAAGGCGTCGGCCCCAGTCCAAGCGATCGCCTGGAAGGCGCAGGTGCGGCTTTGCGGTCGCTTTCGCAAGCTGCGGGACAACGGCAAACACGCGAATGTCGTCGTGACCGCGCGCGCGCGCGAACTGCTGGGATTCATCTGGGCAATCGTGATCGAACAGACCCGAACACAACAGGAGAAACAGGGATTGAATGCTTGCTGAACGCTCGAGACCGCCGACAGGGAGACCGCCGACAGGGAGACCGCCGACAGGGAGACCGCCATCGCCCTCGATCGACGTCGTAGGCGACCGGCCGAAACCTGTCAAGGGTACGCTTCGCTGCGGTAACCCGCGCCCTTGACAGAACCCGTCCGGCCGCCAAGAGCCACCTTATACGAGGGCGATGGCTAGCTGCCGAGGACGATGGCTGCTGAGGGCGATGGCGAGCTGCCAGCAAGTGGTAGCGAAAATGATTTTGGTTGCCGGCTTCGGGCGGCAGCCTCACAAGGTAGGACAAGGAGGACGGCTGACTGGAAACTGAGCCTGCCAGGAGAACCCTCGACTGCGCTAGGAAGCGCTCGATTGAGCGACCTTCGTCCATAGAGTGAGGCAGCTCCACGACGCAGACTACGCTGGCGAGAACCCGCGAACATCAGATGGATCCATCGTCGTAAAAGCTCTCTTCCACAGGCTGTTCTTCTTGTCCTCGTTCGTTGGCCAACGCGGAGTTGACGCTCCGCGCGACAGCAGTCGTGCGCGCAAACTTGACAGGTCACACCATATCAGCGCAGGGCTCGTCAGAGACCTGCGGCTTTTAGTCGGGCCGCACCCGGCGCGTGAAACGCAACAAAAAGCCGCAGGTCTCTAAGGAGCCCTGCGCTACGGGTATTCAGAACGCTTTCGCAGGCAACTAGGGCAGGCAACTAGGGTCCTTACGGACGGATCTGGGGCTGGGGCTCTGCCACGGTCGGGCCAATAAGTCTCCCTAAGCTATAGTGAAATCATGGTCTTCGCCACGATCCCTGAAGCACTCGAAGAGCTCCGCGCTGGCCGCGTGATCATGGTGGTCGACGACGAAGATCGCGAGAACGAGGGCGATCTTACCGTCGCTGCCGAAAAAGTAACGCCGGAAATCATCAACTTCATGGCGCAGCATGGCCGGGGCTTGATCTGTCTGGCGCTGACCGGGGAGCGCCTCGACCATCTCCAGATTCCGCTGATGACCAGCTGCAACACTTCCATGCTGGGGACCGCCTTCTGCGAGATGATTGACGCGCGAGACGGCATTACGACCGGCATCTCTGCCGCTGACCGCGCTCGCACGATTCAGGTCACCATAGATCCCGCCACTCGAGCTTCCGACCTGGCCCGGCCCGGCCACATCCCTCCGTTGCGCGCCAGCAAAGGGGGTGTACTGGTGAGGGCAGGGCAGACCGAAGCTGCCGTGGATCTGGCGCGGCTGGCCGGGTTGATCCCGGCGGGCGTTATCTGCGAGACGATGAATGAGGACGGAACGATGTCCCGGGTTCCTGAGCTCACCGACTTCTGTGAGCGTCACCGGCTGAAGATGGTCACTGTGGCCGAGCTGATCCGCTATCGTCTCGAAAACGAACGTTACGTTCACCGCTTCGCCGAGGGAGTGGTCAACACCCCCTATGGCGAGTTCCGAACGATCGCCTACCGCGGTGACATCGACGATGAAGTACACATGGCGCTTGTCAAAGGCGAGGTCGAGGGCGCCGAGTCCGTGCTCGTTCGCATGCATGCCAAGAATCTGATGGGCGATATTTTCTTTTCAACCGACTATCCCTCACGCCGCATCATCGAGACTTCGATGCAACGCATCGCGGAGGAAGGCACAGGGGTCTTCGTCTACTTGCACCAAACCGGCCTAGGTTACGGGCTCGAAGACGTACCTGGCGGACAACAGCGAATCGTGTCCCACCCGGCGCCGACCCACGGGACGACCGGGGGCGGGGAAAGTCGCCTGCAATACGAGTACGGTATTGGCGCCCAAATCCTCTCCGACTTGGGACTGAGAACCATCCGGTTGCTGACCGACCGGCCGCGCCGCGTGGTTGCCCTGAAAGGCTTCGATATCCGCATCGTCGAACAGATTCCTGTTTCCGATGGGGTGCCTTCGCGAACCGGTAGCGCGGGCTGACAGCGTCGGTTTGGCGCGGGGTACATTGAAAGCACGGCTTCAAGCGGCGAGTCTCCCCTCTGGAGCTCGCCTGCCGGGAAAAAAGATGGATATTCTTGCCCTATTCGGAATCAAGCAGTCTCAGGCCCCGGAAGAAACGCACGACTCGGCGGCGGGGACGATTCGCAAGATCAGCGACTCGCTCGACAAGATGGAGCCCGCCGAGGCGAAGTACATTGCTTCGTTTGCCTATGTGCTGGGACGCGTTGCCCATGCGGACCTCAACATCAGCGACGAAGAGGTCAGCGAGATGGAAAGAATCGTTCAGGGGTTGGGAAACCTTGCCGAGGAGCAGGCGGTTCTTGTTGTCCAAATCGCCAAGACCCAGAACAAGCTTTTCGGCAGCACCGAGAACTTCGTCGTGACGCGGGAATTCCGAAAAATAGCGACCCGCGAACAGAAAACTGCTCTGATGAATTGCCTGTTCGCGGTTTCAGCATCCGACGAATCGATCTCGTCAATTGAGGACAATGAGATCCGGCGAATTTCGCGAGAGATCGGACTCGATCACCGCGACTTCATTGTCGCCAGAAGCAGCTATAAAGAGCACTTGGAGGTCCTCAAGAAAAGACAGTCCGGTGCGGCCTAGTTCCCAACACGGATCACCCAGGCGGTTTGAGCCGCGACCGTCAGGGAGCGGTAACTACACCCGAGCGCTCCGCCGCCCTCAGCCCGGTACCGCCCACCGGGTCTGCCACCATTTTCCCTCAATCGGGCCACCGCAACAGTTTCTCCTCGGACACATACAAATCGTGGTAAGGGACGTCGTCGCTGGGTGGCTTAGGGTCAGCCAGCGCTTCGGCGATGGCCGCGGCAATGGCTTCGGCGTCGGCTTGATCCATGACTCTCAGATCGAGGGTGATCGACGATTCCCCGGCGTCGTCACTTGCCTCATCACTTGCGTCCGCGACCCACACCGGGGGATCTCCTTCGCGAAGCAGATTGGCAAGCTGCCGCGCCGTGATCTGCCCGGCGACGGGGGCGGTATCGATTTCCAGGCGGCTGGCACCGGCGATGTGCCGGACCGCCAGACTGCGCGAAAAGACTTCGGCAAGTTGATCGAAACGTCGAGCATCCGCCTGCTCGTCACGCGAGTACCATCGCTCGACGGCCGCCATGCATCCGGCGATGCCTTCTTTGCCTACTTTCATCGCGCGGCCGATGCCCCAGTTCTGCAGATAGCAAGCGCGAATCAGTTCCTTGCGGCCGCAGATCATGCCCGAAGTTGGTGCTCCCATCATCTTGTGACCGCTGGTAATCACTAGTGACGCACCTGCGTTGACGAATGGCCGGACATCGAGTTCGGTCGCTGCGTCGACAATTACCGGGACGCCCCGGCTGCCCGCAATCCCAACGCATTGCTCCAGCGATAAGTAGTCGCCGTCGGGGTTCACCGCTCCCGTCACGACGAAAAGAACCGCCGCTGTTTGCTCGCCCAGAGCCCCGCGCAGGTGAAAGGAGTCGCAATGATTGGCCGTGCCGATCAGAACCGGACGGGCCCCGGTCAGCCGGATCATCTGCGAGATCTGCGCTCCAAAATTGACATCGTGGGCGGCCTGCAACACGATCTCATTCGGCAGCTCGGCAGTGTCCGGCAGTTGACCGATCTTCGCCAAGTCGGTGCCGGTCATGGCTGCCGCCGCTGTCACGGCTAGCCCGGCGGAACACGACGAGGTCACGCATCCCGATTCAGCACCCGTCCAACGGGCGATCACGCGGCTGGCCGCTCGCTGCAAATCGTCGATCTCCACATTCACTCGCAGCAATTCATCGACGACCGAAATCACCTCCGGCGCCGTGACATTCGCTCCAACAATGGTGGGCGCGCCGATCGCGTTCAAAACGCGCCGGATGCCATGACGGGTCAGGAAGCTTTCTGGAGTTGCCATATCCGGCTATTATGGGCTCTTATGGTCACCGCAGGTATCACTCTCGAACAGAAGCGTCAGGTGCTTCAGGAAGACGCCATCACCTTTCTGGGAATGGACGTCAAGCCGTCGCTCGCCTCGCCGTCGATGATTCGCTGGATGGAATACGCCGCGCGGGATGCCGTCCTGCCGCATCTCGACGCCGGGCAGGACACGGTGGGCGTCAGGGTAGACGTGTCACATTTAGCGCCGACGCCGATCGGCGAGACGGTTACTTATCGCGCAACGGTGACGGCGATCGACGGAAGGAAAGTCACCTTTGAGGTCGAGGCCGCCGACTCGCGGCAGACCGTCGGCAAGGGAATCCACGAAAGGTTCATCATCGACGTGGAACGGTTTGCCGCACGGCTACGCAAGCAATTTGGAGACGGCTAGCATTGGCCTGCATTTCTCACCACCGGACCGGGGAAGCGGCAATCAGCCCGGCATTCCTTCGTTGCGCTTGCTCGCCGTGCTTGATTCAGGCGCGGGCGTAGCACGCTACGCCCCTACGTTGGCCGGGAGGCCGTGCGACCTGTCTTTGCGGACAGCGACGAAATGACGGGACGGAATAGGCGGATTTGAGAGGATTTGAGCGGATTTCAGAAAATGTGTACGCATTTTGTTCGCCTCTCGGTGAGCGGACACACTTCCGATTCACACGAATTTCGGTTACGCCCGTTGGGCGCTTGGTTTGCGGCGGGGCGGGCCGGGGTTCCGAGCTGAGATCGATTCGCCGGACGGCGGGCGGATGGCCCAACGCGGCACGGCGGAGCCGCCTCGACGGCTCAAGCGCAGGTTCGGCGGTCCGATCAGGCGCTGGCGGCAACCCCTCCATTATGGCCGGGGCTGCGGATCTATTTGTAGAGAGGCCTCTCTTGCTCCCATCGCGTCGACCACAGCCTCCTCCCCCAACGGGAGCCACAAGGAGGAGACTTGCACGCGGTCTTTCAGGGCGAAAAAGCGCAAACAGTTCGTTTCGCGCCGCAGCCGACCCCAATCGGCATTAGCGCCTGGATCCGTTCCGCTTTATTATCCCAAGGCCGCCTGCGGGGGATCACCCACAAAACGGATAAGCAACTCGCACTGTCCTGGCCAGGAAACGGTCGTGTTGGTCCGGTGAACATTCCTACCGGTCGTTACTCTCATTGTAAGGGGTGTGTCAAGTCGGGCTGAAAATTCGGGGCTTTTTCGCGGAATTGTGGCGGGAGGGCAGTCCGCACGGGGTTGGCGGCAGAGCGACGCAGGAGGGGTCGCTTAAGTTTTTCGCGCAACGCCCCGGCCGCCATGAACCCCTTCTCAGAGTCAGCAGGCTAGAGCTTAGCCCTGGGCTGAAATCAATCGTGCGGCGATCGCCTCGGAGCTACTTCTCCATCCGCAGCGTTCCCACTAACTCGGACGCGGACTCGATCTTCTGCTTTTCCAGAAAACGCCGGAACTCCTTGACCAAGCGAAGCGGCGTTTGAGGGTCCCAGAAAGTCGCCGTACCCACCTGAGCCGCCACCGCCCCACACTCCAAAAACTCAGCGACGTCTTCACCATTTGCGATGCCGCCCATTCCGATGACAGGCACTCGGACGGCTTGGGCAACCTGATATACCATCCGCAACGCAATCGGTTTGATTGCCGGACCGGATAGCCCCCCGAAACCGGCCCCGAGCATCGGCCGCCGTTGGCGCGCGTCAATCGCCAAGCCGACAAACGTATTCACGAGTGAGATGGCATCCGCGCCGGCCGCCGCCGCCGCCCGCCCCATCAGCGCAATGTCCGTGACGTTCGGTGAGAGCTTCACGATCAGGGGCCGCCGTTGGGCGGCCTTCTTGGCCAGGTTAACGACTTCGGAAAGCAGCGCGGGGTCGGAGGCGAACTGCATCCCCCCGTGTTTTGTATTGGGACACGAAACGTTCAACTCATAGCCGGCCAGCCCGTGCGCGTCTTCGAGCACGCGAATGACTTCGACATAGTCTTGCGGCTGGTAGCCGAAAACGTTGGCGAAGACGGCGGTGTCCAGTTTGGCGAGCTTCGGGAGCTTCTCCGCCACGAAAGCCCGCACGCCGATGTTCTGCAGCCCAATCGAATTCAGCATCCCCGATGCGGTTTCGACCAGGCGGGGCGGGGGATTGCCGTCGATCGGCTCCCGTGAAAGGCCTTTCACGACGAAGCCTCCGAGGGCATCGAGGTCGACGATCTTTTCGAACTCGAGCCCGTAGCCAAAAGTCCCGCTCGACGCGATGATGGGATTGCTGAGTCGCAGACCGCAAAACTCGGTTGCTAAATTCGGCACACGATTCGGAGCTTTATTCGGCACTTTATTCAGGTAAGGGTGGGCCGGAGACTTGGGAGTTGCCGCCAGCTCGTCGTTGAGCGGGCAGAAGGGCTTCGTGGAGTACTTCGCCGGTTGCCAGACTCGGAGCGGAAATCTCGAGCACAGCCGCAAGCGTGGGCACGACATCCGCTGCGTCTACTTCTCGCTCGAACCGTTTCGCTTTGAATCTTGGCCCTAGAAATATCAGCGGCACATCCGTGTCATAACGATACGCCGAACCCGATGACGTTCCCCGCCCGCTTCCGTAGTCTTCGACAAAGTAAGGATCGAGCAGTAGCATGAAATCGCCCGACCGGTGAGGATACCAACTTCGCCTCAGGGCCGGCCGCAGCGTTGCGGGCGCGGAGGACTCTCCGGGCAGGTAGTAGCTTGCAATCCCGTCGACGCTGGTGGCCGCGATCCCCGCCACGTGAACTGCCTGGCTTCGCTCCGAGGTCGTTAAAGTTTGCGCTGGGTTGAGATAGACGAAGGGAGAGAGATATTTTTCCACGAAGATTTCTTGTCCGAAATGCTCCCTCAGCGCTGTGTTCATCGTTGCTACAACGGCCTCTCCCGAAACTCGCCCCGCGGGCATCCCCGATTCCCGGGCATGCTCGGGCAGCGGAGGAATGCCGTGCGCGGCGGTGAATACGACCGTCACTTGATCGGCCCCCACCTTCTCATCGAGGACCCGCAGGAACTCACCGAGCCGGCGGTCCAGTTGCAGAACGAGATCTCTCATCAACGGCGAGTTGGCGCCGGTCTCGAGTCCCAGGAACGACGGAGCGCTGAGGTTGACGATCAACAAGTCCGCATAGTCTCCGGTGCCCAACTCTTCCACCTCGACAGCTCGCTCGGCCAAGGCAAATACGTCTTCGACAGCAAACGGCGAAGCCCGGTAGAGCGAGAAGAATACGTCGAATGACTTTCGCTCGGCAGCTTCCAAAACGCGCAACGGCGGCGCTCCCTCTTTCGCGCCGATGGCCTGCCACTGAGCGCCCCAGTGGCGCAGGACGGGTTGAGATCCGTTGAACTCCGACACCCACTGCGGCAGTGCCTCCGCATAGTAGGTCGAGGTGCCGAATCGGCCGTCGGATCCCATCCAATAGCACCCGACCGGTTTGCGGCCCGCCAGCATGACTGCCGGTGCGGCGCTGCCGGAAATCGCGATCACGCGCGAACGTCCCGCGGTGGCCAGTTGAAGCTCATCCGCGAGCGTCGACCCCAGCAGGTTGAGTGGAGAAATGTTGAGCGGAGGAATGTTGAGTCGAGAACTGTGGAGCGGAGAAATGGCGCCGCTTGACGAGCTGTCATCGGCAGGTACGATGGCGGATGCGATTTCCTGGGTCGCGCGGCCATACCAGCGGTCTGCCACGATGCCATTCAATTCTGGATACGCGCCCGTGGCGAGAATCGCCGCGTTGGGCGCCGCAAGGGTGGTCAGGTGCTTGAATCGGGCGCGGCGAAAGACGGCGCCTTCCGAGAGCAGCCGTCCGAAGCCATCCGTGGAAAACCCAGATCGGTAGAGGTCCAGATAGTCGGCGCGGAACTGCTCCGCGACGACGATGACCATCAGGCGGGGTCGTTGAGCCTGCAGAAGCGAGACTCCTAACAAGCACGAGAGGGCCGACAAAAAGAAGCTGCGGAATCCCCATCGAGACGTCGATTTGGCGGAGTGCGGCACCAGTGCTAGATTACCAGAAAGCCAGTGATCGGCCCTGGTTGCAGACGCCCGATTAGAACCGGATCCCGTCAAGACAGGGTATTTGGCACGCTGATTGCTAGTTCAAGAAGTGCGCGCGGATTCTGAGCGAGGTCAAGTGATCTGTTCTCACAGACTGCTCAGAGACAGCTTTTCCAGGCGATGTAGTACTGTTGAAGTGTGCGCGACCAGCGAGGCGGCCCAAGCCTCCCGCAAATTCTCCTCCAGCGCTTAAGGTGAAGGCACTGAACTCTGAAAAGAAGGTCCTGCTCATCGGGCTTGATTCAGCCGAACCAAGCCTCGTCTACAAGTGGGCCGATGAGGGGCATATGCCTCATCTGGCCCGGCTCATGAGCCAGGGCTCGACCGAGCCCCTGCAGTCGGCGGCGGCGGAGTTCCCTGACGAGGTGTGGCCGTCGATCTATACCAGCCGCAACTCAGCTCAGCTCGGCAAGTATTACTACATTCAGCCGAAAGCCGGGTCGAGCGAACTCGAGCTGATTGACGACGCCCCCCGCCATGGCAGGCAGTTTTGGGAAATCGCCTCCGCCGCTGGGTTACGATGTGCCGTCGTGGACGCTCCGAAAACCGGGCTCGGCCCGCCCATCAACGGAATGCAACTGGCCAACTGGGGAGCGCACGCCACTCGCTGCGAAACGGCCTCCCATCCCCCTGATTTGGTCGACCGAGTAATCGCGAAGCACGGGCACTATCCGCTTCACAGCTGCGACGCCCATGGGCTCAAGCCAGAGGAATATCACGACCTTCGCTCACAACTGCTGGAGGGCGTCGCGCTACGAGAAAGATTGCATACAGACCTAATTTCATCTGAGCCGTGGGAATTGTTCTTTTGCACCTTCGCGGAAACGCATTGCGCCGGCCACCAGTTTTGGCATCTGCAAGACCCGACCCATCCGCGCTACGACCCCGAAGATCGGCTCGGGTTGCGGAACGCTATGAGAGATGTCTATCAGGCGGCCGACAAGGCGATCGGTTCGCTTGTCGCCGCTGTGGGTCCTGATACGAACGTGCTCGTCTTTTCCGGGCATGGCATGAGAGCCCAATACCATGGGCGGGATCTCGTGCCCGCCCTGCTTGAGTTTTGGGGCATGTCGCAACCCGCCAACGCTGAGCCTCACGCCGCACCCGAGCGGGAGGTGACCCTGAAGAAGACCTTCCTTCGCACGATCAAGGACAACGTGCCGATCCAATGGCAGTACGCGGTCAAGAAGATGCTGCCCTCAAAGATCGAAGACATGATCATCTGCCGCGTGATGGGAGCAGAGAAACTAGATACCAGTGCGAGGGCTTTCTACGTCCCGAACAACGACTTGACCGCTGCGATTCGGATCAACCTGAAGGGCCGCGATCCCCAAGGCTTGGTTGGGCCCGACGAATACGACGACCTATGCGCCTGGCTCACCACACGGTTCAGAGAACTGATCAATCCAGCAACTGGCGAGCCGGCGATTGACAGAGTCTCAGTGATACACGACAGCTACGAGGGAGAGCATCTGGACAGGCTTCCTGACCTAACGGCCCTCTGGAGTCAGGAATCCCCCATCGACGCACTTTACTCGCCGGGCTACGGAACTGTCGTGGGTAGCCACAGCGACCTGCGAACAGGAGGCCATGCGTCCCAAGGCTTTTTCATCATGAAAAGCGCGGACGGCTTGCGGTTCGAAAGTTCCGAGGGAAACGCGAAAGACGTGGCCCCAACAGTGCTCAGCCTCCTGGGGGTCGAGATTCCCCAGGAGATGGAGGGCCGCTGTTTGGTAGGGAACCTCGTGTCGCCGGTCCCGGCGACGTAACGACGACAGGCAGACACAGAGGCACGGATGGAAGTCGCGCTTAGCACAGAGAACCCGAGAGCGGAATGGGTGATGTGGCGTGAACCTCCAGGTTTGCCGCGCCCCGATTCGTCGGGGCGTTTACGGTCGGGGGGGCTCGGTTGCCCGCGGCGGGATGTGACACCCGCGGCGGCGTCAAAACAGAGCCGCCACCGAAAGGCTGCGGTCAAGCCTTCCACCGTCCTCAAACAACCTGTTTGTTCCGACTTGTTGCTGGTAAAGCCACTCCCAACATGATTCCCTACTGGTGGCCGGCGATTGTTTTTGGCGCTCCGGGGCTGATCGCTTCCCTCGTCGTATCCGGCGTGGGCATCCATCTCGGAAAGCCCATGCTTCTCCGCATTGGCGCCATATTGGCACTCCCCTCGGCTTACTACATCGGCGGAATTCCTGGCTGGTGGCCGGCCTTCTTCCTGCCCGCGTTCCACCTCATTGCCGCGATGGCTATCACTCGCTCGCGCCGGTTGCTGGCGGTCTGCCTGCTGCTTCCGAACGCGGCGGCAGCCATCGCATTAACGGCGGTTACCTTGGCGAATCAGAGCCGGGTCCCTTCACGGTAGCCCGGACACGGGTCCCATCTCAGAAGATACAGCGGGCCGTTCGGGCGAATATACAGCACAGCCCAGGAACTCCGCGATCGCCCGAGGGGGAGCTGTCGGACCGGCGGCAATTGGTCGATGACCGGATTCCTCTACCGCTAGTCGGTCTTGAGCATCCCGGCGGTGACGCGCTTCGGCACGTTGCCCACCGGAATCCTCTCCACTACCTTCATCGATTCGATGTCCACCACCACAGTCGTATCGGCGCCTGCCACCGCCACGTAAAGGCTTTTGCCGTCGGGAGTAATGGCCAGCCAGTCCGGATGCGGTCCGACATCCACGACTTTCAGCATCTTGTAGTCCGGCAGCGAGTAGGCAAAGACGCAGTTGTAATATTTGCTCGTCGACCACAGCATCTTCCCATCGGGCGTGATGGCGAGCCCGTGCGCGGGTGATCCCTGCAAAACCTCAGTTTCCTTATGGTGTCCCGGCGGATCGGGAAATGTGACTCTCCGAGTCTCCTCACGAGACGCGAAATCGACCACGGCGAAGCCATGGAAATCGGAAAGCTGAACGATGATGTCTTTCGTCGAACCGTCTGGATTCGTTGTGAAAGTCATGGGCCGGATGCCGGCGCTTAGCGTCAGCGTCCAGGCCAGGGTATGGGTTGAAATGTCAATGACGCTGATGGTCTTCTCTGGAATCGATCCAGAGATTGCAAACTTGCCGTCCGGCGTCACATAGACGTTGTGGACGCGGCCTTTGACAGGAACGCTCTTGACGTTCTTCATCGACACGGTATCGATCACGTCAACCGCGCCGGGAGCCTCGGCTATCCCAACATAGACGTACTGGCCGTCGTTCCCGACATCGACGTTATTCGGGCGGCCGCTCAACGGAATGCGTTTGGAAACCCGCAGCGTCTTCGCGTCCACGACGTCCAGCGTTGTGAGCGATTCGTTCGTGACATAGATGCGGCTTCCGTCAGGTGCGATCGTGATGCCGTGCGGCACCTCGATATCCTGGATCAACCCGACCACTTTGTTCGTTGCCGGGGCAATGACATGAATGTCGTCGCCGGCGGCGTTCGTCTGCAGTACGCGGACCTTGCCCGAAGGCGAGGACGTCTCGCCGCGCACCCAGGCCGCTAGCGTCTGCCATTCCGGATCGCTGCGTGATTTCCAGTGCTTGTCCCCCGCATGGAAGTGGTCGCCGCCCTCGCTCTCGGCCAGCGGATGCAGCAGCACGCGGCTCTTCATCGGATCACCCGGCACGACGAAAAGCTTCCAGGCATCGAAGTTCCTGCGCGACTGCTCTTCGTCCCAGTTCGCGCCTCCCGCGTGAAGTTCTTCCAGCGGCGGAACCCGGTGAGTGTGGCACGTCACGCAACGGGCATGGCCGGCGCGCTTCTTGAGGAAGACGGGCTGCACTCGCTCCTTGAAAAAAGAGTAATCCAGAGTCGGCACAGTGCCCGACGATGAAGCAGGGTTTTGAGCGAATAGTGCAGCACTGACGAAAAGAAAAAGACTCGCACGGCTGAGGAATTGGAACACGGCAGGCCCTCCTTTGAAAGACCCATTGTAGCTGGCCCGCATTTCTCGCCGCCTGACGGCGATCCAGTGTAGCGAAGTAATAGCGGGCTGACCGCTTGTCTCGCTCGTCAGGCAGCGGGAAACGCGGCCAGCGAAGACTCAGCTCAGAAGTGCCTTCACAACCTGACCATGCACGTCGGTCAGCCGACGCTGAATACCGTTGTGATAGAAGGTCAGCTTCTCGTGATCGATACCCAGCAGGTGAAGAACCGTGGCGTGGAAGTCGTAGATGCTGACGGGATTCGTGCCCGGCTTGTAGCCCATCTCGTCGGATTCACCGTAGGCAAAGCCGGGCTTGACTCCGGCGCCGGCGAGCCAGCAGGTGAATACGTCCGGGTGATGGTCTCTCCCCTTCTTGCCGGATCCCTGAGCCACTGGCGTTCGGCCGAACTCAGTCACGCCCATGACCAAGGTATCTTCGAGCATCCCGCGGGCATCGAGATCGTTGAGCAGAGCGGCGACGGGCTGGTCGTATTCCTTCGCCATGTCGCCATGATTGCCGATCAGGTTCGAATGAGCATCCCAGTTCTTCGCGGGGCCGCCGTGGAATACCTGGACGAAGCGTACTCCTTGCTCTAGTAGCCTGCGCGCGAGCAGGCAGTTCTTTGCCATCGCTCGCGTCCCTTCGGTCTCGAGACCATACGCCTGCGCGGTCCGTTCATCTTCCGTATCGAGATTCGTGATCTTCGGAACGCTGAGCTGCATCTTCGCCGCCAGCTCGTAGGAACGCAGGCGGGCGTCGAGAGCCGTGTCGCCGGGGTGGTCTTGTTGATACTTGCGGTTCATCTTTTCGAGCCATTCCAGACCCGCGGCACGCGAGGCGGGCGGGACATTATTTGGCGTAGTGAGGTCGGGCACCGGCTCGCCTGAAGTGCGGAACGGAGTCCCTTGGTGGGTGGCGGGCAGGAAGGCCGACGACCAATTGAGAGATCCGCCCCAGGGCAGTGAACGCGGATCGGGCAAAACGACGTAGGCCGGCAAGTCCTGACTCTCGCTACCCAAACCGTAGCTGACCCAGGCGCCCATCGTCGGGAATCCGGTCAACACGAATCCAGAATTCATTTGCGCGATCGCGGGCATGTGATTCGCGCTCTTCGCCGCCATCGACCGGATGACCGTCAGCTTGTCGGCGCACTGAGCCAGGTTCGGGAGCAGATCGCTGACCCATAGCCCGCTCTCTCCGCGCCGCTGAAACTCATAGGGGCTCTTATAGAGGTTGCCTGCTTGTCCGAAGAAGGTCTTGATGTCGAACGACTTGCCGTCTTGCTTCTCTAGCTCGGGTTTATAGTCGAAGGTGTCGAGATGGCTCATCCCGCCCACGGCGAAGATCTGAACGACCCGCTTGGCCTTGGGAGCGAAGTGAGGTTGTTTTGGAGTTAGAGGGGATGCGTTGCCGGCGGCTTGCAACTCCTGCTGCAGCAGCGACGAGAAGGCAGCCCAGCCGAAGCCCATGCCGGTGTCGCAGAGGAGGCGACGTCGGGTTAGAGAGCGAGGCTCAAGTGTCGGCAGATGCATTGCAGACCTATTGTGTCACTCCGGCGATCAGATTGGATATGTCGATTGGGTCCCAAACGTCGCAACCGAGCGCGAACGACAAGGCCCGACAAGCCTCCGCCATCTTCTCGGGTCCAAGTTTCCCAAGGCGGCGCCCTAGCTCGCCTTGCTCAACTGTGACGAGGTTGTGAAGGTTGATGGCACACCTTTTCTTCATTCCGTCTTCGACATCGAGGGCAACTTCGGAAGCCACCGCTCTCATGGCGGAGGTGATGGGGGCTATGGTCACAGTCGCAAGAAGGGGGATGGCCATGTGACGTGTCAGGACGAGAGCAGGCCGGCGCTTGCCGGACCGACTGGATCGCCACACGCGAATATCGCCGCGCTCTATTCGGGCGGCCACGATGCTTCCCCCCCCCAGCCCTTCAGATCTTCATCTTCGGAAGCGGGAACCCGCTCATAGCCCTTACGTTCAAGGCGTTCCAGTTCTTGATAGTGAAGCTTTTTCAGATGCTCGCGAAGTGCGTTCCGCATCAAGGCGGAGCGATTCAACTTAACCCGCTGGGCGAAATGGTCGGCCGCCTTTAAAAGATCTTCATCGAGGACAACTTGGATTGTGCGCATATGTGGAACCTATTCCTCAGTATACTCCACAGTCACCCCACGGCGGCTCCGAAATGAACGACGGAAGGGCAAACGCCTCGTTAGTTCACATAAAGAAACTCGCTCGCGTTGAAAAGCCCCCAGCATAGGCTCTCTATGCCGCGCTCACGGACCAGCGACTCGCTCCACTCGATTTCGTCAGGACCAGGCGGGCGCCCCAGCGCAAGCTGAAACGCGCGATCGATTTGGCTTTTCTCATCGGCGCCTGCCTCGGTTGCAACCCTTTCGGCGAATGCCTTGGATTGGCGTTCGGCGAAGGCGTTGTTCATCAGGCTCAATGCCTGCAGCGGGGTCGTCGTGACAATGCGCTGGGGAGTCTTCACCGCCGGGATAGGACAGTCGAGCGAGTCGAGCATCGGGTCCGTTCCCGAGTTGATGTTCATGCGATAGATGGTTCGCCGCTGTAACTCCGCGCTGTCTGAATCAATGCGATGGTAGTGCTCCAATGACCCGATGCGCTCGGTCTCGAACGGCCGGAAGCTGGGCCCACCCATTGTCCAATTGATCTTGCCTCTGAGCATGAGCATGGAGTCGCGCACCGCTTCCCCCTCCAGCCTTTTGGGGGAGTAGCGCCACAGCAGACGGTTATCCCCGTCCACCTCGGCCGTTTTCGCGTTGTATGCCGACGACTGCCGATAGGTCTGCGACATCATGATTCGCTTGTGCAGTTTCTTGAGGCTCCAGCCATCGGCGATGAGTTGCGAAGCAAGCCAATCGAGGACCTCCGGATGTGACGGCTTTCCGCCGTTGAAACCCAAGTCATTTGGGTTCGAAACGAAACCACGGGCCGAAATGGTAGTGCCAAACGCGGTTGACGATCGCTCGCGCAAAGAGCGGGTTGTCCGGACTGGCGATCCACTCTGCCAGGCGTGCCCGCCGTTCTGATTCTGGTGCGTCGGGGGAAAGCCCGAATTCAGCCGATACTCCTTGAATGTTCGACAGGCCGCCGGCGCTCACGCGATCACCTTGTTGACTGACATCCCCTCGGATGAGGACATGAGTTGGTTCGGGGGCGCGAACCTCCGCGGCGTAAATTCTCTCCGGTGTGGGAATCGAATGCAGTTGCGCTCAAAACTGTTCGAGCTCGCCGCTCAGTTTGTCGAACTTTCTCCGCTCACGTTTCCCCAAAGCGGCTCGCAAGTCGTCAAGGGCCAGGCTGGGAGCTCCGGCCTGATAGGAAGCAGCGATCTGCCGGCCGGAGAGAGCCGCATTGTAGATTCGCGCCTCTTCGATTTCGAGCGATTTAGGATTTCGAAACACAACCTCGGCCTCGCCGCTCACGTAGGTTTGTAACAATCCCGGCCCTTCCTTTAGCTCTGGAATGAAGGGCTCACCGTAGGGCTTTCCGTTTCGGTACAAGCGGATTGAATTATCGTTTGCGTTGGTGACCGCAACCTGGATCAAGTCGCCGGATTTGGCATCCTCAGGGGGGGCCTCCAAGTCATGACTACGGAAGCTGGCCGTGCTCCCATTGCGCCACTGCTTCGTTTCACCAGCCGCGTAATGGATACTGTCGTATGCCGCACCGCGATAGCCTTCGACATTGCGGATGAAAAAGACTGTTCCGCCTTTCTCGGGAACTTCCTTGACCGAAACCCAAACTTCAAGAGTTTTCTCCCGCAGATCGCGTTGAAGCTTGGCGCTCTTCATGCCCGAATCTTCCTCGGGCGGGTCTTTTGGGCGGACGTGGGTCAGCCGGCCTCCGGCAATCTCAAACCTTTCGTTTGGCTTGAGATGCATCGAGCTGTTGAGGTCACGTGTGTTGAAATCAAACGTCCATTGAGCGATTGGTTCTGGAACGTCAACGGCTGCGAAACCGCGTTCTCGCAACACGCCCTCGCGGGCGGGGCGGAGCAGCATTGCGATCTCGTCCTCGATTTGAGCAATGCGTTTTTCGAGTGGTTCCACCCGGGTCTGGCGGGCGTCGAGTTCGGATGGGGTGATCAAATCGCGCTCACCGAGCCAGACCCCCTCGAAGGCAGCTTTGAGGCGGTAGTATTCTTTCTGGGGGATGGGGTCGAACTTGTGGTCGTGACAGCGCGCGCAGTTGGCCGTCATTCCCAGGAATGTCTGGGAGACGGCGCTGATCATTTCTTCGAGCTGGTTTTCCCGGACGACCTTCCGCTGCTCCGTGACGGCGGACGTCAGACCGACGGCATCGTAGGGTCCCGAGACCAGAAACCCGGTCGCCGCGATACCGTCGTGAGTGACGGGCTCAAGCACGTCGCCGGCGATTTGCTCTTTCGCGAATTGCTGGTAAGACTTGTCGTCGTTGAAACTGCGGACAACGTAGTCGCGATAGGGCCAGGCGTTGTCCCGCATCCAGTCGCACTCGAAACCTTCGCTTTCTGAAAACCGGGCGACGTCGAGCCAGTGCCGCGCCCAGCGTTCTCCATAACGTGGCGAAGACAGCAGGCGATCGATGAGCTTTTCATATGCGTCGTTGGACTCATCACTCACGAAGGCGTCGATCTCCGCTGGGGTCGGGGGTAAACCCACCAGATCAAACGTTGCGCGGCGAATAAGAACACGGCGCTTCGCGGGCGGGGAAGGGGAGAGCCCTTCTTCTTGAAGCCGTGCGTAGACCCAACTGTCGATCGGTGATTGAGACCACACGGCAGGGGACTCATCGCGTGCGGGAGGCGCGTTCTCCCCCAGCGGTTGCAGCGACCACCAATCGAGCCCGGCGCGCGGCCGCTCTGTGTCTGCTTTTCCAAGCGAGCCTGTCCACGGTGCGCCTGCCTCGATCCATTGGCGGACCACTTCCCGCTCACTTTCTGGAAGCGGGTTGCCAAGCGGCATTTCACCGGCCGCGACCCTGCGGTAGATCAGGCTGGATTGGGCATCGCCCGCGACGAAAGCTGGACCTCGCTCTCCGCCGAGCTCAGCCGCGCTACGAGTCGAAAGATCGAGCCCCGACGACTTTGTCTGGGAGTTGTGGCACGCCAGGCAGCGTTTGGTGATGAGCTGCGTGGCGAGTTCAGAGGCAGACCGTTCGGCAGAGCCAGAGTCGGCGCCCGGCGCCGAGGCCACCGCAAGGAGAAGCAGAAAAAGGGTGGATGCCGTCAACCTTGACTTTGACGAGCTGTCGAAGGCTGTGCGAAGCGCTTGGACGGTGACGCTCATTGACCTTCCGGTTGCATTGTAACGCAGCCGGGGTCGGTCCCGATTGCCCCAAGGAGGGGCAGGCATCCTTGCCGGCCAGGCTCGGCCTAAGCCGGTCCAAGCATGGACTTCCGTCCACTGTTGCAGCCCAGCGTGCCGCCTGCGCAGATCGCGCCTACACCAGCACGGCGGGATTCACCAACTTGCCAATCCCGGGCACCTCGATAGTGACGATGTCGCCGGGAGCCAGCGCGGCTTCCTGCGTCACGATAATCCCCGTGCCGGTGAGAATAACGGTTGCCGATGGTACGGGGTTGCTCTGCGTCAAGCAGTCGATCAGATCTTCGATCTTGCGGCGGAGTTGGTTGGTCGAGACCGATCCCTCAAAGGTCGTCTGGCCGCCGCGTGTGATGCTGCAAGTCATATCGAGGTCGTAGGGGTTAGGGATCTCGTCCGCGGTCACGATCACCGGCCCCAGCGAACAGCAAGCGGTGTAGACCTTCGACTGCGGCAGGTAGAGCGGATTCTCGCGCTCGATATCCCAGGCGGAAACGTCGTCGCCTATCGTATAGCCGACCAGTTTCCCTTTGCTGTTGATGATCACGGCCAGCTCAGGTTCCGGCGCCGTGAATTTTGAATCGGAACGGATGCCGATCGGCGCGCCCGGGCCGACACAAACCCGATTCGTCCCTTTGAAGAAGATCTCTGGACGGTGGTCTTGGTCGTGCACGTAGCTGTAGAAGCCTTCTCGCGTGCCGTGTTCAGCGTCGCGAAACGCCGCGCTGGGGGCGTAGGTGCAGCCGCAGGCCCACACTTCTGATGGGTGGATGGGTATAGCCGCCTCCCCGCTCACCGTTTCCGAAGAGGCCAGCTCGGAAGCTACATCGGCCAATTCACGGCTCTCACCCTCGGCCTTTTCGATCAGGGAAGCAAGGGTGTGTCCCCGGATCGGCCGGAAGCTGCCGTTTTCAGCGATGGCGGCGCTAACGCCTCCTGAAGAATCCTGGATCTGGGCTAGTTTCATGGGGAGCCTCGCTCTTGGTTCGTCTTCGGCGATCTCAGTATTTGAGATAAACGGTCTTGTGGTCGGTGTAGAAGTCCAAGGCCGCTGGTCCTTGCTCTTTCGGTCCGAAGCTGGAATCCTTCGTGCCGCCGAAGGGCAACTGATACTCGACTCCCGCGCTGGGCAGATTCACGGTGAGCAGGCCCGCCTCGATCTTCTGAACATACTCGAAAATGCGCGACACGTTCGTGGTCTGTATCGACGCCGAAAGCCCGAAGGCGACGTTGTTGGCCACCTTGATTGCGTGCTCGAAGTCGCGCGCCCGCATGACGGCCAGCACCGGTCCGAATACTTCCTCTTGTGCGATGCGCATGCTTTCCTCGACGCCGGTGAAGATGGTCGGCTCGAAAAAGTATCCCTTGTCGTAACCGTCCCCGGTAATGCGGTTGCCACCGGCCTCCAACTGGGCGCCTTCGTTCTTTGCGATGTCAACGTAGCGGATGTTCGTGTCGAGCTGAGCCTGATCGATTGCCGGCCCTATATCAATGCCGGCTTCGAGGCCGTTGCCGACCTTCAGTGCTTTTGTCTTTGCGATCAGCGCCGCCAGAAATTCGTCATAGATGCCGTCTTCGACAATGACGCGGCTCGTGGCCGTACATTTCTGACCGGTGGACCCGAAGGCGGCGTTGACGGTGTTGCCAACCGCTGAGCCTAAATCCGCATCCGCTAGCACGATCGTCGGATTCTTTCCGCCCATCTCGAGTTGTATGCGCAGCCGCCGCTCCGCATCGTCTCGCCCTTGGCTTCGGGCAATGTCTTGCCTTCCTCGCGAGTCATTTCCTCGCCAAGCTGATCGAGACGGTCTTCCAGAATCTGCGCCACTTTGTATAAACGGTTGCCCCGCGCGGGAGCGGTCATCCCCGACCACGATTCGAAAGCGTCTTGAGCAGCATCCGCGGCGGCGGCAATGTCGGCCGCCGAGCCTTTCGCAAAGTTGCCGACCACCTCGTCGGTATTGGCTGGATTGCGGTTCTCAAAGGTCGCGTCCGCGCTGACCCATTCCCCGTTGATGTAGTTTGGATACGTTGGTGTGTCGCTCATAGCTTGGGTCCTTGGATGGTCTGAATTCAGTGATTGGAGTTCCCGGATGGAGTCCCTTTTGTGTCGCAGTGACCCGCCCAGGCCGAATCAATTATCTTCGCACGTTCGGCTCGCTGACTCGCCCCAGATCCGTCCGAAAGGGCTCTAGCTGCCCGCAAAAGCGTCTCGAACACCCGTAGCGCAGGGCTCGAAGAGACCTGCGGCCTGTTCTCGGGCCGCACCCGGCGGGTGAACTTAACGAAAAGCCGCAGGTCTCTGACGAGCCCTGCGCTGCGGGTGTTCGCTAACAACTCAACAACGCAAAGGTCGCCTTATGGACGGATTGTGGACTCGCCGGGAGATTCTTCGTATCGGCGGATAATCCATGATGTGGAGGCTTCATCTGGAAGATCCGTATTAGTGATGTAGCCTCCCACCGAGGGGTCATGTTACGCTGTGCTTTTAGACGGTGGATGTCCGTTGTCTTCAGGCCGCCCTGCATGGCGGTCTTTTTGATATGCCTCGACATCCCGCATGGGCCAGCTCCGTTCATTGCAAACCCCCCACCTTCTTCTCCGGCAGAAATAGAGATAAATGAACAACTTGATATCTTTTACCCCGCTGGTCGGTCTATTCGGCCTGATCTGTGCGCTGACGATCTTCGTCATCAATGACCGCCGCCCGCCCGGCAATGCCAAAATGCGCGAGATCTCGCAGGCGATCCACGACGGAGCGATGGCGTTCCTCAAGCGCGAGTATACGATCTTGATTGCATTTGTGATCGTGGTGGCCGTCCTGATCGGCTGGCAGCTTAACCGCGAGACAGCGATCTGTTTCGTGTCAGGTGCCGCCTGTTCGATTCTCGCCGGTTTTATCGGCATGAAATCGGCAACGCGCGCCAACACCCGCACTTGCGAAGCCGCACGCAGCGAAGGAGTGGGCGCCGCCTTGATGGTTGCCTTTCGCGGAGGGGCCGTGATGGGACTGGCTCTCGCCGGATTGGGGCTACTCGGCGTTGGCATTTTCGCGCAGGTGTTCGCTGGGATCGAGGAAGCAGCTTATATCAACGGATTCGCGATGGGGGCCAGTTCGATCGCGCTATTTGCCCGCGTTGGCGGCGGAATCTACACCAAAGCGGCCGACGTTGGCAGCGATTTGGTTGGCAAAGTGGAAGCCGGTATCCCCGAAGACGATCCGCGTAATCCGGGCGTCATCGCCGACAACGTGGGAGATAACGTTGGCGATGTGGCTGGAATGGGAGCCGACATCTTTGAATCCTACGTCGGTTCGATGATTGCCACGATCGCGCTCGCAGCGACATTGGGACCCGCAATGCTAGAGCAGCTGGGAGGCGCCGACATCCGGGCAAGCCTGATGGCCTTACCTCTGGCTCTCTCGGCGGTTGGATTGCTCTGCTCGATCATCGGTATCCTCTCGATCAAAGGACTCGAAAGCATGGGACCGGCCGCGGCCTTGCGTTATTCCGCATGGCTTGCCGCCGCGCTGTTCGTTGCCGCGAGCTACTTTGTGCTGGGAGAAATGGGAATCAGCTTAGCGGTCTTTTGGGCGATCGTCGCGGGGACCGTCGGCGGTGTGGCGATCGGATTTATCACCGAATACTACACGTCTATGAAACCCGTTTGGGGTATTGCTGAAGCCTCCCGCACGGGAGCCGCGACGAACATTATTGAGGGGCTTGCGGTCGGTTTTCGCAGTTGCGCCTTGCCTGTATTGATGATCTGCGTGGCGATTTACGTTTCCCACGCCGTGTCGGGGCTTTATGGCATAGGTCTGGCGGCGGTGAGCATGCTGGCCACGGTTGGGATCACCATGAGCGTGGATGCGTATGGCCCGATCGCCGACAACGCCGGTGGAATTTCGGAGATGTGCGGACTCGGCCCGGAGGTCCGTGCGATAACGGATACGCTGGACTCCCTGGGAAATACGACCGCGGCGATGGGCAAAGGTTTCGCGATCGGTTCGGCCGCATTAGCTGCACTGGCGCTGTTCTCGGCGTACACCCAGGCCGTCGACGCCATTCGCTTGGCAGCCAACCTTGCGCCGGTCAATATCCAGCTCAATGATGCAAGAGTTGTCATCGGCTTGCTGGTCGGCGGTATTCTGCCATTCTTCATCGCGGCCCAGACGATGACCGCGGTGGGCCGCGCCGCTGGAGCGATGGTGGAAGAGATTCGACGGCAATTCCGCGAGATCAAGGGCCTTCTGGCCGGCGAAGAAGGAGCCAAACCCGACACCGCCCGGTGCGTCGACATTGCGACGACGGCAGCGCTCCGCGAGATGGTGGCTCCCGGCTTGGTCGCCGTCTGCGCCCCGGTGGTAATGGGTTATCTGCTAGGTCCGGAAGCGCTCGGCGGCATGCTCGCCGGCGCCACGGTCACGGGAGTTCTCTTGGCCCTATTCATGGCGAATGCCGGTGGAGCCTGGGACAACGCCAAGAAACTCATTGAGAAGGGCGATATGCCTGGCGAGAAGAAAGGATCGGAGGCCCACAAGGCAACGGTCGTCGGAGACACCGTCGGCGATCCGTTTAAGGACACTTCGGGGCCGTCGATGAATATTCTCATCAAGCTGATGTCCATTGTGGCGCTTGTGATTGCGCCGCTCGTCGCGTACTAGAGCCGCGGATCAGCGTCGCATACGAGCCCACACCACACCGCTCCGCACGGGCTTTTCAACACCTACCCGACTCCGCGTCTGCTGGCCAGCCCGCGGCTGGGTGTGTGAGCAGAGCAAACCGCACAAGTCCGTCGCGTAATTTGGGGCGTACTTTCGGATTCCCGGCGTCGCTTGACGGCTGGTCGCCACAAAACGGCTTCCTCGATTGATGGAGTCGAGGATTCACGAGCTATATCTTCTACGGCTCTTCACTGGTAAAATAATGAAGACAGTGGAGTGACCGGCGCTCTGAGACGATCCGTAGGGCGGCCGGCTGCCAGTGTCCTTGGGGCAGCTTCGGGGTGCGTTGTCATCGGTAAGTCAAAACCGTCTCACGACTTAGGTGAATGCCCGATTCCCCCACGCGGCTCAAAGTATCACTATGATCGTTAGAAGCTGATATGTTCGGCCTACATCCCCCCTGCCTGCGTATGTCCCCGGTATCTCTCCTCGCCCTCTCGCTGCTTGTGGCGGTGGCCCCTTTGGGCGCCTCCACAATGCTGACGAACGGGCATCCTATATTCGTTAAGATTCCTGCTATTCCCGAAGAGCGAACGCTCATCGCGGATGCCGACGGCTTCAACGTATTGGTTCCTCCGGGAGCCGCGAGCCTTGTCGTCGAATTTGTCACTTCGACCACGGAAGACTTCGAATTGGCCGTCGAATTCGGCCAAGATGTTGGAACCGAAGGCATAGGTAACTTCTTGGCGGATTTCAGGACGCGAGCCAATCCGCTGGGCGTGGCAAGGATTCAGATCGACTCGCTCACCCACCCGCGCCTGACATCTGGCACCTACTTCGTCGGGTTCTTTTTCTCTCGCCCATCCGGCAGCCCAGTCGAGGGGTATCTAACCGCGACCGTCGACGGTGTGGAGATTGACCCGGTCCGGACCTTGACCGAATCCACCTTCGACGCTGATCTGGAAGGCTGGGGCCGAAACGATGTTGCAAGCTCGCTGCCGGGAACAAGCGTCGGTGACCGGAACTCCAGCATCGTCTGGGCCGGAACCGGTGGAAATCCCGATGGGTTCGCCAGGCTGCGGGATACTTCCAGCCCCGGAGAAGAGTGGTTCGTCGCCCCTCCCGAGTACCTCGTGAATTACCTGGCGCTGACGGATCCGCGCTTCGTTTTCGACATCGCTCGCATCACAGGGCGTTCCAATCCCCAGTTCGTCGTTGAGCTGCGCGTTTTTAGTTCAATCACCAGGTCTAAACCCACCGCCTTTCAGGCGGTCAGCTTCAAGCAGTTCTGGATGAGAATGGGGGGATGGAAGAATATCGGCGAGGAGCGCATTCGGTCTACGACATCAAATATCACCTCATATGGATCACGAAGTACCGCTACAAGGTGTTACGGGGCAGGGTGGCAGAGCGGGTGCGGGATCTGATCCGGCAGAGCTGTGAAGCGAGGGGAGTGGCGGTGATCCGGGGCGCGGTGTCGCCGGATCATGTGCACATGTTGGTGACGGCTCCGCCGCAACTAGCACCGTCGAAGCTGGTGCAGTACCTGAAGGGGCGGTCGTCGCGGCGATTACAGGACGAGTTTGGAGAGTTGCGGAAACGGTATTGGGGCCAACATCTGTGGGCACGCGGCTACTTTTGTGCGACGGTGGGCGCGGTAGATGAAGAAACGATCAAGAGATACATTGAGAGCCAGAAATGGGATGAGGACGGGGAAGGATTCAAGATTACAGCGCCCACCAAGCCTTGAGCCGGCTGTGAGCCGGACAGCTTCAGGCGGCTTGAGCCGCAACCCCGACTTTCAGTCGAAACGTAACCCACCGCCTTTCAGGCGGTGGATGTTTAGTGAAGAAGGCGCTTGGAAGTGGTTTGGCCCCGATCCGCCGGATGTAAACGCTGGCTGGGAGACTTTCTCGGCAACGATACGGGAAGAAGAGTGGGTTCCGTTTGAAGGCACGTTCGTCGAGTTCGAAGAGGTGTTTTCCAACCCGAAGCGGCTGGAAGTCCGGGCCACCTTCCATGGCGCGGGTGGCACGGCCGGTCTCGACAACTTCAAGTTGTTAGCGCGAGGCGATCTCCCTGTTCCGATCGTGTTGCCGGCGATCAGCTCGTTTTCCGCCGGAATGGACGGCTGGTCTCGCAATTACCCCAGCGATGCAAAGATTGAGACATCGACGACCGGCGATAAAGACTCTCAATTGATTTGGAACGAGTTCGAGGGCAACCCCGAAGGCTTCGTTCGAATCGTCGAAAGCGGCGGCGGCGCTCCTGACGCGTTCGTGGTGCCGGGAGTCTACTTGGGGGATTGGCGGGAGCTTGATACGCCTCGGATCGACTTCGACTATCGCCATCGCTCGACGTCGGGCGCAAATCGGCCTGTAGAGGTATTGATCATCGGCCCCGGCGCGGTGTTCCGCTGGACGGGCGCGCTGCCAGGTGATGTATGGAGTCACCAAACGGCCAACGTCATCGCCAGTGAGTGGACGCAAATGTCCGGTGATGCGACTTTTGATGAAACGATGGGCAACGTTCTGCGCGTTGAGATCAGTGCGGACCAGGCCCAAGGGGCCGAGCTAAACTCCATCGACAACTTCTCGCTGTTGACAGCGGACACGCCCCCGGTCGTTCAGTCTTTGACCGTCTCTCCCGGCGGTATCAGCTTCTCCGGCGTGGCGACCGGACCGAATCCCGATTCCATCACTTTGAATATCACCGAATATCACCGCTGCTAACGGCGAGTTGCGCTGGGAAGCGACCGTCGACGGTCCCATGGCGGACCGTGTCTCGCTTTCCGAGCAGTCGGGGGATACGCCGTCTGAAGTGACGATTTCCTTTGATACGCAAGGAGCTGCGGCGGGCATCCTCGATGCTGCGCAAATCACGTTTACGGCAGTCGGAGCCACGGTTTCTCCGGTTGTTGTCGTCGTCAGGTTGATCCTCACTGACCAGCCGAATCCAACGCCGGTGATCTCTAGCGGCGGCGTCGTGAACTCGGCCACATATAGGGCGCAGGTGGCCCCGGGGACCCTCGCCATAGCATTTGGCCGGTCCATGGGCGGCCCTACCGCGGGCACCGTCGCATCGTTTGTGGGACGGACCCAAGATTCGCTTCCGACGCAGGTCAACGGGGTGCGGGTTCTGATTTACAGCTCGGACGGACTGCTGATCGGCGAAGCTCCGATCAGCTACCTAGGTGACTCGCAGATCAATTTCCAGATGCTGTTCGAGGTCGCCGGGCTGGCCGTTGTCGATATCGTCGTGGATAACGCCGGAGCCCGAAGTGCTTCGCAGCGGGTTCAGATTACCGGCTCGGCTCCGGGGATCTACACCTTCGGAGCGGACCGCGCGGTGGCAACGAACGGTGACGGAACCCTGAATACGACCGACAATCCTGTCCGGCGGCGGCAAGTCTTGACCGTTTACATGACGGGCCAGGGACCGGTTGCGCCTTCCCTCGCCTCGGGCAAAGCGGCCGGCACAAATCCTCTTGTTTTAGCCCCACTTGAGGCTAGAGTGTTTGTTGCTGGACACGAGGCTGTGATCGACTTTCTCGGCATGGCGCCCGGTTATGTCGGAGTTCTGCAGCTCAACATGCGGCCGAGCCATTTCACTCCTCTGGGCGATCAGCCCTTGATCGTTAACATCGGCGGCCACGATTCGAACGTGGCTACGATTTCGATTCGGTGAAACCCACAACTTTGGGCCTCGTTTCAGCTGCAAATTCAGGATCCGCCGGCATGTGTAGACTAACGACTACGACCATTGTCCCTACCCGTTCTGACCAGCTGGCTTGAGTAAGATTCGAGGCGATCGACGGCATCAAGCGACGCATTAAGAAATGCATGGGGTTTAAAACGGATACTCTGCAGGTCGCCTTCCAACCGCCCTACTTCTGAAACGCCCTCTTCGATCATCAGCACGATCGGTTTTTCTAGAGCCAAGGCAGCTCCTTTTTCCTCAAGTAACCAGGGACTGGTTGTGTATTTCCCGTCCGCTAGCATTTGATCTCTCGTCATCAGGCAGAGAAAATACTCGCACTTCTTCAACCGATCTAAAATTGTCGTGCTGATGTGCGCTTCGGCCTTTTGCCCGGTGATGACGTTGAATCCATGTTGCTTCAGGAGCCGCCTTAAGCCGATGACATAGTCCAATGCAGTCTCGCCGAACTGGTGTGAAAAAAACACTGTCTTCTTCCGCAAACGCTTCGCGCCAAGACCCGTACTTTTGCTTCTGTGCCTCACGAGTACCCATCCGAGCTGCTCCATAATTGCACAACTGATTCGCCCATGTCAATATCGCATAACCACTAGGTGAAATTTGTGAACTGATGATTTTAAAGGAGTAATACAACGTCACGGACTAACACATGAATACGCTAGAAGGGTTAAAACATATGCTCATGCTTTTGTTTTATTGGTCTTAAGCTATTCGGTTCATTAGAAAGTTCTGGACTTGACTGACCACGATGGAAGGCCCTGCGATGACTTAGTGTCACTATGTCGTAGTATGTTATTGTCGGTGTTGTAATAGTATTTGACTCTATGCTATTATCGTATGAGGTAGAGTGTCCAAGTGAATCCTGCTATCAGCGAGTCTATTGGTCGACCAGCCGCGTATGTGTCGTTCTCTACCTTTCTCTCGGCCATTCAGTACCTGACCAAGGATGACCTCCCCGCAAACCTGACCGCATCAAGCTGGCCCTTCTTGAGCACCACTTCTTCTAGCCAAATGCTGAGTGCGTTTCGATTCCTTGGGCTTGTTGACGAAGGCGGTCGAACGTTGTCTCCAATATCTGATCTCGTCGCGGGGGGCAAATTGTCCAAGGACTTGCTGAAAAGCGTCCTCCACCAGTCGTACCCCACCATCGATTTGGGCGGTCTGGCTAGTTCTACGAGCGCTGATGTGGTCAAGTCGCTTAGCGAATACGGCGTCAAAGGAGCAACGCTCAAGAGGGCCGTCAGCTTTCTGCTGAAAGCTGCAGAGTTTGTCGAGGTTCCCCTTTCGTTGGAACTGAGCCGGGTCATTCGCAATAGCTCGGCTCGTCGGCGAGGGCGACCGAATACCTCAAAACGCTCCTCTCTGCCCGTCGGACAAGAGCGCCAAGGGGCAGACCCGTCAATGTATCCCTCCCGCACCATCCGACTGCAGGATGGGGGCGAACTCACCTTGACGCTACGAGGGAATCCGTTCAATCTTGGGGAGCGGGACTGGAACCTGGTTAACGAATTGATTCAGCGTTTGCGAGACTACGAACAGCCAACCTGAGATCAAGTATCTCTCTCTCCTCTAGTTTCGGGGAAGAAATGAATATGCGATGATCCCCGCACACCGTGCCCGCAGTTAGCCACGCGGAAACACTCGAGTACATTCCCAGCAGTAGATTTCCTACGCCGAGCGGCGCTCGGTAAATCAGCCCGCATTCTGGCAACTCAACTGATGAGAGTCGCGCCGAGCGTCTGTCTACTTGGGCGACCGGTCCTAGAACGCGGCGTAGGGCCGCGAAAAGGCTGGTAGATCAGGTCCTCCGAATAGACTCAGTTAGGTAGATACTTCGTCCTGGCCGAATCAGCGATGAGCCGCTTCGCGTTTGACCGCGCCGCTCCTCCAAATCAGCCAGACACTGATCGCCGCAACCACGGCGTATAGCCCGGCCTCGCTCAGCTCTCCCAAGAGTAGTTTTCCCAGGCCAAGCAGCGCGCCGTAAACCAACCCGCAGCCCGCTACCCAACTAAGTAGATCACGCCGCGCGCCTGTCGAGGGAGTCACATCGCCTGCGACTCGCGCGACCGGTCCCCACATCGCGGCATAAGGCCGCACGCGCCGGTAGAACGCGACGAGCTTTTCCTCGGGTTCGGGCCGAGTCAAGAAAGTGACCGCTACCCATGTCACCGTCGTTAGTCCGACGGTGATGAGCATGACGACCGCGAAGTCATGCGGATCATCGGTGTTGTATCCGGCCACGAGCTGCAGGCTCAGAGAGACCACGAAGGCGGCGATCATCGAGGACACTTCGCTCCAAGCGTTGATGCGCCACCAAAACCAGCGCAAGATCAGGACCGAGCCGGTACCCGCACCTGTCGCCAGCAGCAACTTCCAGGCTCCGGCGATGCTGTCCATATAGAACGTGATTGCGGCGGAGGCCAGCGCGAGCAGAATGGTCGCAACTCTGGCGGCGGAAATCAGGCGCTCCTCAGAGGCATCCGGCTTGATGAATCTTCGATAGAAGTCGTTGATGAGATAGCTGGCTCCCCAATTGAGTTCGGTGCTGATCGTCGACATGAAGGCGGCCGCGAAGCCGGCGATCATCAGTCCGCGCAGATAAGGCGGCAGATACTCGAGCATCACCAGGACGTAGCCCGTTTCGGGGTCTTCGAGATTCGGGAATGCAACGAGTGAAACCAGGCCAACGAAGATCCAGGGCCAAGGCCGCAAAGCGTAGTGAGCCACGTTGAACCAAAGCGTTGCCAGCAAGGAATGCCGCTCATCGCGCGCGGCAAACATCCGCTGCGCGATGAATCCGCCGCCGCCCGGCTCGGCCCCGGGGTACCAGGTGGCCCACCAGCTCACGGCAATGTAGACAAAGAAAGTCAGCATCGGCATCCATGCCGAATCCGCCGTGGGAAAGAAGTTGAGCGCACTGCCTCCGCCGGCCGACGCCGCAAGCTGACTCTTTAGCTCGGAAATCCCCCCAACTCCTTGCACGGCAAACACTCCGAGTGCGACCGACAGGCTTATCATCAGGACGAACTGAAGCAGATCCGCCACAAGCACGCCCCGCAGCCCCGCCAGTGCCGAGATGGCACAGGTGAGCGCGATGAGCCCCAGCACCACGAAAATCGCGTCTACCTTTTCGATGCCTAGAACGAGCATCAAGACCTTGACCATCGCCAGGTTGACCCATCCCATGACGATGCAATTGATCGGGATCGCCAGGTAGAGGGCTCGAAATCCCCGCAAGAAGGCGGCCGGTTTGCCGCTATAGCGGATCTCCGCGAATTCAACGTCGGTGAGCACGCCGGCGCGGCGCCACAGGCGGGCGTAAAGGAATACCGTCAGCATCCCGCTGAAAACGAAGTTCCACCACAGCCAGTTCCCGGCGATACCGCCCGTGGCGACCATGCCGGTAACAGCGAGCGGCGTGTCGGCGGCGAACGTCGTTGCGACCATCGAGGTGCCCGCCAACCACCAGGGAGCCGAACGGCCCGAGACGAAGAACTCATCGATATTCTTGCCCGCTCGCCGCCGATAGTAGAGCCCAATCGCAATGTTGAGTAGAAAATACGTCGCGATGACTACAAAATCGACGGAAGTCAGTTTCATGGAGAAGCCATTATAGGCGAACGCGGGCAGGGCTCCTATGCGGCCCAGATCCATCCGTAAGGACTCTGGTTGCCTGCGAAGCGTTTTGAATGCCCGCAGAGCAGGGCCCGTCTGTGACCTGCGGCTTTTCGTTGCGGGTTAGCTGCCGGACATCCTCTTCAGCCTCTTCGGCCATGACGAGGGCCTGCGCACCCATGATTCTTGCCGCGCGGTCTTCTTGGAGGAAGCAGTTCCGCCGACCTGCCGGTCAATTCCCAAGCACCAACACGCTGATACCGCCAAAGACCACAGGTCGGTCACGGAACGAAAAAGAAACATCCCCCCTGTTTTCAACAAATGTTCCCGCTCCAGGCTTGACATTGGCAATAGTGCCGCTATTCTAAGAGCGGTGAATCGACCGAATCACAGGCGACCGTGGGACAAACCCGTGCTCAAACGAATGCAAAGGCAAGCCGGGTCTTGCGCTGACCCAAAAACCCAAAAACCTGACAGAATCTGCCAAATCCCGCAATTGAATTTCCTATGCCACTGAAACAAAGCAGCTTACCCGAATTTACAAGACTCCCGATCTAGCCCGGGAAGCCGAAAAGTCACATGAAAGTACATCGAAAAGTCAAGGAAGTCCACGAAAACAGCACACTTTTGCCTTGGACGATCAGCCCAGCGAACCATACTTTTAGCCTAAGGACCTGAAGCCCCGAAAGCGGCGCAAGATCGTAACCCATCCTTACGGCCGGGTCTGGGACTCGGCGCAACTCGAGGCAGCGGGATTCCGAGTCACAAGCGGCCGCTCTGCTTGCGGCGATCTTGGTAGCTCCGATTCCCGACGAAGCGCTTGGATCATCGGCAACCATTCGTCACACCCTTGGAGGTGTCCGATCTGTGCTAGTTTCACAAGCAGCTATGACTACACCAGAGCTTGATTCAAGCGCTTCATTGAACCAGTCAGACACCAATTTCCGGCGTGTCTGGAGACAACGGCTGATCACGGGCTTGCGGGAATTGGCCTGGACACCACTTCTCCCGCCGCTTCTGTTTTCGCTGACTCTCTCCGGACTTTTGCTTTGTGACCGGCTGGTGGCTCAGTCTCTCCCCGGCACGGACCCGCTAACAGCGCAAGGCGACCTCGCCGCACAGATGGTGCAAGGCATCGACCGCTTTTTGACCACAGAAACCGCCGCCGCGGTGGCTCGCAGAGAAACGCACTGGGCCCCGGATTTCTCGTCTCGCGAGGCCTATGAAGATTCTTTGGCCTCTAATCGCGCGCGTTTACGCCATCTAGTTGGGGTAGTAGATGCAAAGCCAAAGCCCAGGATGGATGGTTTCGTTCTCGATGCCACGACGGAGCGGGCGTCGTTGGTGGCATCAACTGAGGCCTACGAGATTCACGCTGTTCGCTGGCCCGTGTTGCCCGGAGTCAACGGAGAAGGGTTGATCTTTGAGCCAAAAACGGAACCGAAGGCCAACGTGATTGCGCTCCCCGATGCCGATTGGTCACCGGAGATGCTTGCCGGTCTTGCGCCTGGAGTGCCCGAGTCTTCTCAGTTCGCCCGGCGCCTGGCGGAAAACGGCTGCCGCGTTCTGGTACCGGTCTTAATCGACCGCAAGGACACTTGGTCCGGCCACCCCGGAATCCGCTACACCAATCAGCCACATCGCGAGTTCATCTATCGCATGGCCTACGAGCTGGGCCGCCATATCATCGGGTACGAGGTGCAAAAGGTGCTGGCGGCGATCGATTGGTTCGACCGTGAACGACCTCGAAAGCCGCTCGGAGTCATTGGCTATGGCGAGGGTGGTCTTCTAGCGTTTTTCAGCGCCGCTGTTGACACAAGAATCGATGCCACCGTCGTGAGTGGTTACTTCGGCGCCTCGGGCGAGACCTGGCGGCAGCCAATCTACCGCAACGTTTGGGGACATCTGAGTGAGTTTGGAGATGAGGGTCTCGCCAAGCTAGTCGCGCCCAAAACTTTGGTCGTGGAGGCATCCGATGCCCCGAAAGTGAACGGACCACCCGCCGAATCCGAACAGCGCAAAGGAGCCGCTCCGGGCGTGATTGAAACTCCCGCGGTGGCAAGCGTCTTGAAGACGGAAAGCCGCGTACGCCCGACCTTCAGCCGGCTCGATGCCGGCGGCCGCTTTTCTGTCTTGGTAAGCGCCGGAACGAGATTCCCGCCCGGAGGAGACGAAGCCCTCAATCTCTTCCTTCAAGGTCTAGGAGTCGAAGGGGGTCTCCGGCCCGCCGAAAGCCCGCCCGCCAAAAACTCGGTGGCCGAAAACTCGGTCGCCGAAAACTTGGTCAAAGATCAGCGGCCGGATTTCGAACCGGGTCCCCGCCTGCGGCGGCAGTTCGACGAACTCGTGGGCCACACGCAGCAATTGCTTCGCCAGTCGGAATTCACAAGAAGGGACTTTTGGAACAAGGCCGACGCATCGTCGGCGGAGAACTGGGAGACGAGCACCGAGTCGTACAAGACCTACTTCTGGGAGGAGGTGATCGGACGTTTTCCCGATCCGACCGAGCCCCTTCGGCCCCGCAGCCGGCTGATCTATGAAACCCCTCAGTGGAAAGGCTATGAAGTAGCTTTGCCCGTCTGGCCCGATGTGTTCGCTTACGGAATCCTGCTAGTGCCGAAAGACCTCCAACCTGGTGAACGGCGCCCGGTGGTCGTCTGCCAGCACGGGCTCGAAGGCCGGCCCCAGGATGTTGTCGACCCTGAGAGCGATTCCCGCTACTATCACCGCTATGGGGCCCGCCTGGCCGACCGCGGCTTCATTGTTTTCGCGCCCCAAAACCCCTACATCGGACACGACGAGTTCCGTGTGCTCCAGCGGAAGGCGAATCCCATCAAGAAGTCCATTTTCTCGGTCATCATCGGGCAGCATCAACGCATTCTTGAGTGGCTCAAGAGCCTCCCCTATGTGGATAGCCGGCGCATCGGCTTCTACGGACTTTCCTACGGCGGTAAGACCGCAATGCGTGTTCCGTCTGTGCTCGACGATTACGCCCTCTCGATTTGTTCCGCGGACTTCAACGAGTGGATTTGGAAGAACGCCAGCTCCACTGATCGCCACAGCTATGTCTTCACAGGGGAATACGAGATGTTCGAGTTCGATCTCGGCAATACCTTCAACTATTCGGAAATGGCGAGCCTGATCGCGCCGCGGCCTTTCATGGTGGAGCGCGGACACCACGACGGTGTTGCCCCTGACGAATGGGTGGCCTACGAGTTCGCCAAAGTTCGAAGGCAATATACGGCCTTGTCAATCGCGGACCGCGCGGAAATCGAGTTTTTTGACGGCCCCCATACGATTCACGGGGTTGGGACCTTTGAATTCCTGCATCGTCACCTGGACTGGCCAGAGCCTGACGACTAGTGCCCGCGGCGACGAAAAGGGATTTCAGGATCCGTTTATCAGGATTGAGCGCAAGCGAACAAGATCGATACCACCGCAGGAAACAGCGTTTTATTGATGTTCGCGAAATGCATTGTCGGGGCGCAGCGTGCTGCGCCCGCTCCAGCAAGGCATTCGCTGTGTCGCCGAAGCGAGGACAGAGCCAAATGATTTACTCTCGATCCGTTGAATACGCGCTGCGAGCTTTGACGCACCTGGCGACGTTGCCGAGGGGCGCACAGAAAATGGCTCGTGAAATTGCCGCTGAAGAAGACGCCCCGCTGTTCTACCTAGCCAAGACTTTGCAGCAACTCGCGCGGCGGGGTATCTTACATTCGGTAAAAGGACCCAGTGGCGGATTCTCGCTGAACCGGCCTTCGCGCAAGATTAGTCTCATGGATGTCGTCGAAGCGCTTGATGGCCGCGATGCCTTCGAACGGTGTGCAATCGGGCTGCCCGAATGCGATGACGAGACGCCGTGCGCGCTCCACGACATCTACAAGCCTGTCCGCCAAGCAGTCATTCGATACCTGACCCGCACCACGCTGGCGGATCTCGCCGGCGAGCTGGAACGAAAGCGGAAGGCTGCTGCCCGCCGCAAAGCCCGCAAGAAGTCCTCCCGATCCCCCAGGACCGGCCGTTGACGCCACTGTGCAAGACTAGAAGCTCCGATAGCGCCCAATCGCGGGACTTGCGCATGAAAGTCTTTCTGGCTTCGCTTTTCGTTTTTCCAATCCTATTAGCCGGAGAGCAGGTTCCGGTTTATCGCGCCGCCCGAACCCTCGACACGGTGCGCATCGACGGGCGGCTGTCTGAATTTACATGGGCCGCCCTGCCCCGGGTTGGGAAATTCACGAACATCCGCCGGTCGGCGGGCACGGCCTTGGCTGGGGCAGAAGCAGCCACCGAGGCCACAATCGCCTGGGACGACCAGAACCTCTATGTCGCGTTCACCTGCCATGACGCCCAGCCCTGGGGAACGATGTTCGAGCGGGACAGCAAGCTTTGGGAACAAGAGGTAGTCGAAGTCTTCCTCGATCCCGACGGCGATGGAAAGAACTATCCCGAGCTGGAGGTCACCCCGCACAACGTCGTGGTCGACCTGCTGATTCCCGCCCCCCGCCAAGGGGCCCACACGGCCGCGAAATGGGACATCAAGGGATTGCAAACCGCTGTCGGAAAGCACTCCGGGGGCTGGACCGTGGAAGTGGCGATCCCTTGGGATTTGCTGGGAGCTAGCGGAATTACGAGAGCGCCCACAAGTGGCGACCGCTGGCGGGTTGGCTTGTATCGCATCGAACGCCCTGGCGGCCCGGCGGCTTTTGAGAAAGTGACGAAGCTACGCGCCAAGCTCGAAGCAGCCAGCGAAGAGGAAACGAAGACTATCGAATCCAAGATCGAAGTGCTAACGGCCGGCCGCCAGTTTCTAACCTGGTCACCGACCCGCGTTGAGCAAGGTTTCCATGATCCCGAGCGATTCGGGATTGTCGAGTTTGTGCTCAAGCCCTAAAGTAGACGAGCTCGTCAGAACCCGGACGCAAGTGACGGGTCCAATCTGATGCGCCGAAGCTCCCTCAACAGGGAGGAAAGCCTGATCGACCGACTGATTGAGGAGCGGACTGGACAATATGTCCTACCTTGTTGATTAATAAGTAGATTGAGGGCTGATTCGACGATGAGGACAATAAGTTTTACTTATGTTATTGTGGGTATACCTTTCCTTGCTATAATACTCCTGCGAGTGTTATCCTGTCGCTGATAAGGCGGCACAGCTCTTCCGCAGCGAAGAATTCGCGCGATTCTCTAGGGGTGGTATCCTGATCTGACGCCGTCAATCAGAGCGAAAACACCCCTGCGTCACGGACAGCATCGTAGAAACGGCGTCATAGATAGCAGTCACAGATAGCAAAGGTTCCATGTTGAACTACGGCCTACCACCGAAGCAGGGTCTCTACGACCCGCGCCACGAGCATGATGCTTGCGGCATCGGCTTTGTCGCCGACATCAAGGGCCGCAAGTCCCACGACATTGTTGAGAAGGGACTTTGGGTGCTGGTCAACCTCACCCATCGCGGGGCATGCGGCTGTGATCCGGAAACAGGTGACGGCGCAGGGCTGCTGCTGCAGATGCCGCATGAGTTCTTTGTACGCGAGTGCGCCGCGCTTGGATTCGAGCTTCCCGAAGAGGGCTCCTATGGCGTCGGCATGCTGTTTTTCTCCAATAAACCGGAAGAACAAGCGGCCATTCGATCGATGGTCGAGAGGGTTGTTGAGGAAGAAGGTCAGCAGGTCTTGGGTTGGCGCGAGGTGCCGTCCGACACAAATGCTATCGGATGGCTAGCTCGCGAATCGCAACCCGCCATCGAGCAAGTTTTCATTGCGCGCGGCGAAGGCTCGGAGGCACTCAGCGGCGACGCCTGGGAGCGCAAGCTCTACGTCATCTCGAAACGCACCGAAGCGGAAGCAAGGCGGCTTGAGTTCTCGCGCTACTACCCATGCACGATGTCGGGCAGGACCATCTGCTACAAGGGTTTGCTGATCGCGCCGCAGATTCCGACGTTTTATCCCGACCTGAGTGACCCGCTCTTTAAGTCGGCGATCGCCCTGGTTCATCAGAGGTTTTCCACAAACACCTTCCCGACATGGGAGCGCGCCCAGCCGTTTCGCTACCTAGCGCACAACGGCGAGATCAATACCCTGCGCGGCAATATCAATTGGATGCGGTCGCGGGAAGCGACCTTCTCCAGCCCGCTCTACGGCGACGATATCCAAAAGATTCTTCCCATCATCGACGAAACCGGCAGCGACTCGGCCATGATCGATAACGCCTTGGAGGTGCTGATCAAAGGCGGCCGTGAGACGCCCCATTCAATGATGATGCTGATCCCGGAAGCGTGGAGTTCGCATCAGCACATGGAGGACTACAAAAAGGCCTTCTACGAGTATCACGCCACGATGATGGAACCCTGGGACGGACCTGCGTCCATTGTTTTCTCCGACGGACGCTACGTCGGCGGGGTGCTGGACCGCAACGGTCTGCGACCCTCGCGCTACTACGTCACGCATGATGACACCGTGGTTATGTCGTCAGAGGCGGGCGTGCTCACCTTTGCGCCGGAGAACATCCGTTACAAGGGTCGGCTGCAACCGGGGCGCATGTTCTTGGTGGATACCGAGGAAGGACGCATCGTCGAAGACGAGGAGATCAAAAAGACCTACTCCACCCGGAAACCCTATCGCGAATGGCTCGACCAGCAACTGATCCACGCCACGAACTTGCCCGAGCCCGAAAAGGTTCACGGCACCGATTTCGAGACCCTGCTCCAGCGGCAGCGCATTTTCGGCTACACGATGGAGGATCAGCGAATCCTGCTGGGTCCGATGGCGGCGGTAGGACAGGAGCCGGTCGGATCGATGGGGGTCGATATTCCGCTGGCCTGCTTGTCGGATCGTCCGCAACTTTTGTTCAACTACTTCAAGCAGCTTTTCGCCCAAGTCACCAATCCGGCGATCGACCCGATCCGCGAACAGTTGGTGATGTCGACAATTACGTACGTCGGCCCTCAGGGAAACTTGCTCGATGAAACGCCCGAGCACGCGCATGTGCTGCGCGTCGAGCTGCCGTTACTGACCAACCGGGAACTCGAGCGGCTGTGTGGCGTAGGCGAGCCGGGTTCGGTCGAATTCGACAATGGGAACGGGGCTTCGCGGCGGATCCGATTCGGGGCGAAGACGCTGGCGACCTTGTTTGATCCCTTCTCGGGCGGGGACGGGCTGGAAGAAGCGCTCGACGAACTTTGCCGCCAAGCGGAGAATGCTGCCAACAGCGGCTATAGCGTGTTGATCCTCTCCGATCGGGGCGTGAATAAGGAGCTGGCGCCAATCCCGAGCCTGCTGGCGCTCGGGGCCGTTCATCATCATCTGATTCGCACGGCTACGCGCGGCAAGGTTGGATTGATTGTCGAGTCGGGCGAGCCGCGCGAGGTCATGCATTTCTGCTTGCTGATCGGCTACGGTGCGAACGCCGTCAACCCCTACATGGCGTTTGAAACGCTGGAGGATATGCACCAGCGTGGCACCCTCGCTAAGGGCCTCGATCTCGAAAAGGCCACGAGCAATTACATTTTCGCGATCAAGAAGGGCACGCTCAAAGTGATGTCGAAGATGGGGATTTCGACGGTGCAGAGCTATCACGGAGCCCAGATCTTCGAGGCGGTCGGACTCAATCATTCCATCGTCGATCGATACTTTGCCGGTACGACTTCGCAGATCGAAGGCGTTGGCCTGGACGTGCTGGCCCAAGAGGCCAAGCGGCGTCACGACTATGCGCATCAGGACATTAGCGAGTCGGTCACCGAGCTAGACGTCGGGGGCGAGTATCAATTCCGTACGCGGGGCGAGAGGCACATCCTCAATCCCGACACAGTGGCGAAGCTGCAGCATTCGGTTTGGAGCAAGAGCTACAAGTCGTTCCAAGAGTTCACCGACACGGTGAACGACATGAACAGAAACCTGTGCACTTTGCGGGGCCTGTTTGAGTTCAAGCAAGACAACGACTCGGTGCCGCTCGAGGAAGTCGAGCTGGCCAGCGAGATCGTGAAGCGTTTCTGCACCGGGGCGATGTCCTTCGGCTCGATCAGCAAAGAAGCACACGAGACGCTGGCGATTGCGATGAACCGCATCGGCAGCCGCAGCAATACCGGCGAGGGCGGGGAGGACCCGCGGCGATTCGTGCCGGATGAGAACGGCGACCGGCGTCGCAGCGCGATCAAACAGGTTGCGTCGGGCCGCTTCGGCGTGACGTCTCACTATCTCGTCAACGCTGACGAGCTGCAGATCAAAATCGCCCAGGGAGCGAAGCCGGGCGAGGGCGGTCAGTTGCCCGGACACAAGGTCGACGAATTCATCGCCAAGATCAGGCACTCGACTCCCGGGGTCGGCCTGATCTCTCCGCCGCCGCATCACGACATTTACTCGATCGAGGATTTGGCGCAGTTGATCTTCGATTTGAAGAATGGCAACCCGCAGGCAGCCGTCTCGGTCAAGTTGGTTTCCGAGGTCGGCGTGGGAACGGTTGCCGCCGGGGTTGCCAAGGGCCATTCCGATCTGGTCCTGATTAGTGGCCACGATGGCGGCACCGGGGCGTCGCCAGTCAGCTCGATTCGCCACGCCGGCACGCCCTGGGAACTGGGTCTCTCCGAGACGCAACAGGTGCTCGTGATGAACGACTTGCGCAGCCGTATTCGCGTGCAGGTCGACGGCAAGCTGGCGTCGGGCAGGGATGTCGCGATCGGCGCTTTGCTCGGTGCCGAGGAGTTTGGTTTCGCCACCATGCCGCTGGTGACTTTGGGCTGCATCATGATGCGCAAGTGCCACCTGAACACATGTCCGGTCGGCATCGCTACGCAAGATCCTGAACTGCGCAAGAAGTTCAATGGCAAACCGGAGAACGTCGTCAACTTCTTCTTCTTCATTGCCGAGCAGTTGCGGGAAATCATGGCCGAGCTGGGCTTCCGCAAGTTCAACGACATGGTCGGCCGCGTCGACAAGCTGGATGTGAAGAAGGCGGTCGACCACTGGAAGGCGAAGGGGCTGGACTTCAGCAAGGTCTTCTTCGACCCGCCGGTGGATCAGAGCATCGGGCGATATTGCAGCAAGGAGCAGGACCACGGTCTCGACGTGCAAGTTGACAACGACCTGATCGAGAAGGCGAAGCCTGCCCTGGAGCACAGCCAGCCAGTGGAGATCGAAAGAAGTATCGTCAACATCAACCGGACGATAGGCGCGATGTTGAGCAGCGAAATTTCCCGGCGTTACGGCTCGGAAGGTTTGCCTGACGACACGATTAAGATCTCGCTGAAGGGCTCCGCCGGCCAGAGCTTCGGCTGCTGGGGCGCGAAAGGCCTGTCGCTAACGCTTGAAGGCGACGCCAACGACTATTTTGGGAAAGGGCTCTCCGGAGCGCAGCTGGTTGTTTACCCGCCCAAGGGATCGAGCTTTGTTTTCGAAGAGAACATCATCATCGGCAACGTCTCGTTCTACGGCGCGACTTCCGGTGAGGCTTTTGTTAACGGCATGGCCGGCGAGCGTTTCTGCATCCGCAACAGCGGCGTTACCGTTGTGGTCGAAGGCATTGGCGATCACGGATGCGAATACATGACGAATGGGCGCGCGGTGATTCTTGGACCCGCGGGACGCAACTTTGGGGCGGGGATGAGCGGCGGGTTTGCCTATGTTCTGGACGAGGCCGGCGATTTCGCGGAGAAGTCGTGCAATCATTCCATGGTTGATTGCGACCCGCTCGACGATCCCGAAGATATCGAATATTTGAAAGGATTGATCCGGCGGCACATCGGATTCACCAGCAGCCCCAAGGGTCAGTGGGTGCTCGATCACTGGGACGACATGCAGCCGAAGTTCATCAAGGTTTTCCCAAAGGAATTGAAAAAGGCGCTAAGCGACCGCGTGGCCTCGGAGAAAGCGCTGGTGTCGGCATAGGCAGAGATGTCTGTTTGACGGTGGATTTGATGATTCGGGGATTGCGGCTCGCTCCAGAGAAATGCTGAGGAAGACAATGACACCTGAATTATGCACTGCCGGTGCACCTGGTGAGGGCTGAGCCGCCAGGAACCATTTGGGGACCCCCGAAAACATGGGGTAAAAAGGTAGGCTGGCAAAGATTTCAGCTTCGCCAGTCAACCCCAAGGAGGTCACCCAAATGGTTACCAAACGAAAACAGCATAGCTCCCGAAGGCCCGTCAAACAAGGCCCCGGCGCGAGGGCCCCGCGGCCCAATAAAATCGGGGCTGCCACGCCCTATCACTTCCGTGGCAAGAATCTGACTCCCTACGGCGGCTTGCTGCCCGTCGCCACCCTGCTCGAAAAACTCGGCTTCCAAGCGCTGCTGGAAGAAACCCTCACGACCAAACGGATCACCCGAGCCATGAGCCCCTACCAGTTCGTGCTGGCCCTCGTGCTCGGCCTCTATGTCGGCTTTGCGCGGCTCAACCAACTCCGCTTCATCGCTCGCGACCCCATCCTGACCGGCATCTTGCAAGTGACGCGTCTGCCGCCGCAGTCCACGCTGTGTCGCTTTCTGGCCTCGCTGCACCTCAACGTGGCGAAGCAGATCCTTTCCATTCAGCGCCAGCTGCGGGAACGAGTCTGGGCCGCGGCCCACGTGAAGTTGGAGACGGTGACGCTGGACACCGACACCGCCGTGCATACCCTCTACGGCCGCCAGATGGGCGGGCGCAAGAGCTACAACCCCAAGAACAAGGGCAAGCGCAGCTACCAGCCGATACTGACCTTCCTGGCCGAGACGCGCGAATACCTGATGGGCGGGTTGCGCAACGGCGACCGGCCCACGGGCCGACAGATCGCCGCCCACCTCGAGAGCGCTTTCCGGACTTTGCCGGGCGGCGTGAAGAAAATCCTGGCGCGGGCCGATTCCGGCTTTTATTGCTGGGAGGCGGTGGAGGCCTATGAAAAGGCGGCTTGTCAGTTCGTCATCGTGGCGCGCAAAACGCGGCGCCTGGTCGAGCGCTTGCAGCAAGCAGAATGGAAACCCTCCCCCCGCTCCGACGCGGACGCGGAATGCGAATTCCTCTACCAACCGCAAGGCTGGGCGCGGGCCTGCCGTTTCCTGGCGCTGCGTTACGAAAACGAGCCCAAGGCCGGCGCGGCCGAGCAATACCAGTTGTTCGCCACCAGCGCTTACACCTACCGCGTGTTTGTCACCAATCTGGCCGAGTCGATCGCGGCGGTGGTGTGGTTTTACAATCAGCGCGCCGGAGCCGAGAACCTGATCAAGGAGGCCAACAACGACGCCGGGCTGGCGGCCCATCCCTCGCGCCGCTTTGACATGAACCGCAATCACTTTCAGTTGGCCATGCTGGCCTACAATCTCAACTGCTGGCTGCTGCTGTTCAACCGCGAAGCCCAGGCCAGCGTGGAGACGCTGCGGCACACCACCCTGGCGACGGCGCGGCTGCGTTTTCTGTTCGTGGCGGCCAAGATCTGGCGGCACGCCGGCAGAACGGGTGTCAGCTACAGCGATCATTATCAGGAAAAGGGCCTGTTTGAACGGCTGATGCGACGGCTGCGGGCGATGGGGCCGCCGGGATCGAGCTTGGCGCCGGTGGTGGAGGGTGCGCTGAGCTGAGGGGCACTCCATGCATAAAATTTCATGCACTCGCCGCAACGTACTGGGAACACGCCGCTTGCCAGCCCGCTTTTGCCCTGCCGGGATCAGGAGGCGGCTCAAACGGGGAGGGAAACAGCAGAAAAGACGACTTGCGAAATCACTGAGTTGACACGAGTGCCGCTATCGCCACAACTCCATCGACGATGGCTACGCCGAATCTGTGCATAATTCAGGCGAATCACTCCGGAGAAAGCCGCGAAGTGACGCAGGATCGTAGCCCGGGTGAAGCGAAGCGAAACCCTGGGTAGATGCACCCACGAGACAAGCCCTGAAGGGGCGAAGGAAAAATGGTGCAGACGTTCTCGAGACTATTAGTCCACGTCGTGTTTTCGACCAAAGACCGAACGGCCTCGCTGAAGGCTGACATTAGAGCCGACCTATTTGCATACATGGGAGGAATCACCCGAAACTTCGGGGGACAACCGCTCATCATTAATGGGGTCGCTAATCATGTTCACCTAATTGTTTTCAATCCCCGCAACGATGGCCGTGGCTGAATCAATGAGGATCGTCAAGTCAAAATCGTCGCGGTGGATGCGCGGGAGAGATCGATCATTCGCCTGGCAACCCGGCTACGCGGCCTTCAGCGTGAGTCAATCCAGCCTAGGCCAGGGTGACGAAATACATTGCGAGCCAAGAGGAGCACCACGAGAGAGTTCAATTCGAAGATGAATTCATCTCTCTCCTGAAAAAACACGACATGGAATATGACGAGCGGTATGTTTGGGCGTGAGATTCCTACGCCCCGCTGGGGCTCATTCCTCTGTGGGGAGTTCCCCAGGGTTCCGCTTCGTTTCACCCTTATAGTTGTTTGCGGGGTGTTTTCCGGCACTGGCTTGCTGAGGAAAAGTTTTCCACAGGCTCGTCGGCGCGGTGGATTTGTGGAAATCTCCGCTCTCCCTCTGCCATGCTGATACCCCGCCGGCATCCCGCTGCTACGAATGTTCACCCTTGCCACAGGATGGCTGAGCCCAGCTTTTCGAGCAGCGGGAGCCGCTTGGTTTCTCAAACGAATTCTCAGATGGTGTCCGAGATCCGCTCTTAGGACTCTACTATAAGGCTCTCGCGGAAACCAAGTCTGCCGGCTCGCTATTTTCGATTCCACCCTTCCCCTTCAAGGAGATTGATTCCATGGCAGACAACGTTCCCGAGCCCGTCTTTCGCGCTTTCCTCGCACTGGACTGGGCCGACAAAAAACATGCGTTCGCTCTCGAGGACGCCGTGACCGGCCAGCGCCAAAGCGGTTTTCTCGATCACACCCCGGAGGCGGTCCAGGCCTGGGCCTGCGAGCTGACCGCCCGCTTCTCCGCGGCGCCGATCGCGGTTTGTCTCGAACAAAGCCGCGGCCCGCTGCTGTCGATGCTGCTCGAGTTTGAGAATTTCCTGGTGTATCCGGTTCCCCCGCAGGCGGTCGCCAAGCTGCGCGCGACCTTCTACAGCTCGGGTTCGAAAGACGACCCGCAGGACGCCGAACTGGTGCTGGAAATCTTGCAACATCATCGGCGCCATCTGCGGCCGCTGCGGCCCGACACCGTCGAGATCCGCCAGCTGCGGCTGCTGGTGGCCGACCGCCGGGATCTGGTCGACGAGAAGACGCGTCACAAGAACCGCCTGACCGACCGCCTCAAGCAATACTACCCGCGGGTGCTGAATTGGTTTGACAATTTGGACACGCCCGTGGCACTGGATTTTCTGGAGCGCTGGCCGACGCTGGACCAAGCCCAGCAGGCGCGTCCTTCGGCGCTGCGGAAGTTCTTCGAGCGGCACGGCTGCCACAACCTGCAGCGCAACGAGCGGCGCATCGCCAGTATCCGGCAAGCCGTGCCGCTGACCAGCGATGCCGCCGTCTGCGAGCCGGGGCGGGCGCGGGTGCTCACCGAGGTGGCGCTGCTGCGGCAACTGCTGCGGGGCATCGCCGTGTTGGAGGACCAGATCGCGCAGCTGACTCAAGCGCACCAGGACTATGCTCTTTTCGAGGGGCTGCCGGGCGCGGGGGCGGCTCTGGCGCCGCGATTGCTGGCGGCTTTTGGCAGCCGCCGCGAGCGTTTCCAGAGCGCCGAGGAGGTGCAGAAAACGAGCGGCATCGCGCCGGTCAGGGAGCGCAGCGGCAACAAGGACTGGGTCCATGTGCGCTGGGCGTGTTCGAAGTTTTTGCGGTAGACCTTTCACGAATTTGCGGCTTTTTCGGTGCGGCAGTCGGTGTGGGCGGGAGCTTATTACGAACAAAAACGGGCGCAAGGCCAGGACCATCATGCCGCCGTGCGCGCGCTGGCGTTCAAATGGATTCAGATCTTGTATCGCTGCTGGCAAGACGGCACGCTGTATGATGAGTCGCGGTATCTGGAGGCGCTTGAGCGAAGAGGTTCTCCGCTGGCGCAGTGCCTGCCCGCTGTGGAACGCCTGTGAATTGCCTGTGAATCGCGGACAGAAAAACATGCTCTGCCCTCTTGACAGACCAACTCAGATAGCTGGGCTACTTTCCTGCGCCGCTTCGCGCCTGTGGCCGGGCGATGGTTCCACGCCGGGCGACGATTTGCGTGCAGGGCGAGAGTTCCGCGCGCCGGGCGAGGGTCCGTGCTCCACGGGACGTTCCGCGCGCTGGGCGACGCTGTGCGCTCTTCGCGACGTTCCGCGACCTTCGCTGATGCCGGCCTCGGGTTGACCGCCAAATACTGACGAAAGACAACCACTGAAACATGGGTAAAGTAACCGGATTCATGGAGTACGAACGTCAGGTCCCCCAAGGGCGCGACGTTCTCGTTCGCATCAAGGACTTCAACGAAGTCTACGTGCCGATGGCCGAGCCTGATCTCAAGGATCAGGGCGCGCGCTGCATGGATTGCGGTATCCCGTTCTGCCACACCGGATGCCCGCTGAACAACATCATTCCTGACTTCAACGATTTGGTCTATCGAGGCCGCTGGAAGGACGCGCTACGGGAGCTGCACTCAACCAACAACTTTCCTGAGTTCACGGGACGGATTTGCCCCGCCCCGTGCGAGGCGGCCTGCGTCCTCGGCATCAATGAAGACCCTGTCTCGATCAAGGGAATAGAAAAATCGATCGTTGACCGCGGGTGGCAGGAAGGCTGGATCGTCCCCGAGCCGCCGGCCACACGCACCGGGAAAAAGGTCGCCGTCATTGGCGCGGGCCCGGCGGGTTTGGCGGCCTCGCAACAGCTCAACCGCGCCGGACACACGGTCACGCTCTTTGAGAAAAACGAAGTCCCTGGCGGATTACTGGCGCTCGGCATTCCCGACTTCAAGATGGAGAAGCATCACATCGAGCGGCGAGCCCAGCAGATGAAAGCCGAAGGCGTCGAGATCCGCTGTGGCGTCCATATCGGCGTTGACATTAAGGGTGAAGAACTACTGCGCGACTTCGACGCCATCTTGATTTCGACTGGAGCCGAAAATCCGCGCGACTTGAAAATCCCGGGGCGCGAGCTCAACGGCATCTATTACGCAATGCAATTCCTTCCCCAGCAGAATCGGAGGGTCGGTGGCCGTCCAGTTCAATCCGGGCTCGACGTCACCGCCGAAGGCAAGCACGTCATCATCATCGGCGGCGGCGACACCGGCGCGGACTGCCTGGGTACCAGCCGCCGGCAAGGTGCCAAGTCGATCCGGCAGTTCGAGTTGCTGCCCAAACCGCCGATGACACGCGACGAGCCGGGCGCTTTCCCGTGGCCGATGTGGCCCTTCACTTTCAAAGCGGAAAGTTCTCACGCAGAGGGCGACGTGCGCGAATGGGCAGTCAACACCAAGGAGTTCGTCGGCGACGGCAATGGCAACGTCAAAACGCTGCGAGGCGTACAGCTCGATTGGCCCGATGTCGACCCCGAAACGAACCGCCGTCCCTTCCAATTCATCGACAAGCCCGGCTCGGACTTCGAAGTCCCCGCCGACCTGGTGCTGCTCGCGATGGGCTTTCTCGGTCCCGTCCACAACGGCCTAGTCGACGAGCTAGAACTCGAAAAAGACCCGCGCGGCAATATCAACGCTACCTTCTCTGAATTTCAAACCTCGAACGAAAAAGTCTTCGCCGCCGGCGACGCCCGCCGCGGCCAATCGCTGGTCGTCTGGGCCCTCACCGAAGGCCGCAAAGCCGCCCGCGCCGTGGACGAGTTTTTGATGGGCTCAAGCACGCTGCCGTCCTGCTGAAAAACCTCCGCGCACACTGACCGTAGCAGCTAGTCGAACCGGCGACTCGCCGCCTTTCCCGATCGTCTCAAGCAGCTCAGCCGCTTTTGTCGGCGCATCGTAGCGGGCGAGTTCTCGCTGCATCTCGCGGGCCTTCTGCCCGAAGGAACGATCCTCTAGAACCTTCCGCACCCCTTTCCTGATCTGTGCTGGGGTGGGGGATTTCGTCTTCAGATTAACGCCGACGCCGGCCCAGGCGATACGTGCGCAAATCTCCGCCTTGTCCTCCGATTCCCCGCCTGAGACCAACGGCACTCCGTGGGCCAACGCAAAATGCGTGCCGCCATATCCGCCGTTGGTCACCATCACATCCGCGAGGGGCACAATGCGATCAAACGGAATGAACGGCTCCAGCCGGACATTCGCCGGCAGCGGGTCCAACCCGATATCCTTTACAGGTCGGCCACCCGTGGTTCCGACGACCAGCATGTCCTCCCCGCCCAAACCCCGAATCGCCGGACCCAGCAATTCGTCAGGATTCGTGGCCACCGTGCCTTGACTCACCAGCACGACCGGCCTTTTCGTATCGAGTTCACCCCACCAGGGCGGCGGGACGAACTCCGGGGCCGAGCCCGGCAGAAGCGCGCCGATGAAATGCACATTGCCGGGCAGATCGCTCCGCGGGTACTCGAATGAAGGCGCCGTTGGCTGCAGAAACACACGCGACCGCCGAATCGCCAGCTCTAAGAACGTATCCGTGACCGGAGGCAGCCCCAGACGGACTCGGCGCTCGTTGAAGTGCCGGTTCACATCGCGGAAGAGAAGTTGGAAGACTATCCAGTTCAAAAATCCGTTACGAAGCTGTCCCAGCCGCGTCGAGTTGGGCGCTAGGCCGAGGCCGTCTGGGGCGGTATCGCGGCTGCGCGCGAACAGGTTCGAGACATTCAAGAGCGCGAGCGGCAGGCCCGTTGTTTCGGCCGTCAGCAGGGCGGAGAGCGCAAAGCTATCCGCCAGGATGATGTCCGCCTGAAAGCCACGGAGAATACCGGGAATGTTGTAGTACTGCTCGAGGGAGACATCGATCAGGTTCTTGAGCTCCCATTTTCCCAGCGCTATTCCTTTTAGCTTCGCTCGCTCTGGGAACAGCTCGTCGATCCGGTGGTAATCGATATCTTGAGCAGTCTGGAAGCCAACAAAGCGCGCGCCGGTGGTCTCAATCTTCGCTTGAAAACGCGCGCTCGTATACCAAAGTATTTCGTGGCCCCGCTCCACAAGTTTTCTGGCAACGGGCAAGACCGGACTGACATGTCCGGTCACTGGCGTGGTGACGAGAAGGAAACGCATGCGTCGTGCCTGAGCCGAAAGGACTACTTTTCCAAGATAGAGGAACCCGCGGAAACGATCAAGGATGATGGTGCGCCCGCAAAAGCACTCGCCGTCCCGGCGACGCGCGTCCATCGTGCTGTCGGGCTGTTCGCGCCGAGTCCCGCGTGTGTTAAGTTGATATCACGTGGCTAGCCCAATGATTACCGATCTGCTCCAACTGAGCCTGGATGAGGGTATTCAGCTCGTCGAAGACTTGTGGGACAGCATTGCAACCGCCGGGAAGCGCTGTCTCTCACGGAAGCACAAAAGCTAGAGCTAGACCGCCGCTTGGACGACTACCATCGCCATCCCGAGGCGAGTGAGCCTTGGTCTGTTGTTCGAGAACGGATGACTCAATCTGAATGAAACTTGAGGTGGTGCTTCGGCCACAGGCCGAGAGCGATCTCACCGTCACGATTCGATGGTACCAAGAGAAGAATCCAGGATTGGGTTACGAGTTCCGGCCAGTCGAGCGGAGCTTTCGCTCGATTCAGTTGTATCCGTACAGCCGCAATGTAGTCCTATCGGAACGCTCGCAATGCTCTTGTACCCAGATTTCCATACGCCATCTTCTATACGATTTCAGAGAATGAGATCGTCGTCTTAGCTTGCCTGCACGTGCGGCGGGATCCTGCGATTTGGCCCAGGGCCTGAGTGAGCATCAAGGTGATGCATTATTTGGAATTTCTCAGCGCGCCTTTTCGGTGCCGCATTCTCGTGCGAGGAAAGAACCACCCATGGCTGAACCCCAAGTCCCCTTGATCACCGACCCGGTTGAGACCACTGCGGCGACCGACAAACTAACCCGCGATGCATACGACCTACTGCGTCATCCCCCACACCTCCAAGCAGCAGCTCGAACAAGAAGGCCTGCGCATCTACGCGCACGGCAGCGGCGTCGAGCTCACCGACATCAACGGGAAAACCTACCTTGACATGATGTCCGCCCACACCCGGGCCAACTCGCTGGGCTATGGGAGTGAAGAAATCGCCAGCGCCGTCCATGAGCAGCTTCGCACGTTGCACTACATCGGAACGCGCAACAACTTCGCCGAGCCGACCATCCGCCTCGCTAAGAAGCTGGCGCAGTTAACGCCCGCGAAACTCTCCAAAACGATGTTTGTCAGCGGCGGCTCCGAAGCAGTCGAAACCGCCTTCATGCTCGCCAAGCAGTACCACCTCACCCGCGGAGCCAAACCGCGTGCCCATAAAATCATCTCCCGTTGGAACGCCTTTCACGGCTCCACCATGGGATCGCTGGGGGCCAGTGACTGGCTCGACTTGCGGCATGTCTCCGAACCCGTCGTCCCCGGGCATTCGCACATCCCCGGCCCCATGTGCTATCGCAATCCGTTTGGCATGGAAGAGGAAGCCTACGCCGATTTCTGCGCCGATTATCTCGAACAGCAAATCCTGCACGAAGGCCCGGAATACGTAGCCGCCTTTATCGGCGAAGCGATCATGCAGGCCAACGGCGTGCAGATCCCCCCCACGAGTTACCTGCAGCGCGTGCAGGAGATTTGCCGCAGGTACGAGGTCCTCTTCATCGTCGATGAAGTCATCACCGGGTTCGGCAGGACAGGCGAGTGGTTCGCCCACCAGCATTTCGGCATCGAACCCGACATCATGACACTCGCGAAGGCTCTGACGGCCGGTTACGCCCCCATGGGAGCGGTCATGACAAAGGCCGAAATCGCCGACGCGCTCGACATTTTCCTCCATCTGCACACCTTCAGCGGCCACCTCGCGGCGGTGGCGGCGGCGAATACGACGATTGCTATCTACGAGCGCGAGAGCTTGATCACCCTTGCTCGCGACAACGGCGCCTACTTCCTCGATGCCCTGAAAATTGAGCTGGAGAACCACCCCATCGTCGGGCATGTGCGCTGGTCAAGTCCATGTGGCTGGCTGTCGATTTCACCGCGGACAAAGCGACCAAGGCCGCGTTCGCCGACGACACCGTGAAAGAGATCGTCAGGCGAATGCGAGAGCTGGGCGTTCTCGTCAATCCGTCTGGAACCGCCCTAGAAATAGCGCCTTCCCCTGATCACTCCTCGGGACGCGCTCGACCGCACGGTCAAGATCGCCGCGCGGGCGATTGACGAAGTGGCACGGGAGCGCAATCTGGTCTGAACGCCCGGCTCGGGATCGAACCGTGGGCGCTCCCCTACGATCAGGGTTCCGAAGTCTTCCCGACTCCAATTCTGCCGGCCACTTACAGTCTTGCGCGAATCCACCCATCCCTTCGTCCGGCATCCGCACCGAACCTTCTTTCGCCTGGCAACGCCGCTTCTTTTCTCGCTCATCGCCGAACCGTTGACAGGACTCGTCGACACGATTTTCGTCGCACGCCTGGGCGCGGCGCAACTAGCAGGACTCGGAGTCGGCGCGGCCGTCTTATCGAGCGTGTTCTGGATATTCGGTTTCTTGGGAGTCGGAACCCAAACCGAGGTTGCCCTAAGCGAAGGGACCGGTGACCGCTCGCGCGCCAGTCTGATGAATGCGCAGGCGCTACTGCTCAGCGGCATCTTCGGCATGCTCGTCTGCGGGCTCGGGCTTTTCCTCCTGGATCCGTTGGTCCGGGCGATGGGCGCCACGGGCGAATTGCTCATCCCGGCCAAAGACTACATGGCGGTACGCCTGTTCGGAGCCCCTGCCGTGCTGGCCACCGTGGCCTCATTCGGCACATTGCGCGGCCTGCTGGACATGCGTGTTCCTCTTCTGATCGCCGTCGGCGTCAATGTCCTCAACATCGCCCTCGACCCGATCCTGATCTTCGGCTTCGGACCCGTGCCGGCAATGGGAGTCGCGGGCGCGGCCAGCGCCAGCGTCGTCAGCCAATGGCTCGGTGCTACCGCCGCGGTGGTGGTCTGCCTCCGCCGCCTCGGCCTCCCGTCTCGACTCCGATTCAGCGAGCTGCGAAGATTCATGGACATCGGATGGAATCTGTTCTTGCGGACAGCCTCCCTCAACGTCTTCTTTCTGTTGGCAACCCGAGCCGCAACCGAGGCCGGCACAAACGAAGGAGCCGCGCATCAGGCGATCCGGCAAGCCTGGGCCTTGACCGCGATGTTCCTCGACTCATTCGCCATTGCCGGACAGAGCCTCGTCGGCTATTTTATGGGCGCTGGCGATCTGCCTCAGTGCCGCCGCGTCGCCAAAGTCGTCTGCCAGTGGAGTCTCATCGGAGGCTGCATCCTAGCGGCGGCAATGAGTTTGGGCAGCGCCGTTGCTGCGGCCGTTCTTCTCCCACTGAGCGCGCATGGTGTGTTTTATCCGGCATGGAGGATCGCCGCCCTTACCCAGCCACTAAACATCCACCGCCTGAAAGGCGGTGGGTTACGTTTCGACTGAAAGTCGGGGTTGCGGCTCAAGCCGCCTGAAGCTGTCTGGCTCACAGCCGGCTCAAGGCTTGGTGGGCGCTGTAATCTTGAATCCTTCCCCGTCCTCATCCCATTTCTGGCTCTCAATGTATCTCTTGATCGTTTCTTCATCTACCGCGCCCACCGTCGCACAAAAGTAGCCGCGTGCCCACAGATGTTGGCCCCAATACCGTTTCCGCAACTCTCCAAACTCGTCCTGTAATCGCCGCGACGACCGCCCCTTCAGGTACTGCACCAGCTTCGACGGCGCTAGTTGCGGCGGAGCCGTCACCAACATGTGCACATGATCCGGCGACACCGCGCCCCGGACCACCGCCACTCCCCTCGCTTCACAGCTCTGCCGGATCAGATCCCGCACCCGCTCTGCCACCCTGCCCCGTAACACCTTGTAGCGGTACTTCGTGATCCATATGAGGTGATATTTGATGTCGTAGACCGAATGCGCTCCTCGCCGATATTCTTCCATCCCCCCATTCTCATCCAGAACTGCTTGAAGCTGACCGCCTGAAAGGCGGTGGGTTTAGACCTGGTGATTGAACTAAACGCCGTAACGTTCGGCACGGACGGCATTCATTGGGGAACCTCGGACTTCAAGTATTTGCGCAACGCAGTTATCGCCGCGGGAGCCGTCGGCGTTCTAGCTCTCCAATGGATCGACCCAACCGCGCCGTTCGCCCTCACCTCGATCTGGCAAGTGATCGCCGTCTGGATCGCGATTCGAGCCGCCTTCGGGGTGCTGCGAATCTGGCCCGGAGTAGGATCGGCCCCGCTAGCCAAGCCGCCAACGCTGCCGACCGAGCCATCTTCCAACACCGTCGACTGAGCAAGCCGCACCCCAACGCAGCGACGCCACTCGGGCCGGCGTCAGGAGGCTTCACGTTCTGGACCTGCAAGGTGGGGCGGGCATCCTTGCGTGCCAGGGACCGGCTTCAGCCGGTCCACGCGTCGGCCTCCGCGCCGGCGCATCGCGAGCCTAAAACCCACCTACCAAAGCACAACCAAATTCACAAACCCAATCAGCACCCCAAACAAAACCGCCCAAATCACCGGTTCCAAATACCAAGGCAGCCCTCCCGGCCCCACCTCAAACGAATACTTAGGAACAGCCTGCGCCTGCTTCCGAGTGGCGTCCAGCCAAGTCCCCTCGGCGGCAGCCAACTCCGCTGGCTGAGCCCCGTCTATGCCATCGCCGCCTGCACCGAAACGAACCAACCCTCGAACATCCTTCCAATCCGCCCATCCCCAATAGGCAGTAGCAATCAGCATCGCCGCCGCCGTGAAAACAATACTCCAAAGGTAAGCCCACCAAGTATTCACCCACCAAACCGGCAAATCCCAGCCCCAGCGCTCTCCCCAAAACGAGCTAAGCCCATAGGCAATTCCCGCCGCCAGCCCCACAGCCCCCGACCGCCGGTGAACCCGCGTCAGCGTCCCCATCATGTAAACCGTAAACAGCGGAATCACCGCCACGCTAGAGAGCCGCAAATAGAACGCAACCATCCCGGACTTCAAGAAAGGAATATACCCGAACGACGCCGCAATCACGCCCCAAGTCGCCAGTCGCGAAACCCATAAATAGTGTTCATCACCGCGCGTCTTTACAAAAAAACGTGCGTAAATATCCCGAGTAAACACAGCCGCAATCGAGGACCCAATCGAGTCATAAGTCGAAATCCCGCCCGCCAGCACGCCCGCCACGACCAGCCCCACAAGCCCCGGTCCCAGGTATTCCCGCACCAGAAGCGGATAAATCTGGTCGACCATTTCCAGCTCCGGCATCAGCGCCCGCCCGAGCAACCCCAGCGTGATGTTGAACCCCATCACGATCACGACGATCACGCTCGCCAGCAGCGCCGCCGTCTTCATGTCCCATTCCGAGCGCGCCGCCAGCAGCCGCATCGCCTGCGAGTGGTTGACCACCGAATACGCGGTCAGCGACACGACCCAGCCGAAGACCACCAGCCACCCGGGCACTCCCGGTTGCTGCTGTCCGCCGACGTGCATCATCGAACCCACCAGCGCCGGGTCGACGGCCGTCAGGCGGCTCTCGATCCCTCCCCAGCCGCCGACGTGATTCCACAGCACCACCCAAAGAATCAGCGCCGCCAAGAACATCCCTATCGATTGCAGCGCGTCGGTGACCGCAACGGACTTCAGTCCCCCCGCCGCCGTGTAGGCAGCTGCCGCCGCCGCGATCGCGCCGACGAGCCACCAAGTCTCGGTTCCCCAGCCGCTCAGGATCGAGAATGTCAAATAGAGCGAGAACGCGATATTTCCCAGGACATTCGTCCGGTATTGAATCTGGATCAACGCGCCCATCACCCGAACGCCCGGACCGAAGCGGTACTCCAGATACTCGGCGTTGGTGAACATACCGCTGCGATAAAGCGGCAAGAACACAACGTAGGAAGCGACGAACCACCCGATGGGAATCCCGAGCCACCAGGTCGTCAGGTTCGAAAGCCCAAAGGAATAGGCGCCGCCGACAACCGCCACATAGTCGCCACTGTCGACAGCGGTAGCGAACATCGACAGCCCGACGATCCACCAAGGCAACCCCTTGGCCGCCAAAAACCATTCGTACGAATCCTTCGTGCCGCGGGCCAGGTACAAGCCATAGCCAACGATGAGCCCGTTGGTGACGACAACAATGAGCCAGTCCAGGAAGGTCACTCAATCGAGGATAGCGAAGAACTGTGGGTACTGGTGGCTGAAACCGGGAGAACAGGATCGTGGCTGGCCGCCGGGATATCGTGGCGCATGACGCGCGGCATTGCCTGGAAATCTCCGTTCTGGAGCAGCCACTGCCGGAGGGTGTTTTCCCGAGCTCGGCTTTGCGGGCCGCGGCGACGATCGAGGGCGGCTCGAGCAGCGCTGCGATGACGCGGTCTTGGCGGGTTGTGAGGCCGATAAGGTGGTTTCCGTGATTCGGGCTGTCAGCGGTTTTCAGCGGGTTATGGCTATGTTGGCTTATCCTATTATGTAGACCTCATTTTCGCGATTTCGCTTATATTTGCTTTAGCTTTTCCCATAATTGATCGAGCCCGCCGGATCGTCCGCTGGACGAGCGTTTTGCCTTGTCCAGCGGACGGCCGTTTTTCGATGTTTCTTCGCCTGAAATGGGGCGGATGGCCACGCGCGGGCCGCTGCCGTCATGAGCAGGCTAGCGGTCCATCACGGCCATCTTCACTCCCTCCGGAGTCGTCGTGACCTGACGCCTGATTCCCGCACACCGATTGGTGTGAGCGGGGATCGGCGTCTACATTGTTGAGACGAGTGCCGTGTTGAGAAAAGTGTCGCGTTGAGAAAAGTGCCGTGTTTAGAAAAGCGCCGCGTTGAGAAGGGTGCCGCTTCTCGTGGTGCTGGTAGGGGATGGCTGCCCTGATTTCGTGAGCGCGATGTTTTCCTGGTTTACCTGCTGTTATTATACCAGGCGGTGTTTTTTGATTTTGGTGTTTTGGTTTATGTTGTTGAATTGATTGTGTTGAGGGTGGGTTGAGGTTGTCAAATGGATTGGGTTGAGAGTGGTTTTTGCCGCGGTGGGCAGTGAAACTGAGGCTGTACGGGGGCCTAAGGGGTTGCCGTAGGGGCTGGCTGGAGGTTTGGGCGCGGATTCGAGGCGGGAGGTGACGGCCGCGGGCGCGGCTGTCACCTTGTGGCCCACCCCACGCCCCGCAAGGCCGGAGGACCGGCCTTGCGCCAGAGAGAAGACGATGGTTCTTTTGGGTGGCCGGCGACCCCGAGTCACATGAACGTGGTCGAGGTCGGGATGGATGAGCCAGTCAATGAGAGTCATTCAGCGAAGGGTAGCGATGGATCGTGGACAATGTTACCTGAATTATGCACTGCGGCGTGGACCTGAGGAGGGCTGAGCCGCAAGAGACCATTTGGGACCCCCGAAAACATGGGGTAAAAAGGTAGACTGGCAAAGATCCCAGCTTCGCCAGCCAACCCCAAGGAGGTCACCCACATGGTTACCAGACGAAAACAGCATAGCTCCCAAAGGCCCGTCCAACAAGGCCCAGCCGTGACGGCTTCGCGGCCCAATAAAATCGGGGCTTCGACGCCTTACCACTTCCGCGGCAGGAAGCCGACTCCCTACGGCGGCTTGCTGCCGGTGGTCGGGAGGGCGCTGATCTGAGAGCTGGCTATGCGCTATGCATAAAATTTTATGCACTAGCCGTAACGCACTGGAAACACGTCACTTCCGAGCGAGGTTTTGACGACGCGGATTCTGGGCGGGAAGGGAAACCGGACACGGAGAAGCCAAAAGGCCAGTTGCCGAACTACCACCTCATGACGACCGCCAACCCGCTACGAACGCAGCCACACTCGCAAAGTGAATCTGTGCATAATTCAGGTGTTAAGGGTTGCGGGGGATGGTGGCTGACTCTGGGATATTGGTTGGTAGCGGGAATGCGGGCAGTTCCGCGCAGGCACGATGGCTGCCCCGTGCCACCCTAGTGAATCTCTATGCCAGAAATGCCAGAAAGGTACCGACCAAACCGCGGCCCCGTACATTCGAGAGCGGACTTCAGCCCTCGTCTGTAAAGAAGGGGATCCGTCGAAAGCGATGGGAATCGGATCGCGAGCGGCTCAAGCTGCCAGTCGTCTGGATCAAATAGCTTCCCGAGTTCCAACAAGAACGCCATGCTGGGTCCCTGGAGTGCCAACTGAGTTAGGAGCCGATCAAGGCCGGCTTTGGTCTTTTGTTCCAATTTCTTTTTTCCAGTGAAGCAGCGCCGGACGTGCCATCTCGTCTCCCTGAGGCGCGTGACCAATCCACTGTGGACTCCTCGCAGATTGCCCACATTGCCGAAGTCCATCTTGTAGTCGGTCCTCGCCTTCCTGACGAATTTAATGGCTGGACTTCTCAGAGTGCGATCGGATAGCCAAACATCCAATGCATCATGTCGCCTCTTCTTAGCGATGATCTTCGTTTTCTCGTAGGGTTTCGGGCCAGGCTTCGTCTCAGTTTCGTATCCGGCGCTTTCCATCCACGGAAGGAGGCGCTCACAAACGCCCCTCCAGTTGGTCCGCTCCGAGACGACTACTCGCAGGTCTATGTCGCCAAGCTCCCTCCGCGTTCCATATTCTGACAGAACACATGCGATCCAGTAAGGCAGCACACGGCGCGCCCGTCTTCCGCCAGGCATGCTTCGTTCAGCTCCTCTCCAGAGCATGCGCACTAACGCAAGCGAGGAGGGCGTTATCGATTTCTTTTGTCCGTGCTCCACTCACCGCATTCTTCTCTGCCTCCCTAGACCAAACAGCATCGCTTGTACTTCTTTCCGCTGCCGCAGGGGCAGGGGCCGTTGCGGCCTAGCTTGCGAGCAAGGCCCTTTGCCTTTTCCAAGCGTCTACGACGGATTCTCTCAGCGATAGTCTTCAAGCGAACCAGCGCTGGACCGGACAACCCTAACGTCGATACGGTTTGCCAGGATGCGGGCGGGAAGATTGCATTCTGTGAGTTCCGTCCTCCTATTTCCTGGTGCGCGCCGAAGCGATCAGTGGTACCCTATCGTCTCTGATTTGGAGGTTTGAACATGCGTATTCGATTTCTTGTCGCAATGACACTTCTAGCGGCCGCGCCCATATGGGCCGCGGATAGCGTGTTCGTACAGGGCGCTTTCAATGGGAGGTGGGGCGCGTCGTTTCCCCCCTTTATTCCCCAAGTGATTGGTCCCATCAACTTCAGTCAGATGGGCGAAGCGGAGGGCATTGCGGGGATGGACGGGTTGCGGGGCTCCGGCACAGCCGCCAGGCTTTGCCCGCCATCAGGTGAAAAGCGGGAGTTCTATGGCGGCGACTATGACTACAACAAGCTCGGTGAATTTTATGCCTGCACAAACGGAACGAGGCTCTTCGGCGTGTACCGGGATTTCGATGGATCCGACTTTGGAAGCATTCAGATCAACGAGACCTTTCCGGGAGAAAATCCGAACTGGACTGGAACCTTTACGAACGCCTCTAACGACACGGGCGCCATGCATGGCGTGTATCAGGGCGGAGGTATTGCGACGCCTCTGGCGCGCGTCTCCAGACAGCCAGGTGGAAACGGACTTATCATCACTACGAACTCGCCGCTTTCCTCCAGCACTTTAGGTGCGTCCTACAGCATGACGCTGGCCGCCTCGGGCGGAATGCCGCCTTACACGTGGTCGGTTGCGGCCGGTGCTCTGCCGCCTGGCTTAATCCTTGACGCAGAGACGGGAGCCGTCGAAGGTACATCGACGGCAACTGGTGTTTTCGAATGGATCGCCGAAGTGGGCGACGACGCGGGAAGCAGTGCAGCCAAAGCTTTCATCATTACTGTCGAAGCTGATTCAGATGAGCCACCAGAGCTTAGCGTCCAGCCGAGCCACCTGCCTTTCTCCTACATCCAGATGTCGCCGGCCGCAAACAAGAATCTCTGGGTGCTCAACGGCGGGGGGAGTTCTTTGAGTTTTCAGGTGAACACCGCGACCCAGTCGGGCGGACCCTGGCTGATGGTTTCTCCGACGGCCGGAGAAACGACCGCGGCAGCGCCGGGCATGCTTAACGTCACGGCAAACCCCGCTTCATTGGCTCCGGGGACCTACTTCGGAGAGATTCAGATTGCCAGTCCGGCAACGCAGCAGGCCGCGACGATCGTGGTGGCAATGGCGGTCGGGGGCCGTTCGCAGTTGCTTCGGGTCTCGCAAAGAGGACTCGCTTTCACCGCTGTTGTGGGGGGCGGTGCTGCACCCGTTCAGAACCTACGAGTCTTCAACGACGGCCTAGGGATGATGCCCTGGGATATCCGATCGGAGACCCTGTCAGGCGGAGACTGGCTGGCCGTCGGCCCGTCTACGGGCACCAGTGAAACCGCAATTCCCGCGACAGTGGATGTCGCTATCCGTTCGCAAGGGCTTTCCCCGGGCGCTTACTATGGGCTGCTGGAAGTGGCGTCTCCAGATGCAGCCAACTCGCCGCAGTTCACAACGGTCGTACTGAATCTTCTCGGGGATGATCAGGATCCGGGCCCTATCGTCAACCCTAGGGGGTTGATTTTCGCCTCAACTTCTTCGGATCCAGCACCTCCCGCGCAGAGTTTTAGGATTTCGAATCTGACCAACAGCCCGATCGGCTTCACCACGCGAGGACTTACGTTGACGGGAGGTGACTGGCTCGTGCCCACAACCACGGAAGGAATAGTCGGCTCCGGTGAGCCTGCAAGCATTCGTAATGATCTACTTGACACAAGGTTATAACCATAGTATACTATTCTTGTGATCGGGTTGTCTTCTTTCCTTTCAGTTCTTTGTCGTCCTTCTCGTGCGCTACTCGGTGAAGTTCTTCGCGTACCTTCTTCGGGAAGATCCTCCGCATCGCTTCGTCGGTCGTTAGATCCTTCTCTGGTTTCTTTCTGGTCATAGCTATGGCTTCCACCGCAAATATCGATTTGATGACGCTAATGGACCGGTTCCACTCTGAAGAGAAATGCCGCTCCTACCTTGAGGGCTTACGCTGGCCCAAGGGTATACAGTGCCCACGATGCGAAAACGAGAAGATCTCTCGAATCCACAAGCGCGGACAGTTCGATTGCGACTCATGCCGGTACCAGTTCTCCGTTACCGCCGGGACAATCTTCCATGATTCTCACTTGCCGCTTCCCAAGTGGTTCGCGGCCATCTACCTGATGTGCGAATCCCGCAAAGGGATTTCGGCCAACCAACTCAAGCGCACCCTGAAAGTAGCCTACAAGACCGCTTGGTATCTCTGCCATCGTATCCGAGCCGCCATGAAGGACGCCGACACCGAGCCCCTTGAAGGCACCGTCGAAGTCGATGAGACCTGGGTCGGCGGTAAGGCCAAGGGCATGGGCCGGGGATACACGGGGAACAAAACGATGGTTCTCGGGGCTATCGAACGCGATGGCAATATCCGGCTGACGGTCGGCAAGCGGCGCAATCGCGAAACGCTTCACGGATTCATTGAGGAGCACGCCCCGGATGCCGAGAACATCTATACCGACGACTACGAAGCCTACAAAGGCATTGGCGATGAGAAAACCAAGCACGAGAGCGTAAACCATTCCGCTGACGAGTGGGTTCGCGGCGATGTCCACACGAACTCGATCGAGGGCGCGTTCTCGCTCTTCAAGCGGTCTGTTGTCGGTGCCTATCATAAAGTCAGCGTGAAGCATCTTCCTGCCTACCTTGATGAGTTCGAGTTTCGGTTCGACAATCGGAACAATCCGTATTTGTTTCGGGACACCCTGCTGCGGCTCATTAACTCGGACTCCCTGAAGTATAAGGATCTAATAGGGAAATCTGCTGCTGACAGCACGCACGGAGCTGCTTTATCCGCTTGAGAACCGCGTCCATTTCACTGTGAAATGCCCCTCCAGCCAAATCCATCTCCTGACTCATCTCTCGAATGTGCACCTGTAGACTCGCCTGAAACGATTCTAGACTAGAAATAGTCTGTTGAAGCGGAGCCCCAATAGATCGGATCAGTGGGAGAAGCGACTGAATTTCATCTGGTCCCTGCCGCTTCCGGACCCAATCAGACCATCCGGTTATGCTTTCGATGAGTAGGTCAACGTTGCGCTTTACGGGACCCGAGCGAATCCTCATAATGCTCGCCTGCCGATTGATCTTTTTTGATACCTTTACGACTCCTGCGTGGATCGCGCGGTGCGAGGATGTATCTGGACGTTTTGAAGCATTCGACGCGATCTCGCCCATCCGCTGATTTATTGCCGTAATCTTGGGGATGTCCACTTGTAGTTGGTGAATTGCAGCCTCCGCGTCCTTTCTGAAATCCAAATATCCCTTACGACCAACCGTCTGTAGCGGCTTTGATTTGGAGCGTTGCCAAACGACGACACCAGTGGTCACCAAGACAAGAAACAGGGTTCCGAGCGCACCTAGGCCCAAAAAAACCCATTGCTGATCCGCTCCGGTAATCCAAGCGTATATTGTTCCACCTGCTGCTAACACGGAGTACACCACGCCAGCGTAGAAAGCCTGAAGTATAAAGTTGATAGCCTCATTGGCAATTTTCTGCCTAGCGGATGGCGATAGCATAAAAGCGAGGCTACCACGGCACCCACCCTTGCGTCAAGTAGATAATTCTAGAAGTATTGATGCGGCAGGAAATCGAATTCCCGCGCGAGCACGAAACCAGCTTCTCGCAACTCCGAGATGAGGTCTTCCCTGGCAATCTTCATTGCCGCGGGCGGTCCCACCGGCGTCTCTCGTTTGTGGAAGTCTACGATGGCAAGACGGCCGCCGGGCCGCAGGGCTCCAGACAATTTCGCGAAGATGGGTATCCGGTTGACTCAGGTAGCCCCAATATCTTGTGGTTTGGGGATTTTCTTGGGTTCTGTAACCGGGTGAACAATCATCTTGTAAGTCGCGGGATCCACGGCTACCGCCTGCTGGACGAGCCGATAGAAGAGTTTGCCGCGGCTTTTGGATTTGCGGCGGTTGAAACGGAAGGTGAACTCGTCCAGGTAGTAGTCCAGATGTTTGTGGCTCACGGCGCCCTGATGGGTGCCCAGCAGCCAGCGCTTGAGCAGTGACATCACGCGGTGGACGCGGGGCATCAATTCCGACGCGGACTGCTCCTGCCTGCTGACAACTGTGACCTGATGGACGTAGCCTTCCTTTTTCAACCCGGAGTAACCGGGCCAGCCGTCGGTATGCACCACGCTGCCCGGCTCGATGCACTCCTCCACGAAAGGCAACAGGCTCTCGCCCGAGGCATCCTCGATTCTCTTCATGCGAATCCGGCCGATACCCCGCCCATCCTCTTGAGCGGCCACTGCGATCAATGCTTTGTTTTGCAGGTTTCGGCCCCGCAGGCCCTCTTCGAGCCCGCCCCAGTAGCTTTCATCGACTTCCACCGTCCCGGCCAGCAAATCCCGTCCCGGCCGCACCATCGCGCGCCCCATTTTGTGCAGCCAGGTCCAAGCCGTTTCGTACCTGTTGAGCCCCAACACTCCTTGAAGTCCCAAAGCGCTGGCTCCGGTCTTTTGGGTGGTGACCCACCACATCGCACGAAACCACAACGGCAAAGGGCTGCGCGTGTCCTGAAAGATGGTCCCGGCGGTCACCGAGGTTTGGCGCCCACACGCAGCGCACTGCAGCAGCACTTTTCGCAAAGGCCACGACTTTCCACAACCGCAACCCGGACAGCGGGAACCGTCCGGCCAGCGCCGCCGGAACAGATACTCCCGGCAGGCCTCCTCACTGCTAAAACGGGACTCGAATTCTGGCAGGTTCTGAGGGTAATCTTCCATCTGCCGGCATACTACATCTTGGGGCTACCTGAGTCAACCGGATACCCATCTTCGCGAAATAGCCTTGCCGATCCCGGACGTGGTGGATCACGTCGCAGACAAAGACAATGTCCAACGACTTTTCGCCCAGCAGCGGGTCATGGGCAGCCGCAAGAACAGCTTTGAGGTTGCTCAGACCCGCGTCCTTGGCTCGCTCGTTCAGATGATCGATCAGACCCTGGTCGATATCCACCGCGAATACCTTGCCGCCCGGCCCCACCGCCTCCGCGAAACGGACGCTGAAGTAGCCGGTACCCGCACCGATGTCGGCCACATCCTGACCAGGCCGAAGACCCAGAGCTTCGAGAACTTGCGCGGGTTTTTGCCACTCATCGCGACTCGGGTCTTCGAGGATGCGCAGCCATTCCTCAACCGAGCGAGAGCCATGATGGTGGCTGTGTTCGGCCTGATCACGCACCTGTCCCAAACAGACGCCGCTGTCGAGCGCCAGAATGGCGATCAGGGCGGCTCCGACCTGGATGGGGTTTACTTTGCGGCGCATTCTTTAGCTCCTATTTCTAACCAATCCGAACTACGGACTCAAAACAGTCTTGACCGCCCGACCCGCCCGCAACAATTCGACAGCACTGCCGAATTCCTCCAGCCCAAACTGGTGGGTGACTAGTTTTCCCATCGGCAGGATCCCTGATTCCAGAATTTTCACAACCTTCGGAAACGCCGTGTTCTGAATAAACGATCCGAAAATTGTCACCTCACTGCGCGTAATGTCGAACTGCTTCACGCTGCATTCGGCCCGCAGATCCATCCCGAATAAAATCACCCTTCCACCCGGACGGGCTACATCGAGAGCCTGTTGAAAGAACCGCCCCGCCGCGTCAATCACAACATCAGCCCCTCCAGCGGTAGCGGACCGGATGGCTTCGGTGCAATCAACCGCCGCCGGGTCAAGCACTGTGTCCGCCCCGCACGCCTCGGCTATCCGACGCCTATACTCGACCGGCTCGATGACGATCGTCATCCCGGCTCCGGCCGATTTGTAGAGCATCGAAAAGAGCAGCCCAATGGGGCCGGCGCCGATGACCACAACACTTGCCCCCGGCGTGATCGCCACCTTTTCGAAAGCGTGAAGGACACAAGTCAGAGGCTCCGCCAGAGCCGCTTGCGCAACCGGAACATCGCGGCTGATCTTGTACAGCGCCTTGGCCGGAGCAACGTTGAATTCCGCCAAACCACCGTTGCGGTAGATCCCCAGCGTCGTCATGTTTTCGCAGCAATTCGTTTGCCCGGTACGGCAAGACTGGCACAGACCGCATGTGAGGTTGGGGTCGACCACGACGCGGTCGCCGCTGGCAAGACCGTTGGCCGCCGACCCAACCTGCTCGACCGTTGCCACGTATTCATGCCCCAGAATGCTGCCTGGAGTCGCCGGGTGACCCGGCGGCACGGACAAGATGTGAAGGTCGGTACCGCAGATGCTAGCGCTATCGATCTTCAGAAGCACGTCGTCATCCGCGGCAAGCAGCGGCATCGGACGAGCCTCAAGAGCCCAGCGGCCTTCGCCCTGAAAAACGATCCCACGCATAGTTTCGCTCATGACGTTCTCCCCAGTTTACAAGGCTACTGCTGAATGCCTGGACTACGAGTTTGAGGTACCCGTCGATCGGCTCTCCTGAGGACGGCACGGAGATACCAGACCGGATCGACGAGTCTGGGCTCTACCCCTCTTGCCGGGCCTTCACATAGAGAGCATGCCTGCTGATGTACTCGGCGATTGGGGGCGGCAACATCTCATCCGTCTGGGCACCCGAACGCAATCGCTCCCGAACGTCGGTCGAAGAAATCGGATGCTCGATTCCGCCTAACCAGTGCGCCCTAATTTCCGGCGGGGCCTCGCCAGGCCGAAAATCCGCTCCCGGCCGGCTCACGACAATAAACTCAACCGCCGCCGCCACCTTGCGCCACTCGTACCATAGCGTGACTTCGGCGAACGCATCGCTGCCAACAATGAAGAGCAGCCTTTCCCTGGAAACGAGTTGATCGGCGAGACGGCGAACGGTGTCCACCGAGTAGTGAGGGCCTGATCCGCCAGCGGGAGCTTCCAGCCGCGAGGGCCGGAATCGCGGGTCTGCTTTGCAGGCCAGGGCCACCATGCGAAAGCGGTGCTCATAGCCGGCTTCGGGGTTGTCCTGTTTGTGCGGAGGGTGGCCGGAGGGAATGAACAGCACCTGCTCCAGTCCGAAACGGTTCGCAGCGGCCCGCGCAATCTCGACGTGGCCGCGATGGATCGGATCAAACGTTCCTCCGAAGATCGCAACGCTCACTTGTAGTCTGCCACGTCTGCCACCGCGTCTTCCGCCGCGTTCTCTTCCGCGCCTCCCACGGCGTCTTGCATCGCATCTTCTGCCGCGCCTTCCGCCGCGCCTTCCGCCGCGCTTTTCGCCGCGTCTTCGGCCGCTGCCAGACGACTTTCCTGAACCCGCGCGCCCAGGAAGTATTTCAACTGCTCGATACCCTCGCCAGTAACCGCCGAGATGGCGAAGAAGGGAAGGTCGCGCTTTTCGCACAACGCCTTGAGCCGATCCATCCGCTCACTGTCTTGCATCGTGTCAATCTTCGAGGCTACGACAACCATCGGCTTCTTCAACATCGTGGCGGAAAAGCTGCCTAGTTCCTGAACGATCACATCGAAGTCCTCGACCGGATCACGGCTGCTGAACTCACTCACCTCGATCAGATGACACAGCAGGCGCGTTCGCTCGATGTGCCGCAGGAATTGTATGCCGAGCCCCTGACCTTCGTGTGCTCCCTCGATCAGCCCGGGTATATCGGCCATCAGGAAACTCTGGTATTCGTCGACCGCAACGACTCCCAGGCTCGGTTGAAGCGTTGTGAACGGATAGTCGGCGATCTTGGGATGGGCGGCCGAGACGCGAGAAAGCAAGGTCGATTTTCCGACGTTCGGGAAACCGACCAATCCCACATCGGCCAGCAGTTTCAGCTCCAGCCGGACGACTCTTTCTTCCGCGGGAGTTCCGGGCTCAAAATGTCTCGGGGCCTGGTTGGTTGACGTCGCAAAGCGGGCATTGCCGCGGCCGCCTCGGCCCCCCTTCGCCACGATGAACTGCTGATCATGCTCAACGAAATCGAAAAGCTTCTCGCCGGTCTCTGTGTCATGAACGATGGTGCCGACGGGGACGTCTAGAATGAGATCCGCTCCGTCGCGTCCGCTTTTGTTGCTGCCTTGTCCTTGGTGCCCGCGCTCGGCTTCTTGGATCGGTTTGAACCGAAATTGCAAAAGCGTATTGTGTTGTTTGTTGGCGCGCAGAATCACATGGCCGCCGCGTCCGCCGTCTCCGCCGGAAGGGCCGCCTCTTGGAATGTACTTCTCCCGCCGAAACGCGACGCAACCGCTCCCGCCGTTCCCCGCCAAGACTGAGATTTTTGCTTCGTCAACAAACATGGAGTAATGAGGAACGCCTGTCGCGCCGCTACGCCAATCGCGGGGCTATTTCTGCGGTGTCGCTATTGCTGCTTTCCTTAAGAAACATCCTCAAAAAGGCGCATCCTCAATAAAGCACCTTGCAGCAGGGAACGCGCGAAGAGAAACTCAGAGCCCCAGGGATAAGCCTGGGGCGGCCGCGCAAAAAAACAGCCCAAGAAGTAGCCTACCATCACCGCGGAACACCCGAGTGCTCAAGCCGCGGGGGGCCTACTCGGAGGAGAGTAGAAACGTGAGAATCAGAACAAGAGCCCCAGTGGTCTGGGACATCGCGGCTGCAGAAACTTAACGGAAGGCCCGTGCGAAGGAAGCGATCGAAGCAGATGCGGAGGACGAGTGGCTAAGCAGCCCCGTCTGTCCGAAGGTGAACGACCCGCCCCAGCCGCCCGCGATCCTTGAATTCCAAGACGCCACTGACTTTGGCGAACAAAGTATCGTCCTTCCCCTTGCCAACGTTATCGCCTGGCTTGAAGATCGTGCCCCGTTGGCGCACGATAATCGAGCCGCCCGTGACGAACTCTCCGGAGAACCGCTTGACGCCGAGCCGCTGCGCGTTGGAATCGCGCCCGTTGCGTGAACTGCCTAAACCCTTTTTGTGAGCCATTGCTCTTGTGCCTTCCTTGCCGCGAGCCTATCTACTGCGAGCCTATCAATTCAGAGCCTTGCAGTTTGAAATTGACTATGCGTAACCGCCTGGAGGCGAACTCCGGAAAACGTCTAGATCACGATTTCGCCGATCTTGATGCGAGTGTAGTTCTGGCGGTGCCCGATGTGCCGCCGGTAGTGCTTGCGCCGCTTGAATTTCAACACATGCACCTTCTTTGCCCGCTCTTGGGAGGCAATGGTCCCGGTGACCTTGGCCGACTTGACCGCGTCCCCCACGAGAAATTCGCCGCCGTCTTGCGACACAGCGACAACATTCGTGAACTCGACGGAGGAGCCCGCGTCGCCCCGAAGGAGCTCGACCAAGATATCTTTTCCCGGAACGACGGGGTATTGCTTCCCCCCTGTTTCAATGATTGCGTACATATACCGGTCCCATACAAATAGTTTTCAGGCGCTTGCCCGAAAGCTTCGCTAACCGTTCATTATAGGTCTGTCCCTGGACAGCGGTCAAACGGCGGGCTTAACTTGCCTGAATTTCTTCAGAACATCCCAGTGTCGCAGTCATTGGCACGAAACTCCGCGAGCGGGATCCCGGACTTTGCCCAGCGCAGGACGGGAATGTCGGTCATGGATGCCGGAACGGCCGGAGTGGCGGGCCGATCGGCGCGCGCAACCGCAGCCGCAAGTCTGGCCAGGCTCTTGGGTTTTTCGACGACTCGTTGTGTTGCAGGCTGCCTCATTGATGTTCCTCTCATGGATTCGCCGCGATTCTTGAATCTCGGGGACCGGGCGCACCTATCTTTTCGACAGAACTACGCCTTTTCTCCACGCCCCGCCGCAATGTCAGCCGATCACTCAGGCCACCGACGGGCGAGTCAACAACCGGTACACCATTAACAATGCAACTGGGATGCCAAAGGCGAGAATCCGCACAACCTTATTTGATTCAATATGTCGCTGCCGTATTTCGCTCCCGAGCAATGTCCAATGAGCCGACTCTGTCGACTATATGTACAGCGAGGACGTACGAGGTTGTGTTCCCGGATGGAAGCGAAGGAACAGAAGGGGTGTCGCCTTCGATTGGCGGGCTTGGGCAGCGGGCGAAGCGCGGGCGGTCAGGAGCGGGCTACGCCAAACCGTGATCGGTACCGCAAAGATACGTCTTGATTCCCAACTCGCGAAAAGCCGCTATCTTAGCGGCCAGCGCCTGATTGGCTCCCTTCGCATCGGGACCATAGGCCACTTGAATGTGGTTCGACTTGTGGCGGGCCATCATCTTGTCGCGGCTGACGCCGTACGTCACCGCGTGCATGATGGGCCATTGTGGCGTGGTGATCTCCCAGCGGCGCTCGGTTTCTTCCAGAGGAAGTTCTACGACTCTCGCCCGCCCGACATCGGCTTTCAGCTGCCCGTCTTCGACAAAGATCCGGCTCCAGACAATTTCGCCGGGCTTGCTGATGCCCTTGACCGTGCCTCCCCCGAGCGGGAAATACATGGGCGGCTGACGCTCACTCACCGTGCCCTGGTATCCCCCAATCAAGTGCTGCGGAGGGACGGAGCCCGAAATCTCAAAGACCCACACAAACTCCTCTTTGCCGTCCACCTCGTAAGGCTCTCCGTATCGGATGTCGTGGAGCGTCGTCTCGGGATCAAAGCCGAGCTTGTTCCAAACGCGGTTGGTCAGCAGCGCATCCAGACCCGCGCACTCATCCACTTCATTGAAATGGGGCAGAGCTTTTCCCTCGAAGAGGACCCGGCCGTTGTCTTTTGCGTAGGCGGGAGGGCGGTCGACGTTGTTGAGCAGGCCTTCGACTAGGTCCGACGCAGGAGTCAGATCCTTCAAGCCCTGCTGATACTGGATGCCGATCGTGTCGCAGCCGAAATCGTCGGCAATCCTTAGCGCGGCGATATACATCTTGCATTGCTGATGGATTTGCGCGTCGGTCAGGTCGGTTTCTTCGTTGGACCCCGTCCGGAACGTCATTCCCTTGGAGTCCAGCCAGTTGCGAACCGCTTGTGCCTCGCTGTCGCTGACCTCTTGCATGGCCGCGAAAAGGGCGGACTGGCTCAGTCGCTCTTTAAAGACACCGGTCGGATGCAGCAGCTCATCGGGAATGATGGCGTTGTACATTCCCATGCATCCTTCATCGAAGACGCCCATGATCGCTTTGTCGCTTTTTGGTTGACGGGCCACCCCGAGGCCGGCAACCGAGGCGTGGTGCGGCAGCGGCAGGTCGCTTGCATCTTTGGCATGCAGCGTATTGTGAGTAACGACGCCGTCAGCCAGCCAGCGCCTGAGCCCGTCGAGGAAAAACTCGTCGGTGAAATCAATGCTCCACAAGGTGCTGTAGGGAACTCCGGCTTTCGTCAAGCTGCCGTTAAGATTCAGCATCCCGACAAGCCCGGGCCACTGCCCGTTCCAATTCGCCACTGTCAGAATCGGCCCCTTGTGGGTAAGGAGCCCGTGCAAGAGGTGATGGCTATATTGCCAGACGGCTTCCACGACGATCAGCGGAGCCTTGCGGTCGATGCCGCGAAAGACTTCCATTCCGCGGCGCTGGCTGTCGATGAAGCCGTGCTCTTTTTGCTCGTCGTAGGCGTGCGCGCGTTTCACGCTGTGCCCTTCGCGCTCGATGGACGCGATCAGTTTCGACTCGACCTCAGCCTGCGCCGGCCAGCATTTTCGGTTGGCGGAAAGACGAAGGTCTCCGTTAGCGATCAGGCATATTTCTTGTCCCATGGAAATCGATTTTCTCAGATAGATCCTCGGAATTCCACATCCGCGAGGGTCCGAGGCCAAAAGTTTTCTAGTGCAACTGCTTAAAGTAAACGAAACCCGGCGGAAACTGGAGCGGAAAGCAAAAAAGATCTCGCGATGTCTCGATGTGGCCGGCGATGTCGCGGGAAAAGGTGTTTGCTGGTGGATCTAGTTAGGGCTCAGTGGGGCTGAGAAGTAGCAGGGTTTCCGCTAGTGGTCCCTCTGCCCTCGATTGGGCAATGACGCCGGAAGCCCGCCACTCACGGAGCTGTTTTCTGAGCGCGGGAGTGAAGGCCGCGCTGGGCCACGCGGCCAGCACTTTGCTATAGCGCGCCGCAGCCTGCTCGTACTTGCCTTGCTTGGCAAGAATCATGCCGAGCAATTTGTGGATTTGGGGTTGAGCCGGTTCGCTGGACCCTTCCGAGAGCCCCCGCCGCGCGGATTCGAAAGCTTCTTCAAGATTGCCGCTCTTGTATTGAGCAAACCCCAAATAGTACCGGATCGAGTTGTCCAAGGGATTCAGGGGAATGGCGGATTTCGCCAACTCAGCCGCTCGCTCCCAATCCTCGTCGTGCAACTCCAGCTCGATCAACAGCCGATGAGGCTTGAGGTATTTGGGATCGATTTCCAATGCCCGCTCGAATGCTTCCTTCACGCCGGATTCTCTGCCTAGCATCAGGCGCGTTTCGCCAAGAAAAGCCCAAGCCGCGGCGTAGTCGGGGTATTCGTCCAAGGCAAGCTCAAACTGCTCCAGGGCTTTTTCGGGGCGCTTGTTTCGGTAGTGGTCCAGTCCTTTCTTGAAGGCCTTCTTTGCTTCCTTCGGCGCTGCAAGCGTCGTGATGCTGACGGTCTGTCCTTCGATGTTCGGAATGCGGCGGAGAAAATTGTCGCCCGTCGAAAGGTTGCCGGTCCGCATCCAGCTTCGGAGGGAGACTGTTTGCGAAGAGTAGCCTGGCAGGAATGCCCGGACTCCGCAGGCGCCGTAGGTCCGTGGTGTCAGAGAGGAGAAGGTGCCCCATCCGGGGGCGAACCCTAAGAACGATAGATCTTGCATCGAAACGCTATAGCCGCCGTTCAAGCCGCAATAGGTCAGGGGATAAATCCGCCCCGAACAGACAGCCTGAATCTTCACCGGCTCGAGCGATGCAGTACCGCCCGGCAAGGTAATCCTTCCCGTCAGCCGTGTCCGTTCATAGCGCCGGTTTGGACCGGGTCCATTGACACCGAGTCTGCTCCTGCTGCGGGAGCCCCCGTAGCGGACGGAACCGGAACCGCCTCCCGAGCGAACGGCAGGCGCCCTTGGCACGGACCGGATTGTCGAGGAGGAGTCCGAAGAACGCGAGCGGCTCGGCGCCCTTTGCGACCATGCGCAGAGAGCGAAGGTCAAAACCAGACAAGCTAGCGCCAGAACTTTTTTCTCCATTTTGCCGCTCCTGTTGATCAGCTCACTATCTGCGCGCCATTCACCTAGTTCGCCCGACTCACGGCCCGAAGCGTAACCACCACCCGGAGCTACTTGAGAGCTATTCTCATTCTGGCAGGACGCCGTCAACGTTTGCAACTCCGAAGGCCATAGCTAAGTGCTTGAAAATACGCCTTGTCTGAGCTGGCGACCGTGTTTGAAAAGCACCACCTGGTTCAAAACGGCCAACCTCGGGATACTCCCGCGTCGCCCAAAGGACCAGCCCAGAACAAATAAGCCCCGGTAGCGGGGCTCTGGGAAGGCCTGGAACCATTTCTTACGCCATAGCCGAGCGGTCGTGTCGCCATCAATCTCGACCTGAGGAGACCTGGGCTTGCGTGCGGAGGTGATGTGCTGTGTTCAGGACTGAACGACGGTGTTTCGGGCAACGGATGTATAATGTAGCCATGCCAGGGCCGGAACGGGAATCCTGGACAGCGGGCCTTTGCTCGCTCGTAGTTCGACCCCCACCGGGTGCCTTGATCCTCTTGCTTTGAGGTCCCGAAGCGGAAGCAGTGCAATCCATCATGTCGTCTTGGCTTAAAGATCTGCGTGAAGTTTTTGGCCGCCTCTTGCTGGTAGCTTTGGTCATGATCCTGGGCTACTTCGGACCCGTGGTCGCTATCTACTTCCCCTACGACACTGGTTTTATTGAACTTGAGCCACTGGGTGAAGATGTCAACTCGAAGAACTACTATGAGCAGGTCTACTCGAAACGGAACGGCGCCGGCGAGGAATCCAGCCCCGATTACGTCAACTATGGCCGCCGTCGAGGGGAGGAAACCGTCGATGATGTCACGGATTTCGTCGAACGTTACCGCCTCCAAAATGCCCGGACTCTCGAAGTCGGTGCCGGAAGCGGCCAGCTCCAAGACATCGTCGCAGACTACACCGGCCTAGATATCGCCGCGACTGCGGCAAGCAACTTCCACAAACCCTTTGTCGAGGGCTCAGCTCTCGATCTGCCCTTCGAACAGAACGAATTTGATGCAATTTGGACCGTGTTTACCCTTGAACCTGAATTATGCACTGCGGCGTGGACCTGAGGAGGGCTGAGCCGCAAGGGACCATTGGGGACCCCCTAAAACATGGGGTAAAAAGGTCGGCTGGCAAAGATCCCAGCTTCGCCAGCCAACCCCAAGGAAGTCACCCACATGGTTACCAGACGAAAACAGCATAGCTCCCAAAGGCCCGTCCAACAAGGCCCAGCCGTGACGGCCTCGCGGCCCAATAAAATCGGGGCTTCGACGCCTTACCACTTCCGCGGCAGGAAGCCGACTCCCTACGGCGGCTTGCTGCCGGTGGTCGGGAGGGCGCTGATCTGAGAGCCTGGCTATGCGCTATGCATAAAATTTTATGCACTAGCCGTAACGCACTGGAAACACGTCACTTCCGAGCGAGGTTTTGACGACGCGGATTCTGGGCGAGAAGGGAAACCGGGGACGGAGAAGCCAAAAGACCAGTTGCCGAGCTACCACCTCACGACGACCGCCAACCCGCTACGAACGCAGCCACACTCGCAAAGTGAATCTGTGCATAATTCAGGTTGAACATGTGCCAGATCCTGAGAAAGCACTGGAAGAAATCCGGCGAGTGGGCAAGCCTGGCGCCATGGTGTTTCTCTTCCCGGCCTGGAACTGCGCGAGTTGGTTTGCGCCAGGTTACGGTGTTCGACCCTACGAGAATTTCTCATGGACCGAAAAACTTGCGAAGGCTAGCTTAGCCATTCGTGACCACCCGTTATTTCGGTTCAGCCATGTAGCTCCGATTCGGGTGCTCCGTTATGCCCAGTCTCAGCTATCGAGAGGGCCGCAACGTTTTCGCTACTCGGCGCTTCGGCCCAATTACACAACTTACTGGTTGTCTGACTCTGACGCCGTCGCCGCCTTTGATGCCGTGGAAGCAATGATCTGGTTCGAGAGCCGCGGCGATGAGTGTCTGAATTGTCCAGCGACACTAATGGAGCTACTGTTCCTGCCCTTCGGCCCCCTTCATATTCGCCTGGCCGAAAAGAACACTGGTGAGTCTGCTTCGGGCATTCGAGGATCAGACAACTCGTTGTAGCCGGGTCGATGCCGCCCGGTCTCGCGCACCGCAGCGGAATTGGTTTCAGAACAATCGGGGTCTTCTTCTTTTTGAGCCGGCCTACGTAGTTCTTCAAGTTGCGTTGGAACTCGGTGACCGAGCGGACTTCGCGAAGATCAATCATGAAGCCTCCCTCTACAGCATGCTTTAAGCAGAGAATTACATGATATGGCAGGTTCGTCAGGTTCAAGTGCTGGAGCCGTTCGCGTGCAAGACCCGGTTACGCCAGCAGTTTTTCGACAACGGTTCCGGCCACGTCGGTTAGGCGGAAGTCGCGGCCTTGGTGGAGATAGGTTAGGCGTTTGTGATCCAGCCCCAGGCTGTGCAGAATCGTCGCGTGGAGGTCGTGGACATGAACCGGGTCTTCCACTGTATTGAAACCGAGATCGTCGCTCTTGCCGACCACCTGCCCGCCCTTGATTCCTCCGCCGGCCATCCAGATGCTGAAGGCGCGCCGGTGGTGATCCCGACCCAGGCTTGTCGGCTTGATTGGGCTGGCGGTTTTCGACCATCGGGGTGCGGCCAAATTCGCTGCCCCATACAACGAGCGTCTCGTCGAGCAGGCCGCGTTGTTTCAGGTCTTTCAGAAGGGCGGCGGTGGGCTCGTCGGTGATGTCACATTGTTTTTTGAGATCCCGCTTCAGGTTGGCGTGGTTGTCACAACCCTTGTGGAACAACTGCACGAACCGCACTCCCCGCTCGACCATTCGGCGGGCCAGCAGGCAGTTGGTTGCAAACGGCCGTGTTGGTTCTTGATCGATGCCGTACATGGCGCGGGTGGCGGCGGATTCCCCGGAGAAGTCCAGCAGCTCGGGTCCGGCCGCTTGCATTCGGAAAGCCAGTTCGTAGGAGGCGATCCGCGATGCGATCTCGACATCCCCGGAGTGGAAGTAACGCTGCTCGTTGAGGTCCCGCAGCACATCGAGGCGTTCGCGCTGATCTTCACGCGTATATCCGGGAGGATTCGACAAGTAGAGCACGGGGTCGCCGCTGCCTCGAAAGGGCACGCCCTGATAGCTCGAAGGCAGAAAGCCGCTGCCCCAGTTGGCGTTCCCCGCGCTGGTGCCTCCACCAGTACTCAAGACCACGAAGCCCGGCAGGTTTTGGGCCTCGCTTCCCAATCCATAGCTGACCCAAGCGCCCATCGACGGACGCCCCACCAGGCCCGAGCCGCAGTTCATCATCAGTTGGCCGGGGTGATGGTTGATCTGGTCGGTTTGCGCCGAGCGAATCAAGCAAATGTCATCGGCACAGCCGGCTGTGTACGGCAGTAAGTCGGAAATTTCCATTCCGCACTCTCCCCTCGGCTGGAACCGATAGGGACTTGCCCAGATCTTGGCCGTCGGCTTGATAAAGGCCAAGTCCAAGTGCTGCGTCATGGAATGAGGGAGCGGCTGCCCCTCCCATTTCTTCATCTCCGGCTTGGGATCAAACAGGTCCAATTGGCTGGGAGCGCCCGCCATGTAGAGGAAGATGACGTTCTTCGCTTTGGGCGCAAAGTGGGGGGCCTTGGGCTGGAGGGGATTGACGCTCGGCATTGCCCGGCTAGGTATTTCGGCGCCGGACATTTCGCGACTGGTTTGGGCGGCCCGGCCGTCATTCGCCAACAGTTCCCACAGCGCTATCGCGCCCACTCCCCCAGCAGTTTCTTGAAGAAACTTTCGGCGGGAATGGATTTGTCGGAAGAGCGGAAAGTCCATGCTGACTACTCCCTAGTGATGAACTCATCGAGATTCAGCAGCACGCTGCCGACCGCAGCCAGCGCCGCAGCCTGGGTGCGGTCGATCCCTGTTACGCCTTCCGCGGGGAAAAGAGCGGCCAGCGCCTCCGGGTCACGGTCGACCTTGGTTTTTCGCCGGCGATAGTAGTCCACCAGACGATCTTTCTCGTCGGCCGTCGGAGCGCGCGACAGGCAAAGCCGAAAGGCATAGTACACCTGCTCCTCATCCGATCCTTGGACTTTTCGCAGAACCCGCGCGGAAAGGGCTTGCGCAGCCTCCACGAACAACGGGTCGTTGAGCAGATTGAGAGCTTGCAGCGGCGTGGTCGACCGCTCCCGGCGGCTGCAAGACGTCAGGGAGTCCGGTGCGTCGAATGTCGCCAATTGCGGGTAGGGCATGGTGCGCTTCAGAAAGACATACAGCCCGCGGCGATACACGTCGCGTCCCGTGCTTTCTTTCCACTGGTCCGCGTAGATTAGCTCGTTAACACTCTTTGGCTGCGGCGGCGATACGCTCTTACCGCCAATCTCAGGATTGAGCAGGCCGCTCGCGGCAAGCGTCGCATCCCGAATCAACTCAGCTGAAAGACGAAGACGCGTCTGGCGAGCCAGGCGCCTATTCGAGGGGTCGCGCGTCTCTAGCTCCGGGCGGGTCAACAGGGACGACTGCCGGTAGGTCGCCGATTCCACGATCAGCTTGTGCATCCGCTTGACGTTCCAGCCAGTTTCCATGAACCGCACGGCCAGGAAATCGAGAAGTTTTGGATGCGACGGGGGATCCCCTTGCGTCCCGAAGTTTTCCGATGTCTCGACGAGCCCGCGGCCGAAAAACTCCTGCCACATGCGGTTGACGGCAACCCGCGAAGTCAGCGGGTTCTCCTCCGATACGAGCCAACACGCCAGACTGAGCCGGTTAGGCTCCGCACCATCCGGCAAGGGCGGCAAGAACGCGGGCGTCGCGGGCTGTACCTCAATGCCGGGCTGGTGGAAATCACCGCGTAGCAACAGGTGGGAGGGCGGGGGACTGGGATTCTCCGCCATAGCCTGTGCCTCGCTGAGCGCGGGATACTCTTCCGCCAGCTTTTGGAGCTTCTCACGCAGCTCTTTGATCTTTAGCTCCTTTTCCCTCTCCTCACTCGCGACGATCCCGTACCACTTCAGCATGTGGTCTGTGAGTTGATCCTGCTGCTTGAGGGTGCGTTGAGAACGCGGGGTCCGGAGGATGTCCTGGCCGCCGTCGAAGTCGTATCCAACCGTTTCCCACGGTAGAATCCAGTGGTCTCCGATGTCAGGATTCGTCTCGGCCTCCAGCGTCCTCTGCTCCCACTCGGGCTCGAATTTCGAAAGTTCATACTCGGCCAACAGCTCGCGTCTCTTGCGGTCGTATTCGGGCTTTCCCGCGAGAAACGGCCCCATCTCGCCCGCCAGCGGAGCCTCCAGGTTTTCTTCAACGGATCGATTGAAAACGGCGAACAACTGGTAGTAGTCCTTCTGCGTGAGCGGGTCGAACTTGTGGTCGTGACAGACGGCGCAGCCGGTGGTCAAGCCCAGCCAAACGGTCCCGAGGGTGTTCGTGCGGTCGATGATCTGCTCGACGCGCAACATTTCGAGATCCATGCCGCCCTCTCGATTGGTCAGCGTGTTGCGGTTGAAGCCCGTTGCGACCCGCTGCTCGAGGGTGGCGTTGGGCAGCAAATCTCCGGCGAGTTGCTCGATCGTGAATTGATCAAACGGCATGTTGCGGTTGAGCGCGTTGATGACCCAGTGGCGGTAGCACCAGGCGTGGGGGCGAGGGGCGTCGGTTTCGAAACCGTCGCTGTCGCCGTAGCGCGCCAGATCCAGCCAGTGCCGCGCCCATTTTTCTCCGTAGTGCGGCGAACGCAACAAGCGATCGACTGCGTTTTCATAGGCTTTGGGATTGTCGTCGCTGACGAACTGCTCGACTTCCGCCGGGGTCGGCGGCAGCCCGATCAAATCGAGGCTGAGCCGCCGGATCAGGGTCGTCTTTTCCGCCTCGGGTGACGGCTGGATTCCTTCGGCTTCCAACCGCGCCAGGACGAATCGGTCGATGGGGTTTCTCACCCAGTCTGAGTTTGCGACGTCCGGCAACTTAGGGCGGTGCGGCGGGTTGAATGCCCAGTGGGAGCTGTGCGCTTGCGGCGGCTCGAACTTTGGATTCTCGGAGTTGTGCCTCAGATTCTCGGCGCGGGCCCGCGCATTCGCTGCAGCGGCATTCGTCTCGGGCCAATCCGCGCCCTGATCGATCCAAGCACGAAGCACGCCGACCTGATCTGGCGTCAACCGATCGCCGGACATCGGCATGACGAGCTCGTTCAGGCCTGCGACTAGCTGGATGAGCTTGCTCTCACGGCTGTTGCCCGGCTGAATGACCACACCGGAGTATCCGCCTCGCAAGGCCGCCTCCCGGCTGTCGAGGCGTAAACCGCTGCTCGCGAGCGCGTCTCCGTGACACGACTGGCATCGCTGTTGGAGAAGCGGAGCGACGTCCATGGCGAAATCGATTCGCCGGTCGGTGGCCGGGGGTAGCAATGAAGCGTTTGTCTGGCCGAATGCGGTGGCCAGCAGCAGCGAGTGAAGAAGCCCCGAGCACGCGAGTCGGCCGAAGCCTCGAAATGCAAGTGGCTCGCCGAACTCTCGTCTGCTCACGCGATGATCTCTTCGAGGACGTGGCCGCCGATATCCGTCAGCTTGCGGTAGCGGCCTTGGTGGAGATAGGTCAAGCGTTTGTCGTCCAAGCCTAGGAGACTGAGAATCGTGGCGTGGACGTCGTGCAAGGGAATGGGGTTGATCGCGCCGATGCCGAACTCATCCGTCGCTCCCGTGGTTGCTCCGGCCCTAACGTCGCCGCCGGCCATCCACATCACCAGCGCGTTTTGGTTGTGGTCACGGCCCGGCTTGGGGTCTGGCTTGTCGCCTTGCTGGATGTAGGGCGTGCGGCCCATCTCGGAAGCCCCCACGACGAGAGTCTCTTCGAGTAAGCCGCAGCTCTTCAAGTCCGTCAGCAAGCGCCGACACGGGTTTGTCGACCTCAGCGGCGTGCTGAGGCATGCGGCCCTTGGTGTCGCTGTGGTCGTCCCAACTGGAGCTAGCGATCCTTTCGCCGTGGATCAAGAGCGTATAGCGAACTCCTTGCTCGACCAGCCGCCTGGCCAATAAACATTGGCGTCCGAATCCGGCCGTGTTCGGATCGTCGAGACCGTACAACTTCTTGGTGGCTTCCGATTCGCTGGCGAGGTCGACGACCTCCGGCGCCGCTGTTTGCATCCGAAACGCCAACTCATAGGCGTTGATGCGGGCCTCTAAGTCGGAGGCATCTGTCTGCTGTTCTCCATGCCTGGTATTGAGCCACTTGAGCAGGTCGAACTCCCTGCGCTGGCGCTCCCGCGAAAGGTCTGCCGGGCGCTCCAGATCGAGAATCGGGGGGCCGGAGGAGCGGAAACGGGCGCCCTGGTAAGCTGGCAGGCAGATAGCCGTTACCCCAAACCGCTGAGCCATTGGTGGGACCACCGCGCGGGTCCTGAATCACTACGTAGCCTGGCAAGTTCTGATTTGGGCTCCCCAGGCCATATTGGATCCAGGAACCGACCGACGGGCTGCCAGGGAATTGGGAGCCCGTGTTCATATGCAAGGTCGCGGGCCCGTGATTGTTGTTGTCGAGCCGAATCCCGTGAATAAAGGCCAGCTCATCGACGTGCCGAGCTAGGTTCGGAAGAAGCGTGGTGACGTAACGGCCCGACTCACCGTGCTGCTTGAAATCCCACAGCGTGGGCATGGCAGTGTGAGGTGCGTCGAGTGCGGTTGCTACCTCGCCGGAGAGTCCTTCCGGCCGGGGAAGGCGCTTGCCGGCGTATTTTTGGAGCGCGGGCTTATAGTCGAAGGTGTCAATGTGGCTGACCCCGCCGCCCATGAAAAGAAAGATGCAGTGCTTGGCCTTGCGGGGCAGGTGCTGCTCGCGGGGGCCGAGAGGGTTGATGGAGTCCGGGGCGGCTAGCAGCTCGTTTGCCAGCATACCGGCGAGGGCTAGGCCGCCGATGCCGTTGCAGGATTGGCTGAGGAAATCGCGGCGAGTGGGCGGCTGGCGGAAAGTGTGCGGTGGCCGGTGCATGCTCATGGATGAACTCCTTTACCGCCTAGCTGTCGCAACAGTGAGAGAAACGACGCTCGTGCAGCAACAGAGGCGGGGACGGAAGTCCACGCTTTGATTCCTTCCCTCGCTTCGCTTGAGCGCGGACTTCCGTCCACGCTTTGATTCCTTCGCACTCTTCGCTTGAGCGTGGACTTCCGTCCACGCCTCTGTTGCGACGCCATGCGGGTCTGCTGTTCGCTAGTTGGCATAGACGAACTCGTTGCTGTTGAGGAGCACGCGGCAGAGCCCGATTAGTGCGTGTTCTTGTGAGTCGGCGGCGGCAAAGAACTGCTGGACTTGCTTGGTTTCCTCGGCGGAAGGATTGCGGCCCAGCGCTAGTTGAAAGGCTTGGCGTATTTGGCTCTCCACCTGCTCGCCTCCCTGTTTCTTCACCCTGTCAGCAAGGTGCCGGGCTTCCTCATTTACAAAATCACCGTCGTAGAGCGACAACGCCTGCAATGGGGTAATGGAGGTTCGGCGCCGGTCGCATGACGCGTCTAGCGCCGGTGCGTCGAAGGTCTGCAGTAGCGGCAAACTGAGAGAACGCCGCTGGAAGACGTAGAGGCTGCGCTTGCGCGCCTCTTCACCGCTGGAGGGTTCCCAGAAATTGTTCTCGTATTTGCTGTTCAGCTCGTTCTTCAGGCCGTCCGGCAGCGGCGGGGAGATGGGCGGGCCTCCGCGCGACGGGTTCAGGCGGCCGCTCACCGCCAGAACGCTGTCCCGGATCAACTCGCCTTCCAAGCGCTGACGGGGGAACTGCCATAGTAGCCTGTTGTCCGGGTCTGCTTCCTCAGCCTGATCGTCGTGACGGCGCGAAGATCGGCGGTAAGTGCTGGATGTCACCATGAGCCGTTGCATTGCCTTCACGCTCCACTTTTCCTCGACGAACCGCACGGCCAGCCAGTCGAGCAGCCCCGGATGCGTAGGCAACGACCCGTTCTTGCCGAAGTCGCTGGATGTTTCCACGATGCCACGCCCAAATCGATGCTGCCAAAGGCGGTTCATCATCACGCGTGCGGTGAGTGGATTCTCCGGACTCGCGATCCAATTCGCCAGAGTCATGCGGCGGCCGTGCCCGGGATGACGCTGGTAGCGATCGACCTGGATCAGCTCGGCTGGCTCGCTGTGCCCGGTGACCGCGCTGAGGAATCCCGGCTCGACCGGTTCAGCGGGCTGATCCCACTGACCGCGGTTCAATACATAGGTGGTTGGCACGCTGGGGCCATAAGGCGGAGGATCCATCGTCCGCAGTGACAAGGCCGACGGCTCGACACGCAAGATACGGTCTTTGAGGACTCGAAGGCGGCGCCGGAATTGGGTGTGCCGCTGCCCTTCCTCAGCCGAAAAAAGTTTGGGCTTTGCAGCGCCGCTTCCCTCTTCTTGCTCTGCTTTGATGGCTTTCTCCAGGTCGGCGGCGGGCAGCTCCTTTTTGTCGGTTGGCTCGTTGTTAGCCTCGTCGTTTACCTTCCTTTGGGCGCCTTCTTCAGGCTTGTCGTTCTTCGCAGCCTTGAGCCTTTCGAGCAATGGAGTTCGGAATTCCTCGAACTCGGCTTCTGCATCCTTGAGTTCCTTCTGGTACTTTTCCCGCTCTTGGTCGGCCCATTCTTTCTCGCCCGGCCGATAGAATTCGGCAGGCTGCGGTCCGCCGATTTGAAAGATATCCCCGGAACGTGCGGGCGCGACATATACAGTTGCGAAAAAGGCCTTCATGCGGTAGAAGTCGCTGATCGGAATCGGGTCATATTTGTGGTCGTGGCATTGAGCACAGCCCGCGGTCAGTCCAAGGAACACGGAACTGACAGTGGACGTCATTTCGGTGAGCAACTCGTGGCGGCTGCGCTCTCCGCGAGGCTCGGTGAATGGCGCGAGCCGAAGGAAGGTCATTGCGACGACGTGCTCCGGTTTGGGTGCGGGAAGCGGCCCGGCTGACGACGACCGGACAAACTCGTCGCCCGCGATTTGCTCTTTGACGAACTGATCGTACGGCTTGTCATTGTTGAAGGCGTCCATGACATAGTCGCGGTAGCGCCAGGTGTGGTAGTTCTCCGGGTCCCCTTCATAGCCGCTGGTGTCGGCATAGCGGGCGAGGTCGAGCCAATGCCGGGCCCAGCGTTCGCCGTATCGGGGATCAACAAGCAGGCGGTCCACCAAGTCTTCATAAGCGGTTGGAGATTTGTCCATGGCAAAGGCCTGAACTTCTTCCCAGGGCGGCGGCAGTCCAATCAAGTCAAAGTACAGACGCCGAATGAGTACTCGGCGGTCGGCTTCTTTTGCCGACTCCAGGCCCTGTTCCTCCAACTTGCTCAAGATGAAGTTGTCGATGCCGTTGCGAACCCACTCCTGGTTGCGAACCGGGGTCGGCGCGCGTTTCTCGGGCTTTACGAAAGCCCAGTGCATGCCCCCGCTGGAAGTAAGCGCGTCGGGTTCGAGTTCTTCGATCCACTGCTCGACAGCAGCTATGTCGCCAGCCTCGAGCGGCGCTTTTCCGAACGGCATCGAGGGCTCGACCTGGCCCGCAGCATCTTAACAAGAAAGCTCTCGCCAGGCTGACCTGGTGCAACCGCCGCGCCGTGTTTGGCGCCGCCGGCCAAAACGCTCTCGGCGTCTTGAATCGAAAAACCGCTCATGCGGCTGTATTGATCGTGGCAGGGAAGGCAGTTCGCCTTTAAGATGGGCTGAATTCTGTCTTCGAAGGTAGCGCCTGTCAGGCAAGCACAGAGGCTAACGAAGAAAACAAGTGCGAGTCGGACGCTCATTTCATACCACGCAGGGAAGCGGATGTTCTCCCCATTTTAGCAACGCCGAGGCCACCATCAGACCGACAATCTCATCTTTAAGTCTCTATACAATCATCCGTGTTGAACATCCTTGCTGAAACGCGAAAACCGACGCCGAAGGAAACGGCGATTTCGCGAGACCATCTCGCTAGAAAACGAGAACTTCACCGCAAAGCCAACTTCACGCCCGAAAAGGCATCCGGCAAGGCAGTGACGAGCCTATGCCAGATGCTCTTGGCAAGGAACGAGTTCCTCTACTTGGAATAGCAGTCCAGTTGCTTCGCCCCGAGCCCGTCGAACTAATACTGGTCGAGCCCTTCGGTCAGCTCGATGTATGTGCCTGCCGGACCGGTCAGGAACGCCACGCCGAGACCTAGCTTCGGGATCTTGCGGTAGGGGGCGTCAAACTTGATTCCCTTGGCTTCTAGCTGCTTGCGGAACGCTTCCAGGTTCCTCACCTCGAACCCAATGTGATCGAGAGTCCGCCCTTTGGTACCGGGGCGAGGCTGTTTAGGTGTGTTGTAGGTGAGGTTGATGCCCGGCAGGTCGGCGGCATCGTGATGTCCGCGCTTTTTTTTGAACGCCGTGAAGGTCTCCACGTACCATTCCAACAGCGTCAGGTGATCCATGCCGTAAAAGTGCAGGTGGTAGGCGATGGCTTTGTGGCGCAGATCGACGTCTTGTTGCAGCTCAATCTTTATGTCGTCGGGTCCTTTCAGATAGGCGTTCGGGAAGCCTTCGGTGCCAGTGAATTCCGATTGCACCTCGTACCCGGCGGCGCGCCATGCGGCTAGGGCGTTCGCCAGGTTAGGAACTTTAAGTCCGAAATGATCGATGACCGTGCCCTCGGTGCCGCCGGTGGGCTCCTGTTGCCGGAAAAGAATCAGCGTGCCGGGAATCTTCACGCCCGTCAGACCTTCGCGCTTGAGAGGCAGTACGCCGAATTGCTCGACCAAAGTTTCTTGTGCTCTTCGACGTCCCGCACATTGAGGTGGACGTGGCCATTGTGATTCCCGCGTCATTGGGAGGCAAGAGTTGGGCACTCGCGGGAGGTAATAGCGATAGGGTCAGCAGGAGCAGCGGAAGTAGTCTCATGGTGTTTGTTCTCAGTAGGAAGTGGATGGGCTTTGGGGTCCAAGTAATGTTGAGATCGAATCTAAGTTGACTGGCCGTCAGAAATGTTCTGGCACACCCGGCGGCAGCTCGATCGAGGATTGTTCTAAATCAATTCCCGGCAAGCGCAAGCGCGATGGCTTGCTCGGCTAGCGGGGCCATGACGCGGTAACCGGCGTCATTCGGCATGAAGCCGTCGAGTGTTAGCTCTTTCTTGAATCTACGGTTTTCGATCAGCCTGGAATAGTAGTCGAGATAGACTGATCCGCTTTTGGAGGCAAAGTCCTCCAGCCACTCGTTTGCACCAAGTATTTTTCCGACCGGCCGGCGCTTGGTCTGATTCGTCGAGCAGTCGCATACCGGAAGAATCGAACTGAGCACAACGCGGATGCCGTTCGCCTTCGCAAGGTCCACGAGGGTCCTGAAATTCTCGATCATCATCCCGTGCGTCGAAGGGCCCATGACCGCCGCGATATCGTTGGCTCCGGCGAGGATGACAACCACTTTCGGCTTCAAATAGATCACGCCTTGCCGAAAGCGGACCAGCATCTGTGCGGTTGTCTGCCCCTCGATTCCTCGGTTGATATAGGGTTTTCCGGGAAAGAACTTTTCTTCGCCCAGGCCCCACTGCTCGGTAGTCTCGTCTCCCAGGAAGACCACTCGGTCCTCTCCGGGCCCAGCGGGCGGGATTTCCGTATTCTCGCTGCCGTACCGAGTCAAGCTTCCCCAATCCTTTAGGAGGCGCGCCTGAGAGGCCACTTGTCGTTTCAGCGCTTCGATCGTCTTTTGAGGATCGGGTGCTTGTGCTTCGCCGTATTGCGTGAAGATGGCGAGCACCAGCGGCAGCCAGACCAGCCCCAGCGAGCGGCGGTTTGTTCGCACAGGGGCGGTAGATTTACGCAGGCTCATTTCTTGGACCGCAATCCGTCCGTAGGGCGACCTTTGCGTTGCACGGTTGTCCGAATTCCGTAGAGAAGATGGAGTGACCTGTCCAACCGCGAGAGTCGCGGGTTACGCTTCAAACAGATGCGCAGAGCCGCATCGAGGAGGACAGGTCATGAAAGAGTCTAGCGAGTTCAACAAAGAGATGAACAAGTGCAACAGTTACGACAAATACGTCGGGATGGACGTTCACAAAAACAGTATCTCGGTCGCTGTCGCCGCGGCGGGGCGAGGCGCATTTCTACGGCAAGATCGACAACCGGCCTGAAGCCATTCGTCGCTTGATTTCCGCACTCGCCCCGTCTGGTCAGAGGCTGCACTACTGCTACGAAGCCGGCCCCTGTGGCTACGGCATTTGCCGGCAGATTCGTGACACCGAACACGATGGCGACCTGGTCGCGCCGTCGCTGACCCCGCGCAAATCCGGCGATCGCGTCAAGACCGATCGGCGCGACGCGCTGACCCTGGCTCGGCTCGATCGTGCCGGCGAGCTCAACACGGTCTGGACGCCCTCTCCGGAACACGAAGCGATCCGCGATCTGAGCCGCGCGCGCGGCGACTGCAAACTCATCGACAAACAACTTCGTCAACGCCTCGGAGCTATGCTGCTGCGCCACGACAAGCGTTTCCCCGGGCGCAAGAATTGGACGCAAGCGCACTTTCGCTGGCTCGAGACGCAACGCTTTGAGCAGCCGGCCTCGCAGATCGCCTACGAAGAATACGCCGAGGCGATACGCCAGGCGCAAAGCCGAACGGCTCGCCTCGAGCAGCAGTTGCATGATCAGCTGGAAGGCTGGAGCCTGGGAGGGCCAGCGCAGGCGTTGACGGCGCTGCGGGGCGTGGACTGGCTGGCGGGGATGACGTTGCTGGCCGAGCTGGGCGATCTCACACGCTTCGACTCCCCGCGCGAGCTGATGGGTTTCGTCGGTGTGTGACTTCGTCGGAGAACACGAGCGGAGCACGACGCCGTCAAGGCGCGATCACCAAAGCAGGCAACGAGGAAGCTCGCCGTCTGCTGGTCGAATGCTCCTGGGCGTATCGCTTCCCGGCACGCCGCTCGCGGCTGATTCAACGCCGTGCCGAGAAGGCGTCGCCCCCAGTCCAAGCGATCGCCTGGAAGGCGCAGGTGCGGCTTTACGGCCGCTTTCGCAAGCTGCGCAACAACGGCAAACACGCGAATGTCGTCGTGACCGCGATCGCGCGGGAACTGCTGGGATTCATCTGGGCAATCGTGATCGAACAGACCCGAACACAACAGGAGAAACAGGGATTGAATGCTTGCTGAACGCTCGAGACGGCCGACAGGGAGACAGCCGACAAGGAGACCGCCAGGGAGACGGCCGACAAGGAGACCGCCAGGGAGACCGCCATCGCCCTCGATTGACGTCGTAGGCGACCGGCCGAAACCTGTCAAGGGTACGCTTCGCCGCGGTAACCCGCGCCCTTGACAGAACCCGTCCGGCCGCCAAGAGGCACCTTATACGAGGGCGATGGCTAGCTGCCGAGGACGATGAGCTGCCAGCAAGCGGTAGCGATAACGATTTTGGTTGCCGGCTTCGGGCGGCAGCCTCACAAGGTAGGACAAGGAGGACGGCTGACTGGAAACTGAGCCTGCCAGGAGAACCCTCGACTGCGCTAAGAAGCGCTTGATGGAGCGACCTTCGTCAAGGAAGCGCTCGGTTGAACGACCTTCGTCCGTAGAGTGAGGCAGCTCCACGACGCAGACTACTCTGGCGAGAACCCGCGAATATCAGATGGATCCATCGTCGTAAACGCTCTCTTCCACAGGCTGTTCTTCTTGTCCTCGTTCGTTGGCCAACGCGGAGTTGAGGCTCCGCGCGACAGCAGTCGTGCGCGCAAACTTGACAGGTCACACCATATCAGCGCAGGGCTCGTCAGAGACTTGCGGCCTTTCGTCGGGTCGCACCCGGCGGCTCAACGCTACGAAAAGCCGCAAGTCTCTGACGAGCCCTGTGCTACGGGTATCCGAAACGCTTTGGTAGGCAACCAGAATCCTTAAGGACGGATCTAGGCCTCGACCGCTTGCTTACCGCCGCGGTGCGCGTCCCGCTATTGCTCAATGCCGAAGGAATAGAGAATACCGTCGTACGTCCCGATGTAGACCCGACCGTTTGCCAGCGAAATGCCGCTCCAGTGGTTCCACGATTTGATCTGGTCGCCGCTCGACCATAGTTCCTTCCCAGTGCGGGCGTCCAGCACATAAAGCACAGCGTGCGTCGATCCGGCGATGCGTTCCTCGGCGGTGTTGGTCAGACCGACGTCATACATGGCCTGGTGGGTGTCTTCCCCGTTGCCGTAGGTGAATACCATGTCATTCGCGATGATCGGTGGCTCGGCGCGATTCATGTCTCTTGAGATCCAGATAGGTTTCAACCACAGCTTGCCGTCCGGTTCTTCGACGTGGAACGCGGCAACGGCTCCGTCTATTACGTCACCGTGTTCAATCTCCGCGTGGAAGTCGGGATGCTTCGGTCCCCAGAACGGGGTCAGAACCCAGCGCGTGCCGTCGGGCTCTTCCCAACTCGCCATCGAACCCCAAATTCCGGCCGAGGCGAAGTTGACTTCTTCGTTGCAGATTAACGGTGTGCGGTAGGCCGGCGTGCGATGGTCGTCACCGCCAATGGACTCGGTGTCCATCAGATAAACCCGGCATTCCTTTCCCGCGTCGACCATCAATTCCTTGCCTTTGTAGTCGAAGATCGCCGGCGTGACTTGCATGTCGAGGTCGCGTTTGAATAGCCAAACGGCGTTTGATGGGCCGTAGTAGTCGACCAAGTCCAAGGACTTCGTTTCAGGATTGAGCTGCACGCCAATGATGCCGTTGCCGTAGACGCCGTTTTCGGGGTCCCAGGCTCCGTCGCCTGTTCCGGTGTAGACCGTGCCATTCGAGCTGATTGCCGGACCGGTCCGTCCCCACATACCGCCACCCGCTGGTCCCCAGGAGCCGACCAGATCGGTTTCCAAATCGTAGGAATAGACCATATTTGGATTGCCGCCGCAGCCCTGGGCACTGTGGGTGTAGATCACGTTATCGACAAGGCTGAGGGCGTAGGGTTTGCCGTTCGGCGGCATGAACTTCGCCGGCGGGGCAACATCTTCGCCGTCGGCCACGTTCAATCGCCGCAGCCTGCCGTCCCAGGAGGCGACGTAGACCGTGTACTTGCCCGGTGTGTCGGCTGGCCCGATGACAGGCGTGGCAGTGATACCGCCCGGACACAGCATGTAGTGCTGCCGCCCCCCCGGCGTGGGCTTCCAGGTGCTTTCAAAGCGTTTACTCCACAGCAGCTCGCCCTTCTTGACGTCGATCGCGAAAATGTTGTCCGACACCCCGGCGACGATGGCGATTTCCTTGGGGCCGCTGTCGGTTGTCACGCTGCCGACGATCAGGGGCGGGAACAGCGAGTGCATTTGCCTCGGCTCGTTGTCGAGCTTCATCTGCCAAAGCAGCTTCATCTCGCTGATGTTGGACTTTTTCAGGATGGTTTCATCCTGCTGCCAGGCTGTGCGCTTCGAATTGCCGCCATCGGCCAGCCAGTCGGCGCCCCAGGCCGCCCCGCAGCCGGCGAAAATCAAGACCACGGTCAATATCATTCGCATTCCGAAAACACCCCTTTCCAAAATACGTCTACCGAAAACTCCGTGTGGGACCGTCTCGTCGTGAAAATTTACTGCGTTGTGACACGTCCCGCGTTGTGACATCGTCCCACAATGATACATTCTATACAGCCTATACAGCACGGGGTATGCTTAATTTAAGATGGCGAGTCGGGCTGCCGGGTTTCGCGAGAGTTGTCAGCATAACCTCGTCGTCACGCCGTGCGTCTAAACGCTTTGAGTCTAAACAATAAGGTACTCCGCCGCGCCGATCGTCCCGATTGCGCCGGGAAAGCGGGCCACGTACGCCCCCAACTGTGTAGTGTAGACAGAGGAATCTGATTTCGGAACGCACGGAGATCAGGCAATAGGTATGGAGAGAGCAATGACAAGAGTTTCCGCATGGGCCGTTGTTTGCGCCGGCTGCTTCTTTTTCGTGTCGAGTGCGGCGTGGTCTCAGACGGACTGGACGACGCCCGGCTATGACGCCCAACGTTCCTCCTGGGTTCGGGTTGACCCCAAGATCTCGACCACAAGTGTGCATGAGCCGGATTTCAAGCTCTTGTGGAAGATGAAGCTCGACAACGAGCCCCAGCAACTGAACGCATTGACGCCGCCGGCGTTGTTCGATTTCTACATTGGCCATCGTGGATTTCGATCCTTCGCGTTTTTGAGCGGCAGCTCGGGCAGGGTTTTTGCGCTGGATTCCGACCTGGCCCGCATGGACTGGGAGAAAAAGCTCGGCCCGCCGGCCCCGGCAGGATCGGCAGATTGTCCGGGCGGCATGACCGCGAACCTGACGCTACCGACCAGCGCCGCTATCCCGCCACTAGCCCCTTTCGTCGGCCGCGGGCGGCGTAATCCTGCCGGCAGCGCGGTCGGCAAACCGAACGAAGGCGCCGTCACCCTTGCTGTCGCGGACGGGTCGGGCTATCGGCCGCCCCCCCAACCCGTCAGAAAGTCTGCTCGCGAGCGCCCACCGACTAGGGTGTCCTATCGCGGGCTCCGGCTGGTTTATGCGTTGGCGAGCGACGGCATGCTCTACTCGATGTATGTTTCCAACGGCCAAAACCGCGTGCCACCCATCAAATTTCTTCCTCCGAACGCCAATGCTCAAGGGTTGATTGTTGTCGATGACGTAGCCTATGTCGCGACGACGAACGGTTGCGGCGGTGTTGCGGATGGCGTTTGGGCGCTGGATCTGGAATCGAAGAAGGTCACCAACTGGAAGTCGACAAGCGACGGCGTGGCGGGGCTGGCAGGATCGGCTTTCGGCCCCGAGGGCATACCCTATGTGGCGACGGCCGGCGGATCGATCGTTGCTCTGGAGGCGAAGACGCTGAAGCAGCTGGGCGTCTACACGCTGGGCGGAGGGGGCTTTACATCATCCCCGGTTGTGATCGACTACAACGACAAAGACTATCTTGCAGCAACCTCCGAAGACGAGAGGATTCACCTGCTCGACGGTACGAAGCTCGGCGGCTCCAACGGCCGCACGCCGGTTAGCAAGACGCCGATCTATGCGATTGGGTCTGATTTTGTTCCCGGGGCGCTTGCCACGTGGGAGGACACGGATGGCACGAAATGGGTACTTGCGCCGTCGGGCAGCGCGCCCGGCCGCGGCGCCGCATACCCTGTCACCAACGGCGACGTGAAGAACGGCGCCATCGTCGCATGGAAGATTGTTGACCGCAACGGCTCCCCGTCCCTCGAACCCGGCTGGATCTCTCGGGACATGGTTTCTCCGCTGCCTCCGATCGTCGTCAACGGCGTTATTTTCGCCGCTTCGAGCGGCGCGGGGGACGACGCCTCGATGAGCGCTGAACAGCGTGCCAAAAGTTCCTCGCGAGCTGTGCTTTATGCACTCGACGGCGCGACCGGAAAAGTGCTCTGGGATAGCGGCGACGCGATCGCTTCATTCGTTCCCAAGAACGGGCTCTCCGGGGGGGCCGGCGCAGTGTATTTGTCCGACTACGAAGGAACGCTCCACTCCTTCGGATTCCCGATGGAACACTAGCGACCATGCAGGAGATTTCGACAAGCAACAACAGAGCCCCAGGCGGAAGCCTGGGGTCGGGTAGCCTGAGGTCGGCTAACCTGGGGTCGGCTAACCGGGGGTCAGCAAGCCCAGGGTCAAATCCGCAAGCCGCAATACGCCTTGCGAGCCATCTAAAGATCGTCCCTCGCCTACTACGTTCGGCCCTGCTACCGGCCCTCATCGCCCTCCTTGCCACCAAAGCCTGGGCAGTCCTGCCCGATGGCCCGGGAAAGGCAGAAACCGAAAAACTCTGCGTACAGTGCCACGACTTAGCGAAGACCGTTTCAGTGCGCCAGGACCGCAATGGTTGGGGAGTCACCATGACCAAAATGGTGGCGCTTGGCGCAAAATTCAGCACACAGGACTTCAACACGATCCTGGAATACCTCACCGAAAACTTTCCGGCGGAAGAGCTGCCCCCGGTCAACGTCAACAAAGCGCGGGCGATCCAACTGGAAAGCCGTCTGTCACTCAAGCGCTCCGAAGCAGCCAAGATCCTGCGCTATCGCAAAGAGCACGGCGACTTCAAATCGATCGAGGATCTGAAGAACGTTCCCGGCGTTGACTTCGCCAAGATCGAAGCCAAGAAAGACAGTTTGGTCTTTTGATTCGCGCGCACGCTAGGCCGGCAGCGCGTGGACTGCCTCGCCTTCGCGTCAGTGAGGTGGAGTCCCCTTCGCCGCAGGGAACGTGAGCCAATGCTAGTTCGCACGATTAGCGTCATACTGGGCTGGGTTTCGGGAGTGATGATGGCAAGCTGGGTCGTGATCTTACCTTGGGTTGGCGAGCCAGAGAGTAGCCTGTTTGTGGCTGTCACAAGAGTAGTGATTGGCCTTTTCGCTCTTGCGTACGCGTTCTCTAACAACCGCTTCACGCTTGGACAGCCCCACCCTCGCGGCCTCAGGATTCCGACTTGGCTGGCCCGCGTCATGCTTATTGTTTTTGCTGCGTTGTTTATGCGAAGCGGTCTTGAAGGGCTATTCACTTTATAGAAAGCAGGGGAGAGAGGAATAGAGGCTAGTCTCGAAAGAGATGCACTGAAAGGCGTTCGCAACGCGCACGGATGTGATATTTTGCGGTAGTCGCCGTAGAGGGGAATGCCCGTTATGAGTCGCCTGATCAATTGCCTAAACAATCGCCTCATCAATCGCCGTCGCTTCCTGGGAGCTGCTGCCGCCGGCCTCGCTTTCTTGCCGGGAGCGCGTGCCGCCGCCACGCCACGCAAGGTCGGAATCATTGGGCTGGTATGGCAAGGTCGATCTGTTTCGCCTGATCCAGGTCGAGCCGGTCGAAGTCGTCGCGATGTGCGATGTGGACCGCAACATGCTTGACCACGCCGCGAAGATGACAGCCACCCGCCAGAAGTCAGGCCGTGAGCCCCGCAAATACGGCGACTACAAAGAGATGCTTGCGCAGGAGGAGATGGACCTGGTCCTGATCAACACTCCTGACCACTGGCACGCGCTGCAGATGATCGACGCCTGCCGGGCAGGAATCGACATCTACTGCCAGAAGCCGATCAGCGTGGATATTCGCGAAGGCCAGGCGATGCTCGCCGCCGCCCGCAAGTACGACCGCGTCGTGCAAATCGGAACGCAACGGCGCTCGACGCCGCATCTGATCGAGGCCAAGGAGCGAATCGTCGAGGAAGGCCTGCTGAGCGATATCGGTCACGTAGAAATCTGCTGCTACTACCACATGCGGGCCAACCGCAATCCTCCCGACACCAGCGCTCCCGGCTACCTCGACTACGACATGTGGACGGGGCCGGCGCCGATGCTTCCATATAACGAAATGCGCCATCCGCGCTCCTGGCGGGCGTTCATGGAATACGGCAACGGCATCGTAGGCGATATGTGCGTACATATGCTCGACATGGTTCGCTGGATGCTCGACCTGGGCTGGCCTCTAAAAGTCTCCTCCTCCGGCGGCATTCTGGTTCAGAAGGAGAGTAAGGCGAACATCACCGACACGCAGACCGTGACTTTCGAGTATGAGAAGTTCCCGGTCGTTTGGACGCACCGCTCCTGGGGCACGCCCCCTGATCCGGACTATCCCTGGGCGGCGTTTATCTACGGCTCGAAAGGCACGCTCAAGGCCAGCGTGAATCGCTATGACTTCCTGCCGGTCGACAAGAAGGCCAAGCCGCTGCACGCGGACGTGGTCTACGAGCTTGAGTAGTTCCCGGAAGACAAGACCGAAAAAGACATCGAGAAGCACGTCGCGCCTGCGGTTCGCTATCACATGAAGGACTGGCTCAAGGCGGTGGACGAGCGCTCCCGACCGGTGGCCGACATCGAGCAAGGTCACATCTCAACGGCATCGTGCATCTTGGCCAATATCGCGATGGAGGTGGGCCGGACACTGGAGTGGGACCCGGTCCGGAGCGAGGTCAAGAACGACAAGGAAGTCAACCGCCGGTTCCTAGCGCGCCAGTATCGCAAGCCCTGGAAGCACCCGGACGCGAAAAGCGCTTAGGCGGCGCTGCGATTGCTCCCCTAGAAAACTCCTGCTTATACGGTTGTTTCAGCAAGCCCCAAGATGTTGGGGTGGAGGTCATCGCGTCTTGTGCAGGTCACGCGCGCGGCGGATGTGGGCGTAAGGCGTAGGAGCGTGTTGAGTTCCGAGACCGAGGAGGGTTTGGAAGGCTGCCATTGGGGTCTTGCGGCGGTTGTGTCGAAACACGAACTCATCGAGGTAAACCGGAAGCTGAGCGCGGCTCACGCCGTGGTACGTTCCGGTCAGCCATTGCTGCAGGTTGCCAATGGCACGATCCGCCAGCGGCACCACCGACTTGGCGCCTTTCCGCAAGTCAGTCCGGTGAGGTTGCGGACGAGAGACGTGTTTGTAGCCGGCCTCTTCGAGGGCGGTAAAGGTCTTCAGACCGTCTGTGTAGATGGTCGAGCCGGGAACAACGTTCTGGGCAAGAAACCTGTCGATCGTCACCTTCTTGAAGTCTGGAATAACGGACATGCGAACGCGCCCGGAGCGCTTCCCGCGTTTCTCAACAGCGACCATCACAAGGGCCGCACGGCGCCCCTTCAGTTGCCAGCTGCCTCGCAAACCTGCTTGCGGGCCGCCAATCCAGGTGTCATCGACCTCTACTTCTCCGTGCAAGGGCTCGCGAGCTGCGTTCACCATGGCCCGTCGCAGTTTGTGCAACATCATCCAGGCGGTTTCGTAGCGCGACAGGCCGAGCTGACGCTGCAGTAGCAGCGCCGACACACCTCGTTTATCAGTTGTCATCAGGTACGCAGCCCAAAACCAAACCGTCAGCGGGGTCTTCGTATTGTGGAGCACCGTTCCTGACGTCAACGAGACCGGGTGTCGACACGCCGCGCACTGCCACCGTAGTTTCTGCTCGAGAATGTAGGCCTGCCGATGCCCACACTGAGGACAAAGGAACCCGTCGGGCCAACGACAAGCAGCCAGGTACTTCTGGCAAGCCTCCCCGGTCGCGAACTCCACCTGAAACTGACGCAGACTCTTCGCAAACGGCGGCCGGGCCACGCCCTACCCTACATCTTGGGGCTTGCTGAAACAACCGTATAAGCAAGAGAAAACTAGATCAGGCCAGTAGTGCGTGAACGACTTCCCCGTGTACGTCGGTGAGGCGGAAGTCGCGGCCTGCATAAGGATACGTAAGTTTCTTGTGGTCGAGCCCGAGAAGATGCAGGATCGTGGCGTGCAGGTCGTGGAAGTGGACCTTGTTCTCGACGCTGTAGTAGCCATAGTCGTCGGTGCGGCCGTAGATGAGGACGGGTTTCATGCCGCCCCCGGCTAGCCACATCGTGAAGCCGTGAGGGTTGTGATCGCGGCCCTCAGCGTTCTCAGCGGTTGGCGTTCGGCCGAACTCGCCGCCCCAGATCACCAGGGTCTCATCGAGCAGACCGCAGCTTTTCAGATCGTTAATCAACCCGGCGATGGGCTTGTCGACCTGACCTGCCTTTTTCGTGATGTTTTCCTTCAGCTTGCTGTGGTGATCCCAGCCATTGCTGTTGCATTGCACGAATCGCACGCCGCGCTCGCTGAAGCGGCGGGCCATCAGACACTGCCGCCCGAAGTCTTCGGTGATAGGGTCGTCGAGTCCGTAGAGGCGGCGCGTGGCTTCGGTTTCCGAACGGATGTCCTGAACCTCGGGCGCCTCGGTTTGCATGCGGAAGGCCAGCTCGAAGGTTGATATGCGGGCTTCGAGTTCGTCGTCGTGGCCGATTTTTTCAAGGTGCCGCGTCGAGACTTCGCGGAGCATATCTAGCTCCAGCCGTTGCTGCTTCGCTCGAGCCGCTCCGTTGCCGATGAAGGGGAAAGTTGCGTCCTTGGCTTTGACGTCGCCGTGGCCTAGCGGCGTGCCTTGGTGGGCGGCGGGCAGGAAAGCCGACCCGTAGTTATTCGAGCCCCCTTCGGCCAGGGCCTGGCACATCGTGATGTAGCCGGGCAGGTTCTGGTTTTCCGAACCCAGTCCGTACGTTAACCACGAGCCCATGGCGGGACGGATAAAAGTATCGCTGCCAGTGTGCCATTCCAGCACCGCTCCACCGTGGCGCGGATTCGAGCAGTGCATCGAGCGGATGATCGTCAGATCGTCGACGATGCCCGCAATGTGAGGAAAAATTTCACTGACCCAGGCTCCGCTCTCGCCGTGCTGCTTGAACTCAAAAGGCGAGCCAATCAGATTGCCGCCACGGCGAGGGAAGGAGATGACTCTGGGTCCGGCGAAAGGCAGCGGTTTCCCGGTGTCGCGTTTTAGGACCGGCTTAGGATCGAACGTGTCGATATGCGAAGGTCCCCCGAACATAAAGAGCATGATGACCCGCTTGGCGCGCGGGGCGAAATGCGTCGGCCGCAAAGCAAGGGGGTTCGCTCCGGCGGCCAGGGATTTTTCAGCCAAGAGCGCGGAGAGAGCTAAAGAGCCGAATCCGGCACCCATTTGGCGCAGCATCTCGCGGCGCGAAAGGGCAGGGCAGTTGGGTGGGTTCCGCATCTTTGCTGACTTTATTCTACCGCTGTGGAGTTATTGTTTCGTGGCGCTTTCATTTAACCCTTCTGGCTTCACTCAACGTAGACAAATTCGTTTGAGGAAAACACGACGCGACACAAAGCCTGCCAGGGATCGGCCGCGACTTCCTCCGTGTCGACCGCCGCCTTGGTAGCCCCCTCCGCATCGTCTGGAATCTCCCGCTTGTGGCGCTCGATGAACGCCAGCCAAGCGCCAACCTCGTCCGGGGTGGCCGGGCGCGAGTAAGCCAGCTCGTGAGCCAGCATGATGCGGTCTTGCTCAGACGCGGCTTCACGTCTTAGCCGGCCGGCGAATTTCCGGGTCGGGTTTTCGACTAGTTCGCTATTCATCATGAACAAGGCTTGGGGCGCAACCGTGGTCGACGATCGCTTGCCGTTCAATGTCGAAGGGTTGGCGAAATCGAACGTGTTGAAAACGTCGTAGAGAGCGCTTCGCAGCACCGGCAGATACACGCTGCGGCGATTGGACTCGTAAAGCTTGGGGTCGCGCGAGCGGGCTTCGCCGTTCAAATTGGTGAAGCTGGGGTGAGGGACACTCGGCCCGGACATGCTTGTGTTGATCTCTCCCGCAACAGCCAAAATCGAGTCGCGTATGACCTCGGCTCCCATGCGGCGGCGGTCTCTATAGGAAAGCAGACGGTTCTCCGGATCGGCTTCCGTCTTACCATGCGCCGGCGTTGTGCTCATCTGGTAAGTGCTCGACAGCATGATCAGCCGGTGCATCGCTTTGACCGACCAGCCGCCTTCGACAAATCGAGTGGCGAGCCAGTCCAGCAGCGCCGGGTTGTCAGGCCGATCCCCCAAGCGGCCGAAATTATCCGGTGAACCAACGATGCCCTCACCGAAATGTCCCTTCCAAATGCGGTTGACCATCACCCGCGCGGTCAGCGGATGTTCGGGCTCGGTGAGCCACTCGGCGAGTTCTTTGCGGCCGCTGCGATCGGGGCCGATCGGCCTTCGCTCCTCGCCGGCCAGAACACGCGGGAAACGGCGCGGGGCAATCTTCCCCGGCGTCAAATGGCTGCCGCTGATCAGGACGTGCAGATCCTCGATCTCCTCTTCGCCGACAGCCATCGCTTTGGGGATCGTGTCATAGGATTCGATCGCTTCCTTGATGGCCTGAGTGTGTCCGTCACGAACTTCTTTGGGCGTGGTCGCCATGTTTAGATTGGTGGCAAGGTCATCGTGGTAATCGTAGGTGTCCTCAATTTCCGACAGCCGCCACTCGTCTTCGGGACCAAGCAGTGCGACGGCGTTGAACTTCGAGGTGACGCGGTAGGTGAGCACCGTTTTCGTGCTCGTGAAGATGCCGAGCATCGAGTAGTAGTCTTCAGTCGGAATGGGGTCGAACTTATGATCGTGGCAACGCGCGCAATCGAGGGTGAGCGCCATGAAGGCCCGGGCCGTGGTGGCAAGCTGCTCGTCGGCGAAATCGAGCTTCTGCTTGACCGGATCGTCCTCGCCCAGCATTTTGGGACCGAGCATCAGAAATCCGGTCGCGATCAGTCCCTCGGCGCGATTGGGGTCGCCCCAGTTCGTGATCAAGTCGCCGGCTAGTTGTTCCCTCACGAACTGGTCGTAGGGCTTGTCCACATTGAACGCCCGGATCACGTAGTCGCGGTAACGCCAGGCGTCGGCGTGGACAACGTTGTCGTCCATGCCATTGCTGTCGGCGTAGCGGGCGACGTCGAGCCAGTGGCGTCCCCAGCGCTCACCGTAGCGCGGGGAATCGAGAAGACGATCGACGACCTTCGCGAAGGCTCGCGACGAGTTGTCCGCTAGGAAGGACGTCACTTCTTCAGGTGTCGGCGGCAGCCCATGGAGGTCAATCGTAGCCCGCCGAATGAGGGTTCGCTTATCGGCGGGACGCGCCGGCGTCATACCTTTCTCTTCCAACTGCGCCAGGACGAAGTGATCGACCGCTGACTGGGGCCAGGAGATGTCTTCCACGCCGGGAGTGGGCGGGTTGCCAACAGGTTGAAAAGCCCAATGAGAAAGTTCTTCTTTTGTGAATTCGGCTTGGCTAGTTTCCTTAGCGCGAGCGGGCGCCTTCGCGGCCCTAACTGGATTACCCGCATTGGGCCAAGGCGCGCCTATCTCCACTCAGCGAGTTAGTTTCCGGATCTCATCGAACGGCAGCTTGCTCTTCGGCGGCATCTGCACGAGCGTGTCGTGATTGATGGCATGGATGAAAAGGCTGCGGGTGGGCTCACCCGGCACGACGGCCGGGCCGGAGCGGCCGCCTTCAAGCATTCCGGCCAGCGAATCGAGGCGGAGACCGGCTTGAGGTTCGGCGGCGGCTGGTCCGTGACAGGGGTAGCAGCGGCTTGCCAGGATCGGCCTGACTTCTTTTTCGAAGAAATCCGCGTCTTGACTTTGCAGCGGTTGCCAGCCCCAAATGAGTGCGATCAGGGCGGGGGCTAGCAGCTTTGTTCTGGAGAACATTATTTGTCGCCGCATTTGTCGCTGCCTGGGGCAGGCTCGGCCCGGCTGATACGTCAAGATTAGCACGAGAATAGCGACCGGCAGCTCACTCTGCTCGGGCCTCGCAGCAACCACGGTTGCGGACTCTAGGCGATCACTTCTATTGCGCGGCCAAGAAGATTGGCAGCAGCAGTGCCGAATCAGGCCCTACTTCAATTTACAGCAGGGCCACCTCAACCAAATCCCTGGCCCGCCATGCGAATCGAGCGAACCTCACGTTCTTGGCCCGGTCACGGTTAGAAACGATCGTTTTCACCACTTGTCTCCGCCCGACTTCCGGGAACTGCTAAGGGTTCGGAAAGTCAACGGCAGCAGATGTTAGAACGATTGGGTTGTTCGGGTCACAGGCGCCCGGAACGGGCTGTTGTGCGGTTATGACTGTCAGCGTTTCGCTGCGGTTCTGAGCCGCATCAACAAGCGTGACGCTTGCCATAGCCAAACCGGCTTGGATCGGAGCCTGCCCAGACATACCCGCCGGCGCTACGGAACGTTGTGACATCGTAACCCCAGGGAAGTTCAGAATGTTCGGTCCGCCCATGAGAAACACGCACTCTGCGTCGGTTGAGGTGAGACGCACTTCGACCCTCGCGCTGGTTTCGATGTTCCCATGCCAAGTGAGGTCGCCGTCGGGGTCTTGCCACTCAAACAGAGCGCTCATGGAATAGAATTCACTCATCTGACCCCAAACTACGATGATGAGATTCGATATCACCGGGACGCTCCCCCCGCCCGCCGCTTCAAAAACCTCTACGTCGTAGCGATTCGAGCGCCCGGCGGGCGTCACTACCGCAAGAGTGCGAGTGCCGGTCGCTGCGTCAACTCCGGCCATGGCGTCAAACGTCGCCACCGTCCCCGCGCCCGCGATATTTGTGATCGTGAAGTCGCTGTCGGGGAGCAATTCAACGCGATTTATCGGCATTAGGCCGCTTCCCGTCAGCGTGAGGGAGAAAGTCTGCCCTACAATCAGACCCGCCGGTCTTACATCTGTGATTTCGGGCGAGGGCGTGATTACCTCGCCCCCAAACGCCGCCGTGACCAATCCCGACGATACCCCGTTGAACCACAGCTCGATATCAACCTCGCCCTTGCCCGATAGCAGATCGCGGTTGAGCGGCCCGATCGCAACCTGATCAAGTCCGGCGAATTCCGGCGACTCCGCAACCGCCAGAACGTCGGTGGGCACTCCGTGGACCTCCGCGACGACGTCAATAGAGCCCGCTGAAGCGGTTTCACGCATGCCTGTGCCGAAAAGCGAAAGGAAGAGCTGATCTCCTGCGTCACCCAGGTCGAGCGCGATCGCCCGCCGCCTCGCTGGGTCAAATGTTAGATCCTGTTGCCGTTCCCCGGAGGCGAAGACCTTCACGAATTGCGCGGCTGCAGCTCCGATCCCGCTGGAAGTCGCTGTAAAGAAGCCGGGGGCGACGACGGCAATTTCCACCGTCCCCGATGCGACCGCTTCGCTGTCGACTTCGAGGCGTATTGTGGCCTCCCCCAGAGCCGTCATTGCCGGAATCAGAAAGTTGACCTGGCCAGTAAACGAAGGTCCGTTGAAGATCCCGAAAAGTAAAGCGTCTCGTGCCGACCCGGCGCTATCGGTGACCACAATCTTAGCGCCCCGAAACATCGTTGGCAGCGGCAGTTCCTCGACCGGCGAAAGGCCGAGCGGCAGCGCGTTGGAGAATCCGCTCACAATCATTTCCGCAGCCACGCTTCCGGGCCTAAAAGTGGCTGCTGAAACGACCGTGATCGATTGTTGTCCGATGGGACTAGCAGAAAGGGGAGCGACCTCGGGCTGAACGAGGGTTTCGCCGCCAATGGTCCTGATGACCGGCTGCGACACCGCGAGTGAGGCCGCTGAGACCAGCAAGACCGGAACATAGAGCGGTTTGCACCGCAACAACGCCGTTAGAATCCCCATTCTTTCTACCCCATATTAGTAGTTCGGCGGCTGCGCTCGCACCGTGAAATTCGTCTACGCCGCTGCCATGCGGAGCAGGAGCATTCCGACCCACAAAGGTCACTCACGCGAAATCGACTAAGTGCTGGCCGCCTCCTAGCGGCTGAGGCGCACGACTTTGTGGGGGTTGTTGAGGAGGACGTAGATGGCGCCTTCGGGGCCAGTCTTGATGTCACGGACTCGGCCGTAGCCTCTGAGAAAGACTTCCTCGTTCGTTACGTGATCGCTGCCAAGCTCCAGGCGCTTGATCTGCTCGAACCGCATGGCGCCGACGAAGGCGTGGTTCTTCCATTTCGGGAACATCTCCCCGGTGTAGAACTCGAGCGGACTGATGCCGGGCGAAGGCGTCCAGTACTTGATCGGTTGCTCCATTCCTTCCTTATGCGTGAGGTCTGAGACGATTGTGCCGTCGTAGTTGATCCCGTAGGTGATGACCGGCCAGCCGTAGTTGGCGCCAGGCTTGAGGATATTCAGCTCGTCGCCGCCCATGGGGCCATGTTCGGTTCCCCAGACGACGCCGGTCTGGGGGTGCTGGCCGATCCCCTGCACGTTGCGGTTGCCGATGGTGAAGATCTCCTCGATCGCGCCGTCTTTGCCGACGAACGGGTTGTCGGCCGGAATCGAGCCATCCGGGAAGATGCGATAGACCTTGCCGCCGGGTTTGCTCAGCTGCTGGACTTCATCGTTCCGGCCGATGTAGCCGATGGTGAAGTAGAGATGGCCGTCTTTGTCGAACAGCAGCCTGGATCCCCAGCGCGTACCGTTCGAAAAGTGCAGCTCGTCGGGTACGCGAAAGATCGTTTCCTGATCGACCCATTGATGGCCCTCGACCCGGCCGCGGATGACGCGAGTCATGGCGGGCGTTTCTTCGACGGAAGGATCGCCGAGGGCGTGAACGTAGCCGAGATAGATCCAGCCGTTGTCCTGGTAGCCGGGGTCCAGAACGATGTCGCACATGCCGGAGTCGTTGTACTGGGTCGTCGCCGGAACACCGTCGATCGGGGTAGGATCGAGCTTGCCGCCGATCATCCACCTGAGGCCTCCCCGGCGCTCGGTGATCAGCGCGCGGCGCGCATCGACGAATTCGATCCCCCAGGGGGCTGACCTAAATCCGTCGTCGACGAGCGTTTCGGTTTTGACGACGTAGTCCGCGGTTCGGATCGAACCGGGTACGGCCTTCCCCGCGTCCGGCTGCTGGTCTTGATTCTCCAGTATGTAGTCGGCCAGCGACTCCGCCTGTTGTTCGGAGAGTACTCGCGAAAACGGAGCCATGTCCGTCCCGGGGATTCCGTACATGACGACCTGGAAGATGGCGCTTCGATCGCTGGTGTATTTCCAGCGGTCCTTCTTTAAGGGCGTGTGCTGCGCGCCTTCCATGTTCACGCCGTGGCACGCCGAGCAGTGGGTCTTATAGAGCAGTGCAGGGCTATTGGATTCGGCGGCCGTCGTCTGAGCACACGCTGCGGTCAGCAGTACGACAGCCAAGGCGATGGTTGTCATGTCAGCTCGGCGCTCCTAGTCGTCGCGCGGTCCCGATAGGCCGCTCGAACACGATCAGTATCGCAGGGAAAGGCGGTTCCTCGAAAGGCTAAGGTCCAGTTTCTCGCGCCAGGCGCCCGACTGCCTTCGCTCCCGGCAGGCCGGTCCAAACGCCTTTTCCTTCGCCCGAGACCGGAACTACCTCTCCGGGGACGAAGGGGGGCACGGACGAAGGTAGCTCGGGTGCCTGTCCCTGTCGGTTTCCCCCCTCGGTTTCCCAGGATCACCGGGGCGGCAACGAGAAACAAGGCCACTCGAAGGCGTAGCGCGCTACGCCCCTACTCTTGCCGTAGCGAGTTGCTGCCTGACAAAAAGGCCCTCTTTCTCAGCGAGTTTCGTGTCTTTCGCGACTACAATATACGTTAACTGTCGACCCTGCGCGCCTTTGGTGGAGGCTTCGGAAAACTCGTAAGTTCTTTTATTTCAGTGAACCGGTAGTCTCAATTGCAGGATTTTGCAGATATTTTCATGATTTAACGTTTTTGCCCTTCGGCCCCAACTCACCTTTTCGTCCTTTCATGAATTGGCCTCTCGCGAACTGCGCGTCTGTGAACGGCGCCGTGAATGATCGCATGCCGGTCGATCATCTCACCGCTCTCAGCATAACGGCACATTCGCAAATGTCAAGTCCCAAGCGGGCATCTTTGTTGATAACAAAGGATTAATACTCTCACAAATCCGTGACTCGATGTTGGCTAGCGGGAAATTTAGAGAGATAGTGGATCGCCTGCGCGGTTCTGAGCGGCGGATTCGGGTGCGGGGCGTCACGAAAAAAGAACCCAGCTAGCCTCGGCTAGCGCCCTCGGCCGCATTCTGGTAGGCCTCGTCTAGCAACTCGACAACGTGTACGACGCGTTGGCCGCCGCCGAAGATCTCGGCTCCGGCGCGGAGTTGGAGCAGGCAGCCCGGGTTTGCCGTGGCGATCGTATCCGCTTTGGTTAGGCCCGCCATCTGCATTTTGTTCTCCAGCAGGCTCATCGAGATTTCGGTGTGCTGGACGTTGTAGATACCGGCGCTGCCACAGCAAATTTCGCTCAGGGGTAGTTCGGTGAACTTGAGTTCCGGAATGGCGGCGAGCATTTCGCGCGGCTGGTTTTTCACTTTCTGGCCGTGCAATAAATGGCAGGAGTCTTGGTAGGTCACCGCAATCGGCAGCGGTCCCAGGTTGCGATTGAATTCGATGCTGGCGAGGTATTCGCTGACGTCTTTGATCTTCGCGGAAAAGCGCTCGGCGCGCTCATGCCAGCCTGGATCGTGCTCAAACAGTTCTGGATATTCCTTCAGGACAGAGCCGCACCCGGCCGCGTTGGTAATGTAGGCTTCGTAATCTTCATTTTCGAGCGCTTCGATGTTTTGCACCGCCTGGCGGCGTCCCAGGTCGCGCAGCCCCGCATGCACCTGCAAGGCTCCGCAACAGCCTTGCCCGGCGGCGACAGTGACTTCACATCCGTTGTGCTGCAGCACTCGGATCGTCGCCTCGTTCAGACGCGCGAAAGAGATGTTCGCGATGCATCCGGCCATCAAGGCCACACGGTGCTTTCTTTCCCCGTGAGCCGGGAAGACCTTGCCGATCTGATTGAAGAAGAAGGGCACCTCGGCCGCTGGTGTCAGGCGCTCGACATCGGCGAGTGATCCGAAGAGCTTCAAAATCCCGCTTTTGCGCACAAGCCACTGCACGCCGGTGCGTTGGTAGAAGAACGTGAGATAGCCCGCGACCTTCAGCATCCAAGAGGTGGTGAGCAGTCGCCCGAAAATGAACGAGCGCGCCAGGCGTTTGTGCCAGCGCAGTTCCTGGTGCGCGGTGATTTGTGCCCGCGCCGCCTCGACAAGGCGTCCGTATTTGACGCCGGAGGGGCATGCGGTCTCGCAAGCGCGACAGGCGAGGCACAGATCGATGTGCTCGATATAGTCGTCATCGATTTCGATCGTGCCCTCGGCCACCTGAACCATTTGATAGATTCGGCCGCGCGGCGAATCCATCTCGAGACCGAGCTCCCGGTAGGTCGGGCAGGCATTCAGGCACAAGCCGCAATGGACGCACTTATCGAGGTCCTCCTGCTGAGGCTTGTCGAAGAGAGCCAGGTCAGAGATAGAAGTTGTGGCGGCCACGGGAAGGAACGTCTCGGTGAACCACTTAGTGTAGTATGAAGCCGCGCGGGGCTATCTCAACCCCGGCACGGTCACCGTGGCACGGTAGATGTATCCAGTGACGCGCTCCATATCGGAGCTGGAGAGATAGAGAGTCGTGTTGTCGGCTCCCCGGCCGAAGACGGCGTTTGTGAGGGCCTTCTGCTCGGTGGTGATCTTGTCCGTGAACTCACCGTTGGGGGTCACGCGGTGGGCGGTCCCGAATCCGTAGCAGGTGACCCAAATCCCGTCCTGCTGGTCGACGGCCATGCCGTCTCCGACACAGTCGTTGACGGTGGCGACGGTGGCGATGGTTCCAGCCGAGCCGTTCTCGTTTAGTGGCCAGCGCTCGATCTTTGTGACCGTTTTGGCGACGTTGTGGGCTACATAGAGGGTTTTGTCGTCCGCGCTAAGAATGATGCCATTGGGTCCCGTGATTTCATCGCTGAATACCGAGGTCGTGCCGTCAGGTGCGGTGCGATAAATAGTACCGTTGGGAGATTCGCCGTAGTAGCCGTTCGGGACAGTGAAATACACGGTGCCACCTTTGGAGACGACGAGATCATTGGGGCCGGTGCTGATCTCGGGACTGAGCACCTCAAAGTTTTCCGCCACGACAGACACTGTCTTGTCGGGAGCCACTTTGAGGATCTTGCGCTCCAGGGTTGCCGTCAGGAAAATGTGGTCACTATCGTCGATCCACAGGCCGCCGGGTCCCGCCATGGTGGCCACGCCGGCGTACTGTTGCGGCCCGTCGGCGGCATTCCAAGTAACGATTCCCTTGTACGTTCCGCGGGAGGTGAAGTAGAGATTGCCTTTGGAGTCGACCGCGGGGCCTTCGGTATTGCCCCAGCTTGGATCCGATGCGACTAGTTCGGCTGCGATCTCGTTGATTGCCGGGGCGGCTTCCGGCTCGGGTGTTGGTTCGGGGGGCGCCTCGCCGCAATGGGCCAGGAGTGAAATCAGCACGAGACTGACTAATGCCGTGCGAAGACCGCACGTCTTGGTGGGGCGTGAGACGGTCGCGGCGTTCTTATTATGGAAAGACATTTGCGCCCACTATAACACTCGCTGCGCGGCATAGTGATGTCAATTCTCGAGGCGCGTATCCGCGGATGTCAACCATCGAGATTGGGCGCGCCGTGGCGCAAGCTCTCAGCTTGCCGCGTCGAGACTCTTTGCTTTGAACAGTGTTCGGCGCTGCTGGGAGGAGGAACACGGCGTAGTTTTTGATTTCTTACCCACGAGGCCTCGCGGATTTGGTGTCTGTGATCTGCTTGCGTATTTGTTACGCACCGCAAGCGCCGGCACGAGTGCCGGCGCGGCAAGCTGAGAGCTTGCGCCACGGGCGGGCCACGTCACGCCTCACCTGCGTCGGCTCGTTTTCGCTTCCGAGACGATCAGCGTCATGCCGTCGGCGGATTCGATGTATACTTGTGTCCCAGTTGGAATTGCCTGAACGCCGCGCCCGGCACGGGCCGTCCAAAGTTCTCCGGCGATTTGAATGAATCCGTCTGGCTCGAGCCTTTGCTTGACGATTCCTTGCGAGCCCACCAGGCGGGCGATCCCGGTTTTTGCGTCCCTTTCGTAACCCAGCTTCAGGAACGGATACAGGATCGCGTCCTTCACGACCAGCAGGGCCATCACGAGTACCCCCGTCCAAATTGGATAATCTATCCACCGTCTCAATCCGAAAAGCACGGCGATCGTGATGACAAAGCCGGGTATCTGAAACAGCCAGTAGCGGGTGGCGGTTGTCATCGGTACTCGGGTTAAAGCTCGGAAGGGGAGACTTCGACCTCGATCAGCATGCCGGGGAGAAACTCCTCCTCTAGCTCGTCGAGGTTGCGGTCGTCGCCGATCATCTTGGTCGTCATGTTCATTTCCCCGGCCATACGCATCAAGGTTCGGATGCCGTCGACGCTGCCATAGGCTAGCAATACTCTGCCTCCCGGATTCAAGTGCTTGCGGAGGCCTTCCAGCAGGGTTCGCATCAGTTGAAAACCCTCGTCGTAAAGAGCGAACTCTTCGATCCTCGAGGGCCGGCGATTGACCCAAGGGGGATTCGAGAGGATTACGTCAAATGTTTCTTCGTCCCCGATAACTGAAAACGCGGCGCGGGTCTTGAGCGAGACCAGGCGAGCTTCGAAATTTCCTGCAACGTCCAGCAGCCGGGCGTTGTGACGGGCATTGGCCACCGCGGCGGGATTGACATCGGTAGCAACCACTTTCGCCGCGCCGAACTGCAAGGCGTAAAGCGAAAGAAGGCCCGTGCCCGTGCCGATTTCGAGTACGGTCTTACCCTTGACGAGGGGTGTTTCACGGATAAGCTTCCGCAGGCTGACCGTGTCGCGGGGATCCCAGAAAACGGTTCCCAGGCGGGCGATCTCTTTGGGCAGATCGTCAAGCTGATGCCAGGCGATGACTTCCCAAACTGAGTCGTCGAGGGCGGCCGGGTGGGTGTCGGTTGGTGTTTCCGCCGGGGGGCTTGAACAGGATAGCCCAGTGCAGACAAGCACGACGGCCGGCCAGACCCGGGAGAGTGAGGGAATTGAGATTACGGTCGTTTGGGCCACTTCAATCTGTATTGCGAATCGGCATCCGGCGTTGCACCACAAGACCGCTTCTATCAGCTCGCCGGGCAGTTCGGCCTTGGTGCTCCGAATTGATAGAAGGCCTCGTTCGCCATCACTACAACAGTAAGCGATTCAGCATGCAGCGGGCCGCCCTGATTGATGATCTGATCCTAATCTGGGCAGCGACTGAAGCCGAGGACTGGATCAATCTAGAGCGCCCGATTCCGCTGTAGCACGGTGGGCCGCAAACCTTCCCCCGCGGGTAGTGTCGACTCAACGACCGTGTGCCTGGTCGCCGCTCTCACCGTGTTAATCTTTGTCTATGAAACTCCCCGGCTTGCTACTGGGACTTGGTTCCCTGCTTTTTTTCTCGAGCTGCGACGGCGTCCTCGATTTCATCTCCGGTACGGACTCCCGGAACCCCGACAGCGCGCTCAGGAATTGCAATTCGGTGACACGGGACACCGACGGGCAATTCACCACCAAGGACCAGCTTGCCTGCGATTGCATGGCGATCGATGGGCGGGACCCCAAATGCTGGGGCTATACCGAATACCGAGACAGGCCGACGCCCCTCGCCAGCACGCCGGCCACCGAATCCGCCGCCGCCTCAGAACCACCCCGGGTCGAGCAGGCCGGCGGCCCTGAGATTCCGCTGAACGGCATTGTGAATTCCGCCAGTTTCGTGAGCCGAATGCTGGCGGCCGGAGCCATCGCACGCGGGTCGATCTTTACAATTTTCGGAAGCGGGATCGGCCCAGCCGTGGGCGTCGCGGTGACCTCGTTTCCGCTCGGAACCGAGTTGGGCAGCGTGCGCATTCGCGTTTTCACACTGGATGGCGAAGTGGAAGCGATTCCGTTGTTCGTTTCCGCCGGCCAGATCAACGCCATCATGCCGTCGGACGCGCCGCTGGGGTTCGTGGCAGTCGAGGTCATCTTCGAGGGTCAGACCAGCAACGTTGCCCCGGCTCAAGTCGTCGACACGGCCGTCGGCATCTTTACTTCGACCGGCACGGGCGGCGGCCCCGCCAGCATCTCAAACTTCGTTTCCCAGACAGAGCAGCCGCCCAACTCGAAAGCAAGGCCGGCTTCGCCGAGTCAGTTCGTCACACTCTGGATCACCGGGCTCGGAGCCGTCACCGGCGGCGACAATATGCGCCCGATCGACATCGGAGCAGTCGTCGACGTGCGTGACCGCGTCAACCTGGAAATCTTCGTCGGAAGCCGTCGCGTGACCAATATCTTCTACGCGGGACGCAGCGCCGAGTTCGCCGGCCTCGACCAGGCGGTTTTCGCGGTTCCGGCCGATGTAGAGCTGGGCTGTGACACGTCGATCAACGTCCGAGCCAACGGGCGTCCTTCCAACGGCACGACTATGGCAATCGCCCCCGACGGCAGCCCCTGCCCGAGTGTCGCGAACCCCTTGGTCCTGCCCGATAGGGTTGATGGTGTTTTTGGCGCGGTCATTTTCCTGCGTTTGGCCGGCAGCACCCGCGACGGGTTAGAGGACCCGTTCGCGGACTTTGCCGTCGAGCAGGGCACAGCTGCATTCGTTGTAAATCCGCCGCGCCCGGGAGGATTTAGTTCAATCACCAGGTCTAAACCCACCGCCTTTCAGGCGGTCAGCTTCAAGCAGTTCTGGATGAGAATGGGGGGATGGAAGAATATCGGCGAGGAGCGCATTCGGTCTACGACATCAAATATCACCTCATATGGATCACGAAGTACCGCTACAAGGTGTTACGGGGCAGGGTGGCAGAGCGGGTGCGGGATCTGATCCGGCAGAGCTGTGAAGCGAGGGGAGTGGCGGTGATCCGGGGCGCGGTGTCGCCGGATCATGTGCACATGTTGGTGACGGCTCCGCCGCAACTAGCACCGTCGAAGCTGGTGCAGTACCTGAAGGGGCGGTCGTCGCGGCGATTACAGGACGAGTTTGGAGAGTTGCGGAAACGGTATTGGGGCCAACATCTGTGGGCACGCGGCTACTTTTGTGCGACGGTGGGCGCGGTAGATGAAGAAACGATCAAGAGATACATTGAGAGCCAGAAATGGGATGAGGACGGGGAAGGATTCAAGATTACAGCGCCCACCAAGCCTTGAGCCGGCTGTGAGCCGGACAGCTTCAGGCGGCTTGAGCCGCAACCCCGACTTTCAGTCGAAACGTAACCCACCGCCTTTCAGGCGGTGGATGTTTAGCATTTTCACGAACCTGCCGCCGGTGGGGACATGCGTATCGAGCGCCGGCCTCAGCCAAGATGGCGAGGTGTCGGGTGCGGTCACCGATCTCGAGACGAACGTCGATGCCGGCACGGAGATCACGGTAACGCGATCTTCGGACGGCGAGCAGCGAGTCATCAGCTAGGAAGACGGCGCCCTGCTTGGCGGCGGCTTGCCGGGCGACGACACGCCGCCCCTCTATCTCGAGGCCGGCACGTTTCGACTCGAGTCCGACGGCGGCGCCGACGTGGGAGCGTTCGGTCTCGACGTTGACGTTCCGGCTCCTGTTGTGTGGACCAATCGTGATGATCTCGCCCGCGTGTCCAGATCGGGTTTCGAGGTCCGCTGGCAAGGGGGAACGGACGGCCAGACGATCGCTATCCTGGGAGCCAGCTCGAACGATATCGAGCGGGCCGACGCCAGTTTTGCTTGCACGGTCGACGCCACGGCAGGCTCGTTTCGGGTGCCCGACTACGCGCTTGCGAACATGCCCAACGGGCGGGTCTTCGAGGACGGCTCGATTATACTGCTCAGCCTGAGTGAGCTGGCTCCACTCAATGCGCCCGGTGTGGCCGCTGGGTCGGTATCGCTTACCGCCACCGACTTCCGCACGACTTTCTTCAGGGACTAGTAGCGCGGGACGGTCGATCGTCCGAACCGTCGTCCGCGGAAGCGCCATGCCTCCTTGCCCGAGGAGGGGCAGAGAGCGCTGATCCATTATTAGCTGATGCGTAAGCCTATGCGAAATCGCGTTTCGTCACTCATGATCGGCACCGGTGAATATACGACCGGGTATGTCCACGGCTCGGCGGCTGAATCGGACAAGAGCGCCGGGGTGATTGCGCTCACTCTATTCGACCTGCGCCGCCGCGGCTGCGTCGCGGAGCTGCGAATGGCCGGCACGAATGGGACGAAATTTCCCGGTATTCGCAACCATTTGCAGCGGGCGATCGGGGATAGCTATCGCGACATGGAATTGCGTTTCGAGGCGTTTCCCGCCGACACGATTGAGCGTGATCCACTGGCGTATCGTCAGGCCCTCGAGAAGATGTCTCCCGGCGACATCGTAACGATCTTCACGCCCGACGACACGCACTTCAGCATCGCCATGGATGCGGTCAATCAGGGTTGCCACGTGCTGGTCGCCAAACCGCTCGTCAAGACGGTCGAAGAACATCTGGCGCTTTCACGCGCTGCCGAGGAAAAAGGAGTGTTGGTCGCCATGGAGGTTCACAAGCGCTGGGACCCGCTTTATGCCGATGCGCGCGACCGCATCCGATCGCTGGGAGACTTTAGTTTCTTTTCGTCCTACATGAGCCAGCCGAAATCACAGCTCGATACCTTTCGGTCCTGGGCAGGTAAAGCGAGCGACATCAGCTACTACTTGAACGCACACCACATCGACTTCAATCTATGGGCGGTTTCCGAATTTGCCCGGCCCCTCAGTGTCCACGCTTCGGCGGCGACCGGCTTCGCTCAGGGAGTGGATATCGCCACCGAAGATACGATCACTCTGACCGTAGACTGGGAGAATCTGGCGAGCGGTAACAAGGCTACAGGCATTTACACGTCCTCGTGGATTGCCCCGAAAAGCGATGTTCACTCGCAACAGCGATTCTTCTACATGGGTCACCGTGGCGAGGGGAACGTTGATCAGGCGCACCGCGGCTACACGCTGGCGACGGATGCGGCCGGGTATAGTTCGGCGAATCCGCTGTTTATGAAATACACCGCCAGATGCCGACGGGTTTTTCGCCGGCCAGAGCGGCTATGGATACCGCAGCATCGAAGACTTCGTCGAAGCCGCCGCTGCGATTCGGGCGGGAGAAGCGACCGTCGATTCTTTTGAAGGAAAGCTTGCCACGGTGAAGGGGACCTCGCTCGTGACGGCGGTCTTGGAGGCAGGCCGCAGGAGTCTCGACGATGGCGGGCGCGTCTATCAGATCGATTACGGCGAGAACGGGCAGTTGGCAGGAATCCAGATCCGTCCGTAAGGACCCTAGTTGCCTGTAAAGGCGTTTTGAACACCCGTAGAGAAGATGGAGTGACCTGTCCAACCGCGAGAGTCGCGGGTTACGCTTCAAACAGATGCGCAGAGCCGCATCGAGGAGGACAGGTCATAACACCTGAATTATGCACTGCCGGTGCACCTGGTGAGGGCTGAGCCGCCAGAAACCATTTGGGGACCCCCGAAAACATGGGGTAAAAAGGTAGGCTGGCAAAGATTTCAGCTTCGCCAGTCAACCCCAAGGAGGTCACCCAAATGGTTACCAAACGAAAACAGCATAGCTCCCGAAGGCCCGTCAAACAAGGCCCCGGCGCGAGGGCCTCGCGGCCCAATAAAATCGGGGCTGCCACGCCCTATCACTTCCGTGGCAAGAATCTGACTCCCTACGGCGGCTTGCTGCCCGTCGCCACCCTGCTCGAAAAACTCGGCTTCCAAGCGCTGCTGGAAGAAACCCTCACGACCAAACGGATCACCCGAGCCATGAGCCCCTACCAGTTCGTGCTGGCCCTCGTGCTCGGCCTCTATGTCGGCTTTGCGCGGCTCAACCAACTCCGCTTCATCGCTCGCGACCCCATCCTGACCGGCATCTTGCAAGTGACGCGTCTGCCGCCGCAGTCCACGCTGTGGCGCTTTCTGGCCTCGCTGCACCTCAACGTGGCGAAGCAGATCCTTTCCATTCAGCGCCAGCTGCGGGAACGAGTCTGGGCCGCGGCCCACGTGAAGTTGGAGACGGTGACGCTGGACACCGACACCACCGTGCATACCCTCTACGGCCGCCAGATGGGCGGGCGCAAGAGCTACAACCCCAAGAACAAGGGCAAGCGCAGCTACCAGCCGATACTGACCTTCCTGGCCGAGACGCGCGAATACCTGATGGGCGGGTTGCGCAACGGCGACCGGCCCACGGGCCGACAGATCGCCGCCCACCTCGAGAGCGCTTTCCGGACTTTGCCGGGCGGCGTGAAGAAAATCCTGGCGCGGGCCGATTCCGGCTTTTATTGCTGGGAGGCGGTGGAGGCCTATGAAAAGGCGGCTTGTCAGTTCGTCATCGTGGCGCGCAAAACGCGGCGCCTGGTCGAGCGCTTGCAGCAAGCAGAATGGAAACCCTCCCCCCGCTCCGACGCGGACGCGGAATGCGAATTCCTCTACCAACCGCAAGGCTGGGCGCGGGCCTGCCGTTTCCTGGCGCTGCGTTACGAAAACGAGCCCAAGGCCGGCGCGGCCGAGCAATACCAGTTGTTCGCCACCAGCGCTTACACCTACCGCGTGTTTGTCACCAATCTGGCCGAGCCGATCGCGGCGGTGGTGTGGTTTTACAATCAGCGCGCCGGAGCCGAGAACCTGATCAAGGAGGCCAACAACGACGCCGGGCTGGCGGCCCATCCCTCGCGCCGCTTTGACATGAACCGCAATCACTTTCAGTTGGCCATGCTGGCCTACAATCGCAACTGCTGGCTGCTGCTGTTCAACCGCGAAGCCCAGGCCAGCGTGGAGACGCTGCGGCACACCACCCTGGCGACGGCGCGGCTGCGTTTTCTGTTCGTGGCGGCCAAGATCTGGCGGCACGCCGACAGAACGGGTGTCAGCTACAGCGATCATTATCAGGAAAAGGGCCTGTTTGAACGGCTGATGCGACGGCTGCGGGCGATGGGGCCGCCGGGATCGAGCTTGGCGCCGGTGGTGGAGGGTGCGCTGAGCTGAGGGGCACTCCATGCATAAAATTTCATGCACTCGCCGCAACGTACTGGGAACACGCCGCTTGCCAGCCCGCTTTTGCCCTGCCGGGATCAGGAGGCGGCTCAAACGGGGAGGGAAACAGCAGAAAAGACGACTTGCGAAATCACTGAGTTGACACGAGTGCCGCTATCGCCACAACTCCATCGACGATGGCTACGCCGAATCTGTGCATAATTCAGGTTTCATGGCGGAGTTGCCTCTCGCTGAGGAAATCGACGCTTTTCAGGGATATCGTTAGGAGACCCTACTGTGAACAGCAGGCCGTCTACGACGGCGCGCATGCCGGTTCGCCAATTCAAGGAGTGGTCCCGGTCTCAGGCGACGCCTTACTGTCTTGCTTGTGCGGAGACCGCCAAGCGGAAACGTAGGGTGCTCATCCCTTTGGAAAGCCAGAGATCCAGGCTGAGATAAGCCAATGCGGCGGGAGCGTATTTCGGCCGACGCGGCCATCGGCGGCTCGAATGTGGGACAAATGCGGCGAACTATGGAACCGGTATACTAGTCCCTAATCGCAGCGAATCGCAGCGGAGGATCGAACGTGTCCAGATCAAATTTCGCCCCTAAGCCGTCATGCGCGGATGGTTCGCCTAAGTTCCGCGCGGGCTCGGTGGCTCTCTCGGCAGCTCTAGGAGTGCTCTGCTGCTTCGCCGCAAACGCCGCCAGCCAGATGCGGCGACATTGGCCGCCTACGACGCCTATCTTGAGACTGCCGCCGCCGAACTGGACGCGGGCGTCAGCTCGAAGGACATTCTGTGGGCGAACGACTCCCCAGAGCGGATCAACAAACTAAGAGCCGGCGAGATCATTGCCGAACCCTCCGGCGACAAACTAGCGGTTTCGATCGAAGGCGGAGAGATCAGCGACGTTGTCGGCGCCGTGTTCATTCCCGGTCAGTCGATCGACAAGGTACTGGCTTTGATCCAGGACTACGATGCCTATCAAAAAAACTTTGGGCCCGAGATCACCGAATCAAAGCTGCTTTCTCGGGAGGCCAATCGCTTCAACATCGCCATTAAGTTCGTGAAAACGGTCATTATTTCAATCGGTTACAAGCTCGAGCAGCCGGTCGATTTCGTGCAAGTCAGCAACACGCAGTGGCAGTCTCGAGCCCGCGCCGCAAAGCTCGCTGAGCTCAAAAACGCCGGAACCGCCGAGGAATCCGAGCTTTCAGATGAAGAAAATCACGGCTACCTGTGGCGCATGTTCACGTGCGAAAGTTTCGAGCAAGTTGACGGAGGCGTGATCGTCGAATCGCGGGCTGTCACGCTCAGCGCCCCCCTGCCGCTATCGTTGAGTTGGATGGCTTCGACGCTGGCGAAGATTCCCCAAGACTCGCTAGTCGCTAGGCTCGATGCCGTCCGGGCGGCGCTGCAGTAACTCAGGCCGCAAAGATGAATCCCTACATTCGAATCGTCGCCCTAATCGTCACCTTGTCGTGTAGCTCCTTCGCGCAGGTGAAGTTCTCCGTGCAGCTCCCGGTGCCGAAGGAACATCACACGACTTACGACGCCGACTCCGCGGCGGCCGAACTGATGGGAAAGGTGATGGAAAAGCTAGACCCTCAGACCCGCGAGATGGTCATGGGTCTGATGAGTTCAGGAGCCGGCCCGGAAGCTCTGCCCCCGATCGACCCGGCACAGGTTATCGCCATGATCGATCAGCTCGGGCTACGGCAGTACAAGCCTGAGCTGCTTGAACTGTTTATCCACAAATCGAACATCCTTGACCTTTGCCCTCCCCAGCACCTCGACACAATTCTGCCGATTTTTCACGACGGCATGCTGGCCTTCATCGACGGCCTTTCCGACGACCGGCTGGCGGATCGCCTGTCGGCGATGGTGAAGCTGGGGCCCAACGCGACACGCGGCGAGAGGATACTGGTCTTGCTGTCGAAGATCCCGACCTTGCAGAAACTGGGCCAGATTGTAGCTCGCATGGAAGGGATTCCGCCGGACGTCTCGCTAGCGCTGCAAAGTCTCGAGAGCGGTATCAGTACGATGACGCGCGACGAACTGGTCGCCGTCATCGAAGAGAACATCGGGCCCGAAAAAGTCGAGGAGTATCAGATCAAATTCGAAGACAAGGTGCTTGCCGAAGCAAGTGTCGGCGCAGTGATCCGGGCAACTATCGTGGAGCCGGGGCAGTCCCAGAGCAAGGAAGTCGTTGCCAAATTGATCAAGCCCTATGTGTTGGCCGGTGTGCCGCGGGAGATGGAAATCATCGACGGGCTCATTGAGATTGCAGAGAAGGACGCGGATTTCTATAACATCGGCGGCATGCCTTTGAAGGAGATCTTTACCGACATCAAAAACAAGCTGGCCGCTGAACTGCGTGTCACGCAAGAGCAGGCAAACCTGGCACGCGCCGCCGACTACTTCCGCGGGCACAAGATGGTTCGAGTCCCGAAGCTGTATACCGGAATTTCCACGCAGACCGTGACCTTCATGGACTTCCTGCACGGTGAGAAGATCAACGAAGCCTTCCCGGGCGACAACGCGAAGCGCGCTGAATTGGCGCGAAGGCTGATGCGGGTGATGACCTACGAAACGTTGTTCTCTAAACCGCCCACAGCGCTTTTTCATGGTGACCCCCATGCTGGAAACGTCATGCATCTTGTTGACGATCCGACCGATCCGTTCAAAATTGGACTGCTGGATTGGGGCCTGCTCGGAGAGTTCGAGCGTCCCCAGCGAATGAAGATGGTGCAGCTGTCGATGGCCCTCGATCGACGGAGTCGCAAAAAACTCCACAACAATGTAGGAGCCCTGTTGCGGGGTGGCCTACCGAAGGACGCGGTCGAGCGAGAGAGGATCTTCACCCTCGCCGACAGGGTGCTGCAGGCGGAGGGTACGAACGCGGAAGTCTATTCCGAGTTGGTCAAAACCCTCGCGAGGAACGGTTTCTTGCTGGACAATAACCTTGTCCTCTACATCAAGAGCCAATTGACCTTGAACGGAATTTTCCGAGAGCTCGACCCCGCTCTAGATTCAGATGCTTACCTTAAAGGGCTGGCGAGACGCCAGGCCCGCAGGGAGCTGCCCAAACGAATCTTATTGTTACCCGCGATCAACTATCGCGGCTACCGCAGTATGATCTCGAACGGCGACATCTTCTACGAAATCACCCACTAGGGCTTTCGGGTTCCGATTGCCCAAACCTGGCTATACGCCACCTGGGCGCCTCCGATGACAATCAATAGGACTTACTTGACCTTTCTGATTTCCGGAAGCTCCCTGTTGTTGCTCCCTTTTTTCTTCGTTCAAATACCGCCGCTCCAGGATTACCCGAATCATCTCGCGCGGATCCACATCCTGACCCACATCCATGCGGACGCGGGCCTGCAGGAATATTACAGAGTCCAATGGGCTCCGCTGCCTAACTTGGCGATGGACCTGATCGTCCCCATCATGGTGCTTTTTGTGCCACTCGAGACGGCCGGGCGGTGGTTTTGCGCAGCGGTATTGTTGTCCACAACGCCGGCGGTATCCGCCCTTTCCTTTGCGTTGCACAAGAAGCTTTCGTTGTGGCCCATTTTCACACTGTTGTTCGCCTACAATGCGATCTTTGCATTTGGTTTTTTGAACTACTTGCTAGGGCTTAATTTGGCCCTCGGCGGCACTGCCTTGTGGATTCTCTTGCGAGAGAAACCCGCCCGCCTCACAGCGCCGGTTTTCGCGCTGGTCTCGATTGCCATCTATTTCACCCACTTGTACGCGCTGGGAGTCTACGGCCTGCTTCTTTTCGGATACGAACTATCGACTTACCGTGAGAGGAGGCGCGGAGGATCGCCGGCTGACAGAGAAACCTGGGCGGTGGGTCTGTCGCAGTTCCTTTTGCCAGCCGCGTTGTTCGTGGCCTTCAGTCCAACCTTTCGGCTCAATATTGGTTTGGCGGGCACCTACGTTCCCTGGCATAAGGTACAGGGCGTCTTCGGCATTTTCAACAACGGCCACACCGCTGCCGATATGTTGAGCGCTATTGTCGTGGGGACTCTACTGCTGGCCGGAGCGGTACTGGGAAAACTGACACTTCATAAGCACGCAGTCACCCCATGCTTGCTGCTGCTGATTTGCTTTCTCATCACCCCGGAAGTGCTCTTCGGATCCGGATACGCCAGCTATCGACTGCCGATAGCTATTGCCTTCTTCCTCGTTGCGGCGTTGGATTGGCGAGTCATGCCAAAGATCGCTTCCTTCTCGCTCGTCGCCGTGGTGGCTGTTCTTTTCGTGGTTCGGGTCAGCATGACTACCCAGGACTGGCGCGCTTCCGGCCACGACCTCAGCCAGCTGAGAAAAGCGTTCGAATCCCTCCCCGAGAAAAGCCGCATCTTGCACTTCGTGGTGAACGAGGGCTCGCAGGATTTCCTGATCAAGCCGCCGCTCCAACATTTGGCGACCCTTGCGGTGATTCAGCGTTCCGCGTTCGTCCCGACCTTGTTTGCCGACCCTGGCAAGCAGCCGGTCGTAATTCGCGACAAGTATCAGGGCCTGGCTCAAGGGGTCGTACGGGATATTGTTCCCAAAAAGCTATTTTTGAAGACGCTGGAAGATAGTGACAACCCGCTTCATGAAAAACACCTGGCAGGGTTTGACTACACTCTGTTGTTTGCGATGAAACCGTTGTCGTTCGTCATCCCGAGTTCGTTTAGTTCAATCACCAGATCTAAACCCACCGCCTTTCAGGCGGTCAGCTTCAAGCAGTTCTGGATGAGAATGGGGGGATGGAAGAATATCGGCGAGGAGCGCATTCGGTCTACGACATCAAATATCACCTCATATGGATCACGAAGTACCGCTACAAGGTGTTACGGGGCAGGGTGGCAGAGCGGGTGCGGGATCTGATCCGGCAGAGCTGTGAAGCGAGGGGAGTGGCGGTGATCCGGGGCGCGGTGTCGCCGGATCATGTGCACATGTTGGTGACGGCTCCGCCGCAACTAGCGCCGTCGAAGCTGGTGCAGTACCTGAAGGGGCGGTCGTCGCGGCGATTACAGGACGAGTTTGGAGAGTTGCGGAAACGGTATTGGGGCCAACATCTGTGGGCACGCGGCTACTTTTGTGCGACGGTGGGCGCGGTAGATGAAGAAACGATCAAGAGATACATTGAGAGCCAGAAATGGGATGAGGACGGGGAAGGATTCAAGATTACAGCGCCCACCAAGCCTTGAGCCGGCTGTGAGCCGGACAGCTTCAGGCGGCTTGAGCCGCAACCCCGACTTTCAGTCGAAACGTAACCCACCGCCTTTCAGGCGGTGGATGTTTAGAGAGGTAGCGGACGGGGACAAGTTTACTCTCTACCGGATAGAGCGCTAACACGGATGAGATTCCAACAAAGAGCACCCAGCAATTGTGAGCCGACGGACCCTCGCGCCTCTTGAAACGGCGGTACGCGTGGAGGAGAGGTCTCCTTTCGTTACCGACCGAGGGGGCCGCAGCGCCTCGACAAGTTCAATTGATTGCTGGAAGCGATCGATCGCCGGCTTCGTATGGCTGCCTGCGTTTCTGCTGGTGCGTCGGCGCTGGCGAGCGCTGGGCACCTCCGCCACCATTGGCACAGGGTGCTTCTCGTTTCGTTCAAACAAAAAGCCCTCGCGGGCTTAAGTTGATCATGAGTGGGGAGGAAGGTGAAAGGGGTCGCCGGGGAGGGTGTCTCAGGGGTCTTTTGGTTGAGGTTAGTCTCGCTTTGGTGGGGGTTACCTCCCCGGCAATAACTAAACTATACCATACCTCATAGCGTTGCGCAAGCCAAAATCCAGAATATTATAGATTCATGTCAAAACAATGTTCTGATGATTCCCTGTAGCCGCCGCTCAGCTTAGCTCGGGCGTCTAACTCCGAACCTGCCCCGGGGTGCTCGCAAAGGCCGCCGACCGGTCAAAGGACAGCCGTTTGCGACTAAAACAAGATCACACAGTAGTACCATAACTATCATCCTTATCAACAGGTTACGCGACAGTCTTGCCTGCGTTCAGTGAAGCTTTAGCGATAGTGGCAATGGGCTGCTCTAGCGAAGGCACCGACGCGCCAATTGAACCAGCTCCGTGCCCAAACTCTCGTCAACTCCGACGGTGCGACGAAAAGTACAGATTTTGGGATTGGCCATCCTTGTCGGGCTTGACAGACGCGAAACCCATTCGGGACCATCCGCAAATCCCATAAGCGGGTGACACAGAAGGTTTAGAGCGGTATCAAGCGCTCCAGAACGGCCGCTATGCGGCTCTTCGCTCGGAACCTTTAGGGCCAGCTGAGCCCCAGAGTGCGTTCCGACAACAGCCCCAGCGAGAATATCGTCGACCGCATGCCGGCTGCATACCGGCAGTCTGATCGGTTTGGCGCCCGTCAGGGCCTGCTTCCCGACTCCGCCGCTGTCGCTTCCCTTCCCCCCTCAAAATACTTTGTCATCTCTTCGGCCGCAATGAGGTGCCCTTCGCGATTCCAATGCGGATCCAGTTTGAAATAGGTGTCTTTCATCGAGCTTGCCTGGCGGAAGGCGGATGTCAGGTCCACGCAATCAACTCCAAGCTCCGTGGAAATCTCACAAAGGCGGCGATACGCGGTTTCCTCGATTCCCAAGTAGTCGCTGGGGAAAATCTTGAGATACTGCGGTTTATAGGCTGACTCCTTGGATGGCAACAGGAACACGATTGGCGTCACCTCGCGTTCCTGCACGAATATCAACAAGCGACGGAAAACCTCCTCGATCACGGCGTCGTAGGACTGCGTGAAGTAGTAGGGGTGAGCGCCCAATTGGCGATAAAACTCCATGCCGGCTTCGTTTGTTTCGTGGTCCAGGTGGGAGGGGGCTGGGGGCGGCTCCTCGCCAAGGGTAATCGCCAGCCGCTGCCACTGCTGTCCGATGAACTGGGAAGCCTGGTAGACGAAAAACTTCTTGTGGAGCGGGTATTCACAGTACTGATCCCAGCCGAACCGCTCGTAGAAATTCGCCAGATCATCATCGCTCATCGGCGCGGTCAGGTCATTGGCAAATATGCACAGCACCACGTAACCCGGGCTGTAGCGATCGAGAAGCCCGCGGAGAACCTTCTCGTACTGCTCGATGTAGTAGCTCTGCTGACCCAGGTTCGAGACGACTTTGCCGAGCCGCTGACCGACCAAGTCCGTAAAAGTTTGCTCCCGCGGCAACCACATTCCCCAAGTGAAGGAATCCCCGACAAAGAATATCTCGCTCTGATCGTAGCCCCGGCCCACGTTTCGGAAACCCAGCTCGTCGGTGCTGTAGCTGGCGTGAAGGGAGCCTTGCATCCAGTTGATCTCGAAATCGCGCAGGTTCGCCCGCGTGCGAAACCCAAGCTTGAGGTGAGGTTCAAACAGCCCGTAGAGCGTCGTCTGCCGGTCGCGGAATTCGGAAGGGACGAAAATCTCGAACGGGACCACGACCGCCTCGATCAGACCGACGATCAGCAGCACGGAAAGCACTGGAACGAGGATTTGTTTTCTCGTGCTTGGTTCGCTGTTAGGCACTAGCCTCCGCCGATCCCGATCGTTTCCACATCGCGCCGGACCGTGGCCGGCCGCGGGGTTCCCTGACGGCTACTTGCTGTTCATCAGCTCCAGCACGGCTGCCGTCATGCCCTTCACCCCGGTATCGATCGTGGGTCTTGGCACGGGCCAGAAGTAGGCCGAGTGCAGCGATGGAAGCGGCTTGCCGCCGGGCCGCCGTGATTCCTGCATGCGCGCCGTGTCGATCGTCCCGAGACGAAACATGAAAATGGGGATGCGCGGGTCTTCGCGGCCATAGCGAGAAAAATCTTCCCCGACCATCGCCGGGGCGCCCTCGACCACCTTGTCGTCTCCAAGGAGATCCTTCCAAACAGGCACGAGCCTCTCGCCCAGGGCCGGATCGTTGTAGAGCGACGGGGTGTACTCTTTCTCGTTGACCAGCACCGTCGGCTCACGGTCCGCTGGGACACCGGCCGCCCGCGCAATATTGGTGGTGATTCGCCGGATCGAATCCAACACCATCTTTCGGGTCTGATCCGAGTAGGAGCGCACAGTGATCTGCAGTTTCACTTCGTCGGAGATAATGTTGTGCTTGGTTCCTCCATGGATCGAACCCACCGTCACCACGGCGGAATCGGTCGGGCGCACCTCGCGGCTGACGATGGTTTGCAGCGCAAGAATAACCTGGGAGGCGATCACGATCGGGTCTTTCGTTTTGTGAGGAGTCGCACCGTGTCCGCCAACCCCGCCAATCGTTACATCCACCGAATCGACGTTGGCGAAGACGAACCCGGACCCATAGCCGATCGAGCCGGTCTCCAGTCCGGAGTCGACGTGGAGGCCGAGCACGTAGTCGGGGCGCGGAAATCGCGTGAACAGGCCGTCTTCGAGCATCGTCCCCGCCCCGGCACCGCGCTCTTCTGCCGGCTGACCGATCATCACCAGCGTACCGCTCCAATCGGCCTTGAGCTGCGAAAGCATTCGGGCCGTGCCAACGAACGAGGTCATGTGGATGTCGTGGGCGCAGGCGTGCATGACACCCACGTCGTTGCCCTGGTCGTCCTTCGTGCGGGTATCGCTGGCATAGCGGCGTCCAGTTTTCTCGACAACCGGGAGGCCGTCGAGGTCGGTACGGACCATCACCGTCGGCCCATCGCCGTTTTCCAGGATGGCGACGAAACCGTAGCCTCCTACTCTCGGAGTGACGTCGAAGCCTAGTTTCTCCAGCTCGGAAACCAGAAGGGCAGCCGTCTTTTCCTCATAGAAAGAAAGCTCGGGGTTGCTGTGCAGGTGCTCGTAAAGGCCGGTGAGCGAATCGAGTTCGCGAGCAACGAGCCCCCCGAGCCGATCGGCCGCGACTTGCGCGTGAGCCGCCACGGCGATAACAACGAGGAAGAACAGGATTCGCTTGCACATGATTTTCCTTGACGAGCCATTCTAGCAAAACCGGCGCCGGGGTCGGAACCAGACTGCACCAGACTGCATCTTCCGCGAGGGCCAGCGGCTCGAGCGGCGCGATGGGGGCGCGGTTTTGACGGGTGGAGAGCCTGTTGACACGGTTTCGGTGAATCGGGCAATCAGCGGTTTTCGGCTATATGCGCTCATCCTAATTAGGTGGACCTCATTTTTCGCGATTTCGTTTATATTTTCTTAACATGATTTCCGCGGGTCGGACGTGCTGACTACCCTCGACCGCACCCTTGCGGGCGCGGCTCTGTTTTCGGTTAAGCCCCGCTTCAAGATAAAGTTTTCTTCACAGTAATTTCCGCGGGTCGATCGAGTGCCGGATCGGCGGCCGGACGGGGTTTTGCCTCGTCCGCCAACTGGGCGGTTGCTGGTTCTTCGCCTGGCCTCCCCTGCCGCGCGGTCCCACTTCAACGGCTCAGTTGGGGCGCAGCCCTTACGCATGGGCCGTCGCCGAATGACGAGGCGAGGGGGCCATGAGTAGCCCGTCAGCGCGGGCCGGTGATCACGTTTTCGAAAAGAGTGCCGGTTGGCTTGGCTTCAATCAGGGGGATAGCTGGCCCGGCATTGCACTGGAAAGTGGTAGCCCCGTCCCCGACTTTGCCTACTTTCTTGTCTTTCTTGGGGGCTTTCTTGTCTTTTGCGACTACTATATACATTAATTGTCGACTCCGCGCGCCTTGTGGAGGTTTTGAAGAAGCTCGTAAGTTCTTTTGTTTCAGTGCCCAGGCAATCTCGATTGCGGGATTTGGCAGATATTGTCATGAACAAGCGTTTTTTGCCCCTTCGGGAGACAACTCACCTTTGCGTTCCTTTTGTGAACTGGCCTTTTGTGAACTGGCTTTTGTGAACGGGGCTGAATGATCGCCTGTCAGTCGATCATTTCACAACTCTCAGCATAGCGGAGCATTCTCGTATGTCAAGTCCCGAGCAGGCGGATTTGTTGATAACATTGGGATTACTTCACTTATAAATCCGTGACCTAGTTGAGGGTATTGCGGCTTTTTGGGGAAGGAGCGGTTTTTTGGGGTCAAGACGGCGCGTCGGCAGCCGGTTCGGCTGTCCGTTGGGCGTTCGTTGCTGAACGGCTCGCCGCCGCTTGGCGTGCGAGCGTTGAGCATCCAGGGGAAGCCGAGGCTGGACTGGGTGAGAGCCGGCCGGCATCATGCCGACAGGAAAGCCGGGGACGGCCGCTCCCCGGGTGGCCGGCTGGCGCTACTGGAGGTGTTGAAAGGTTTGCGGCAGCGGATTGCGGAGGAATTGGGTTCGTTTCGTCGTTTTCGCTTTCGCTCGTCGCTCCGAAGTGCCAAGAACCGAAGGGGACAGGCACCCTAACTAATCTTCACCTGCTCGCACCTTTGATTTTGAGGGACTTATCGGAGCCGCCGCGCCTGGGATAGAACTCTTACGATCTTGGTCCGACCGTAAGCCGCTGAAATATAGTACTTTCTGGTTATCCACTTTACTCTAGTGATGAATCAAGCTATCCTTGGACTCGCGCTGTTGGCGGCGAAGACCGAGTCTGTTGAGCGACGATTTTCCAAAACATCTGGTGGAGTTCACTGAACGGTTTGCCAGCGAGCAAGCTTGCTGCGAGTATCTGCTCGGTGTCCGCTGGCCAGCGGGGTTCGTTTGTCCGAACTGCTCGGCCACGAAGGGTTGGACGACCCGACGAGGCACGATGTTCTGTAGCGGGTGCCGACGCCAGACCTCTCCCACGGCGGGAACCATCCTGCACAACTCGCGGGTGCCGCTGCGGAGTTGGTTTCTGGCCATGTGGCTGGCCTGCACTCAGAAAACAGGGCTGAGCGCCAAGGGTTTGCAGCGTGAACTCGGTCTGGGCAGCTATCAGACCGCCTGGCTGATGTTGCAGAAGTTGCGGCAGGCGGATGGTTCGGCTGGGTCGGGAACGGCTGGACGGAAGTGTCGAAGTCGACGAGACTTACTTGGGCGGCAAGGAGAAGCACGTTCGCGGGCGAGAGCTGGTGGGCAAAGCCTTGGTTGTGGTTGCGGTGGAACTGCAGGGCCGCAAAATGGGGCGAATTCGTCTGCGTCATGTCCCCGACGCATCGGGACCGAGTCTGGTGGGTTTTGTGACCGACTGTGTGGCGTCAGGCAGTCTGGTCCATAGCGACGGCTGGAGGGGTTACCGGGGCTTGAAGAAAGCCGGCTATCGCTATCGGGTCACCCACACAGCGGGAGACTCGCAGATAGCCGCCGAGGAATTCGCGCATGTCCACCTGGTTGCCTCGCTGCTCAAGCGCTGGTTGGTAGCGACGCACCAAGGGAAGGTGAGTAAAGTGCATCTGCAAGGCTACCTCGATGAATTCACCTTTCGCTTCAACCGTCGAAAGTCCCGCCACGTAGGCAAGATCTTCCACCGACTCGTCGAACAGTTGGTTCTCCGTAAGGCCTTGACCTATCGAGACATTATCACCAAGCCCCAGCCCACCAACTAGAGTAAAGTGGATAACCAGAATAGTACTTTAGTCGATTTCGCGGAGATGGTGTCAATAGTTAAGGTGCCTGTCCCTCACGGACCTCACGGACCCAGGACGCGGAAGGGCTGGTCCTGGAGCTTAATTTTCGCGCCGTTTTTACGCAACTCACCGGCGGCGAGATCGACTTCGAAGTTGCCGAAGCGAATGAGGCGCGAAGATTGGCCCCGAATCATTGAGCCCGGCGATGGAGTCGATTTGGACATCAGCGGAAACCGCTCCCTTACGGTCACGGCTCTGTTTTCTTTTTGCGAAACTCTTCGTACCAGTTCTGAACTACACGGATCGAGGTCTCGGGCTGATCGCCGAACGGCTCCATCACCAGAAAGCGGCGGCCGTCGAGCGAGACATCGTAGCGGGCAAAGGTGCTGGCGCTCGCACCGATATCGGAGTGTTGAAAGAGGCGCTCGGCGCGGCCCGCCCGAAAGCTGGGGCCGCTTGTGACCGCTACGGTCATCATCACGTCGCCCTCGACGTAGAAAAGCTCGGTGCCGTCCCGGCTCCAGCGCGGCGCCTTGCCTCCATTGTTCGAGATCTGCCAGCGCCCCTGGCCGGCGGGGAACGGCCGGACGTAGACTTCGTGCCGGCCCGACTCATCCGAGCAGTAGGCGATGAAGCGGCCGTCGGGCGAAAAACGCGCCGCCGCTTGGTTGAAGGGGGCCTGAAGGAAGGGGAACGACTCCCAGGCGCCGTTCGGCTTGCGTCTCAGGTACCACAAGTCCTGCTTATTGACCGCGTCGAGAGCGCCATAGGCAATATTCTTGCCGTCGCGCGACCAATCATTCATGACTACACGGACGGGCGCGTCGAACAGGATCTGCTCTTCAGCGCTGCCATCGGTTGCCCGGATGAACAGGTCGTTAAAGCTCCGGGAGAATGCCACTTCTTTGCCGGTGGCTGACCAGGCGGGCCGTGATTCGTCTTCGGGAGTGGCGCTCAGGCGGGTGGTGATCTGTCGGACCAGGTGGTGGACATAAATGTCACCGGGACCGTCTGACGCAAAGGCCACCCGGCTGCCGTCGGGTGAAAGCTGCGGTTCGCCGATACCCCGGTAGCTCGTTGCAATTTCGCCCAACTTTCGTCCTTGCCGGTCGACCCAGAAGAGTCGTGTCTCGGTCAAGCCGGGGACATCGAGATAGACCAAGGTCCCATCGTCGGCAACGCTGGGCAGCCGGCCGTTCCCGGCGATCGAAAAGGGCTCTCCGCGGGACTTGAAGGTTTCCCCGGAAAACGGCATGGCCCAGAGCCCGGGTTCATCCGGCGAGGTTTGATAGACAATGTGGCCGCTTGAATAAGAAGGCAGATCGCCCATGGCAAGCGGCACTGTCGCGCCCGTGTTCAGGTTGCGGGCAACCAGTTGAATCTCCTCGCCCGCTGTTACCGAGTAGAGAAGCAGGCGTCCTTCCTCTCCAGATCGAACAAAGTGCGGCGAGCGGAAATGCGAATCCTGTTCATCTTCCTCGGGTTCAACAAGCAGCTTCGGTTCCCCGCCAAGGGCCGGCGCCTCATAAAGCCGCGATGGATTGCCGGCGCTGAACACGATCGAGCTGCCGTCCGGACTCCAAGTTCCGCCGCCCGGGAGGCCCTCCGGCAGTGAACACACCACTGTGGAGGGGCCGCCCTGGACCGCGATCTTCCTCACATCTCTGCGGGTCAAGAAGCCAATAAAGTTGCTGTCTGGCGACCAGAAAATGTGGCGGGCTCGTTCCATTCCTTCGATAACGCGGGGCTTTGCCCGGTCAAGGTCCCGGACCCAGACTGGGTCTTCAGCGTGCGATGTGAACACAATACGCGTGCCGTCGGGAGAAATCGCCGCTGAAGACCCAGACGGGCCGGGCCGCAGGGCCAACGGCGGCCGAATCGAGAATTTTCTGAGACGCGCCTCAGTGCCGGGTTGGGGGCGGTCGAGCCAGAACGTGGCCGAGACGACAACGGTTAGGATGAGCCCCAGAGCGGCGCAAGCGACAAGCGCCAGCCGAAGCTGTCGTTGAGTTCGGGCAAGTGCAGCGTCGTCGGACGCTTCATTCTCTGGCGCGGTCAGATTCGGGCGGCCATCGGATGCGGGGGACTCGTCAACCCTCCCCAGGAATCGATACCCCCGCCGGGGCAGCGTCTCGATCAGTTTCGGGCGGCTGGCGGAATCGCCGATGGCTTCGCGGAGTTTGTTGACGGCGGTGTTGAGGCTGCGGTCGAAGTCGACGTAGGTGTCATCGGGCCACAGCTCGGTGCGGAGTTCTTCGCGGGTGACGACTTCATCGGGGCGGGCGAGCAGAGCCGTTAGTACGCGGAAGGGCTGGTCTTGCAGCTTGATCTTCGTGCCGTTTTTGCGGAGTTCGCCAGCGGCGATATTGACCTCGAAGTCGCCGAAGCGGATCGAGCGCGGCGATGGGTTTGAGTTGGGCATCGGTTCAGATCCGCTCGCTCACGGGGACGAGCCGCAACCAGAGAGGGTCCGCGGGGCAGCGGGGATGGAAACATGATCGCGGTGAGCGCGGACTTCCGTCCGCGCCTCTGTCCGGCCGTTTGGTGTCGATTTGGACATTGGCGGAAACCGCTCCCTCACGGTCGCGGCTCTTTCCGTCCGCGCCTGTGTCCGGCTGTCTGGTGTCGATTTGGACATTAGCGGAAACCGCTCCCTCACGGTCGCGGCTCAATATGACGCGGCCGAAACTCCGGTTAAGCGGGGTTAACTATGTCATCAACATCTTTCCTGCCGGATTATAGCACTCGCTAGCGGTGCCACGGGACCGTCTTTTTATCTCTCCTTGGATCTTTAATCCCCTCTGAATCAATAGCTTGCTGGTTAACACGGACTTGACCGCCAATTGAGTCCTGGCTGTCTAGGTATACCAGCTCATCTGGCGAAAATTCGCTCTTACCAACCCCAAACCGGAGATAAGAGCCATGAACAAATCCTATCGAAGATTCCTGATTCCGACCCTGTTACTGACACTGACGAGCGCCGCAAGCTCCAAGGAGCGACTCTCGGAACCAACCGAGTCGCTGAGTCTTACCGTACGGACCTACAACTATACCGAGGCGCCCGAGCGTGTTCTGGGGCCTGCCAAGGAGGTAGCCGCGGGAGTGTTTCGCAAGCTGGGTATTCAGATCGGATGGGCTGATTGCACTCCGGGCAGCGAGAGCGCCCAAGGGCACCCGGCCTGCCAACCCAGGGCCGTGTTTGAAACGGATGTTCTCAACCTCAAGATCATTTCGCGCGAGATGGCCGAGCGGGCACGCCACCTCTTCCCCAGCAGCACGTTCGGGTTCGCGCTGCCGGCCCAGGGCGACGGATTCGGTTCCAACGCCACGATCTTCTACCACTCGGTGATTGATATAGCCCGGCAGGCCAAACGGCCCCCGGCGGTCGTTCTGGGGCACGTTCTGGCGCACGAATTGGGCCATTTGCTGCTAGGGATGAAGGGCCATTCCCGCCGCAGAATCATGCACATCCTATGGGGGCCGAGTGAGCTGGGAGAGGCCGCTCAGGGTCGCCTGGTCTTTGAGGCCAAGCAAAGCCGCCGGATCCGAGCACAGGTCGAGGCCCGCATGCTTGCCGCTCCGCAAGAGGTTGCCGGGCTGCCGCAGACCCGCCTCCGCTTCCTGGCCGCGGACGAGGGCTTGAGCCCTAGCGAGGAAACTCAATGACCAAACGAGCGCTGAGGCGCGGCGACGCGATTGGGTTAACTTGCGATGGCCCGCTACCTGCGCCGCCTACTCGCTCTGGAAGGCTCTGGCGCGGTAGAGGAAGTCGACGATGTTGCCTTCGTGGGGCTGGAGCCAGTCGAGTTTTGTCGTCGGAACCGCTCCTAGATTGAGCCGGTTAATGTGCTCGCAGTCGAGTAGTTCGGCGCGGAACTTGGGGTCTTGCGTGATACCTGTGCCAACCAGCGTAGGACCGATTTTCTCGAGCATCTGATCCTGCGGGCACTCGACAACATTGGCGAACGGGAACATGAATTCCTTCTTCGCGATGGGTTGTTCGGGCGACTTGCAGTAGGTAATCGTTGGCAGAAGATAATCGCAGTGCTCGCGCTGGATGAGGCGTGAAGACCCGCGAGCTTTGCCCACCAGGTCTTCGTGTCCGCCGGCTTCGAGGTCGGCGTCGATCGCTCCCGAGACTGCCTCGGCAACGCCGGGAACCGTGAAGGCCGCTAACGGCGCTTCGGGATCTTCCGGCGGCAACGGCTTCACTTTCGCGAGACGCTCGGCTAGTGCCTGGGCGATTTCGTCTCCGTGCCGCGGTGTCCAGATCGCACTGCAGTTGATGCAACTGCGGCCGCTGTTGAGGAACACGCTCATTTCCATCAGATCCAGGAAATCTTCCCAATTGTCGGCTTGATCGTCACCGATGAGAATCTTGCTGTAGCCGGGTCCGTGTACCTGGACTCGCAGGTTGCCGCCGTGCTGATCGACGGTCGCTTGACTGCCGAACAGCATGGTCCGGGGACAACTCCCCAACACCGCCGCGCCAATATCGCCGCCGCCTGGATAGATCGCGAACGCCTTGGCAGGCACGCCGGCTTTGATCATGGCCTGAGTCATACGGTAGGGCGTCCAGGGCTCCTGCGGACCGGGCTTGAGCACCAGTCCGATTTGCATAGCGACGACCGGCATCCACAGCGTGTGAACGCCAGGCGAATTGCTTGGAAGCACCATGCCTAGCACGGGGGTGGTCGCTTGGTAGCTGAGGAGCCGACCGGCGTCGTCTTTTCCGAATCCGGAGCTGAGAATGCTCAGGTCGAGACCGCGCGTGAGTGCGTCGAGAATCAGATCCATTTGGCCGAGGACATAGGCAATCTTGTCCATGTTCTTGCGGCACATGTGTTCGGGCAGACCGGTCGTCGAAGACTGCTGACGGACGAAATCGTCCGGCGTCTGGATGTCATCTCCAATGGGAAGGTCAGCGCTCATGAATAGCTGCCCGGCTTCCTGCACCATCTTGACCAGCTCGACGCAGGGAATCTCCCGTAAGGCGTCGCGAGCGGCCTGGGCGTGGCGCATGTCACGTCGGACCATGCCGGCAACCGCCTGGCTGACTTCGGCGATTGGCTCGCCGGTGTCGAAGTGAACGACCTTATCTTTATCGATGCTGGTGTAGGGCTCACCCCAGCGGACTAGCGGCACGTGAATCATGGATGCTCCTCTTTCTTCATGCAAAAGCGCACAACGTCAATGCAAAAGCGGCACAACCTCGATGCACATGCGCACAGCCGAAGCAGGGATCTCCCGTAGAGTTTCGACTACGGCCCTACTTCCGCGGACTCTCGACCGCGGACTTCCGTCCGCGGCTCTGTCGGGTCATTTGAAATTTTCGAATACGCCTTCCACGGAGGGCTTGAAGGTAATAGTTTCTCAAACTCGGCGACTCGGGCGCTTTCGTAGTCACCACCGTAGGTCCCGGAGAGGAATCGGTCAAGCGCTTCGGCGTGGAATCTTTCCCAGGAATCTTCCTCGTGTCCCGGGTTGACGGGGTAAAACATCATGCCCGTCGCCCTGGCTGCTTTCATGTCGCCCGGTGCGTCACCGATCATGAGCATGCGGTCGGCGGCGTAGCGGTTATCGCGCGTCATGACGCTCAGATGTTCGGTTTTCTTGCCCAACTCCTGCCCGGCGATGATGGCCGGGTAGTGATCGATTTTGTGTTCGACCCACTCTCTGCGAAGCGCCTCGCCGGGCGTACCCGAAACGACGGCCAGGTCCGCCGCGGCGATCATCCTGTCCAAACATTCGCGCACCTTGGGGAAGGGCGGCACGCCTTTTACGATGTCGGCCACCGCGTCGTTGACCGCATGGCTCCATTCGAGTGTGCGGACCAAGAGAGGATCTCTTGTATCGTCCACCAGCTTAGTCAGGGACCCGTTGCTGGGCGGCAGCCCCGAGATGATGAAATCGCGGAGGGGCTTGAGATCCGGGATATTGACTTCTCGGCGCATCGCTTCCGGCCAGTCCTGCAGCAGGTCGAGACTCTTGACGAGTACCGGAAAGCGGTTCATGCCGCGGTCGACCGAGTAGAGGTTGGCGAACTCCCAACAGCGGCGGGCAAATTTCGACGCAGCCTGAAGATCCCAGTGCTTGATGAAGGCCGGAGTGAAGCACTCCTTGTGCTTGATCTCCATCGAGTCAAACACGCAGCCGTCGGAATCGAGGCCGATGAAGAAATCGTGCTTGGGCTGGAAGTCTTCGAGTGAGTTGCTGGTTGCCATGTTGTCGCTGCCGCAGGCTAGAATCGGGCTGTTGGTGGATCAAACTAGTAAGGTCGATCGGCAAGTAGCGGATCAATCGATTAGGATACCTGACCGGGGCGGATGAGGCGGCGTCGAAATGCTCGTCGGCGCGATCAGCGCGCAATCGAAAGTTCGTCTTAAACTGTCGTTGCTGAAAACGTTGGGCTGACAACGTTGGGCTGAAAAATTGTAGAAACCAGCGAGGTAGAAACCCGTAGGAGCCGGCCCGAGAGCCGGCTCCCAGGGTAAGGAGGAGGGTTATTACAAGATGCGGCTAGCGTTCGGCGTCGATCCAGAAGCTGCGGCGACGAACAACAGTTTCGAGAGGCGGCGCCAGATGGTTTCCAAGTCTTCGGTCACGCCGGGCAAAGTCGCTCCGGCGGCAACGGCGACGAAACCAGCCAATAGCGCGTATTCGGCCAGATCCTGGGCTCGCTCGTCTTGAGCAAGATGGTAGAGGCGAAGGAGTAAGCGGTTCATAACAAGCATGCACAGTCAGGGTTACTCCGATTGTGCATGCATGGCCCCATCAGCGCAATGGATCTGGGGTACGCGACAAATGGTACGGCGGTACTACAACCACTGGGGGAAACACCTAGTGAACCTTAGATTGACCCGCCACGATCGGTCGCGGCTAGCAAGGGGCAAGAGACGGTACTCCTGCCTGCTCGGCAAGCTGAGAGCTTACGTCACTCTTCACTTGCGCTACTCGACCCACTGGGCGTGGAACACTCCTTCGCGGTCGAGGCGTTTGTAGGTGTGCGCACCGAAGTTGTCGCGCAGCGCCTGCAGCAAGTTCGCCGGCAGAAACTCGCTACGGTAGCTGTCGATGTAGGCCAGCGTGACGCCCAGACAGGTGGCGGCAACGCCGGTTTCCGCAGCCAACTGAACAACCTTTCGCAGGTCGGCCTGATTGGCGTTTGCCATGCCGCTGAAACTCGCGTCGAGCAGCAGGTTGTCGAGATCGGGATTCGTCTCAAACGCCTTCTTGATCGGTTCGAGCAGCCGGGAGCGAATAATGCAACCGCCCTTCCAAATGCGCGCCACTTCGGCGAGGTCGACTTTGTAGTCAAACTCGTCGGACGCCGCCCGGATCAAGGCCATCCCCTGCGCGTAACAGGCGACCGTCGCCAGATAAAAGGCGTTGTACGTGGACGCAACCAGCTCGTCACGATCGCTCGAGTATTTCGCATCCGGACCAGAGAGAATCTTTGAGGCTTCGACTCTTTTCGGCTTGAGTCCGGAAAGAATGCGCGCCGTCACAGCCATGCTGAGGGTCGGGATCGGGACGCCCAGGTCCAGAGCTGACTGAGCCGTCCATTTGCCGGTACCTTTTTGGCCGGCGGTGTCGAGTATGACCTCAACCAGCGGTTTGTCGGTTAGATCGTCCTGCTTCGCCAGGCAGTCGGCTGCAATTTCAACCAGGAAGCCGCTGATATCCAAGTCGGTCCATTTCGCGAACACTTCTTGGATTTCCGCCGTGCTCATTCCGGCTGATTTGCGAAAAACATCATAGATCTCGCAGATAATCTGCATGATGCCGTATTCGATGCCGTTGTGAACCATCTTCACGTAATGGCCGGCCGAGCCTTCGCCGACGTAGGTCACGCAAGCCCCGTCGCCCGTCTTGGCGGCAATTTTCGTGAGCACAGGCTCGATCTTGGCGTAGGCTTCTTTGTCACCGCCGGGCATGATGCTCGGTCCCCAGAGCGCGCCTTGCTCACCGCCGCTGATGCCGCAGCCAATGTAGTGGATTCCTGTTCCCGACAGTTCCTCTTGACGCCGATTCGTATCGGGAAAATGCGAGTTTCCGCCGTCGATGATGACGTCGCTGGGCTCGAGCAGTTTGCGGAGTTCCGCGATCACGGCATCGGTACCGCGCCCGGCGGTCACCATGAGCAGAACACGCCGCGGCGTTTCGAGCAAATTGACCATCTCCTCGATCGACTGCGTCACCAGGACGTTCTTTCCCTCAGCGGCGGTGCGCATGAGGTCGGCGTTTTCCGTGCCGCGGTTATAGGCGACAACCGGAAATCCGTTGCGCTCAATATTGAGGGCGACCATGCGCCCCATCACACCTAGACCGGCAACTGCAAATTGACCTTTTGGCATTTGAAATATCCTTTTCTGCTTGTTTGTCTTTCTGCTCAGTTTCTAATGATGGTCTTTGATTCTGAAGTCGTCATCGACCCGCCCGGCGTGACCGCCCGACGATCGTTGGATCCAGAGCTAAACTCGGCGCCGCCGGAATGACTCGCGGCAGAGCCGACCGTCTCTAAGCATCTTTTTTTGGAAACTCTTTACTGGGAAACTCGTTGCTGGAAAATTCGTTGACGGAAAATTCGCTCGGCTAGGCATTGGCTGAAACAGTCGCGGTCCAAACCAACACCCATTGTACAAACCAGCCGTCCGATCGCAAGGCTTCTCGCCGACTGCTAGCCGACCCTTTCGAAACGCCCGTCGGGCAGCAGCCGGTAGGTCCTGTCGCGCCATTGGATTCGGTTTCCGAAGAATCCTCCGGCCCAGATCGAGAATCCCAGAATATCCTGGATGGGAATCAGCCACCAACGGCTTCGCGTGAGCGGGTCGTGGAGAATGTGGCCAGCAACCGCCCAAGCCGCCGCCGCGCGAAGCAGTGCGGTGACAGCCAAGATGGCGAGCCAGCCCGGAACGAAAAGGGACGTCAAAATCGTCAAAGCGAGCGGGTAGGTAAATACCTGCCCGGCGTAGCCGCTGGGGCGCGATCGTCTTGTGCTGCGTGCCCATCTCAGGCGGTGCCGAAAATTTTGGCCGAATGCTTGACTACCGATGTGGTGCTCGATGACGCAGGAAGACAAGTCAACGCCGTAGCCGCTTTCAGCTGCCAGCTTCCCGAGCACGAAATCTTCTGCTAGATACTCTCTGAATCGGCCAAAACCGCCCAGACCTTCAATCAAACTCTTGCGCGCCGCAATGGTCGGCCCGACCGCGAACTTGACGCCTTCGACCAGCCGCGCCACCAGCAATCCGCTGAGGAATTCGGTGTTGAGGCCCACGGCCTCGAGCATCGACCAGGGGCTCGGGCCCGGCACTGCGCGGTAGGGACAGGTCAGAAGGTCGACCTTGTCGCTGTCGAACTCCGCCGCCAGCGTCGCCAGCATGTCGGGTGTCGCACGAATATCGCTGTCGCTCATTACCAGCAAGTCATAGCGCGCGGCGTCGATCATCTGGACGATGCTGAAGACTTTCGCGTTGGCGTAGGGAGGTTCTCCAGTTATCACTACGCGGCACGGCTGCGCTGGGAACTCGCTACGAAGCTTCTCGACAGCGAACAGTGCGGGATCGGTCGCGTCGCGTACGGCGAAGAGAATCTCGAAGGTGGAGTAGCGCTGAGTGAAAAAGCTGCGAAGGTTGGTTTCCAGGGCATCCTCGGCTCCCCATAGTGGCTTCAGTACGCTGATGGGCGGGCCGCTTTCCATCGGCTTGGGTCGTATTGCCCGATAACGCAACGCTGCCACTACGGTCAGGACACAGTAAGCCCATGACCCAACCAAAACAAGCAATAGGACAGTCTGTAGGACTAGCACGGCGGATCTTTGCTGAACCGAGGCTTAACCGAGATTCGAGCCTACCAGAATTAGGACGGGACTTCGGTGGAGTTCGATAGGGATGTCGAGGTCATCCGCAAGAGCCGGCATGAGTGCCGGCTCGGCAAGCTGAGAGCTTGCGCCACGCAGGCGGCTTGACGACTGGAGGTCCTGGTCTAGCTGGCTGCGATCGGCGGCCGCTTTTTGTGCCACTCGGTCGCCTGTTCGTAGCCGTGACCGACTTCGAGCAATCCGGCTTCGTCGAATCGTCTACCGATTAATTGCAGGCCGATCGGAAGGCCCTGTGAGCTGATTCCACAGGGAACGGAAAGCAGCGGCAAGCCCGTCATGTTGAGGGCTCTGACGAGCCGGGTCGTCGCCAGCCGGACGTTTTCTTCACGGCCCCCCACCTGGATCGTGTCCTCGCCGATCTTGGCGGCGGTGATCGCTATGGTCGGAGCAGCAATGACATCGACCTCGCTCAGCAGCTTGTTGAAGGCATCGTTGAACTCACGCCTCCGCCGCTGCGCGTCAAGATAATCGGTGGCGCGGACGAAGCAGCCTTGGTCGAGCAGGGCGCGAACATCGTCTCCAAAATCTTCGCGATGCTCGCGCAGATGCCGATGGTGGACCGAGGACGCTTCCGCCAGCAAGATCAGCCGTACGACCGAGTTGAACTCCTCGATGTCGGGGACCTCGATATCCACCAACGTCGCGCCTAGCTCTTCCAGAACTTGCAGCGCTTGGCGGACGGCCGCTTCGACGTCCGCGTCAAGATTCTCGAAGTAGTAATTCCTCGGGACCCCGATCTTGCGACCGTCCAGGCGCGACTCCGGCAATAGGACGGGAGTGCGATCTGGCTGATCGGCGCTTGAATTGTCACGCGAATCGAAACCGGCGATCGCCTGGTAGACCCACGCCGTATCCTGGACCGTCAGGCCGAACGGGCCGGCGTGATCGAGAGTATGCCCGAGCGGGTAGACGCCGTGGCGGCTGACGCGTCCGAAAGTGGGCTTCAGGCCGACCAAGCCGCACAGCGACGCCGGTATGCGGATCGATCCTCCGGTGTCGGACCCCAGCGAAAACAGGCATTGTCCCGAAGCTAGCGCCGAAGTCGACCCGCCGCTGGAACCGCCCGGGATGCGGCCGGTGTCCCAAGGATTGCGAATCGCCCCGTAATGCGGGTTGTTGCTCGTGATTCCGTAAGCGCATTCATGCAGGCCGGCCTTGCCTACCATGATCGCTCCCGCGTCGTTGAGTTTCTCGATGACGGCGGCGTCGAAATCGGGCACGAAATCCGAGAGGAACTTGGTCCCCATGGTTGTGCGGATGCCCTTGGTGTAGAACAGGTCTTTTGCTGCGTAAGGGATGCCGTGCAGCGGGCCGCGATAGTTGCCGGCGCGGATTTCGGCTTCCGCCTGGCGAGCTTGAGCGAGGGCATGGTCGGCCGTGACGGTAATGTAGGCGTTGAGTAGCGGCTGTAGTTTGGCAATGCGATCGAGGGTTCGTTGGGTCAGCTCGACCGGCGAAAGCTCTCCGCTCTGGATGCGTTGGGAAATTTCTTGAATGGTCAAGTTGTGCTCCGGGTGTCAGGTAATGAACAGCCAGCAGAATCGATCTGGCACAAATCTAGACGTCGGCTCAGCTTCAACCCATGTAAGCGGTCTTTGTCAAAGGCGTTCAAATTTCGTAACGCTCAAGCCGCTTTGACGCAGGATACTTCGGAGTGTGCCGACGGGAACTTCTCGCCGGAAGGGTACCACAGTGGTCACGACCCCTTCATCAGTCCGCTCGGAACTTGACGTGACTGCCGCGGCGACGAACTTCGACGTAGCCGGCTGCTTCCAGTTTCCGCTTAACCTCGCGGAATAATAACGGGCTAAGTCGCGACAACGTCTGCTTCTAGGACGGCCAACTTTGGCGCGTGTGTCGCCACGGGCTCCTCGAAATGGAGTTCCAAAGCTTCACGCAGGTTGGTTCGCGCCTCTTCTTCGGTGCGGCCCTGGCTGGCGACGTCCACTTCGAGGCACTGAGAAACGTACCAGGAACCTTCGCGCCAGATACTGGCTGTGAATTTGCGTTTCATTTGATGAAGCTCCCGATCTCAGTTTACAGAATCCCACACCAAGGAGCCGGAGAACCCCGTTACAGCCCGGCAGGGTTGGTTGGCGAGATATAACCAGAAGTTGTGGATGAGTAGCAGAGGGGGGCGGCGTATCCTGACGATTGAGGAATCAATTCAATCGTTTCCTGGAAAGGAACAAGAAGGATACGCCATGAGTCAGTGTGATGCTGCTGAAAGCAGCAGTCAAGTCGAGCCCCAAGTCATTGATGGAAAGAAACGCTCGCCGTTAGACGAGGTATTGTGCCCAGGAGCGCGCCAGATGCTCGCCAAGGCCGTCGAAGCCGAAGTGGCCGCTTACATCGAAGCGCATCAGCACGAAGTCGGCGAGGACGGCCGGCGGCTGGTGGTGCGCAACGGCCACGCCCGCGAGCGCACCATTGTCAGCGGCGTGGGTCAGCTCAAGATCCAGGCGCCGCAGGTCGACGATCGCCGAGTCGATGAGCACGGCCGGTGCTTCCGATTCACTTCCCAGATTCTGCCGCCCTACCTGCGGCGCACGAAAAGTGTGGAGGAGTTGATCCCCTGGTTGTACCGGAAAGGGATCTTGACGGGCGATTTCAGCGAAGCGCTGGAGGCCTTGCTGGGGCCCGACGCTCCGGGCCTGTCGGCGACGACGGTGGTGCGGCTCAAAGAAGTCTGGCGACGCGAATACGAGACCTGGTCCAAGCGCGACCTCAGCGGCAAGCGGTTTGTTTACATTTGGGCCGACGGCATCTACTCCAACGTCCGTTTGGACGATGAACGGCAGTGTTTACTGGTCGTGATGGGAGCGCTCGAAGACGGCCGCAAGCAACTGCTGGCGGTGCACGACGGCTTTCGCGAAAGCGAGCTGTCGTGGCAGGAGTTGCTCGAGGACTTGAAACGGCAGGGGCTCGATCTGCCGCCGAAGTTGGCGGTGGGCGACGGCGCGCTGGGCTTCTGGGCGGCTTTGAGGAAGGTCTTTCCAGCCACTCGCGAGCAGCGCTGCTGGGTCCACAAGACGGCGAATGTGCTCGACAAGCTGCCCAAGAGCATGCAGGGCAAGGCCAAGCAAGCGCTCCATGATGTTTATCTTGCCGAGAGCCGGGAGACAGCGCAGGACGAGCTGGACCGGTTCAAGAACTTATATGAAACCTGAATTATGCACTGCGGCGTGGACCTGAGGAGGGCTGAGCCGCAAGAGACCATTTGGGACCCCCGAAAACATGGGGTAAAAAGGTAGGCTGGCAAAGATCCCAGCTTCGCCAGCCAACCCCAAGGAGGTCACCCACATGGTTACCAGACGAAAACAGCATAGCTCCCAAAGACCCGTCCAACAAGGCCCAGCCGTGACGGCCTCGCGGCCCAATAAAATCGGGGCTTCGACGCCTTACCACTTCCGCGGCAGGAAGCCGACTCCCTACGGCGGCTTGCTGCCGGTGGTCGGGAGGGCGCTGATCTGAGAGCCTGGCTATGCGCTATGCATAAAATTTTATGCACTAGCCGTAACGCACTGGAAACACGTCACTTCCGAGCGAGGTTTTGACGACGCGGATTCTGGGCGGGAAGGGAAACCGGACACGGAGAAGCCAAAAGGCCAGTTGCCGAGCTACCACCTCACGACGACCGCCAACCCGCTACGAACGCAGCCACACTCGCAAAGTGAATCTGTGCATAATTCAGGTGAAAAGAAGTACCCCAAGGCGGTCGAGTGCCTGGAGAAAGACCGCAAAGTGCTGCTGGCTTTCTACGACTTTCCGGCCGAACACTGGGTGCACTTGCGGACGACGAATCCGATCGAGTCGACGTTCGCGACGGTTCGATTGCGGCAGCGGCGAACGAAGGGCTGCGGAAGCCGGGACGCATCGCTGACGATGGTCTTCATGCTGGCCCGCCAGGCCGAGCGCCACTGGCGGCGCCTGAACGGTTCAGAAGTGATTGTGCATGTCTTAAATGGAAAGAAATTCAAGGATGGTTTGATGGTTCAGGAGAACGCCGCTTGACCTCGCCCATCCACAACATTTGACAATATCTCTTGGTTGGCCCACTTGAAGGACTATGGATCGATCCGGGCGGATTTGACCTGTCACTTGCGTTCTGGGCTTCCATGAGAAGGTAGGTCGCTGTCAAGGGCAATGCTGTCGGTGAGGCGTTAGCCTGGTTGCCGGACTCTGTCTCGATCGCCGCTGGGTTGCGCCAGCGTTGACCGGGCTTCCATCCGCACTGTTTGTTACGTCCATTCCCGGACGTTGTGCTGGTTGAGGTCCTGTCTTTTCGGCGCTGCTTTCTCTGTGCCGGCCTGGGCAGGAAAGCTCTCGCCTCCCCACGCGGCCTGCCCGGAACGCGCAGTGACCGTGACACGGTCTCGACTCTCTGGCTGCTGCCTCTCCGTAGTTGCCCAATCTTGCCCTTTCCTTCCTTCAACAGAAATCCTTTGGCTACGCGATGCCCGTCAGGGCCAGCGTGCCAGAAGAACAACCCTGCTACCTACCGCCCTGCTGCCGCGGTGGCCGCAGTGGCTACAGTTGTCTCGGCCGGTTCACCGTTGGGGAAGGGCTGCCAAGCTTTGTTCTTCGCCCACATCGCATGCAGCACGACCGCCAGCTTGCGCGCCACCGCCACCACCGCTCGCCGCTTGGCCCGCTTCTTGCCCCGCGCCGCCAACCCCAATCCCCAGCTCCGCAAGTCCGATTCCAGACCAAAAGGTCCTATTATCCTTTGGGACGACTGCACCAGCAGCCGCCGTAGCATCGGGTTCCCCGCCTTCGTGATGCTCAACTCCGGCGACGACTCCCCCGAGTCCCGCTGCTTAGGACGGCAGCCGACCACCGCTCCCATCTGCCGCGACCGCTTCACCCGCCCGACGTCGTTGTTCAACTCCAGTACGTAAGCCAGGCTCGTCAGCGGCCCCACCCCGTCGACGCTGCGCAGCAACTGCGTGGCCGGATATTGTTCCTTCCCCAGTTTTTCAATGCGCCGGTCCAGCTCGTTGATCTCTCTGCTCAGCTCCACAATGATCCGCGCCATGGGCTCGAGAATCGTCCGCAACACGTCCGGACATTCCCGCACCCTGGCGACCCACTGCATCATGCCGCACTGCCCGAAACGGATGCCGTGCGTTTTGGCGATGCCCCGCACGCTGTTGACGAGTTTGGTGCGGGCTTCGACCATCGTTTCGCGTCCCCGCAGCCAACTGCGATGCTGCTCGACGTGCTCGTCGCGCGCGGCGACCGGTGCTAGCAAGTCCGGGTTGCTGCGGCCCAACTCGGCCAACCAGTAGGCGTCGTTGCGGTCGTTTTTGGCGTCGGACTGGCTGATCAGCCGCAACTGCCGGGCGTCGGCCACCAGCACTTCGTGGCCCAACCCAGCGATCAGGCGGCGCATCCAGTTGGTGTGCCCGCCGGTCTCGAGCACCACTCGCAGCCGTGGCCAGGAGCGGAAATATTTCTCGATGGCGGCGGGACGGGTCGGGATCTGGACCTCCTCGATCAACTCGCCGTCGAGGCCAACCAAGCGTACGTAGCTGCGCTTGTCTCCGATGTCGACTCCCGCCACGGCGCTGATTTCGTTGCTTTGTTGCATGCGCTGGCGCTCGGCTTCCAACTGCTGGGCGAATTGTATTTGCTCTTTGCAGGCTTGCGGCTGGGGTTTGGCCTGCTTGTCAACGCCAAGTAGAAATGTCCTAATCGCTGCCAAGTAGAAATGTCCGCTTTGGGGCAGGTGGCTGGAGAGGCGATGGTAGAGTGGTTGGCGTTGAGAGCAGGGTCGCGCCTGCTCTTGATGCCCAAGGCCGAAGCGATGGAGCTGGCTCCCAAGCAATCGGCTGAAGCAGACGACCCTCTGGCCTCCCGGTCAGAGGGTTTTCTGTTCGTGACAGAGATTGCTTTGGTGAAGCTTCGGAGCGGAGGCCTTGGGCTTCGCCAACGCGACGATCGCCGGGCGCCGTTTGCCCGGCGCTCCCCATAGCGTCTTGGTTTGGCAGCGACTGCCAACTCAGCGCATCGGCCCGATGGGCGCTCCGCATAGAGTCTTGGTTTGGCAGCGACTCCTAGTCCTGCGTATCGTCTCGCCGAGCGCCGGATGCCTGCGCCGCTTGCCACACAGGCGGGCTGTCTTTCAGATCGAAGTCCTTCATCCAGTCGCTGCTTCGCTTGCCGGCAGCTTTGCCGCCAGCCTTCTCGGCCGCTGCCGCAGCGGGTTCCGCCTGGGCGCTCTTGGGCTGCGGGCGCTCCGATTGGGGCTGCGCGCCGCAGCGCTTCAGCGCCAGTTCGTGCTTGCCGCAGCGCGCGGCCAGGACGCCGTCCAGGCGTCTCTCCACCCGCACTCGGCTGTTTCGCAGACCCGGCACAATCGCCTTGCGGTCGATTTGATAGCTCTTTCCCCGGAAGCGAATCGTGTAGTCGTTGGCGACCCGCCGCGTCTCGACGTGGCTCAGCGCCGAGTCCAGATCGTGCTCGGGACCTAGCTCGCGATGCGCCTCGTCGGGGTGAGCCGGCTGCACCCGCAACGTGGCGTTCCACCAGGGCAGAAACTCGCTTTCCAGGTAGGCGTTGGCCTGTTCGATCGTCGTGGCCCCGGCCACCCGCAGACCCTTCACCAGGCGGTCCTGGGCGGTGCCAAAGCTGCGCTCGACGCGGCCTTTGGCCTGCGGCGAATAGGCCGTGATCGATTCGATGTCCAGCTCCTGGAGCGCCCGCCCGATCTGCGTGGGAGGCAAGAGCTTGGGATCCTCGCCGGCGCTGTTTTTGGGCGTGTTGACAAACAGGCTGGCGCGGTCGGTGTAGAAGGCTACGGGTCGGCCGTTTTGTTCCAGAAACGTCTTCAGCAAACGGCGATTCTCTTCGCCCGAGTCGTGCCGGACGAAGCGCGCCAGCAACTCGCTGCTGGCGTCGTCGATCATGCCGATCAGGTACAGCTTCTCCCCGCGTCCCTCCAGCCAGTCGTGCTCGGAGGTGTCCCATTGCACCAGCTCGCCGCGGCAACTGCGGCGGGGCCGCCACGGATGCGGGCGTCCTGACTTGCGGCGGCGGGGCTTCCACAGGCCCGCGGCGGCCATCCAACGGCGCAGCGTTTCGCGGCCGACTTGGACGCCGTGGCGCTGCTCGAGATACTCCGCCGCCAGAGTCGGGCCAAAGCCGGCGTAGACGGGTTGGGAGAGGATTGCCACGGCTTGTTTTTCCGCCTTGGCGCTGAGCTTGCGGTTGGACGCGCGGCCCCGCGCGGCATGGACCACGGCCTGGTCGCCTTCGCTGCGAAGCTTGGCCAGCAACCGCCTCAGATGCCGTTCGCTGAGGCCCGTCTGCTGGGCGGCCTGCTTTTGCGTGATGAGTTTTTTGTCTGCTTTGCGCAGCGCCACCAGCCGGTCGCGCTCTCGTTGTGTCATTAGTAGTTGTCCTTGCTTGCTCACCCCTCCAGGCTGACCTTGTCAATAGGACATTTCTACTTGGCACGTTTAGGACATTATCACTCGGCAGCGACAGGGGTTTGGCCTGCTGCGTACTGTGCTGTTTGCTCTGCTGGGAGTTACTCTGCTGTGATTTGCTATTCTTCTTCATGGCTGGTCGCCTCCTTTGTTTGAGAATCAAAGTTCCGCAGCACGTTCTTGTTTGAAGCGCGTGCTGCTGCCGAAAGCTTAGCGCTCTCGGTTCTCGGCGACCAGCCTTCTCATCTCATCTCTGTACTCGAAAAACTCCGGCCGGTTCAATCGTGCTCAGGTCACGGTCCAGCGCTGGCCGGACGCCTCCATAGACCGAGTCGAGGATAGCGGCGACCTTCTCTATCTCAGCCTCCGGAATGTTGAGTTGCAGCGCTTCGGCCATCTGTTTCCACATCGCGTATTCTCCGCTGTTTCCCAAATGGGAAGCCTACAGTTTACAGTGTTGTAGATGCGTGCTCACGAGATTCTGTTAATCCCGCCCTATCGCCAACAGGGCAACGAGGCAACACGGCGCCCCCGGCAACGAGGAGGCAAACGGCAACCGCGTGATGGCGGCTGGAGAGCAAGTCATGTCTGAAACCCTTGCGCAATTGTTCCGGCACACCGTTGCCTACGACAAGGCTAGTGCGATTCTTGCGAAGGCGGACGGGGAATACCGCCCCATCTCTTCGCAGGAACTCTACCGCCGTGTCGCCCGCTTGCACGCCGAGTTGAACAAGGCCGGTATCGGCAAGGGCGATCGCTGTGCCCTGCTGTCGGAAAACCGCTGGGAGTGGGCGGTCGCCGACTTCGCCATGATGACCGCGGGAATTGTTAGTGTTCCGCTCTATCCGACCCTGACGAACGAGCAGATTCACTACCTTCTTGAGCACTCTGAAGCCAAGGTTGTGATGGTCTCGACCGTTGGTCAGCTCGAAAAAATACAGGCGGCCTGGGACCGTCTTCCGAAACTCGAAGGTGTGATCATTTTCGACGACTACACGAGCGACGACGAGCGCGTCATCGGGATTGAAACACTCATTGGAAACGACGCACTGAGCAACGACGAGAAGCAAGCCTTCGAGACATCCATCAGCGCGGTTGAGCCTCAGGACTTGGCCAGCCTCATCTATACATCCGGGACGACCGGGGTTCCCAAAGGAGTGATGCTCTCCCACGGAAACTTCACGAGCAATGTGAAAGATTGCGGTTTCGATGTGCGGGAGAACGACGTGTGCCTCTCGTTCTTGCCTCTCTGCCATGTGGCGGAGCGGACTTCGGACTACATTTTCTTCTACAACGGCTCGACCCTCGCGTACGCGGAATCCATTGATAAGGTGCCGGTCAACATGATGGAGGTGCGCCCCACGCTTGCGCTGGGAGTGCCCCGATTCTTTGAGAAAGTGCATGGCCGCGTGATCGAAAAGATGGGAGCCGCGCCGCCGCTGCGTCAGAAACTATTCCACTGGGCGGTGGGCGTGGGCAAGGAGACGCCGCACTACCTGCTGGAGGGACGGGCGCTGCCGATCGGGCTTCGGGTACGCCACGCCGTTGCTGACCGGCTCGTTCTTTCCAAATTGAGAGGCAGGCTTGGCGGCAGGTTCCGCTATTTCGTCTCCGGCGCGGCGCCGCTGGCCAGGCATCTGGCGGAGTTTTTCTACGCGGTCGGAATTCCGATTTGCGAAGCCTACGGCCTGACAGAAACTTCGCCCATCGTTTCCGGCAATTTGCTGGATGAAATGCGTTTCGGCACCGTCGGAAAGGTGATCAAGAACGTCGAGGTCAAGATCGCCGCTGATGGCGAGATAATGGTCCGCGGGCCGAACGTCATGCAGGGCTATTACAAGATGGAAAAGCAAACGTCGGAAGTGATCGTTGACGGCTGGTTCCTTACGGGAGACATCGGGGAACTGAGCGCCGACGGCTATTTGAAGATCACCGACCGCAAGAAGGATTTGTTCAAGACATCCGGCGGCAAGTACATCGCACCGCAGCCGATCGAGAATCAATTGAAGGCAAGCGCCTACATTTCAACGGCGGTGGTGGTGGCCGAGGCGCGTAAATTTCCGAGCGCTCTGGTGATTCCCAATTTCGAGAAATTGCGCCAATACGCGGCAGCGAATGACCTAGAGCTCGCGGGCGACAAGGAGCTCTGCCGCCACAAGATGATCATTGAGTTGCTGGAGTTGGAAGTGCAGGAGGCTTGCAAAGGCATGCCGCGCTACGAACAAGTCAAAAAAATCGCCGTCCTCGATCAAGAGTTTTCGATCGAAAAGGGAGAGATCACACCGACCATGAAAGTGCGCCGCCGCGAAGTGGAAAAAATCTATGCTGAACAAATTGAAAAGATCTATGCCGAACCGCGACCGTAAGGAAGCGGTTGCTTCTACCTGAATTATGCACAGATTCACTTTGCGAGTGTGGCTGCGTTCGTAGCGGGTTGGCGGTCGTCGTGAGGTGGTAGCTCGGCAACTGGTCTTTTGGCTTCTCCGTGTCCGGTTTCCCTTCCCGCCCAGAATCCGCGTCGTCAAAACCTCGCTCGGAAGTGACGTGTTTCCAGTGCGTTACGGCTAGTGCATAAAATTTTATGCATAGCGCATAGCCAGGCTCTCAGATCAGCGCCCTCCCGACCACCGGCAGCAAGCCGCCGTAGGGAGTCGGCTTCCTGCCGCGGAAGTGGTAAGGCGTCGAAGCCCCGATTTTATTGGGCCGCGAGGCCGTCACGGCTGGGCCTTGTTGGACGGGCCTTTGGGAGCTATGCTGTTTTCGTCTGGTAACCATGTGGGTGACTTCCTTGGGGTTGGCTGGCGAAGCTGGAATCTTTGCCAGCCGACCTTTTTACCCCATGTTTTAGGGGGTCCCCAATGGTCCCTTGCGGCTCAGCCCTCCTCAGGTCCACGCCGCAGTGCATAATTCAGGTTCTAACAGCCAATCCCCCAACAAACAAGCCCGACCATTTGCAAACGGCCAACACGAAACCGCCGCGAGAGCCGTGGGTGAAGCGATCACACCGAGCTACCCCAAGGGGGCGGAACGGCGCTCGTCGTGCTTCAGGCAAAGAATATCGATGACCCCGGAAACCGACTCGCCCGGCCGGTAGGCCAGACATCAGCGGCGGAATCCTGGGCTACGAAATGCATAGTAGAGTTCCCCCGAGGTTTCTGGGCGAAAGCACCAGTAACTTGCCTTTTACCCACGGCTCTCGCCGCGGCTCCCCGCGCCTGTGAGCAAACGGCCTCACATCACTTCAGGCGCCGGAATTCCCATTGTATCTAACACCGTTTCGAGTTCCCCTAGGAAAAAGGTCGTCATCCACAACAAGAAAGCCTTACGTTCCGGGTCGGTCTCATTCAGGATGTGGTGACGATGGTAGAAGTTGTTGAAGGCTTGCGCGAGCTGAAAGCCGAACCGAGCCAAGTGCGCCGGCTCCCCGACCGCGGCCGCCTTCTCCGTTGCTGACTCTCGGCGCGACGCCTCCAGCAGCATCTGCCAGAAATCTTCGTTGGCCAGTTGGCGGTCGAATACTTCCCGGCTCATGACTTTCTCGAAGTCCGGCAGCTTATCGCCGCGCTCGCCCAGCTTGCGCAGAATATTGCGGGCGCGAACCACCGCGTATTGGATGTAAGGACCCGTCTCCCCTTCGAAGCTGAGCGCCTCTTGGAAGTCGAAGGCGATCACCGAGGTTCGCGTGAACCGCAGCATGAAGAAGCGCAGCGCGCCGACGGCAATCTTGGTGGCGATTTCAGTTTGCTCGGCCTCGCTCGCGTTTTCGTGGCGGCTTTGCACTTCACCCAGAGCGTTCTTGATGAGCAGGTCAATTAGATCGTCTGCTTTGACGCCTAAGCCTTTGCGGCCGGAAACTTCGACATAGGGTTTGCGCCGATCCTCTTCGGAAAGTTCAATGCCCATCTCCGCGCAGCAACGCGGCGAAAGCGCGACCATCTCGTAGGAGAAATGAATGGAGGCATCCGCCTGCCGGTCAAAGCCGAGCGATCGCAAGCCGGCCCGCACGACATCCTGTAAATAGGACTGCCGGACATCGATCACGTTATAGACCCGGCTCCCTTTACCGAATCGGGGCGAGGTGCCGTCGCCGGGAGTGACGCTGGAGGCCCACAGGGTTCCTCCGTCGGGCTCGATTCGAAAGGGCGCGTAGTGGAAGTCTTTTTCGAGGAGCCCGAATTTCCAAAGCTGGTAGGCGATGTCCTTGCCGACGTAGGTTACCGTGCCGTTGGAGCGGACGATTACCTTGGAATCATCGATCTCTGATTTGGCTTCGGCGGAATCGGGCTTTGCGCTTTCGTCGTCATTCTCGCTCCGCTTGTGACTAACCGCTCCCTCACGGTCGCGGCTCTGAGTGGGTTGGGCGACGGCTGGCGCACTTTGAAACAGCTCGGCGGGCATCACCCAGCAGCCCTTGTTCTTCCCCTCGGTCTCGAAATGGATCGCTTTGCGCTCCTTAAGAAGCTCGAAAGCAGACGCCCAGAATTTCAAATGCAGGATCTCGCTCTCTCGCGGCAACACGTCGTAGCGAACTCCGATTCGCGCCATCGTGTCGAGGTGCTTCTGCACGATCGCCTCCGAGACGATGCGTCCCAACTCGGCCAGCGGCCCCTCATCGCTTTCGATGGCATGAAGGGTTTCCGCGCGCCAGGGTTGCGACGCCGTGCCCGTTTCGTAAAGCTGCGAAACCCGAGCGTAAAGGTCCCAGCAATAGTAGTCGAACCTGACATCCGGGTCATCGATCAGCGCACGGACATCGTCGGCGCTCTTCTTCTCGAGGAAGTGAAACGCCGCCACGACATCGGCCACTTGCACGCCCGTGTTGTCGATGTAGTTCTGAACTTCGACCTGGTGCCCCAGCTCGCGCAACATGCGGACCAGCGTGTCCCCGAGAACGGCGTTGCGCAGGTGTCCGATGTGCGCCGCTTTGTTGGGGTTGATGTTCGTGTGCTCGACAATGATCTTGTCGTTTGACGTCTTCGCGGGGTCCGCCTCGTCTTGGGATAACTCCCCTGTGGACGCTGCTTTGGCGTCTTCCGAGGCGCCTTTTGAAAAAATGGGGACTGTCCCAAGCGCCGACTCGACTACCGCTGATTCGGAAACCCTTCGCGGGGCGCGACGAGGAATGTCCCCAAGTTTTTCGCGGCCTCGCGCTCCCGAGCCGTCTTTCAGCGCGGACGCATAGGCCCCCCGTTCAAAGCGCATATTGACGTAGCCGGCCCCGGCTGGCTCGATCGTCGCAACGCCCGGGATGGGTTGTAGCTCGTCAACGATCTCTTCAATGATCTTGCGCGGAGGGCGCTTGAGCAGCTTGGCCAGAGCAAAGCCGACGGGCAAAGCGACCTCGCCAAACTGCGGTTGCGGCGGCTGCTCGACAACGATCGCGACCTCGACCGAGTAGCGTTTCTGAATGTGTTCGCCGACCGCCTCGCGGACGCGTTTTTCCAAAGCTAGAAGCAACGGGGAACCTCAGTGTGACGAAGTGAGAAGAGCCGCCGACAGCATTCAGCGGCCTGATGGGACCGTATGTCGCGAGTTTAACATAGCACTGCCTCCGGCTTGCGTTTCTAACCAGCTAACTGCAACTGGCGCGAGCGGTCTTCTCAAGTGCTAGGACTGTGCCTTCGCCTCTATCTTGAAATTGGGGGGGCAGGCTGGTCCCGGTTCACTTTGCAGGCTTAGTCCTGCTCGCGCCCGCGGAACTCGGGAAAACATTCTTGGACAACCGCTAGCCCAGGCTAGGTGCGTCGGACCGCCCACGCCCACGAGTCGAACCACCACCAAGTGCTGCTTTCGAAGAACGTGCGGGCGGGGGGGGCGAGTGTAGGTTGGCCGCTGCAAAGGCTGCCGCAGCAGCCTGCGGAGACCGCTGGTCGGTAGGCGGGGACGCGTGATCAGCTCTTCGGAACTGTCACGGTCGTGACCTTCTCGGCTTCGATCTTGACATCGCCTTGCACATAGCTCAATTCGCCTTCTAGATCTTCCACCCGGACAGTGTAGGAGCCCACATCCAAAAGCATTCCTTCCCCACCATCGTCGAACTCGCCCGCCTGGCCGTAGTACTTCCCATTGATGTAGACCGCCGATCGCCGGCCATGGGCGACTTTGAGGGTTCCGAATGGACCCTTGGAGAGAGCGATCTTCTTCAACGTGCGGCGCAAGGTGACCGATCCGCCGGACTTGATCTCGACCGTCTCCACTAGCTCCTCATAGCGCGGGTCGACGACGCGCACTTCATGCATTCCGGGCCGCAGCGGTAGCCCCGTCCTGGCACCCTCGAAGGTCGCCGCCGTGCCGCGGTATTTGCCGTCCACAAAGACGCCCGCGACCGGGGGATCGACCCGAAGCCGCAAAAGGCCATCTTCGTCCGCCGCCTGGGCTGCCGTTGGCGGGCTTACCGGGTGCTTCGGCGGCCGGGCCGTGAATAATGCGGACTGGGCACGGTTCGGCCGCTCGACTGCGGGTTCCCACCTGCGGCTCTGCGGTTTCGTTTCGTCAGAGCTTGGTCGGGATGGGGTCGCGGGGCATTTGGCGAACACCAACCTATGCCAAGATGTCGCGAACGACTGTGCCGTGTACGTCGGTTAGGCGGAAGTCGCGGCCGTCGAAACGGTAAGTCAGCTTTTCGTGGTTGAAACCTAGCATGTGAAGGACGGTCGCATGCAGATCGTGGATATGCATGCGGTTCTCGACGGCGTGGTACCCGAACTCGTCGGTGGCGCCGTGAATCATGCCGCCTTTGACGCCGCCTCCCGAGAGCCACATCGTGTAGCCGTAGGGATTGTGGTCGCGGCCATCGCTCTCGGCAAAGGGAGTGCGGCCGAACTCGCCACCCCACATCACCAGCGTGTCCTTGAGCAACCCGCGCGCCTTGAGGTCTTTGATCAAGCCGGCAATCGGCTTGTCGACTTCTCTTGCCGAAGAGTGGTGACGGCGGGCGACCTGGCGATGGTGGTCCCACTTCTCCTCGTGGCCGCTATGCGTACACTGCACGAAGCGCACTCCTTTCTCCACAAGCCTCCGGGCCATCAAGCACTGCCAGCCGAAGTCCTGTGTCTTTGGATCGTCGAGGCCGTAGAGTTTCTTGGTTGCCGCGGATTCGTCTTCCGTGGAAAGCACCTCGGGAGCTTCCATCTGCATGCGGAATGCTAACTCCAACGACTGGATGCGAGCTTCGAGTTCGGGGTCATATTTCTTGTCGAGCGCATGCCGGCGGTTGATCTTCCTCAGCATGTCCAGCTCGTAGCGCTGTTGGCCGGAAGTCAGATTCTTGTTGACTAAATGCTCGATCGGCTCGTTCTTGATGTCATCGACGTTCATCGGGGCATAGCCGATGGGCGTGCCCTGGTAGGCCGACGGCAGGAACGCCGAACTAAAATTTTTTCCTCCGCCGTGCCAAAGAGTCGGCTTGATGGTGATAAAGCCAGGCAGGTTCTGATTCTCGGATCCGAGCCCATACAGCACCCAAGACCCCATGCTTGGCCGGGTGAAAGCAAACGCGCCAGTATGCAGTTGCAACATCGCCCCGCCGTGATCCACGGCGTCGCCGACCATCGAGCGGACGACGCATAGGTCATCAACGCACCCGCCAATGTTGGGGAAAAGGCTGCTGACCGGAGTTCCGCTCTCCCCGTATTGTTTGAACTCGAAAGGAGACGCCATCAAGCCGCCGACTTTGTCCTCTGGCGTGAAGGAAACCTCCTTTTTTAGCGGCATCGGCTTGCCTTCATCGACTTTCAGACGCGGCTTGGGGTCAAACGTGTCAATGTGAGACGGCCCGCCGTGCATGAAAAGGAAGATGACGTTCTTCGCCGTGGGAGTAAAGTGCGGCTGCTTCGGCGCAATCGGGTTGCCGTGTCCCGGAGCCCCGAAAAGCCCGGCATGCTGCGCCAGCATACCTTCCAAACTGAGCGCCGCGAACCCCATACCCGTCCTGCGCAGCATTGCTCGCCGCGAGATCGGCTGGAGCTGTTCGTTCCTATTCACCTTTTCTCCTAGTTGATGTAGTTGTAGTTAACGTAGCTTGGATTACCTGAATTATGCACAGATTCACTTTGCGAGTGTGGCTGCGTTCGTAGCAGGTTGGCGGTCGTCGTGAGGTGGTAGCTCGGCAACTGGTCTTTTGGCTTCTCCGTGTCCGGTTTCCCTTCCCACCCAGAATCCGCGTCGTCAAAACCTCGCTCGGAAGTGACGTGTTTCCAGTGCGTTACGGCTAGTGCATAAAATTTTATGCATAGCGCATAGCCAGGCTCTCAGATCAGCGCCCTCCCGACCACCGGCAGCAAGCCGCCGTAGGGAGTCGGCTTCCTGCCGCGGAAGTGGTAAGGCGTCGAAGCCCCGATTTTATTGGGCCGCGAGGCCGTCACGGCTGGGCCTTGTTGGACGGGCCTTTGGGAGCTATGCTGTTTTCGTCTGGTAACCATGTGGGTGACTTCCTTGGGGTTGGCTGGCGAAGCTGGAATCTTTGCCAGCCGACCTTTTTACCCCATGTTTTAGGGGGTCCCCAATGGTCCCTTGCGGCTCAGCCCTCCTCAGGTCCACGCCGCAGTGCATAATTCAGGTGGGTGGGTATCCGGTTGACTCAGGTAGCCCCAAGATGTAGTATGCCGGCAGATGGAAGATTACCCTCAGAACCTGACAGAATTCGAGTCCCGTTTTAGCAGTGAGGAGGCCTGCCGGGAGTATCTGTTCCGGCTGCGCTGGCCGGACGGTTTCCGCTGTCCGGGTTGCGGTTGTGGAAAGTCGTGGCCTTTGCGAAAAGTGCTGCTGCAGTGCGCTGCGTGTGGGCGCCAAACCTCGGTGACCGCCGGGACCATCTTTCAGGACACGCGCAGCCCTTTGCCGTTGTGGTTTCGTGCGATGTGGTGGGTCACCACCCAAAAGACCGGAGCCAGCGCTTTGGGACTTCAAGGAGTGTTGGGGCTCAACAGGTACGAAACGGCTTGGACCTGGCTGCACAAAATGCGGCGCGCGATGGTGCGGCCGGGACGGGATTTGCTCGCCGGGACGGTGGAAGTCGATGAAAGCTACTGGGGCGGGCTCGAAGAGGGCCTGCGGGGCCGAAACCTGAAAAACAAAGCATTGATCGCAGTAGCCGCTCAAGAGGATGGGCGGGGTATCGGCCGGATTCGCATGAAGAGAATCGAGGATGCCTCGGGCGAGAGCCTGTTGCCTTTCGTGGAGGAGTGCATCGAGCCGGGCAGCGTGGTGCATACCGACGGCTGGCCCGGTTACTCCGGGTTGAAAAAGGAAGGCTACGTCCATCAGGTCACAGTTGTCAGCAGGCAGGAGCAGTCCACGTCGGAATTGATGCCCCGCGTCCACCGCGTGATGTCACTGCTCAAGCGCTGGCTGCTGGGCACCCATCAGGGCGCCGTGAGCCACAAACATCTGGACTACTACCTGGACGAGTTCACCTTCCGTTTCAACCGCCGCAAATCCAAAAGCCGCGGCAAACTCTTCTATCGGCTCGTCCAGCAGGCGGTAGCCGTGGATCCCGCGACTTACAAGATGATTGTTCACCCGGTTACAGAACCCAAGAAAATCCCCAAACCACAAGATATTGGGGCTACCTGAGTCAACCGGATACCCATCTTCAGGTATTAGTTAACGTAGCTGAATTCGTTTGACCCTAAAAGCAGGCGGCAGAAGCTCCGCCAACGTTCGTGGCAAACATCGGACGTGTCATTTGAAACGGGTAGTGGGCGAGATAGTCGAGCGTTTCATCCACTTCTTGCGGTTTCGGTTTACGCGTTAGAGTAATCGAATATGCCTTCTCGATTCGGACGGCGTCGCGCGCTTCATCCAGTTGCAGCAGATGACTCGCCAGCGCTCCGGCTCGCTCGTGAACAAAGTCGCTATTCATGAAATAGAGCCCCTGGGGCGCGATACTTGTGCGGGCGCGTGTAGCGGTGCTTGCTGATGGATCCGCGAAGTCAAACAACGTTAGCAAGGTCGGCATCTTGTTGCGATAAATCGGCAAGTAAACGGTACGCCGCTGGGTTTTGTCGGGATGTAAATAGGCATTTTTGAAGCCGTAGGAGTCGAGGTTGTCCGTAAGCACCCCGCCCATGGTCAGATCGAGCGAGCCATCGAGGGTCAGCAGCGAATCGCGCATCTCCTCAACCGTTAGCCGCCGCCGGTTGAAGCGCGACCATAAGCGGTTCCCGGAATCCTTTGCCCAAGCTTCATCCGAGATTTGACTCTGTATCTGGTAGGTGCTCGAAAGCATGATCAAGCGATGCATGGCCTTCAGCGACCAGCCCTTCTCCACGAACCGCCGCGACAGGTAGTCGAGCAATTCGGGGTGAGTCGGGCTCTCTCCCATGAGTCCGAAATTGTTCGGTGTGCGGACCAACCCTTGACCGAAGTGCCAGAGCCAAAGCCTGTTCACGATCACCCGGCTCGTCAGCGGATGGTCCGGACTTGCCAGCCATTTCGCCAGCTCGAGTCTTCCACTGCCGCTCGTGACCGGCTCCTGATCGTCTCCCGCCAAGATCACGGGGAACTGCTTGGGCACCGCCGCGCCGGGGTTGTTGTGATTCCCGCGGACAAACACGTGCTGGTCGACGCTTTCACTTTCGCCGGGGGCATAAGCCATTGCCGGCTCGCTCGGCGCCGACTCCTTGAGCGCGTCCAATTTCTTGCGCAGATTTTCGACTCGCTCTCTCGATGCCGCCGACAAGATGGAGTCGCGCGACTGCTCGGGCACCGCCAGCGGCCCGTCCGGCGCATCGGAGCCTTCGTCCTGGGAAGCTGCCGGCAATGTCACCTCAGAGAAGAAGCGGTCCGAGCCAGGACGCAGACCCGGCCTTTTGGGGAATTTGCCGGCACCGTCCCAGGCTTCAATCTCCTCTCGCCATTTTGCAAGCTTTGCGATCCAATCAAGACCCTTCGCATGCACGCGCTTCAGGTAGTTCTCGGCGACCTCGGCTCGATTGGCCTCATTTTAGCCGCATTTATCCTTCCGAGCGGGCCCGGCGGCGCGGCCCAACGGCGTGCGGGTGCGGGTCATCGAATACCGTCTGGAAGGGCTGGAAGACGCCGAGCCGCTCTATCGCCTGTTGACGACGATGCTGGATCCGGAGCAGGCCCGGGCGGAGGAACTCGCCGCGCTCTACCCCGAACGCTGGGAGATCGAAACGGCGCTGGACGAGTTGAAGACGCATTTGCGGGGAGCCCGCATCGTTCTGCGCAGCAAGACCCCGGAGCTGGTCGAGCAAGAGTTCTATGGGCTGCTGCTGGCGCACTTTGCTATTCGGGGGCTGATGCACGAAGCGGCGCTGAAGGCGGATGAAGATCCCGACCGGCTATCGTTTCTGCATGCGGTGAGAGTTGTCCGCCGCAAGCTTCCGCTCTTTGTGGCTATTCCCCCCTCGGGACAGAAAAGTCTTTCATGCGGCCGTGCTGGCAGAGATACTGGAGGAGCGTGTGGCCTGCAGCCGAGGACGCCGCAATCCGCGCGGGGTCAAGCGCAAGATGAGCGGCTATCCGCTGCGGCGAAACCAGCCGATCTCGCCCCCCATTCAGAATATCGAGAAATGCATCAGGATCGTTAAGTGAAGAGTATTGGGGCTAGCTGGAACACCGTTCACCGAGAGCGCCCGAGCCGCGACCGTGAGGGAGCGGTTACTGCTCCGGGAGCGTTCCGCCGCCCCCGGCCCCAAGGTTGTCACCGAGAGAGCCGTTAAGCCGCGAAGCGGCGCAGGATCGTAGCCCCGGGTGAAGCGAAGCGCAACCCTGTGTGCCTCCCCTCGCCGCAGGAGCCCAGAAGGGGCGGCAGGAAAAAACTTCATGACTCCGACAACGGAGTCGGCTTACGGCGAACAAAATGCATCGAAGTTGGGCAATCGACCACCCAGTCCCGGCCGGAACGGCCAAAGGAATCCTATATGAAACAAACTAACCGTTGGATCATCACCGCAGCTATCACATTGTCTTCGCTGGCAGCCGCCGGCCACCTGCAGGCAAAGGAAAGAGTCATCAGCCACGACGAGCTGATGGACAAACTCTTCCGCTTCTGAATCGGGCAGTTGCTCGGCAACTACATTGGCTTTCCTTTTGAAAACAACTACATCGAGGAACCCATTCCGGTCCTGGTCGACCATGTCTATACCGCCGCCTACGACGGCGACCCGGAACTCAAGATCAACAGGAAAGACCGGCGGGATCACATACCGATCCTGGCCCACACGTTAAAGGGCGTTTTCAGCGACGACGACACGGACATCGAATTCGTCACCCTGCACGCGGTCGAGAAATACGGCTTGGACATCACCTACCCCGAAATCACCGCAATGTGGAAAATCCACATCAACGACTATATTTGGGTGGCCAACCGCGAAGCCCGCAACTTGATGGATCAGGGATTCAGCGCTCCCGATACCGGCCGCAAGGAGAATAACAAGCATTGGTTCCAGATCGATCCGCAACTGGTCAACGAGATCTGGAGCGCCTTTTATCCCGGCATGACGAAGCACGCCGCCCGGCGCGCGCTGTGGGGCGCCAGGATCACCAATGACGATTGGGGGACGCACCCGACCATCGCCTACGGCGCCATGATCAGCGCGGCGTTCTTCGAGAAGGACGTTCGCAAGCTGGTCCAGATTGGTATCGATGCCGTTCCCAACGAAGGGCCCTTCGCCGAGGGCATTCGCGACGTCGTCAAGTGGCATTCCCAACACGACGATTGGCGCGAGACGCGGAAGAAAATTCACGACAAATACTATGAGTACAAGAAAGGCTCCTACGAAGCGCCGGTGAGCGTCGTTTCCTCGCTCAACAACGGATTGACGGGCATCATGGCCGTTCTCTACGGCGAGGGCGACTATATGAAAACAGTGGGCATCGCCACCTCGGCGGGCTACGACTGCGACAATCAGGCGGCCACGACCGGCGGGTTGATCGGGGTCCTCAACGGCTTGAGCGGCATGGGCGATGCTGCCGTCAAACAGACCATGAACCTGTCGGAGTGGACCACTTGGGAAAAACCCTTCAACGACCGCTACGTCAACATCTCGCGCGACGAAGTGAAGCTGCACACCCCGATTAGCGAAATCGTCGAGCGCATCGCGGCGGTAGCCAAGACCGCGATCCTCGAAAACGGTGGCCGCATGGAGATGCGCGACGGCAAACCGGTCTACGTCATCAATTCCGATTTCTGAATCAACGCGGAAATGACAGTGAGCCGGGCTGGCGCGCTTGGCCTCGCACGAAGGCAGAGATTTGTGCTCGCTGAAGGAGAGAGAATGGCACCCGCTTCGGGGCGAAACCGCCTCGGGCTCCCCTCAGGCGCATTAACCGGACAATGCCCCGCGGGTGGTTTATACGATCGCCTGTTTCCGACATCTATCGGGCGGTGAGTCCCGCCTTCCGCGAGCCAGCAGCCAACGGCTCGAAAGCTTTGCGATGTGAAAGCATGAAACAGTTGTACGGGGGCCAAGACCAGGCTATGTTTACGTCATGCGTTCAGGAGCGCACCAACTTGATGTGTACAAGATAGGGCGGACGCAACGCGACCCCAGTGAACGGGCCAGAGAACTGACCGGAGGTACAGGTGTCCCCACGCCGATGGAGATATTGGCAAGATGGGAAGTCGGCGACGTCGTGGCTGTCGAAACCGAAGCTCACAGGAGACTCGCGAAATACAGGGTCAACAGGCGGCGAGAATTCTTTCGCGGCCCGCTCCCAGTAATCATTGATACAAACGGCACGGCCTCGGCGAACGACTCGGCCGTTCGACCGCGGGTGGCAACCCGCGGTCGAGCGGCGGTGGGCTCCGCAGTCTGACCCTTCGATCACGCGCCGAAAACCATTCCGTGTCGGAGTGCTTCGGCGGCCAGGCCGTGAGAAATGCAGACTGGGCAGGGCTCGGGCCGCTCGACCGCGGGTTCCCACCCGCGGCTCTGCGGTTTCGTTTCGTCAGAGCTTGGTCGGGATGGGGCGTGTCGCGCTTGCGGGGCTTAGTCCTGCTGGCGGTTGCGGAACTCGGCGAACCAGTTTTCGACGATCGTTAGGTGCGTCTGGCCGCCTGCTCCCACTGGTCGAACTACCACGAAGTGCTGCCCGTCGGCGCTGACGTCGTACATGTTCGACGTCGGACTGATCGTATCAAAGCGCATCCCGATTTTCTCTCCGTCGAAGAGCTTCTGGGGCGTACTCGCCTCGAACGTCGGGCTCGTCCGGACCTTCACTGCCATCAGCGTGTTTTCTTCGACGAAAAAGAGCTCGCCGCTTTGCATGCTCCATTTCGGGTTGCGCCCGCCGTTCACCGATACTTGCCACTTGCCCTCGCCGCTGAGAACCGGCTTCACGTAAATCTCAAACCGCCCCGACTCGTTCGACATGTAGGCCACATAGCGGCTGTCAGGCGAGAACTGCGACTCGATCTCCCGAAACTGGGTCTGCAAGAAGGGAGTCGGTTTGCCGTCCCCCGTCAAGGGCACGTACCACTGGTCCCAATCGGTGTTCGAACTTGGATCGACCAATCGGTAAATGAGATATTTCCCATCCGGCGACCAGTCGGGCACGCCCTCACGCAGGGGACCCGCTACGAGCGTTTGATCTTCGCCGCTGCCATCCGGCGCCTTGGCAAAGATGTCCCCCAACGACGTAACAGCACCAGCACCGCTTTCTCTGCCGCCGTTAAACGCAACCTTGTCTCCTGAAGGAGACCAGGCCGGTGAAGTGTCCGGCGCGGGGTCAAACGTCAGGCGGGTTTTCGTGCCCCGCTCCGCATCATGAATCCAGATGTCGTCGGCGTTGCCGCCTTCCCGGCCCGTCACCGCCACCCGGCGACCGTCGGGCGAGAGAGCCGGGCGCCTCATCGCTTCCTGCGGTTGGCCGATGGTTTTCTCTACCCTTCCGTCTCGGTCTGCCCACGCTAACTGATAGCTGGCGACGCTCCCTACCGATTCATAAACCAACGTTCCATCCGAGGAGACGCTGGGAAGTCGGCCCCCTTCGGCTACCGGAAAGGGGTCCCCCGTAGGCGTCAGAGAGGCCAGGGAGAAGGGGAGAGCCCAAATCACCGGAGTGGGGCCGATACGGGAGTAAAGAATGTGTCCCGACGGAGAGTAGGTGGGCTGGCGGATGTCGTTTCCCGGCATGGATAGAACCGTTTTCCTGCTCTCGCCCGATAGGGTCACGATCTCTTGCCCGCCGTCACTCGTCTTGAACGAAAGGAACAACAGGGTCTGACCGTCCGGCAAAAAGTTGGGGGAACGAAGGTATTGGTTGTCCTTTTCCTGGTCGGGCTTGGCCAGCAGTTGAGGCTCACCACCCTGAGCCGGAACCTCGAACATGCCCTCTTGGGCCGTGCCAAAAACAATTGCACCCTCCAATCCCCAAGTGGCTGCTAAGCTAGCCCTCACTGGAATCTCACAAATCGTTGAGCTCGGTCCTCCTTGGGCCGATACTCTCTTGAGCGTGGTTCCGCTCTCGTAACCCACACACTTGCTATCCGGCGACCAGAAAGGACTCCAGGCTTCCTGTGTATCGAGGAGCTCGCGCGGCTCCACCTGGTCCAGGTCACGAATCCAAAGAGAGTTGCCCTGCGTATAGGCCAGCATCGTCCCGTCTGGTGTCGCTGCCGAGTGATAATGTCCTAAACGTGCCAAGTAGAAATGTCCTATTGACAAGGTCAGCCTGGAGGGGTGAGCAAGCAAGGACAACTACTAATGACACAACGAGAGCGCGACCGGCTGGTGGCGCTGCGCAAAGCAGACAAAAAACTCATCACGCAAAAGCAGGCCGCCCAGCAGACGGGCCTCAGCGAACGGCATCTGAGGCGGCTGCTGGCGAAGCTTCGCAGCGAAGGCGACCAGGCCGTGGTCCATGCCGCGCGGGGCCGCGCGTCCAACCGCAAGCTCAGCGCCAAGGCGGAAAAACAAGCCGTGGCAATCCTCTCCCAACCCGTCTACGCCGGCTTTGGCCCGACTCTGGCGGCGGAGTATCTCGAGCAGCGCCACGGCGTCCAAGTCGGCCGCGAAACGCTGCGCCGTTGGATGGCCGCCGCGGGCCTGTGGAAGCCCCGCCGCCGCAAGTCAGGACGCCCGCATCCGTGGCGGCCCCGCCGCAGTTGCCGCGGCGAGCTGGTGCAATGGGACACCTCCGAGCACGACTGGCTGGAGGGACGCGGGGAGAAGCTGTACCTGATCGGCATGATCGACGACGCCAGCAGCGAGTTGCTGGCGCGCTTCGTCCGGCACGATTCGGGCGAAGAGAATCGCCGTTTGCTGAAGACGTATCTGGAACAAAACGGCCGACCCGTAGCCTTCTACACCGACCGCGCCAGCCTGTTTGTCAACACGCCCAAAAACAGCGCCGGCGAGGATCCCAAGCTCTTGCCTCCCACGCAGATCGGGCGGGCGCTCCAGGAGCTGGACATCGAATCGATCACGGCCTATTCGCCGCAGGCCAAAGGCCGCGTCGAGCGCAGCTTTGGCACCGCCCAGGACCGCCTGGTGAAGGGTCTGCGGGTGGCCGGGGCCACGACGATCGAACAGGCCAACGCCTACCTGGAAAGCGAGTTTCTGCCCTGGTGGAACGCCACGTTGCGGGTGCAGCCGGCTCACCCCGACGAGGCGCATCGCGAGCTAGGTCCCGAGCACGATCTGGACTCGGCGCTGAGCCAGGTCGAGACGCGGCGGGTCGCCAACGACTACACGATTCGCTTCCGGGGAAAGAGCTATCAAATCGACCGCAAGGCGATTGTGCCGGGTCTGCGAAACAGCCGAGTGCGGGTGGAGAGACGCCTGGACGGCGTCCTGGCCGCGCGCTGCGGCAAGCACGAACTGGCGCTGAAGCGCTGCGGCGCGCAGCCCCAATCGGAGCGCCCGCGCCCAAGAGCGCCCAGGCGGAACCCGCTGCGGCAGCGGCCGAGAAGGCTGGCGGCAAAGCTGCCGGCAAGCGAAGCAGCGACTGGATGAAGGACTTCGATCTGAAAGACAGCCCGCCTGTGTGGCAAGCGGCGCAGGCATCCGGCGCTCGGCGAGACGATACGCAGGACTAGGAGTCGCTGCCAAACCAAGACGCTATGGGGAGCGCCGGGCAAACGGCGCCCAGCGATCGTCGCGTTGGCGAAGCCCAAGGCCTCCGCTCCGAAGCTTCACCAAAGCAATCTCTGTCACGAACAGAAAACCCTCTGACCGGGAGGCCAGAGGGTCGTCTGCTTCAGCCGATTGCTTGGGAGCCAGCTCCATCGCTTCGGCCTTGGGCATCAAGAGCAGGCGCGACCCTGCCCTCAACGCCAACCACTCTACCATCGCCTCTCCAGCCACCTGCCCCAAAGCGGACATTTCTACTTGGCAGCGATTAGGACATTTCTACTTGGCGTTGACACATCGTCCCGTCTGGAGAGATCGCCGGCCGAACGCCTGTACCATATGACCCACCGCCTTCGACCGCAAGCTGGAATTTACGCAAGGGCAGGTTATTGGGCGAAACATCCCCTTCACCGAGGAAGAAGCCGAATCCCAGGCCCAGGCCTGCCGCAAGCACTGAAAACCCCGCGGCCCAAAGCCACCATCGAAAGGTCGGTTTTCCAGTCCGATGCTCCACTGTACGAGACGGGTCGGGGGATTCAGCCGCTGCATCCAGATGTAGGGGCGCAGCGTGCTGCGCCCGCCCCTCCGACAGCGCGCCCGCTTCCGACAGCGCCCGACCCTCCGACCGCACCCTTCCTTCCGATGGCGCGCTCACTTCACGACGGCGCAGGATCGTCGATTTACCCGATGATGGGTATCCGGTTGACTCAGGTAGCCCCAAGATGTAGTATGCCGGCAGATGGAAGATTACCCTCAGAACCTGACAGAATTCGAGTCCCGTTTTAGCAGTGAGGAGGCCTGCCGGGAGTATCTGTTCCGGCTGCGCTGGCCGGACGGTTTCCGCTGTCCGGGTTGCGGTTGTGGAAAGTCGTGGCCTTTGCGAAAAGTGCTGCTGCAGTGCGCTGCGTGTGGGCGCCAAACCTCGGTGACCGCCGGGACCATCTTTCAGGACACGCGCAGCCCTTTGCCGTTGTGGTTTCGTGCGATGTGGTGGGTCACCACCCAAAAGACCGGAGCCAGCGCTTTGGGACTTCAAGGAGTGTTGGGGCTCAACAGGTACGAAACGGCTTGGACCTGGCTGCACAAAATGCGGCGCGCGATGGTGCGGCCGGGACGGGATTTGCTCGCCGGGACGGTGGAAGTCGATGAAAGCTACTGGGGCGGGCTCGAAGAAGGTCTGCGGGGCCGAAACCTGCAAAACAAAGCATTGATCGCAGTGGCCGCTCAAGAAGATGGGCGGGGTATCGGCCGGATTCGCATGAAGAGAATCGAGGATGCCTCGGGCGAGAGCCTGTTGCCTTTCGTGGAGGAGTGCATCGAGCCGGGCAGCGTGGTGCATACCGACGGCTGGCCCGGTTACTCCGGGTTGAAAAAGGAAGGCTACGTCCATCAGGTCACAGTTGTCAGCAGGCAGGAGCAGTCCGCGTCGGAATTGATGCCCCGCGTCCACCGCGTGATGTCACTGCTCAAGCGCTGGCTGCTGGGCACCCATCAGGGCGCCGTGAGCCACAAACATCTGGACTACACCTGGACGAGTTCACCTTCCGTTTCAACCGCCGCAAATCCAAAAGCCGAGGCAAACTCTTCTATCGGCTCGTCCAGCAGGCGGTAGCCGTGGATCCGGCGACTTACAAGATGATTGTTCACCCGGTTACAGAACCCAAGAAAATCCCCAAACCACAAGATATTGGGGCTACCTGAGTCAACCGGATACCCATCTACCCGATTTCAGCTTCTCGCTGAGCGCTTCCAAATCGACTACCACGTCGGCCGTACTTTGATACCGCTTATCCGCCTCCTTCGCCAGGCATTTATTCACCAGCCATTCCAGCTCCATGGGGACGCCGGTCCGCAGTGCTGTCATCGGCTCGGGCTCTTCGCTGGTGATCGAATACATCACCGCCTGGTCGTAGTGGCCCTTGAAAGGCTGCTGGCCGGTGACCATCTCGTAGAGCACGACACCCAGCGACCAGGATGTCGGAGCGGCGATCGATCTCGCTGCCGTAGGTTTGCTCGGGCGACATGTAGGTGACCGTGCCCATCGTTTCGTCCAGGCGGGTCAGTTTTGAGCGATCGGCTAGCTGCGCCAGACCGAAATCCATGATGGTGACGAGCTGCCTGGAGCCCGCTCCGGCGACCATCAGATTGGCTGGTTTGATGTCGCGATGGACGATGCCTTTTTCGTGTGCGGCTTGCAAGCCCTGGGCGGTTTGGGTGCCGATCGCAAGAGCGTCCTTGAGCGTGAGAGGCCCGGCCTCGATCTTCTTGTCGAGAACCTCCCCTTCGAGGAAGGCCATCGCGATGAAGGTGCGGCCGTTGTCCGCGGCAATTTCGTGGACGGTGCAAATGTTGGGATGGTTCAGGGCGGCGGCGGCCTTGGCCTCACGCTCGAAGCGTTTGCGCACATCCTCATCGGCGACGAGGTGGGCGGCAAGGAACTTCAGCGCGACGGGTCGGTCTAAAGACGTGTCCTGGGCCTTATAGACGACCCCCATGCCGCCTTCACCGAGCTTTTCGGTGATTTCGTAGTGGGAGATGGTGCTACCGATCATGACGGTTCAACTTTATCACTTAAACGGTACCTGGTGAGAACATATTAGTGGGGGCGGGGACTGGCGAGGGCGGGCCAGATCCGCGTCAAGTCAGTCGGATGTTCAGTCCCGAAACAGGGTGCGAAAGCCTTCTTGCTCAAAATGCCGATCATTAGTCAAGACCTCGGTGAGCCCTTCTCTGCGCATCGTCTGCATGGAGATGCAATCGGTGAGGCTGTAACCCTTGTCGGGGCGTTCAGCGTAGAGCGAAAGGCCGTCCTGAAAGGCTCCGGTTGTGCAGGGCACAACTTGGACTGTCGAACTCGGGAGCAAGCCACGCGTGTTCGCCAGCGCCATGAGACGAAGGTCCGAACCCCAAGCGGCGAAGTAATTCAGATACTCGATCAGCACCAATTCGGTTGTGACAATCGAGCTGAGAGAGTTTGAACGGCTGAATGTCTTGGCTTGCTCGTGGGCGGCGTCCTTCACGTTCGTGAGGGCAACCCAGTAAAACGTGTCGGCAAAGACGGGCCCCATAAGTCGCGTTTCGGATGACCGTAAAGATAATGGTCAAGCTGGCTTGCACCATCAGTAGGAAGGCTGTCGAACGCTTCCGGCTGTACGGCATTTGCGTTGTCGAGGATGACCTCCCAGATCGGCCGGTCATCTTGTGGGGTTGGCTCCCGGGGAAGCGAGGCACGTTCGCGGGCGAGTTTTTTGAGCCAACCTTCGACGCTCAGACCCTCGGCCCGCGCCTGGGCTTCAAGCGCAGCCTGCTCCTTCGCGGAAAAATCAATTGTGACCGTCATGGGTCCCTTCTGTGGTTGTTGCGTGTGCTCTGTTGATTCTACGCCTGATCAGTAGGTTTGTCACTCCTTTCTTTCTATTCGCGCTCGCTAGGAGTCTGTCCCACAGAAAAAGCCAGCAAGGAGTGGAATGTTTTGCATGGAAGGGCGAAACTAGAGGCATGGGGACCAACTACCGGCCTTATGAGCCTGATCAGCCGTTTTTATTTCTGCCGTCGCCGCGGGACTGGCTGCCGCAGGACCACCTGGCCTATTTCATCTCCGATACACTCGATCAACTCGATCTGAGCGCCTTGCACCAGCCCTACGAGGGCGACGGCCGGCGCAATCAGCCCTATCACCCGACGATGCTCGTCAAGGTGCTCGTCTACGCCTACGCGACGGGCGTGTTTTCGTCGCGCAGAATCGCCAGCAAGCTGATCGACGACGTTGCACTACGCCTGCTTGCGGCGGGCAATCAGCCCGACTTTCGCACCATCAATCGCTTCCGTCAGCAACACTTGGAAACGTTTGGCAAGCTGTTCGTCGAGCTCGTGCAGCTGGCCCAAAAGATGGGTTTGGTGAAACTGGGGACGGTGGCGCTGGACGGCACGAAAATCAAAGCCAACGCCTCCAAACACAAGGCGATGAGCTACCAGCGCATGAAGGAAGAAGAGCAACAGCTCGAAAAAGAAATTCAACAGTTGCTCGAGAAAGCGCACCAAACCGACGCCGCCGAAGACGAACTCTACGGCCCCGGCAAAAGCGGCGACGAGCTGCCGCCCGAGCTGCACAAACGCGAGCAGCGGCTCGAAAAGATCAGGGAAGCCAAGCAGGCGCTGGAAGACGAACAGGCCGAAAAAGACAAGCAGCAAGGGCGCCATCCCGGCGACGGCAAAGTGGCTTCGGAGACGAGACCGCAAGGCGGCTGTTCGAAATTCAAGCGGGAGTTCGGTGAGCCAAAGCCGCAAGCGCAACGCAATTTCAGCGATCCCGAGAGCCGCATCATGAAGTCGAAGCAGAGTTTCCAACAGTGCTACAACGCGCAGGCGGTGGTGGAAGAAGGCCGTCAGTTGATCGTGGCGCGGCAGGTGGGACAGAACGCGGCCGACAACGGGTTGCTCATCGAAATGGTGGATCAAGTGGAGCAAAACACGGGGAGCAAACCGGAGTGTTTGCTGGCGGACGCGGGGTATCGGAGCGAGAAGAACTTTCTGGCAATGGAGGAACGCAAGATCGAGGGCATCGTGGCGCTGCGGCGGGAAAGCAAGGCGGCCCAGGAAGAAAAGAAGCAAAACAACAAGGCCACCGAAGCGGCGAGCGAGCGCATGGCGAAGCGCCTCGAGCAGCAGCGCGGCAAGCAACAATACGCGCGCCGCAAAGGGATGGTGGAGCCAGCGTTCGGATGGGTGAAAGAGGTGTTAGGATTCCGGCGATTTTCGCTGCGGGGTCTCAAGAAAGTACAAGGAGAATGGAGCTTGGTAACGATGGCGTTGAACCTGCGGCGGATGGCGAGGATGGAGGCGCTCCCGACGGCGGCCTAAGCGGAGCGAAGCGTGAAAAAAGCCGCCCACGGAAGCCGCTATCGAGTCACAGAGGCGATGCTGTTGCCGCAACGAAGGATCGCATCCGGATCGCAGCCGGACACTCGCGTTGCCGACCTCAAAAATCCAATCTCGCCCCCGTATTACCTTCGTGCCGGATTTCTGTGGGACAGACTCCTAGCCCGCATTTCTCAGCACGTCACGAGAGCGGTGCGGGTTAGATCTTGGGAGCAAGCAAATCTCCCCTCGCTATCCCGCCGGGGACCGACGTTCAGGGGCATTCGCCGCTCCTAGAGCCGGTAAGCCAGGCAAGCCGAGTCGTAGAACAAAGCTTGCTTCTCGCTCTCGGAGGCGTCGGCAACCATCTTCTTGAGTGCGTTCCACAAGACGTGATAGGAGCAACTTTGTCTATCCACCGGGAAGTTGCTTTCGAACATGAAGCGATCTACCCCGAACGCGTCGATGGTGTGCCGATAATAGCGATCGGTTGCCGCGACATTTTCGTCGGAAGAGGCGGGCAGGTCGCGCTTGTGGAATCCGAAGCCGTTGATCGGCATCACCAAGCCGCCCAGCTTGGCGAATACGTTCTCGCACCGCGCCAGCTCCGAGATGGACTCGCGCCAAGCTGGGAAGATTTCCTCGCGCTTGCCGGCATACGGTCCGATACCGACAGGACCGCCGAAGTGATCGAGAATGATCGTGGTGTTGGGGAAAGCCTTCGCCAGGTCGGTGAGCTCGGGGATCTGCGGATGATACAGCCAGGCATCGAAGCTGAGGCCGCGCTTGCCAAGTTCGGCGAAACCTTCCCGAAAGGTCTCGTCCAGGAGCAGACCTGGCGACGGGTTGGTGTGGGCGCTCCTGACGACCGGGTTCGCGTCCCAAGCATTGGCGTGACGAATGCCTCGAAAGTGCGAGCTTGCGGCGAGATGCGCGTCCAGGACTTCGCCGACGGCAGCGCCGAGACGCAGGTCGGCGAAGCTCACGATCCCGGCGCATGCTCGAAGGTCACCGTACCCGCCGCTCGCCGTCATAGCGGCAACACCGTTGACAAATTCGGTTTCTCCAACAGGCTTCATGGCTTGCTCGCCGTCGGCCCGATACATCGACCTGCATTCGACGAATACCGTGGTTACCACGTTGTGTCCGCTGTGGATATCGGCGAGAAGCTCATCGAGGAGATAACGGTTGCTTGGGCGGTCCCATAAATGATGATGGGGGTCACAGATCTTCCGCTCCGGCTCTACGATCTCTTCGGTTACCTGAGCTAACCATGCGGCTCGATCCACGATTTGTCTCCTGTTGGGTTGGGGCTCAGGCTTTCGCCCCTTGCCGAAGTTCATTTTATTCGTTTCGGCTACAGCCGGTGTCTCGGAACGTGCGCGGCACGAACGCGATCACCGCCTTACACTGCCCACGGTTCTCGGGCCGCTTCGACGACCATGAGGGAAATCGCGCTCGCGCCTCCTCAGGGTCACGAAGTTGTGGCTCACTCGATCCCGATTTGTAGCAGTTCTATACTAGGTTTTACCGCCCATGAGCCAATCCCCCGCACCACCTCCTCAAGAAAAGCCCATGTCGCAGCGAGCCACTTTGATGGTCTCGCTGCTGGCCGTGCTGATCGTCGTGATGATCTATCTTTTCTGGCAGGACACCTGGTTTGGCCGAGAGCTCAGTGACGACCAAATCAGCGAGTACCTGAGTGACGAAGACAAGCCACGTAACGCTCAACATGTGATCGCCCAGCTTTCCGAGCGCATGAGCCAGGGGGATGCATCAGTCAAGGAGTGGTACCCGCGAATCGTGGCACTGGCGGATCACCAGCTGGCGCAGTTGAGAGTCAACGCCGCCTGGCTGATGGGCCAAGACAACGAGTCCCGCGAATTTCACGACAAGCTGCGGCAGATGCTGGCCGACGAAGAGCCGATCGTCAGGCGCAACGCGGCGCTATCGTTGATTCGTTTCCAGGACGACTCCGGCCACCCAGAGCTGCTTCGGATGTTGGGCAATTTCACCGTCAATAGTCCCCATAGCGGAGTCTTCCGGAAGTTTCTCGAAGTCGAGGACATCGCTGACGATGGAACCCTTCTCGCCCGAGTCGAGGTGCCGGGCCAAGAGGAGCCCGCAGAGGTGCGATCGCCCTTGCCCGGCGTAGTGAAAAAGCTTCTATTGACCGACGGCGACGCCGTGCAGACTGGGGATCCGGCTGTGCTGCTAGGACCCAGCGAAGCGCACGTGCGTGAGGCGCTTCGGGCGCTCTACTTAGTCGGGAAGCCGGATGACGTGGAATCCATTCGGCCGTTTCTTCAGCCCTCGGATAACTTCCCTGAAAATGTTGCGCAGCAAGCTCGGCTCACCGTTGAAATGATTCGCAAACGGCGCGACCAGTGAAACTCCGTGCTAAGCCTCGTCCATCCTCAGATAATCGATCAGGCCGGGGAACTGCGCCAGAGTTTCCAGGGAAACAAGCCGTTTCGTCATGTCGTCATTGATCACTTTCTAGAGCCTAAGTTCGCCGAACGGCTTCGCGGCGAATTCCCTCCTTTTGATCCCAAGCAAGCCCTCAACGAGTTCGGAGAAGTGGGCCGCAAAGCGGTTGTTCCGGACGTGAAGCGATTGGGCCGGTCCTTCCGGGAATTCGACCAGTTGATTCGGTCCCGCGATTTTCTTTCATTGGTGGAGCAGATCACAGGCATTCCAGAGCTGCTTTACGATCCGGACTACGCGGGCGGTGGTACACACGAGAACCGCCACGGGCAAGATCTCGACCCGCACGTCGATTTCAACTATCATCCGCGCAAGAATCTACACCGCCGCCTCAATCTGATCCTGTTTCTGAACCCAGTGTGGGACCCGGCTTGGGGTGGGGCGCTGGAGCTTCATGAAGACCCCTGGGCCGCAACCGGGGGGAACCGCGTCAGCACCATCCAGCCGATTGAAAACCGCTGTGTCATCTTCGAAACCTCTGAACACTCCTGGCACGGATTCCCAGGATCAACATTCCGGCGCGGATGGAGCACATTTCACGCCGATCCATTGCGGTTTACTTCTACACAAAACAGCGTCCCCCTCAGGAAATCGCGCAGCCGCACGCGACCGTCTATGCTCAGCGGCAACTACCCGAGCATATTCGGAGCCGCTACCAGTTGAAGGAAGAGGACATCACGACGCTTCAGGCACTGCTCGCGCGCCGGGACAAACAGATCCAATTCCTCTACGAGCGGGAACTCAAGTTCTCATCGACAATCGAGCGCATCGTCAACTCGCCGTCTCATCGCGTCGGAAGGTTCCTCACCTGGCCTCTGCGCAAGATCGCAGCGTTAGTCAAGTCGCGGAGAGCCCGCTAGCGACCGTCACGCTGCGAGGCATCACAACAGAGATGAAATGAAGAGGCTCGTCATCCGGGGAGTGAGCTAAACTCCCCAAACGGGCTTCGCCGCCTGCGGTGGCGATCCCAGGTTTTTTCCACTAAGAAAAAAAGGAGATGACGAGCCATGAAAAACAATAGCAAAACTTTCAGAGAAGTGTCGAAGCAAAAGATGATCGAACAAGGCCTAAACGTCGTAGCCGGGGTGGATCTGGGCGATAAGCACAGCCATGTCTGCTTGATCGATCTGGACGGCAACATCGTCGAGCGCAAGAAGCTGAGCACCTCGCCGGCAGCGTTCGAGCGCTACTTCGGCGGCTGGGCCGCGATGCGGGTGGTGCTCGAAGCCGGCTGCCACGCCAACTGGATCTACCGCTTGCTCGAGCGGCTGGGGCACGAGCCGCTGATGGCCGACACGCACCGCCTGGCGCTGATCACCCAATCGCTGTCGAAGGACGATCGCAGCGACGCCGAACGGCTGGCCGAGTTGGGGCTGCGGATGCCCGAGATGCTGAACGCCGTCGAGCCCCGTTCGCTGGCCAGCCAATGCGACCGCGCCGTGCTGAAAGCGCGGGAAACCCTGGTCGAGACACGCACGAAACTGATCAACAGCGTGCGCGGCACCGTGAAGAGTTTCGGGGGCCGCTTGCCGGCTTCGAGCAGCGAGGCCTTCGTAAAGAAAGCCAGTCCCCAGTTGCCCGACGAGCTGCGTGTCGCGCTCGAGCCGTTGCTCGAGGTGATCCAACACGTCAGCGCCGCAATCCTCCGCTATGACAAACATATCGAGAAGCTGGCGGAGGAAAAATATCCCGCCACGCAAGGTTTACGCTCGATCCGCGGAGTGGGACCGATCACCTCGCTGGCATTCGTGTTGAATCTGGACAACGATCCGCAGCGGCTCGGGAGCAGTCGAGACGCCGGGCCCCGGATGGGGCTGCGGCCCCAGCGCCGCGACTCGGGCGAACGCTCACCGCAGTTGAGTATTACCAAAAGCGGTGACCGATTATTGCGGCGACTGCTGGTGCAATGTTCGCAATACATTCTGGGATATCACGGGGAAGATTCGGACTTGCGGCGCTGGGGACTGGGATTGGCGGCACGCGGCGGCCCTTGCGCGAAGCGCAAAGCGATCGTGGCGGTGGCGCGCAAACTGACTGTGCTGATGCACCTGCTGTGGCGTCAGGATGTGGACTTCGATCCGTTTTACCAGACGAACCCGCGAGCGGCAGGCTAGCGCTGAGAAATGCGAATCTTAGCAGACCGCTACGAGCAGCGAATCCCCTTTCCCTCTGCTGTCGCTGCCGAGTGATAATGTCCTAAACGTGCCAAGTAGAAATGTCCTATTGACAAGGTCAGCCTGGAGGGGTGAGCAAGCAAGGACAACTACTAATGACACAACGAGAGCGCGACCGGCTGGTGGCGCTGCGCAAAGCAGACAAAAAACTCATCACGCAAAAGCAGGCCGCCCAGCAGACGGGCCTCAGCGAACGGCATCTGAGGCGGCTGCTGGCGAAGCTTCGCAGCGAAGGCGACCAGGCCGTGGTCCATGCCGCGCGGGGCCGCGCGTCCAACCGCAAGCTCAGCGCCAAGGCGGAAAAACAAGCCGTGGCAATCCTCTCCCAACCCGTCTACGCCGGCTTTGGCCCGACTCTGGCGGCGGAGTATCTCGAGCAGCGCCACGGCGTCCAAGTCGGCCGCGAAACGCTGCGCCGTTGGATGGCCGCCGCGGGCCTGTGGAAGCCCCGCCGCCGCAAGTCAGGACGCCCGCATCCGTGGCGGCCCCGCCGCAGTTGCCGCGGCGAGCTGGTGCAATGGGACACCTCCGAGCACGACTGGCTGGAGGGACGCGGGGAGAAGCTGTACCTGATCGGCATGATCGACGACGCCAGCAGCGAGTTGCTGGCGCGCTTCGTCCGGCACGACTCGGGCGAAGAGAATCGCCGTTTGCTGAAGACGTATCTGGAACAAAACGGCCGACCCGTAGCCTTCTACACCGACCGCGCCAGCCTGTTTGTCAACACGCCCAAAAACAGCGCCGGCGAGGATCCCAAGCTCTTGCCTCCCACGCAGATCGGGCGGGCGCTCCAGGAGCTGGACATCGAATCGATCACGGCCTATTCGCCGCAGGCCAAAGGCCGCGTCGAGCGCAGCTTTGGCACCGCCCAGGACCGCCTGGTGAAGGGTCTGCGGGTGGCCGGGGCCACGACGATCGAACAGGCCAACGCCTACCTGGAAAGCGGGTTTCTGCCCTGGTGGAACGCCACGTTGCGGGTGCAGCCGGCTCACCCCGACGAGGCGCATCGCGAGCTAGGTCCCGAGCACGATCTGGACTCGGCGCTGAGCCAGGTCGAGACGCGGCGGGTCGCCAACGACTACACGATTCGCTTCCGGGGAAAGAGCTATCAAATCGACCGCAAGGCGATTGTGCCGGGTCTGCGAAACAGCCGAGTGCGGGTGGAGAGACGCCTGGACGGCGTCCTGGCCGCGCGCTGCGGCAAGCACGAACTGGCGCTGAAGCGCTGCGGCGCGCAGCCCCAATCGGAGCGCCCGCAGCCCAAGAGCGCCCAGGCGGAACCCGCTGCGGCAGCGGCCGAGAAGGCTGGCGGCAAAGCTGCCGGCAAGCGAAGCAGCGACTGGATGAAGGACTTCGATCTGAAAGACAGCCCGCCTGTGTGGCAAGCGGCGCAGGCATCCGGCGCTCGGCGAGACGATACGCAGGACTAGGAGTCGCTGCCAAACCAAGACGCTATGGGGAGCGCCGGGCAAACGGCGCCCGGCGATCGTCGCGTTGGCGAAGCCCAAGGCCTCCGCTCCGAAGCTTCACCAAAGCAATCTCTGTCACGAACAGAAAACCCTCTGACCGGGAGGCCAGAGGGTCGTCTGCTTCAGCCGATTGCTTGGGAGCCAGCTCCATCGCTTCGGCCTTGGGCATCAAGAGCAGGCGCGACCCTGCCCTCAACGCCAACCACTCTACCATCGCCTCTCCAGCCACCTGCCCCAAAGCGGACATTTCTACTTGGCAGCGATTAGGACATTTCTACTTGGCGTTGACACCCCTTTCCCTCTGCTGGCAGGATTCCAGATCGGTCCTCGCCGTCCAGGGTTCGCTTCGCCGCGCTCGGCGCGCCCTGGACTGCTCCGGGCCGATCTGAGAGCAGGACTTATATGAGGGAAAGGGGATAACCGGAACGAGCCGCCTGCCGACCACTCGTGTGGTGACTGTCAGCCGCGAAATCCCCGAGCGCAAAAAGGAACGTCGGATCGAAGCAGGCACGTAGGAACGTCGGATTGAAGGAGGGAAGGAAGAACGTCGGATTGAAGGAGGTTGAGGAATCGTAACAGCGCAAAGGGACAGACCGAGTTCGCGGCGACTGCGAGTCCACGCCCGGTCCGCAGAGGCCGAGACAGAGAGAGCAGCGCCGCTAGATCGAACTTCATAGAGCACCGCGTCCTCAGCGACGACCAACGAGTGCGGATGGAAGCCCGGTCAAACATCCCATCAGCTGAAAGTTCCTCACTCCTCCCTTGACAATGACGAGCCTCCTCATGGAAGGCGTGGACGGAAGTCCGCGCTAAGGGGACTTCGGAACGTCAGAGCTTGGCTAGGGGGAACCGCTGCTCCGAGTGTGGACAAACTCAAAGGGTCGGCACCAAAGCCGGCGCCTCCGCAGCTCCGCGATCCAGCCACCCTCAGTAGGAAGGCGCCAGTCTGACAAACTCGAAATTCAATGGGTCGAGCCCTCGGCCTCTCAAGGTCGCAACGCAATCTTGGATCGATTCCCCTAGCGCCTCGATGCGTTGGAGAGGCAAGGTCTGGGGCGTGTAGATTTCCAACGCGACGAACTTCCCGATCAGCGCTTCGCGTTCGCTGAGTGTCAGGCGGTCAATCGAGCGGCCAATAAATTTTTCGAGATCGGACTTTGAAGCCACGGGCATATCCACATTGGATCAAACCAACTGCCCCGCAGGCAACTCCGCGAACGTAACGGCGCTGCGCTCGGAAGTTGCAGAGCGTAACGGCTCCGCGCTCTGTGCTCGTCTGGCAGGGGTGGCCGATCAGCGCTGCGCTACAATGATGAGGCCCGGGGACAAGGCTCGGCGATGCGTATTCAAGTCTTATTTTTCGGGATGTTGCGGGACCTCACGGGGCGCTCGGAAGAGAGTCTTGACTTGCCCGACGGAGCCAGCCTCGAAACGCTGTTCGACCACTATGCGTCTCAATTCCCGAGGCTTCGGGAGATGGCGGGCAGCATTGTTTTGGCGAGAAACCAGGAGTTTTCCCGCCCAGAAGTTCTGCTAGCGGATGGCGACGAAGTCGCCCTAATGCCTCCTGTTAGCGGCGGATCAGGAGCGGAGGCCCAAGCCGGGCCCAACGGGGCACTGTTGACTTCCGAGGAGGCTCCCGCCGAATCCTCCCCTTGGATCGCCAGCAGCGGAGACGAGCGCGGTTTCTACGCATTGACGAACGACGTGATCGAGATCGAGGGGCTCAAGCAGCGTGTAGTCACTGCCGCGGACGGCGCGGTCATCGTATTCGAAGGCATAGTCCGCAATCAGTCGAAAGGCCGCCGAACGCGCTTCCTCGACTACGACTGCTACGTTCCGCTGGCGTTGCGCACGATGCAACAAATCGGTCGCGACATCCTCGACAACCATGAGATCGGCCGGATCGCTATGGTCCACCGCTTGGGCCGGCTGGAGATCAGCGAGGCGAGCGTGGCGATCGTCGTTAGTTCAGCGCACCGGCGTCCGGCCTATGAGGCCAGCCTGGAAGCGATCAATCGGCTGAAGAAACTCGTGCCGGTTTGGAAGAAGGAATACTTCGAGGACGGGGATGTGTGGGTTGAGGGCGAATGGGAAACCGACATCCCACGCAGCGCGGGTGACCAACTTGCCTAGCCAACCTGCCGCTTTCCAGTTCCGTCAGAAAAAAGGATCTAGAATTTGACACGCTCGCTCACGGAGATCGGCTTGTGGTTGGCGATCGCTTTGATCTGTCTAGTGAGCGCCGGCCTCGGTTGGGCTTCGCCGCAAGACACTTCGCCGCAAGACACTTCTCCGCGAGACACTTCCCCGCAAGACGCGGCCTCGCAAGACGAAAAGGAAGACCCCACCTTCAAAGTGGACGTCAACCTGGTTCATGTGCTGGCGACGGTCAAAGGTCCCAACGGAGCCCCAATGGGCGACCTCGGGCGTGACGAGTTCACCGTCGTCGATGGCGGCAAGGAAAGGGAGATCGTCGTTTTCGAGCGCCAGACCAACCGTCCGCTTTCCGTCGCGATGATGGTCGATACGAGTTCGAGCACTGGCAAGGAGATTCAGTTCGAAAAGGAATCCGCCAAGCGGTTCGCGAAACATTTGCTCGACAGTGACCGCTTCGCCAAAGACCGGCTGAGTATATTTCGTTTCTCCGTATTCGTCGAACTGGCGACCGACTTCACTAACAAGAGAAAACCGATTCAGCGGGCGCTGGACTCCTTGAGTCCAGACAGCGGCACTTCGATGTATGACGCGATTCTGCTGGCCGCCGGACAACTCGGCGCCCGCACCGGCCGAAGAGTGATGGTGATCATTACCGACGGCGGCGACACCAGCAGCCGCACCACCTTTCACAAAGCCCTCGAACACGCGCAGCGGATCGATGCCGTCATCTACGGCGTGATCGTCATGCCGATCAAGGCGGACGCCGGCCGCAACGTTGGCGGAGAAAACGCGCTCAAGACCCTGGCCGCGAACACAGGCGGAGCGACATTTGTCCAGTTTGGAGATGTGGACCTGGATCAAGCCTTTGACGAGATTCTGCGAAGCCTGCGAACGCAGTACCTGATCGGTTATTATCCACCTGAGCACACCAGCGTCACCCAGCGCTTTCGTCCGGTCGCGATCACCGTTAGCCGTCCCGATGCAACCGTACTGGCGCGGAACGGATACTTCGTGCCCGAGAAAGTCATACGGCGAAATTCCAAAGACCGCATTGGCATTCGCGCCCGGCCAGTCCCAAGCAAACCGGCTTCCGAGATCGATTCAAGAACTGGGACGAAAAGAAAGGGACAACAACCTTGAACCCAAAGGCTCCAAAAAAGAAGCACGGCAAGCGAAAGGGCAAGCCGGCCGGCCGCCTCGGTGGCGGCCCGTCACAGGGTGACGTCAAGCGGGATCCTGGCCAAACGTTGAAAGAAGCCGCCTATCTCAAGCGTCTCGCCAGCAGCAAGACCGTCATCCAGGTGCGCACCAAGGGGGACGAAGAGTTTTACGGTTCGGTGGCTTATTACGACAGCAAGTTCATTCGCCTGACGCAAGCCGATGGCCCCAACCTGCTGCTCTACAAAAGCGACATCAAATATTTCTCCGAGCAGCCACAAACACCCGAATAGACAACTGGGGGTTTCCTCTGGTTCCCCGCTCCCCTGCCCGTGCGCGGCGGCAATCTGCGGGGGCGGGCGGAGACAGGAACTCTCCTGATTCCAACGCCAGTAGTCAAAGAAATAAGGATTGTTGGACGGAAGGCTTGTTACCACCTGAATTATGCACAGATTCACTTTGCGAGTGTGGCTGCGTTCGTAGCGGGTTGGCGGTCGTCGTGAGGTGGTAGCTCGGCAACTGGTCTTTTGGCTTCTCCGTGTCCGGTTTCCCTTCCCGCCCAGAATCCGCGTCGTCAAAACCTCGCTCGGAAGTGACGTGTTTCCAGTGCGTTACGGCTAGTGCATAAAATTTTATGCATAGCGCATAGCCAGGCTCTCAGATCAGCGCCCTCCCGACCACCGGCAGCAAGCCGCCGTAGGGAGTCGGCTTCCTGCCGCGGAAGTGGTAAGGCGTCGAAGCCCCGATTTTATTGGGCCGCGAGGCCGTCACGGCTGGGCCTTGTTGGACGGGCCTTTGGGAGCTATGCTGTTTTCGTCTGGTAACCATGTGGGTGACTTCCTTGGGGTTGGCTGGCGAAGCTGGAATCTTTGCCAGCCGACCTTTTTACCCCATGTTTTAGGGGGTCCCCAATGGTCCCTTGCGGCTCAGCCCTCCTCAGGTCCACGCCGCAGTGCATAATTCAGGTACCACCAGGTATCTGAATCAGGATAGAATTGGACCGTCATGATCGGCCAGATCATCTCGCACTACCGCATCACCGAGAAGCTCGGCGAGGGCGGCATGGGCGTGGTGTATAAGGCCGAGGACACGAAGCTCCAGCGTCCGGTCGCCCTCAAGTTCCTGCCGTCAAACTCGCTGGGGGACGAGGAAGCCAAGGCGCGGTTTCTTCGCGAGGCGCGGGCGGCGGCTGCACTGCAGCACCCGAACATCTGCACGATCCACGAGATCGACGAGGCCGACGGCCACACGTTCATCGTGATGGCCTACCTGGAAGGCGAGGAACTTCGAAAACATATCGAAAAAGGGCCGCTAAGCCTCGACCGCCTGCTCGACATCGCTATCCAGGTAGCGCGGGGTTTGCAGGAGGCGCACGGCAAGGGCGTCGTCCACCGCGACATCAAGCCGGCCACCATCATGAACAGCACGACCGGTCAGGCGGTGCTGATGGATTTCGGGTTGGCGCAAATCGCCTCGGCAGCATCGAAGCTCACGCGCGAGGGAACGACCGTCGGCACCTCGGCCTACATGTCGCCGGAGCAGACGACCGGCGAGAAAACTGATCATCGCACGGACATCTGGGCCTTGGGCGTGGTGCTGTATGAAATGGCCACAGGGCAAGCGCCGTTCCAAGGCCATTACGAGCAGGCAATCCTGTACTCGATTCTCCATGAGGCGCCGGAACCGATCACGGCCTTGCGCACCGGCATTCCGCCCGAATTGGAGCGCATTGCCAACAAGTACTTGGCCAAACGGGCAGACGAGCGTTATCAAACTGTCAGCGACCTGCTTGCCGATCTGGGTGCATTGAAGCGAAGCCGGGAATCGGGTGCGGAGACGCGGCCATCGTCGGGGACCAAGGACGCGCGTCCCTCGATTGCGGTCCTGCCGTTTGAGAACCGCAGCCGGGGCGAGGACGACGAATACTTCAGCGACGGCGTCACCGAAGACATCATCAGCACCTTGGCGAAGGTCGAGGGTTTGCCGGTCACGCCCCGCACTTCTGCGTTTCGCTTCAAAGGAGAGAGCACGGCAGTACGGCAGGTCGCCGAGAAACTGAATGTCGGCTGTGTGCTGACCGGCACTATCCGTCGCTCCGGCAGCCGGCTGCGCATCACGGTCGAGCTGATCGATGCCTCCGAAGACACCCCAATGTGGTCCGAGCGCTATGACCGCGTGCTCGAAGACATCTTCGACATTCAAGACGAGATCTCGCAGGCGATCGTCAACCAGCTCAAGAGAAAGCTGGTCGGCGCCGCCGCTTCTCCGGGGGCGACCCGTCGAACTTCCGACTTCGAGGCTTATCGCCTTTACTTACAGGGCCGGCACAACGTTGTTACCTGAATTATGCACAGATTCGGCGTAGCCATCGTCGATGGAGTTGTGGCGATAGCGGCACTCGTGTCAACTCAGTGATTTCGCAAGTCGTCTTTTCTGCTGTTTTCCTCCCCGTTTGAGCCGCCTCCTGATCCCGGCAGGGCAAAAGCGGGCTGGCAAGCGGCGTGTTCCCAGTACGTTGCGGCGAGTGCATGAAATTTTATGCATGGAGTGCCCCTCAGCTCAGCGCACCCTCCACCACCGGCGCCAAGCTCGATCCCGGCGGCCCCATCGCCCGCAGCCGTCGCATCAGCCGTTCAAACAGGCCCTTTTCCTGATAATGATCGCTGTAGCTGACACCCGTTCTGCCGGCGTGCCGCCAGATCTTGGCCGCCACGAACAGAAAACGCAGCCGCGCCGTCGCCAGGGTGGTGTGCCGCAGCGTCTCCACGCTGGCCTGGGCTTCGCGGTTGAACAGCAGCAGCCAGCAGTTGCGATTGTAGGCCAGCATGGCCCACTGAAAGTGATTGCGGTTCATGTCAAAGCGGCGCGAGGGATGGGCCGCCAGCCCGGCGTCGTTGTTGGCCTCCTTGATCAGGTTCTCGGCTCCGGCGCGCTGATTGTAAAACCACACCACCGCCGCGATCGGCTCGGCCAGATTGGTGACAAACACGCGGTAGGTGTAAGCGCTGGTGGCGAACAACTGGTATTGCTCGGCCGCGCCGGCCTTGGGCTCGTTTTCGTAACGCAGCGCCAGGAAACGGCAGGCCCGCGCCCAGCCTTGCGGTTGGTAGAGGAATTCGCATTCCGCGTCCGCGTCGGAGCGGGGGGAGGGTTTCCATTCTGCTTGCTGCAAGCGCTCGACCAGGCGCCGCGTTTTGCGCGCCACGATGACGAACTGACAAGCCGCCTTTTCATAGGCCTCCACCGCCTCCCAGCAATAAAAGCCGGAATCGGCCCGCGCCAGGATTTTCTTCACGCCGCCCGGCAAAGTCCGGAAAGCGCTCTCGAGGTGGGCGGCGATCTGTCGGCCCGTGGGCCGGTCGCCGTTGCGCAACCCGCCCATCAGGTATTCGCGCGTCTCGGCCAGGAAGGTCAGTATCGGCTGGTAGCTGCGCTTGCCCTTGTTCTTGGGGTTGTAGCTCTTGCGCCCGCCCATCTGGCGGCCGTAGAGGGTATGCACGGTGGTGTCGGTGTCCAGCGTCACCGTCTCCAACTTCACGTGGGCCGCGGCCCAGACTCGTTCCCGCAGCTGGCGCTGAATGGAAAGGATCTGCTTCGCCACGTTGAGGTGCAGCGAGGCCAGAAAGCGCCACAGCGTGGACTGCGGCGGCAGACGCGTCACTTGCAAGATGCCGGTCAGGATGGGGTCGCGAGCGATGAAGCGGAGTTGGTTGAGCCGCGCAAAGCCGACATAGAGGCCGAGCACGAGGGCCAGCACGAACTGGTAGGGGCTCATGGCTCGGGTGATCCGTTTGGTCGTGAGGGTTTCTTCCAGCAGCGCTTGGAAGCCGAGTTTTTCGAGCAGGGTGGCGACGGGCAGCAAGCCGCCGTAGGGAGTCAGATTCTTGCCACGGAAGTGATAGGGCGTGGCAGCCCCGATTTTATTGGGCCGCGGGGCCCTCGCGCCGGGGCCTTGTTTGACGGGCCTTCGGGAGCTATGCTGTTTTCGTTTGGTAACCATTTGGGTGACCTCCTTGGGGTTGACTGGCGAAGCTGAAATCTTTGCCAGCCTACCTTTTTACCCCATGTTTTCGGGGGTCCCCAAATGGTTCCTGGCGGCTCAGCCCTCACCAGGTGCACCGGCAGTGCATAATTCAGGTGTTAAGTTCTCCGAGTCCGGCATACGCCAAGGTCTATCATGTTTTGAACGGGCCCTGGCGACTGATTCGAACTACCCAGAGCCGCACGCGGGCTTGGCCGAGGCATACGTTCTATTGAGCCTGCTCGGCTACGCGCGGCCCGCTGACGTGATGGTGAAAGCCAAGGCGGAGGCCGTTAGAGCGCTCGGGATGGACGAGACCACGTCCGACGCTCACGTCTCTCTGGGCCTCGTCCGCCATTGGTACGACTGGGATTTCGCCGGAGCCGAGCAGTCTTACCGGCGTGCCGCCGAACTGAACCCGGCCGACCCGATTCCGCGAGCCTATTTGGGAGTATTGCTCGGGGAGACCGGCCGGCCGGCCGAAGGCGTTGCGGAGTTGCGGACCGCCGTCCAATTGGACCCCTTGTCTCCATTCGTCAATCGTTTTCTTTGCCTCCTCCTGCTTTATACGCGTGACTTCGAAGCCGCCCTTGAGCAGGCGCGCAAGACTCTGGACATCGACCCAACCTATTTCCCAATAAGGTGGGACATGCCAACCGCATGGCACTTCCTGGGCCGTCCGGACGAAGCACTCCGAACGATCGAAGCTGCCGTGCCGCTCGCCCCGAAAGAACCCATCACGCTGGGAGTGCTCGGAATGTGCCAGGCTGTCGCGGGGCGCCAGGAGGAGGCGTCGCGGACGATCGACAAGCTCAAGGACTTGCGAGCGGAAAGGTACTGCGCCGCCTCACCCATCGCCTGGGTTTATGCGCACCTGGGTGACTTCAATCAAGCGTTCCAGTGGCTGGATACAGCCTTCGAGGAGTGCGACGGTCTGCTCGTGATCCTCAAGCAGCACCCGTGGGCAAACGAGTCCTTCAGGCAAGACCCGCGCTACCAAGAGCTGCTGCGGCGCATCGGCTTCCCGGAGTGAGGCAGATCATCTCCACTACGTCATTCTCGAAGTCCTGGAAGAAGCTGAACCGCGTCTTGCCCGCATGGAGTTCCAAACCGAACTCGACCAAACGCTCCTGAAGCTCAGTCCAGAAACGCTCAGCTACATGTGAGGTGTCATATTTACGATTAGATGGGTATCCGGTTGACTCAGGTAGCCCCAAGATGTAGTATGCCGGCAGATGGAAGATTACCCTCAGAACCTGACAGAATTCGAGGCCCGTTTTAGCAGTGAGGAGGCCTGCCGGGAGTATCTGTTCCGGCTGCGCTGGCCGGACGGTTTCCGCTGTCCGGGTTGCGGTTGTGGAAAGTCGTGGCCTTTGCGAAAAGTGCTGCTGCAGTTCGCTGCGTGTGGGCGCCAAACCTCGGTGACCGCCGGGACCATCTTTCAGGACACGCGCAGCCCTTTGCCGTTGTGGTTTCGTGCGATGTGGTGGGTCACCACCCAAAAAACCGGAGCCAGCGCTTTGGGACTTCAAAGAGTGTTGGGGCTCAACAGGTACGAAACGGCTTGGACCTGGCTGCACAAAATGCGGCGCGCGATGGTGCGGCCGGGACGGGATTTGCTGGCCGGGACAGTGGAAGTCGATGAAAGCTACTGGGGCGGGCTCGAAGAGGGCCTGCGGGGCCGAAACCTGAAAAACAAAGCATTGATCGCAGTGGCCGCTCAAGAGGATGGGCGGGGTATCGGCCGGATTCGCATGAAGAGAATCGAGGATGCCTCGGGCGAGAGCCTGTTGCCTTTCGTGGAGGAGTGCATCGAGCCGGGCAGCGTGGTGCATACCGACGGCTGGCCCGGTTACTCCGGGTTGAAAAAGGAAGGCTACGTCCATCAGGTCACAGTTGTCAGCAGGCAGGAGCAGTCCGCGTCGGAATTGATGCCCCGCGTCCACCGCGTGATGTCACTGCTCAAGCGCTGGCTGCTGGGCACCCATCAGGGCGCCGTGAGCCACAAACATCTGGACTACTACCTGGACGAGTTCACCTTCCGTTTCAACCGCCGCAAATCCAAAAGCCGCGGCAAACTCTTCTATCGGCTCGTCCAGCAGGCGGTAGCCGTGGATCCCGCGACTTACAAGATGATTGTTCACCCAGTTACAGAACCCAAGAAAATCCCCAAACCACAAGATATTGGGGCTACCTGAGTCAACCGGATACCCATCTACGATTAACTTGGTCGTGTGGATGCTCGGTGGCCCTGACGCCGGCGGAGAAAAGGCTTAGAGGCAGTCCACGAAGGGGAGCGGACGCTCTGGGCATTTGCCTTTTTCTCGTGTGGACGGTGCAGACGTTGGCATGAGATAACACCGCGGCGCTGAAGTTTCTGCCCGCCCATCTGCTCGCATCCTTCCGCCCGAGCTTCGGTGACGAGGAGGTCCGCGCGGGTGAGATCAGGACTAAGCCCCTTGGAACAAACCACATAGAGCCAATCCACGGGATTGCTGTCTGGAAATCCCGTTCGCACTCACAATCAAAAAGATCTTGATTCGTAACACACTCTAACAAAGCCACTTAAATCTGACTTCCCGACTTTGGGGCGAAGGGCTAATTTTTCCAAATCCTGACTGACGGCGAAGCGTCGAGCAAAGTCACCCAATCCCGGTTTGTCGGCAACCCTGAGGCTATCCATTGCACCCCCGACTCTGATCTGCTCTGAGGTTCGGCTATTCGTTCACGGCTCTTTCAAGAAATTGTCACTCCACCATCCACCACAATCGTCTGGCCGGTGATGTAAGCGGAAGCGGGCGCGGCGAGAAACAGCACGACCCCTTTGAGTTCACCAGGTTTGCCAATGCGGCGCAGGGGGACCTTGGCTTCGTAACGTTCTTGATATTGGGCGAGGAGTCTTTCCGTCATTCGGGACGGGAAGAACCCAGGCGCTACGGCGTTGACCCGAATGCCATTCTGCCCCCACTGGCTCGCCAGCTCACGGGTCATCCCCATGACACCGGCCTTGCTGGCCGCGTAGCCGACGAGGCCGGCCTCGGGAATCGAGCCGCCTTTGAGGCCCGAAATCGAAGCAATCGTGATAATCGAGCCCGATTCGCGGCTGAGCATATGCCGGCCTACGGCCTGCGAGAAAAGCCAAGCGCCCGTGAGATTGACATCGATGACGGAACGCCACCGGTCCAGCGGCATTTCCTCAGCGCGAGCGCCCCAGGTGATGCCGGCGTTATTGACCAGAATATCAATAGCTCCGAACACTTCTATGCACTTGTCGATAGCCTGCTGGACCTGCTCGGGGTCGGTGACATCGCAAAGCGTACCTTGGCAGCTAAACCCTCGCTTTTGGAATTCCTCAATGGTGGGAGCGAGCCACTGGTCGCGCCTTGCCAAAAGGAATACGGAAGCTCCTGCCTCCGCTAAACCCTCGGCCATCTCGGCGCCCAAACCGCGCGAGCCACCCGTCACAAGAGCAGTTTTTCCGGTCAGGTCGAACAACGATTTCACGTTTGTCATGGCTGGTTAGTGTAGCAATTCGCGAAAGCGTATTGGCTCTGACATCCACCAGTCGGGGGATTTACGTGACTCACCATGAGAAAGTAGGACCCAATGCTGCGCAACTCAAGTGTCGTTTGCAGGTGTAAGATCGAGGGCAAGGTGTAAGATCGAAGGCAAGGTGCAAGATCGAAGTCTGGTCCCCCGGGATCATGGCCCGTGGTCGCTATTTGGCCACACGATCGGATGCCGCCAGCGAAAGACCCGAGCTCCGCGGGAAAAGACGAGGCCCTCAAGCGATGCGATTCCCGATCCCAATAAGCGCGTTCCGTGCGCCGGCTCTTGCGCTCCTGCTCACTGCGTTCGCCCTCGGCTCGGATTCGCCGCGATTTCGTGGACCCAACGGCGCGGGAGTCTTCGAAGGCGCGGACTTGCCGACCGAAATCGGGCCCGATACCAACGTGACCTGGAAAATCGCTGTCCCCAAAGGCAAGTCTTCTCCCATCATTGCCGGCAACAGGCTCTTCCTAACCGCCTATGAAGGTGACCAGCGGCTGGTTCTGTGCTTTGACCGGGCGAGTGGCCGTGAGTTATGGCGGCGCCAAGTCCCCGCCGACAGGGAGGACAAGCAGCATCAGCTCAATGATTCTGCCTCACCGTCGCCCCTCACCGACGGCGCCAATGTTCACGCCTTCTTCTCGGAATACGGACTGGTGTCTTATGGCCCGGACGGAGAGAAGAGATGGCAGGTGCCCCTGGGACCCTTCGCATCTCCCTTCGGGTTGGGAGCTTCGCCGATCTTGGTCGACGGAAAGATCGTGCTCGTGGCCGATCAAACCAAAGGTTCCTATATTGCTGCGTTTGATCCGGCGAACGGGGAGATGCTTTGGAAGACGCCCCGTCCCGACGACGCCGGCGCCTATTCGACGCCCGCTGTTTTCCCGTCGCCGCGCGGTGACGAGATTGTTCTAACCGGCCAGCGGGAATTGGCGAGTTATTCCGCCGGCACCGGTGAAAGGTTGTGGTGGGTCAACGGATTCGCCAAGCTTTCCAAGGGATCACCGATCGTCCACGAAGGCATTGTCTACGCCAACGTCCGGGGCGTTGGAGAGTTCATTGCGCCATTTGACGAGTGGGCCAAAAGGAAGGATGTCGACCATGACGGAAGGGTGACCGTCGCCGAGGCTGCCGATGAGGCCGGCCGTAAGTCGCTTGAGAAGCTGGAGACGAGCGGCGATGGCGTTGTCAGCCGCGCGGAATACCGTGCGCCTTTGGAAGCCGAGGCAATCGCCGGCGGTGTCTGGGCGGTGCGCGCGGGTGGCCGGGGCGAGGTCTCGGCGAACGTGCTGTGGAAATATCAAAAGTCGCTTCCTAACGTCCCTTCACCGTTGTTTTACAAGAACGTTCTCTACCTGGTGAAGAACGGCGGAATCGTGACAAGCCTCGATCCGGTGTCGGGCAAAGTTTACAAGCAGGGCCGTTTGCGCGATGCACTCGAGCATTACTACGCGAGTCCGATCGCAGCGGACGGAAAGATCTACGCTGTGAGCGAGCGAGGCAAGGTCGTCGTCATCCAGGCCGGACCTCAATGGCAGGTGCTGTCGACCAACGATCTAGCCGAGGATACTTACGCGACTCCGGTTGTCGCGGGGAATCGCCTTTATCTGCGCACGATGTCGACCCTTTATTGTTTCGCCAATCCCCACGACTAGCCCGCCCGGGACGATCGTCCCTGAGAATTTCAACTGATCGGCCAAGCTCACATTCGGCTCGGAATGTGCTAAAACATTACTAGTCAAAATGTTTGGTTCCAGCCGTCGTGGGAACCCGCGCAGGTGTTGGGTCGTCTGAATCGATATCGTCAGCTAGCTTGCCCGTAGGAAGGTGCTATTTGCGGCCTTTCGGGCGAGTCAAACGACAAGGAGATCCGAATGAAGACACGCATACTCATCGCATCCTTACTCCTCACAGGAATTCTTTGGGCCCGCAACAAAGCCACCGAGCGCGTCGATCGAGCCGCGCGAGTGCTCTCCGAGATCATGGGAATCAAGGACAAATCGATCCCCCAAGAACTCCTCAGCAAAGCTCATTGCGTCGGTGTGATCCCTGGCCTAAAACGAGCCGGTTTCGGCCTGGGAGGCAAATACGGAGTCGGCGTGATGTCGTGTCGCGGTAAAGGCGGCAAGGGCTGGACGGGCCCTTCAACCGTGCGAGTCGAGGGCGGGAGTATTGGCCTGCAGATCGGCGCCACATCAAGCGACATCGTCCTTCTGATGATGAACGAGCGGGGCAAGGAGAAACTTATCTCGAGCAAGTTCACGCTCGGGGGTGATGCCTCCGTCGCCGCTGGACCGGTGGGCCGTACCGCACAGGCGCAGACGGACGTGCAGATGCGCGCCGAGATTTTGGCCTACTCCCGTTCTCGCGGACTATTCGCCGGCGTGTCTGTGGAAGGCGCAACTCTGCGGCCCGACCATAAGGCGAACATGAAAATTTACGGCCGGGACATTTCACCGAAGCAGATCCTCATGGCTGAGATTCCAGCGCCCGAGTCATCGCAACGTTTCGTGAATACGCTGAACAAGTATTCGAGCAGCGAGCACCAGTAAGACACGAGTAGAAGGAACAGGTATTAGTTATGACAACCCTCAAAACGAAAATCAGCAGGGCCAAGACAGCGGGCACCTCGTTTCGGAACCACCTCTTGCCGCTCGTGATGCTTTCCATGGCACTCCCTTTCGGAGTGACCGCGGCGCCGCCAAACGAAACGAAGGCGATACCCTCGATAAGCAAAGCCGAGAAGCGTCTGGCGACCGCAGCCATCGTCCTGCGCGAATCGTTCTCGAAACGCGAATCGTTCTCAAAAAAGGACGCGCATATCCCAACGGAACTACTGAGCAAGGCTGATTGTGTCGGCGTGTTCCCTTCCGTGTGGAAGGGTGCGCTTATCATCGGTGGGCGCTATGGACAAGGGTTCGTCACCTGCCGGCTCCAAGCCGGCGGCTGGAGCGGGCCCGCAAGTTTTCGCATTGAGGGCGGCAATATCGGACTTCAAATCGGAGGCACCAGCACCGATCTGGTGCTACTGTTCAATGGCGATGAAAGCATCTCGAAGTTATTGCGAACCAAGCTCACGCTCGGTGTAGACGTCGCGGCGGCGGCGGGCCCGGTGGGGCGAACGTCTTCTGTCGAAACCGATCTACTGTTCGGAGCGGAAATCACCGGCTATTCCCGCTCTCGCGGCGTCTTCGCGGGAATAGCCTTGGACGGCGCGACCATGCGGCCAATACACAAAACCAATCGCCGCATCTATGGATTCGAACCCCTCGTCAAAAACATCCTGCGAGGTCAGGTTACGCCCCCGGCCTCGGCGAGACCGCTACTCGACCTGCTTGGTGAGTACTCAAAAACAAAACCGGTTTCCGACTAGATTGCGGCTTTGCCAAACGTCGGGAAATTTGAGAGCAAGACGCAGAGCCGCGACTCGCAAGCCGTCCGAAGGCGTCGAAACCTTTTCTGCTAATTATTGCGTTGCAACGTAAAAAGGGCCAGCTGCACCCGGTCATTAATCTGCAGCTTCTCAAAAATGTTCCTCAGGTGGTTTCGGACGGTCTGAGAGCTGATCTGCAGGCGATTCGCGATTTCTTTGTAGCGATGACCTTGCGCCACAAGAGAAGCAATTTGACGCTCCCTAGGCGTAAGCGAACTCCATTGCGAAATATCGTCGTCGGGACGCTCAAACGCCCGATGCCGCCGCCGCGCCGGTTCCGGCTTGAGCTCCGGCACGAGGTCTCGAAACTGCGGATCGACCCAAGACTTGCTTTGCTCTACTTGCCGAATCGCCTCCACAAGTGTTCTGCTCCCGGCTCTTTTGGGAACCACGCCCTTGGCTCCTAGTTCCAGAGCGAGAGAGAGTTCCAGGCTGTTCTCGCTGGCAGTGAGAACCAGAGTGCGCACCTTGGATCGAGAGCTTTTTAGATGCCGCAAGACTTCATGCCCCCCAATGCGCGGCATCTCCAGGTCGAGCAGCAAAACATCCGCAGCGGTGTCTCGAATCAACTCACAAAGTCCGGTCCCATCGTCGGCCTCTCCAACGACGGAGAAATCGGGTTGCTCCGCGAGTATTGTTCTTATGCCAACCCGAAACAATGCGTGGTCGTCGGCGATGACAAGGAGGATCTTGGGAGATTGGCTAGGAGTGGGCATGACGGACCGTCTCACCTCACTGTCCTTATCGGGCAAGGAAAGACGAATCCCTAGAAAATCCTCGCGCGGAACGCCCCAGAAATACGACGGCTGGCCCTGCCCTCAATCAGCCCCGTCCAGCACTCTTTTCATCCGAATACCGGTAGCCATACCCGTAGTCGCGATAGTAGCCGTAATCCAGGTTATCGAGATCGATGCGGTTCATGACGAAGCCGAGAAAATGAACTCCGGCCTGGTCAAAAGTCTGCTTGGTCCGCATGAGCGCCCCCGATTCGGTGTTGTCGGAGACAACCATAATGACCCCTTCGACCATTCGCGAGATCGTGCGGGCATCGGAGAGAACCAGCGAGGGCGGAGAGTCAATCACGACGTGCTCAAAGCGTTTTCCAGCCTCGCGCAGCAGAGTCGCAAGCCGTGGAGAGTAGAGCAGGTCGGATGCGACGGCATCCGAGCGTCCGGCGGCCGCCAGCCACAGCCCGTCGATACTCGTTCTCGTGAATACCTGGTCGATCTCGGCGAGTCCCTGCAAGTAGTCAGTAAGCCCGCGATCGGTCTCGACGTTGAGTTGTTGTGCGCAGTTGGGCCGCCTCATGTCCGCATCAATGACCAGCACGCGCCGCTTCAATTGAGCCAGGCTGCAGGCAAGATTCAGGCTGACCGTCGTTTTGCCTTCTTGTGGCTGGGAGCTGGTCACGAGGATGCGGCGCATCGACTCATCCAGCCCCAGCAAGACCGAGCTTCGAAGAGTGCGATAAGCCTCCGACAACGCTGGCTCGGGCCGCCAACACATTCCCCCGTCGCCATTCGTCTCGACCGCATCGTCGCTCAACCCGTTGTGGACGCTCCCGTTGCCTCTCCCATTACTGCTGCCGTTGGCGGTCCCGCTACCCGTCCCTTTCTGCCCGGAAGCAATCTCTGCAACGGGCGCTAGAGTCAGTTGCTTCGCCTCGGGCGGCAAAGGACCGATCGGCTCGGTGATGACCTTAGCCGAATTCTTCGAGCGGCTGCGGGGGATAACCGCAAGCAAAGAGAGCCCAGTCATGCGCTCGACTTCTTCAGGCGTCCGGATCAAGGTCGCCATATGCTCTTGAACGAAAGCGCCTACGGCCCCGATCAGCAGCCCCCCGAACAGGGCGAGCGCTACGTTGAAAAGTTGCTTGGGACGGTGGGGGCGCTCGGGCAACTCAGCCCGGTCCAGGATCGCGACGTTGGAAGCGCGCAATCCGGCTGAGACACCGGCCTCCTTCAAGCGCTGCAATAATCCTTCGTAGAGTTCCCGGTTGCTCTCGGCATCGCGCTTCAAGATGTCGTACTGGATGAAGTCACCACTTAACTGGTTGACCTTATCATGCTGATTTAAAACCGCTTTTCGGAGCAACTCTTCACGTCGCGACGCCAACTGGTAGGACTCGGTGACGCTGTCGAGAATGCGCTTTCTTTCGACCGCGAGTGCCTCGTCCAACTGTTCGATCTGGCGCTCGACACGCTGGACACTGGGGTAGCCGCCAGCGAAGGTGACCAGCAACTGCGAGTGCTCGCGCTTCAAGTCGGTAAGCGTCGCTTGCAGTTGTTGATACGTCTCGCTCGTCAAACCGCCGGGCAATTCACCGCCGCGCGCGACGACGTCTTTGACAAGCATCGCGCGAGACTGTTCTCGAATCCTTTCGCCCTCGGCCGCGGTGAGCAAACTCTCAAATTGGGCAAGCTTTTCGGTGGTGATGTTCTTTCGCTCTTCGACGAACAGAATCGAATGCCGGGCCGCGTAGTCCGCCAGGTCGCCTTCGCTGCTTTCGAGAGCCGCCTGTAGCGTCGAAAGCTGTTGCTGGAGCCAGGTCGAAGCCTTCTGCGTCGCGTGCCATTTGGTTTCGAGGTTATGCTCGATGTACTCCTCCGCGAGCGTGTCCACGACACGGGCAGCCAGTGCGCGATCCACCGACTCAAAAGTCACGTCCACCAGGCGTGTCCCCTTGGCGGGACGCACGCCGAGATGACTCAAGTACTCCTCGACAATCGCCGGGTGCACGGCCGCTTCCCGCTGACCGATGTTGCCGGCCGCCGAGGCCGCCCCCGGCACTCGCACTACGCCAGCAACGTTCGCGGACGGGATTGTGCCGGCCTTTGAATCGAGCCGCACGCGAAATTCGGCGCGGTTGTGGAGACCCAGCTTCGTGATCACGCGCCGCGCGAGCGCCCGGCTCTTCAGAACCTTATACCTGAATTATGCACAGATTCGGCGTAGCCATCGTCGATGGAGTTGTGGCGATAGCGGCACTCGTGTCAACTCAGTGATTTCGCAAGTCGTCTTTTCTGCTGTTTCCCTCCCCGTTTGAGCCGCCTCCTGATCCCGGCAGGGCAAAAGCGGGCTGGCAAGCGGCGTGTTCCCAGTACGTTGCGGCGAGTGCATGAAATTTTATGCATGGAGTGCCCCTCAGCTCAGCGCACCCTCCACCACCGGCGCCAAGCTCGATCCCGGCGGCCCCATCGCCCGCAGCCGTCGCATCAGCCGTTCAAACAGGCCCTTTTCCTGATAATGATCGCTGTAGCTGACACCCGTTCTGCCGGCGTGCCGCCAGATCTTGGCCGCCACGAACAGAAAACGCAGCCGCGCCGTCGCCAGGGTGGTGTGCCGCAGCGTCTCCACGCTGGCCTGGGCTTCGCGGTTGAACAGCAGCAGCCAGCAGTTGAGATTGTAGGCCAGCATGGCCAACTGAAAGTGATTGCGGTTCATGTCAAAGCGGCGCGAGGGATGGGCCGCCAGCTCGGCGTCGTTGTTGGCCTCCTTGATCAGGTTCTCGGCTCCGGCGCGCTGATTGTAAAACCACACCACCGCCGCGATCGGCTCGGCCAGATTGGTGACAAACACGCGGTAGGTGTAAGCGCTGGTGGCGAACAACTGGTATTGCTCGGCCGCGCCGGCCTTGGGCTCGTTTTCGTAACGCAGCGCCAGGAAACGGCAGGCCCGCGCCCAGCCTTGCGGTTGGTAGAGGAATTCGCATTCCGCGTCCGCGTCGGAGCGGGGGGAGGGTTTCCATTCTGCTTGCTGCAAGCGCTCGACCAGGCGCCGCGTTTTGCGCGCCACGATGACGAACTGACAAGCCGCCTTTTCATAGGCCTCCACCGCCTCCCAGCAATAAAAGCCGGAATCGGCCCGCGCCAGGATTTTCTTCACGCCGCCCGGCAAAGTCCGGAAAGCGCTCTCGAGGTGGGCGGCGATCTGTCGGCCCGTGGGCCGGTCGCCGTTGCGCAACCCGCCCATCAGGTATTCGCGCGTCTCGGCCAGGAAGGTCAGTATCGGCTGGTAGCTGCGCTTGCCCTTGTTCTTGGGGTTGTAGCTCTTGCGCCCGCCCATCTGGCGGCCGTAGAGGGTATGCACGGTGGTGTCGGTGTCCAGCGTCACCGTCTCCAACTTCACGTGGGCCGCGGTCCAGACTCGTTCCCGCAGCTGGCGCTGAATGGAAAGGATCTGCTTCGCCACGTTGAGGTGCAGCGAGGCCAGAAAGCGCCACAGCGTGGACTGCGGCGGCAGACGCGTCACTTGCAAGATGCCGGTCAGGATGGGGTCGCGAGCGATGAAGCGGAGTTGGTTGAGCCGCGCAAAGCCGACATAGAGGCCGAGCACGAGGGCCAGCACGAACTGGTAGGGGCTCATGGCTCGGGTGATCCGTTTGGTCGTGAGGGTTTCTTCCAGCAGCGCTTGGAAGCCGAGTTTTTCGAGCAGGGTGGCGACGGGCAGCAAGCCGCCGTAGGGAGTCAGATTCTTGCCACGGAAGTGATAGGGCGTGGCAGCCCCGATTTTATTGGGCCGCGGGGCCCTCGCGCCGGGGCCTTGTTTGACGGGCCTTCGGGAGCTATGCTGTTTTCGTTTGGTAACCATTTGGGTGACCTCCTTGGGGTTGACTGGCGAAGCTGAAATCTTTGCCAGCCTACCTTTTTACCCCATGTTTTCGGGGGTCCCCAAATGGTTCCTGGCGGCTCAGCCCTCACCAGGTGCACCGGCAGTGCATAATTCAGGTGAAAACAGCAGCCGTAGAGCAGAAAAAGGAACCCATCGCACTTGTAGTGGATGACAACTGGTTGACGCAAACGCTGGTCCGCCGTCAGCTGGAGCAAAGGGGCTTTGCCGTCTTCGAAGCGAGAACTGTCGCGGATGCGCTGCGTGGCTACGAGAGCCTCCAACCCGCCGTTGTGACCGTTGATCTGGACCGCGTTGACGGATGTGGCCAGGAGATTGCCGAGGCCCTGGTGGCCGCCGCGCCGAACGCCAATGTAGTGGTGATGACATCAGAGTTGTTGCCCGCTTTTCGCGACCACCTACTGAACATTGGGGTCAAAAGCATTGTCACCTGAATTATGCACTGCGGCGTGGACCTGAGGAGGGCTGAGCCGCCAGGAACCATTTGGGGACCCCCGAAAACATGGGGTAAAAAGGTAGGCTGGCAAAGATCCCAGCTTCGCCAGCCAACCCCAAGGAGGTCACCCACATGGTTACCAGACGAAAACAGCATAGCTCCCAAAGGCCCGTCCAACAAGGCCCAGCCGTGACGGCCTCGCGGCCCAATAAAATCGGGGCTTCGACGCCTTACCACTTCCGCGGCAGGAAGCCGACTCCCTACGGCGGCTTGCTGCCGGTGGTCGGGAGGGCGCTGATCTGAGAGCCTGGCTATGCGCTATGCATAAAATTTTATGCACTAGCCGTAACGCACTGGAAACACGTCACTTCCGAGCGAGGTTTTGACGACGCGGATTCTGGGCGGGAAGGGAAATCGGACACGGAGAAGCCAAAAGGCCAGTTGCCGAGCTACCACCTCACGACGACCGCCAACCCGCTACGAACGCAGCCACACTCGCAAAGTGAATCTGTGCATAATTCAGGTGTCATCAAACCGTACGACGACCCCAAATCAGTCGCGGTGGCGGTCCAGGCATCTCTTGAGGTTGGTCCTTCAAAGTCGCTGCCGCCCCTGCTACCCATTGCATCGAGGGCGTCGCGGCGCTGGCAAAAATACTTGGAGAGCGCAACGGTTGCCACAGCTCAACAGATTCTTGTCACAATAGGCGGGCCTGCCCTGCAAGTGCAGGCGCAAGATCCGAATAGATCCACTAACCATACCTTCTCGACATCGAGTGTTCTGACGGGCTCCTGGGAAGGGACGATTTGTATCCGGTTCGACGAGCAGCTGGCAATCGAGCTGAGCGCGAGGTTGTTCGATGTGGACGTTCGACGCGTCAAACGAGGTCAAATCCAAGATTCCTTAATCGAGGTCACGAACATGATCATCGGGAATCTAAAGTCTCTTTTGCCAGGAACCAGTAACTACACGATTCCCGAATTCCTTTCGAACAGTAATGGCCAGCCTGCCCCGGCGGGTAGAGGAGGGAGTGTTCCGATCCGAGTCGCGACCGACCTGGGGGCTCTGTCGGTCCGCTTCACACCGCAGGCCGCGTAGGAGTTCTTCCCCTCCTCCATATCGAACCCGCATCTCCCGGCTCGGTTAGCGTCCGCAACCTCCATTCTGCGGGCCGACCTCCATAACCGTAGCGGCTCCCATCACATCAAGAAGCTCTCAAAGTGTCCAAGCCGGTGAGGGGCAATCAGGATCAGGTCGGGGCGATTTCGGTTCCGCTACGATGTCGAAGGCCATACCGTCTTCCTGAAAGCCTGCGCCCACCGATCAGAGCAGACTTACCGTCGTTGATCCGCCTCTCGCGAGCACAATAAGCACCCAGCTTGAGCGGCCTCCGGGTTCGCCTGTTTGACGCCTCTCCCACCCCACCGGTAGAATAGCTAAAGGTAGTAGCGACAGTCTGTTTCCTTCCTCTCACAACCCGCGCCCTGCTGGAGCCGACACAGCTTCGACGGGCCAAAGCGGATAAACCGAGACGGGCAGTAGACCGCTCGCTCATGCTAAACCTGCGGTTCGCACCGCCGAATTCTTATCACTAGCCAGCCATGTTTGAAAGCCTCACAGAAAAACTCCAACGCGTCTTCAAAGACCTGCGTGGTGAAGGGACGCTCACCGAGCAGAATATCCAGGACGCGCTGAAGCAGATCCGCATGGCTCTGCTCGAGGCCGACGTCAACTTCAAGGTTGTCAAGGAACTAGTTGAGAATATCCGTGAGAAAGCGCTGGGCCAAGAAGTCCTGACCGCGTTTTCCCCGACCGAGCAAGTCGTCAAGATCGTTAAGGATGAACTGATCCGCATCCTCGGCAGCGTCGAATCGAAACTGCGATTTTCACGAGATCTGCCGACGCATTACTTGATGGTCGGACTGCAAGGCTCCGGTAAGACGACCTCGACCGGCAAGCTGGCTCGTTGGCTTTCAAAGAATGGCCATCGTCCCTTGATGGTTTCCGTGGATGTTTACAGACCCGCCGCGCGCGACCAATTGCGGGTGGTCGCCCAACAGCTCAAGCTGCCGATTTACGAGGGTGACCGGGGGAGACCAATCCGATGGCTCTGGTCAAGGGAGCCCGCCGGGAAGCGAATCAGACCGGGCGCGACGTGGTCCTGGTCGACACCGCTGGGCGCTTGCACATCGACGACGAGTTGATGGTGGAACTCGAACAGCTCCGCGATGAGCTGGAGCCTACCGAAATTCTCTTCGTCGCTGACGCGATGACGGGGCAGGACGCGGTGAAATCGGCCGACCAGTTTCATCAGCGGCTTGGCATCACCGGCGTGGTCCTGACGAAGATGGACGGCGACGCCCGAGGCGGCGCGGCGCTTTCGATCCGGCATGTCACCAAACGCCCGCTGAAGTTTGTCGGAACCGGGGAGAAGCTCGACGCCCTCGAGCCTTTCTATCCCGAACGCATCGTTTCGAGAATTATGGGCATGGGCGACATGATGTCGCTGATCGAGAAGGTCGAAGAGAAGTTCGATGAAAAGCAAGCGATCGCGATGCAGGAGAGCATTCTCGATGGCGACTTTACGCTCGAGGACTTCCGGCAGCAGATGCGACAGGTCAAGAAGCTGGGCTCGCTCGACTCGATTCTGTCGATGTTGCCGCAAGTGGGGCCATTCCAGGGATTGGGTGATGTGGACGTTGATCCCAAAGAGCTGGGCCGCGTCGAGGCTATCATCAATTCGATGACCTTTAGAGAAAGGCTGAATCACGAGATTATCAATGGCCGCCGTCGCCGTCGCATTGCCAAAGGCAGCGGAACGACAGTCCAACAAGTCAATCAACTACTCAAGCAATTCCGGCAAGCCCGCCAAATGATGAAGTCTATGATGGGCGGGTCGAAGAAGAAAAAGAAGCGATTTGGCGGTATGAATCTGGAAGCGTTGATGCGGCAGTAGTCATCTGCCCCCGCTCACCACCGAAATATCCTGCACCCAGACGCTCCGCAGTGCAAGAATAGGTATAGATGGAGGTTGTATGCTCGCAATTCGTTTGTCCCGCGTAGGGCCAAAAAAAAAGCCCGCCTACCGGGTCATCGTCACAGAGAAACGTCGCGCCCGCGATAGCACTTCGCTCGAGATCCTCGGCCACTACAATCCGACAAAAGATCCGATCGTCCTGTCGCTGAAGGCAGAGCGCATTGAGTACTGGATCAGTCAGGGTGCGCAGCCCTCAAAGACGGTAAGCCGTCTGATGAAATACGAGCCTCCGCCGCCGGCTGTCGTGGAAGAAACACCCGCGCCGAAGGCAAAGAAGGCAGCCGAGCCTGTCGCTGAAGTCGCCGCCGAGCCGGCTGCGGAGGCCGCCGCCGCGCCTGACGCAGCTCCAGTCGCCGCCGAGCCGGCTGCGGAGGCCGTTGCCGAGCCTGTCGCTGAAGTCGCCGCCGAGCCGGCTGCGGAGGCCGTTGCTGCGCCTGCCGCAGCTCCAGCGTCCGAGCCCGAAGCGGCTGCAGCCGCTGAAGAGTCCGGCACTGCTACGGAAGCCTCGGCTGAAGAGGCTCCGGCTACTACAGAGGCCGCTGAATCAAGCGCCGCAGCCGCGGTTTCCGACGAGAGTAAACCGGAAGACGCGTAGGGTCGAAGTGTTTGGGCTGACCTGGGGTTGCAGATAGTCCGCTGCGATCTTTCGCAATGACTGCGGTCTCGGGACAGCGGAAAACTGCTGATATAATTGGGGAAGTCCAACCAGAAGAGCGTGGTCACGGGACCGCTGTCCACCGTATTCGCAGCCTAAATTCAGCGGACAGCGGAAGTACACGACTAGTCATCGACAGGAGGTGGCCGTGAGCAGTGCAACGGACGAGATCGTTCACTTGGTTGAGCTGATCGCGAAAGCGCTGGTGGATAAGCCAGAGGAGGTTTCAGTCAAGGCGGTTGAAGGAGAACAGGTGCTGGTGCTTGAGTTGAGCGTGGATCCGACTGACTTGGGTAAAGTGATCGGGAAAAAGGGTCGCACCGCGAAATCGATGCGGTCGCTGTTAGCTGCCGCCGGCATGAAATTGAAAAAACGGTTTACGCTGGAAATCTTGGAGTAGTGTCGGAGGCCGAACAGCAGCCGCGATATGTCAGCATTGCCCGAACGATTAGGTCGAGAGGGAATCGTGGCGAGCTGATTTGCGAGGATCTCAGCGATGATCCGGCCCGCTTTACAGCGGGTGCGCAGGTATTTGTTCGCGACTCCACGGGCCAGCGGTCGGAATATACGCTAGAAAAAGTTTGGTATCACAAGGGCCGGCTCATTCTGAAGTTCCAGGGAGTCGATTCAATCAGCGATGCGGAAGTATTGCGCGGCTTCGATGTGCAGCTTACCGAAGACGAGATCGGGCCGCCCGCGAGGACGCTCATTTTTATAGCGATTTGATCGGCTGCAACGTCGTCGATGCCGAAACGGATCGAAGGATTGGAAAAGTGGAAGACATCCTTGAGCCTGGAGGGGCGCTGCTGCTGCAAGTCGACGCCGATGGGCGAGAAGTACTGATTCCGTTTGTCAGCGAGATATGCGTTGACATTGAAACCGAGCAAAAGATGATTCGCGTGCGCCTTCCGGAAGGGCTAGAGGAACTGAATCCGTGACATGGTGTTCCATGTCCTTACGATCTTTGAGGAGTTTTTTGAAGGACCTTTCGGCTGTGGAGTCGTTGCCAGAGCGAAAAAGGCCGGACGGATAGAAATTCGATTTCACGACCTGCGGGATTACACCTTTGACGTCCACCGCTCCGTGGATGACCGTCCCTTTGGAGGCGATGAAGGGATGGTTCTCAAGGTAGAGCCGATTTGTCTGGCCCTCGAGAAGATTCGGGGGAGCAGGGACGGCACGGTAAGCGAAACAGTCGGCGGGGAACCGGCGCCGAGCGACGACGAAACCGGTAAGGCAGGCAGGAAGACGTGTACCGTAGTGCTTTCCGCCCAGGGCCGCCGGTTTGACCAGGCGGTCGCGGCGCGACTGGCAGCATGCGATGAGGTCGTTCTGATCTGCGGCCGCTACGAGGGAATTGACGAAAGGGTCGTTGAGCATCTGGCCGATGAGGAAATCTCGATCGGTGATTTTGTCCTGAGCGGAGGCGAATGGGCCTGCGGCATCGTTATCGATTGTGTCGCGCGCCTGTTGCCGGGTGTGCTCGGAAACGAAGCTTCGGCACAACGCGAGTCGTTTGCGCCGGGGGAGGGAAGTAAAGTAGGGATTCTGGATTTCCCCTATTACACGAGGCCGGCGAGTTTTCGTGACTGGGAAGTCCCCGAGGTTTTGCTGAGCGGCAACCACGAACATATTCGGCGATGGCGCCGAAAGGCGGCGCTCACCAAGACTCGCACCAATCGACCCGATCTGCTGGAGTCGGCGGATTTGAGCGAAGAAGATCGAGAGATACTATCGGAAATTGAGCATTGATTCGCCAATTGGCCATGCACCCAGGTGAGAGCCTGCGGTTCTAAGAACGAACAGGCGGCTATCTTCAGACGAATCGAAGTCGAGACACCGCGGGTCGGCGATCGAAACAGGAGTTTTTGCAATGATGAACAAAGTTATTCAGAAGATCTACGATACCCACAAACGGGAAGCAGTCCCGGAATTGGAGGCTGGCGATACGATCCGCGTCCAAGTCAAGATCCGTGAAGGCGACAAGGAACGTCTGCAAGCTTTCGAGGGTGTCCTGATTGCTCGCAACAACACCGGGATGAGCGAGACGATCACGGTTCGCAAGATGAGCTTCGGCATCGGAGTGGAAAGAATCTTCCCGTTGCACTCGCCCGTCATCGATAGCATCCAGACCGTCAGGAAAGCGCGTGTCCGGCGGGCCAAGCTTTACTATCTGCGCAAGCTGAGGGGCAAGGCTGCCCGGCTCAAGGAGCGTGCCCGCACGTAAGACCGGTATGCCGCAGCTAGCGCCATCTCCGAGCGAGTTTCATCCCCGACGCCGCGCCCGCCTGGGAGCGGTAAGTGCGTAGCGCCCAACCCGTTAACCGCGGGACGCAGCCTCGCCGGACGGAGCCTCGCGGGACGCAGCCCATAACCAGCCACCGGTGGCAACGCTAAAATGCCCGGTACTAGCTCCACCGCCCAAAAGCCCCAAAAGCGCACCAGGCCCAACTCCCGTATCGAACGAACGCTGCGGCGGCTAGGCTATCAACTCATTGCCGGGGTAGACGAAGTGGGCCGGGGCTGCTTATTCGGACCAGTAGTCGCGGCGGCGGTCATCCTTGACCCCGAGCGGCCGATTCGCGGCCTCAACGACAGCAAGCTGCTCGAACCCAAGAGGCGCGAGATCTTGAGCCGTCGAATCCGCGAACGCGCAATTTCGGTAGCGATCGCGGCTTCCGATAGCGCCCGCATCGACCGCTTCAATATCTACCAGGCTTCGCGTCTGGCGATGCGCGATGCGGTTCGATCGCTTTCTATCGCCGCCGACTTCCTGCTGGTGGACGCCATGCGGATCGAACTCGACCTCCCCCAAAGAGCACTGATCCGGGGGGACAGCCGCTGCAGCTCGATCGCCGCTGCATCGATCGTCGCCAAGGTAGAAAGGGACCGCTGGATGAAGATCTGGGACGAGGCCTACCCACAGTTCGGGCTTGCTTCGAACAAGGGCTATAGCGCACCCGCGCACCTGCAAGGGCTCAAGGATTTCGGTATCACCCCGCTTCACCGGCACACGTTTCAGCCCGTTGCAGAGGCTGCGTTATTTTCCGCGGAACTGCCCGCCTCCCGGCATGACGTCAATCTGCCCCTCTTTCCGGCGTCCGAGGCAGCCACCGTTTAAGGACGCGGAGTGCGAGAGCAACAGCATGGAGAGTCTGCAGCGCTTCCCAGTTCACGAGTCCCCTAGCTCGCCCGCTCGCCGTACCCGCTCCCAGTTCCTGACCCATCTGTTTTTCATCCTATTTTGCCTGGAAATCGGGCTCGTCCTGCTGCTCCTACCCTGGACGCACCTTTGGGACAACAACTACTTATTCAGCGTCACGACCGAGTGGAACCGAGCTGTGGTTCAGCTTCTATCTCCGGGGAGCGATTTCTGGCCTGGGGATTCTCAACATGTGGATCGGGGCTAACTGAAATTTGGCACATGCGCCACGGTGGTTAACGCCCTCCAGGTGTTGGAATCTGGGGAAAGGGCATCCGAGCACGCGTCAATAGGGGCGCGGTAACCCGTGGCATCGAACGCGAAAAGCGCCAGCGCCGAGAGGAATTCCATGAGACGGGTTCGTCACGTCGTTGCAGCAATTCGGCGGAAACCGTGGCTGCGCTTCGGGTAGCGCCGGGCAAGTACATTTGGCTCTTCGGTGGCGGCTCGCTCTTTCGCAGTCTCGCCGAGGCGGGCCTGCGAACAAATTTGGGGTGCGGTTGTCCCGGTACTTCTCGGGGATGGCATTCTGACTGCTCCCGCCGCCAGCCAAGAAGACGACCCTTGAACTAACCACAAAGTCTACAAGACAGCATTGTGTTACTGGAGTACGCGGCAAAGTAGGACAGGACTTCACTGGCCGTGTTCTTCAGGCAGCGTTTGATGGGCCGTCAACACGAAGCCTGCCCAGCAATTATTGAGCCAGGCGGGTAATCTCGCTGGCCACATCGAGGAAGGCATCTTCCAAGTCGTCCGGGCCAGGTGCATAGACGTAGAGTCCGACCGGCCCGGCAGCCGGGTCGGCGAACGGGCCGGTGTTCGCTACCCGCTGCAAGATGTCATGCTTGGCCGGCCCGAGATAGCCCCCCAGGCCGATCGCGAAAATGCTGACGTCGATATTGGGATCGAGCCGGGCCGCGCCCGCTACATTGACGAGCATGTTGTCACCGATGGCGATGACGGTGTTTCCGTTGGTGATGGCGGCGGGATTGATCGCGTTGATGCCATAGATTGAAATGGCGGGAGGATTGCCGATCCCCAACGGATACCAGTCGTCGAGGAAAGGCGAGATGATCAAATCCTCTCCATTGCTGCCGTTGGATGCCAGTCCAGAACAGCCGGTGATGATTTCGTAGTCCGGGTTTGCCGTCGGTGCCGGGGGTGCGAGCAACTGGAACAAGCCCGAAACAGCGCCCCCTGACTGGCCTGTCATGTAGGCTCCCTCCCGCGGTGAGGTCGGGCAACTCGGGGAGCCCGAGGTATTGACGGTGAACTGGCCCGGAATGGCGGTGGACTGACCGTCCGTGAAGTAAACGACCACGTTCAAGGGCCCTGGGTCGTTCAACAAACTTAGCGCGTTGTATACCTCCCACAGGGCAAGCGGGGAATTCGTGTGATTCGACGCGAACGATGTGAGCGAATCGATCTTTGCCTTGACCGAGGCTTTGAAGTTCCCCAACGGCGCCAAGTCAACTCGCGCGTTGGTGCCGAAGCTAACCACCCCGACCCGGTCGCGGTTCTCGTCGAACTTATCTACGAAGATCTTGGATGAGTCCTGCAGGGCCTGGAAAGGCGTTCGTCCTTGTGAGTCCGGCGGAGCGAGGACCATGGAACCTGAGCGGTCAAGGATGAGCATGAGGTTCACGTCGCGCCTCACCCCAGTGGCGATAGCAGCCACGTCAATATGGCGGTAACCGAACATTCCCATGAAGAACGTCGGTAACCTAGCCGTCCCCGTGATCGATACGGATTGTGTCCCGTCACCGTTGTCAACAATCAGCGGGATCGAGTGGGACCGCGAAATGGTATTCATGAAACCATCGGGAAAGTTCGCGTCGAACGTCTCGTCCACGACGGCGTTCACCGCCGTGCTTCCCTGCGGAAGGCTGCGTACCGCGATCAGTGCGGTAGCATCCACGGCGTTGGAGAGAATGGCGTCGACCACGTAGGCATACACCACGTCGAACCCGAAGCCGGCAAAGCCGAATATCAATACGACCATGAGGGCGAACAGCGGGATGATCTGGCCCCCCTTCCTTGGTCTGTTGTTGCTCATACGATCTCTTCACTCCCCCCGGGGCACTAGAAGAAAACCCTCGTATAGAGGCCGGCATCCCCCAGCGGGAGATAAAGGTTCTTTGGCTGATGTATCACTTCGGCGAAGAATACACGGTCCGCTCCCGCGTTGATCATGTCGACAAAGGTAGTTCTCAGGGACGAAGGAACTACGGCATCCGGGTCATTTTCCGGGTCATCGACTTCGCCTGTGACAGGATCGACGGTTAGAGGAGTGCCCACACGGCTAACCCCGGCGCCGGCATTGCCGATCACGAAACGCTCATCCACGATCGGCAAGCCATCGTTGGCGCCGAACGTGGCCAGCGACACCTTAGACAAAAAGACCACGCCGTCACCGCTGTTCACGCTCATATTCATGTCGGTGGCCGCCCGAATCAACAAGTCCCGATTCAAGGGTTGCTCAAAATCAACGTTGCGCGAATACATATTGCCGGCATTGCGCGCCAAGTTCACGACGTTCAAATAACGTTCAAGTAGCTGTCCGGTGCTGATGAGGCCCAGCGCAAGGATTACCAGGATCGGCAACACGAGAGCAAACTCGACAAGGTTGTTAGCAGCGCAATCTTTCGCCAGCATCCCGGCTCGGCGGTCCATCGAGCGTTGCCATTGAACTAGAGCTGTTACCTGAATTATGCACTGCGGGTGCACCTGGTGAGGGCTGAGCCGCCAGGAACCATTTGGGGACCCCCGAAAACATGGGGTAAAAAGGTAGGCTGGCAAAGATTTCAGCTTCGCCAGTCAACCCCAAGGAGGTCACCCAAATGGTTACCAAACGAAAACAGCATAGCTCCCGAAGGCCCGTCAAACAAGGCCCCGGCGCGAGGGCCCCGCGGCCCAATAAAATCGGGGCTGCCACGCCCTATCACTTCCGTGGCAAGAATCTGACTCCCTACGGCGGCTTGCTGCCCGTCGCCACCCTGCGCGAAAAACTCGGCTTCCAAGCACTGCTGGAAGAAACCCTCACGACCAAACGGATCACCCGAGCCATGAGCCCCTACCAGTTCGTGCTGGCCCTCGTGCTCGGCCTCTATGTCGGCTTTGCGCGGCTCAACCAACTCCGCTTCATCGCTCGCGACCCCATCCTGACCGGCATCTTGCAAGTGACGCGTCTGCCGCCGCAGTCCACGCTGTGGCGCTTTCTGGCCTCGCTGCACCTCAACGTGGCGAAGCAGATCCTTTCCATTCAGCGCCAGCTGCGGGAACGAGTCTGGGCCGCGGCCCACGTGAAGTTGGAGACGGTGACGCTGGACACCGACACCACCGTGCATACCCTCTACGGCCGCCAGATGGGCGGGCGCAAGAGCTACAACCCCAAGAACAAGGGCAAGCGCAGCTACCAGCCGATACTGACCTTCCTGGCCGAGACGCGCGAATACCTGATGGGCGGGTTGCGCAACGGCGACCGGCCCACGGGCCGACAGATCGCCGCCCACCTCGAAAGCGCTTTCCGGACTTTGCCGGGCGGCGTGAAGAAAATCCTGGCGCGGGCCGATTCCGGCTTTTATTGCTGGGAGGCGGTGGAGGCCTATGAAAAGGCGGCTTGTCAGTTCGTCATCGTGGCGCGCAAAACGCGGCGCCTGGTCGAGCGCTTGCAGCAAGCAGAATGGAAACCCTCCCCCCGCTCCGACGCGGACGCGGAATGCGAATTCCTCTACCAACCGCAAGGCTGGGCGCGGGCCTGCCGTTTCCTGGCGCTGCGTTACGAAAACGAGCCCAAGGCCGGCGCGGCCGAGCAATACCAGTTGTTCGCCACCAGCGCTTACACCTACCGCGTGTTTGTCACCAATCTGGCCGAGCCGATCGCGGCGGTGGTGTGGTTTTACAATCAGCGCGCCGGAGCCGAGAACCTGATCAAGGAGGCCAACAACGACGCCGGGCTGGCGGCCCATCCCTCGCGCCGCTTTGACATGAACCGCAATCACTTTCAGTGGGCCATGCTGGCCTACAATCTCAACTGCTGGCTGCTGCTGTTCAACCGCGAAGCCCAGGCCAGCGTGGAGACGCTGCGGCACACCACCCTGGCGACGGCGCGGCTGCGTTTTCTGTTCGTGGCGGCCAAGATCTGGCGGCACGCCGGCAGAACGGGTGTCAGCTACAGCGATCATTATCAGGAAGATGGGTATCCGGTTGACTCAGGTAGCCCCAATATCTTGTGGTTTGGGGATTTTCTTGGGTTCTGTAACCGGGTGAACAATCATCTTGTAAGTCGCCGGATCCACGGCTACCGCCTGCTGGACGAGCCGATAGAAGAGTTTGCCGCGGCTTTTGGATTTGCGGCGGTTGAAACGGAAGGTGAACTCGTCCAGGTAGTAGTCCAGATGTTTGTGGCTCACGGCGCCCTGATGGGTGCCCAGCAGCCAGCGCTTGAGCAGTGACATCACGCGGTGGACGCGGGGCATCAATTCCGACGCGGACTGCTCCTGCCTGCTGACAACTGTGACCTGATGGACGTAGCCTTCCTTTTTCAACCCGGAGTAACCGGGCCAGCCGTCGGTATGCACCACGCTGCCCGGCTCGATGCACTCCTCCACGAAAGGCAACAGGCTCTCGCCCGAGGCATCCTCGATTCTCTTCATGCGAATCCGGCCGATACCCCGCCCATCCTCTTGAGCGGCCACTGCGATCAATGCTTTGTTTTGCAGGTTTCGGCCCCGCAGGCCCTCTTCGAGCCCGCCCCAGTAGCTTTCATCGACTTCCACCGTCCCGGCCAGCAAATCCCGTCCCGGCCGCACCATCGCGCGCCGCATTTTGTGCAGCCAGGTCCAAGCCGTTTCGTACCTGTTGAGCCCAACACTCTTTGAAGTCCCAAAGCGCTGGCTCCGGTTTTTTGGGTGGTGACCCACCACATCGCACGAAACCACAACGGCAAAGGGCTGCGCGTGTCCTGAAAGATGGTCCCGGCGGTCACCGAGGTTTGGCGCCCACACGCAGCGCACTGCAGCAGCACTTTTCGCAAAGGCCACGACTTTCCACAACCGCAACCCGGACAGCGGAAACCGTCCGGCCAGCGCAGCCGGAACAGATACTCCCGGCAGGCCTCCTCACTGCTAAAACGGGACTCGAATTCTGTCAGGTTCTGAGGGTAATCTTCCATCTGCCGGCATACTACATCTTGGGGCTACCTGAGTCAACCGGATACCCACCATCAGGAAAAGGGCCTGTTTGAACGGCTGATGCGACGGCTGCGGGCGATGGGGCCGCCGGGATCGAGCTTGGCGCCGGTGGTGGAGGGTGCGCTGAGCTGAGGGGCACTCCATGCATAAAATTTCATGCACTCGCCGCAACGTACTGGGAACACGCCGCTTGCCAGCCCGCTTTTGCCCTGCCGGGATCAGGAGGCGGCTCAAACGGGGAGGGAAACAGCAGAAAAGACGACTTGCGAAATCACTGAGTTGACACGAGTGCCGCTATCGCCACAACTCCATCGACGATGGCTACGCCGAATCTGTGCATAATTCAGGTAGCATCTGTCCTAAGTTGAATCAATAGGCTAAATGTACTACTAAAAGATACTAGTACCAGTATAGTCTCATCGGTGACGAACCAGCCATAGCTAGTTCGATTTTGATTAACTAGTTTGTTATTAGTGAGTTACGTCTCAAGTCCTTCAAGGGGAAGCTGGGAAGAAAACTTTTGCAACTGAAACCATTACAGTACTTCTCGTGGAATTAGTCGGTGTGGGAGTGCCGTCTGTCAAGACATATGCAATCTTGATCTCGTCTAGGTCAGCCGGACTCTGCACGACGGCCACGCATTCCTCAGAACAACCTGTTTGGTGAGGGTGTCCTGCCAGAACGGATTGAGATATTGTCAAATGTTGTGGATGGGCGAGGTCAAGCGGCGTTCTCCTGAACCATCAAACCATCCTTGAATTTCTTCCCATTTAAGACATGCACAATCACTTCTGAACCGTTCAGGCGCCGCCAGTGGCGCTCGGCCTGGCGGGCCAGCATGAAGACCATCGTCAGCGATGCGTCCCGGCTGCCGCAGCCCTTCGTTCGCCGCTGCCGCAATCGAACCGTCGCGAACGTCGACTCGATCGGATTCGTTGTCCGCAAGTGCACCCAGTGTTCGGCCGGAAAGTCGTAGAAAGCCAGCAGCACTTTGCGGTCTTTCTCCAGGCACTCGACCGCCTTGGGGTACTTCTTTTCATATAAGTTCTTGAACCGGTCCAGCTCGTCCTGCGCTGTCTCCCGGCTCTCGGCAAGATAAACATCATGGAGCGCTTGCTTGGCCTTGCCCTGCATGCTCTTGGGCAGTTTGTCGCGCACATTCGCCGTCTTGTGGACCCAGCAGCGCTGCTCGCGAGTGGCTGGAAAGACCTTCCTCAAAGCCGCCCAGAAGCCCAGCGCGCCGTCGCCCACCGCCAACTTCGGCGGCAGATCGAGCCCCTGCCGTTTCAAGTCCTCGAGCAACTCCTGCCACGACAGCTCGCTTTCGCGAAAGCCGTCGTGCACCGCCAGCAGTTGCTTGCGGCCGTCTTCGAGCGCTCCCATCACGACCAGTAAACACTGCCGTTCATCGTCCAAACGGACGTTGGAGTAGATGCCGTCGGCCCAAATGTAAACAAACCGCTTGCCGCTGAGGTCGCGCTTGGACCAGGTCTCGTATTCGCGTCGCCAGACTTCTTTGAGCCGCACCACCGTCGTCGCCGACAGGCCCGGAGCGTCGGGCCCCAGCAAGGCCTCCAGCGCTTCGCTGAAATCGCCCGTCAAGATCCCTTTCAGGTACAACCAGGGGATCAACTCCTCCACACTTTTCGTGCGCCGCAGGTAGGGCGGCAGAATCTGGGAAGTGAATCGGAAGCACCGGCCGTGCTCATCGACTCGGCGATCGTCGACCCGCGGCGCCTGGATCTTGAGCTGACCCACGCCGCTGACAATGGTGCGCTCGCGGGCGTGGCCGTTGCGCACCACCAGCCGCCGGCCGTCCTCGCCGACTTCGTGCTGATGCGCTTCGATGTAAGCGGCCACTTCGGCTTCGACGGCCTTGGCGAGCATCTGGCGCGCTTCTGGGCACAATACCTTCGTCTAACGGCGAGCGTTTCTTTCCATCAATGACTTGGGGCTCGACTTGACTGCTGCTTTCAGCAGCATCACACTGACTCATGGCGTATCCTCCTTGTTCCTTTCCAGGAAACGATTGAATTGATTCCTCAATCGTCAGGATACGCCGCCCCCCTCTGCTACTCATCCACAACTTCTGGTTATATCTCGAACGGATTTCCTAGCAGTCCATCACAAGTGCTCTCTGTGATGGCGAAGCGCACCCTTGAGCCTCTGTCTCTCGGCGAGATGCCTTACTGAGCTTGCCGGCAATGGCAAGGGTTGATGAGTCGGCGGGTGAATCGGCTATGATGCTGCGAACAGGCCCAGAGCCTCCCGCGAATTGTTCGTAAGAAATAGATATTAACCGGGACACCCGCAAGAGACTTGTCGCTATTCGAGCTGAGCGTAAACACTGAGTGTTTCGTGCGCCGCCTTGAGCCAATTGAACTCCGCGGCTCGGGCCCGGCCCTGTCGTATGAGCCGTCGCCGGAGGTCTTGGTCCACGATCACCTCTTCGATACCGGCTTCAATCTCATCGGTGCTTTCAGGGTCTACCAGCCGGGCAGCTCCGCCGGAAACTTCGGGCAGCGAAGAACGGTTGGAGGTCACCACCGGCAGGCCCACCGACATCGCCTCTACCACCGGGAATCCGAAGCCTTCTTCCAGGGACGGGAAGACCAACGCGGTGGCAGTTCGGTAGAGCCTGGCCAGCAGATTGTCATCCACATAGCCGTGAACGTGAATACGCTCCCGCGCTCCACTGGATTCGATTCGAGCCATGATCTCTTCCGCGCCATAGCCTGCCGACCCTGCCAGCACGAGCCGAAACTGTGAATTGAGCCGCTCGAAGGCCTCGACCACTCGCATGATGTTCTTCCTCCTCTGTATGGCACCAACATGCAGTAAAAAAGGAGCTTCTAGGTCGTGGTGACGGCGGAATTCGGCTAGGTCCTGATCCGAAAAGCATGGAAGGGGGTTGATCCCATGGTGAACGACGCTGATCTGCTCGCGAGGATAGCCCAGGTGCAGGGCCACCTGATCAGCCGTGTATTGAGAGACGGTGATAATCCGATCTGACCGCCGGGCGGCATCTTCGGCGAGGAGGGTGAATCGCCGCCGAAACTCAGGCGTCGAGTAGTCCCCGTTGATCACGAACAAGTCGTGAAAGGTTGTCACTGCTCGCTCGAAGCGGCATCTAGGCAGGCGCTGATTCAGGCCGTGGAAGAGGGAGACCTCCCGGCGGAAAAAGACGCAGAACGCTTCTTCCAGTAGTTTTCGTGAGCAGTTGGGACCGGGCAGCGGCGTACGGAGCGCCCTGAGGAAGCGGTTGGCGCGGTAGCAGAGCAGAAACCGCTGATCAGGCGCGCTTCCAGCAAGGGCCTCAATCAGATTCGCGCAGTAAACCGCGACCCCTGATGGCGACCGGCTGATGCTGTAGGTCGCATCGAGCGCCACGGTCACTAGATTTGCCCCCTGACGCACTCGATCACTTCGTCGGGTGTGGTGTTGGGGTGAACCGCAACCACCGTGGTGTGGCCGCGGCCCCACGGGCGCCAGCGATCGATCATGCGGTCAGAGGCTGCCCCGGCGAATACTGTGATGACAGGGATTCCAAGGGCTGCTGCCACGTGACCGGCGGCCGAGTCGTATCCTACATAGAGGTCGGAAGAGCTGATGCACCCGGCGAATCCGTTTTAGACTGCCTTCCCAGGTCATGACGTCAGTCAACTGGTCCTGATCGGACGAATAACTCAAAATATTGCCAACAGTTATACCATCTTCATTAAGGCTGTCCGTGAGATTCTTGGAGCGCTGCAATTCTTCGTCTCCGGCTCCGCGGTCCAGGACGACCCGGTATCCCTTTTCGAGCAGCGCGAGCAGGAGGTTCTTCTCAAACGGATTCCCAACCCGCTTTGCCGCGCGGTCACCCACGCCCAAATTGACTGTGGCAAGGGGTTTTCTGGTAGAACGGCGCAGCGACTCACCCACTCCTGTGTCGGGATCGCCGAGCCGCACGAAAGGAAAGTCAGGTTCGTCATCGGGGCCGAAGACCTCGCTCAACCATTGGCTGGTCAGTTTTCCGAGCGGGTCCTGTCGCGCGGCTTGATAGGAGCGGCTTTCAAAGAAGTGGTAGCCTTGGTCGCCATCGGTCAGAGGCAGCAGACCGAGCTGGGTTAGCCGGGAATCTGGATCGACGATGAGACACTCGTTGGCGGACAGGCCGTCGAGTTGGGTTTCGACGGCCTGCACCAGGGAAATCCAGGCATTTAGCCGTTCCAGGAGGGTGCCGGCACGCTGGTAGTCGAAGTTAGCGGGCTCAATGCGTTTGTCCGACGCGAACAGAGCTAATGTCTTCGGCCCGCCGAGCAGCACGATCTCGGCACCCGGGGAAAGCCGCTTCATGCGATCGAGCACGACACTGGTGACAGCTACGTCGGCTCCGATCGTTACCCGCGAGAGAACGAGGATCTTTTTGAGCGCTATCTTGTCGAATCCTTTGCAGGCCGCCACGCGGCGAACCCGATTCGCGCGGTCGAGCAACTGCTGCTCGTTCCGTAACCCAAAACGATTCAGGCACTTGTCGAGTTTCGCCCCCTCTGGCAGACGGCGGCAGTAGTCCACAACGCGGCAAAAGAACCGCACGTAAACGTCGCAGAAGCTGGGCTCGAATCGGTCGGCAAGAAGTTCTACGACGCCTCCGAAGATGGCTCCGCTAGCCGCCCGAGAGACGGACGCGTCCCGCGACGTCGCCAGCGCACAAAGCTGGTCGATTCGCCTGGTGTCGCTGCTGCCGTCGCGCTGAAATCGTGCCAAATATTCGGAAGCTAGAAACAGTGGAGGTGTGATCTTGACCACTCGAGTCACTACCTCCTCAGCATGACGCATCCTTTGATGCCGTTCAACTGCTGATGCCGTTCGACCGCCCAGTAGGATTGCAGTCGGCTATGCGAAGGCCGAGCTCGCGCGTCAAGCCCCGAAGGCTACGTGAAGATACTTCCCTGCGCGGGAGGGTCGCCCAGATCTTCCCCGCGATACTGTTTCAGCTTGCGGTAGAGCGTCGTTCGGCCGATCCCGAGCAAGTCGGCCGCCTCTTTGATGTCCCCTCGGGTCCGCTCCATCACTTGCAAGATGTGTTGCCGCTCGACTTCTTGCAGGCAAGCACCGTTTCCATTTGCTGACGAGTCGGCCTGCCCGTCGGGCCCCTTCAGATTCAACGGCAGATCCCTCAGTTTTAAAATGGGGTCGGATTGGAGCACCACCATGCGCCGAATCGAGTTCTCTAGTTCCCGAACGTTGCCGGGCCAGTGGTATCCCACGAATCGCATCATGACCTCATCGGATATCACAACGCGATGCAAGGCGTGTATCTTTATGAAATACCTTGCGAGAACAGGAATATCCTCGGGGCGCTCGCGCAGCGGGGGGATGTGAATGCGAATCACGTTCAGCCGATAGTAGAGATCTTTGCGAAAGCGGTTTTGCTCCACTTCATCGAGAAGGACGCGATTCGTCGCGGCTAAAATGCGAACATTGACCTTCGCAGTGCGAGTGCCGCCGATCGGGCGAACCTCCCCCTCTTGAAGCAGTCTCAGCAGCTTTGCCTGCACGTCGATGGTCAGCTCCCCGATTTCGTCGAGGAAGAGGGTGCCTCCATCCGCCGCCCGGACCAGGCCTATTTTGCTGGCGATGGCCCCGGTGAATGCACCCTTCGTATGCCCGAACAGCTCGCTTTCCATCAACGACCCGACAAGGGAGGTGGCGTCGACCGCTAGAAACGTATCTTTGGCTCGTGGCGAAACTTCGTGCACGGCGCGCGCGACGAGTTCTTTCCCTACTCCACTCTCACCGGTAATCAGCACCGGTGAAGTGTCACGACTCAGTTTTCTGATGGTTCGCAGGACGCTCTGGATTTGGCGCGAGCAGCCAAGAATTCCGTAGTCAGGGAGAGCGTCGTCGAACAGCAAGCGCTGGTTCACGAGTGATGATGGCGGGTCTGCTGTCAGACTTTATAGACAATCAGCGGGATCACCACGTGAAGCGGCCGTGACGAACCCGTCGATCCCGTCCTGCTGCAGCCGCCGCTGCAGATCCCCCGCGTCTTTCCTTACAGTGAAACGCCCGGTGATGACGCGATAGAGGGTGCCTATTTCGCTCTGCCGCTCAACAATTTGAGCGGTTCCGTACTGATGAGCCATCTTTCCCTGCATCCGCTCTGCATTCTGGATGTCTTGGAAAGATCCTACTTGAACACCATGGAACGACCCAGTGGAGCACGGGCTCGCGGCGTCTCCATTCTCGGATACCACAGCCGGCTCGGTGGTTTGCCCGCGTTCCGGCGAGGTGTCCGCTGGAGGCTCAATGGGAGCGGGGGGGGCGATTGACTCCGGAGGTTCAAGCAAGTCGGGAGTTTCACGAGCAGGTCGTTCAGCGCGAGCTGCGACCTGCGTCGTCTTGCGTCCCTTGTAAGCCATCGACGGAGTAGCCACGACCTGAACCCTGACGCGGGCTATCCCCGGGCCGATCATTCCGATGCGCTGAGCCCCTGCTCGTGAAAGATCGATGATACGTCCCTTGATGAAAGGACCCCGATCATTGATTCTCACCTCGACACTTTCCTTGTTGTCGAGATTCGTGACCCGAACCCATGTATTGAAGGGCAGGCTCAAATGTGCGGCTGTCAACTTGCCCATGTCGTAGACTTCACCGTTACTGGTGCGGCGGCCATGATAGGGGTGACCGTACCAACTGGCTCTGCCCCTCTCGCTCCAGCCCATAACGGCCGGCGTGGGCGGCGGCAGCGTGTCCAGCTTCTTTCCGCCGCAACCCACAATCGCGGTGAAGCAGACGTAGGACAACAGGGGAAGGGTGAACATGCGGGAGCGTGTCCGGAATCGTAACGGTTGTGCCACCATGCCGCGATCGGACTCCGAGCCTAGGCCGCAGGGGGAGCGGCCCGTCCTGCAGAATGTCTCAGTCTACCGCTATCTTCTCACGGTGAGCCTGGTTTGGGTGGGCAGCCGCTAGTGTGCCCTGGGGAGCTGGCGACCCAGGAATTGTCTGGTAGTGTGCCGAGAATCGCCGCTTGCGCACACTCTCCATGTGACAGCGGGTGATTGCATTGGGTTTCCTGAGTGACTGTGCCTGGTTTCGGCGGCTGCTTAGCGGGTGTTTCCATCTGACCAAAACAACCCGGCTGGTATACTACTCAGTTAATTCGCGCGTGGATCCCTCCCTATATGACAAGAGTTCGCTTTGCAACCATGCCGACTGGGTATCTCCATATCGGCGGGGCGAGGACCTACATCTTCAACTGGCTTTTCGCGCGCCAAACAGGCGGCAAAATCGTCCTGCGGATCGACGACACCGATATCGAACGCAGTACAAAGGAGGCGATCAATTCCCTGATCAGCGGGCTGCTTTGGCTGGAGCTTCCTTGGGACGAGGAGTACTACCAGTCCCAGGTTCCAGAGGTTCATCGAGCGGCCGCCGAGAAGCTGCTGGCGAGCGGTCACGCTTACCGCGACTTCACGCCGAAAGAGCGTTCTGAATCGGGCGACAAGCCAGCCAGCAACAAACCAGACGGTCCGTGGCTCTCCAACGCCGGCATGCGAGAAATGAGCAAGGAGGAAAGCGACCGGCGCGCCGCTACCGAGCCCTTTGTTGTCCGATTTCGGGTTCCGCGGGAGTCGGGCCGGGTCGTTGGGTTCAAGGATCTTGTCTACGGCGATCAATCCCGGAAGATCGAAGACATTGAGGATTTTGCTCTGCAGCGCAGCGACGGCTCACCGACCTACCATTTGGCGTCTTGTGTCGATGACGCCGAGCTGGAGATCAGCCACGTCATTCGCGGCCAAGACCATTTGACTAGTACCTTCAAACATATTCTCATGTTTGAAGCCCTGGATTTCCCGATGCCGACGTTCGGTCATCTTCCGCTGGTGATGGGCCCCGACGGCTCGAAACTCTCCAAGCGCAAGCATGGTCCGATCGCGAGCCTGACGACTTACCGCGACCGCGGCATGCTGGCGCGAGGGCTCATGAACTACCTCTGCCTACTCGGCTGGTCGCCGAAGGACGATCGCGAGATCTTTACGCCCGAAGAGCTGGAGAAGGTGTTCTCGATCGACGGGATTCCGCGAACCAACGCGGTGGTTTCCTTTGACGAGTCCAGCGACGCTGATTGGGCCGACCCAAAAGCTCTGTGGATCAACGGTCAGCACCTGGGGTCGATTGACCTCGAGGATCTGGTGCACTATGTCGAAAAAGAATTCCTCCATGAAGAGATTTGGAAGCCGGAGTATGTCGGTGAGGGCCGTGACTGGCTGATCGAAACGATCGATCTCTTACGGCCCCGCTTCACCACGATTCGGGACTTTGTCGAGAAGGGGCGCGCCTATTTCTCCGATGAATTCGAGATCGAGCCCAAGGCGCTCAAGAATCTAGACACGGAAGGCGCCCGGGATCTGCTTCATGAACTCTCCCCGCGACTGGCGGCGTTGCAGGACTTCAACGAAGAGAACGTCGAGAAAGAAATTAGCGCCTTGGCTGAGGAGCGAGGCGTCAAGGCCGACCTAATTGTGAATGGAGCGCGAGCCGCTCTCACCGGGCAATCGGTCGGCCCAAGCGCCTGCGCCGTATTCATGGCGTTGGGTCAGGAACGGGTCGTTGCGAGGTTGCGATTTAGATGCTGACGCTGGGAATCGGCGGGCTGCTTCACGACGGGGCGGCGGCACTATTAAAAGACGGCAAGCTGATTGCCGCCGTTGAAGAGGAAAAGCTGCTACGTCAGCCGCATCCCGGCGGACTGCCTGACAAAGCAATTCAAGCCTGCCTCGCCATGGCTGGGGCCACGCCGGAGGATTTAGCCTGCGTGGCATTGGCTCGGCCCCTCGGCGCGGGCGGCGACCCTTCTTTCCACCTTCAGATTAAGACCCGCTTTCCGAAAAGCCGTATCGTGATTGTCGATCACCACACGGCGCATGCGGCAAGCGCCTTCTTCCCTTCAGAGTTTGATAAAGCCACGGTCGTGACCCTCGACCGAGTCGGTGACATGCGTTCCGGCGCGGTATGGGAAGCCGAAGGGACGCGCATCCAGCTGCAACGAGAAATCTACGCACCGGATGCGCCGGCGGCTCTCTATAGCCGCGTGACGGAGCTCCTTGGTTTTCGTGCCGGCGCCGAGGAACACATGGTCCAGTGGCTTTCGCTTCACGGGACTCCCCGGTACCACGACAAGTTTGGCGACATTCTTGGCTCGGGGGACGAGTCACTACCACAGATCGACCATAGTTACTTCGATGCCTCGCGAACCATGGGCGGCGGATTCAGCGACAAGTTCTTTTCTCACCTTGGGATCGATGCCGCTCAGGATCTTTCCGAAGATCGGCGAGCGGACTTGGCCGCCAGCGTCCAGTGTACAATTGAAGAGGCTGTTCTGCGGATGATCGGCAGCGGTCAGAATTTGTGTCTCGCTGGAGGCCTGGCACTGAATACCTTACTGGTGGCCGCTATCGAACGAAGCGGCCAGTACAAAAACGTTTGGGTGCAGCCGGCGGCCGGGAACTCCGGCAACGCGATTGGTTGCGCCTATTACTCCTGGCACCACGTACTGCGTCAGTCGGAAAGATTACCGCTTCAGAATCTCTTCCTGGGACCCGAATACGATCGCGAACACATTAAGCTGGTGCTGGAAAACTGCAAGCTGCGCTTCCAGTACTTGATGACTGGTCACGAGGTAGTCCAGACAGCGGTCAGCAGATTGGCGGACAACCAGATCGTTGCCTGGTTCCAAGGTCGCGCAGAGTTTGGGTCTCGTGCCCTGGGCAACCGCAGCATTCTCGCTTCTCCGCTGAACGCCCATTCGACAGAGAACCTGAATGTTTACATCAAGCGACGGGAGCCATTTCGGAAATTCGCCGCTTCGGTGCCAGAGGAACTAGCTTCGGAGTATTTCGACTGTGGCGCGAACTCGCGTTCTCTCGCAACGGTGAGCCGGGTACGCGAACCCCATCGGAAGACCTTTGAGGCGGCGCTACTTGATGGCGAGCGAATCCGCGTGCACAGCGTTCGGAAGCAGGATAATCCGCTTTATTGGGAGCTGCTCCACGCCGCGGGCCAGTCGAGCGGGCTGCCGGTTCTCTACAACACATCGTTTAATCTTTTCGGAGAACCGTTGGTATGTGATCCTCGGGCCGCCGTTCGCAGCTTCTACGCTTCGGGAATCGACGCGATGTTTGCCGGGAATTTCTTGCTGGAGAAGTAAGGTCAGCAGAGCCGCGCCCGCAAGGGTGCGGTCGAGTCTACCCCGCATTTCTCACCTTCAGGCTTTCGGCTTTCTCGGCCTGACCAGCAGGCTGAGGCCGAAAACTGCCACGCAGACCCAGAAATCCACGGCCAAGCCCCAGTCGAATTCAAAAGGCTGATGGCGGGCAGTCGGAGGCAGGTAATCGATTGCGCCGTAGTACAGCGCGTTTCCAATCAGTATCGCGATGAGAGACCGCGGCCACTCGGCTTGCCAGAAAGGTTTGTTGTTGCCTGGAGCCACGATTTATCGGTGCCCGAACCCCTGATTGTCATTGCCAACCCATGACGGGCCAACGGGCAATGCCGGCGCTAAAGTAAATGCGTCAAGCCTCCGGCTTCCAAGGCTTTGACCAAGTCGGCCACTTGTTGTGAGTCTTGCCGCCGCGCAATCAGCAGCGCGTCCGGCGTGTCGACGACGATCAGATCTTGCACGCCCACCAGAGCGACCAGTTTATCTGAATCAACGTAATTCCCGTCGGCTGAGAGAACTTGCGTCTGCGACCGCAGCACGTTTCGGCGCTTGTCTTTTGGAAGTAGCTGATAGACAGCTTCCCAGCTTCCCACGTCGTTCCAGCCGAAGTCGGGGCAGGGAAGACCGACCATCCCGCCCGCTCGTTCGAGGACTCCATAGTCGATCGAAATGTTGTCGCACGCGGGGTAGTAGCGGCGCAGTGAGGCCGTAAACTGCTTGGAGTGCAATGGACGCAGTTTCGACAGCGAGTCGGCGGTCGCGGGTAGAAAGCGTTTGATCTGCCGCAAGATCGTTCGGGCTTGCCAAAGAAACATCCCACTGTTCCAGTAGAAGTTTCCGGCTTCAAGATAGCGGCGCGCGGCCGCCGGCTGAGGCTTTTCACGGAAGCGCGCAACGGGCTGCGGGGATACTGAGCGGGCCGACGTACCCGCGGGAAATTCGATGTAGCCGTATCCTGTTTCGGGCCACTGCGGCTTGATCCCGAGAACAACTAGATTGCCCTCGATAGCCGCTTTGGCCCCGCGGCGCAGTACGCGGTGAAAAGTTGCCGCTTTACCGATGACATGGTCGGAAGGGAAGACGCCCATCACGGCATCTGGGTCTTGCTGCTCAAGCAGATGAGCGGCCAAAGCAATTGCCGGAGCGGTATTACGCTGGACCGGCTCGGCGATAACCTGCCGCGGCGGAACGTCGGGTAGTTGCTGCAGGACCTGCTTTCGCACGCTTTGGCTCGTGAGAACCCAAGTTCTTTGCGGAGGAGCAATTGGCCTAAGGCGCGCGAGAGTCTGCTGCAGCAGCGACCCTTGACGGAATACGTTCAGAAACTGTTTGGGACGGCGTGCGCGGCTTTTGGGCCAGAACCGCGTGCCCCTCCCGCCCGCCAGTATGACCGCGTGGAAATGATCAAGCGGTCCCGGCCGGGAACTCATTGGGCAGCCAAAGGGTAGGGGTAAATCAAGTTGAAAGAACGCGTCCAGCGGGTCTTCGAGAAGAAGTTTAGCACGAGATCTTGCAGGTGCGCCAGAGAGATCGTGGAATCCTGCAGGCGCTCGGTCGGCGCGTCATAGGACCAGTAGATGACCAGCGGTTTGCCGATAATGTTCTCCCGTGGCACGAAGCCCCAATAGCGGCTGTCCAGCGACAGGTCGCGATTGTCGCCCATGGCGAAATATCGCCCGGGCGGAACGACGACCTCCTGATTCAAGACGTGGTTGTCGAGCATGTCCTGAGCTGGTTCGTAGATCGTTGTATTGGGGATCGACGGAAAATTGTCGCGGTATGCATCGACGTACGTTGTCTTGTGAATCACGTAGGGTTCCTCGACGAGATCGCCGTTCAAATAAACCTGCTTGTTGATCAGGCGCAGACGGTCTCCGGGCACGCCGATGACGCGCTTGACGAATGTCTGGGACAAGTCGATCGGATAACGGAAAACGATGATATCGCCGCGCTCGACATCCAGGTAGGGGAGCAGGTACTTTCCAATCCCCCCAGGCGGCGAATAGGCAAGTTTGTCGACGAGGAGGTGATCCCCAATCAACAACGACGCTTCCATCGAGCCCGTTGGGATTACAAAAGCCTGGACCAGGGTCGTCGTTCCGAACAGCAGCAGGATGATCGTGACGGTCCATTCAGCGACGACGCCGCGACGTGGAATCTCCTCTGGGCCGCCGGGCTCACTTTGCCCAGCGGCGGGGCGCGCATCAACTGTTTCTTGAGTATTCACTTGCATCATTGTATCGAATGGATGTGCCGAAGCAACGAATAGATGTATCGAAGATGCTGTGATGGCTCCCGGCATCGCCGAGGAGAGTGGTTTGCGATTTCCGTGGCGCAACGGCTCACGCTGCTGCTGCCACGTTCTCCCAGTCGGTATGCCAGATGCTCATTTCCTCGCCTCAAAAAAGGTCATTGAGTGAACGAAAAAAAGGAGCCGGTTGCCCGGCCCCTTGCTTCCGCTGAAGCTGTTAGTTCAATCTAGTAATCTTCGTGGCCACCGGGCATGGCTGGGGCCGGCTTTTCCTTCTCCGGAACCTCGTGAACCGATGCTTCGGTTGTCAGCATGAGGCCGGCGATCGAAGCCGCGTTCTGCAACGCAGTGCGCGTTACTTTTGCGGGATCGACAACACCGGCGGCTACCATGTCGCCGTAGGTATCGTCTTGGGCGTTGAAGCCAAAGGTCGGGTCCGAGTTCTCGCGGATCTTGGCAACCACGATGGCCCCTTCGTGTCCGGCATTCTGGGCAATCCAGCGAACCGGCTCTTCGAGCGAGCGACGCACGATCTTGATACCGATTCGCTCGTCCTCGTCATCGGTCTTGAGGTCCGCGAGCGCGTCGGCCGCGCGAAGAAGCGCGACTCCTCCGCCGGGAACAATACCTTCCTCGACAGCGGCACGGGTTGCGTGCATGGCATCCTCGACACGAGCTTTCTTCTCTTTCATCTCGGTCTCGGTCGCAGCGCCCACTTTGATGACGGCCACGCCGCCTACCAGCTTCGCCAGCCGCTCTTGCAGCTTCTCGCGATCATAGTCGGAAGTCGTTTCCTCGACCTGAGCGCGCAGCTGCTTCACGCGGCCCTGGATCGCTTCTTTGTCTCCGGAACCTTCGACGATTGTCGTGTTGTCCTTGTCGATGACGATGCGGCTGGCCTGCCCCAGGTCCTCGAGCTGAACACTGTCCAGCTTGATGCCGGTCTCTTCCATGATGGTCTTGCCGCCCGTGAGGATACCGATATCCTCGAGCATCGCCTTGCGGCGATCGCCAAAACCAGGAGCCTTGACGGCGGCGATGTTCAAAGTGCCGCGCAGTTTGTTGACGACCAGGGTGGCAAGTGCTTCGCCCTCGACTTCCTCGGCGACGATCAGCAAGGGGCGTCCGGCGCGCGAGACATGCTCGAGCAAAGGAAGAAGGTCTTTCATGCTGCTGATCTTCTTCTCATGGATCAGGATGTAGGCGTTCTCGAGAACGCACTCCATCGCTTCCTGATCGGTTACGAAGTAGGGAGAGAGGTATCCGCGGTCAAACTGCATGCCTTCGACCACGTCCAGCTCGGTATCCATCGTCTTGCCTTCTTCGACGGTGATGACGCCGTCTTTGCCGACCTTTTCCATGGCCTCGGCGATGATCTTGCCGATTGTTTGGTCGTTATTGGCCGAGATCGCCGCTACTTGTGAAACAGCGTCACCCTCGACAGGGCGGGATACCGCCCCGATTTTTTCGACCACATTTGCGGTGGCCAGCTCGATACCGCGCTTGATCGCCATCGGATTGGCGCCTGCGGCAACGCTTTTGACACCCTCGCGAAAGATCGCCTGGGCCAAGATCGTAGCCGTTGTCGTGCCGTCGCCGGCGACATCACTGGTCTTGGACGCCACTTCGCGCACCATCTGCGCACCCATGTTTTCGAGCTTGTCTTCCAGCTCGATTTCCTTGGCCACGGTGACCCCGTCCTTGGTGACGGTCGGACCGCCGAACTTCTTCTCCAACACAACGTTACGGCCCTTAGGTCCAAGGGTCACCCTAACTGTGTTGGCGAGCTTATTTATGCCCGCCAGAATCGCCCGACGGGAGTCTTCTCCATAGATGATTTGTTTGCCAGCCATTTTTCGTGTTCCTCCTTAAGCAGCTTTTTCTGATGTCTCGATGTCTTCGAGGATAGCGAGAACTTCGTCCTCGCGGAAAATGATGTACTCGGTATCGTCAACCTTGACTTCGCTTCCGGCGTACTTGGCGAACAGGATGCGATCGCCTGCTTTCACGTCCAAAGCGACAATGCTGCCGTCTTCCAGGCGTTTGCCATTTCCAACGGCAATGACTTTGCCCTGCTGGGGCTTCTCTTTTGCCGAGTCGGGAATGATAATCCCGCCCTTGACTTGTTCGCCTTCCTCGAGGCGCTCAACCAGGATACGATCATGCAACGGTCTTAGGTTCATAGGTATTTCCTCCAATGTTCTGAACTAATAATGTTAATTTCCGGCGTGGACTGCTACTCCAACGAGCGGCGAATCGGGGTGCTGGGCTAGGTCGCTGTCAACTCTCGAAACAATGCTCGGTCTACGCCGAAGGAGGCCGCCACAGAGCCGTGACAGCACTTAGCTACTTAATCTTGGGGACCGGATTCCGACCGGTGTTCCACTTAGCTTAGCAGAATTCACTGCGTGCAGTGATCTCCCGTGACTTCATCATAGCACATCGTCGGAAGTCGCTGTCAATATTATTTTAGCGATGGGCACTAAGATTTTATTCGCAGCAGGCAGGCAGGTGTCGGCGGCTGGACGGTTGTGAGCGATCTTTCGTCCGGATAGCGCTGAGAAGATTGCGCAAAACCACGCAAACCGCATCTCGCAAGACCCTGGTTCCAAATCCTACAGGTAGAATCTTGGAGAATGTGATTGATGGATGCTATCCCATCCGGTGGGTAGCTTGCTAACCAGGGCTGTAGGCTGGAGCCCTAGAAGGCTTGTGAATGCTGTTCAGCGAGGAAACGGTATTGTCCATCCTCAGCGGATTTACTGCCCCAGGATGTCGAAGGTCGTGGTACCGGGGACTCGCACTTTCTTGTCGAGCTTGGCCCAGGCATCGTGGGCCGGGTGCGTAGCATATGTCTGCAGGGCAGCTTCGTCAGCCAGCTCCATGCAGGCTCCGTATTCGCGGCCTAATTTGACCTGTTCTGAAACGGCAGGCCGTTTTCGCAATTTGCCGACCCAGACTCGATCCAGTCCGTCGATCTTGCTGTCCGTCGATCTTGCTTGGAAGTTCGACCGTCGCCTTGTAAAATGCATCCCAATCGGCTTCGCTGGCCTCGGCGATCGGTGTAAAGAAGAAGCAATGCATCAAAGCTTTTTCGTCTGCTGAACAGATGCAGCTAAGCAGGAGCGCCCCTGCCAGTAAAACCGTTACACCTGAATTATGCACTGCCGGTGCACCTGGTGAGGGCTGAGCCGCCAGGAACCATTTGGGGACCCCCGAAAACATGGGGTAAAAAGGTAGGCTGGCAAAGATTTCAGCTTCGCCAGTCAACCCCAAGGAGGTCACCCAAATGGTTACCAAACGAAAACAGCATAGCTCCCGAAGGCCCGTCAAACAAGGCCCCGGCGCGAGGGCCCCGCGGCCCAATAAAATCGGGGCTGCCACGCCCTATCACTTCCGTGGCAAGAATCTGACTCCCTACGGCGGCTTGCTGCCCGTCGCCACCCTGCTCGAAAAACTCGGCTTCCAAGCGCTGCTGGAAGAAACCCTCACGACCAAACGGATCACCCGAGCCATGAGCCCCTACCAGTTCGTGCTGGCCCTCGTGCTCGGCCTCTATGTCGGCTTTGCGCGGCTCAACCAACTCCGCTTCATCGCTCGCGACCCCATCCTGACCGGCATCTTGCAAGTGACGCGTCTGCCGCCGCAGTCCACGCTGTGGCGCTTTCTGGCCTCGCTGCACCTCAACGTGGCGAAGCAGATCCTTTCCATTCAGCGCCAGCTGCGGGAACGAGTCTGGGCCGCGGCCCACGTGAAGTTGGAGACGGTGACGCTGGACACCGACACCACCGTGCATACCCTCTACGGCCGCCAGATGGGCGGGCGCAAGAGCTACAACCCCAAGAACAAGGGCAAGCGCAGCTACCAGCCGATACTGACCTTCCTGGCCGAGACGCGCGAATACCTGATGGGCGGGTTGCGCAACGGCGACCGGCCCACGGGCCGACAGATCGCCGCCCACCTCGGGAGCGCTTTCCGGACTTTGCCGGGCGGCGTGAAGAAAATCCTGGCGCGGGCCGATTCCGGCTTTTATTGCTGGGAGGCGGTGGAGGCCTATGAAAAGGCGGCTTGTCAGTTCGTCATCGTGGCGCGCAAAACGCGGCGCCTGGTCGAGCGCTTGCAGCAAGCAGAATGGAAACCCTCCCCCCGCTCCGACGCGGACGCGGAATGCGAATTCCTCTACCAACCGCAAGGCTGAGCGCGGGCCGGCCGTTTCCTGGCGCTGCGTTACGAAAACGAGCCCAAGGCCGGCGCGGCCGAGCAATACCAGTTGTTCGCCACCAGCGCTTACACCTACCGCGTGTTTGTCACCAATCTGGCCGAGCCGATCGCGGCGGTGGTGTGGTTTTACAATCAGCGCGCCGGAGCCGAGAACCTGATCAAGGAGGCCAACAACGACGCCGAGCTGGCGGCCCATCCCTCGCACCGCTTTGACATGAACCGCAATCACTTTCAGTTGGCCATGCTGGCCTACAATCTCAACTGCTGGCTGCTGCTGTTCAACCGCGAAGCCCAGGCCAGCGTGGAGACGCTGCGGCACACCACCCTGGCGACGGCGCGGCTGCGTTTTCTGTTCGTGGCGGCCAAGATCTGGCGGCACGCCGGCAGAACGGGTGTCAGCTACAGCGATCATTATCAGGAAAAGGGCCTGTTTGAACGGCTGATGCGACGGCTGCGGGCGATGGGGCCGCCGGGATCGAGCTTGGCGCCGGTGGTGGAGGGTGCGCTGAGCTGAGGGGCACTCCATGCATAAAATTTCATGCACTCGCCGCAACGTACTGGGAACACGCCGCTTGCCAGCCCGCTTTTGCCCTGCCGGGATCAGGAGGCGGCTCAAACGGGGAGGGAAACAGCAGAAAAGACGACTTGCGAAATCACTGAGTTGACACGAGTGCCGCTATCGCCACAACTCCATCGACGATGGCTACGCCGAATCAGTGCATAATTCAGGTTACACGTACAAGTCGAAAACTCATGATTTTAAAGGGCTCCCTTTCCCCATGGGTGGCTTTCCGCACTGTTCGGCACAGTGTCCGACTATACTAGCCGGCCACTGCCATTCGGCCCATGGTACCTGAATTATGCACTGCCGGTGCACCTGGTGAGGGCTGAGCCGCCAGGAACCATTTGGGGACCCCCGAAAACATGGGGTAAAAAGGTAGGCTGGCAAAGATTTCAGCTTCGCCAGTCAACCCCAAGGAGGTCACCCAAATGGTTACCAAACGAAAACAGCATAGCTCCCGAAGGCCCGTCAAACAAGGCCCCGGCGCGAGGGCCCCGCGGCCCAATAAAATCGGGGCTGCCACGCCCTATCACTTCCGTGGCAAGAATCTGACTCCCTACGGCGGCTTGCTGCCCGTCGCCACCCTGCTCGAAAAACTCGGCTTCCAAGCGCTGCTGGAAGAAACCCTCACGACCAAACGGATCACCCGAGCCATGAGCCCCTACCAGTTCGTGCTGGCCCTCGTGCTCGGCCTCTATGTCGGCTTTGCGCGGCTCAACCAACTCCGCTTCATCGCTCGCGACCCCATCCTGACCGGCATCTTGCAAGTGACGCGTCTGCCGCCGCAGTCCACGCTGTGGCGCTTTCTGGCCTCGCTGCACCTCAACGTGGCGAAGCAGATCCTTTCCATTCAGCGCCAGCTGCGGGAACGAGTCTGGGCCGCGGCCCACGTGAAGTTGGAGACGGTGACGCTGGACACCGACACCACCGTGCATACCCTCTACGGCCGCCAGATGGGCGGGCGCAAGAGCTACAACCCCAAGAACAAGGGCAAGCGCAGCTACCAGCCGATACTGACCTTCCTGGCCGAGACGCGCGAATACCTGATGGGCGGGTTGCGCAACGGCGACCGGCCCACGGGCCGACAGATCGCCGCCCACCTCGAGAGCGCTTTCCGGACTTTGCCGGGCGGCGTGAAGAAAATCCTGGCGCGGGCCGATTCCGGCTTTTATTGCTGGGAGGCGGTGGAGGCCTATGAAAAGGCGGCTTGTCAGTTCGTCATCGTGGCGCGCAAAACGCGGCGCCTGGTCGAGCGCTTGCAGCAAGCAGAATGGAAACCCTCCCCCCGCTCCGACGCGGACGCGGAATGCGAATTCCTCTACCAACCGCAAGGCTGGGCGCGGGCCTGCCGTTTCCTGGCGCTGCGTTACGAAAACGAGCCCAAGGCCGGCGCGGCCGAGCAATACCAGTTGTGCGCCACCAGCGCTTACACCTACCGCGTGTTTGTCACCAATCTGGCCGAGCCGATCGCGGCGGTGGTGTGGTTTTACAATCAGCGCGCCGGAGCCGAGAACCTGATCAAGGAGGCCAACAACGACGCCGGGCTGGCGGCCCATCCCTCGCGCCGCTTTGACATGAACCGCAATCACTTTCAGTTGGCCATGCTGGCCTACAATCGCAACTGCTGGCTGCTGCTGTTCAACCGCGAAGCCCAGGCCAGCGTGGAGACGCTGCGGCACACCACCCTGGCGACGGCGCGGCTGCGTTTTCTGTTCGTGGCGGCCAAGATCTGGCGGCACGCCGGCAGAACGGGTGTCAGCTACAGCGATCATTATCAGGAAAAGGGCCTGTTTGAACGGCTGATGCGACGGCTGCGGGCGATGGGGCCGCCGGGATCGAGCTTGGCGCCGGTGGTGGAGGGTGCGCTGAGCTGAGGGGCACTCCATGCATAAAATTTCATGCACTCGCCGCAAGGTACTGGGAACACGCCGCTTGCCAGCCCGCTTTTGCCCTGCCGGGATCAGGAGGCGGCTCAAACGGGGAGGGAAACAGCAGAAAAGACGACTTGCGAAATCACTGAGTTGACACGAGTGCCGCTATCGCCACAACTCCATCGACGATGGCTACGCCGAATCTGTGCATAATTCAGGTGGTACAAGCTTCCAGGTACAAGCTTCCAGGTCCAAGCTTCCAGTACAAAGCTTCCAGTACAAAGCTTCCAGAACCGTGGCGCGAGAGGCTTCCTCGGGCACTATGATGCCGACTCAATGAGATGGTCTCGATGGCTACTCTGGTGTCAGGAGAGGCAAATCGCAGAGCCAACCACGATGCGGAGCCCGAAGGCCTTTGGGGGGTCGGGAGCGAGTGCAGTGGACTCGGTAGGAGAGGTTGAGTTGGGCGCCGCCCGCGTTGCTGCCGGGGAGGCCCCGAGGGGGCGACCGGATTGCCGCCCCCTACGCCGTTTCGCTTAGCTGACCATTGGGATCAGAGTGTATATTGCAGCCACATGTAGACGAAGTTTACGTTGTCGCTAGGTCCACTCGCGGCTAGAAAGTCTCCCGTGAAGAAGTGACCCCAGCCCCCGCCGACCAGAGCATGGTTGTCGACTTTGTATTTGACGATCATGTCGATCTCCGAGCCCACGCCCATTGGAGATCCGTGACCGCCTCTGCGGACGACTCCGCCGCCAGCGTTGTAGATAGCGTCGTGCTCGTTGGCTCGCCGGAGGTTATGGCCGGTCACGCCGATAGTCCAGCGACGCCAGGGTTTCACGGTAACGCCGGTGCTGAGATCAACGATATTCTGGCGGCCAATGGCGTCGATGTGACCGAAATAGGCGTGGCCCAGCGGAAATAGTTGATTGAAAGTTCCCACGCGGTTGCTACGGCCGTCGTCTCCGCGGGCATAATCGAAACCGGCGTGGATCCTGGGAGAAGCCGGAGCGTCGAAGAACGTATACCCCAACTCCGAAGCAACCATGTAAGCGCTGACCTCGGCGTTGCCGAGGCTTCCGAATTGATAAGCCGCTTCGGCGTCGTAGTCGAAATCGCTTGCCGCAATTTTGCCGCTGATTCGGCTGCCTACGGTCTGGCGCTTTTCGCGCCCGGCGATGTCGCCGAAAGCGGCCCTGTCACGATCGAGGCCGAGCCAGTAGACATCCCAACCAGCCTTGACGCCCGGTACCTTCCCTCCCGCATAAATCCAAAAATTTCTGTACTTGTAACGCGACGGTTAAAGGCATACTTTTTGACTTGGACGGGATGTGTCCAGAAACCGGTGACCTTCCAGTTACTGATCTTAAGTTCGCCGGAAAACCCTTCGAAAGTGCGGAAAGAGTTGCCCCATGGCAACGGGCTCACGAGCCGCTGTTTGCCGAATAGAAGCTCTTGCCGGCCTGCGCGGAACGTCATCGTGCCGCCGTCGGCGATGGGCATGCTCAGGTCGACGAAGGCGTTCAGCAGGTCGGCCGAATCGATATCGAGGCCGTGGTTCCCGCCAGGCAGATTGCGAGTGGTGGCCAGCGCCGTCTTACCTTCGGCGAAGACTCGAACGTGCTTGCCAAGGTGAATGTCGGCGTGCATGAATAGCCGAGTATTCGTGTAATTGTCGTCGCGGCCTTCGGTGTCGCTGAATCCAAAATTGTTCCAGGTCTCGTTGCGGACCCGAAAATGACCGCCGAAGCTTGCCCATATGCTGCCGCTTTCGTTCAGGGGTACATATTTAATGGGGTCAAAGAAGTCCGACTTGTCGGATGAGCTTGTTTCGGCAATCGCCGACCAGTTCTCGTTCTGACGAAGAAGCTGGTACCTGAATTATGCACTGCGGCGTGGACCTGAGGAGGGCTGAGCCGCAAGGGACCATTGGGGACCCCCTAAAACATGGGGTAAAAAGGTCGGCTGGCAAAGATTCCAGCTTCGCCAGCCAACCCCAAGGAAGTCACCCACATGGTTACCAGACGAAAACAGCATAGCTCCCAAAGGCCCGTCCAACAAGGCCCAGCCGTGACGGCCTCGCGGCCCAATAAAATCGGGGCTTCGACGCCTTACCACTTCCGCGGCAGGAAGCCGACTCCCTACGGCGGCTTGCTGCCGGTGGTCGGGAGGGCGCTGATCTGAGAGCCTGGCTATGCGCTATGCATAAAATTTTATGCACTAGCCGTAACGCACTGGAAACACGTCACTTCCGAGCGAGGTTTTGACGACGCGGATTCTGGGCGGGAAGGGAAACCGGACACGGAGAAGCCAAAAGACCAGTTGCCGAGCTACCACCTCACGACGACCGCCAACCCGCTACGAACGCAGCCACACTCGCAAAGTGAATCTGTGCATAATTCAGGTGGTAACCAGGACGGGAAGATTTCTGCTGGGCCTGCATCTGCCCCAAGCAGCAGACCCAAAGAATGCCGGCCAGAAGTAAGCTCACCTTGGACGCAAGCTTTGCCCCCCAAGGCCGGCACTGGGAATCGTTTCAAGAAGTTAGAGTTTTTGGACATGATCTATTCCTTTGGTTCGAAGAAAGAATCTCGGGAACGACCGGAGATAGATTGTCTGACCCCATGCGCCCAGCCTTAGCGAATCCCGTGGCTGCATCGTTCCTCACCCAAGGCGCTCGACGCCGGAGCAAACGAGTACATCATGAAACCTTTCACCAAAGAGGTGATTGTCGACAAGCTGCGCATTTTGGGAGTCCTGAACTAGAGAGCGGTATCCCGCTCCGCATATTCCCAACCATGGCATTACACAGGGTGCGAACGATAACGGCGGGGCGACGCATTCGCGTCCTGGTCGTCGACGATTCGGTTGTCATCCGGCGGCTCGTTGCTCAAGCCCTCGGCGAAGACGAGGCTCTGGAGATTGTCGCAACCGCCTCGAACGGCACGATTGCTCTGGCGATGATACCTCAAGTCAATCCCGACATCGTGACGCTCGACATCGAAATGCCCGAGATGGATGGGCTGGAAACGCTGCGCCGAATTCGAAAGCTCTACCCTCGGCTGTGTGTGATCATGTTTTCGACCCTGACCGAGCGTGGGGCAGCCAAGACACTCGAGGCACTGTCACTGGGTGCTAACGACTATGTCACGAAGGCGGCAAACGCTGGATCCCTGGACAAGTCGCTGGATAGCCTTCGCGGCGAGCTAACACCAAAAATACGGCAGTTCTTTAGTTCAATCACCAGGTCTAAACCCACCGCCTTTCAGGCGGTCAGCTTCAAGCAGTTCTGGATGAGAATGGGGGGATAGAAGAATATCGGCGAGAAGCGCATTCGGTCTACGACATCAAATATCACCTCATATGGATCACGAAGTACCGCTACAAGGTGTTACGGGGCAGGGTGGCAGAGCGGGTGCGGGATCTGATCCGGCAGAGCTGTGAAGCGAGGGGAGTGGCGGTGATCCGGGGCGCGGTGTCGCCGGATCATGTGCACATGTTGGTGACGGCTCCGCCGCAACTAGCGCCGTCGAAGCTGGTGCAGTACCTGAAGGGGCGGTCGTCGCGGCGATTACAGGACGAGTTTGGAGAGTTGCGGAAACGGTATTGGGGCCAACATCTGTGGGCACGCGGCTACTTTTGTGCGACGGTGGGCGCGGTAGATGAAGAAACGATCAAGAGATACATTGAGAGCCAGAAATGGGATGAGGACGGGGAAGGATTCAAGATTACAGCGCCCACCAAGCCTTGAGCCGGCTGTGAGCCGGACAGCTTCAGGCGGCTTGAGCCGCAACCCCGACTTTCAGTCGAAACGTAACCCACCGCCTTTCAGGCGGTGGATGTTTAGTTTCGAAGCCTGCGAGCCCGATCCCCTTTCGCTCGTTCCCGGCGCACGCCTTTCCCACAACAAGCCGGTCCTGGTCCCGAATTCACTGGTTCGGCCGAGTCATGAATCGAAGCCGGAAATCGTCGCGATTGGAGTTTCCACTGGAGGCCCAAACGCGCTAGCTGAGATCTTCCCGAAATTTCCAAAGGATTTGGCTTGCGCCATCGTGATCGTGCAGCACATGCCTCCCATTTTTACCCGCCTTCTCGCCGAGCGGCTGCAGTCTCGCAGCCAGATCCGCGTCGAGGAGGCACAGGCGGGAATGCCCATCGAGCCGGGTAAGGCGGTCATCGCACCGGGTGGTTTTCATTTGGTCCTGAAGCCGGCGGGCGCGACGATTGTCGCCACCCTCAATGAATCTCCGCCTGTGAACTCTTGCCGTCCCGCAGTGGATGTCTTGTTCGCCTCGGTAGCTAAAATCTACGGCAAACGGGCGCTGGGGGTCATTCTGACCGGCATGGGACAAGACGGCTTCAGCGGCGTCAGACAGCTCAAAGCAAAGGGCGCCTCGGTCATCGCCCAAGACAAGGCGACCAGTGTCGTGTGGGGCATGCCCGGTTTCGTTGCGCAGGCCGGACTGGCCGACGTGGTGGCCCCCCTCAATCAGATCGCGGCGGAAATACTAAAGCGGGTTTAAGACCACGACTATGCCCCTCATCACAAGCCAACCAGAGCAACTGAAAAACCTGACGGCGGAAAACTTTCGGTTTCTCTGCCAAACGGTCTACCAAGAGTCCGGAATCGTTTTGGACGACTCCAAGAGTTATCTGATCGAAGCGCGGCTCACGCCAGTCGCGAAGGATGAGGGAGCGGCTTCGCTCGACGGTCTGTGTAATCTCATTCGAGCCCTGGGAGGCAACCGAATCCGGGACAAAGTCGTCGAGGCGATGACCACCAATGAGACTCTCTTCTTTCGGGACCTGGCGCCCTTCGAAACGCTCGAAAAAGTCGTGATTCCCGAGCTGCTCGATAAACAGAAGGGAAATCGTTTGCTCCGCTTCTGGTCAGCCGCCGCCTCCTCGGGTCAAGAGCCCTACAGTTTGGCGATGATGTGGCTCGAAATGGGGAATCTCGCCAGAGATCTGGAGATCCTGGGCACTGATCTTTCCGACGAGATCCTGGCGAAGGCCAAAGCCGGCAAATACATGCAACTCGAAGTGAATCGCGGGTTGCCGGCCAAGTACCTGGTAAAGCATTTCACGCGGCAAAACCTGGAATGGGAAATCAGTTCTTCGATTCGAGACATGGTGCGCTGGAAGAAGTTCAACCTCAAAGACAATCCTTCCCTGTTAGGGACCTTCGACATCGTTCTGTGCCGCAACGTGCTGATCTACTTCGACATCGAAACGAAGAAGCAGATTCTGCACAATATCGGCAAGAGGCTGGCGCCGGGAGGCTATCTCATCATGGGTTCGAGCGAGACCACATTGAATATTGATGAGTCGTTTGGGCGTCGGCAGATAGGACGCGCCATTCTGTATCAGAAGCCGGTACTATGACCGATGCCATCAAGTAACGGCTCGATGACGTGTTCACGAGAGCCCGTCCGCTTTCGTCCGTTTTGAAGGAATCGGCCCGTGAGCCAGGCCGCCCGTGAGCCAGGCCGCCCGTAAGCCTAGGCATAGATAGCGAGAGTCACAACGATTGCTGAGTTAAAGGGAGAGACCATGATCGAGACCCTGACCAATCCTGGAGAGTCACCGGAAAACCGCCATCAACGTCACCCAGGATATCTTCTCAACCATGCTCGGAACCGAGGCCTGGGCCGTCCAGCGCGCTCCAGCCGCGGACCCGTCGCATACTGTGGTGGGCTCCATCCACTTTGCCGGACCGTGGAAAGGGGTCTTGCTCTTCGAGTGCCAGCCACTGGAGGCCAGCGCCTTTACCGCGAAATTGAACGGTATCGCACCCCCCGATAGCGTGGACGACGACGTGCGGGATGCCGTCGGCGAGATCGCCAATATGCTAGCCGGTAACCTGAAGACCATCTTCCCGCCTCAGACCGTCCTCTCAGCGCATACCGTGGTCGAGGGCAGCAGCTTTACGATGAAAGTCTGCGGTGGAAACGATTCACTGCGGCTCGAGTTCGATTCCAGCGCCGGACCCTTCACCATCACCCTGGTCCAAATGGTTGCGTCCGGATGAAAATTGAGGAGCTTCCGCTACGCAGCACCAATGTCCCGGGAGGTATGTCCGGGAAATGCGCCGGGGCAATGTGCCGGAGCAACCGGCGGACGAATGCGCGTGAGCAATGGGCGGGAGCAATGCCCAGGAGCAATGTAAGCCGTAAACGCTAACGAATACACCACGATCCGCCTCCGATCCACCTGCGGCTACCTGTCGCAAGTGCACACTTCGATTGCACCTCTAGTACCTTCGTACCAGGCGAATTTTAGATCGTTAGTTCTATTGTGGATAAGGTGACACACGTACACAATAGATAAGAGATGCAACAGCGCGCAAACCGGTACGAGATCCACCGTCCCCTCGAGTATCGAATCCGCGATTCATCTGGCCCGATCGTTGGATCAGGCCGTACCCTTAACATCAGCCGAAAAGGAGTTCTCTTCCAAACGGAGAGAGAACTCAAGATCGGCAGGCGCATCGAGCTTGTGGTGCAAATGGGAATGGCCCTCGGCGACGGGCCAGACGTGAATCTGTTGGTTCAAGGTGTTACGGTCCGAAGCCACGACGGTCATGTGGCCGTGGCGATCAAGAAGTATAGACTTCGGTCGGGCCAAAATCGATCCTGAATCTTGATTGATTCCGCCAAGCCTGTGGCTTGGGCGTGGACTATCCCTGATTCTTAATGAGATTAGAAGGGAAGGGCATTATTGTGACCGGTGCCGGGAGCGGCATCGGAGAGGCTGTCGCTGCCCGCTTTGCCTCCGAAGGAGCGTCCGTCGTCTCCGTCGGCCGGAACCTGGATAAGCTCGAACGCGCTAGAGAAGCAGCGGGCGATGCGGCAGCCCGCATATTCCCCAAAGCCGCGGACATTTCCAACCGCCAGGCTGTCGCCGAGATGGCCGCCTGGGCCGAGCATAAACTCGGGGCTGTCGACATCCTCGTGAACAACGCGGGAACGAATATCGCCCGGCGCAAACTTACCGAACTCTCCATCGATGACTTTGATCGCGTGGTTGACGTCAATCTGAAAGGCGCCTACTACTGCGTACACGAAGTCTTGCCGAAGATGCGTGAACGCCGTCAGGGTTTGATTGTCAACGTCTCGTCTGTCGCCGGCGTGCGGGCGAGTGTGCTGGGCGGCACGGCTTACAGCGCTTCGAAATTCGGAATGTCCGCCCTCAGCTTAATGATCGGACTGGAAGAGGGCCGCAACGGCATCCGCTCCTGTTTGGTTTGCCCAGGCGAAGTCAACACCCCAATTCTCGATGACCGCCCGGTCGTCCCTCCGGCTGAAAAACGTGCTGTCATGCTGCAGCCCGAAGACTTGGCTCACGCCGCCCTGTTCATAGCCACCTTGCATCCCAGGGCTACCGTACCCGAGCTGATCATCACGCCCGCCAACCAAAATTTTCAGTAAGGAAGACAAGATTTCAGACGCCCGGACAGAGGCGTGGACGGAAGTCCACGCTTGAAGTTCATGCATCCCTGAAAGCCGATGTGGCGAGCGCATCCTGCGTGGCTTTCGCCATTCTGGCGACACAGTAGCGACTGGCTCTCAGGCCGGTCCATCCGCGCGAAGCGGCCACAATCCAGGCCGAGAATCCCATTCCAGTCTCACCCGCACCGGCCTTCAGGCCGGTCACAGCCGCTTGCTTTCGACTACGACAAGGCATGCGGATTGTCGCTACTCCAAGCCTGCCGGCCCAGCAACGCCGCCGCCCCGACAAACCCAACCGCCAGCCCAACTAGCGTGGAGAAATACATAATCAGCATCCCAACCAAAACAGCCAGCCCCCGCTCAATACGGTTCCGCGGCATCGACAATGCGACAAAGGCGCACGCGAACCCAGTCAAGATCAGCGTCAGCGAAAACGCAACATCAAGCACTGGGCGAAACAGTTCCAAGTAGGGACGAACGAAGTAAAAGATCGGCAACCCGAAAATAAGGTAGCTGAAGATTCCCCCGAAGATCGAGTCCATCTCGCGCCGGCCTCTGCGATAGCGTTCAGCGACGACGACGGTTGCACCTGTCCAAAGCGGCCCTTGCAATGGAAAGAACGGCCCGGTTGCTACGACCTGAATCAGATTCCGGATTCCGACCGCCAGGTGGGTGCGCCGCTCGTCGATCGGGATCTTTTCGTCGGGACGATCCGGCGCGGCGTCGTTCACGATCGCTGTTCCCGTTATGATGTCCCCGAAGCCAATCACGTAGGCGGCCATGGCGAGGGGCAGAGCGCTCAACATCATGTTGGCATCGGGAAGACCGCGAGCCGCCAAGCTGTATTCCCCAATGAGCCCTCCGAAGTCTGGAAGAAAAAAAATGTCCCGGAACCGGAAGATCCACTCCCCTGTTGTTGGGGAAACGAAGAGCGCCCGAAAACTTCCATAGCTTACCTCGCCAAACCATGGGCCCAGAACCATCGCGGCGAAAAAGCCTGGAGCGATTCCAAGCGAAGCCGCGGCCGCAAGCCAACCGAAGCGTTTCTTCCAGCGCTCCAGCGGCAAAGAGAACAACAGCAGCAACGTGATTCCCACGGCAAGCAGAATCGACGCGGTATAAGCGTCGATCCTCGAAGGCCGCCCGCCCGAACGCGGAATAAACTCGCCATAGATCGCGCTCATCCCCGCACCCAGGATGATTCCCGCCTTCAGCGCCCTCGGCACCAAGCGCAGAAGCGTGCTACCCAACCCGGAAATCCCCAGAACCAGAAACATCAGGGCGACCATCAGCAGCGTCGCGTTCACGAAATCGGTTCGCGCGGCGACGGTGTCGTGACTGAGCGCCTCACGCAACACCAGCGGCAGCGCGGGCGTCAACCATCCCCCGCAATAAGGGTCGCCGAAGAGGATTGGTCCGGAGCAGACGATTACCGTCATCAGCGCGCACATCGCCACGGCGGTTTCAAAGCTCATGCCGAAATGCTCGGTGTAGAGCGGCACGATCGACAACCCGGTAGCGCCACTGACCATCAAGCCCTGAATCAGCTCAGGCATCTCAACCCGAACGTGGACAAGCGGGATTCGCAGCGTAAACGGCCCCCAACGCAAACCGGGGTGGACAGCCCCGTCGGGGCGGTGTCGTGTGAGATTCAAGGAGTTTTCGCCTACAGCGACGCCGAGCGCATCAGCTCGTCCCAGCTTACCGTGCGGCCCAGCGTAGGTGTAGGGGCGTAGCGTGCTACGCCCGGCGAAATGCGTCCGCGCCTCTTCTTCGGCAGGCGCGCACATCAATGGTCAAATCCCAAAAGTTAAGCCACGATCGGCCCACTAACAAGTAAGTCCCGCAGTTTCTCGGCAATGAAAGCAAAATCGGACGCCTCGGCAATAAGCGGCGGAGCCAGTAGGAGCGTATCCCCAGTAGCCTTGGTCAGCACGCCTGCTTCGTAGAGTCCAAGAAAAGCAGCACCACCCGCCTTGCCCGGCGTGTCGTCCTTCCGCGCCAAGTCGATGCCCGCGATCATTCCATAACCCCGGATATCCGTGACGTTCGGCAAATCTTGCAGCGCGAAGATCGCATCCAGAAACTGAGGCGACATCCTCGCGGCCCTCTCGAACAAATCCTCATTCCTGTAAATTTCGAGAGTCGCTAACGACGCCGCCACCGCCGCGGGTGCGCCCGAATACGTGTAGCCGTGGAATAGCTCGATCACCCCTTTGCTGGCGGCCTCCGTGACGCACTCGTAGATGCCATCTCGAACCGCCACCGCCCCCATCGGCAGGCAGCCGTTCGTGATGCCCTTGGCCATCGTGATGATGTCGGGCGTGACCCCGAAGGCCTGCGCGGCAAAGGGTTTGCCCAGGCGTCCGAACCCGGTAATCACTTCATCGAAGATCAGCAGAATCCCGTGACGGTCGCAAATCTGACGCAGCCGCTCCAGATATCCCTTTGGAGGAACCAGCGCGCCGGTCGATCCGGCAACAGGCTCGACGATGCAGGCCGCAATCGTGTTGCCGTGGGTTTGGACCATCGTTTCGAGGTCGTCGGCAAGCTCGGCGCCGTGCTCGGGCTGACCTCGGGTGAAGCGGTTTTCCGGCAGCCAGGTGTGACGCAAGTGCAGCACGCCGGGAAGCAGCGGACCGAAGGCTTCGCGATTCCGCCCGATGCCGCCGACCGACAGTCCGCCGAAATTCACGCCGTGATAAGCACGCTCGCGGCCAACTAGCCTGGTCCGCTGCCCCTCGCCTCGGGCTCTGTGGTAGGCCAGCACGATCTTGAGCGAAGTCTCCACCGCGTCGGATCCCGAGCAAGTGAAGAACAAATGATTGAGGTCCCCTGGCGTCAGCTCGGCGAGCTGCCGCGCCAACTCGAACGAGCCGGGAAAGCCGAGCTGGAAGTGCGGCGTGTAGTCGAGTTCCCCAAGTTGGCGATAGACCGCCTCGCGAATCTCTGGCCGATTGTGCCCCGCCGCCACGCAGAAAAGTCCCGAGCATCCATCGAGAATCTTCTCGCCGCGGTCATTCCAGTAGTACATCCCCTCGGCTCTAACCTGAAGCCGCGGACTAGCCTTAAAATCGCGGTTCGCCGTAAAAGGCATCCACTGATGCTCAAGAGTTGTGTCGTCGGCGTTCTTCATCAGCACTCCCCGTAGAAGAGTATCATCAGATGGCGTCCACCGTTGAGGAAACTTCAGACGGCCGGACAGAGATGAAATGAGGAGGTTCGTCATCCGGGGAGTGAGCTAAACTCCCCAAACGGGCTTCGCCGCCTGCGGCGGCGATCCCAGGTTTTTTCCATTACGAAAAAAAGGAGGATGACGAGCCATGAAAAACAATAGCAAAACTTTCAGAGAAGTGTCGAAACGGAAGATGATCGAACAAGGCCTGAACGTCGTGGCCGGGGTGGATCTGGGCGATAAGCACAGCCATGTCTGCTTGATCGATCTGGACGGCAACATCGTCGAGCGCAAGAAGCTGAGCACCTCGCCGGCAGCGTTCGAGCGCTACTTCGGCGGCTGGGCCGCGATGCGGGTGGTGCTCGAAGCCGGCTGCCACGCCAACTGGATCTACCGCTTGCTCGAGCGGCTGGGGCACGAGCCGCTGATGGCCGACACGCACCGCCTGGCGCTGATCACCCAATCGCTGTCGAAGGACGATCGCAGCGACGCCGAACGGCTGGCCGAGTTGGGGCTGCGGATGCCCGAGATGCTGAACGCCGTCGAGCCCCGTTCGCTGGCCATCCAATGCGACCGCGCCGTGCTGAAAGCGCGGGAAACCCTGGTCGAGACACGCACGAAACTGATCAACAGCGTGCGCGGCACCGTGAAGAGTTTCGGGGGCCGCTTGCCGGCTTCGAGCAGCGAGGCCTTCGTAAAGAAAGCCAGCCCCCAGCTGCCCGACGAGCTGCGTGTCGCGCTCGAGCCGTTGCTCGAGGTGATCCAACACGTCAGCGCCGCAATCCTCCGCTATGACAAACATATCGAGAAGCTGGCGGAGGAAAAATATCCCGCGACGCAACGTTTACGCTCGATCCGCGGAGTGGGACCGATCACCTCGCTGGCATTCGTGTTGAATCTGGACAACGATCCGCAGCGGCTCGGGAGCAGTCGAGACGCCGGACCCCGCATGGGGCTGCGGCCCAAGCGCCGCGACTCGGGCGAGTGCTCACCGCAGTTGAGTATTACCAAAAGCGGTGACCGATTATTGCGGCGATTGCTGGTGCAATGTTCGCAATACATTCTGGGATATCACGGGGAAGATTCAGACTTACGGCGCTGGGGACTGGGATTGGCGGCCCGCGGCGGCCCCTGCGCGAAGCGCAAAGCGATCGTGGCGGTGGCGCGCAAACTGGCTGTGCTGATGCACCTGCTGTGGCGTCAGGATGTGGACTTCGATCCGTTTTACCAGACGAACCCGCGAGCGGCAGGCTAGCGCTGAGAAATGCGAATCTTAGCAGACCGCTGCGAGCAGCGAATCCCTTTCCCTCTGCTGGCAGGATTCCAGATCGGTCCTCGCCGTCCAGGGTTCGCTTCGCCGCGCTCGGCGCGCCCTGGATTGCTCCGGGCCGATCGGAGAGCAGACTTATATGAGGGAAAGGGGATCACCGGAACGAGCCGCCTGCCGACCGCTCGTGTGTCGGCTGTCAGCCGCGAATTCCCTCCCGAGCGAAAAAGGAAGGCGGCATCGAATGCCAAATGGAATCAGGCCCGGGACGGCAGGAAGAACGTCGGATCGAGGCAGGCAAGTAGAAACGTCGGATTGAAGCAGGGAAGTCAGAACGTCGGATTGAAGGAGGTTGAGGAATCGTAACAGCGCAAAGGGACAGACCGAGTTCGCGGCGACTGCGAGTCCACGCCCGGTCCGCAGAGGCCGAGACAGAGAGAGCAGCGCCGCTAGATCGAACTTCATAGAGCACCGCGTCCTCAGCGACGACCAACGAGTGCGGATGGAAGCCCGGTCCAACATCCCATCAGCTGAAAATTCTTCACTCCTCCCTTGACAATGCCGAGCCTCCTCATGGAAGGCGTGGATGGAAGTCCACGCTCGCGCAGGGCTCGTAAGTCCACGCGCAGGCGCGAGGTAAGGCCCATGCGGCAAAGATAGGACCAGACCACAATCCAGGTGCCCTGAATGCCTGTCAACTAGACGAGCGAAACCCGTTCGTTCCCGTGAGCAACCATGCAAACCACCCGCCGAAACATCCTAAAACTCTCGACCACCGCCGGAGCCCTAACCGCCCTCCAAAATTGCGCCCCGTCCAATTCTGCCGATCCCTCGCAAGGCCCGGTAACAACCAACGCCAGCCACCCGACCGTCGAAGAACTCGAACAAGCCGCCGCAACCCCGCTCCTCCAGCTCGACGGCATCACCTCACCCGTCATCATCGACTCGATCCAGCTACTCCAGCGCGGCAACGAACAGATCGTCCACGTGCGCTCCAAAGACGGCGCCGAGGGCATCTCGTTCACCAACGGACGTCCCAACGCCCAGCCGATTCTCGAAGGCCGTATCATCCCCTTCTTCATTGGCAAGGACGCGCGTCTGCTCGAATCCGAGCTTCTCTTCGAGCTCTACCGCTACCGCAGCAACTACAAACTCCAGGGTCTCCTCTTTTGGTCGGCGCAAACCTGGGTCGAGTGCGCCCTCTTGGACATGCTTGGGAGAATAGCTGGCAAATCGATCGCCGAGCTCTTCGGAGGCGGTGTCCGCAAAGAAGCGGCTTTCTATGTCGCCAGCGGCACGCGCGACTCGATGCCCGATGAAGAGGTCGACTACTTCACACAGCTCATTGAAGAGACCGGAGCCAAAGCCGTAAAATTCCGCCTCGGCGGACGCATGAGCCGCAACCAGGACGCCATGCCCGGCCGCACCGAAGGGCTCATCCGGCTGGCGCGCAAAACCTTTGGCGACCGAATCGACATTCATGGTGATGCCAACAGTTCCTACGACCCGCCGCAAGCCATCAAAGTGGGACGAATCCTCGAAGAGGTCAACGCGTTTTTCTTCGAGGAGCCCTGTCCTTTCGACCACCTGGAGGAGGAGGACACCAAGAAAGTCGCCGACGCGCTCACGATTCCCGTTGCCGGCAGCGAGCAGGAATTCAGCGACCGCCGTTTCCGCTGGATGATCCACAACCGCGCCGTGGACATCGTGCAACCCGACCTTCACTACTACGGAGGAATGATTCGGTCCCTGAGGATCGCCAGAATGGCCGCGCTCGCCAACATGCCGACGACCCCGCATATCTCAGGCGGATTCGGCTTCGTCTACGTCCTGCATTTCGTCGCCTGCGTGAAAGACGTGGGCAGCTACCAAGAGTACAAACGCGGCATCGAGCGCTACAAAGACTGGTTCGAACCAGCCCTCGAAATATCAGATGGCAAACTCTCCATACCCACCGGCCCCGGCGTGGGCATCAAAGACATCAAGTCTGTCCTAAGCGAGGCCAAGCCTGTCGCCTGAGCCGGCTTGACCCGACCCGGACGAGCGGGGAACCCAAACAAGGCAACAGACGTGGCGTGAGCGTCCACGCTTGCCGCAAACCGATTCGTCGGTTTGTTCGGCCCCAGGCCGCGGCATCCGCCTCAGGCAACCGAGTGCCCTTCCGTCCCGCAACGCCTCGGGCCTCCCGCCGCGGACGGTCCCTATCAGCCCCACGCTAATGTCCCGAACTCGCGGGTTTGACGGAGCCACGACCGTGAGGGAGTGGTTACCGCGAGCGGATCGATCGATTCGAGCAAACCCCTCCCTCACGCGCTCGGCTCAGGGCGCCGGTGTTGTCTCGCGTGGAGGCCTCACGCCGATTCTGCCACCTGCCGCATAACGAAGCATCGCTACGCCGGAAGAGGGCCCTGCCCAGACCCTCCGACATTTCAACTCCAACTCGCGGGAGGGGTGAACTCCTCCTCGTCGGCCTCAGCATCTGCCGCCTCCCTCTCCAGATGGCGTTGCCAACTCTTCCGCGGATCGCCGCCGGGTTCGATGCGAGCGTGCATCTTGGCCGCCCAAGCCGGCGGTTCCATCGGCGCTGTAAGCGCTGGCAGGCCCCCCTTGCGTTGCGGGATGCCATGTAACCGGATGCCATTTAATGGGATGACATCAAAGAGGTCAGCCACCGTTTTCATCACGGCAAACACGCCGAAGAATACAGGCGGTTGATCGACCAAGCTGATCAGTAGCATTCCTCCGAGGATCGTCAGATGGATCAGAGCTGTGCGGGCGAGAACGCCTTCCGCGGACTCCTTGACCAAGGCAAACGAGCGGCTGGGCATTTTGGAAAGATCCACCAACAGACCAACCAGAAGAATGGCGGACATAATCACCACACCCTCACGGACCCCCGGCATGTCTACTTCCGCGGGTAGGATCGCCGTCAGAAGCAGGACCAGAAACAGGCCCTGCGCCCCGATCAACACGAGGCTGGACACCGTAAATGCAGCCAGGAAACCCCCACGGCTAAACTGGTCCGGCCGGCGCTCGCCACCTTGCCGGCGGCCTTGCCGCGAGCGAACCCGGTAGTGCCCGCGCTTATGGGTCAGCTTCCGGTGTACCGCAACACGAACCACGGTCAGCCCACACGCGATCAGGGTTTCCGTCCAGTAGAAAACAAGCGCCGTGGCTATGGACCAGTCATCAAGAAAAACGCCCAGCAACGGAGCCACGTTGACACCAAACGGACGCAAAAACTTGGCCAATGGCCCCATCGGAGCATACTCAGTGAAAGTCGGGAATAGCTTAGCGTACAGAACTTGAGGCGAACGCAACACGAAATTGTGCTGTTCTAAGGCGACCTTTGGGTTGCATACCCACCGGCCCCGGCGTCGGCATCAAAGACATCCAGGCCGTTCTAAGCGAAGCCAAGCCTGTCGCCTGAGCGCGGTTTCGCAGCCACGACCGTCGCAGCCACGACCATCGGAGCCACGACTGTCGGAGCCACGACCGTGAGGGAGTGGTTACCACGAACCGACCAATCGATTCGAGCAAACCCCTTCCTCACGCGCGCAGCTCAGGGCACCGGTGTTGTCCAGCATGGCATTGCCCGCATTGGCGATAACAGCGCGATTGTTCTACGCTGTATATTCGCAAAGGCCCCAGCCCCGCCTGTTCGCCCCCCACCATGAGCGACATCTTCATCAGCTACGCCCGAGAAGACCGCGCCAAGGTGAAGCCTCTGGCCGAGGCGCTTGCAAGGCGGGGCTGGAAGGTCTGGTGGGACCCCACAATCCCTACCGGCCGGCCGCTTTCATCAGGTCATTGACAAAGCGCTGAATGAGGCCCAATGTGTGGTCGTTGTTTGGACCAGCCGCTCCGTGGAAAAAGACTGGGTGTTGGAGGAAGCTCAAGACGGGCGTGAGCGGGATATCCTCCTACCCGTCTTCCTGGAGAAGGTGAGACCGCCCCGAGGATTTCGCCTGATTCAAGCGGCCGAATTGTTCGACTGGGACGGAAGCGACGACTCTCCGGCCTTTCAAGCGCTGCTGAATGACATAGCCAACATTGTGGGACCGCCAAAGATCAGCGCGTCCCCGCCCGCCAAAGAAAAACCAAAGCCCAGCCCCCAGGCCGCACCGAGCAAAACGCCACCCAAGCCGCCCGGCAAGAAAAAGGCTCAGCCCACCCGGCGGAAGGCGGCACCACCACAACCGAAAGACCTGGAAATCAGGGAAATCCTATCGACGGCCTGGAGTACATTTGGATTCCGCCGGGCACGTTCCAAATGGGGGCGGTCGCTGGGGATGCCAAAGCTCTAAAACATGAGAAGCCCCAGCATCCTGTCACCATCAGCAAGGGACTCTGGCTAGCCACGACGCCAGTGACGGTTGCGGCGTACAAAAGCTTCGCCAGGGACACAAGACGAGAGTTGCCCAGTGAGCAGAGCGAAGAAAACCACCCCGTTGAAAATGTCAGGTGGGACGAAGCCGTCGCCTACTGCCAATGGGCCGGCGGGCGCCTGCCAGCGGAAGCCGAGTGGGAATATGCGGCACGGGGTGGGAAGAGCGGGTTCGTCTACCCCTGGGGCAAAGCGGTCAATGAGAAGAACGCCAATTTCAGCAGTCGTGGAACTTCTCCCGCGGGAAGCTATTCTGCCAACGGATTCGGCTTGTACGATATGGCTGGCAACGTCTGGGAGTGGTGCTCGGATTGGTACAAAGAAGACTACTACTCGGAGTCCCCGGACCGCGACCCCCAAGGACCGTCTGGCGGTCAGCAGCGGGTTCTGCGCGGCGGGTCGTGGGACTACGGTCCGGAGTGCCTGCGCGCGTCGGGCCGCGGCGGGGTCCATCCTGGCAGCTGGGACGGCGGCAACATTGGGTTCCGTTGTGCCCGGGAAGTTCTTTCCCCTTAACCCTTTTTCCCTAACGCCGCCATCGGCAGCAAAACGGCGCCGTTGGAGCCGCCGTTGGAGCCGCGCGCGTAAGCAAGCGGTTTTCGCAAGCGAACGATCATCAGCAAGCCCGCGCTGATCCGCCGTCATGCCGCATCACTTAAAACGCGAAGGTAACGAAACGCTAGAGGTCCTCAAGCTGTTCCCACCGAGAGCCTAGTGTAGGGGCGCAGCGTGCTGCGCCCGCTCCGGCAGGGCATTCGCAGCGGGAGAAGCAGCCGCGCGGGACATCCTAGTTCCAGTCCTGATCGAGAAGGTGAGGATTCCCTTGGCGTTCCGCCGTATCCACGCCGCCGACTTCACTGCATGGAACGGGAGGACACGGAGCCGTCGTTTCAGGCGCTCGTCGACGATTTAACCGCTTTTTTTTAGGTCCGACCGCTAAGAAGAGGCAGCCTCCTCCTAAGAAGAAAACGAGCAGGCGGCCTGCGTTGGGGTCCAATTTTGAAACCCGGTCCTTCCGAGTCACGGATTATAGCAAGAATAATCCCTCTGTTATCAACAAATACGCATGACCGGGACTTGACATCCGAGAATCCTCCGCTATGCTGATAACGGTGACGCAATCGAATGCCAAACGATTCACAATGGACAGGCCAATCAGGCGACGGCCCAAGCCCGGGAATAGCCAAAAAAGCAGAAATCATGACAAATCCTGCAAAGTCCTGCAATCGGTGCCACCGGATCACTGAAACAAACAACTTACGAGCCTCTCGCAATTCTCCACCGAGGCGCTTCGAGTCGAGTTTCATGCATAAAGGTGTCACGAAAGACAAGAAAGTCATCAAGAAAAGGCCAGTTTGTGTCATGAGAAGGGTGTCCAGTCCTCCGTGACCACAAAACGCCCTCGCCTCGACACCCGCGCCCGATACCCGCGCAGAGACCCACGCCCAGACACCCGCGCCCAGATCCCATCGATGTCCGAGCCCAACCCACACCCGATTCGTCTGGAGAAGGCAACCTATCGCATCGGCAGCGCTACTCTCGTCTCTGAGCTGACGGTGGACGTAGAAGCCGGCGAAACCCTCGTGCTGGTAGGCCGCAGCGGCTCCGGCAAAACAACCGCCCTGCGCCTGATCAATCGATTGCTCGAACCGACCACCGGACAGGTCCTGGTCGAAGGCCGCTCGACGATTGAGTGGGACCCCATCGCGCTTCGGCGAAAGATCGGCTACGTGATTCAGGAAGTCGGCCTGTTCCCCCATTTCACCGTCGAACGAAACGTGACGCTGGTCCCGACGCTCGAGGGCTGGCCCGATGAAAAGAAGCAGCAGCGTTGCGACGAGTTGCTGCAAATTGTAGGACTCGACCCGGCCGACCTCAACGGGCGGCTGCCTCATCAGCTTTCCGGCGGACAGCGCCAACGCGTCGGTGTAGCGAGGGCTCTGGCCGCCGACCCCCCGATTCTACTGATGGACGAGCCCTTCGGAGCGCTCGACCCGATCACGCGCGCCGAGATTCAGCGCGAATTCTTGGCAATGCGAAAGAAGCTGGGCAAGACGATCGTCTTCGTCACCCACGACGTTAGCGAAGCCTTGCTGTTGGGCGACCGAATCGGCGTGATGGAAAACGGCCGCCTCGTCTGGCTGGGAAACGCAAGCGAGTTTCGTGCATCAGACGACCCTCGGGTCCTTCCCTACTTGGAGTCCCTACTGTGAACTTTTTGGAATACATACAGCAGTATCAGGCACAATTGCTGGCCCGCACCATGGAGCACATCGGACTAGTCGGGGTGTCCATGCTGGTCGCGGCGCTCATCGGCATTCCCGCCGGTATTTGGATGACCCGCCGCCCGCTGGTCGAGCGCTGGGTCCTGGGGATCGCCAATACTGCGCAAACCATTCCCAGCCTGGCGTTATTCGGCCTTCTGATTCCACTGCCGCTAATCGGCGGAATTGGTCCCCGGTCGGCGGTCGTGGCGCTGGTGCTCTACGCACTGCTCCCGATCATTCGCAACACCTACACCGGAGTCAAGGGTGTCGACCGAGCCGTACGCGAGGCGGCCGTAGCCATGGGCATGACCGATTGGCAGCTCCTGCGAATGGTCGAGTTGCCGCTGGCGGCACGGACCATCATGGCCGGCATGCGAGTCGCAACGGTAACCGGCATTGGCGTGGCCACAATCGCCGCCCTGATCGGAGCCGGAGGCCTAGGCGAATTCATCTACCGGGGCATTCAGTCGGTCAATACGGGGTTGCTGCTGCTAGGGGCGGTACCCGCCGCGCTCATGGCCCTAGGGGCCGATTTCGGCCTAGGGCTAATTGAGAAGCGGATGGTCCGCAGCTAAGGCTGTTCGGTGTGTTCCGTCAGAGCCCAGAACGGAAGTGACGGGCCAGCGAGTGAACATGGCAGGTCCGAGTGACGGGCCAGCGAGTGAAACGGGCCGGCACACCTGGGGTTGGTCCCTGCCACAGGTACTGATCCGCAACTCGCTTCCTAGCTCCGACCGAGCGAGTTATGGTGGGCAGGGCGCTGGCTCGTCACTTGCGTTCGGGGCTCTGAAGTCTCGCTTGCTTCACCATCTCCACCAGGACCTCTCGCGTTTCCAGCGCCGTGCGAACCTCGCGGTCAAACGCGATTCGTGCTCCCTTCATCCCCTTCTCGGTCTTGAGACGGACTTGGAATCCGAGCCGGTCGACTGCCGTCATTTGGGCTTCGGTTGCTTCAAGTCCAGCATGAGCTTTTGCTAGTAAAACCATTGAATCAGAATGACCTGCATTCATGTGGCTGATGATGTCCTTGGCAGCGTTCGCAAGCGGATCGGGCTGGGCGGTGCGATAGTCGTCGGCCGTCACCCACCCCATGACGCCGAACCCGCCGACGTAGTAAAGATCATTCACGTCCATACGATAGAACGCAAAATCTTCGAAATCCACCCAGTATTTCGCGTTAGGATAAGCTCCCAAATACAGCTCTCGAACCGCCGCCCGATCATCGCCGTAAACCAGCTCCGCCGGGCCAATAACGGTGACCCTTCCCGAGCCCAATACGTCCTCGGCGCCGGGGTCCTGCATCACCAGCAGCGACGCCCGTGGGTCGACTTCCAGGTTCTGCGTATGCATCGCCATCGTGCTGATCAGAAATACGGGGCGGCCTTGTTGGTCGACGCCATAAGGCATGACCGAACCGAAGGGAAACCCGGGTTGCTTGCGTGACTCCGTCGAAAGTGTGCCGACGCGGCCAAGGTACATCAGCGTGCGAGCTTGTTCGGCGTAGGAAGTCTCTGGAACGTCGGGCGGTTTCCCCGCCGCGCCGTAGCCGTGTTGACGTGAAGGTTGCGTTGTCAAGTGTTGTTGTGTCTCCTCATTCCATCGTAGCGGTGTACCGGCTCGTAGCGGTGTGCCGGCTGCGGCCATGCCATTCTCGTGTCCAAAACGCCTTCGTTAGAATCATCCAAGATTTGACATACTACAGCCTGAGATACGAGCTCGGTATCGCTCTATGTTACCTGAATTATGCACAGATTCGGCGTAGCCATCGTCGATGGAGTTGTGGCGATAGCGGCACTCGTGTCAACTCAGTGATTTCGCAAGTCGTCTTTTCTGCTGTTTCCCTCCCCGTTTGAGCCGCCTCCTGATCCCGGCAGGGCAAAAGCGGGCTGGCAAGCGGCGTGTTCCCAGTACGTTGCGGCGAGTGCATGAAATTTTATGCATGGAGTGCCCCTCAGCTCAGCGCACCCTCCACCACCGGCGCCAAGCTCGATCCCGGCGGCCCCATCGCCCGCAGCCGTCGCATCAGCCGTTCAAACAGGCCCTTTTCCTGATAATGATCGCTGTAGCTGACACCCGTTCTGTCGGCGTGCCGCCAGATCTTGGCCGCCACGAACAGAAAACGCAGCCGCGCCGTCGCCAGGGTGGTGTGCCGCAGCGTCTCCACGCTGGCCTGGGCTTCGCGGTTGAACAGCAGCAGCCAGCAGTTGCGATTGTAGGCCAGCATGGCCAACTGAAAGTGATTGCGGTTCATGTCAAAGCGGCGCGAGGGATGGGCCGCCAGCCCGGCGTCGTTGTTGGCCTCCTTGATCAGGTTCTCGGCTCCGGCGCGCTGATTGTAAAACCACACCACCGCCGCGATCGGCTCGGCCAGATTGGTGACAAACACGCGGTAGGTGTAAGCGCTGGTGGCGAACAACTGGTATTGCTCGGCCGCGCCGGCCTTGGGCTCGTTTTCGTAACGCAGCGCCAGGAAACGGCAGGCCCGCGCCCAGCCTTGCGGTTGGTAGAGGAATTCGCATTCCGCGTCCGCGTCGGAGCGGGGGGAGGGTTTCCATTCTGCTTGTTGCAAGCGCTCGACCAGGCGCCGTGTTTTGCGCGCCACGATGACGAACTGACAAGCCGCCTTTTCATAGGCCTCCACCGCCTCCCAGCAATAAAAGCCGGAATCGGCCCGCGCCAGGATTTTCTTCACGCCGCCCGGCAAAGTCCGGAAAGCGCTCTCGAGGTGGGCGGCGATCTGTCGGCCCGTGGGCCGGTCGCCGTTGCGCAACCCGCCCATCAGGTATTCGCGCGTCTCGGCCAGGAAGGTCAGTATCGGCTGGTAGCTGCGCTTGCCCTTGTTCTTGGGGTTGTAGCTCTTGCGCCCGCCCATCTGGCGGCCGTAGAGGGTATGCACGGTGGTGTCGGTGTCCAGCGTCACCGTCTCCAACTTCACGTGGGCCGCGGCCCAGACTCGTTCCCGCAGCTGGCGCTGAATGGAAAGGATCTGCTTCGCCACGTTGAGGTGCAGCGAGGCCAGAAAGCGCCACAGCGTGGACTGCGGCGGCAGACGCGTCACTTGCAAGATGCCGGTCAGGATGGGGTCGCGAGCGATGAAGCGGAGTTGGTTGAGCCGCGCAAAGCCGACATAGAGGCCGAGCACGAGGGCCAGCACGAACTGGTAGGGGCTCATGGCTCGGGTGATCCGTTTGGTCGTGAGGGTTTCTTCCAGCAGCGCTTGGAAGCCGAGTTTTTCGAGCAGGGTGGCGACGGGCAGCAAGCCGCCGTAGGGAGTCAGATTCTTGCCACGGAAGTGATAGGGCGTGGCAGCCCCGATTTTATTGGGCCGCGGGGCCCTCGCGCCGGGGCCTTGTTTGACGGGCCTTCGGGAGCTATGCTGTTTTCGTTTGGTAACCATTTGGGTGACCTCCTTGGGGTTGACTGGCGAAGCTGAAATCTTTGCCAGCCTACCTTTTTACCCCATGTTTTCGGGGGTCCCCAAATGGTTCCTGGCGGCTCAGCCCTCACCAGGTGCACCGGCAGTGCATAATTCAGGTGTTATGGCTGACGATGTTATGGCTGACGATGTGGATCACATCCATGTAATTGCCTCGAACAGAAGGGAGGCACAAGAGCGCATAGCTGGTCTGGAGCAGGCTGGTTACCACGTCTCGGTTGGGGTGCCCGGGCCGCCAACCTTGCGCGAGATCCGGGAATCCTCTCCGGCCGGCGTGCTCGTCGACTTGACTTGCTCGCCATCGGCGGGACGAGATGTTGCCGTCTGACTCCGCACGACCAAGGCCACCCGCCAAATACCGATCGTCTTTGTCGAGGGTGATCCCGAGAAGGTCGCGCGCATTCGCAAGCTACTGCCGGACGCAACCTACACCACTTGGAGCCGTATCCGCGGTTCGCTGAAACGGACCCTGGCCAACCCTCCGGCGGACCCTGTCGTCCCAGCGTCAAATCTCGCCGGCTATTCCGGCACCCCGCTACCCAAGAAGCTCGGGATCAAGCCGGGCTCGGTGGTAGCGCTTGTGGATGCACCCGCGGACTTCGAGCAAACCCTCGGCGTGCTACCGGAACGCGTCCTACTGCGGCGCGGTTTGCGCGGAGCCTGGGACTTGCTTCTGTGGTTCCCAACGTCGCGCTCGGGTCTGCAGCGCCGCGTCACCCAGATGAGGGACCGTATTGGCCGGGACGGCCTCTGGATCATCTGGCCCAAGCAGGCCTCTGGAGTGGCTACGGACTTGACCCAGGCCGTGGTTCGCCAGACCGGCTTGGCCAATCAGTTGGTCGACTACAAAGTGGCCGCCATTGACGCAACTTTTAGCGGGCTAAAGTTCGCGCTAAGGAAAAATGCCTGAGCCGCCTGCTGACCCGGCTCTTTGACGACTACGATCATCTACAATTGTTCATGCGGACAGCGAGTCCGCCCGCAGTTTCGGTGAGGAATAAATCATGCAAATGCTCGTAGCCGGCAGTTGGGTCGATAGAGTGGACAAGATCCCCGTCACTAACCCCTATAACAACGAGGAGATCGATACGGTACCGCGCGCCTCGGCTGACGATATCGAGCGTGCGCTCGCCTATGCGTCCGAGGGCGCTAGCGTGATGCGCAAGATTCCCGGCTATGACCGCTATCACATTCTGATGCGCGCTGCCAAGCTGATGGACGAGCGCCAGGAAGACTTAGCGCGCACCCTCACGATGGAAGAGGGCAAGGTGATTGGCGAGGCCAGACTGGAAGTGTCGAGGGCGGCCGAGACGATCATCGGGTCCGCCGAAGAGGCGAAGCGCCTAGGCTCGGAAGTCGTTCCGCTAGACGGCGCTCCGGGCACCGGTAACCGAATTGGTTTTACGCTGCGGGTGCCCTGTGGTGTCGTGCTGGCGATCACTCCTTTCAATTTCCCGCTGAACTTGGTGTGCCACAAAGTCGGGCCGGCGATCGCGGGAGGAAACAGCGTCATTCTCAAACCGGCGACGGACACGCCGCTGGTCGCGCTCAAGTTCGTGCAGCTTCTTCTCGACGCTGGGCTCCCGCCGCAGGCGATTCAATGCGTGACGGGCTCGGGCGGACAGATCGGCGACATCCTTTGCAGCGACCCGCGCGTTCGCAAGATCACCTTCACGGGAAGCCGCGATGTCGGCGAGCGCATTTGCCATAGCGCCGGGATCAAGAAAGTCACGATGGAGCTGGGCAGCAACGCGCCGGTCATTATCCTTCCCGATGCGGATCTCGAAAAGGCGGCGAACGCCATCGCAATCACCGGCTACGCCAACGCCGGCCAAGTGTGCATCAGCGCCCAACGGATTCTGATCCACAGCGCGGTCTACAGCGACCTGATCGATGCACTCAAACCCAAAGTCGACAAGCTGACGACCGGGGACCCGCTGGACGAGGGGACGAAGGTCGGTCCGATGGTCCGCGAGTCGGATGCGGCGCGGGTTGCCGAGTGGATACAGGAAGCGGCCGGCCAGGGTGCACGTCTGCTCGGGGGAGGGGAGCGCCAAGGGGCCATGCTAACGCCCAGCATTTTGGCTGACGTCACTCCGGATATGAAGGTCTCGGCTGACGAGGTCTTCGGGCCGACCGTGGGGCTGGCCTCGGTGGGTTCGGTGGACGAGGCGATCGAGCTGGCGAACCAGAGCAACTACGGCCTCTCGGCTGCCATCTTCACCGAGAACCTCGACAACGCCATGCGGTTCGCCCGCGAAGTCGATTCCGGCAACTTGCACATCAACTGGGGTTCGCAATGGCGCGCCGATCTGATGCCCTACGGTGGGCTCAAAGACAGCGGCTTCGGCAAAGAAGGGCCGAAGTACGCGGTGCAAGAGATGACCGAGACGAAGATGGTTGTGATCCATTTGCCTTAGGCTGAGGATGGTCCTCGATGTTTAGTCGTCGAGTCTGGCGAGTTGCGGGCAGAAAGGCCGCTGGCGTCTGTTTGCTGCTGGCCGCGATGCTGGTGGTCTTGCTGAGCCTGCCCGCCGCCCTGGGCCAATCGACGACCATTGCCTTCGCGCAGCCGGCTTCTGCTCCTTTTACCGACGAGCTATGGACGGATGTCCAGCCCATCTACAACGACATCTTGAGGCACCCTTTCTTGCTAGGGCTTTCTGACGGCACGCTTCCGGAATCTAGGTTCAACTATTATCTGGTACAAGATTGGCACTATCTCCGCGCCTTTTCGGAAGTGTTGAAAGTGCTAGCGGAAAAGGCTCCGCGAAAGGATTGGGCCGCCACTCTGCAGCAACATGCGACGAGTACGCTTGAAGCGGAACGACAGTTGCATGACGCGTTACTGGGGTCGTCGGGTATCTCAGCCGAACAAATCGAAAACACGCCGGTTGCGCCGACGACCTACGCATACATGAACCACCTGCTTGTGACGGCTCGCGAAGAGTCGTTTGCGCGTGGCCTGGCTGCCGTTCTTCCCTGTTATTGGGTGTACTGGGAGGTCGGCAAAGAGCTTTCCAAGAGGGGATCGAAGCGCCCTGCCTATCAAAGCTGGATCGATCAATACGCTGACGCGGGATACGGCGGGGTGGTCGAGCAAATATTGATGATGTTCAACACCCAAGCGGAGAGTCTGGACCCCGCCTCACGTCGCAAGCTGAAGGAAAGTTTTCGCACGTCCACGCGTTACGAGTGGATGTTCTGGGATATGGCCTGGCGCGAGGAAAAGTGGCAACCGTAAAGCCGCACGGGAATCTTCAGATGATCGGACAGAGCCGTGGACGGAAGTCCACGGTTGGCGGCTGAAGACGGGTAGCGCGAGGAGTGCCGTCCGAACGTAGGGCGGCCCGTGCCGCCCGCCAAAAGACCTGCTGTAGCATGAACATTGCCCTTGGGCCCTACCCTCCGGGCGCCACTCAATGCAGATCACCGAAATCTTCAAATCAATCCAGGGCGAGTCGAGCTACGCCGGCTTGCCGTGCATCTTCATTCGCTTGACCGGCTGTAACTTGCGGTGTAGTTGGTGTGACACCGAGTATTCCTTCCACGGCGGCGAGAAGATGACCCTCGACCAGGTGATGACGCGCGTTGACGAATTTGGCGGGAGGCTGGTCGAGATCACCGGCGGCGAGCCCCTGCTGCAAAAAGAAGTCTACCCGCTCATGGACCGCCTGCTGGCCGAAAACTATCAGGTCCTGCTGGAAACCAGCGGCGAGCGACCGATCGATAAGGTCCCGCGAGAAGTGGTCAAGGTCGTCGACGTGAAATGTCCCGACTCGGGCGCAGCCGATACGTTTGAGATGGCGAATCTTGCCTCGCTAGCGCCGCACGACCAGCTCAAGTTTGTCATCGGGACGCGGCGCGACTACGAGTTTGCACGCGGCTTCACGCGCGAGCACGATCTTGGGGCCCGCGTCTCCGCCATCTTCTTTTCGCCCGTTCATGGAGCAATCGGCCTGCCCGAAATGGCTCAATGGATCATCGATGATCAATTGGAAAACGTGCGATTTGGGTCGCAGCTCCACAAGATCATCTGGGGAGCGGATGCGCCGGGGGTGTGAGCGGGTGGCGACGCGCTGTAAAATCGCCGTCCCGAGCAGCCATACCGTTCGGCGCTGAGTCGGGCTTGCTGCACGGGCCTGGGAACCGAAGGTTTGATCCCCGCGTCTACAGCCCTGACAATGTCCACCGGGGAGGTCCTTGATATGACAATTTGGCGCTGCCGGTTGGCAGCGATTCTGATCACTCTCATCGCTGCTTTTATAGTTGGGGCTCCGTCCGTCATCGCCGCAGACAGGGGGGCCGGCAGGGCTGCCGAGATCGATGCCTTCGTGAGCCGCTACCACGAGTTCGGCCTCTTCAACGGAACCATTCTCGTCGCTGATAGCGGGAATGTTATCTACAAAAAGGGCTTCGGGCTCGCCAACATGGAATGGGACATTCCCAATAGGCCCGACGCGAAATTCCGGCTTGGATCCATTACGAAACAATTCACTGCGGCACTGATCCTGCAGCTTGCCGCTTAAGGAAAGATCGACCTCAAGGCTCCGATCGGGACCTACTTGGCCGACTACCCGAAACCCACGGCCGACAAGGTCACGATTCACAACTTGCTGACCCATACTTCCGGCATACCGAACTACACCTCAATACTGAGTGTCTGGGAGGAACTGACCCGCGATCCGTACAAGCCGCTCGACTTTGTGAAGATCTTTTCGGGCGAAAAGCTGGAGTTTGAGCCAGGTTCGAAGTTCAGGTACAGCAACTCGGGCTACTTTCTTCTCGGCGTTGTTATCGAAGCGATCACGGGCCTGACCTATGAAGAAGCGCTCCGGGATAGAATCCTCAAGCCTCTAAGGATGCACGATTCTGGCTACGACCACCACCAGACCCGCCTCGCGAAGCGGGCAGGCGCGTATCAGTCGACGCTCGATGGCTACGTCAACGCCGGCTATCTCGACATGTCAGTGCCTTACGCCGCGGGGGCGCTCTGCTCGACCGTTGAAGACCTCTACAAATGGGATCAAGCTCTCTACGCGGAAAAGGTGCTTCCCGACAAATATCGAAAACGATGTTCAAAGGGCACGTCAAGGTGCCGCACCCGAGGCGCTCCATGGATTACGGATACGGCTGGTTCATCGAAGCGGTCAAACTCGAATCAGGGGACGATTCCTCCAGCGCTCGCGCGCTGAGGGCCATTGGGCATGGAGGTGGCATCAACGGTTTCCAAACACTGATCCAACGCATCCCGGAAGAGCGGCATCTCATCGTTCTGCTCAACAACACCGGAGGTGCGCGGCTCGAAGAGATGACGGATGGAATTCGAGCCGTCCTCTACGGAATGCCCACCAAGCTTCCCAAGCGGCCGCTTGCACCAGCGTTCTACAAGATGTATCAGCAGCAAGGCCTCGACGCAGCGATCGAGCAATATCACAAGTTGAAGAGTGAAGAACCCCAAGCCTTCGACTTTGACCCCAACGAGCTGACGCGCGTAGGACGGCATCTGGCCGAGAAAAAGCGCACGGACGATGCGATCGAGGTTTTCAAAGTAAACGCCGAGGCCCATCCCAAGCACGAAGGCACGTATATGGGACTCGGGGATGCTTATCGGATGGCGGGCAAAAAGAAGCTTGCGATTCAGAACTACGCAAAGGCGCTTGAGTTGAATCCTGATTCCGCCGCGGTGGTGGTGGACACTATAAAGAACTTGTCGGAGAATTAACGGCGCCGTCGTCGGCCGGACAGAGGCTTGGAATGCCGTCGAAGCCTACCGCGGGTTTGCACCGGCGGCTCTGGGCTGCTTGGTGTCGGATCGTATCCCTGGCAAGTTATCGCTTGTCTTGTGAGCTAGAGCCAGAACCTGCTTGGATTGATTGTCTTCGAGCAGGGCCGCGAAAAGGTCGGCTTCCACTGGCGGGCTAATGAGGATTCCCTGGACTTCCTCGCACTTCTTCGCAACACCTGAATTATGCACTGCGGCGTGGACCTGAGGAGGGCTGAGCCGCAAGGGACCATTGGGGACCCCCTAAAACATGGGGTAAAAAGGTCGGCTGGCAAAGATTCCAGCTTCGCCAGCCAACCCCAAGGAAGTCACCCACATGGTTACCAGACGAAAACAGCATAGCTCCCAAAGGCCCGTCCAACAAGGCCCAGCCGTGACGGCCTCGCGGCCCAATAAAATCGGGGCTTCGACGCCTTACCACTTCCGCGGCAGGAAGCCGACTCCCTACGGCGGCTTGCTGCCGGTGGTCGGGAGGGCGCTGATCTGAGAGCCTGGCTATGCGCTATGCATAAAATTTTATGCACTAGCCGTAACGCACTGGAAACACGTCACTTCCGAGCGAGGTTTTGACGACGCGGATTCTGGGCGGGAAGGGAAACCGGACACGGAGAAGCCAAAAGACCAGTTGCCGAGCTACCACCTCACGACGACCGCCAACCCGCTACGAACGCAGCCACACTCGCAAAGTGAATCTGTGCATAATTCAGGCAACACAAAACTCGAGTTGATCGTCCGTCTCGATACCTTCGGCGACAATCCGAAGATCCAGGTTGTGTGCGAGGGCGATCAAACCGGACGCAATGGCCGCATCGCCCGGGTTGATCGCGACGTGGCGCATGAACGACTTGTCGATCTTCAGGCTGCTGATGGGAAATCTCTGAAGGTGGCTGAGGGACGAATAGCCAGTCCCGAAGTCATCGAGGGAGATTTGAACTCCCTTGGAAGAAAGCTCGACCAAGGGTTGTATCGTGTCCTGATCGCTTTCCATCAGGACACTTTCGGTGAGCTCCAGCTGCAACAGTTCCGGGGCCAGACCGGTTTCTTCCAGGATCTTCGTCACGAAGGCGGCGAAGCCTTCGATCTTTAGCAGTCCAGGGGAGATGTTGACCGCAACTCGGACTGGAGGCAAGCCCGCGTGCTGCCATTTCATAACTTGGCTGCAAGCTTCCCGCATGATCCAACCGCTAATATCTTTGATCAGGCCGGCTTCCTCGGCCACTGGGATGAACTCGCTGGGCGGGACCAAACCCTTTTCGGGGTGGCTCCAGCGAAGAAGAGCTTCACAGCCGATAATTCCGCCGGAATCGAGCGCCACAATTGGCTGGTAGTTCGCCTTGAATTCGTTGCGTTCCAGTGCGCGCTGCAGAGCCGTTTCGAGACTCAACAAGTCGAGGGCATCGGCATGCATGTGGTTGTTGAAAAGTGCGTAGCGCGCTCGCCCCTGGGTCTTGGCCTGATGCAACGCCGTATCCGCGTTGCGTAGCAGGGCCCCGGCGGTTTCGCGGCCATAGGACCCCACAGCGATTCCGATGCTCACCGCCGTGAAAACTTCCTGTCCGCCAACCTTAAAAGGGCGTGCGACTTCTACTTGGATGCGGTTGGCGACCTCGGTCGCTTGAGAGACGTCGTTCAAGTTCTCGAGCAGGATCGCGAACTCATCTCCGCTCAGCCGCGCGATCGAGTCCCCGGGGCGCAGACACTTCTTCAGGCGGTCCGCTATGCCGATCAGAAGGTGGTCGCCAATGGTATGGCCCAAGCCGTCGTTGACGAGTTGGAAGCGATCGATATCGAGGTAGAGCAGCGCATAGAGGACGTTCGTCTTCGATCCGGTTTCCTCGGCAGCCCGCTTCAGGTGCTGCCGCAAACTGCTTCGGTTGGGCAACCCGGTGAGCGTGTCGTAGAGTGAATCCTTCTGTTTCAAGCCATCGGCACGCTTGCGGGCTGTGATATCGACTTGAGAACCAACGAGGCGGATGGGTTTTCCGAGCTCATTCCGAATCGCAACTCCGCGGGTCAAGATCCAACGGTAGCTGCCATCGGAATGTTTCATGCGGTGCTCGCCCTCGAACTCGTCGATCTTGCCGTCAAGATGATCGGAGAGTTTGGCGAGCAGGGCTCGGGCATCGTTGCTGTGGATTTGGCTCAACCACTCCTCTGGATTTCTGCCGATTTGCCCTTCGCGAAATCCTAGGATCGTATTCCAGCGTGGCGAGAAGTAGATTTCCTTTCTCGCGAGGTCCCAATCCCAAAGGCCGTCGCTGGCGGTTCGAAACGCTAGCGCGTATCGTTGCTCGTACTCTCGGGCCCGCCTTTCCGATTCCTTTTGAGCCGTAATTTCAGTGACGGTTACCAGGATACGTTCCTTCTCGACGCCTTTGAGACGGCCGGCCCGGAGGCGGAACCAACGCCTCTCGGTAGTTGCCGGGTGCGAGTACTCATAGCTGAACTCGTGCTCCTGGCCGGAAAGAACTTTTCGAACCCCAGCCGCAATGTCCGAGGCCTCACCCACGTGGTTGGCGGCGGCCTCGTCAAGAAAGGCAAGGTAGTTGAGCCGCGAATCATTCTGAGAAGCGCTGAAGAGGTGAAGGTCTTGTGACTGCCGCCATGCCTGACTAGCGCCGAGCATATTGCCGTAGCGATCCACGACAGCGATCGCTGTGCCCAGAAGGTCGAAAGTGGAGTGTTCTCGTTCCTCGTTGCGCCGCTCGGCCGTTTCAATCTCGCGACGAGCGCTAACCCTGGCCCTATGGGTCGCCAGCCCAACCACGGATGCCACCCAAGCGACGAGGGCTACGCCGATCCATTCTTCGCGCGGCAGCGCGAACCAGGCAGCCAACGCCCAAACGCCAATCGAGCCGGCGATGACGGTAGCCAGCCAGCGCGTGGAGAGGAACAAACATCCCGCGCCAACCAGGGACGCAACGATATGAACCGCTTGCCAGGGAGAGGGAATCACAATGACGTGAACGACGCCGTTGAGCAGCAACAACAGAGAAACCCCGACTCCTACTAGATGACTTCGGTGTGCTGGAACGCCTCGGCCGTGGTAAAGCCACAGACGCAGTCCCGCAAACGAAAGGGCGGATAGCCCGGCCGCCACGGCGGGGACCACCGCGGAGAAAACGAAGAAATCTACTGCCGCTACCAGGGCGTAGGCAACCGCCAAAGTCACACTCACCGGGCGAAGCGAGGCGTAAAGAGCTGAGTCCGCAGGGCGGGCGGAGGGTGACCGGGGTGCGGCCGACTTCGGTGCCGGCGTGGCCGGTCCGCTGCCGTTCGAACCTCCAAGACTTCCTAGCTCAGGTAAACGAGTCACGGCAAATCAGTAGGGAAGAGGAGGCAGGCCGCTCTAACAGGAGAGTCATCGTTTGTAGGTGCAGAGGGGCACGCTCCAGTGTGTAGGGTAGTTGGGTTGGGGCGCGTCGGCCTATTGGATAAGGAACGGTGGTTTCATTGGGTTTAGACCTTAAGAGGGCGGCGAAATCTGCCGCTCCAAGGCAGGACCAAAGGGCTAGGGGCTTTCGATATTCACGAATTCGTGCTGCCGAGCGCGTGGACGCGGTGCTCAGCGCTAAGCCAGAGATCAAGGGGAAGCGAGCCGCCGAGGAGACGATGGCGCTCTGAATTGTCTGGCTACAGCCGCATATCACAGACGCCTTGATGGACTCACTATCCGTGGGGTTCTTGTTTAGGGGAGTCGAAAAACCAAAGGCCGACTCCAGCCCACACTAGCTCCAGGAGAGTCATCCAAAGGCGCACACCCACGGCGATCGTCAGTGCTGCGCCCAAGGGCATTGCTTGAGAGAGCATTAGGCCAAAAGCGCCTTCTCGAATGCCCATACCTGCAGGTGCGACGACCGAGACGATGCCAATAAACCAGGCAGCGGCATAGTAGCTCCCCACCAGGGGCACTTCGGTCAAGGGAATTGAAATCACGCCGCGAACAAAGAAGCCGATGCCGAGTCCAACGACCAACCACATCAGCGAATAAGTGAGGCAGACGCCCGCGACGGCGCCCCATCCGATCCGGAGTTCCGTATAAGGTTGCTTCATCCGTCGGGCCAAGAAGCCCGCCCACAAGTTCAGGACCCGTGGATGCACAACCACCAGCGCGACAACCGGAAAGACGAATAACAATACCTGTTGGATGGCGGCCAACCGCGGCAGCGCCTGACGAATATTGAGCAGCGCTGGCAGGATGGAAGCCAGTACCAGCAGGACGGTTTCGATAATCGTCGCGGCCATCGTTGCGGCTGCGGGCACGCCCCATTGGGCGGCCAAGTAGACACGGCTGACGTATTGCCAAACCGCCCCGGGGACGTAGCGACTCAGTTCCGCCTGCCGAAAGATTCGAAACGCCGCGCCATAAGGGATGGGATGCCCGAACCGGCCCAGGATCGCTGCCCAGACGTAAGGCCGAAGTGCGAACCAGCCCACCGTAAGCAAGACGGAAATAAAGAGATAGCCACCGTCCAACGCCCAATCCGCGTCTTGGACTTCCTGCCAGTTTCGATATATCGTGCGCCCGATAAAAAAGGCAATCACCAACGGCACTAGAAACTTGAGAATCTGGACGGTGCGATTCAAGCTGATCCTCGAGTGAGGTCAATCAAGCTTTTCCTCAATGGAGTAGGAGGGTAGATTGTCTGCTTGAGACCCGTTCGCCAGGACTATTTCAGCGACCCAGCCGGCTGCGAGCAAGACCACCGACCCGACCCAGCAGGCGCAGGTCATCGCGGCCAGCAACGAAAAGGGAACGCGGTCGAACGCCACGGCTGGACCGAGTAGGAAGGCGGAGACCAAGCCCAGCACAAACATGCCCAGCGCCGCAAACCCGAAGCCATGCGCTGGGCGGTCCTCGAAGCGAGTCAGCAGCAGCACCGTACCCAGATCGAAAAAGCCCTTGAATAGCCGAAGGAAGCCGTATTTTGACTTCCCGTGCCGGCGCAGCTGGTGGGCTACTTGGATCTCGCCGATCCGATATCCCTGTGAAGCGACGATGGCCGGGATGAAGCGGTGCATCTCCCCGTAAAGCCGCAGCGACCGTGCCAAGTCCCCTCGGTAAGCCTTGAAGCCGCAATTGATGTCGTGAAGTTTGAGGCCCGTCGTTTGGCGCACGAAATAGTTGAAGATGCGCGACGGCAGCACCTTGCTGATCGGATCGTGCCGGGTTTTCTTCCAGCCGTTCACCAGGTCGAACCCGGCGGCGAGGCGATCCTGAAAGCGGGGAATCTCTCGAGGGTCATCCTGCAGGTCGCCGTCGAGCGTTAGAACGATTTCCCCGCGGGTTGCGGCGAAGCCGGCCATCAGAGCCGCGGTCTTGCCGAAAGGCGCGCGAAACCGAATCACGCGGAGGCGGCCTGGGTCGTGCATGGCGGCGAGTTTCTTTGCCGTGTCGTCGGTGCTCCCGTCATCCACAAAGATAATTTCATACCAGCGGACCAGCACGTGATCGAGCTGCTGGGCGATTTCTTCGACGCTTCCCTGTTCATTTCGAACTGGGATCACGACAGAAATATGGGGTAGCTCCGGCATGGGAACGCCCGATCATAGCAAAGTAGGGTCCCGCGACGCCGACACCAGAATTCGACCGACATTGTTCGACGCAACATTGCGAGGTGGACGAAACGACGTGGACGGAATGACGTTGACGGAACGAGACGGACGGAACGAGGTGGACGGTTGGCATCGGCGTCATGGGCAGATGGTACCGGGCTGGCTGAAGGACCTACTAGGGTGCAAACCTTAGTGTCCAGATGAGGAACGGGAAATTGATCTTTTGGGGTACGTACCCATATCGAGTGTTGGAAACGTCACAACAACGATGCTAAAATAATCACAAGGGTTTCAAGATACCCCAATAGCGAGGAATATTATGGATACCGAAGAAGAGGTTAGTTTCACTCCCGAGGAGCCATCCGCACAGGCCAAGATTCTGCCAATCGTGGTGCTAGCGCTTTTAGCACTGACAATCGGCATGACGGTCTACTTGTTCCTGGACCTAAGGTCGACCAAAGCAGAGTTTGTAGTTCAAACCGAGCAATTGCGGATTCATGAAGAGCAGATTGCTCAGCTCGAGGGCTCGGTCAATCGCGCTGAGTGGGCCGTCAACAGCAGCGTTAAGGAGCTGAAGGGCGTTGTCGCTTCGGCCGAGAAGAGTGTTGCCGAAGCAGCCCAGCAAGTCGAGCGCAAGGTGCTGGGCCGCACCAACACGCTGGCCAAGCGCATCGATGAAGAGAAAGTTGAGCGCGACACCAAGCTGAGCGAAGTGGGCGGTGAGCTCGCCAAACTCAATGAGGTCGCTTCCACCACCGACCATAAGCTTGGTTCACTGACCGGCACGGTCGACGATGTCAAGGTGGATGTCGAGGAGACTAAAGCCCGCCTTCAGGAGACCATCAGCGAACTCGGATCGGTCAAAGGCGACCTGGGTGTTCAGAGTGGTTTGATCGCGACCAACTCGGGTGAGTTGAATGTGCTGCGGGAGCTCGGGGAGAGGAACTACTACGAGTTCGATCTCACCAAAACGAAAGAGCCGCAACGTGTCGGTTCGATCCAGATCAAGCTCAGAAAGGTCGACCAAAAACGTAACAAGTTCACGGTCGATATCTGGGCCGATGACAAGAGGATCGAGAAGAAGAACAAGACTCTCTTGGAGCCGGTACAGTTCTATGTCATCGGATCGCGGCAGCCTTATGAGCTGGTGGTCAACAAGCTGAATAAGGACCGCATCGCGGGTTATCTGGCGACGCCGAAAGTGCAGACGCGCCGGCCAGCAACCACGTCGGCCGCGGCCAGCGACAGCTAAATTCGTCCATACGAGCGCGGGGTGCGAGCCCCGCGTACTCGTAACACCTGCACTCCATCCTGTTCCGGGGATAGTTTGCTACGGGGTCGACGTGGCGGGTAAGCGTCTCGATTTGCTCTGAGGATTGTCAATATGCGATCGTTCGCGCGGGCTGATTTCCGATGGGGTGCTGCCAGCTGCTTCGAAGTGCCTGCCTCATTTCATGCTGAGTTAGGCCGATGCCGCGCTGGCGCCGGCAGCCCGACCGTGAAGGCTGACCCCTTCCCGACCAGGTTCGTAGCTGTGATATGCCCGCCGTGTGATTCTACGATCCATTTCGCGATAGAGAGCCCCAAGCCGAAGCCGCCGCTCGAGCGCGAACGCGCAGGGTCGACGCGATAGAAACGGTCGAAGACTTTCTCTAGTTCTTCCTCGGGTATGCCCTCCCCGGAGTCTTCCACCGAGACCTGCACCGTGGAATCCTCCCGCGTGCCGACTACGACGATGGATCCCTGGGGTGGCGTGTGTTCCAGCGCGTTGTCGACGAGGATCACGAGCAGCCGCCGCAGTGACAACTCGTGTCCGTCAACCGATAGCGGGCACGGTTGGGTTTCCACTCGCAATTGAACCGAATTGCTTGCCGCTCGGGGGGTCATCTGTTCGCAAACCGATGTGATAAGCTCACCCAGATCGACCTCGGTCTTCACGAGTGTTTCGGCGCCGCCATCCGCTCGCGCGAGAGTCAGCAGGTCTTCGATCAGATTCGTCAATTGGACAGACTGATCATGGATTTCCTCCATGTCGCGGCGGAGATCGTCTTCGCGGCGCTCTCGTCTGAGTGCTAGCTCGGCCGTCGTTCGAATAATCGAGACCGGCGTGCGCATCTCGTGCGAGGCGTCCGCCGTGAATCTATCGAGCCTTCGGACAGAGGATTCGAGCCTCGATAGCATTGCGTTTATGGTCTCGGCCAACTGTTCCGTTACACCGCCGGTGCGGGGGACTTCCAAACGTTCCGAGAGGTTCCCCATGTGAATTCGCGCTGTCCCCGCGACCATGTTCTCGACGGGATGAAGCGCCGAGCTGCTCACCAGGTAGCCGCCGGCGAAGCTGATCAGCAGTCCAACCGGAATTGCCCACAACAGCCATGAGCGCACCCGGTCGCGGGTAACAGAAACCGTGCGAAGGGAGGAGGCAACCGTGAGCTGAAACGGCATACCTGCCAGGCCCGCTCGCAGAGGATGCGGTAGGCGCCGCCGCCCATCTGAATGGTTTGAAATGTCGGTCCCTCACTAGGCGGCTCGATCCATGGCAGGGAGTCGCCATCTGGAGTCTCGCCGCCGCTCGCCAGGAGCGAACCGCCATTTGGGTCACGGATCTGGATCAGGCTGCCCTCGGGAACAGCGATCACGTATTCGGACAGCTCCTCTTGCACGACCTCGCGGAGTTCGGGCGCAAGCGAGACGAGGGCGGCTTCCCAGCGGCCGTTAAGCTTTTCGATTGCAACCTCGAGTGGTTGACCAGGTTTTAGAGAAGCGGCCTCGTACTGACCGGTCTCAGTTGCGAAAACGGTTTCGGGGCCCCAGTGAACTTTCCTCCCCGCTATCTTGAGAGTTTGACCTGGAAGGTCGATGTGCTCGAGAATTCCGGTGAACTCCTTGGAGCTGCCTTCGTTTTCTTCTGCAATATTCGTGCCGAATTCCGTGTCGACAAACGCGTTCAGGCGAGCAGATCGCTGAACGAGTAGCTCGTCCAGTGCCGCAACCATGCTGTGGCTGACACCCCACCACAGAGCCGCGCCAAAAAACAACAGCCCGCCGAAGAGCAGCGCCGCCGACCACGCGGCCATGCGAAACTCGAGTGAACGCCACCGCATTACGGTTGCAGCTCCCGGAGGCAGAACCCAACCGCCCGAACTGTGTGAATGAGGCGAGTCTCGTTCGACATCTCCACATTGCGCCGAAGGGTGCTGACGAAGGCGTCGACCGTGTTGGGTTCGACATCGGAGGCGCATCCCCACACCACGTCGAGGATCGTGTCTCGCGAAACGACCCGCCCAGCTCGGCTGATCAGCAGCTCCAGCAACTGATACTCCCGCGGAGTGAGGGTGACAAGCCGGTCACCCCTCTGCACCTCATGAGACGCAGGGTTGAGGGTCAAGTCGGCTACTTGTAGTACCGGTGTTTTTTCGACCGGCCCCCGGCGGGAGACGGACCGGATACGCGCCAGCAATTCTTCGAACGCGAAAGGCTTGGTGAGGTAGTCATCCGCTCCATTGTCCAGCCCTAGCACGACATCCTCCAGGTTGTCCCTCGCGGTCAACATCAGAATCGGCGTGCGGTTTCCCTGATCGCGCAGGCGCCTCGCCACAACGATGCCATTCAATCTGGGAAGCATCACGTCAAGGACGATGACGTCATAGCTTCGGACTTGAGCGAACTCGGCGCCTTCCTTGCCGTCGTAGGCCACGAAGACGCGGTGTCCTTCAACCTCCAGCCCGCGCCGCAGCAACTCCGCCATGTGGCGGTCATCTTCGATTACGAGCACTTCCATGCGATTGAACCTTCATCGTATTCTGCAATCTGAAGGTTTTGTGAGGAACTTGTGGCTCCTACCCAGAGTCTGACGCAACTTGGCGACTGAGTGGAAGATGACAATTTTCATTGCGGAGGCCGAAACGTCCTGCGACAGGCAGGTCGAAACGTGCCCCGAGTCGCGGAGCTCCCACTCGCTCTCGAATCTAGCCGTTCCGGCGTCGCGCCCGCCCCCGGCGAGAGCTAGTTGTCGGCTTCCTCTCTTTCAACTTCTAGAGCCGCTAACTGGTCGCCCGACACCCGAAGAGAGACTTCGACAAACTGTCCCGCGGCGGGCGCGGGGATCTTCTTGAACTTTGTTTGGCCCGTCCAGGAGATCGCGATCGGGCCGATTGTGAATGTTTGCGCGGCCTCGTCAACGGTGCCTATGATGCCGCACACCTCGCTGTCCTGCGCTTTCTCGTCGCTGACCTCGAGCCTGGTGGCTTGGATCGCGCCGCTGGGGCCAACCTGAGCCTCGACCTCGATCAAGGTGCCGATCTTCATGTCCGAGATATTCGTAAAGTCTTCGGTCTCGATTCTGGCCCCACGAACCTCGAAATGAACTGCTCCGTTGAATAGTTCGACCTGGGTTCCATCGATAGCTGTTATGTTTCCTTCCAACTCGATTTTTTCTTGGCTCCTGAGTTGACCGGGTAGGGTGAGCGCGGCGCCAGCCAGAATCAAGAACGGCAGTGTTGCGGCTTTCATGAGAGTGCCTCCTTTATCATGTGGCCCGTTCGAGGAGAAATCGTCTATCTTTCTTCGGCGAAACAACGACTAGCTCTCGTCGACGAAACAAACGGTCCTGATTCGATTCTACGGACGAACCCTGAAGGTTTGCTGAGGTTGCGCTTGCTGAGGTCAACTGTGCGATTCATGCCGGCCTTCAGGGAATCTTCAAAGTTCGTTGCTCTACTTAACAGTTGTGAAGCCGTGTTTCGAGACAGAACCAGGGCATATTTGGAGTCGGTGTTCGTGGCGATTCCCAGATAGCCCGATCAAATCGATCCGAGCACCGTGGTTCGTCGCTCTGGCTCTTCTGGTAGTAGCCCCTCTAGCCGGGCAGAATGGTCCGCCTCTCGTTCAGCCGGCTTCCTCAAACCAGGAAGGGGGGCCGGCCCCTCAGCAAGACGCCGAGCCTTTCTCCTCGAACCAGGAAACAGACGTTTCCGCTCAGCCTCTCAAGCATTTCCCGAAGGACTTGGTAGTGAACTTTGGGGCGCTGTTCTCCAAGGACAATATTCGCCCACTAATCGCCGGAACCCTCGTCACGGTGGCCGGCATACCGGCTGACTCCAACGTTCGCGAGTTTTTCGCCGACCCGGACCGGGCCGGGAGACTAGACGCCCTCGGAAAACAACTTGGAAAGTCCCAGTTAATCGGGCCGGCCATCGGCGTTTCCTTGCTGGTCAGCCGATTCACGGACAACGCTCGGCTTCAGCGGTTTACGTATTCGCTGGCGCAAGGTTTTGTTGTGACGAATGTCGTGACCGCCGGCATCAAGGCTGCCTCGCAGCGCCGGCGCCCGGACGACTCCGACCGCTATTCCTTTCTATCGGGCCACACCTCGAATTCATTCATGTGGGCCACGGTGGTGTCACGCCGGTATGGGTGGAAAGTGGGGGCTCCGTTTTATGCCGTTGCGGCGTATGTGGGGTCCAGCAGGCTACAGGGCCGCAAACACAACCTGACGGACGTCATTGCGGGTGCCGCTTTGGGTTACATAGTCGGCCGGACGGTTACAAGAAATCCCGCGGATCGTCAAAGCAAGCGGGTGAACTGGAACGTGGTGGTGCCGCCGGGGGGTGGGGCAGCGCTGAATGTGGGTATTCGCGCCTGGTGAGGGGCGATCGCGTTGTCACCGTGCACGCGAAGTTCGTCGCGTAATCCATGCTCCCTGCGGGCGCTGTTCAAAACCTCGCCGGAAGGGTGCCTCTCGAAAAACAAGTCAACCGAGCTTTTGCCAGTAGACCCCGGTCCAGTCGATTTTCTCTATCCCTTCGCTGATCCGGCTCATGGTTCGAAAGTCTTCCACGGCCTTCCTGCACCCGGGCACCGCGCCGTAGTCGTCGATGATCACATAGCCGCCCACCGAGACCTTCGAATACAAGCACTGCAGAACCTCCAACGTCGATCCATACATGTCGGCGTCGACACGGAGAATTGCGAGCCTTTCGATTGGGGCGGCAGGCAGGGAGTCTTTGAACCAGCCTTTGAGAAAACGCACGCGGTCGTCGAGCAACCCATAGCGCTCGAAGTTGCCTTTCACTTCATCCAGCGAGACAGCGAGGTGATCAAGCTTCCAGTGGATGTCCCCGGCGTCGGAGGGATAGGCGGCCGCGTCGGGTTTCGGCAGGCCCTCGAAGGAGTCCGCCACCCAGACAGCTCGCTGGGTGTCACCGTGGGCCTCGAGCACTGCGCGCATGAAGATCGTCGCTCCACCACGCCAAACGCCTGCCTCGATCAGGTCGCCCGGTATGTCCCTCTTCAGAACGTCAACAATGCAGTCGTGAAGATTGTCCAAACGCGTGAGACCGATCATTGTCTCGGCGTCCGACGGGCGCATCACGCTCCCGTCGACGCGGGCTGCGGAGTCAGACGGCAGGACCCGAACAAGCGCCATTTGGCGGGAGGACAATAAGCGGTCGAGGCCGGGGACCGGGATGCGCTCGTAATCCTTGCACAGACCGAACCGAGTCAAACTTCCTTTGAGCAAGTTGAGGTATTTCTGCTCGATCGTTTCCCCGAGAGGGTCAACTTGTTCGGAGCTCTTCAACGCCGCGGTGTGTCGCTTGATCGCCTCGACGGTCGGGAGCCGTTTTGCGATGCTCGCGAGCGTGTTCATACGCGAATCTCCCTAACCCGAACCAGCCGGAATTGACCAGGGCGTTTGCCGCTCTCAAAAGATGTTTCGTTGACAGGAATTCACCCCAGGCTTCCGCCTGGGGCTCTGTTCCTTCTTGACATCTGCTACGATCCGGCGACGGACTTAGCTGCTTCGAGAACGGCGTCGTAATTCGGGTGTTCGGCAACCTCGGGGACGTACTCGGCATAGCGGACTGTGTTGTCGCTATCGACTACGAAGACGGCGCGACTCTGGACGCGCCAATCGCTGATCATGGTCCCCCAGGATTCGCCGAATTTGCCGGTCTTGTAGTCCGAAAGGGTTGTAACCTTATCCACCCCGGCCGCCCCGCACCAGCGCGACTGCGCAAATGGCAGATCGCTACTGACCGTATAAATGGTTACGTCGCCAATCTGCGCGGCTTCTTCATTGAAGCGGCGAGTTTGCTGATCGCACACGGGGGTATCGAGCGACGGCACAACACTGAAGATGCGGGTGCCGGACGTTTCGGAGAGAGTGACCGCGTTCATGCCGTTGCCGGTCAGTTGGAACTCGGGGGCCTTATCGCCCGCTTTGAGTTCCGGTCCAACGAGCGCCAGAGGGTCGCCTTTGAATGTGGTGGTTCTATCAGCCATTTCTATTACCTCAGATCAATAGTTTGGGGGGTCAGAGCAGACTTACGCTCTGGGGGTCGAGAACGAACGTCAACCTGTTAGATTAGCAAGTTGCGAACTGCCATGCTGGGCGACGTACGATCAGTTCGCCGCTGACTGCCAGCCCGCTCCGCCGCTTTCCACAATCAAGCCCAAGAAACCGTCCAGGTGCGGCAGGATGTCTGGGTGCTGGTCGAGAATACGAATTGATTTAGGGCGTTGCGGCATCATCCGCCAAACACGCATCAGCGCTGACGACCGCTCTCTGAGTGATTGACACGATCTACAATGTGGCACAATGCGACACATGAAGAAGGCGTCGATGCGAGAACTCCACCACAACACCAGTGCGATCATTCAAGAAGTTTCTAAAGGTCAGGTTTTCGTCATTGAGAAAAGAGAGAATCCAGTTGCGGAATTGCGGCCCTTCCAGCTCGTCCCGCCAAGCGGGGGACTTCCGAATCGAGAGAAGTTTCTCGCCAAGTTCCCCCAGATCAGTATTGACAGCGGCCGTGTACTTGAAGAGGATAGATCTTGAGGCTCTATTTCGATACAGCCTACATAGCAAAATGTTATCTGAACGAGCCTGATGCGAGTGCTGTCAGGACGCTGGCCGAGGAGGCGGATGGGCTTTACTCCTCTGGCTGATGCATCGCCGAATTATCCTGCGTTTTCCTGCGACATGTTCGAGAACGAAGTATAACCAGAAACGCGGCCCGCGCACTGCGCGAAGTGTTCTTGAATGATATTCGAGCCGGGATTTGGAACTTACTCCCTTTGTCGGAGCGCTTGCTCTACAAGCTGGAAGAAAGTCTTGGGCAGATTTCTCAAACAGTTTATGTGCGAGCTGGCGCCGCGGCCCATTTGGTAACCGCCCGGGAATCGGGTTTCGAGGAAGTGTGGACCAGCGATCGTGATCTTTTGGCCGCTGCTGAGCATTTCGGGCTTGAGGGAAGATCAGTTTAGCGTTCCCGGGGGACTCGGTCGGCGATTGCCATCATCCCCAACCCACGTTGTCCGCGGCATGAGCGACCTCGTCCAAATCGGCAAGTTCAATTTCCGTTTTGAATGTCAACCGGAATGTACCCATTGCTGCACTATGGCCGGTGACGTATTCTTGACCGAAGACGACGCCGACCGAATCGCCGCACACCTTGAAATCACCTCCGCGCAATTCCGCGAACAGCACTGCATTTACGAAGACGACGAACTGCGTCTGGTCGGACAAAGCAAAGATCCCTGTCGCTTTGTGACGTCCACCGGGTGCTCCATCCACGAAGTCAAGCCAGTGCAATGCCGGACGTTCCCCTACTGGCCCGAGTACGTCGTAAACAAGCGCTCGTGGAAGAATCTCGGGCGCTTTTGTCCCGGCATTGGCGTAGGCCCCATCATTGCAGTGGAGGAAGTTCGGATTGGCGCCCAGGAGACGAAGGATGCCTATCGGAATTCGTGACGGTGGACCAGCAATCCTACCGGTCAACTGCGCTAGTCTATGACTGAGGGGCTCGCCGGCTCCGATGTCGAAGTGAAAACACCAACGCTGGCACAATCGCCTGCTGGGCAAGCGAAGAGCCAGCGCCACGTGAGTAGCCTCGCTTGTTGCGCGGCATAACGCGATTTGCGAAAGGATAATTCCAAGATGAATGAGCACGATTCCAAGATCACGAGAAGGTCGGTTGTAACAGCGGCGGCGGGCGCGGCCGGAGTGTTCGCCTCCTCCGGGTCCGGCAGCGCCGCGACCGGAAAAGCGGTCACCAAGGGGCGTATCAAGCAGTCGGTCTGCCATTGGTGCTACAAGGAAATGTCGGTCGACAAGCTGGCCGACGAAGCCGCCAAGATGGGACTGCGCTCGGTCGAGCTGCTGACGGACGAACAATGGCCGATCGTCAAAAAATACGGCTTGGTATGCGCCGTAGGGAACGGCATTTGCAGCATCGTGGACGGTCTCAACGTCAAGGCGAACCACGCCGAGTTCGAAAAGAACTTCCGGCGTCTGCTGCCGCTCGCCAAGGAACACGGCGTGCCCAACCTGATCTGCTTTTCAGGTAACCGGCGCGATATCCCCGACGAAGAAGCTTGGGAAAATTGCGCCCTGCTGCTCAACAAGGTCAAGGCTCAAGCCGAGGACGTCGGGGTAACGATTCTAATGGAGCTGCTCAACAGCAAAGTCAACCACCCCGATTACCAGTGCGACACAACCCCCTGGGGCGTCGAGTTGATGAAGCGTGTCGAATCAAGCCGCGTTAAGTTGCTCTACGACATCTACCACATGCAAATCATGGAAGGAGACGTGATCCGCACGATTCGCGACAACTTCCAATACATCGGCCATTTTCACACCGGCGGCAATCCTGGCCGAAACGAAATCGATGAGACCCAAGAGCTGAACTACAAAGCGATCTGCGAGGCCATTGTGGATCTCGGCTTCGACGGTTATTTGGCGCAGGAGTTTATTCCCGTTCGGGACCCGATGGCGTCTTTGCGCCAGGCGGCAACTATCTGCGACGTGTGATCGGGTCGCGGACCAGCCCCAGGGCGGTTCAGTCCACCAGCGTCAAGAACGCGAAGAAGAGCAGTGCTACGCCAATGAATGTGAGGGCCCCGACGAGGAAGATGTCTGGGTCTTTGGATGGATGGTCCTCGCCTCCAAATGGCTCGGCGGAGAGTTCAGGCAACTTCTGGGGAGAATTCTGGCCCCCAACCTTCCTGAGTTGAGAGACCCTTGTCGTTGATTGGGCAATCGCCGGCACCGGCCTTTCGGTAACTCCGCGTGCCGCGACCGGGCGATGTCTCGGTTTGGCCAAGGGCGTCTCCGCTAGCTCTGTTTCAGACGCAGGGGACTTGCGGACTGCCGGCCGTTTCCGCTCGGATCGCTCCTCTTGCCCGGTTAGAGCGGCATCCTGCAAGGCTGCACGGAATTTCATCGCCGACTGGAACCGCTCGGCAGGGGATTTTGCGAGGGCGCGCAGGATGATATTGTTGAGCTTGTTCGATAGTTCCGGGTTGAGTTCGACCGGCGGCATGGCGTTTTTCTCGACATGCGCCTGCATGACCTCGAACTGGCTTGTTGATGAAAACGGTTTCTGTCCCGTAGCCAGCTCGTAGAGAATGACGCCCATGGAGTAAATGTCGGTCCGCTCGTCGAGGGTCGTAGTGCCCTTCACTTGTTCCGGTGAGGCATAGTCCACCGACCCGACCATGGTTCCGGCCTGCGTCAGGCTGGGGTCGGCGTACATTTTGGCAAGACCGAAGTCTTTCAGCTTTAGCCGGTTCTCTTCAGTAACGATCATGCTGGAAGGGGAGATGTCGCGATGAACGACACCGTTGGCATGCGCGTAGACCAAGCCGGAGAGCGCCTGGCAGACGTAATCCGAGGTGTCCTTGAGGGGCAGGGGACCCGCCTTGGCAAGCTGCGCGACCGTCGATCCTTCCGTAATTATCTACTTGACACAAGGTCATAACCATAGTATACTATTCTTGTGATCGGGTTGTCTTCTTTCCTTTCAGTTCTTTGTCGTCCTTCTCGTGCGCTACTCGGTGAAGTTCTTCGCGTACCTTCTTCGGGAAGATCCTCCGCATCGCTTCGTCGGTCGTTAGATCCTTCTCTGGTTTCTTTCTGGTCATAGCTATGGCTTCCACCGCAAATATCGATTTGATGACGCTAATGGACCGGTTCCACTCTGAAGAGAAATGCCGCTCCTACCTTGAGGGCTTACGCTGGCCCAAGGGTATACAGTGCCCACGATGCGAAAACGAGAAGATCTCTCGAATCCACAAGCGCGGACAGTTCGATTGCGACTCATGCCGGTACCAGTTCTCCGTTACCGCCGGGACAATCTTCCATGATTCTCACTTGCCGCTTCCCAAGTGGTTCGCGGCCATCTACCTGATGTGCGAATCCCGCAAAGGGATTTCGGCCAACCAACTCAAGCGCACCCTGAAAGTAGCCTACAAGACCGCTTGGTATCTCTGCCATCGTATCCGAGCCGCCATGAAGGACGCCGACACCGAGCCCCTTGAAGGCACCGTCGAAGTCGATGAGACCTGGGTCGGCGGTAAGGCCAAGGGCATGGGCCGGGGATACACGGGGAACAAAACGATGGTTCTCGGGGCTATCGAACGCGATGGCAATATCCGGCTGACGGTCGGCAAGCGGCGCAATCGCGAAACGCTTCACGGATTCATTGAGGAGCACGCCCCGGATGCCGAGAACATCTATACCGACGACTACGAAGCCTACAAAGGCATTGGCGATGAGAAAACCAAGCACGAGAGCGTAAACCATTCCGCTGACGAGTGGGTTCGCGGCGATGTCCACACGAACTCGATCGAGGGCGCGTTCTCGCTCTTCAAGCGGTCTGTTGTCGGTGCCTATCATAAAGTCAGCGTGAAGCATCTTCCTGCCTACCTTGATGAGTTCGAGTTTCGGTTCGACAATCGGAACAATCCGTATTTGTTTCGGGACACCCTGCTGCGGCTCATTAACTCGGACTCCCTGAAGTATAAGGATCTAATAGGGAAATCTGCTGCTGACAGCACGCACGGAGCTGCTTTATCCGCTTGAGAACCGCGTCCATTTCACTGTGAAATGCCCCTCCAGCCAAATCCATCTCCTGACTCATCTCTCGAATGTTCACCTGTAGACTCGCCTGAAACGATTCTAGACTAGAAATAGTCTGTTGAAGCGGAGCCCCAATAGATCGGATCAGTGGGAGAAGCGACTGAATTTCATCTGGTCCCTGCCGCTTCCGGACCCAATCAGACCATCCGGTTATGCTTTCGATGAGTAGGTCAACGTTGCGCTTTACGGGACCCGAGCGAATCCTCATAATGCTCGCCTGCCGATTGATCTTTTTTGATACCTTTACGACTCCTGCGTGGATCGCGCGGTGCGAGGATGTATCTGGACGTTTTGAAGCATTCGACGCGATCTCGCCCATCCGCTGATTTATTGCCGTAATCTTGGGGATGTCCACTTGTAGTTGGTGAATTGCAGCCTCCGCGTCCTTTCTGAAATCCAAATATCCCTTACGACCAACCGTCTGTAGCGGCTTTGATTTGGAGCGTTGCCAAACGACGACACCAGTGGTCACCAAGACAAGAAACAGGGTTCCGAGCGCACCTAGGCCCAAAAAAACCCATTGCTGATCCGCTCCGGTAATCCAAGCGTATATTGTTCCACCTGCTGCTAACACGGAGTACACCACGCCAGCGTAGAAAGCCTGAAGTATAAAGTTGATAGCCTCATTGGCAATTTTCTGCCTAGCGGATGGCGATAGCATAAAAGCGAGGCTACCACGGCACCCACCCTTGCGTCAAGTAGATAATTACGGTTTTTTCATGGTCGGCTCCTTTCTGGTTACAGAGATAGGTGTCCTTGTGCTGGAGGCGAACGAGGAATCTTTCACGTCCTGCTCTTACGAGGCTAGCCCGTTCCTATGGGTCAGAACATCGTAACACCAGGGCAGGTGCTCTCGGCGGCTCGTCCTCTCGTTCCCCGCAAAGAACGCCCCGGAATTGACGACGCACTGGAGCGTCTCACAACATGGTAGGGGCGAGTCAAGCCGCTGGCGCGGCTCCTACGCTTCGCTACGGCCCTCTGCGGGTGACAGCGCCGCTCGGCCGCGGCTCAAGGCGGCTGGTAGGGCCGAAAGGTTCCTTTCGGCGTTCGCCCAAACCATGAATGATAATATCCTTATCATGCGCGATCAACTCCCCCTCCCACCGCTCGCGGGCAGGCCATAATGCCGGATCGCTCCCTAACATGTAGTAGAGTAGGAGATCCCCCCGTGCCCGCCCAACCAGCCTGCTTTCATAGACTTGAATAAATCCTTGCGCGGCTGCGGGCCGGGTCTTACATTCAGTCAACGCTTTGGAAAGACCTCGACGTCCTTTTGATTCGAGGTCCGCTTGGACGCCAGCGATTTCTCAGGCGCAACCGGCGATGGGAGGTCATTACATGATAAGCCAAGTTGAGTATTTGAAATAGCATAGCATCCCTGTTAGACTCTGACTTATAATGATCGATCGTGATCTCACGCCGAACCTGTTGAGGGCGGCGTCCCAATCACCGGCCGTTACGCTCACCGGGCCTCGGCAAAGCGGCAAGACCACGTTATGCCGAGCCGTGTTTCCGCAGCATCCATACGTGACGCTTGAGGCTCCAGACGTACGCGCGTTCGCGACGGAAGATCCGCGGGCATTCCTGGCTCAATTCTCCAAAGGTGCCATCATCGACGAGGTGCAACGCGTTCCCAACCTGCTCTCGTATCTGCAAGGCATCATCGACGACGACCCGTCGCCTGGGCGCTGGGTTCTGACCGGCTCGCAAAACTTGTCCTTGTTGGAGTCGGTTAGCCAATCGTTAGCCGGACGGACAGCGATGCATCACTTGCTTCCGCTGACCCGTGGCGAGGTCACTCGCTTCGCCCGACACCCCAAGAGCCTCGAAGAGACTCTTTTTGCCGGCGGGTACCCCCGCATCTTCGATCGCAACCTCGATCCGGTGGTTTGGCTCCGCTCATATGTTGCCACCTATCTCGAGCGGGATGTGCGAACGATCAGCAATGTCGGCGACCTCACGATATTCCAACGGTTCGTCGAGTTTTGCGCTGGCCGTACCGCGCAGTTGCTCAACTACTCGTCACTGGCCAACGACTGCGCCATTTCACAGCCGAGCGCAAAGGCCTGGATGAGCATTCTGGAGGCCAGCTTTATCGTCTTCCGCCTGCCGGCGTTTCACGCAAACCTGCGCAAGCGGCTCGTGAAGATGCCGAAACTGTTCTTTTACGACACCGGCCTGGTCTGTTGGCTTCTGGGTATCCGTACGCCGGAGCAGCTTCGATCGCATCCACTTCGCGGCTCGATCTTTGAAACCTGGGTCGTCTCGGAGATCGTGAAACACCGAACCAACCGGGGCGAGACGGGCGGTCTGTCATTCTATCGTGATAGCAACGGTGCCGAAATCGACCTCGTCATCGAGCAACCGGCTCGCATCACGCTGATCGAAGCGAAGTCCGCCGCGACCGCATCGTCGAGCTTTTTCGATGGCGCAAAGCGTGTTCGGCGGCATTTTAGTGAGCTACCCCGTCCCTGTGACGTTGCAGTCGCCTACGGCGGCGATCAATTTCAACAGCGTGCGGACGGGCGGCTGATACCCTGGCGCATGCTGCGAGCGGCCAGTTTGCCGGACTCCGACCACATCATATCCGTCTTCGCCGCCGGTCGGCCAATTGCCGGTACCAGCGTCCTTGCGCTATTTCCGAACAAGACCTGGAAACTTGTGACCACGGACGAACACGGTGAGGCCGCCGTCGATTTGCACTCAACCCATCTTCCCATGACGGTGTTCACCGCCGCCGCCGGATACACCGCACACCTAGAACGGGAGTGGACGCCAAGCCAGCGAGCGCTTGTGGTAGAACTCAAACTTCTACCGCAAGGGGGCTCGGTTATTTTCCCCGAGGGAACCGGTCATGTGCCAGGGTTGACCGGGAGACTGGATCCCATTCGCGATACCCTGGACCGGACCTACCTCTACGCTTCCAACATTGCCATTAACGAGGGTAGGCAACAGCCGGTTCATTTCGTCCCCGGCGAGGATGTGCGTCTCACGGATGCGGACGGACGGGAAATGCGAGTGCGCATCGTCGAGGTTTTGGGTCGGTCGGCGCTCATGGAGTATCGCCGTCATCCCGAAGCAGTCGGTGAGTGACCGTAGCGGATTGGATAAGTACCGAAAGTTTGACATTCGAGGACTGGTTGGCATGAGTCTTGTTCAGGGGGTGTATCAACTTGTCTAACCCATTCTTCGACCACCCCATCCTGAACTCGCCCTACGAGTGCCCACAGCGGCACTGGGAGCTGGACTCCCAGGGGCAGCCGACTCAGCAGGTCTTGGACCGCCGTCGCCGCGCCGAGTTCATCTCGCCGATTCCGAAGCCGAAGAAGCGGAAACAGGTCCGGCAGCAGGCCGAGATGGTGTTCGACGAGGGGAAGGGACTCTCCACCAAGGAACAGCAATACGATCCGACCTCCATCATCAATGAAGTGCGCCAGAACGTGGATATGTGGCGGGCCTTGCCTAACCCCGCCCAGTGGCAGGTCAGCCCGGAAACGGCGCGCCTGCTCCAGCACTGGCGGCACCACCCGTTCGGCAGCATCCGCCCATTCTTTTGTCAGGTGGAAGCCGTCGAAACCGCGATTTGGCTGACCGAGGTCGCGACGCACTTCAAGGGCGGCAAACGATTGCTCGACCATTTGGCAAGAGCTAACAAGGACGCCAATCCTGAATTGATGCGCCTCGCGCTGAAACTGGCCACCGGGGCTGGCAAGACAACTGTCATGGCCATGTTGATCGCCTGGCAAACGGTCAACGCAATCCGCCATCCCGCCAGCAAACACTTCACCCGAGGCTTTCTGGTCGTCGCCCCCGGCCTGACCATCAAGGATCGGCTCCGCGTCCTCCAGCCGAACGACCCGGACAGTTACTACGCCAGCCGCGAACTCGTGCCGCACGACCTGCTCGACGACGTAAACCGCGCCAAGATCGTCATCACCAACTACCACGCCTTCAAGTTACGCGAGCACATCGATCTGTCCGCCGGCGGACGCGCGTTGCTCAAGGGCCGCACCGGCGACGAACTGAACACCACTGAAACTGAAGGCCAGATGCTCCAGCGTGTCATGCCTGATCTGATGGGTATCAAAAACATCCTCGTACTCAACGACGAGGCACACCATTGCTACCGTGAGAAGCCACCGGAGCCGGACGATGCGCATCTGAAGGGCGACGACAGAAAGGAGGCCGAAAAGAACAACGAAGCGGCCCGACTCTGGATCTCGGGTCTCGAAGCCGTGAATCGTAAGCTCGGACGCTCTCGTGTGATCGACCTGTCCGCCACGCCCTTCTTCCTGCGCGGATCCGGCTATGCCGAGGGCACGCTCTTCCCGTGGACGATGAGCGACTTCTCGCTGATGGACGCCATCGAGGGCGGCATCGTGAAACTGCCGCGCGTCCCGGTCGCCCAGAACATCCCCGGCGACGAAATGCCCGTCTATCGCAACCTCTGGGAGAACATCCGCAAGGAGATGCCCAAGAAGGGGCGCGGCCAGGGCGGAGAGCTTGATCCCCTCAAACTGCCTACCCGACTGCAAACCGCTCTTGAGGCGCTCTACGGGCATTACGAGAAGACCTTCAAACTGTGGGAGACAGGGGGCATTCGTGTGCCACCCTGCTTCATCATCGTCTGCCAGAACACCGCCATCTCGAAGCTGGTCTATGATTTCATCTCCGGTTTTCAACGAAAGAACGAAGACGGGACCACCACACTGGAAAACGGTCGCTTGGCTCTCTTCCGCAATTTCGACGCAACCACAGGGAATCCACTCGCGCGTCCGAACACGTTGCTGATAGACAGTGAGCAGCTAGAAGCCGGCGACGCCCTCGACGACAAGTTTCGTGGCATGGCCGCCGACGAGATTGCACGTTTCCGCCGCGAGATCATCGAACGCACCGGGGATGCCCGTGCCGGGGACAACATCAGCGATCAGGAGTTGCTGCGTGAGGTCACGAACACCGTGGGCAAGCACGGACAACTCGGCGGCTCCATCCGCTGTGTCGTCTCCGTGTCCATGCTGACGGAAGGCTGGGATGCGAACACCGTCACCCACGTCCTCGGCATCCGCGCTTTTGGTACCCAGCTCCTCTGCGAACAGGTTATCGGACGTGCGCTGCGCCGCCAATCCTACGACCTCAATGACGAAAATCTCTTCAACGTCGAATACGCAGACATCTTCGGCATTCCCTTCGACTTCACGGCCAAGCCCGTTCTCGCCCCGCCGCAGCCGCCGCGTGAGACGGTTCAGGTCAAAGCCATGCGCCCGGAGCGAGACGCCCTCGAAATCCAGTTCCCTCGCGTCGAAGGCTACCGCGTCGAACTGCCCGAGGAGCGCCTCACGGCCACCTTCAGCGCCGATTCCATTCTCGAACTCAGCCCCGATCTGGTTGGCCCGTCCATTACACGGAATGCGGGCATCATCGGCGAAGGCGTGGACCTGAACCTGGAACATCTAGGCGACATGCGGCCGTCCACGCTGCTGTTCCACGTCACCAAGCGCCTGCTCTACACGAAATGGCGCGATCCAGGGGAAGAGCCGAAGCTCTATCTGTTCGGCCAGCTCAAACGCATCACGAAGCAGTGGCTCGACACCTGTCTCGTCTGCAAGGGCAGCACTTATCCCGCCCAACTGATGTATCAGGAACTGGCCGACATGGCGTGCAACCGCATCACCGCCGGCATCACCAACGCGCTGGAAGACCACCGCCCCATCAAAGCCCTACTTGACCCCTACAATCCCACTGGCTCCACGGCCCACGTCAGATTCAACACGTCCCGAGCGGACCGCTGGGACACCAGTGGTCCACCGCCCAAGGACCACGTCAACTGGGTGGTGCTCGACAGCGACTGGGAAGCCGAGTTCTGCCGCGTCGCCGAGTCGCATCCGAACGTGGTGGCCTACACGAAGAACCACAACCTGGGCCTCGAAGTGCCGTATCGTTACGGCTCCCAGCTTCGGAAGTATCTGCCCGATTTCATCGTCCTGGTAGACGATGGCCACGGCCCCGACAATCTGCTGCACCTGGTCGTCGAGATCAAGGGTTACCGGCGCGAGGACGCGAAGGAAAAGAAATCCACGATGGATACCTACTGGGTGCCCGGCGTGAATAATCTCAAGACGTATGGACGCTGGACCTTCGCCGAGTTCACCGAGGTCTACGAGATCGAAACCGACTTCGCGGCGAAGGTCGTAGGCAAGTTCGACAAGATGATCACCACCGTGACCGTACGTCCGGTGACTGAGGGTAGCTAGCTATGGCCAAGAGGCGCAGCACTCGCAAGGCCGTCGAAACGATCACGCATGACGAGGCCAAGCGGAAGAACATCCCCTCCGCCGAGTATCAGTCCGTGCTTCGACCAGACGATGCCAGCCCACTGGCCGGTGAAGTATCCACGGAACACCGACCTCGACCCCCAACTCGTCTGGCGTGGGAAGGATGAGCAAGACTGGAGCGATCTCGTTGTCTACGCTTCGCCGCTCTACATTCAGGAAAAGGTTCATCCGAAGGTGTTGATTGACGATCTCCTTCGGCAGACAAAAGAAGCACACGCGGAGGCCCCCGGAGCACAGACCAACCTCTTCGCCGACTTCAACGGTATCCCCGAAGGCGTCGACAGGACCGAGTTCTACCAGCACGACCAGAACTGGTCCAACCGCATGATCCTGGGCGACAGCTTGCAGGTGATGGCATCGCTTGCCGAACGCGAGGGCCTGCGCGGCAAGGTGCAGTGCATCTACCTCGATCCGCCCTACGGCATCAAGTTCAACTCCAACTTCCAGTGGTCCACGACCAGCCGCGACGTCAAGGATGGCAAGGCCGATCACATCACCCGAGAACCGGAACAGGTGAAGGCATTCCGGGACACGTGGCGGGATGGGATTCACTCGTATCTGACGTATCTGCGTGACCGGCTGACCGTGGCGCGGGACCTGCTAACGGAAAGCGGCTCGATCTTCGTGCAGATTGGGGACGAGAATATTCATCGGGTGCGGTCACTGATGGATGAAGTGTTTGGGGAAGAGAACTTCGTTTCCATCATTCAATTTCAGAAAACAGGGAGTCTGGCTGGCAACCTTCTTGCAAACACCGTTGATTTTACCCTCTGGTTTGCAAGATCAAAGGGGAATGTAAAATACCGCCAACTTTACAACACACGCATAGCCGGTCACGTTTCTTCAGATCGATATGACCAAATCGAGCTTCGCGACGGAACGGAGCGGCGGCTTTCACGAGATGAACTTGAGCGACACACAGATCTCCCTGAAGGCCGAATTTTTCGGCATACCAGCCTCATTAGCTCAGGTCAAGCATCAACTGAGCAGCCGTTTGGTTTTCAGGGAAGTGTCTATCATCCGTCTGAAGGCAGCCATTGGAAAACAACACCGACAAACCTTGAGAGGTTGGCAATGGCCGGAAGGATCGCGGCCGGAGCGAAGACGATCCGTTACAAGCGGTTCATCAATGATTTTGCAGTTCTGCCAATCACCGATAGGTGGGAATCTCTTCAGATTGGCACCGGTCTGATGTACGTAGTACAGACAAGTTCGTCAGTAATAGAACGCTGTATCCTCATGACCACCGACCTCGTCGACCTCGTCTTGGACCCCACCTGCGGTTCCGGCACCACCGCCTACGTCGCCGAGCAGTGGGGCCGCCGCTGGACCACCATCGATACCTCCCGTGTGGCGCTGGCGCTTGCCCGCGCCCGCATCATGGGAGCGCGCTATCCCTACTACCTGCTCTCCGACAGCCGTGACGGACAACTCAAAGAAGCCGAGATCGCACGGAAGGCATTCTCCGACGTGCTCACCTACAACGACATCCGGCAGGGGTTCGTCTATGAGCGCGTGCCCCACATCACGCTCAGGGACATCGCCAATAATGCCGAGATCGACGTGATCTGGGAGAAGTTCCAAGGGACACTGGAACCACTGC
>CBDCYS010000059.1:0-82348 GCA_965224215.1 Bryobacterales bacterium | reverse complement strand
ACCTGCGGTTCTTGCGCTCGGCTTGCAGCCGTGCGATGCGATCCCCCTTGGATCGCAAGCAGTCTGCGGGAGGGTCGTGAAACTCGACCTGCTCGCCAGCATCGCTGGCAAGCGTCAGGGTATGAGCAATGCCCATATCGATGCCTCTGAAAGCAGGGTTGTACGGTTCACCCGGATTAGCGATCCGGATTTGTAGGTGCAGCTTGTAAGTGCGCTGATCGATACCCGTGCATCGTGTGCGACTCTGCGTGGTTTCGACAAGCTGGAACGAGCGCATGATGCCATCTTCACAGAGACCCGACATCTGGTCGGGACCGAGCTTGAGTTCGATCAGCCCAATTCCAGGTAGTTTCAACTCGAAGCCGTTCGCCAATCTTGGCGGAACCAGCGAGCACACGCTGATGCCGCCGCGCAACGCACTGCGCTTCGATCGCAGCAGTGACTCGGGATCGCGATGGTGGTTCAGCGGTCGCGGCTTATCCTTGCCCGCCGCCATAGCGGGTTCCCACTGGAGACACTGCTGACGCTTTTTGAAGTTTGACTTCTTGAACTTGATGAACGCATCACGCGCGGCGGAAACGCCGGCGCGGTGGATGTTGACATGACCAACGAAACGAGAATCGTTTCGTCTCCAAGCTGTAAGTTGACCGTACAACCCATTCGGGTTGCGTGCGCTTTTCAGTAATGGCAGGCTTTGTCAGCGGCAATGCATTGCCGCATTGCTTCGTTATAGGCCAACCGTTGCTGGCAGTTTGCCAAGTAGATCGCTTGCGAGATCGCGGGCGACTGATGGAATTCGACTTGGATAGTTCGAATCACTTACTGTCGCCTCGCCAGATTGAAACTACCGTCGATTCTTCGATACCGTGTGAGTTTGTAGCTCTCAACGTAATTGAGTTCAGACGCTTTCCTAGCGGTACTGGAATGTCCAGCATCAGTCGAATGGCTGTCGCCGGTTACGCTACCTGGCAAGCCCGCCTTGCGGCGTCCCTGCCGTTGCCGAGATGGAAATCCGTTCCTCAGTTGAACGCGCTCGTATTCCTTCCAGTTCACCAGCACGACCACCGCTTGGATTCCGCTGTCGTCTTGCACTTCCGCAAACTAGCTGCCAGCTATTCCCGTCTGGTACAACCTCGGGATCCGCCAGCAGCTTGATGGTGGGAGCCGAAGCATTCGGCTTGGCTACTTCTTGCAGTACAGGTTGGCTCAAGACCCCGGCTGCCACCAACCGTATCCCCGCCACATCGTCTGAGATCCTGAGATCGAATTCGCCCCGATAGCGATTGCCTTCCATGTCCGCGGCAGCGAACTGCAGGTGATTATCTTCAGCCAAGGCTAGGTGGGGATGACGCACGCTCTCACGATCCACGACCAACCGCAAGCCCGTAGGTGTCTTACCTCTCCGCGCGAATCCGATAATCTGATTCCCGTTGAGCATGAGGCTGACCGTATCCAGATCGACTTCCGCACGGGCATCAACCAGCATTAGGTCTAGGGTCGGCACGGACTCTTGGTCGGTTTCAATCAAGGCCCCGGATGACATCGCGGGGCTATCGCCGATCTTAAGTTCAATCGATGGTTCGGCCCCTAGGCCGAAGTTCTGAGCGGTTTCTCGTATAAGTGCTTTGCACTGCGGGAGTTCCAGAGATTCGGCTGTGACGTTTCTGACTACATCGCGGTTTCCGGCTACGTCTTGATCTCGACTTGCAGCAGCTCAAACGCCTTGCGCTGCAGCGCGGTCGGAACGCTGAGTTGCTCGAACGTGGCCAGCTCGCCGGCGACCTGACGGTATTCCTGGTCAGCGTCGCCAGGTTCTCCAGCAGGCCTCGGAAATCATGCACGACGTGCCCGTCGGGCGTCTGCCCGCGGGCCGCCTTGGCACGCGCCCGCGGCGACTTGCGCGCCGCTGGACCGGCGAGCTCCGCGCCGCCTGTGCCCCGGCCGGATCGTCCTCGCCGTACAGCAGCGGAGCCCAGTCCCGGCGCATGTGCCACTCCGCGTAGTAGGCCAGCACGCACAGGAAGACATGCGCCCGCACCCGCGGGCCCAGCCGGTGGTAGATCGGGCGGATCTGCAGGTCGACCGTCTTGAGGCAGCGGAAGGCGCGCTCCACGCGCGCCAGGCTCTTGTAAGCCAGCACCGCCTGCGCGGCCCCCAGCCGCTCCGCCCCCACCGAGGTGCGCACCACGTACACGCCGTCGAGGCGCTGCTCGGCCGCGATCGCGGCCTCCCGGCGCTGGTAGCGCAAAGCCTGGTCGGTGATCTCGATGTCGAAATGCTTGGCGACCTTGAAGCGGTTCAGCACGCGGCCGGTGCGCAGGCCGATCTGGTCCTTCCCGCGCAGCGGTTGCTTGTCGCGGCCGGTGGCGGCCGCGACCTTGCCGAGCTCGCGCTCGGTGGCCTGTAGCAGCTCCTCGCGCTTGCGGCGCCGCTCGGCCTGCAGCAACGGGTTGAGGCAGGCCAGCAGGCGCTCGCCGGGGAAGTCGGGATGGCTGATCTCGGCCAGGTCCTGGTGGTCGAACAGGGACAGCTGCAGGGGGCCGTCATCGGCCGCCAACTGGCGCACCGCGTCGTTGCGCAGGGCGCTGATCCAGTCCAGCCCCTCGACCGGGCGCAGCTCCTGCTCGATGCGGGCTGAAGTGAGCATGCCGCGGTCGCCGACCAGCACGACCCGCTCGAGGCCGAAGCGGCGGCGGGCCTTGGCGATCACGTCTCGCACGGTCGTGGGGTCGGCGGTATTGCCGTCGTAGACCTGCACGGCGAGCGGGCAGCCGGCGGCGTTGCAGAGCAGGCCGTAGACGATCTGCAGGGTGCCCCGCTTGCCGTCGCGGGAGTAGCCGCGGCGGCCGAGGGGGCAGTGGCGGCCGGTGAGGTAGCTGGAGCTAACGTCGTACAGCAGCAGGGTGGTGCCGGCAAGGTGGCGCTTGGCGAGGGCCTGCTCGATGCGGGCCTGGCGGGGGAGCAGCCAGTCGAGGGCGTCGTAGAGGTCGTCGGCGCTGACCGGGCCGAGGCCGAGGCAGTCGCCGAGGGTGGCGGTGGCGGAGCGGGTGTCGAGGCGGCGGGCGGTGGCGAGCTTGGAATCAGGGGCGAGGATGCGGGCGGCCACCAGGGCGAGGCAGAGGTCACGCTGGCGGCAGGGGCGGGAGGCGAGCAGGCGGTCGAGGCCGAGGCGGCGGAGGGTGCCGAGGACGGCGGCGACGTGGCCGTGGGGGCGGGAGCGCAGGATCTTGAGGGACTGGGTGGCGGGCAGGACGGTTTCGCCGCGCAGGGCGCGGCGGATGAGGTCGACGAGGGAGTCGGGGAGATGGGAGAGGTTGCCGACGGTTTCCTTGCAGACCTTGCCGTCGCGGCGGAAGGAGCGGCGGAGCAGGTGAGTGGCGTAGGTGCGGTCCTTGTAGCGGCGGGTAGTAGTAACCACATGAACTGGGTGGCCTCTGCTTGGCATACATCTATTATAAAACATAGAACAAGCAAGTCAAGCAATTCATAAAAAACAATTTAGTGACCACAAATTACAGAAATTGGAGCCCTTTTGGGCTGGAACCCCAGCAGAGTCAGGGGATTACGCTCTCTGAAGGCCTCCGGAACTTCGGCCTAGGGTGTAACGCGACAACAGGATTCTGACAGCGCGACAGTTGAAAGCTGATCGATTTGAACAAACAGCGAGCCACGGAGTAGGCAGCGTTGGCAAGGCGAAGCAAGTGCCCGGAGCGTTATTTCATGCGTCGCGGGGGGCCTGACTGCAGGCGGCGTCCCTTCTCATAGCCTCCGCGGTGGCGCCGCACGCGCCGCACGCCGTCCGCAGGCCTCCGAGGTCATCCCTGAACGTTTGGGAATGGCCGCACGCGCCGCACGTCCAGCTGGAGAAGTCTGTCGTGGTCGCCATGCATCCAGCTTACAGCGAATCGGGTCTGGGGCCAGCACCCGGCGGACCCGCTCGGCGGCGGATAGGTCATTCGGAAGCATCCAGACGGTGAGCTTCCGGTGGCTGTCGGGGCGTCGGGGCGTGCCAGACAAGCTCGTAATCTCTCGACCACACTCTCTGCCGGTCCGTGACCGCCTCGGCGGCTGCCCTAAGGGCCAAGAGCTGGCCGCCATGTTGTTTTTCAGTTTGTTTCAGTGGATTTTACCAAATTATTCCATGAACTCGTGCGGTCGTTGTTCGAATTGGTTCACTACTGCAGGAGAGAATTGAGGCCGGGTAAAGGCCCTGTAGAACCGTATGTTTCAGTCAAGCTCGCCACTGTAACTCTTTCCTGCAGTAGTGAATTAATCCACAAAATTCCTCGGCCTTGCATCGGAATAATCTGAAGAATTTTGTCGAAACAAAGTGAAATACAACACCGCATCCGAGCTGGGTGCGTCTGCAGCATGAGAAGCGTCGGCTGGAATCGTAGCCTGCATTGCTGTAACCCTGGGGCCACGCCATCCAGATCCTGTTGTCGCATGGCACCGTTCCGGGCTCCTGTCGCCTTGTCCGTGAAGATCTGCTCACAGTCGGCGTCATGGAGCGCATTTAGCTCCAGATGGGGTTTCTGGTCGACGGTGGAAACTCGCGGGTAGCCGATCAGAATGGTAACGATCGGGAGTCTATCGCAAGGGTCGTGACAGCGTTGTGCGAGGGTTTTGCGCCGTCTTCGGGGTTGGTGGCCCCGACTCTGCCGCCATGTAACGGGAACGGCCCGTTATAGCCACGCACTACAATAGGGGTCGATGCCGAGTTCCGCACCCGTCGGTGAGCGTAGGGCGCATGCCACTAGATTTACGGGCAACTACGGTGCCAAGTTCGGACTGATCTTATACTGAGTGCAGGCAAGCTATGCCCGACGAACACACAAACGGTCTGCATCTTCCGGATTTGTTGATCAGTAATTTCCGAGGAATCGACCGCCTTTCTATCGGACGATTGGGCCGCGTCACGTTGCTCGGCGGCCGGAACGGAGTGGGGAAGACGACTGTTCCTTGAAGCGGTGCGCGTCTATGCCGCGCGGGGCCGGCCGGGTGTGCTTCACGAATTGCTGGACAGGCGTGAAGAATTCTCACCTGCGATCGACGAAGACGATAAGGTGGCGGTCTCTCCAGACTACGCCACCCTCTTTTACGGCCGAACCGCGACGCGGGAGCAGCCCATCTCGATCGGCCCGAACTCTGGCGACGACGACCTCCGCATCGAGGTGTCTACACCGCAGGACTGGTCGCCCCACCAGGCGGAGCTTTTTTCCGAACTCTCAGAGGGGGCCGATTTGCAGGTGCTCAAGGTCCTATACCGGAGCGAGAAGAGGTTGCTGCCGTGGATGCCCGTATCCAATGAACTGCGCACTAACTGGTCAAGCCGTCGTCTGTTCCGGGACCTACGCAGCGGGCGGCTCGAAGATAAAGAGTGGCCGATCATCAAATGTGAGTCCCTGGGACCGGGCTTGCCTAATAACAATCAACTCGCGCACTACTGGGACAGTGTGGCCCTGACCGAAGAGGAAGACCTCTCGCTACAAGCCCTGCGCCTGACGCGTGACGGCATCGAGCGTGTCGCCGTGGTAGGCGACGAAGAGCCACGCTACCGCAGGCTTGGCCGCCGCGTGGTCGTGAAACTGCGGGATCATCCCCGTCCCGTCCCGTTGAAGAGCCTCGGCGACGGCGTCACGCGGCTATTTGCCACCGGCCTCGCCCTCGCGAACAGTCGCGACGGCTTCCTGCTTCTCGACGAAGCGGAGAACGGCATCCACTATTCCGTTCAGCGGGAGTTCTGGCGCATGGTCCTGCGCGCCGCGCAACAGCACAACGTGCAGGTACTGGCAACGACCCATAGCAACGATTGCGTCAAGGGCTTCGCGCGGGCGGCAAATGAGATTCAGGAGGCTGAAGGGGTGTACTTGCGACTCGATCGATACAGTGATCGGGTGCGAGCGATGGAGTACCCAGAGGAGGACCTCGACACGGTTGAAAAGCAGAATATCGAGGTCAGGTAGGCTCATGGCCGGAGAGCTGCCTCCAAGTCGGGTCCTCCTGGTTGAGGGTGTCGACGACAAGCATGTTGTTATGCATCTCCGTAAGCGTCATCAAAACGTCCCGCCGTTTCACATCCTCGACAAGGGTGGCTTCCCAAGTCTCAAGTCCTCAATCCGTCCCGAAATCAAAGTTTCCGGCCGGGTTGCCTTGGGTATCGTGACGGATGCAAATAGCACCCCCGCCCAGCGGTGGCAGGAGATAGAGCACCAACTATCGCAGGCCAGCGTTGCGCTTCCGCCACGAATGGCGCCGGGCGGTACGATTGTACCGGGCGCACCTCGCGTGGGTGTCTGGTTGATGCCTGACAATGGATCTAGCGGCGAGCTTGAAGATTTCATTGAGCGCATGATACCCGGCACTGACCCCGGCTGGCCAAGGGCACGGCGGTACATAGACAACATCCCTGCGGCCGAACGCAAGTTTGCGTCCAATAAGATCCTGCGTGCTAAGGTCCACGCTTGGTTGGCGGCACGCGCCGAGCCGCGGAAGATAGGCTCGGCCATAGGCGTCGGCGACCTAGATGCGACGGCACCGCTCGCGGGAGAGTTCATCGACTGGCTTCGCCGGCTGTTCAACTGATGCTCCACGCTGGCCGTGTGCGCTGGGAGAGTCGCACGGTGGGAGAGCGGCGATCGTCACTATGGTTTGGTACGCTAATGCGGTTGGTGGCTGGTGGCGGCATGATCCTCGTTTTCCGCGCGCGGAATAATCAGCGTCGCTTCCTGCTCCATGTCCTGGCGCTGCAATTCCTCCGCGTACGCTACTTCGGGTTCCTAGCCGCCCGCTGCCGGTGCGAGCGGCTGCCCCTGTGCCTGAAAGCTCCTCGGCGCCTCCGAGGCCGAACCTGCTGTTGCCGCGGCGGACTACCGTGACCGCTTCGAGCACCTCACCGGCCGCTCTCTAAGCGACTGCCCGGCCTGCAGATCCGGCCAGATGATCGTTGCGGCTCATGCTCCACTTGCCATGGTAGTGTTGTGCGGTCTGGTTAGCTCCACTGTACTGAACATGATCGTTGTGCCGACAGCATATTGGCGCTTCGGTCGATTACTTCAGCGTTAACAAGATAGACCATATTGACTACAAAGAAGTGGAAATGCTGAAACAGTTTGTCGGTGACCGCGGCAAGATCAACCCCCGTCGGCATACCGGGACAGGATGTTGCGGACCTGCCGTTCCGACAGGTCCCCGCTCCGGGCGATCCCCCTCAGAGTCTCGCCCTGCGCCCTCTTGCGGCGGATCCCTTCGTCGCGGACGGCCCTCCGTGCGGCGGCCATCGTCGGGACGTAGATCCTGCAGCCGCCCCAGAACCTGACCAGCACGGAGAACGCCTCGCTTCCCAGCTGTCGCGCGACCAGGTGGTTGGGTTCGTATTTCCTGGGGACACAGAACTCCTCACCGCCGAAGCCGTCGACCATCTTCTGGGCTCCAGCCTCTCCGAGCAGGTCGCAAAGCTCGGTCCAGGACTTCGGGGGCCCGCTCATAAGCCTGCTCTCCAATGTAAGAGTCCCCCCGCGGGCGCTATCAACCGGAAGCGGTTCCGCCCGGCGGCGGGTTCGGCCGCCGGCGTTCAAGACGCCGCCCCGGCGGCCCGCTTCTCGCGCCGCTTCCTGTCGTACTCGAGGGGCGCGACCGGACGCTCCGCCGCTTTGTCCCGCGCGGGGCGGAACTGGGCCCCGCAGGCCCGCATGTGCTCCAGCACCTTGCGCCGCCCGGCCTCGTCCAGGACCGCCGCCGAGCGGACCCCGGCCACCGCCTCGAGCATATCCCGGTAGGCCCCGTCGTCTTCGAACAGCTGCTTCTTGCCGATGTGGATCTTGCCCAGCTCGGCGCGGAGGTGCTCCGCCGACACGGCCTTGTCTCCGGCGAAAACCGAGGCCAGGCCGAACGTATGGCTCAGCCTCCGCAGCCCTCCCGGCTTATTCGCGATCCCGCGGGCCAACTCGCGCTCCGCCTTCCCCTCGACTCCCCAGGCGGCCAGCAGCGCGTCCGCGTCCTCCGACGTCGCCGCAGGCAGGCGCACGCGCTTGCCGATCCTCGAGAATAACTGGGCGAACTCCGCGACCCGGAGGCCGCCCGTCAGCCGCTCGTAAAGCAGGTCGCTCCCGACTAGGGCAAGACCGGTGCCGGTCGCGTCATTGAGGGACCGCAGCCCCTCCAGGGCCTTGGCGCCGAGGTGCTGCGCCTCGTCCACCACCAGCAGCCCGCGGGTGCCCGCAAGGCGACCGGTCAGCGCAGCCGCGAGGCGCGCCGAGCGGAAGTCGACGGTCCGCAGCCCGCAGGCCCCCGCAACCTGCTCGAGGCAGGCGTGAACCGTCTGCGTCCAGGGCGGAGTCCGAGATGCCGATCTCGGTAGCCGCCAGGGCCTGGGTCAGGCCGCCGTCCTTGAGAGCCTTGCGCGTCCGCTCGAGCGGGTTCGGTTCCGCCGCCGCGTCCGCCAGCGACGCCGCCCGTGGTTGCGGGGGATTCTCCCGCAGGGAGCGCAGTTCCGTAACGAGCTCCCGGATGTTCTCGGCGTCGCAATCGTAGTGCAGCAATGCGTAATGGAACGGCACGTCGAGATCCTCCGAAAAACTGGAGCACTGAGGCCAAGCGGCCGCGGTCCGCGCCGTGGGCTCCGGGATGCGGCGGCGGCTCGAAGCCGACCCCTGGGATCGTGTTCTTGTTCATCTGTTTCTCCTTCCTTTCCGCCGGGTATCTGTCCGCGACGGCAATCGCGAGGGGGAGCGCGCCGGAGGGTTCCGCCGGCTCCTCATCGGTTTTTGCGGCCGGATTCCGGGCCGCCCGGCCAACGCTTTCAAACCCCGTTTAATTCCTTTCAAAAGGGCGTTTAACGCGTTTAAGAATTTTTCAATGGGCTTGGGGTGGTCCGGGGGGTTCAGGCGCTTAGAGAGCGTTTTCATGCGGCGTCACTCCCTCCGGGGGTCCGCCCGGCGGCGGAGCCCTTGCGGCTCCCCGCCCCGCCTGCAGCCTTCGCTCTCCGCGGGGAGCCCTTCGCGTTGTCCACCAGCAGCACCGGGCGCAGCTTCTCGGACGGGGGCGGAGCCGGATCGATCAGATATTCCCCGTAGAAGCCCTCGATCTCGCTCCGCAACTCTTCCGCCAGCTCCCGCCTGCCGACATGGATCGCCATGTCGATAAACTTCTGGATCTCCGGCTCCTCCTTCGCGGCCATGTACCAACCGCTCAATTTGGCCGCGTCCCACTCCCGGCCGGTCAGCCGCTCGTAGCGGCCCCTGAAGTCTTCGCTGTCGCGGCACATCGCGATCCAACGCGCCAACGCGCCGGCGAGCGTGTGAATGGTCGGCGTCTTAGGCATCGATCCGTCCTTCCGCCGCTAGCTCCTTGAAGAACCGCTCGCCCATTTTGAGAATCACCTTGTTGAAGCGGCTGTTGCGCTCCTCCGTCCGGCCCGCGGCCGGATCCGCTTCGGCTTGCGTCGGACCCGCCACCGCCCCGCTGGCCACCTTCAGCCGCTGGTTGAAGTTCGGCGCGACCATGCCGGGCTCCGGCCGCTGCACGCCTTCCCGCTTCGGGGTCAGCGTGGCGGCCTCCAGGGCCGTCAGTTGCCGGCCCTTGTACCGGGCCAGCTCCGGGCTCCAGTAGCGGAGCCGGCCCAGCGCTCCCGGCGCGGCCTGGATGGAGATCTCGCCGCTGCGGCGGTTCGGGGTCACCGCGGTCTTCTTGCTGTAGCCGTGGCCGTGGAAGCACGAGTTCGTCCGCACCAGCTTGTGAATGCCGCCGATGCCAAAGCTGCGCTCGATGGGCTTGGCGCCCGGGTTGCCCGTGACCTTGTCGGGGTTGGTCCACTGGATCCTCTCAACCCCGATCGACTTGAGCAGGCCCTCGGGGTCGCCAGGACGGTCCTTGCCGCGCTTGCGCCCCTTCATACCCCCCGTCATCGCCTTGCAGGCGGCGACCATCGTGTTGTCAACCTGGACCACCCGCGGCAGGCAGATCCCGGTGAGGTCGTAGGTGGCTAGGCGGAACAGGTCCATCGTCTCGGTCTGCGCCAGGCGGTAGGCCATGATGTAGCCCGTGCGCACGTCCTGCCAGAACCAGCCGGTGGAGGTGTTGATGACCTCGCCGTCCCCCCAGTCAACCCAAGTCGAGTCAAATTTCAGTCCGTCTCCGCAGACGATCTCCACCGCCCGGATACCGCTCTTGTCGCGGCGCTGGGCCGGATACGTCTTCACCAGGGCCTGCCCTCCCTCGCGCTTGAGGATGCGGACGGCGGGCGGGATATCGGACAGGGCGCGGCGCTCGAACGTCTTCAGGGACGGCAGCTCGCCTACGGCTTAGCCGAATCAGACAAACAGGCTGAGTTACTGGGCTGACCAGTGGGCTGACCCATGGAAGCGTCAAGCCTGAAGGTGGGACATTAGCTTTGAGATGGGACATTTTCAGGCCCCACCTTCGTCAGGTGAAGTTACGACACTACGGCCTCTTGAAATCGCCCTAAACCCTTATTTGAAAACAGTTTAAACGCTCTTAAAAGTCTGCACCACTTGTCCGAATTCAGTTGTCGCACACCAAGTTTTGCGAGTATGGCGAGTAGTCCTGACAGGGTTGGGTGCCTCACGCAGCATCCTAGGCAAACCCCGCTTAACCCCTTGCCCCTCAGTGTGTTATCCACCCTTCAATGTGCATTATTATGGCCTATTGTGCAGAATCTCCGCGGGATTGGCCTGCTCGCAAACCGTCCGAAACCAGCTGTCGCCTTGCACCCTAGGGTCGCCATCATGACCCCGGTGCCTAAGACCATCCATGAGCAAGTGCGCATTACTGGTTAGCTTGGAGATTGGCTGCCTGTCCAACCCCTGATCCCATCAGGTTCCGAATCCAGTCTGTGTCCGAAGTTGTCGAGCCATCGGGTGTTCGCCATACCGGAGCTATGTATGGTTTTTGAAGGACTGTCAGACCCACACTCGCAGTAGATGGTGAGGGAGCTACCCATTCGGCATCCCCGAACAAGACCAGATGATCGTAGATGGCTTCGAGATCATCGGGGTAAGATCCGTGCTTGCGAATGTACTTCTCCACGTACGTTCGCAGGCTTTCCGCCGCTGCTTCGAAATCATTTGCCGCAGTCGCATGGAGATAGGCCAAGTCTCGATAAATGGCTGGAAACAACTGACGCTGATCTACCTCGGCTGATCTCAGTAGAAACTCTTTCGCTATGTCAAGACTATCCTCGCCTCGGCGGGTTTGGCGATAGATTCTTCCCATTGCCCAAAGCAGTCTCGGATCGGTCGGTCGAGACTTTTGGGCTGATTCGAGTCCGCGCAACGCAAGGTCGTAGCGGTCGAGGCGGTCGGCGAGCTGGATGCTGGCATCCCGGCGAAGTCCGGAAGTGACGCGGTCGAAGCTTCCGCTTCCTGTTGCGAGTTCTCCAGCCGCCTGCATGGTTGTGAATCGGCCGTTCAGATCGCCAGAGATTACCTCTCTGATGCCTGTTGCTCGGGTGTCTGACCGTGGATGGCTACTCAAAGCCGCCATGGGCGGCGATGGAGAGCCGAAGAGTTCGTGCATCCTCTCGAACAGCACCGCTCCCTCCCGGGGATCGAAGCCGTTCGCCATTGCGATCTCCACACCGATCAGGTCGGCTTCTCTTTCCTGCTCGCGACCGTACTTGAGGGATAGTATTCCGCCGAGCACACCAACGGATTCACCTGCTGCCTCCGCGATACCTCTAGTGGAATCTCCACCTAGCGCTCCCGCTATGCGCCCAACAGAACCAAGAATGCTACTGGTTCGCCCTAGTGCGCCGTAACGCTGTTGACGGAGCGCTTGCAGCAGGTGTTCCTCCGTCACATGAGCGATCTCATGCCCGAGTACGACCACCAACTGTGCTTCGTTCTCGGCAAGAGCAAGCATTCCGGAGGTAATGAAAATGCGGCCATCGGCCAAGGCAGCCGCATTCGGCTCAGGATCGTTCAAGACGCGGAACGCAAATGTCAGGTCGGACGATACTTCGTCTGGCACTAACCTCTGGCCGACCGCGTTGATATATCCGTTTCGTAATTATATACTTGACACAAGGCCGAAAGGTTGGTAGCGTGGCAGGATGCTGGTTGTTAGGAATTTCGTTTGGGGGATTGTATTGACGTTCTTCGCATTCTTCACAGAACCATTTTGGGAGCTTGGACATCCGACCTGGCTCATCCTTGCAATCGTACTTGCGTGCGTGATGATAGTCGTCGAGGTAAGGTTCCCTCGAAGTCAATATCGCATTAAGGAGTACATGACTATTTGAGAAGCAATTACGCACATCATAAACACGAATGAGTCCTACCGCCTAGGGGGATCAGAAGTATGATGCTTAACGAGCGGCTTTTCGAGACCTGCATGGGTTCATGACCGTGGGTAAGGTGCGGATATGGGGAGCCCTTCATTCAGACTCGAAAAAGGCCAACAAGATCAGTCGCAAGCTCTGCAAGAAACTGGAGCCGAGAGTGGGTCAATCCGCAATTGGTCCGGTTTTCAGCTTGATCAATCCAAACCCCTCACCTCCAGCCGTGAAAACCGTCACTGCGTGGGGGAAAGGCGAGGTTCGATGGAAGAGCCAAGGCATATACCACGACTTGAGGCTTAGATCCAAGGATGTCTACTCGATCTGGCCACAATACGAAAAAGAGGAGCGGTCATGCTAATACTTGGCCCATCCGTAATCGCCGTCGCAGACCCGGATGCCGGTGAGCTGAATGGTGCGAGTGCCTCCAAGGTAGTCACGGCACTTGTCGTCGGTCTGGAACCGATCCATCAGGTGCATAAGATTGAGAGAGGTTGTGTCAGTCATGAGTCACCCACCGAAACGAAAGAGACGCCTTCCGCGCAACATCACCGAGCGCTCCGACACAGAGGTTATCGAGCGCATCTTCGGAAAGCGCACAAAGCGGGAGATGGATCGGATCGTCAAGGAGCCGGAAGTAGTTACAAAGATAGGCGTTTCCAATCATCTAAAGTTATGATGCAACCTAATCTATCTTGTGTCAAGTGCATAATTACGGTATCTGGAGGCGGTCAAGATCGCCCAGGAAGCAACTGAATGGGCTCAGCGTCAGATCAACGAGCGCTCCATTGGCGTGCAGCGCTGATCGCTATTAGAAGCTGCTCCTACGATGTCGACTCCTTCCGCGAGCGCGAGCGCGACAGCGAACCTGAGACCTTAAGCTGTTCGCGCTTGGCCTTGGCCTTTCGTTGCCGTTCCGCCTTGGCTTCGGCATGGGTAGCCTCGAGCAGCTGTTGGTCAATCTTAAGTAGATCCCGAGACCTGTACTCAAAATCCCGATGCCACCCTATCTGCTCTCGAACCGTAGCCTCCTGGTCGCGGGCCACGGCACGCGATGTTGCCCAGCCGTTGCTGTCCACGTAATGCAGTATCAAGTAGGGTCCGTGTGGCTGCGCCTGCGGATCTGCGCGACATCGCTTGCACTTACCGCAACGCCGGTATTGCTCGTACAGAACTCCCTTCTGCATCAACCTCTGGCTGGCCTCAGTAATCTTCTTAACTAATTCGGCTCGCCTGGACTGCAGCCGTTCTATATCAATCACCATCTTCGCAATAATATCATGTAAAGAGTGATACCTTCTTACTAAGGGGGTGCTCCCGTCTAGAATGAGGGCATTGGAGTTGTCATGGAAATTAACTTCGAGGTTGCCAACTACGCGCCCATGATCGTTCGCGAGGAATCGCGTTCGGACGGTATCGCCGAGCGCATGCTAATCGGCGATCTGCCGCGTCGTTTCCACGAACTCACACCGGAATTGCGCCGCAAGGCTCTTGTGCGCCCGGCACCATCAACGGGTTGGCCCGAGTGGGACGCCTATCTCGCGGCTGTTGTCGAACACATCGCGATGCTGCACGATCTCGAGCCGCCTGAGTGGACGCAGCGGCCCGAACTGTTCCTCGACACGCCGTGGGTTACAACGAGTAACTCGATTATTCGCACGCGATCGCTCCTATACCCGCCGCCCGCTTTTGCACGGCATGGCGTGTTTCCAGACCCCAAGGAACTCGACTTCCGCGGTGGCGAAAGATGGGAGTGGGTTATACGCTAGAGACATGCCATCCGAATCGTCTGACATCGGCATCGAGGAAAACATTGAGCCGTTCAACCAAGAAAAGCTAATCGACGAGCTCGGGGAGTTATCCAGTCGGCTCGCGAAGCGCAAATTGAGGGCCAGTGTCTATATTGCAGGGGGAGCGGCAATGATCTTAGCGCACCGCAGCAGTCGCACCACCTTCGATGTGGATGTGCTCTTTATTGATGGCCATGCGGCCGTGTTATCCATCGCGAAGGAAATGGCCAAGGAGCGCAACCTGCAACCGAATTGGTTCAATAACGGCATGCGTTTATTTATGGAACACCTGCCACCCTTCGACAAGCGAGCCAAAACCGTTTTCGAGACGCGACACCTTATTGTTGCAGGGGCATCTCCAGACTACTTGGCGGCGATGAAGATCAGGGCCGGACGAAAGCGGGACATTCAAGACATCAAACATCTCTTGGACACATCGGCACTTGAGTCGGTCGATCAGATGATTGAGACCCACAAGGCCATTTTCCCAGACAAGGAAATCCCCCTAGAGAACATTCAGGCGTTGAGGACTGCGCTAGCTGAGGGAACGCAGGACATGTCCGTACTGCAACCGCTTCGATCTGCCTGGAAGCCAGTCAAAAGAACATCACCTAGGCGCAATAGTGACCCGACCCCGAGTCACTAGCCTTACTGTTTGAATCTGGCCTAACCCCTTTACTTGCAATCGCATACTCGGCTTAAAGGGTACTAACCTGCGCACATCGAACCTACAAGCCGTCTATGCCGCTCTGAGCAAGCTGCTTTTAGGCTCGCGGAGTGAAAGCGGCAGCCTCACCGCTCGATCTCCCCATCGCACCGCATTGCCCCACCAACACTACCCTTGTCCAACTCGTATTTCGTATCGATGATGGCAATACGGCCTTTGGTTCCCTTGCGGATCTCGTTCTCTATGATGACTAGATCGCTCGGCACACACACGGCAAAATACGGTTCAGCAGTGACGATGAGCCCGAACATTTGTAGCTCCGACGTGACGTTGAGCTTGGCTTGGCCTTCCCCCCGGCACGTTTGTGGTCTCATGTCCGACAGGTCGAGGACGGGCCGATTCGCTGCCCCACGACCTTGCGGCTGAACACGTCCAGCACCATGGCCAAGCACACAAACCCTTCTGCTGTCGGCACATACGTGATGTCCGCCACCTACAGCCGGTTGGGCTCTTCGGCGCAGAACTCCCGCCGCACCTTGTCGGCCGCTACCGTGGCCTGCGGGTCCCGGCGGGTAGTTGTCACCCGCCGCCGGGTCACTCCCCGCAGGTCGTCGGCCCACGCGTAGTACCCGCTGGTCGAGACTCCCAGCACCCGGCACTGTCACGCGATCGGATAGCGCGCCTGGTTCGCTCTTACGAATTCGAAGATCCGGATGGAATCGAATCGGTCTCCCGAGTGGACCGGACGGGAATGCGCCTCGGACCAGGAGCCGGATCCTCGATTGGCCGATCACTACAGCTCCGGTATTTGCTCGAGTCAGAACCGACTCGGGTATCCAGAGCAGAGTGCGCAACTCTTCTGCACCAATTCCACGGGCGGACACCCAGAGCATGTTATTGGTACCACTCGGCAGGCTCGGATCCAGGCTCCGGAAGGATCTTCCCCGCCTCCATGGTCCAGGATGCAGGGGCTTCGGTGATTTGCCCGCTGATCTCACTCCTCGGCACCTCGGCGATCTCCGAGAACCGCTCGATTAGGCCGTCCAAGATGCGACGCTTCATATCCGGAGACCTGCCCGCGCGGTTCCCCCCGGCGATGAAGTACGGCGTGTCGTACCGCAAGACGCCGGACCCGTGAGTATCCGCGATTTCGCCGACGCCGCTCGTCTCGATAAACGCCACCTGCACGAACCTCCGGGGAGCCGCTGAGATTCCGCAATGGACATCGGTAAACGCGACGGCAATCCTCTCGCGCTGATCGTACGACAGAGAGCCCTCAGGAATCAGGCAACGATAAAATGGCATGGCGTTTGCTCCTCTCGATACTGATCCCTGGTTAGCACACGAGGTGGAATGCACAGTCTACATATCCACTGATACCTTAGCAATCCGCGCACGGCTATGAAAGGCGCCAGGACCGGCGGCTCTTCAAGGTTGATTGAATGTCAGAACCGCTGTGCTCGTTAGCAGCCATGAACATTACGCAGGCACTGCAAGCGGGCTCTGAGACTGCGGGGTTCCTGCTGCAACCGGTGTGAGGGATTCGTTGCCAGCCTCGCTCGGCGCTCATGGGCTGTCGCGAGGCCCTGTTCTCTCAGGTTTCGACCATGAACTGGGAACATTGAAACTATACGGTTGTATGGCCCACGCCAATAGACGCAACGATTCAACGTTCGTTGGCGGCTGCATGCGGGAGCCAACATTGTTTCTGGGATCTCAGGGGTGGCAAAGCCGTGCCAAGAACCGAAAGAATCCAAGCAAGGGGGACCTTCAGACCGGTGTATAGTTGGTCAAGCCGGGAATGTCGCTGAAGTCGGTGACGTTCTGAGTCCACAATCGCGCGCCGCGCACAATCGCACACGCAGCTATCGCGAGGTCGATTTCGCGCGATCTCGCCCGCCCGCTGCAACGATACAAGTCAGCCGCTAGGATCGCCTCTGACGACCCGAAGGGAATGGCTTCGTTCGACGGGAACAATGCCTCCTGATGTGCCAACTCCTGCGGCGTGCGTGGCCCGCAGCGCCATTCGAATAACACCAGCGACGGGATCTGTATTCGTTCCCCTTGTTCGATTGTGGTACGCAATGCGGGTGCCGCTCGCTTCGAGCCCGTGAGCGCATCGATCAAGACCGATGTATCAAGCAAAATCATTCCACCGGCGTCCGACGCCCTCCGCTCTGCCGACTCTCACGGATCTCACGGATCTCCTGGTCCACCTCTTCAGCGGACCGAGACGAGGGCTCGGACACAAGCTTGTCCAAGGCCGCAAGCATCCGGATCCGCTCGGCTTCGCTCAGACGGTCGACTCGCGCATAGTAGTCCTGAATCGCATCTCGCACTACCTCGCTCTTCGGCTTCGACAGGCGTGTCGCGGCGTCATTCAGCATCCCTACCGTTTCGGCATTGAGAGAAAACGTGACTTTCACGGCTGCCATAACAATGCCATACTACCATACTCATGCATTCAAAGCGGAATGTAGCAACACGCCCAAAGGGGCTCCTACTTGTATTACAGATGCACTGTTTGCGAGCGTCCTTGTAACAACATAAGACCCGTCAGCTTCCACACCGAGCGCCGTGCCCTTGGGCGGCCAGTTGCCACCAAACGTGGTGGGTGCCGCAGCAGGACTCCGGGCCGATGCGGCATCAGCCCGTGGTGGACGTGACCTGCAGGAGCTTGGCTTTGGAGTACTACCGGCGGGCGATGACTCAGCTGGTAGAGTCGAGGCCGGCGAAGTGAATGGGAGACTTCGCAGGATTCGATCGCCAGCGCCTGGAACGGCTTGCTCGTATCTTTCGAATTCCGATGCAGGTGGGAGTGGCCCCTCGTATCGCTCAACAACCTGAGCCATGGCGATGCCTCGCTCGGTACGTTGGATTAGCTCTACGACTTCCGGAGGTGTGTCCGGGTTAAGCCATCGGGTCAGACCACTGCCAGGAGTCGGCCCTTCAGCTGCCAGAGTGGCACCCTTGGGCTCGTCCTTCGCCGGCTCGGCTGGTTCTTGACCCGGCATCCCTGGCATGCTTCGCGTTTCGGCAAAGATCTCAGCGAGGCTGATCCCTCACTCGCCGCATCGCTACCCGGAAGTAGCTACCAACTCGGCACCAGTCTTGGCACAACCCTTCCACGCCGACCGGAACTTCTTCGACATCTACGCCCAACGGAGTGGAATTGATGTCGATGAACTCATCCAACAAGGTACGGCTAGGCTTCGTTGCTCGGACTGCCCTCGATGAGGAGAGGCATGTCAAGAACAACTGGCGGGGCCTGTTGAGTGGGTTTCATGCGAAACGCTACCTTGCATATCTGCTTTTACCTATAGGCTGCTCTCTGCGAATTATCAACTCTCGAACTGCGATACGCCCAGCAGTAGATCCCCCGAGCACGGGTTCACGACTGTCGCGGGAATCCCGCACCGACACTCCTCAACGTGCGCAGCGCCCATTAGGTTCATACATGGGGGGCTACGGGCGGTTGCGGGTCCCTTGGGCCTGTGCTAACGGAGGGCGATTGGCCTCTCGATCCTCCGGTATATTAGCCGGACCAACTCCAGTCGCGGGCGGACACGACAACTTCCTCTTCGCTTGCACTGATCACGCGGCACCACGCTTCGCCAATCGACCGCAGCAGATCAGCCCGGGTACCCGGGTCGCAGCCGTCAGGGATCCGGCAGCGCACCAGCGATGTCGTCGAAGGTCGTCCGCCACGAAATCCGAAGCCTTCAGGGATCACTGTCCAGTGGAATTCCACGGGTCCAGCACCGGCACCCAACACCTCCAAGCCCGCCGCCTCGAGCGTGGCAGCCAGCTCCGGTCGCAGTTCCTCGGGTACACAGCCTTCTTGCACGAAAAGGTCAACCACGATCATGGGGCCACTGTCCCGCGCTCAGGCTAATTCCTCTCCGATTCCATAGCACCGTTGATCGGGGCTCCGGCGCGCCAGGCCGAAACGGGCCTGCGGTATGCAGGGCTCGGCGGCCAAGCTTCCGGCCTCAATGGCATCCGCACAAGCCGAGCACGCTCCCAGGATCGTCGTTGCGCCACGCAGATTGGGTAGACCATGTTTCCCAGTCGCTGAGTTGATCGCCTTTCCCATCCACCCGACATTCTAGCCAATCGGAGCCGATTGTCTATACTGACAATTCTTCCAGGACCTCTCATGTCACCTGCATCTGACAAGTCCGTCCTGCTACTGAAGCCTCGGGGGTTCTGCGCCAAGGGCTCCCGGGCCATCTGATCGACGAAGAGACTGCAATCAAGCGCTCTTGGCTCGACGGTGTCCGCCATGTGGCTGTCAGTGCAGGAGCCTCAGCCCCGGAGTCGCTCGTACAGCGCATAGTGACGCTCCTGCAGGATTTCGGTTCTCTACAGTTCGCGAAGTCGAAGTGGTGGAAGAGGATATCCAATTCCCGCTACCACCCGAATTGCAGTCGGTACCGCACCCTGTCCAATTCTCCACGAGTTCATGAATCCGGGTGCAGGCGCAGGGCTTGCCGTCACAGTTGCGTATTCTGGTCGCAAACGAACACCAGTTCCGATCACATCGGAATCAGAACTGGAGCGGCGCGACGGAGCATGGAGGAGGGGTTATGCTTTTTACTACCCGACCGCCAGCAGTGGGGAATCACACTGGCCCACGGCGAATTCGAGGAGTGGAGATGAAACGGATCAGAGTTCGAGTTCTTGGTGGGGCGGTCGTTCTGCTCCTTGTGAGCGTGGCATTGACCCAGCAACCCGTGCCGCGGCCTGTTGCCACGGTCACGCAGCTAATGCAAGCCATGATGGTTCCCGCGTCAAACGCGTTGTTCAACGTCCCACGGCAGGTGCCCGAAGACGACGCCGGGTGGGACGCGGTCCGGAATCATGCTGTGATACTTGCAGAATCTGGCAATCTGCTCATGATTGGCGAAAGGGCGGAGGACTCGGAGGTCTGGCTGGCGACCTCGCAGGCGCTTGCCGATGCGGGGGAAGCAGCTCTGGAGGCTGCGCTAGCTCGCGATGTCGAGGCCATCATGAAAGTCGGTGACCAGATTATCGATGCCTGCGAGCGTTGCCATGAAAAGCATTGGATCCGATGAGGGTTCCAGCCGGACATTGCAAAGTTGGTCACCAGGGGCCGGATGAAATCGTTTGAACGAGGCACGGGAACAGAGAGGCCAGGTTAGGACGCGATGCTCCGATCCAGTACCGGCATCGCCAGCCCGGAGTTTTCTTCCCTGGACATCCGAGACTGGCTTGCTATGCGGCAGAAACCGTGTGATACCATGCCGTTCGCAAGAGTATTGGAACGAGCCTTTCTCCAAAGCCAAGATCGCCCCTACAGGATGGTTACGGTAACCGAGTTGGACCAGTGGTCATCGACTATCAATACCATTTTGAACTCGCCGCTTCCAATCAAGCTGAGCGGCAATGGCCCCAGGATGATTAGATCGAGACCTAGCCCTTAGCCGCAATATCTCACCAAGGGCCTGAACATGAGGTGTGAATTTGTGATAACCTATTTGTATTCAGCAAGTTAGGAACTAGCCAAAGACACACCCCATGCGCACACACTGTATCACAATCGATCTGGCCAATCAGGGCCGCCGCCAAGTGCGCGCTCGCTTTGACGGCGGCCGCATGTCCTCCGATGGTGACGCCCTGCTGCTGCAGGCTGTCGACCAGCGCATCGGCCTGACCCGGCGCCTGGCTGCCTGCTCCGGGCGGCTCGACCCGAGTCCCGTCACGCTACTGCACGATGAAGTTGGCTTCTAGCCAAGTCCCGTCCTGACCAGCAGTTACATTACGCAGCCGGTGTCCACCTTCGTTACACCGCCCGGACAGGGCGGTTCGATGAGAGCGTTCTCGAATGCTCTCATCGCGAATGACGATCGGGTACTCAATTCGCCGGAGTGTACTTCGGTCCCGACGGCCGCTTCAAGAGCACGGATGCACAACCGCTGGACATCCCGGCCGGGGCTTCGGCTGGCAACCTTGCACAGCGGCAGAGGCGTTTGGCATGCGGATTGTGAGGTCAGCCGCAGCGTGGCGAGATTTGAACGCACGAACCGTGTGGGAGATCTTGCACTGGCTGGCTGGACTTGTCGCAACTCAGCGACAAGGAATTCTCGCTGTTCCAGACAGACTTCAAGCTCGAATTACAGGCTACGGTCCGATCACAGGTAAAACGATGTGAGATGGTCGCTCCGCTGAATGATAGACCGTTTGCTCCGCCACGATGGCGTCGTTACTCGTGCCGTATGGCTTGCCGTTGTTCAGATTTCGTGCGAACTGCGGGAAATGGCTGCTCGTGACGTGTACCCGGATCCGGTGTCCCTTCTGGAACAGGTTCGCCGTACCAATCATATCAATCTCCATGTCGTACGCAGTACCGGGCTCCATTGGGACCTCCCTGTCCACGCCGTTGCGATGGCGGGCTCGCAGGATGCCCTCAGCCACGTTAATCGAGCGGCCGTCTGTATACACGTCGATCAGCTTCGCCACGAAGTCGGTGTCGACAGCACTCGAGGACGCGTGCAACACGAGTTTCACCGGTCCGACGACCTCGACCGGTTCCGAAAGAACCTCCGTGGTGTAGACGAGCACATCGGAACGGTGCTCGATCGGCCTCTGGTCCCTAGCGCCTGAGGGTGTGCCGACACCACAGCAGTTCGCTCCACCGAGGCTGGGGACGGGGTTGCCTGGATCGTAGCTGTACCTGTCCGGTTCCGATCCGCCGGCTGGCTTCCGCCAGGAGAGGAGCCCGGCACCGTGAGAGCCGTTCGCCCTCCCTGCGCTATCGAGGTAGAGCGGCGTATATTTGGTGCGTGCAAGCGGGTACTCGTTCTCATGGCGCCACTCGTTACGGCCCATCACGAAGACCTTTACCGGTGGCTCGTCTCGCAGGCCATTGTCGATGCCTCGGAGCCAGTAGTCGAACCAACGGAGAGCCAGGGCGTTGGTGTCTACAACAGCGGTTTCGCCCCAGTCCATCTCGCCAACCGTTCGCGACACGCCGTGTTCCCATGGCCCGATCACCATGTGACTTCCTTTTCGCGCATCATCCGTGGCACCCCGCTGACTGACACCCGAGTACCCGCGCAGAGTGCCTTGGGCGAAGATGTCGAAGAACCCGCCCATGGTGTGGACCGGCACGGAAATCTTGTCGAAGTGCTCTTCGATGTTCAGTTCGCGCCAATAGTCGTCGTAGTCGGGGTGGGCGAGCCAGTCCTTGTAGAATTGCGCGTCGCGGCCGACCTGAGCTTGCATCTCGTTCAGCGGCAAGTGCCAGACCACTCGGTCGTAGCTGATGCCCTCGGGTCCGCCGAGCATCGTATGTGGGCCTGAATTCTGCATGATGCGCGATTCCTGGCGTACTGGACCCCAACCGAAGTTGAACGCCAACCGCCAACCACCGTTGACTGTTATCCAGTCGTGGTAGATGCTAGTCGATGCGACACGGGGGAATATCGTCACCAAGTGCGGCGGCATAGCCTGCGCGGCACGCCACTGGACATGACCGAGGTAGGAGCCGCCCTCCATGCCCACCTTCCCATTCGACCAGGGCTGCACGGCGGCCCACTCAACGGTGTCGTAACCGTCTTCGATGTCGTCACGGAACGGCTCCCATATGCCTTCGGACTCATGCCGCCCACGAACGTCCTGAAAGACGTACACATAGCCACGGCGCGAAAAGTAGACCGCGCTGGCGTATGCACTCGGCGAGCGCTCCGTCGAATACGGAGTGCGAGAGACGATGACGGGATACTTGCCTTCCCCTGTCGGCCGATAAACGTCAGCATAGAGGGTCACTCCGTCGCGCATCTGTATCGCGACGCGGTTTTCGACGCTAATGTCGTTCCGGGGAGGGGGCGAAACAGGAAACTCATAGGCTCCGACTGAGGCAACGAATGCCACAAAGGCGGCAAGATTTCGACACGCTGTCCGCCGAATAGATCTGGTGCTCAAATCACGCATAGTGCCTCCATTTCGGGTCTCGGTCTTGGAAAGCGCATTCCGGCAATGCCCGAGAACCGTTCCCGAGCAATGATAGCAATCGGACCGAGAGCGCACAACGCAGCTCGCCGGGATCCCCGCCTTCGCCCCAGATCAAGAGGTAGTCGCAGTCTGCGTCTCGGCTGCGGCGCGTACGCATGCACCACTAGATGTGTTTCCCTGCGATACGAATGTTGGTGCCGGTCCTCACGGTGTTGCCCGTTCAGGCGAACCTGCCGGAAGGTCCTGGCAAGCTTGAGTGGAGTGTTCATCTTTTCGTGCCTAGATGGGAAAAGATGAACACTCCAAAACGCATGAGTTGGGGTGGCTACGAAGTGGTGGACACTTGAGGGTGCAGCAGAGGGCAGCAACTCCGTAGAGGGTGGCACCATGATGGCGTAGAGGGCCTGGAGAAGTCAAGGAAACATCCTCTTCAGCTCTTCATCATCCCCTCTCTTCGCTTTTTCCTCCGCAGTCTCGAAGTAGGCGTCCGGACCGGACCCGGGTGGCTCTGGTTGTGCCAAATCTGGCCAGGCACGGTCGCTGGCAATGGTAGGATCCTACCGTCTTACCGTTACTATTACCCGCCCGCTGCCCTCCCAGACGGGATCGAGACACACGGAGAGTGCAACAGCCCGGTGCTATTGTCACCGCGCCCTTGGCTGGCTCTGGGTCAGGCCGCCGCCTGCTGTGTGTGCCAGGCCTGCTCGAATTCCACCGGCGAGAGATAGCCGAGCCCTGAATGTCGGCGTTTCCGGTTGTAGAAACCTTCCACGAAACGGAAGATCTCGAGTTCCGCCTCCGCGCGGGTCGCGAACTCAACGCGCTGCAGCAACTCGCATTCCACCGTGGCGAAGAGGCTCTCCGCCATGGCGTTGTCGAAACAGTCGCCCGCCGACCCCATCGAGCGCTCGATGCCCGCTGCGGCGCACTGCCGGGTGAACACCAGCGCCGTGTACTGGCTACCGCGGTCGGAATGCAATACCACGCCCTGCGCGGCCCGCGCCGTGACCGCCATCTCCAGCGCCGACTGCACCAGATCCACCGTCTGTCGCGCGCTCATGGCCCAGCCCACGACCTTCCGGCTGAACACGTCCAGCACCGTCGCCAGATACACAAACCCTTCCAGTGTCGGCACATACGTGATGTCAGCTACCCACAAGCGGTTCGGCTCCGAGGCCTCGAAACGGCGCTGGACCCGGTCCGGCGCCACGGTCGCTTGCGGGTCCCTGCGGGTCGTGCAACGCCGCTTCCGCCGCGTCACCCCCTGCAAGCCCAGCGCCCGCATCAGCCGCGCCACCCGCCGCCGCGACACCGTCACGCCCTGTGCCCGCAGCTCCGCCCATACCCGCCGCGCCCCGTAGGTCTGCCGCGACTCGGCGTGGATTGCCGCGATCCGGCGGCTCAACTCCTTGTTCTGCTGCGCCCGCCGACTCGGCGACCGCACCCGCCACGCGTAATACCCGCTGGTGGAGACCCCCAGCAAACGGCACATGCGGGCGATCCGATATCGACCCTGATTCGCTCTTACGAATTCGAACACCGTTACCGGGTCGAATTGGTCTCCCGAGCGAACCAGGCCGCTGCCTTTGACAGGATTTCCCGATCCATCTTCAGCTGCCGGTTCTCCCGCCGCAGCCGGCTCAGTTCCTCGCGCTCGCTCGTGCGCAGGCCGTCCTGCCGACTGCCTTGGTCGCGCTCCGCCTGCTGCACCCAGCGCCGCACCGAATCCGTCGAGATCCCGAATTCCTCGGCCACCTCCCGCTGACTGCGATCCCCGCCTTGCACCAACTGCACGACCTTTTCCCGGAATTCCTTCGGATAGGCCTTCACATGGCTTGGTTTGCTCATCGACTGGGGCCTCCTTGCCCCCGCCCTCTCAGTCGAACACCCCCCTGCCTATCACGCAATCCCCACTGTCCACGAAATCATCGCCACTCCAAGTCGGACCCTGAAGGCAATACGGCAGCAACTGCGCAGGCGCATGCACGCAGACGTGGTGGAGACGGGAAGATGGCTGGGAATGGTGCTGAAGGGGTGGTACAACTACTTCGCGGTGCCCACGAGCTACCCGTATCTCAAGCGATTCGAGCAGCGCCTGAAGCGGGAGTGGATGACGACCCTCCGAAGCAGGTCGCAGAAAGACCGTTTCCCCTGGGAACGCCTAGACGTGCTCTGCGAGTCGCTGTGGCCCGAGCTGCGAGTGCTCCACGACTGGCCGGACAGATGATTTGCCGTCAACATCGGAGGTAGGAGCCGGATGCATTAACGTGCCCGTCCGGATCTGAGCGGGGGGTGCGCGGCAACGCGCATCCCTACCGCGAGAGCCATAGAAGTCCACAAGGAGGACGAGATATGGCAAAGCAAACAGCACACATCAGCGACAAACTGTTGGACGAGTTACTCGGGGGCGAGGACCCACCGGGACGTGTTCCGTAGCGGCAAGTTGATTGAGGGCCTGAAGAAGGCGGTCACAGAGCGAGCGCTGAACGCGGAAATGGAGGCCCACCTGGAAGGGGATCCCGAACAGCCGAGGTACGTTCGCGGTTCCAGGCGTCCTGGCCGCGGTCCCGCGGTTCACAACGCCCTGTGGTCCTGAGACTGTTGTTTGTTCGGGCCAGAGTGCGACGGTCGTCCATTTGCCGGCCGAGAGCAGGGGGCTCATTTCTGAATCCGCAAGACAAGGACCGACTGGGCTGCTGCGTTGGGTTATGCTAGTCATGTCTAGCCCGCTAGCGACACCGGTAGGTTCATGCTCGCAACCCTGCTCTTACTTCTGGCGGTCTCCGCCGCTGCCCAACAGCCGATCGGCTTCTCGCACAAGGTGCACATCGAGAAGGCCCGCATGCAGTGCGTCGACTGCCACACCGGAGCCGTCTCGCAAGACGCCGCTGTCATTCCCTCTATTCGCAAGTGCATGCTCTGTCATCAATTCATCGGAACGGATTTGCCTGAGGTTGCTCGCCTGACGGAGTACTGGGACCGGAAACACGAGGTGTCTTGGGTACGCGTCTACGGATTCGAGCAGAAGGCGGCGGTTCAATTCCGCCATGCCCCGCACGCCCGTGCCGAGATCGCGTGTTCAAAGTGTCACGGCGATGTGGCCACAATGACAGTTGCGGTCGAAGCCGTGCGTCACACGATGGGCACTTGCATCACTTGCCACCGCGAGAACAACGCCAGCGACGACTGCCTGGTGTGCCATTTCTAGGGAATGTCGGAGAATCAGAGGATGAGAACTCGCAGCAGCGATCTGGTTGGCATGCCACAGATCCGGCCGGAGGCGGCGTGAGTATAGACCGCCGCAACTTCTTCAAGCTGGTCGGCACCGCTTCGGGCGGCGTGATATCCGGTGCATGCGGCAAGCAGGCCGAGGAGATCATCCCGCTGCTGGTTCCGGAGGAGGAGATTGTACCGGGCGTTGAGGAATGGCACCCGAGCATCTGCCAGGAATGCGGAGCCGGATGTGGCACTGTTGCCAGAGTGATGGCGTCCGAACGAGAAATCGAGGTCGAAGGAGAGCGCTTTCGCCAAAAGATTGCAGCGATCAAGAAGATCGAAGGGAACCCCGAAGACCCTGTGAGCGGCGGACGGCTTTGCGCCCGCGGCCATTCCGCACTGCAGTCGCTGTATAACCCGGACCGCTTGCAGCAGCCGCTAAAGCGTGTTGGCAAGCGGGGTTCGGGGGAATTCGAACCGATCTCTTGGGACGCCGCACTGGAGGAGGCCGGCGATGCCTTGGCCCGCGCTACTTCCTCGGACCCGGGCAAAATACTTTTCCTGTCGCCGCCGCGCGTTGGCTCGCGAGCGGTGAATGCTGCGCGATTTCTGGAGACCGTCGGTGCCCCTCCGGCCAGGTCCATCGGGTTCGGTGACTTCGCTGCCGAGATCGCGGGGGCGAACCGCGCCTTCGGCTGGGAGGGCGTTCCTGTCTACGAAATCCAGGACGCCACGATGGTTCTGTCGATCGGCGCCGATTTTTTGGGAGGCTGGGTTTCTCCGGTGATGTACGCGCGCCGCTACGGGCATATGCGGCAGGGGCGCCGCGAACTGCGCGGGCGGCTGGTCCATGCGGAATCACGATTTTCCCTGACCGCCTGGAACGCCGACCGATGGCTTCCTGTGCAGCCTGGCGGCGAGCTGGCTCTAGCGCTGGGTATAGGTCGGGTACTGGTCCGCGAGAATCTTGTGCCGACGTTGGAAAAGACACCGGCAAGCGTCATCTCTGTGTTCGCCGACACGGATCCGGATTGGGTTGCGGCTGCCTCGGGAATTCCTGTCGAAGCGATGCGCGAAGTGGCGACTGATCTCGCGGCCGCCTCCAAACCGCTTGTGGTGGCAGGAGCGTCGATCGTGCGTGAGAATTCGGCCGACGCCGTGACGGCGGCGAACGCACTGAACCTGTTGCTGGGTAGCGTCAACAAGGCCGGTGGCGTAATGCCCGCCTCGGTTTCGGGCATGGAGCTCGAATCCGCGCGACCCACTTCCGGCGACTGGGCCGTACGTCTGGCGGAAGCCGAACTGGTCTTCTTGGATGGAGTCAATCCGGCGTACAGCTCCCCGTCCAGCCAGAGCGCCCTGGCCGCTGCCGGGATCGTAATCAGCTTCTCGCCCTTCCTGGACGACTCGTCGGCGTTTGCCGACTTGATCCTGCCCGATCACGATCCATTGGAGCGATCCATCCTGGCTGTCCCTGACGCCTCGCCCGTGCCGTCGGTCGCAGCGACTGCGGCATTCGTAGCGCCCTTGCACGAATCTCGCCCGACCGAAGCCGTACTGGCTGCCTTGGCCGACGGGGTCGGCAAGCCCTACGAAGAATTCAGCGTGGAATCGGGTCTCATGCAATTGCATGCTGCGTTGGAATCGGATGCGGCCGATTCCGATTCACGCGGCTTCGTGGCCGAAAGCCTACGCCGAGGTGGCTGGCAAGGGGAGATCTTGCTGCGTGAGCCCGGCTCGACCCCGCGACTGGGCGAATTTTCCATGGATTCCAGTCGGGACCGCCTGGTGTTCCAGGCGTACCCGTCGGTGCAGTTCGGCAACGGAAGCGGTGCGAACCGTCCGTGGCTGCAGGAACTGCCCGACCCTGCTTCTAGCGCGATGTGGGGGCTACCCGCGGAATTGGATCCGGGAACGGCGCAAGAACTCGGCGTTACGAACGGAGACATGGTGCGAGTCGAATCTGCTCACGGTTCGCTGGAAGCTCCCGTTTACGTCAATCCAGCCGCCATCCCGGGTGTCGTGTCCATGGCGCTCGGCCAAGGGCATGAAAGCTACGGGCGCTACGCATCAGGACACGGCGCGAATCCGATGGCCGTTGTCGGCGATCTTCGGGATCGGGCTACCGGGGCCTCCGCGCTGGGGCCGACACCGGTAACCCTCGAAAAGGCAAGCGGCGAGGGGCGGCTGATCCAGTTCTCGCGACAGGATCGCGACGCGCTGCCGCACAGGGTATAAAGCGAAGGAGGACAGATGGCGAAGGAAACCACGAAACAAGTCGAAGAAGGCGCTGGGAAAGTGCCTCAGTGGGCGATGTCGATTGATCTCGATCGCTGCACCGGCTGCGAAGCCTGCATGCTGGCCTGCTCGTCCGAGAACAATATCCCCACCGCAGGGCCGGAGCAGTCTGCCATGGGAAGGTCCAAGCAATGGATTCGCATCGATCGCTACTACGAAGGGGAATTCCCGAACATCAAGGTCAAGTACCGGCCGGTTCTTTGCCAGCACTGCGACGACGCTCCGTGCGAGCCGGTTTGCCCGGTGTTCGCGACCTACCAGAACGCCGAGGGGCTCAACGTCCAGGTATACAACCGGTGCATCGGAACGCGCTACTGTGCCAACAACTGCCCCTACACCGTCCGATTCTTCAATTGGTTCGCCTCGGAGTGGGACGGTCCGCTGGACCTGCAACTCAACCCGGATGTCTCCATCCGCCCGGCGGGAGTCGTGGAGAAATGCACGTTTTGCGCGCATAAGATCAAGCGCGCGAAACTCGACGCCGACGCGGAGGACCGGGAACTCGCGGACGGAGACGTGCAACCGGCTTGCGTCCGGTCGTGTCCGGCCGAGGCGATGGTCTTCGGCGATATGAGCGATCCGGACAGCCAAGTGTCGAAGATGATCTCAAGCGGCCGCTCTGAGCAACTGCTGTCCGAGCTGGGAACGAAGCCGCGCGTGTTCTACCTGTCGAAGGCCGATTAGGCCATTGCCGTGATGATCGGACGAATAGCAATCGCGGCGGACTCGACGAGAGACCCGCTCCTTGCGACATGCATCGCGGTCACGCCGAAGCAACCAAGGAAGGCATGGAAGCTCTAGCCAAAGCCCCGGGGGAAAGCACCGCGCACATACGGGACGACATGCTCGACCGGATGCGCGGCGCGAGCGCGAGCTATATCGCGGCGGTCGCGGTTTGCGGTGCCGTCGTGGCTTGGGCTTTCTTGGCCTGGGGCTACCAAATCCTGGGTGGATTCGGGCACACGGGGGTCCGCCGACCTACCTATTGGGGCTTCTATATCGTCAATTTCGTCTTTTGGATCGGGATCTCGCACGCTGGAACGCTGATCTCGGCAATTCTGCGTCTGACGGGAGCGACCTGGCGCAAGCCGGTAACACGCGCCGCAGAAGCGATCACGGTCTTCTGCCTGCTGATCGGCGGCATGTTTCCGCTGATCCATATCGGCCGGGTGTGGCTCTTCTACTGGATGATCCCGTACCCGAACGAAAGGTTCCTCTGGCCGAATTTCCGCTCTCCGCTGTTCTGGGACTTGACGGCGATCCTGACCTATCTGTCCGGCAGCTTGATTTACCTCTACCTTCCTCTGATCCCTGACCTGGCCGAGTTGGCGCGCCACAGTACCGGGGCCAAGCGCAGGGTCTACAAGCTCCTGTCGCTTGGCTGGACAGGCTCGGACCGGCAGTGGCAAGCGCTCGAGCGGGCTATGAAACTCATGTCGATGGTGATCCTGGCGATTGCGGTGTCGGTGCACTCGGTGGTGGCCTACGACTTCTCGATGGCGATCACGCCGACTTGGCACAACACAATCTTCGCGCCGTATTTCGTTGTTGGCGCGATCTTCAGCGGGATTGCTGCGCTCGTGCTGGTAATGGCCGCCCTGCGCAAGCTGATGCGCCTGGAGGATTACCTTCGCGAGATACACTTCGTGAATCTCGGGAAGCTGTTGATCCTGATGAGTCTGATCTGGCTCTATTTCACCTTTTCCGAGCACCTCACCACTTGGTACGGCAACCTGCCGGACGAGATTCGAGTCTTCAATATCCGCGAGCACGGATTCTACGGATTCCTGTTCTGGACGATGGTTACCTGCAACTTCGTGATCCCGTTCGTGCTGCTCGGTATCTCCAGGCTGCGCAGCATACCTACAATCGCGATCAGCAGCGGAGCCGTCCTGATCGGCATGTGGATCGAGCGATTCCTGATTGTGGTCCCTGCGCTCTCTACGCCATATCTCCGGGCCGCGTGGGGGGACTACGCGCCGAGCTGGGTCGAGCTGTCGATCACCGCCGGGACGTTCGCCGCGATGGTGTTACTCTACCTGCTGTTCGTCAAGGCGTTTCCGATCATAGCCATCTGGGAATACGACAATGGAATACCTGCACGCTGAGTACCAACGCACCGAAGACCTGGCCGCGGCGGTCGGGTTGCTGCAGGGTGCCGGAGTGTCGAACCGCGCTATGGAACTATACTCTCGCCGCCCCGTTGAGACGGAGTCGCCGTTGCTGCCGCGACGCAGCCGGATGTCTCTGGGCGCCGTTCTCTCCGCGATCGCAGTCGGCACGGGGGCTACCGCGCTGATGTTCTGGATCCAACTCGACTATCCGCTGGTCACGGGCGGGATGCCGATCGTTTCAGGCTGGGCGACCGCAGTGGTGACATTCGAAACGACCATGGCTGGAGCCGTATTCGGCATCTTTTTCATGCTGCTGAAGGAAGCCGGCCTGATCGGCTCGCGCCGCCGGGCACCGGTGCCGGATTTCCCGGACGAGGGCGTGATCTTGCAAGTCGAATGCGAACCAGGAGCTTCCTCGACGAGGATGCTTCTGGAAGATACCGCTGCGACGAGAATCGAAGTGGTCGAAACAACCGATTGACAGGCGCTTCGCTGCCAACATGCTCCCTGGGCCGCCTCTCCGGCGGTGCACAATGCCTACTCGCGCCTGTTCCTATCGAACGGTCCGGCCTGTAAGATGAGGTTGACCATGAGTTGCCTCCACAACTTCAGCGGTGCGCTCTGACATGGGCGGAATATACCTTGACGCACTGGCCGAAAAACCTGCACCACCTCAGTTTCGATTCCGGCTGGAGTTCTGAGCAATCATCGGGCGATGTGGTGGTGGATCATCGCCGTCGGCAGCGCGCTATCGGGCGCAATCCTTCGGGGACGACAAACCGACGAGTCCGTCGCGTTTTGCACAGGATGGCCAATGAGTCTTCGCCTGACGGCGGTGAATGGAAGACCACGCACAGCTTCCGTCGCAACGACCTGTTGGTGCTTGCCAAAGTGACCGACTAGGCCCACTCGCGCATCTTCGAGCTTTCTTAGGGGTCTTCTGCTATACTGGAGAACAAGGTTTGACTTTCTGACTTTCCAACTGTGTAACAAAGGGGATCTGCTGTGCCAATAGTCAAAGTAAAGGGTAAATACCAGGTGACGCTGCCGTCTTCCGTGCGCGATCAGGTGGGTGTTGCCGTAGGCGACATCCTTGAGGCCACCGTGGAGAAGGGGAGAATAACACTCACACCGAAAAGCCTTGTCGATCGCGACATTGCCGAGGGTCTCGAAGACTTCGAGAAGGGCCATTTCATCGGGCCGTTCGAGACTGCCGATGCAGCCAGTAAGGCTCTTCGCCGGACGACCAAACGTGACAAATGAAGGTTGCGTTTTCAAATCGTTCTGTCCGCCAGTATGGAAAGCTTCCGGCAAGTGTTAAGGCGCGTTTTGACAAACAACTCGGTTTTCTTCTTTCCAACCTCCAGCATCCCTCGCTCCGGGCCAAGAAGCACGACGAAGCCGCGAATATATGGCAGGCCCGCGTCAACGACCATTACCGCTTCTACTACCAGATCCATGGCGCCACCTATCGGATTCTGAGCATCACCGGGCATCCCAAATAACTCCCCGGATCGTTCGCTCATTGAGTCAGCGGCTCTACCCGATGTCAGGCCCGTCCCGCTCCCGTTTAATACCGACGCCTAGCCCATGTTTGACGTGCGCCTTTCCACGGCGCACGTCAAACATGGGCTAGAATAGCGCGGGCGAGGCCGATGGTCGGATTCTGCTTGGTCCCTCGGTTGAACAGTAGAAGCCGTTCTTGAAGTCTCAGCGTTCACCCGGAGAACCTGAGAAGATGAGAAAATGGCGCAAGGCTCTTCTACTGCTTGCGGTTGCCTGCTTGGTCGCAATACGCGCTCCTGTCGTCGCGCAGCAGCAGGTCGGCGGACTCCGTGTCATCGTAACGGACCAGACTGCTAGCGTAATACCCGGAGCCGAAGTCGAGTTCAACAGCGCGGTGTTGATCCGGCCGGTCTTCGGTGTCTCCGATGATCAAGGGTTGGTCATCAATAGCAGCCTTCCACCGGGAAACTACACAGTGATCGTCCGTTTCCCGGAATTCCAAACTGCGGTGAATGAAGAAGTCGTCGTCCAGGTTGGACGGAGTTTTTTAGTTGAGATGGCCCTCGAGGTCGGTCAAATCGACAACACGATCATCGTCGAGGCCGGTACAGCGGCGATCGATACGTTCAAGAGCGAGTCGGCATCGGTTTATACAGGTGAGAGGCTTACGAATGCCGCTGGCGGTCGAGACTTCACCGACTACACACACTTCACACCGAGTGTCAACATCGAAGCCCAGACGGGTTACGTGAGTCACAGAGGGCGAGTGGTCCGTGGAATATCCGTCGACGGGTCCTCCGGTGCGGAGAACGTCTTTTATGTCGACGGTGTCGATACGACGAGCATGTACAACGGGTTGAACAACCAGAACCTGCGCGTTGAAACGGTGCAGGAGTTCCAGTTGAAGACCGCTGGTTACGAGGCGGAATTCGGCGGCGCGATGGGCGGCGTGCTCAGCGTCCAGACCAAGAGCGGATCAAACGACTTTCACGGTAGCGTTCTGTGGTATGGCAGTGGAAGCATGCTGGCGGGTGCACCGAGCAAACGTCTGCGCCTTGATCCGACCCAGTCTGTCGACGTGTCCGAATACGTGTTCGATGCAGAAGACGATGAGACTACGAACGAATACGGCTTCACCGTAGGCGGCCCGATATGGCGTGATCGCGCCTGGTTCTTCGGGGCACTCCTGCCGCGCGTCCGAAATCGGACGCGCTCTGTCCGGTTCACATCCGGAGAAGCGGGCGATTTCAAACACAAGGACCAGTTGCGCAGCTCGACCACCAAGATTGATTTCCAGCCCACTGCGAAAGTCAGACTGATGACGTCATTCGTGTCGGACCGGTCGAAGTGGAAGGGCGGATTGCCTAGTCGCGACGGCACCTCCAATCCGACCTTTGAGTGGACGAAAGATGGGTTTGAACACCCCGGCTACACGGTTACGGGAGCCGCGATGATCACTCCAACCCCGACCTTGGTAGTGGATGCCCGGTGGGGGTTGAACGCCATCCAAACCGAGCAACTCCTAGGCCCGAGCCAAGTCCGTCACAGCTTCGCCCAATCGCCCGGACTGATCGGATACTCGCCGGACAACTCCTTGTACCGACCCCGCGGTTTCTCCTCTATCGGACATGCTGCAAGCTTCAACACTTCGCAAGATTTCCAGAAAAAGAGCACGATATCTCTGAGCGGGAGCTATCTGGCCAGCACGGTCGGCCAACAGCACAACCTGCGCTTCGGTTGGCAGTTCAACGGGCTCGCACACGACATAAACGAAGCGTACAAGTTCGACTACATCCGGTACAACTACGCCCGTCCATACAACATGGTAGACGGGACTGTCCGTACCAGCATCTGTACCGGTCCAGACGGCGCTCTCTACGATCCCTGTGGGTACTACGAGCGGCGGGCGCCGTTTGGCGTCGTGGCAAACGTCAGCACGAACCGGCATGCCCTCTTCTTTCAGGATGCCTGGACGATAAACGGCGCACTCACCCTGAATCTCGGGCTTCGCTTCGAGCGAGAAGAGATTCCATCCTTCAGCGATCTTCCGGAATTTTCCGGTGCGGCTTTCAAGTGGAACTTCGCCGACAAGGTCGCGCCTCGTGTGGGCTTCGCCTATGACGTCCTTGGTAACGCGAAGCTCAAGCTCGTTGGCAGTTGGGGCCGGTTCTACGACGCAATGAAGCTCGAGATGGCTCAGGGATCGTTCGGCGGGTTCAAATGGTTGAGCCATTACTACCTGATGGACGACACCACACTCGATTGGACCAGGATCGGCGGGCTGTCGGGCGAAGGGGATTACCCAGGAACTTTCCTCGAGACAAGGAACTGGCGTATTCCGTCGTTCGAGGACCTGGACCCCGATCTGAAGCCCATGCGAATGACGGGAATCGTGGCAGGGCTCGAGTACGAGGCCGCGCCGGACTATGTCGTTTCATTCCGGTACACTCGAAAAAGTCTTGACGAGGCGATCGAGGATGTTGGCCGCCAGACCCCAGCCGGTGAAGCTTACTACATCACCAACCCGGGGGCCGGCCTTTCGGTCGACAGGTTCATAGAAGCGGGTCTACCGACCACACCCAAACCGAAAAGGACGTATAACGCTTTCGAACTCCGCTTGCGGAAGTCCTTCCGCGACAATTGGCTTGCGGACGTCGCCTACGTGTATTCCAGGCTTCACGGCCTGTATTCCGGCCTGGGAAGCTCTGACGAGAACGGACGCCTCAGTCCGAATGTTGATCGTGATTTCGATCTCTGGTTCCTCAACTACGACTCCAGTGGTAACTTGATCGATGGACCTCTGAGCACCGATAGAACGAACCAGTTCAAGGTCAATTGGGCATACATCACGCCGTGGGACATGGAAGTCGGTGGCTTCTTCCGCGCCATGAGCGGAACGCCGATCACCCGGACAGTCGAACTGGAACACGTGGACGTCATAGTGAACAACCGCGGCAGTGACGGGAGAAACCCGGCCTGGACTCAGACGGACCTCTGCCTGGTGCAGCGTTTCTACCCTTTCTCGGATGAAAACAAATCGTTTGAGATAAACTTCAACGTCATCAACCTCTTCAACCAGAAGACGGGCTTGCGGACATTCCGGAGTCTGTACCGCCAGTCCCTTCCTTTGTGGCAACCTGGCGATCCCGTCTCGCAAGTCCTGAATGGCTACGATTATCAGGCAATCGCAGCCTCCCAGGGCGCGACCCAGGATCCACGCTTCCTACAGCAGGACCGATTCCTGGATCCGGTCTCGGTACGCTTCGGAATTCGCTTTGTCTTCTAAGGGGAGTTGCCACGCAAGACAATACCGAGTGCGAAGATTGACGAGAGCTCCCGAGTAATCCTCATCTTCCACACTTGAGTTTTGGAAGTATTTAAAGGACTTCCTGATTCCCTATGAACTCCATCTGAGTTCGATAGGACGTCGGTATCGGGTCGCAGGTCAGGTGCGGGGTAACGATCTTCGTCAGTGAAGTGGACAGAATCCGGATAAACCGGAGCGTGCGTGAGCCGAAATCGCTGCTGTCGACGCGATTCGCCCAGGTTGCAACGGCACGCCTGAGCCGATTCGCGCCAGAATCGAGTCTGCGGGACCGCAGCGGCCGGTACGGCAGCGGCTGCCCAGCGGCAATTAGGATTTTCATTCTGGACCGCGCGGTGCAGGCGCAGCAGAGGGAGCCCGGAGAGCAACCAATACCGCCCATTATGGTATCAAAAGGGGCAAGATCTACTACCCGGGAACCGACCTGCAACTCGTCTTCGAATTCGCTTCCTAGCCGCGCCTCCCCACCCGTTACCGAAGCTCCGAACTTATCAGAATTGCATTGCTAGAGGTCAAGAGTTCTGTGGCTATCGCCAAGAGTCAGGCGGCCTCGTGAATGGGGGATTTTTCCCACATGAGAATCGAAATGAAGAGTGTCGTTTCGATCAACTGGCCCAACCTTGCGGAGCGGTGATTCCGCAACCAGAGGCGCGCGCCGGTGGCAACTCCCCAGAAGGCCTGGTACGAGCGCACGTCAGTGAGCTAGACCACCAAGTAAGCACTTATGCGCGCGATGATGGCACGGGCGCTCGGTGCCAAGACTGCGGTAAAATGTTGCTGGATGGTCTCGTCTCAGAGGTTCGACAGGGAGATCACCTGTCCAAGTCACTGGATCCCAAAGCAGTACAGATACTCGGCAGTTCGGATGAAGATCTGGTTTCCGGCTTCGGCGGGCGATGCCAGAGTGTATTCATCAAGTCGATTCACGGCTAGGATTTCGAATTCGTCCCCGGCCTTCAAGACTGTCGTCGTCCCGTCTTCGCTGATGGCGTAAATCTTTCCATCGGCCAGCAACGGCGAGGCGCTGTACGTCCCCGGCTCCATCCGCGAGCGATTCCAGACCGTGCTCCCATCACGCACCCTCAGGCCGAGCGCAATGCCGCGGTCGTCGATGATGTAGAGCCGTTCACCGTCGCTCGTCGGGGTCGGAACGTCCGGTCCGTAATCGCTAGACCAGATTCTCTTGGAATCGGTTACGTCACCCTTGCCATCCGTCCGGAAGGCAATGAAAGGCCGTCTGCGGGACGGCACGAGCACAAAATCATCTACGACGAGCGACGAAGCGATCGTCCGGTAATTCCTCGCATTGCCTGGGTTCAGTCCGCCCGCGCGCCAAATCTCTTCGCCCGACTTGAGGTCGTGGCCCGTCACGTAGCCCGCGCCCGAAACGATCAGGATGAATTCGCCGTCGACATTGGCCAGCGTCGCCGTCGAATAGGAATCGGGTGACTCGTGCAGAGCATCGGTTGGCCTATCGACTCTCCAGATCGTCTTGCCGGACACCGAGTCAATCGCCAGAACGTAGGATGGGTCATCGGTGAAATACCCTTGCAGGTTCTGGAGGTACAGCACGCCTTCATGGAGTAGCGGTGACGAAGCGTATCCGAACTGGGCTCCAAACTTGCCGTAGTCCTTCTGCATGTCCCGCATCCAGACTTGGTTCCCGGCAAAATCAAAGCACCGCAGTTCGCCGTTGCCGTTCACGACCCAGAGGTGCTTGCCGTCCGTGACCGGCGACGGCGAAGCCATGTTCTGCTTGTTCCCGATGCGATTTCCCTGCCCGAGCGATCGCTGCCAGCGAACCGCGCCGGTCTTGCGGTCGACCGCGATCAGGTAGAGCCTATCCCGCGCGCTGTCGCCGCTATCAAACAGGCGCGAGTTCGGACGGTTCAGGCTGGAGCCTTCCTCTGCAGACGTCACAAAAACGGTATCTTCCCAAATGATGGGCGTCGCTGCCGCCCAGCTTGGAAGCTTGGTTTTCCAGATCACGTTCTCCGTCGTACTCCACGTGATCGGCAGACCGGTCGCGGAACTTGTGCCGTCGAGGTTTGGACCGCGCCACTGGGGCCAGTTGTCACCCGCTACCGCCAGCTTGGCGAGGATTGCGATCGCAAGAAGCAGCCTCTTCATCCCCATTAGGATATCCGATCGCACTTGATTCCGCAGGGGATTATCCAGCGGGGAATTATCCAGTAAACCAGCCATGAGCAAGAGACACCCCGGGCATTGCGAGCGCAAGGGCATGAGCCTGGTCGAATTGCTTGCGTTGTTTCCAGCCAACGAATCGGCGGAGGCGTGGTTCGAGTTGCAGCGGTGGTTGGAGAGGATATGCTGCCCCGATTGCGCATCGGTGCGCTACAGCGCGGCTAAGAACCGGAAGCCGATGCCGTACCGCTGCAGGGATTGCCACGGGCACTTCAGCGTTCGCAATGGCACAGTGATGCAGTCCAGCAAACTGAGCTACCAGAAGGGAGCATTTTCGATCCACTTGGTGGCAACCAGTCTCAAGGGCGTGTCCGGCATCTGTCGTTCCTTTCCGGTCACTGCCTGGGGCGGAAGCTGGGATGGGCTGCGTTTGCGGCTGGCCGATGTGTATCCGTGGGGATCTGACCAAGCTGTTTAGTGTCTCTTCTGGGGATGGTGAAACCCCTCGCTTTCAGGCGAAGCAAGGGGCGTGGTAGTTTGGTCGCGTGCAGAAGTACACGGGTAGGAGCGCACACGAAGTTCGATTCGAAGGTGCATTCGATGTGGATTCCGAAACATCGTAAGCGGGTGCTGGTCGGGCCGGTGGCAATTCGTGTGCGCGACCTGATCCAACAGATCGCGATGGAGCACGAATTGCACATCGTTTCGGGAAAAGTGGCACGCGACCACCTCTACGTGTTCTTGAGTTACCGACCGCAACAGGATATCAACACCACCACGCAGTGATTGCAGCGGAACAGTTCGCGAGTGCTCCTTCAGGAGTTCTCGTACCTGAGGAAGCAATTCTAGGGGGGCAATTCTGGGCGCGGCGGTACTTAGCGGTCAGCTCGGGGAATTAATGCGACCGAGCGTCGGAGTATGTCGAGAGACTCTTTGGGTCACGCACAGCCCGATCCTTGCCAGGCTGAGTTTCCAGGGAATCGGAGTTTAGGCCGGAACCGCTAGACCGATCTTCGAAGAGAGCTTAGGATCCCAATTCGAAGTCGATCGTAGGTGCGCCAGTCAATGCCGGAATTAGCATTGTCACTAATAGTACGAGTATGTGTACGCCTCTCCTGCATCGCGAATGAAATCCGCTGAATTTGTCAGCCGATTGAAGACACCCCGTAGCCGTTGACGCAGGAAACCCTCGGGATCGATCGCATCCGGAATGTACATTGCGACGTTGATGTCAGCGGCGCTCCGCCTCAAGGCCATGGCTAATCCATTGGCCTCGGGCTTTGGGAAGTAGTTTGCGAATACAACACGGCTTCCTTCGAGAATGTTCGACAAATACCAGCTCTGCTGGCCGATCAGTGACCTGCTCTCGGCCAGAAGACTGGTTGCCGAGTCGGTGTTACCGAGCAGTGTCGCGTAGAACCAGTTCACCTCAAGCGCAGCCCAACCAATGTCGAACGCCACCAGTTGTTCGGCTGCGGTGCTGGCACCCCCAACAAGGTCCACGACATTCTGGGCTGTCAAGTAAGCCGTATACGGCGTGTCCCCTCTAAGATCCCTTAGCGTCTGCCGGAAGGCTTCCACGTCGAATCCTTCGGTACCCGCTAGGACTGGAAGCGATGAAACCGCGTTCCGAGCCGAACTTACGATCTCCATAGCTCGGTTCAACGAGACGGAAGTCTCGGCGGCTGTCAAGATCGTGACCGACAGCACTGCAATAATAATGATCCTGATCGTCGTATTCGTCATCGTTCATGTTCCTCAAGAGGGCCCAGCGCCTAACGACGCACTGCCCCTACCCACTCTAGCGATTGCGGGCGCAGAACTCTGTCTACCCCCTGATCCGTTCCCATTGGAACTCAGCGTACAGGGATCTAAGCTCTGGACGCCGGCCTCGGCTCAATTGCGGGCCGACAGGTGATATCCGCGAGTGCTGGAACCGGATCACCACTACCATTACCGCCGGCTTGGGCAGACTATTTGGAAAGCCCGGGATCGAATCGATCAACGTTCACCGGAACAACCCGAACACGGGCAAGGGATCCCCACTAGTCACGTAACCCAAACACGAACATGGAGTTGCCCGACGCGATGGCAATCCGTAGCTTGCCGCCCACCGTGAAAGTGATCGGTAAAACTACGACCGTTCCGCCTAGGTTGATCAAGACGAGATTCTTCCCGGGAAAGGAATCGAGCACCAGCAGGTAGCCTTCCCTGTTTCCGGTAATGAGCACGTCCCCGGCGGTCGAGAGCAGCCCGCTCTCACCGATTCCGGTCATCCTGAACTCCCACTCCATGTCCCCCGTAGCGGCTGGGGTTGCCCGATCAGCCAACAACATATCGATTCCGCGATTGCAAATAGACACGCTCATCGTGGTGAGGTAGGGAGCCGCCAGCCGTAAGGAGACTGGAGGACGGGCGACTTGGCCGAACCACGCGCTTGAGATTACCTTGTCTCTGGTCGATGGCCTCCCCATGGGCTGGACCGCAAGGTTGCTGCTGGCACGAGAGTGTCCGCTGGGGCCATCAACCCATTGCCCAGGATGTGTCCATTCTGACATCATGAATCTGCAGTCATATATGTTGACGGCATCGACATGTACCGCAAACATGTTGATTTCTATGGCTGGAATCGACATGTTCGTGCGATGTGTTGATTGAGCGTACATGTGCAAGGGAAGCGTCGATCACAATGGCGCGAATCGACATGTCGATCACGGCTAGGCAGGCAACCGCCAGTTGCAGCAAGACGCCAAGACGATGTGGAGTCCGATGCATTGCTTCAGAATCGCCTAGGGCATCCGCAATCGCTAGCCCGACCTTCTCACGAGTCTTAGATTCGGAGGCGTTTTGTCCATTTGGGGTGGATGGATAGCCTGGCAATGTTGCGTGGGGCGTCGGATCCGGGCAGATGCCTGGTAAGGGTCGCCAGATCCGCGGTTGTTGGGGCTTGTTTTCGCTTGCAACCCGCCCTGCAGGCGCACTGATCCCCGGCGACCTCCGACGGGGCTCGAGACGATGGCTGGAGTGCAGCTGCTAACAGCGCAGGGGCAGGCTCTGGAGACGGGCCAACACCTGCCCGAAGAGGCCCGCTTCAGGGAAGCCCTCGTCGAACGACAGCCGCACGGCCCGCACGCTGACCCGGATCCGCACGCCGACCTTGAGCAGCTTCAGGCGGATCGTGCCGCATTGCGCCCGCGCCAGCCGCGTGCCCGACAGGCCCCAGCGCCGCAGTAACTCCAGCAGCGCGTAGGCGAACGAGGCGAAATACAGGCGCAACTGGTTGGCCCGCATCGTCTGCGCCGAGGTGCGATCGGCGAACAGCGCCAGCTGCTGTTCCTTGATGCGGTTCTCCATATCGCCCCGCGCGCAGTACACCTCCTCGTAGAGCGCGCGCGCCGCCATTCGCTCGGCCCCCAGCGACGTCACCACGAAGCGCGGGTTGGCCCCCCGCGGCAAATGCTCCGCCTTGCCGATCACGCGCCGCTCGCGGCTCCAGCTGTCCAGTGTCCGGTAGCGGAAGTCCTTGAACACCCGTGCCGCCTGCCCCGTCCGCTCGCATTCCTGCCGGGCCCGCTCCATCTCCGGAGCCAGGCTCTGTTTCAAGCGCGGGTTCTGCGCGATTCCCAGCACATACTCCACCCCCTGCGCCTCGCACCAGGCCAGCAATTCGTCGCGGCAGAACCCGCTGTCCCCGCGCAGCCAGATCTCGACCCCGGGCCAGCGCTTCCGGATCCGCCCCACGATGCGCTCCAGCTCCTCCACCGTGCCATCCGCCGCGTCCCGGTCCGCCGTCCGCAGGCGCGCCCCCAGCAACTGCTGGCCGCAGAAGATATAGAGCGGCAGGTAACAGTAGCTGCGATAGTACCCATGGAAGAAGCGGCCTTCCTGGCGGCCGTGCAGGGGATCGTCCGTCGCGTCCACGTCCAGCACGATCCGCTCCGGCTGCTCCCCGTGCCAGTCCAGGAACAGGTCCACCAGCAGGGCATCCAGTCGCGCGGTGTCCGCCACGATCTTCTTGTAGCGTTCCCCGGCGTCCAGCGCCGGCCCCGTCAGCTCCATCCGGTTCAGCGTGCTCTTGCCCGGCGGCAAAGCCTCCCAGCTCGCCCTGCGCCGGCCCCGTCCCACCGCCCCGCATAGCAGCGACCAGAGCTTGCTCTGGCGCAACGTGTCGTGATCGATCAAGTCCTCGTAGCCCAGCGCCAGCCCCAGCACGCGCGCCGCCACCAGCACCTCCACTGGATGCCGCGTCCGCTGCGGCTCGCGGTAATCCCGGAAACAGGCGCTCAGCCGGCCGAACAGCCCCGTCCGCTGCGCCAGCTCCCGCAGCAGCAGCCCGCCGCCATCCGACCCGAGCTCCCCGCCGTCAAACCGACCGACTACACGCTGCCTTCGAAAGCGTTCGAATTCCAGTCGTTCCGTGGTACACTCTGTAGTCATAAGGTCGTCGTCCTTCTATGTGGTAAGTTGTTCATAATAAACCAATTATACCACGAAACACGGCCTTATTCTCTACCTCTGGTGAGAAATCCAGGCTAGGACGGCAAGTTTGAAGAAGTTACCAAGGCGGTCGGCTTGGAGCGCCCGGGATGGGCATCGAGTGCCACGACTGGGAATATCGACAATGATGGCGACGCAGTTACCTTCGTGACGTGCCGGGGCTGGAACGCGCTCTACAGGAACCGGGACGATGGGACGTTCGTGGACATCCTAGGAAGCGGTAAGGCATGGGTGGAGTGTGCGCGGAAGGATGTGAAGAGACGGGGGGCAAGGTCGGCTAGATTGCAGTCGCGGTTGAAGCAGCACGAGAATTCCGCGTAACGTGGCAACTATTTCAGGCTGAAAGCGTGACCGGTGCCGACACGGTGGATTCTTGATCTGTTCAGGGAGGTCGTACCGTCTATTCAGGGGGCAGAACACACTCTTTCTTTGTCCCGCAGTTGAGGATTTTCAGGTCGGTAGAGAGTGCATCAATTGCTTCAAGCAGCTTACTCTGCTGCGATCAGGCTGCATTCAGCTCCGTAGGCCTGATCTTTTCCGTTCCCACAGAAGACAACCAGGGAAAACGCACCATGCTGGGGATGCTGAGCGCGTTCAAACTCGCGAGCTTGAACAAACTGGTGCAGGCGGTTGAGGTTGAGCATATCTCGCTGGATGCACTGGACCAAGGACGGGCTCACTAGCGCAGGCACACAGCAAACCGGGACTAGCCTCAACAACGCACCCTGGTCTGCTGCTGCCAGCCAGCGTTGCAAATGCTGCCACTCGCACGGATCCGACCGCCGCCATTGGTCCATGGCCGCGCATGCCACTTCCTCACAGTATATTTTTGGAGTTGATTCCAGCACCCGCTCCGGGTTTGCTGGCGCCCATTTGAAGCTGTAGGAGCACTCGCAGCCCCAAATCTCCAGGCTCACATCGGGTGCTGAATCTGAAGCACCTCGTAGATCCGCACAACCGCCCTTGGATCGATCCGTCTCGCCTGGGCACCGTAAACCCCTTCGTGCGCACCCAAGTCGACTCGACCGATCGCTTCATCCACCAAAAGCCCCTCGGCACGAAGCTTCGACACCTGCGTCCATAGATCTCTCAGGTAGCTCTGCAAGTCGTTGATCTGCTTTCGCTCTCGGAAGGGTGTGCCGTGGCCTGGCACCATGATGTCAAAGTCGAGCGCCTTGAGCCTGTCGAGGCTGGAAGGCCATTCATTGACGAACCCGTCGCCCATATACGGCAACCCGTTCGCACCCGGGCGCCCAACGAAGAAGTCACCTGTAAAGACGATGCGATCGGCCGGGAGGAACACCATCGTGTCGCCACCAGTGTGACCGCGACCGAGGAAGTGCAATTGCACTTCGCGACCACCCTTTACGACCTTCATCCTGTCACGGTAGGTGACGTTCGGCGGCTTGATCTTCGTCTCCTGAATCGCATTCCAGTGCGCTTCGCGCACACGCAAGTCGGTCTCGAGTCGCGTGCGCTCGGTTGCATCGGTCGCCGCAGCGAGTTGCCCCTTCAGTTGCTCAATCTGGTCGGGAACGGCTGCGGAAAACGTCCGGTTGGTTCGCTGCTCGAGCACGTTCGCGAGATGCTGCTCTCGAACATACTCGTGGCCGATGATCTCGACATCGTCCCCGAAGATCTGGTTCCCGTGCGAGTGATCGAAGTGGAAGTGGGTGTTGAACACGTACCGGATAGGCTTCTCGGTCACCTCCGACTGGATCTCCGCGACAAGCTTGCGCGCCGCAGCTGGCGATACACTCGTGTCGACGAGCATCGCATGGTCATCGTTGACGATTACCAGCGAGTTGCTCATCGTCGTCATCGCGCCGGTTCCAGTCGCAAAAAAGACGCTGTCGGCGATTTCCTCAAACCGCCACGCCGCCTTGCCATCAGTCGGATCGGTTTCCTGGCTCTCGGCCAGGATGCCAGCTGCTACTACCACCACCAGGGCAACAGCCCTCATCGCACTCTGTCGTCTCGTGAACATGACGTTCGCTCCTCTCTATATTCTTGTTGACTCAAGACCGTCTGGCCGGTGGTCTCCAGATCACTTCCCCTTGTAGTCAACCCAGATAGGGCTGCCCCAGGCCATATTGTTGTCTTCCTGAATCACCCGCACATAGTAGTAGTGCGAGCCCTGTTCTATAGCGGAGTCCGCGTAGGAAAAGGTGACCTCGCTCACATCCGGATGCGCGGTGTACGCGAACGTATTGTCCTTGATCACGTCGATCTGCTTGATCTTACCAGTGCCGATGATTCTCACATCGAAGCGTGGTGGTGCGTTTGCGGAGAACTCCTCGCCCATCGCGTGCCCACCGCTCTGAAAATCGACGATGATATAGTCGGTTGCCGCATAAGTGCGCCGGTCATGAAGTGAGTCCCAGATATCTCCGTAAGTACGATCCGGTGTATAGACGGCCGCGTAGGACATGTGTGTCGAGCGATGGTCTGAACTCGCGATGAAACCCATCTTGTAGCCCTTCTCGAGCGCATTCCAAATGAAGCCCTTCGGCCTCATATCACCCGAAGTAATGTAGCCTCCGACTACGATTCGTTCCGCAGTAGCGCTGCGGGGTGCCCCCAGGTATTCGTAGGAGTCGCGATTCCCCTGGAACATTTCAACCAGACGTTCGGCTTGCTCATCGTTGTAGCGCCAGTCCGTTCCCATCTGTGTAGCGGACGTGTGGGGAATGCTGATCGCCTTCGGTCGTCCGCCCGCCAGCAATTCCTTCCACAGCATCAACATGTCATCTTCGGCGACGCCGTTTTCGCGATCTCCTGGTTTGATTCGTATGGGATCGTAACCGCGTCGATTCCAAACAATGTTGCGGTGACCGTCCGGATAGGCAACGGTACGCTCGTAGTTCAACAAGGGATAAAAGACACCTGGGATCTTGTAGATGTCCACGGCCTTGTCCACCATACGCCACATGTAGGAGGTATCAGCCTTCTCCGGTAACACGTGCTCAGAGGGCCCCAGGAAATCCATTTGCGCGGCGTCGATAGCGTATCGGTAGCAGTCGTAGAGACTGCCATCGCTGTAGCCATCAAATGACAAGTCGGTATGGCGGTGCAGGTCGCCCCATGTCACGTGATATTTCTCGCCGCCTACTTCCATCTGATAGGTCTTCCAAAGTGGTGTGGTCAACTCAGGAAGGGCATCATCGACAATCTGGGGTGCCACGAGATCATCTGTTGCCACGAAGAACTCGTCTTCGACTGGACCGCCCGGAGTCTTCGCGAGATCGAGCTTCCCGGCGTACACGTCGTACTGCCAGAATCGATCAGCCTCAGACGGATAGCTTTTGCCGTCTGTTTGCGATACGACCCACAGGTTCCCCGATGCGTCCACCGCAACAGCCGGACGTTGCTCGTTGCGGCCATCCGAGAAGGGAAGCCAAACCGGCGGCGTCCAGCCATAGCCGTCAAACATCGTGGCCTTGTAGTCCCAATATGGGAAGATCGAACGCGCCGCCACCGATGGCGGATTGGCGCGACCGAGAGTGCGGGTCCGCAGTATCGCCCAAACACGGCCCTTTCCATCGACTTGCAGTATTGGGTACTCGGTGTAGGTCTGTCGGGCACTGTCGAGGCCCAGTGCCATCCAACTCCCCGTGATCGGGCTCGCCGGAAAACGATGGTCGATAGGCGGTACAGGCTTGGCGATGCGCCCGCGATCCAGCAGTCTCACCTGTGCCTGGCGATGGAAGTAGAGTCCGCTCTCACCTCGATGGATCCCATTGATGCCGTAATGGTCTTTGCCCCAGTTCGACCCGCCGTTATCCCAGGCCATCCAAAGCCGGTCTCTGTGATCGTAAACCAGACTTACGTGTGCCTGAAAGTCATCACTTGCCGTGATGCGTTCCAGAGGTCCGAGCCCTCCATTGACAAACCGGCGCAGGAAGATGTCGTAGTTGCCATGCCGGTAGCTGTCCCAGGCAATAGCTGCTTCCCCACGGGAGTTCAGGGCGATCGAGGGCTCCCAGTCGTTGGCTGGATGATCGGTGACCTTGATCGGTGCCGACCAGGTGTCACCGCGACGGACCATCAGGGAAATGTCAGTGTTTCTGTTCGCACCGGACTGGTAGACCAAGTAGACATCTCCGTTCGGCGCGGCTGCCATTCGCGGAAACGTATCCGGACCGGGTCCGCGCGTGAGCGCGCTGCCCGATGGCACCCCGCCTGCCGAGTACTCCACCTTGTAGAGATGCACCAGCCCATCGCGGATCATTGACGCAACGGCGGTCACGGTTCCAAGCCGAGTCGAAGTCAAGGCGACCTGATAGTATTCGCCAGCTGGAGCGAGCGTCACGGCGTCGTCCCATGCTTCGCCATCGGCTGAGGATCGGAGTTGAATCGTGTCCGCACCGTCCTCAAAGGCAATCCACGCCACCCACACGCGGCCATCCGGGCCAATGGTGATGGCCGGGTAGTCATCGTCCGCCAAGCTCTCCGACATGCGCTCCGACCTCGGCACGCGTTCAATCTGGACACGCCCGTCGAGGCGCTTCAGCGGCTCGTGATACCGGACCTGGCCTGCACGGAACTCCGCATTGCCCTGTGCGGTTTCGATCGAGATGCGGGTCGCGTCGCCGCCATCGACATCCACGACAACGCCCTTCCAGCGTGTCAGAGCAAAGGCGGCTTGGTCCTTGGGCTCCATCTGGAGCTTTCCATCCCACTGGTTGCCGCATTTCCAGGTAGACTCATCGAACGCTTCACCCGGACCGAAGTGATGAGATGTCACAATCAACGCCGACCCGGACGTCGCGGATAGCGATCCGCTCCAATCAACGACCGCTGAGTCGGCACCACCGAAAAGGATGCGGAACCGTTGTTCGGCGGTGAGAGGCAACACTGCGACAAGCGCAAGGAAACAAACGAAGAAACGAGGGGACAACAGGGATGTGATCATTCGGGGCGCAGTGGGTAACGCCCCAATCATACCCAAGAGAGCACTGCTGTGGGGCCGTCTGCCCCAAGGGCATTTCATACTTTTTGTCCCACGTCACTGCTGACAACCTCTTCTGCGTTTACATACAAGCCGCCGCGATTTGAGACATGCACTTTCGGCCTTTCCGTCGCCTGATTCTTGCTCATGATTTGTCACCCTTTTTTTAACTAAATTCATTCCTGATTCCCTAGTAACTGCATCCCAATTCGAGATGACGCCAGAATTGGGCAGTAAGGCAGGGGAAGATCCACTCGGGCCGTCCCCCCTGACGGCCAGAGTGGATTTTACGAGCTGGCCGATCTCGTCCCGCGGCTCGCGTATGTTGCGGCACGCACGCCGCCGCCGCCTCAGTGCCTCCTAACGGTGGCTGGTACCGCTGGGTGATCAGGAACAACTTTGTAGTGACATACACCCTGCGGGCTGAACTGTATCCCCTCGCTGTACCAGCACTTCCAGACTTGCAACATCTACGAATGGCGAGCTCGGGCTAGATCAAACGAGCGGACATTGGGTTGTAAGCCACGCACCTGCGCTGGTCTTCCGTCATCACCGCGGCACCGACGGCCGGCGATAGAATGGCCTACTGCGGATTTGCCCGCGCAGGGCCTCTCCGGGTATGCAATCCCTGCTCATTACGCGACATCCGATTCGCATTCCCGAGGTACCTCGCAGCGCTCGTGCTCCAGCTGGACGGTTGCGTGCCGTATACCGAAACGCTCGCGCAGTGTAGCGAGGACCCGCTCCAGCACGTGATCGTGGTCGGCGCTCCGGTCGACCCGGGCGTGGAAGGTCATCATGGGGCGGTCGGGACTCAGCGACCAGATGTGCACATGATGCACGGCGCTGACCTCGGGAACCGCCTCCGTGATGGTACGTACAACGTCGGCCACGTCCAGATGCTCGGGACGGCCCTCCATGAGGACGTGACCGGACTGGCGCAGGAGTGACACTGCGCTCCTCAGAATCAGAACGGCGACGAGCAGCGATAGGATCGGGTCTATCGGGGTCCATCCGGTCGCCATTATGGTCAGCGCGGCGACGATGGCTGCGACCGATCCAAGGAGGTCGCCGAGCACGTGCAATTGAGCCCCTCGGACGTTTAGGCTGTCGGTTTCACCGCCGTGCAAGATACGGAAGGCGGCCAGGTTGACGAGGAGGCCGATCACAGCCACCGCGAGCATTGGCCCCTCCAGTATTTCGACCGGTTGGCGGATGCGGGCAACGGCCTCGACCGCGATCCAGGTGACTAGCAACAGCAGCGTGATCGCGTTGACGTGAGCGGCGAGCACCGGGAACCGGTGATATCCGTAAGTGCGCTCCGTGTCGATAGGACGCTTCGCCACCAGTACGGCGATGCACGCGAACCCGAGAGCAGCCGTGTCGGTCAGCATGTGGCCGGCGTCAGCGAGCAGCGCCAGCGAGCCGGAGAGCACACCGCCGATGGCCTCGACCACCATGAATCCGCCCGTGAGGCACAGGGCACCCAGCAACCGACGCTGAGCGTCGGCGTTCGGCGGGCCGGCATCCTGGGTGTCTCGAGCAGGAAAGGAGGCGCCATTCCGGTGGTCGTGATGGTCGTGCATTGATATAAATATGTTAACATGTGTTCATATGTTAGATAGTGTGAGGCAGACAGACAGGGTGACACAGCCGGAGCCTGCCCAACTCGGGTCCCTCGGCGCCGAGAGTGTGAGCCGGGTGGCCGAGATGTTTCGCCTGATGGGTGACCCTACGCGCCTGAGCATAATCCTCACTTGCCTGCCCGGACCCAAGCCTGTCGGCGACATCGCGCAGCGGCTTGGCTTGTCCTCGTCACTCGTCAGCCATCATCTGCGCCTGCTGCGAGCCGCACGGGTGATGCGAGGCCAGCGTCACGGCAAGCAGGTCCACTACGGCGTGGCCGACGAGCACATCAGCCGAGTGTTTCTCGATATGCTCGATCATGTCGGCGAGCCAGCGGACCGTGACGTGTCGTGACATTGGAACCGGCCTTCCATTCCATCTGCCAAAGCCGTGTGTTCTGGCGTCAACTAATCTTTGCGTATTCCGAAGGAAAACGATCAACGTTCCGAAGCGAAAAAAATCGGCTTAGCGAGATGAAAACAATCAGGAATTCACTTAACAATTCAATCGGTTATATGCATTGTGCCTTTCAATTGTTACTTTTTTACAGTTTGACGACTCTTGCTTCCCCTTTGTGCCGTCATCCGATCAAATCACCATACCGCAACCTCTTCCCGTCCATGTTGCGCGCCATGGCTTCCATTTGGTCGATGGTGTTGACGATTCGATCATTGTTGCGACCGGAAAATTCGCTGACATATCGGTCCAAGTGCTTCTCACTCATATTGTTGTAGGTGCCGTGGTAGCCGTGTTTGAGCATGGCCCTGAAGCTTTGAACCCCGTTGGTGTGCGCTTGAGACCCCGAACATGCTCGCTATCGCTGTGTTTCACAGCCTCATACTTAAAGGGCATGCCGTGATAGCCGCCGTGATCATCCGTTTAGATCGTCGCGCCATCGGCCACCCGTTCAGCAACGAAGCCCTATAGGGTTTCCCTGTCCGTTCCAGCCACTACGGAGGCGCTCACGTGGTTTGTTTTGAGATCCTTGGCTTCCGACTACCGTAGCCTTGCCAACAGTGCCATCGCTCGTCCGGGCGTCACCAAGGGAACCTCCACCTCACCGACCACCACACAACTCTTGTCAAATACACGGACCATGTACATCTCTATAAACGAACCGATACGAAAACCAGTCCTTTTCGTCACAACCTCCAGTTCACCGGGCCTTACGGATAGGGTGAAATAGTCCTGGGGTTCGGCTCAAATGCCGCGGCTCCGCGTCGGTGGCATCCCACATTTCTCGCTCAAAAAGGGGTTCTCTCCCAGACACTAATTAACTTGACGGTGCCTCCCCCAAGCTGAATCTCCCGCATCATGGCTGTTGATTTGCACACACCTGCGGAGCCATGTAATCCAGGCCCAGCAGCCGGAAGTAGTTTTGACCCAGGGCAATGTTCCGAAAGGCGTTGTCGTTCAAGTAACGATTGATCCCGCTCGTGACGTACAGCTCTGTTCGATAGACTTCAATATCCTTGTCCCTTGAAGCCAGAAAGTCTGTTCCGGGCAGGACCCGTTCAGAGTATTCGTTCAAGAACGGAACATATAACACCCGCTTGTCCGGGTTTGAGAAGTAGCTGTCGTCGATCACTCTCCAGGAAATATCCAACATCAGATTCGGATAGCGATCCAACAGCGACTTCATCGTTTGGATGTGCCGCACAACGTTCATGTTTGCAAGTTCCCTGGACAGCCCCATATGCATCCAAACGATCTTGTTGTCAGGATATAAACGCAACACTTCCTTCAGTAGGGGCAGGTATCTAGTCGGTTCCTCGTCGTTACCTAAATCCGCGTGAATCGCGAGCGGGATGGTCCGTTCCCTTAGTACCTTCATGAAGGCAGCCCATTCTGTGATTTTGCCTCTAGGAACAGGTGCATGTCCGTTGCTGAACAACGCCTGTTTCACCAGATTGATTTCTCCCATCCATGCGAATGTGCCGGGATATTCTTCCTCCAGGAGTTGCATGCTGGAAAGCATTGACTCCGGTCGCGACAAGTCCGGGAAGGTCATCGAGAGCGTCATGTGGATGCCCTTCGGAGCCTGCATAACGTAGTTGGCGGCATTGACGAAATCGTTCTTCAGCGTGGATCTCACCGGCGTACCAGGACAGTCCAGGTAGTAAGTACAAGACGACGCCACCGGAAGCATCTGACCAATGCCATAAATATTGACGAATAGCACTCCCGTCTCTTCAAGGTAAGAGATAACTTCCTCGAACGGGATCGCGGGGCCTCCAAACGGACGGAAGTGCAGGTGGGCATCCACGACAGAGGTTTGGGGTTGACCTGAGCGGTCGTAACATGGAGCGCCATCGGTCTTGAATGACTCCAACGTCGGCTTCACGGCGCCGCTTGCGATGCCTGAGGCACTGAACAAAAGAAACAGGACAAACGATGTGCCTGGTATGGCATCTTTCATAAAAATATAGCGATCTTCGTTGCTAGCGGTAGTTTACTGTGAATTGTCCCTAACTCGCTGAGCTGACTTTCTAAGCCCTCGATAGTCAATGGCTTACACGCTCATTGGCGACTGTTTCTTGTAGTAAGCGTTCAGGGAAGCCGTGGAAGGGTCGGGGAGAAGGGGCTGGCTCCGGCGAGCGTGCGAGCGGTCTTCCAACGCGCCCAGTCCGTCTTGCCGGAAGCGCTCCAGCCATTTGTGGCCCGTCTTACGGCTGATCCCATAGCTGCGGCACAGCCCCGCGACATCTCTGCCGCGCCCGGCTAACCAATCTTCAATGAACTTCCTTCGTTCTTCCACAGGTCCACTTGCCTTCCATGTCATTTCGTATGTGTTGCACATCAGCCCGGATCATTGTGTTACCTAGTGTCTGTGACAAAACTCTCGTTTTTGGCAGGGGTGCTTTGTTTGACGAGTTTGCAGTTCCCTGGCGGGTGGGAAATCCCCACTGAATCTGTCCTTAACTGCTGACGACAGGCAACAGCGGACGGCAATCAATGGCAGTTTGGACTGTGGTCGGGTACCGCTGCCTTCCCGTGCCACTGCAAGGGTGGGTGCTTGGAGATTTCCAGGCAGTTCGCTGACGCTATGCGGCGCGTCGCAAGCACTGCAGCTTCAGCCGCTCGCGCTCCTTGTGTTGCAGGATCAGCCCGATCCGGTGAAAGTTGGTGGAGAGCACCGATAGCCCCACCATGCGCTCGAAGCCGTCCGCACCGTGCGCCCGCACCCGGTTCAAGCCCCGGCACTCCAAGTTATTGATGGCTGATTCGACCGCCGCATGCGCCCGTCGCGCCGCCACGAATGCCGGGACCGCCTCGCGCAACAGAGCCGCCTTCGACAGGCGCCCTTTCTGCGGCAAGGCATTGACCTTGAGCATGGTATCAAGCTGCTCCCGGTTGGCCCGACTGTGATACCCCTTGTCGAAGCTGCAGCCCGCCAGACTCGGATACAGTGCCTGCGTCTGGGCCACCAACGGTTGCGCTACCTCCACGTCATGCTCCGCCCACTGGATCTTGTGGTGCAGGATAAACTGGTGCTCACTCTCCACCACACTCACCGGAACCCCCAACTCCACCGCACGGCCAGCCTTGCCCTTCGCGCACCAACGCGTGTGTGGCTCAAAAATGGAAAACACTTTCTCCTCGTGCGGTATCATCTCGCCTTGCAGGATGCGCCGGTTGATCTGGTCAATCTGCCGCTCCGTATGTTCCAGATAACACTTGATTTCCTCCTGCACATCCGCGTCGGCAGCGGCTGCCGCCAGCTGCTCCAGCGTCGCCCTGGCACGTTGCGAAAGATCCCGCGCCAGCCGCAAATAGGCCTGCACCCGCTTTGGCTTGCCTTGTCGTTGCCGCCACGAACGTACCCGGTTGAACAGATTCCGCACGTTCATGGTCAGATGCATGCTCTGTCGCCAGCCGCTGATGTTGTGCTGCTGGCAGGCGCGCGCCACCACCCGGATCAGGCAGCGTAGCGCGTCCCACAGCAGGCTGACATCAGTCGGGTAATGCACGTCAGTCTCGACCGTGAAGGAATCACAGCGTGCCTGCAGTGGCTCGGGCGGTCTGTGCCCGACCAATTCGTGGCCCGCTCCCACTACCAGGCGGTTCACTGCCGCCAGCAGTTCCGGGGTGAGCAGCGCGACATTGCGTAACAGCGTGCGGTAGCTGTAGGCGGTGTTGTCGAACACTTCGCTCAGGCCCAGCATCCGGCGCACGTCAAGGTGTCTGTTTGCTAGATCATGCAGCCGGTCGTAGTCGCAGTTAATACCCTGTTTCAGCAGGCCGAGCACGAGGATATTCCACAGATCCATGCCGCGACGTCCGACCGCGCGGTTAATCCTCCCCGCCTCGGGACTATCGCCTGCGGGATCCAGCTTCTCCAGGATGTGGTTCTCCAACAGGGTGAATATCTCCTGCCGCAACTCCTCCTTGCAATAAATGTACTGGATGCCCTTCAGCACGGCCGGGACATCGTCGCGACAGCGGGCGTCCAATGCAATGTTTTCAATGGCGATTTGTCCGAGTAGCATCTCGGCCTTTTGGATGGCTCTCATAGGTGTCCTCGAACGAAGATTGCAGCAAATGTGCCCTAATAGCTCTATTATCGCAGAATCAGAGCCATCTTCGCTCCGAAAAAACTACTAGAATCCCTTTTATATCAATAAGATATACGTTTTTACACAGGCACTACCTAGCAGCCCAGTCTATACATAGCCGCCCCCCTCACCCGTTTCCGAACCTCAGAACTTATCAAGATTAAATTGCCAGAGGTCAAGATCTCTGAGCCTGTCCTCTACCCGGATCTGTTCGATCGAATCGGTCTCCCGAGCGAACCAGGCCGCTGCTTTTGACAGGATCTCCCGCTCCATCCGTAGCCGCCGTACCGAATCCACCGAAATCTCGAATTCCCGGGCCACCTCCAGCGCGCTGCGACCCCCCAGCTGCACCAGCTTCACCACCTGTTCCCGAAACTCCTTCGGATACGGCTTCACATAGACTTTCTTGCTCATCGTTCGGGGCCTCCTTACCCCCACCTCTCCAGCGAGCAACCCCTGCCTATCCAAGCTATCTTAGGTGTCCACGAAAACAGGGCCACTCCAAAGCGAAGCTTGCGCTGCGTTGGTGCGCCGTGCAATTGCCAGTGCCGAGCAAGAGCTCCTGCCAGGGTCCGGGACCGCTGCAGCTCAGCCTCGTGCATGTCTGCGAAGAGTCGGCGCCAGACAACCTCGAGCCACTGGAATGGTTCCTGTTGACCTCCTTGCCGGTGACATCCAGGCAGCAGGCCCTCAAAATCCTCGCATGGTATCGCCTGCACTGGCGCATCGAAGACTGGCACCGCGTGCTCAAGTCCGGCTGCAAGGTCGAATATCTCGGCCATCACACCGGCGAGCGGATTGAGCGGGCAGTGACCATCAATGCAGTCATCGCCTGGCGCCTCACCGCGATGACGCTGCTGGGCCGCGACACGCCCGAGCTGCCGGCCGACATCCTCTTCTCCGACATCGAGATCATCGCCTTGGAGGACTTCGCCAAAGATCGCAAGCTACCACCGCCCGACAATCTCGGGCGTGCGGTGCTCACCATGGCCATGCTGGGCGGCTATCTCAACCGCAAACGTGACCCGCCGCCGGGCCACGCGAAACTCTGGGAAGGCTATACCCGACTCGCGACTACCGCACAGACCTACGAGAGACTGCTCAGGCTGGACCGGACCAACGATTTCTATAAGCGACTGCGTCCCGACAAGACTTGTGGGTAAACGGCAGGCCGCAGCAGCTTCAGCAGCGGCGGGTCGATCGCCTTCTTATAACTGTTGTGGCTGCCTAGGACCTGAATCTGGTTCAGGAGCGCCTCGTCGGCGGACCCTTGCGTGGATAGCGCCGTCGAGATCAGCGCCAGAAGCAGCAATTGCCGAAAGCTTATTTCGACTGGACGGTGGGACCACTGCCGGCGACTGGTCATCGTAAATTGCGCCTGCGCTCTTGAATCCTCTACCAATAGAGCCCCAGTGCTCGTTCCACCCCGCTAGCCGTCGAGAGGGCACACCCGCTAAGGGGCATGCCCCCTGACGCGACCAAAGCTCTCAGAAGTAGAGCTTCAACGCCAACTGGACCTCGCGAGCTGGGAAAGTGCTGGTAATCCTTCCGAAACTGCTGGAGTCCCTCCTGCCCTGGGGCGCTCGAAAGTTGGTTCGGTTGAACAGGTTGAAGAACTCCGCACGGAATTCCACTTTCGATCCCTCCCTCGGCAGGGCGAAGTCTTTGTGAAGGCCGAAATCGAGCTGTGCAAATCCCGGTGTCCGGCCCGTGTTGCGTCCCATGTTGCCAAAGGGAGCGGTGAACGGCGGGATCACGATGTTGTCGTCGATGAAGTAGTCGTGCGGATCCTGGTCGGGGTTCTGGAACGGCCCGACCACGTTGGGCCGCGTGCGGCAGGCACCGCAGACCCTTGCCCGCGACGACGGATTATGGCACTAACTTAAGGTTTTCGGCACTAACTTAGGGTCTGCGGGCATTAGAGCAGTCGGTTTGCCGGTTCCGGGCAGCGCTCAAGGCATGTTCATCGGTGTCGGCGTCGACTTGGCTAGGCGGTAGCGGCTTTGCGCCGCGACCATTTCGGGGCTGGCTGCAGCGAGCGCCGCGGGTACGAGCGGTTGGAGCGTGGCTTGCGCCGACCGGTCCCGACCCACGTGCAGATGCGCTCGAGAGTCTCGCTGACAAATGCGGTGTGGCGCAGCAGCAGGCCTTCCAGGTTCTGCGCCAGCGCGGCCAGGCTGTGCTTGAAGTTGGCCTGCGGTGCCGGCTTCCCGGCCCGCGGCCGACCCGCTTGCCGCACGTCGGCGTCGCGGTTGGTGAACAGCCGCGTCATGGCGATCAGATTGAAGTGCGCGAACAGTTCCTGCTTCACCAGCCGCTCGCTGCGGCCGTGGAACTGATCCACCTCCAGGAACTGCTTGCTCACCTTGTACAGCTCTTCGATCCCCCAGCGGGCATGGTACAGGTCGGACAGGTCAGCCACGCGATAGCGGCGGCGGTCGAGCAAGGTGGTGCCGAGGATGTACTCGGTCCCGCCGTGGGTGTACTTGATGAGGCGCAGCGGGACGGGCTGCCAGGAGCTGCCGGGATGCTTGCGGGACAGGTCCCGCAGGGCCTCGGGGCCGGGCAGGATCGACACGATGGTGTCGGCTTGGTCGCTGGCGATGAAGCGGTCGATCGCCGTGCCGGAGTTGCGGCGCATGCGGAAGACCGCGTGCAGGCTGTGCTGGCGGTGGGCGCAGAGCAGCTCGAAGGAGTAGTAGCCGCGGTCGTAGACGATGACGTCGCTGGCTTGCAGGGCCTTGAGATGGGCGAGCGCGGCGGTGCGCTCGTTGTTGTGGGGGCAGAGGTCGAAATCGACCGGGAGCCTGGATTGCAAGCGGTACAGGCAGCTGAGCAGGCCCTGGGGGTAGTGGGCCTGCGCGCTGGGGGTGTCGTAGCCGGCGTCGATCAGCGGCCGCGGCAAGCTGAGCTTGGAGCCGTCGACGGCGAATACGCGGTGGCCCAGCCAGAGCGGCCCAGGCTGCTCGGAGCGGCGCAGGATCGCGGCGTGGAACTGCCTGAAGGCGTCCTCGTCGATCTTGGGCCGGGCCTTGCACATGGCGGCGTCGGAGACCGGCTGCGGCTGCGGCAGGGGCACGTCCAGGGCGGCGCACTGAGCCCATAGCTGGGACAGCGTGGTGGTGTAGCCCTGGCGGCGGGGGGCGAACACCAGGCGGAACACGAACAGCATCACCAGCAGCGTGTTGAGCACCCGGCTGCGCCGCTGCCAACGGCGGTCCTGCTCGGCGGCAATGGCGTCGAGCGCGCCGATCAGGTCCTGCCACAGCGCGACGAAGTCCGCGTCGGGGGCCTGCGGCTGCGCCGGGGGCGGCTGGCGTCGCCGGGACACGGGGCGCGGGCCATGCAGCAGGACCGCGCGGAAGCGTTTCGCGAGCGGGTAGACATACACGTCCTTGGGGCTGCGCCCGGCGTCGGCGCGGCCCTTGGTCTGGCCGATGCGCTGCCAGTTGGCGGCGCGATAGCAAGTCCCGCGGAAGCGCTCCGAGTGTACGAACGTTTCGAGCAGCACGGGTCGCGTGCCGTGGCGCTGCTGCCAGTCCGCGGGCAGCTGCCGGGCCGCCATCGAGAGCGCCTTCGACGCTAGGCAGTGCACGCGCACCCAGGGGAAAATCAGGAACCGCGGCTGGCCGACCACCAGGTCGAGATGCTTCTTGTACGCGCCCTCGGGCCAGCCGACCCAAGCATCGCGGCAGGCCAGCGAGCGGCAGGCCTGGCTGAACAGCAGGCAGCCCAGCCGGCGCCCGTGCCGGTCGAGCAGGTAATAGCGCAGGTGCGGGCCGAGCGGCTGGCGGTAGCCGAGGTAGTGGTGGCGCTCGACGAATTCATTCCAGAGCCGCGTCTCCGCGGCCTGCTCAACCACCTGCAGGCACAGCGGCTCCAAGTCCCGCAGGCGGGCTTCGATCACGGGCTGGGGATCGCTGCGGCGGGTCGCGGCCGGAGGCTTGCGCGGACCCGGGCGCATGTTCTCGGCCCGCTTGGGCGGCAGCGTCAGGATGCCGGCCTGCTCGAGTTGCTCCAGCAGCTTCAGGGCGGCCTTGACGCGGTTGCCGCCGGCGGGCGTGCGCCAGTTGAGGTGCTCGCAGATCGTCTGCCCCAGTTCCTTGCGGCTCAGCGCCGGGAACATGGCCACGGTCTGCTGGACTTCGGCGATCTGCCGGCGCGTGAAGCGCCGGCCGAAGAAGGTGGTGGACTTGAGATTCTCGATGTGCGGATCCACGATAGTCGCCCGGAAACCTATTCCTAGCTACCATCGCAAATCCGGGCTCGGATGTCAAGGGGTTTTTCCAGGTGACTCGGAGAACGCTGTAAGTGCATTCGAATCAATACACTGGAGGTCTGCGAAGAAATCCGAATTCCGTCTGCGCTATTTCAGTGCCCTCCCCGGTTGCCCACGTAGGCGACATCTAGAGCCAGGTCCGGCGCCAACTCCCGCTGCATGGTGAAGTGCCAGCTCTGGACATAACCGCTACGAGTGTCCCGAGGCTGAAAGTTCACTCGCGAGATGCTGGTGTCATACGTTTCGTCAGCGAGAAAGTCAGGCGTAAAACCGTATTGGGTCCGCGTAAAACAGGTACTCAGATTCTGTCCCGGCTGTCCCGGGCTGCACAATGGCAGGCTGCTGGGGGGGGCCTGATTTTGAGTCCGCCGAAACACGAACGGACCCGTGAAGCCGAGTATATTCTCACCGCCCATGCGGTTAAAGTGAATATAGCTGACGCCGTAGCCGCTGCGGATCACCGTTTTCGGATTCAAGCTGTAAGCAAGGCCGACCCGCGGGGCCCAATTGTTACGATCTGGATCGACCAGCGCGCGATCCGAGATGGAACCGTCGCCGGCGAAGACCAGAGAGTTTGTGTTGGGGTCAAAATTGCCCAGCTGGTTCCTGTTCTCCCACTGCGGTGAGGCGTACTCGTAGCGGGCGCCGAGATTCAGGGTCAAGTTCGGACTGACTTTCCAGTCATCCTGGACATAGAAAAAGTGCATCCGCTGGCGGTACTCGAGCACCACGAACCTGCTCATTTCGAGCGTACTCTGCGCTCCGACGAAGAAGTCCCCCAGATTGTGGATGTTGTTACTGCTTTCCCCCGGTGGGGTACTGAATCTTCCCGCGTAACGACTCCTCCCGTACACCGGAGACAAGTCGTTGATGTCGGTGTCGATCCGCTGGTGCTCGTAACCGAGTTTGAAGCTGTGATTCCCTTTGGTCGTGGAATAGTTCAAGCGAGGGTTCCAGTTATCCGGGTTCTGGAATTGAGGATTGCTGGTCTGGCGGCCGAAGTCATTGAACCCGCTCACCTCGTGGGAATTCAAGCCGCCCTCGCTGCGAATGAACGCCAGGCGGAATTCCAATAGGGAACTCGGGTTCAGCGTGTAGGTGACTCCTCCGGCGAAAGACTGGTTGAATGCGCCTACGTTTTGGTTACTGTCTCCGCCCGATGGGCCGGGGATTTCATCCGGGTAGAATCGATTGAATTTACGATGGCTGTATCGGAAAAAAGCCGTTGCCCTTTCACTGAAGTAGTGGTCGATTTTCACGTCACCTTTCTTGTCGTCGGTATCATCTCCGGGGAGCGACTCGAAGTTGTCACCCAGGCCGGGCCGGTTGGGCGCCGGCAGGTCGCTGAGTACTCTTCGGGAAAACGGGGTCATGACGCTCTGGGGCACGTCCCCGTTCGGGTAGGGAGTCCGGGTGTAAGGATCGGCGGCCGGACGCCCAAGCCGGCCCTCGCGGTGCTCCAGCGTCGGAATGTCCGCGAATACCAGTCGCTTCTGGATCCGCCGGAGGCCCTCCCAATCGGCAAAGAAAAACGCCTTGTTGCGAACAATCGGTCCGCCGCCCGCGGCGCCAAACTGGTTCTGAACCAGCGTTGGCTTGCCGAACTGCGGCTTGAAGAAGCCGACGGCGTTGAGGTTGGTGTTGCGAACGAATTCCCATAACGTCACGTGGTAATCATTGGTTCCACTTTTGAGGCTGGCATTAATAACTGCTCCGCCGGCCCGGCCGTATTCCGCGCTAAAGTTGTTCGTTGTGACCTTGAATTCGCCGACAGCGTCGGGGGCAAGTTGCACCACCTGGCTGGAGAAGCCCTGGTTGCTCGTGCCGTAGTTATTGTTGTCCAGACCGTCAAGAGTGAAGTTGTTGAATGAGCTGCGTAGTCCGTTGACGTGATAGGAGGCGTTTCTCCCGCTGACCGATCCCCGCAGGGCTTGGTTCGTGCCGGGGACCAACAAGGCCAGGTCGGCATACGACCTGCCATTCAAGGGCAAATCCACGATTTGCCGGTGACCGACCACTGTGCCCCGCGAACTAGTGTCCATCTCCAGAAGCGCGGCGGCGCCGGTCACCTCGACTGTTTCCGTCACTGCACCTACTTCCAAAGTGAGGTCCACCCGCTGGCGAGCATTGACAGTGACCGTGAAAGCATTAGACAACGCTCTCTTGAAACCTGTCTGCTCGACGCTGACTTGATAGTTGCCGATCTTCACATTGAAGAATTCAAAGTTGCCCACCGCGTCCGTCGATGCTTCCACCGAGATCCCGGTCTCGAGATTCTCGAGCGTCACGGCACACTGGGGAACCACCGCTCCGGCGGGGTCCTGTATGGTGCCCAGCACCGTGGCGGTGTCAAACTGCGAAAACGCGCTTGACGCGAATAAGACAAGTGCAATCAGACTCAAACCGATTCTTTGCATGACACCCTCCTGATCACTCACAATATATGATGATGGCCAAATTGTGTCAAGAAGGTTCTGCAAATTCTTTTTGGGATCAGCCGCAAGACGGGCTACCAATGGCTGGAGCGCTTTAGCCAAGACGGACTGGGCGCGTTGGAAGACCGCTCGCACGCTGGCCTGAGCCAGCCCCATCGCATGCCGAAAGCGTGGAACTGCGGATCGTGCAGGCGCGCAAGCAGCACCCGTCAACCATCAGCTGGTGATGACGTTCACGATCCAGGCACGCTTCATAGAAGAGAGCTAGCGGGCATTGTCTTTCGTTTTAGCCAAAGTAGAATGAGGGGGGACGAGACCGTGGAGGGGGGAATTCATGCTTGATTCGAGTTGGCAGGATGCTTTGACGGAGATGTTCCAGACAGCCGGGGACACGGAGGCGGCCAGATGACGACACCGCTTAGCTGGCACCGACTCTTCGAGGCGCTCGTCGAGCAGCGAGTCACGGATTTCGATGTCTACGACTCGGTGACGTCGAGTGTGATTTCGCCGCTCAGCGAGATGTCGGTCGCCAAGAATAGCGAGCCAGTGGAGTTCCCCGATTTCAGCAAGGGAAAGTGGAAGGAATCTTGGCCAGAGAATTCTGGGTCCCCGTTTCATGCCTACTGATCGTCTTCTCGAACTCTCGATGTTGGCCGCGTATCTCGCGCTGCTCCTCTGGATCGGCCTGCGATCGGCGAGGCGCATCAAGACATCGGGCGACTACACGCTCGCCGGCCGAGGTGTGGGCTGGGTCATAGTCTTGGCGACAACCGCAGCGACGATGATTGGTGGCGGCGCGTCGGTCGGCATGGTGTCGCAGGTCTTTGCATTCGGCATTGCTCCGGCTTTGATCACCTGCGCATGGCATCTGCAGCTCATTTTCACCGGGCTCTTTGTGGCCCCGAAGCTGCGAGGGTTGAATTTGATCACGGTCGGTGACTACTTTCACCTGAAGTTTGGTTCGCTGGCTCGCGAGCTAGCCGTGATCAGCTGCATGGTCTTCCTGGTGGGGGCGCTCACGGCGCAGCTGGCGGCGATCGGCACCGTGACGAATACGGTCCTTGGCATACCCTACGGAACGGCGTTACTGATCGGGGCGGCGGTTACCATTTTCTATGCGACCGTCGGCGGCATGCGGGCCGTCGTCAACACGGACGTTCTGCAGTTTCGTCATCCTGGTCGTTGGCATCGGGGTGGCATCAGTCCTCTTGCTTGCTCAGCACGGCGGCTTCGAAGCCATGCTCGCCGCTGCAAACCCAGGCCAGGCCGGCGTGACCAGCCATTGGTCGGCCACAAAACTGCTGAGCCTGTTCTTTGCCTTCCTGCTGGGCGAAACGTTCGTTCCGACGTTCACCGTTCGGTGCTTTATCGCCCGAGATCGCGAGCACGCGCGGTGGGGCGTTGCCGGCGCCGGAGTCTTCTTGTTGCTGTTCTTGCCGATCGCGACATTTGTCCTGGGCACATCGGCGCAGATCCACCCTGACGTGCAAGCGGCTGTCTCCGCCGAACAGGACCAGATTCTTCAGACGGCCGCCGCGACAGGACAAGAGATGAGCCCAGACGCCGCACTGGACCAAGCCCGCCAGGTTGCTTTTCCCGCGCTGGTCCGCTCGACCTTCCACCCTGCGTTTGCCGGAATCATGATCGCGGCCATCGTCGCGGCCGTGATGTCCTCGGCCGATAGCTGCCTCTCATCCTTCGCTACCGTCATCATGGAGGACACTTACCGCCGGCACATCAACAAGAAAGCATCGGACCAGCAGCTCTTGCGGGTCGCTCAGGTAACGACACTGGTGGCCGGGGTCACGGCAACCGTCTGCGCCTGGTTCTTCAGGAATGTCGCCGACATCCTGGTGTTCGTCTATGATTTCTGGGCGCCCACGATGATTCTGCCCTTCCTGGTCGCGGTGTTTTGGTACAGTCCGACCCGTATTCATGCCGTTGTTGTCTCGATGGTCGTCGGCATCTTCGCCACCATTGGGTGGCGTTTCGGGTTGGGGTCGCCGGGGGATGTCGGGCCCGCTCTCTTCGGTTTGTCAGTGGCCTTGGTGGCGTTCGTCGTTGCCCTGCCTCTGACAAAGCGTCTGCCGACTTCAGGGCTCTTCAAACCAAACAACCAAGAGGCCCCACGGTGATTCCGACAACGCTATTGACGGCACTACACTATGTGTCGCTAGCCGCCGCCGTGGCGGTCCTGTTGCTGCCCTGCTGGCAGTGTTTCAAGTCTTCTGAGCCGGAGTGAACGATGCTACTGAGGTCGGCGAATGTCGTCGTAATCGGCGGTGGCGTGCTCGGCACGAGCGCCGCGTTTCATCTTGCGGAAGCCAGCCAGGACGATGTCCTGCTGATCGACCGCGGCCCGCTTGCAAGCGCAACCACACCGCAAGCGGCCGGCCAAACAGGCTACCTGAACGTCGATCGTTTCGCCCTCAAGTTCGGAACGTACTGCATCGAGTTCTTCGAGAACTTCGAGCAGCGCACCGGCCAAGTCATCGACTTTCGCCAATGCGGCAGCCTGCGAGTCGCTCTGACCAAACCGTTTCAGAAGGACTTGGAAGCGCGGCATGCGGCGGCCCGGCAACTCGGGCACGACGTCGAGTTTCTTTCGCCATCGCAAGCGCGGGAACTGGTACCGACGTTCGATCCCCCCGGAGACTGCCGCATCCTTCTGATTCCGCGTGACGGGTACGTTGAGCCAAAGTCCGTCGCGGTGGCGTTTGCCGCGGCGGCCAAGGGCCGCGGCGTAGCAATCGAAACACGAGTCGAGGCAACCGGTTTACGAATCAAGGATGGGCGCGTAACGGGGGTCAGAACGCGCCAGGGAACCATTGCCGCCAAATCGGTTGTCTTGGCCGCTGGAGCGTGGGCGCGCCAATTCGGCCAGCGAATCGGGCTGAACCTGCGCACAGTGCCGGTCCGCCATCAAGCGTTTGTGACGGGTCCTCTCGTCGGAGTGCTGCCGTGGCAGCCGATCGTTCGTATCACGGAGCCGCAGATCTACGTTCGGCGGGAAGCTGCCGGCTTGCTCGTCGGTGGTTACGGCTACCGCCCATTGAGTTTCGACATGAATGAACTCGATCCAGCTTTCGAGGTTGCCTCGCTCGCGGCAGACCCGGTTTATTACCAACAGCTGCACGCAGCGGCGGCAAGGTTCTTTCCATCGCTCGGCGGAGCCATGGTCATCCAGGAACGGCGCGGATTGCCGACAATCTCACCTGATGGTGTTGTATTTCACTTTGTTTCGTGAAAAACGGGTTAGATTTTTCGGATTGAACTGTTGTTGAATCGTTGAAAAAGCGAATTAATCTGGCACGGGTAGTGGCAGCTTGGCAGTGGAGGGCAGCGCTTTGACTCGAGCGAGGCGGGTCCGCATGGGTTCAACATTGAGAGCGGACCGATCCGGTGGGGTTCTGCGGCAGTACAAGAAAGGGGCGTTATAGTCGAATCGGGAGGGTGGCCCGCACGATTCAAGTTCGCCGGGCCGCGGGCGGTGAGGTGCAAGCTCGCTACAAGACTGAACTCAGCGCCGAAGATTACGTTAGCAGCAAGGCGTGGTGGCATGCAAACCCGCCCAGTTGCCCCTTTCATCCCGCAGGCGGCTGTACGCTGGTACCCCATGGCAGCTATGGGCGCAAGACGCCAGCCGGCACCCGCGTCAGGCGTTTTCTTTGCAAGGCAGCGGGGCGGACTGTCAGCATGCTACCCGACTGCCTTGCTGCGCACCTGTGCGGGAAGCTGGAGGAGGTCGAGCGGGTCGTGCGGGCGGCCGAGCAGGCAACGAGCCGGGAGTGCGCAGCGAACACGCTACGCACGGACGCAATCAAGCTGCCCGGTGCGCTGCGCTGGGTGGGACGGCGCGTGCGTGGCGTACAGCTGTTCCTGTCGCTGATCATCAGCCTGTACCCCGTCAAGTTCGGCGGGCTGGAGCCGACAGTAAGCGCGTTCGGGGACGCGCTTGGCAGCGGTCCGCTATTGGCCCTGCTGCGAGACAGCGCAGCGGCGCAGCTGCCCTGGCTGCCGACTCCGGTCGGCTTCCTTGCCCGGCACAATCCGGCCAAGTCGCAGAAATTTCGGCTCCAACACTCGACGGGGCTAGACCCGCCGGCCCAGGCGGCGTAACTTCGGGATCAGGCCATCCGGCCACGATCCATTCAGGAGTTACAAGCATGCAAAAACCAGCATCCGACATCCCCCACGAGGTGGCCTTGTTCCGCTTCAGCATCATTGCGGACCTGCTGTCTCTGCCGGTGGGATCCGACATCACAGCCAGGATCGCCCAGAAGGCCACGCAGGTCTACCTGATCCCCGGCACCCGGCGCACCCGTATCGCCCCCGCAACAATCCGCGGCTGGCTCCGCCAGTACCATGACAGCGGCTTTGCAGGACTCTGTCCCCGGCCCCGCGGTGACCGCGGCAAGTCGCGGCGCTTGCCTGCAGAGGCCGCGCAGCAGCTGATCCGCCTCAAGGAGAAGACCCCCCGCCTGGCCGTCCGCGAAGTCATCCGGCAAGCGCACGCGAGCGGCAGCATCGCCAAAGAGGTGACTCTCGCCCCCTCGACCGTCTACCGCCTGCTGCGGCAACAGGGGCTGATGGACCGGCTCGGTGACCAGGCACCGCCCCAGGACCGGCGCCGCTTCGCCTACCGTGACGCCGGGGAATTGTGGATGAGCGATGTCATGCATGGCCCGACCGTCGGCAGCGACAGCAACGACCAGCGCAGGCGGAGCAAAACCTACTTGATCGCCTTCATAGATGACGCCACCCGCGTCATCCCGCAGGCCCGCTTCACCTTCGCCGAGAGTGCCGAGAAGTTCCTGCCCGTGCTCAAGCAAGCGCTGATCAGGCGCGGCATCCCGCTACGCCTGTATGTCGACAACGGCGCGAACTACCGCTCCCGGCATCTCTCGCTGGTGTGCGCCAAGCTCGGCATCTGTCTTATCCATGCGAGACCCTATCAACCAGCTGGGAAGGGGAAAATAGAGCGTTTTTTTCGGACCTGCCGGGCTCAGCTCCTGCCCGTGCTCGGCGCCGCCGACACCGGCAGCCTCGACGCGGTCAACCGCAGGCTCTGGGCGTGGGTCGAAGGCGAGTATCACCACACCCCCCACCGTGGCCTCGACAACCACACGCCGCTTGACCAATGGGCCTTCGCGGCAGGCAAGGTCCGGATGGTCGGGCCCGACATCGATCTCGACGCCCTGTTTCGCCTCGAGTTCAAGCGCCGCGTGAACAGGGACCGCAGCGTCAGCTTCCAGGGCACCCTGTACGAGGTCGATGCCGCGCTCGTGGGCCAGACGGTGACCCTGTTGCAAGACCCCGACGCACCGCGTCAAAGACGGCTCCCGGTCAGTCACCAGGGCCGCGCTGCCGGGTTCGCGACGATCCTGGACGCCTACGCCAACACCCGCGTCAAGCGGGCCGGGCCGTCCCGCCAGATCGAGGTCGGCGACCCCGCCCCCGAACCACCCGCCTCGCCCATCGCGCTGAGCAATCTCAAGCAGCAGAAGCGGCCTGCTCCCGCCAGGCAGGACCAGACCGGGGACAGCGCAAAACCCGAGCAGGACAACTGATGTATCTCCAGCACTTCGCCCTCACCCGCTATCCCTTCCAGACCATGGACCACCCCGACGAGTTGTTCAAGTCCAAGGCTGCCAGCGAAACCGAGACGCGCCTGCTCCACCTGCTCGAATTGCGCGGCATCGGCCTGCTCACCGGCGAGGTCGGTTGCGGCAAGACCACCGCCTGCCGCCAAGTCACCGCCGGTCTGCATCCTGGGCTCTACCGCGTCTACTACGTCTCACTGACCACCGGCAGCATCCTCGACACCTACCAGGTCATCGCCTGGGAGCTTGGCCTGGCGACCGAACGCTCTCGTGCCACCGCCTACCGCGCCATTCGCACCGAGCTCTCGCGCCTGGCCAAGGAGGCCAGGCAGTTGCCGGTGCTGGTCATCGACGAGGCCCAGCACCTCCGCAACGACGTCCTTGAGGATCTGCGCCTGCTCACCAGCTTCAACATGGATGCCGAGCACCGCCTGTGCCTGCTGTTGGTCGGTCTCAGCGAACTGCGGCGCAGGCTGTCGATGGCAGTCCACGAATCACTCAGCCAGCGTATCGTCGTGCGACACCACCTCGGCGGTCTGCTGCGCGACGAACTTGAGCCCTACCTGCTGCACCGGCTGCACCTGGCCGGCTGCGAACTGCCGCTGTTCGAGCCTGCCGCCATCGAGGCCCTGTTCCAGGCCTCGCGCGGCCTGCCACGGCAGGTCAACCGCATCGCCCACTTCGCGCTTACCGCTGCCGCCCTCGACCAGCTCCACACCGTCAACATCCGGCATCTCGAGCACGGCTGTGCGGAGATCATGCCATGAACAATCTGACCGACAGTCTCGGCCGCCCCCGCTGCCGTCCGCCCAGGAGTCGGCATCATGGATGATCACCACGCGCAACTCTGGCGCGCGCGTGCCAGCGCCGTCCGCCATAGCCCACTCCAGCCTCTCGCCGCCCAACTCGGCTACCACCAGGACCCGCTCAACAGGGCGCGCTGGAAGCGCCCAGGCTCGGTGCTGAGTATCACCGGCTCGAAGTTCTTCGACCATTGCTGCGGTCAGGGCGGCGGCGGGGCCATCGACCTGGTTATGCACGCGCAGGGTTGCTGCTTCACGCAGGCCGTCCGCTGGCTCGAGGGCCACCCCGGCCCGCTCCCGGACGGTCCCGCCGCCAGCCGCCACTCCGCCACCAACCTGCGGCTCCCCAGCCGCGATGACCGCAACTGGCCCCCGGTCTGCGACTACCTTGTCCAGGCCCGCGGCCTCTGCCCGCAGCTGCTGGGCCGTTGCCTGACCTCCTCTATCCTCTACGCCGACCAGCGCAGCAATGCTGTCTTTCTTTGCCGCAACAGCAGCGGTACTGTGACTGGCGCCGAGATCGTCGGCATCGCGCCACTCCCCCGCGGCGGCACCTTCAAGGGCATGGCTCCAGGTTCGCGCAAGTCAAAGGGTGGCTTCTGGCTACCGACCGACACCTCCGAACCGCTCGCGGTGCTGCTCACCGAAAGCGCCATCGACTCCTTGTCTGCCTATCAGTTGCTGGCACCGACATTGCCCCCCAACACCCTCATCACCTCCACCGCCGGTGTCTGTTCCACTGTTCCTGGCTGGCTGCAAGCCTGGCCACCGCTCCAGCTCCTCTGCGGCTATGACGCCGACCGCGCCGGAGATGAGGCCGCACAGCTAATCTGCAACCAGAACCCCCAGGCCAGCCGCCTCCTGCCCCACTCTGCTAAAGACTGGAACGACCTGCTACTGCAATCCCGACACCGCTCCCAACAGTGCCAGCCAACCCCCTAAGCCTGCTCCTGCAAAACACTGTCCCGCTCCTGACCACGCCCTGCCAGCCCACTGCAGATCCAGCCAGCCCTCAGTTCAACTGCAAATCTGCTGCAAAGCAGAATAAATCGCTGTCGTCTGTGCCACCACTTGGAAACTTCCCGCTACCGGCAGCCTCTGTCAACCCCCTCGCTCCTAACTCTCTCCTGCAGGAGACAATTTGAATAATTACCAGATTTGCGTCTGAAATAATCCGAAAATCGTCATGCAAAATAATCCGAAATACAACAGATGGCCGCCTGATCGTTTCCGAGCCCGAAGGCCTCCGCGGACTCGTCGTACTTTCGGCCTGCGGCGTGGGCGGCATTGATCGTTCGCCAGGCGCTGGGCGTCTCGCGGCCGACATCGTCAGCGGCGGCCCGCCATGGATCGATCCGTCCGTCCTCAGCGCCGACCGTTTCGGCGACGAATACGCAACCGATCAAAGCCTGAGGGCTCGCTGCGAAGAGATCTATTCGCATCACTACCACGATGTCTACTGACGACGGGCCAAGTTGCCCCGTTGCCAGATGTAGTGATTCGAAGAGTGCATCAGTTCTAACCGATACCCTCTCGACTCGGAATTGTCGAGGAGTTCCATCATCGAGATCAGGACTAGCATAGGGCTCCCAAAACGAATTGGACAGCACTTGTCCACAGATACCTGTTGGGATATCTGGTTCGTGCCAGTCGTCAGCGGTCTTCGATCCCTAACACACTCTGACAACGCCACTTAGGCCTGATTTCCCCGACTTGGCCGTGGGAGTGCCGATCTCTAGGTCCGCCCTAACGGCCAAGTACTGATCCTAGTGATCCAAGTGGCTGGGATGCCCTCAAACGGCAGTGGCGCATCGCAGCCACCTTCAGCTCTCGGGCACAGCTTCCATGAGCAGCGTCAAGGCATTCTTCAGACCCTCGTCACCTGGGCTTGAGCCCTTGTAGTGTCCCAGGCGCACGACGACCAGGTCGTGGGAAGGGATGATGAAGGTTTTCTGGTTTCCGGCACCCGCCATGTAGTACGCGTCATTCGGAATCGGGTAGGCGCCCGTACTGTTGATCCAAAAAAAGCCGCCATAGATGGGACGGCCGTCGGCCTCCCAGGCGGGTGCCGGCGTGCTGACGAACTCCACAAAGCCTTCTGGAAGGATACGCTCGCCTCTCCAAACACCGTCTTGCAGGTACAGGTCGCCGAGACGCGCCCAGTCCCGACCCGTTCCGAACTCATAGCCTTGGATCAGAAAGTTCCCGTACGGGTCGGTCTCCATCACCATGTCACGAATGCCGATCTTGTCGAAGAGTTCCCGCTGGGGGAACGAGTGGTACTCTTCCCCGCGTCCTTCGACGCCGAGCCGCACCAGGTAGTTCGTCAGGACAGGATCACAGTTCCGGTAGCGCCCGATCGTATTCGGCGGCCACTGCTGCGGCCTCGTCGCGGCCCATTTGAACGAGTCCATCCCGCCTGTGTAGAGATAGAGGTGGTCGGGGTATCCCATGGCAGAATCATATTCCGGATCGCCACGGTTAACGCAGCGGATCCCGCTCGACATCCGCAGGATATCGGCAATTCGGATCTCTGCCCGTGAATCCCCTTCCCGTTGCCATTCCGGGACAGGTGCTGGCTCCCAGAGGTCGTAGATCCCTTGCTGAATCAGAACGCCCATCAGCGTCGCGGTCAAGCTCTTGCCCATCGACCAGCCTTCAAGTGGCGTGTGAAAGTCTAGCCCGTCACGGTAGTGTTCAGCGATAAGACGTCCTTTCCAGGTGACGACAAAGGCGGCGGTCATACCCTCGACCGGCTCGAAGGCGGCCTGGACGGCGGCCCGAACCTTCGCTTCATCGAGCTCAGCCGGAAACGGTTCGTCGGGTAGCACGTCGCCCATCGGCCACGGCTGCATGTCGGGATCGGGAAGCAAGCTCGTCACGTCGAAGGGCTCGAAAAAGAGCCCATCCTCCCCGAGAGGGAACGTGACGCAGCCTTGATCGCCGAGGTATTTGGCCGTACGCACCACGCCGTCCGGGAGCGTCAGGTGCACCATCTTCTTCTCCATGTCGACTTCGCGCTTCGTTACTTTCGAGCGCTGGTCATAGTCGCTCGTGAAGTAGCCGATGTTCTCGGCGGCAAAACCGGCGTCGAGTCCTGTGATGAACACAGCCGAGCATAGGATCTTCGCGTAACCCGCGGTGTGATGATGGAGAGGGTCACCTGGAGGGCCTACCCACTCCGTGGGCAGCTCGAAGGACTTGGCACGCGCCACGAGCGCCTCAACTTCTGAAACCCCGTTGTAGGACGCGGACGACGTTTCCTCGTTCCCACCCTCGTTCACGCAAGCGACTAGGACGAGCACGAGGAGCAAGACTGCGAGAAGGCTCGATCGACTCATAAAAAAAACTCCTCATCTGGCTGGAAGCACGGCTGCTCCCATCGATATGCGTTTTGCTTTGCAACTCGCAAGTTAGACCTTTAATTGTAGGGAGTACCGAATGAAGTGGATACCCAAGTTCTGATTTACGGCAACCCGGCAATTTGACCGTCGCGTCACGGACAGTATAGAGCACCTCGTGTATTCGTACGACCGCGAGCGCGTGTTTCGCGACGCAGTAACTGTGGTCGGCTGTAAGGACATCAACGCTCTCGCCGCACGCTCCTTCGCCTTTCCGTGAACGTGCCGCCACACCTTCGCGTCCGCCATCGCCCCGCTCAACCTCCGTTGCACCTCTGCCAGCCGCTCCTCCACAGTCGCGCAGTTCTCGCAGCCCTTGTCCACGCCTCGCCAATGTCGAGGGGCGCTAACACAAACCCGCGTCGATTCATGTCGTCGAAAACTGGTACGAAGAATTCCGTGACCGCGAGCAGGAATGACCGGCGGCGAGCGTAGCAAGCTACGCCCGCTGGCTAGGACACCGCCGATCGGTCGGAAATCAGGCGAAATCCAAATTATTCGTGATCCGCACGCCGTCGTTGGTGAACCGGTCTAGGAAAGCGTGTGTCCGTTCGTGGGCGGTCGCTTCCTGTTCGACGGTCAGGTTGATGTTGAGCAAATCGACCAGCCACGGGGCCTTCTTGGCGAACCTCACGTATTGATCGACAATCACCTTCGCGACGGGCAGCGTCGTTTGCTTCGAGTCATCGTGAACATCGACATCGTTGGCCTGCTGAAGCTTCGCGTACTCTTCCGCCAAGAGCCTAGTAAACATCTCTTCGGTAAACGGATCGCCTACCTTAGTGCCAGTCTCGGGATCGTCGGCCGTAAGCGTGGCCGTCTTGTGCAACCACTCCCACAAGATGCTCAGACGAATCTCGCCCGTCGCCATGTCCTCCATCAGGTAGAGCACGTCGTCGTTGCCAAAGAAATCCGCGGGCTTAAGCGCCGCCGCCTGGAACCCCTGTTCGAAAGCGTTGCCATACTGCACCGCCACACTGATCAAATCCCTCGCCCCGCGGATCGTCCGCGGCGCTGGCTCGAGCAGCGCTAGCCCATCGGCGTCGGCATCGGTGTAGGTCAGCGCCGGAAACGGCCGGCCGGCCTGGTTCGCTTCGCCTGCCTTTTCCCAGACCGGGCGGATGATGTGCACCATCTTCCAGTGCGCTACCCATTTCCCGCTGGCCCCCTCCCGCTGTTCCCGTTCGGCGCCCGCCCTCGCCTTCGCCATGCTCGCCGAAACGCCGGCCTCGGACCCGACCGGAATGTTGGGCTCCATGCCGCCCTGCCACAGCGCGTACTGCCCCTTCCCGTCGGGAGTGTTGGTCGACCGCCGGACGCGGTCTTCGTAGTTGCGCATGTAGCCATATGTCATCGCCACAGCATCGATATTCGGGTGGATAAACCCGGGATCCCAAGCCATCGCGTCAGCGACGCTGTTGATGTAATCCCAGCGGCCCGTGTTGAAGCCGACAAATCGAAGCCCCAAGGCCGCGCGAATCTCCATCAACTGAAACGAAGCTTCAATCTGCTCGACCAGAACATAGGTCTTGATGGCGCCATTTTCCAATCCCAAGCAGGCCTCAACACCGCTCAGGATGTCGTTCCACAACGCCGCTTCCTCAGCGGTTTGGATCTTCGGCAAATAAAAAACCAGACTAGCGCCCTGATCCGCAAACGCCTTGTGGTTGTTCCCGACGTAGAGCGCGGCGTCAACGATTGATGCGGAAAAGCCGTTCCCGTCGGCGTTACGAATGTGGCGATCGTCCAAATGCAGCCCGCGCGCCCGAAAAATCTTCGTCGTGAAGTCGAGCTGTTGCCGCCAATCCGAAATCGTCTTCCTGCCAAAGAAACCCTCCGCCCAAGTGTTCATCTGTGCCGCGACACCCTCAGCCGCTTGCAAGAAGACCGGGTCCTTTGAGAACGCCATCCGAAGATTTCGCTGATTGTCGAGCGACATCGTCTCGATCTGGCCGAGGGCGTCCTCGCCGTCGAACATCCATCCGTCCGCCCCCGACAGTAGAGCGTAGGCAACATTGCGGATGCTGCTCTCCAACCGCGAGCGCGGCTTTGCGCCTGGACCGGTGCCTTGCACCCACTGGCATTTCAGATCGTCAGGGATAGCCGAACCCGTAAACCGCCCTGCTCGTGCGTCAGCAACCTTAATGCTTGTCCGAGGGATTGTGGACTCGGGATCCAGGAACTGAATCCTCTCCCCCTGCTCCGCGCGGCGGCGGCGCCGATCCAGTCTGGACTGCATCACAGCCTTGCGATCGCTGTCGAAGTGAGCTAGCTCGGCGATGACCTCCATGGCTTTGGAAGTTAGAACATCGGGGTATCGGTCTTGGACTCCCGTCCGGATCTCGAGCACGTCGGAAAAATTTGGCATTGCCATATAGAATACTAAGACCATTATTCGTGGGTTCGATTCCCACCCTGTGGCCGCTCACAACCGGCTGGCCCAACATATGATCCGGGCCTCAAACCGCTGACCACAGGGACGTGTGCAAACCGAGCTCAAGTCGGGTGGCCGCCCCGCCCAATTCATGGAACGTAAGGACCATCGCCGAGTAGCTTGCGCGCGGGGGTCCTACTCGGCGTTCGGGCCGGGTATTGCCGGTATCCGCGATACGGTTATTGACCCGCTATGCGGGACTGGTGGCCTGTCGATAGCGGGTTAGTTCAACGGGCTGTTCAAGACCTTGTCTTCGGGGCGGTAACGTCCTGGAGGGATAGCTTGCATGAGGCGCCCGAGCTCGGGAGCGACCGGTTGGGACTGCTTGGTCACGGACTGCCTACCAGCCATGATGATCCCCGTGCCTGCGGCATAGAAAGACAAGAATGGCGCGATTCGCAGTTAGCCCGGAAAACTCACCAGATATGCTTGCAGTGGAGGCTGAATTCATGTTGAACCGTTTGTTATCAGTTAATTAACTGATCTCAAGGAGCAATGCCCATGGCGACACAGTGTACTTCTGATGCGTTCCCGCTGGCGGGCTTGGGACGCTGTCACGTGGTTGGCAAGTTCGACGGCGGGCGCCTCTGTTCCGATGGCGGTGCCGTGCTGTTGAGAGCCGCCAACCAAGCATTCCAGGTCACTGGGCGGCTGGCAGCCTGCTTCATTGACCACCGCAATCCGGCACGTGTGGAGCACTCTCTGGAGAGCCTGCTTGGGCAGCGGCTGTTCGCTCTGGCGCTGGGCTATGAGGACATCAACGATCACGACCGGCTGCGCGACGACAGCTTGCTGGCGCTGGCGCTGGACGGGCAGAGCCGCCGGCGGGAGCGCGATCGGGGCCATGCGCTGGCTGGCTCGAGCACGCTCAACCGGCTGGAGTTGGGTACGCCGCTGGAGGCAGACGAGGACCGCTACAAGAAGGTCGTGGCGAGCACGGAACAGATCGACGACCTGCTGGTGGATCTGTTTCTGGACATGCACGAGACGCTCCCAGAGCGGATCGTGCTGGACGTGGATGCCACCGACGATCAGCTGCACGGCCAGCAGGAGGGTCGCTTCTATCACGGCTATTACCGCCACTATTGCTACCTGCCGCTGGAGTGTTCATCTTTTCGTGCCTAGGTGGGATAGTGTTGGATAGGCAGTGAGTGAGCACCCGTGAGCCGGGGCCAAAGGAGTACAGAAACAATGAGCAAACAAGTGAATGTGAAGGCCTATCCGAAGGACTTCAAGGAGCAGGTCGTGAAGCTGGCACAAGTCGGTGACCGCAGCGCAACGCAGATCGCGCGCGAATTCGAGATTTCGCGGGAATCAGTGCGGCGCTGGGTGAAGCAGGCGGAGCTGGATCAAGGCAGCCGCACGGACGGGCTGCGCAGCAAGGACCAGGACGAGCTGGCACGGCTGCGGCGCGAGGTTCGGCAGCTACGCATGGAGCGGGAGATCCTGTCAAAAGCCGCGGCCTGGTTCGCTCGGGAGACCGACTCGATTCCGTCCGGATCTACGAGTTCGTAAGAGCGCACCAGGCCCAATATCCGATTACGTGCATGTGCCGGGTGCTGGCGGTCTCCACCAGCGGGTACTACGCGTGGCGCCGGCGGCCGAGCAGCCGCCGGGCGCAAGAGAATGCAATCCTGTCGGGTCGCATCGCGGAGATTCACGAGCAGTCACAGGGGATCTACGGGTCACGGCGGGTGCACGCGGAACTGCGGGCGCAAGGCGTGGTAATTTCGTGGCAGCGGGTGGCGCGGCTGATGCGCGCCAGCGGGCTGCAAGGAGTGACGCGGCGGCGGCGGGTCTCGACAACGCAGTCGGACCGCCAGGCGACGGTCGCCCCGGACCGCGTGGAGCGCTGCTTCGAAGCGTCGGAGCCGAACCGGCTGTGGGTGGCGGACATCACGTATGTGCCTACAGTGGAAGGGTTTCTGTATCTAGCCACGGTGCTGGACGTGTTCAGCCGCAAGGTGGTGGGCTGGGCCATGAGCGCGCGCCAGACGGCCGCACTCGTGCTGGAGGCACTGCAGATGGCGATCGACACGCGGGCACCGCGCAAGGTCGTGTTCCATTCCGACCATGGCACCCAGTACACGGCGCTGGCGGTCGCCGCACGCTGCGACCAAGCCGACATCCTGCGTTCGATGGGCACGGTAGGTGACTGTTACGACAATGCGCTGGCGGAAAGTTTTTTCGCTACGGTCGAATGCGAGCTGCTGCAGCGCGTGCGGCTGACGAACCGGGAGGAGGCGAAGACGGAGATCTTCCGTTTCCTGGAGGGCTTCTACAACCGCCGCCGGCGCCACTCGGCGCTGGGCTACGTGGCTCCCGTGGAATTCGAGCGTTCCTGGAGCGAGGCGCGCGTGGCCGCAACGTAGCGAGGGCCAGCCCCCGCCCCCGCGGAGTTTTTGGAGGCATAGGGGAATCTATCGACAGGCCGGGTGGGCGAAACGGGCGCCCGGTCAGCAGCCGGACGCCCCGAGGGCCATCTGTCGATGAGTTCCCCGCTGGCTATTCCTGCGCGGGTTGCTCTCCAGCTGAGCCCGCCGACGCTTCACCAACCAAGACACAGCGGTGCAGGCCGAGGTGCTTTTTTGGATTCATTCGCTACTGCAGGAAAGAGTTACAGGCAGCGAGCTTGACTGCGGCTTCAGCCTCTGGAAAGCCTGCAAGCAGAACGGGTTCCGCCCCTTGAACGCAGCTTCCTGCTGGCCTCACGGGAGACTTCTTGATGCCGTGCATCATGCAGAGATCCTGGAGCTGGACGCAGTCAGTTACAGGGCCGAGCAGACGCGCGAGACCACAAACGTGCCGGGGGGCAGGGGGACTCGTCCCCCTGCCCCCCGGCACCTCCTCCAAATCAACCCCATCCCACCCACTCACTACTCAGTCTTAGGGGGAGAGGCCCTGCCCCCTGTTACCCCTTTCCCGTATGGTAGATCTTGCCCCTTTTGCTTCCATAGCGGGCGGCATTGGTCGCCCTCCGGACTCCCTCTGCCACGCTTGCACCGCGCGGCCCAGAATAAAAATTCTAATTGTCGCCGGGCAGCCGTGAGCGACCTTAATTTGAACAACGGCCGGACGAATGCATGGAATAATTTGGTAAAATCCGCCGAAATCATGTGAAATACAACACCGGGTCTTGCTTTCAGCGAGCCTGGACACCCGCTGGACCTTGACATCGCTGCTCTTCTCAGCAATCATGAAGTGCACTCGACCTCCGGGACCACTCGACTGCCATAGCTGCCACAGCCCAAATAGTCCGAAACTTCGTAGATACTCCACGCTGTACATCACGTGCGGAGAGCATGTGCTGTGTGCGAGCCTGCGGACGGCGCAGGCGGAGGCAGCGGAGGGGACGGTCGCGGAATTGGAGCGGCTCGTGCGGCGCTACCGGCAGCGCTGGCCGCAGGTAGCGATCATGGTGCGCGGGGACGCCGGTTTTTGCCGGGACACGCTCATGACCTGGTGCGAGCAGCGGGGAGTGGACTATGTGTTGGGCCTGGCGCGGAACAGTCGTTTGCTGGGCCAGATTCGCAGGCAGCTGCGGCAAGCGGGCAAGGCGGAGTGGCTGCCAGGCCAGCGCGGTGCGAACCCGCGCTTCGTGGTCACCAGCTTGAGCCGGGAGGAAGTGGCGGGCAGGCAGCTGTACGAGGAACTGTACTGCGCCCGCGGCGAGATGGAGAACCGGATCAAGGAGCAACAGCTGGATCTGTTCGCGGACCGCACATCGACGGCGACGATGCGGGCGAACCAGCTGCGGATGTACTTTGCGGTGTTCGTCGGCACGCTGCTGCTGATCATGCGCCGCTACGGGCTGGCGGGCAGTCCGCTGGCGCGGGCCCAAAGCGGCACGATCCGGAGCAGGATCCTGAAGGTGGCCGTGGCGGTGAGGGTGACGGCGCGCAAGGTATGGCTGCGTTTCTCCTCGACGTACCCGCACAGGGAACTCTTCGAGAGCATCGCGAGGCGGCTGACGGATCGGAGGCCAAGGGGTTGCCCGGGATGAGCGTCACAGACGGCCGGACTGGAGCGATGTGGCGAGCCGAGAAGTCAAGGCATTCTGCCGCTCATTTACGGGCTGGATAGAAGAGCAAAGACTCCCAGATCGCTGTCTTGTGACACACCCAAGAGACGATAACCGTCACCACTGAATTCAGCAAGCGCCTGCGTCAATGCGTGTATCGGCATGAACTCGTTCTTTCGACTAGGGAGCGTCCTGACAAGATGATCTGCCGATCTGGATCCGTCATGAGCGGCAGCGTCGCGCTCGTAAAATATCATGATGTTCCCAAGCATGGCACCAACGTGGGCGCGATATCGGAACCCTTCAGAGGACAAGGCATTTAGCATGTTTTGAGTTTTTTTCCTGTTAGGAAGGCCAGGCAGGGATATCTTCTTCACATTGTTAGTGCCTCGAATCACACGATATTTTGACTGTCGGGATTCGTCATGTGCAAGGAGGGCGATAATCCTGCTGGCCGACGAAAGCTTGTAATGTACGCTCAATATCGGGGTTACCGCCTGCAAATGAAAATTGCTCATGGCTGCTTCGTTGAGTTCACGTTCCATCGTCTTGGCTCGTGCGGCAATTAGAACCTTGAACGCACCTAACCGGTACTCACGGGTACCTTCTTCCTCTATATTGTCCCTTTCGAGAATGACGTTGATTCCGGCGAACGGATGGAGCCTAGAACCCTCATTCAGGTCAGCCCTAAAATGTATAGCCTGGCCGGGATAATAGAATCCATCTTCGGCTGCCTGTCCCAATTGTCCCATTAGACTGTCATTGAGTTGCTTGGCTAGATATTCGGCTGCCTCATCCTCCGTATCCTTTGTAGTTGCTGGCCAAGAAGCTGATATCACTCGGTAACGATACCGACCGGGTTGAAATCCACTGACCACGATTGCTCGTGTCATGTTGATATACGGGGTTTGATGAGGCCCCGCGAGTGTCAGATATGCCGCGCGTTGGATTACTGAGTGAAAGCGCAATCCGTCCTCACCTGCGTGGTTCAGTTCAGACTCCAGGCTAGAGTCATCCGAAGCTTCAAGCACTTCGTATCTCAACGGACTCTGCGTAGACTGACCGCAGAGAATCGGAACAGTGCGGTCAACGCCGCATAGAGCTAGAAGGACTATCCCCAAGCCAATCACGCGCTTCATGACGCTCTATACCTCCACATCGGGACTCCACCAAGGTGGCATGCCGCCCTGAACTGTCGGATGCGATCCAACCATTCCCTCCAGCGGGAATCTCACGACAACCCATGGTATGGGGTGGAGCTGTAGAGTGTCAACAATTCAACGCTGACTAGCCCGGATTTCTCAAGAGCGGTAGGGTATAAGGCCGTGTCTTGTGGTATAATTGGTTTATTATGAACAACTTACCACGTAACAGGACGACGACCTTATGACTACAGAGTGTACCACCGAACGACTGGAATTCGAGCGCTTTCGAAGGCAGCGTGTAGTCGGTCGGTTTGACGGTGGGGAACTCGGGTCGGATGGCGGCGGGCTGCTGCTGCGGGAGCTGGCGCTGCGGACGGGGCTGTTCCGGCGGTTGAGTGCGTGTTTCCGGGATCACCGCGACCCGCAGCGGACGCAGCATCCGGTGGAAGTGCTGGTGGCGGCGCGCGTGCTGGGGCTGGCGCTGGGCTACGAGGACTTGATTGATCACGACACGTTGCGCCAGAGCAAGCTGTGGTCGCTGCTGTGCGGGGCGGTGGGACGGGGCCGGCGCAGGGCGAGCTGGGAGCGTTTGCCGCCGGGCAAGAGCACGCTGAACCGGATGGAGCTGACGGGGCCGGCGCTGGACGCCGGGGAACGCTACAAGAAGATCGTGGCGGACACCGCGCGGCTGGATGCCCTGCTGGTGGACCTGTTCCTGGACTGGCACGGGGAGCAGCCGGAGCGCATCGTGCTGGACGTGGACGCGACGGACGATCCCCTGCACGGCCGCCAGGAAGGCCGCTTCTTCCATGGGTACTATCGCAGCTACTGTTACTTGCCGCTCTATATCTTCTGCGGCCAGCAGTTGCTGGGGGCGCGCCTGCGGACGGCGGACCGGGACGCGGCGGATGGCACGGTGGAGGAGCTGGAGCGCATCGTGGGGCGGATCCGGCAGCGCTGGCCTGGGGTCGAGATCTGGCTGCGCGGGGACAGCGGGTTCTGCCGCGACGAATTGCTGGCCTGGTGCGAGGCGCAGGGGGTGGAGTATGTGCTGGGAATCGCGCAGAACCCGCGCTTGAAACGGAGCCTGGCCCCGGAGATGGAGCGGGCCCGGCAGGAATGCGAGCAGACGGGGCAGGCGGCGCGGGTGTTCAAGGACTTCCGCTACCGGACGCTGGACAGCTGGAGCCGCGAGCGGCGCGTGATCGGCAAGGCGGAGCATTTGCCGCGGGGGGCCAACCCGCGCTTCGTGGTGACGTCGCTGGGGGCCGAGCGGATGGCGGCGCGCGCGCTCTACGAGGAGGTGTACTGCGCGCGGGGCGATATGGAGAACCGCATCAAGGAACAGCAGCTGGCGCTGTTCGCCGATCGCACCTCGGCGCAGACGATGCGGGCCAACCAGTTGCGCCTGTATTTCGCCTCGTTCGCCTACGCGCTGCTGGAGTTACTGCGGCGCTGGGGCCTGTCGGGCACGCGGCTGGCGCGGGCGCAATGCGGCACGATCCGCCTGAAGCTGCTCAAGATCGGCGTGCGGATCCGGGTCAGCGTGCGGGCCGTGCGGCTGTCGTTCGACGAGGGCTTCCCTGAAGCGGGCCTCTTCGGGCAGGTGTTGGCCCGTCTCCAGAGCCTGCCCCTGCGCTGTTAGCAGCTGCACTCCAGCCATCGTCTCGAGCCCCGTAAAAGGTCGCCGGGGACCAGTGTGTCTGCAGGGCGGGTTTCAAGCGAAAAGAAGCCCCAACAACCGCGGATCTGGCGACCCTTACCAGGCATCTGCCCGGATCCGACGCCCCACGCAACATTGCCAGGCTATCCATCCACCCCAAATGGACAAAACGCCTCCGAATCTAAGACTCTTGAGAAGGTCGGGCTAGAACGCCCAGGATCAAAGCAGGGCAACACACGGACGATCTGCGAGTTCTGACTACGGCGCTGACCAAGTTGCCCACCTTTTCCCTCACTCCCTTCCATTTTGGCTTGGCTACTTTCGGGTATCATTCTCGAAGGTTAGATGCCGAGCTTCTGGAAGAAGATCTTGTTACGCATCTCCGCGTCCTTCAGCACCTTGTCCCAACTGATAACCTCGACATAGAGGTTGATATTGCTTCTCCATTGGTACCAGCCTTGACGGTCTGGCATTGGTTTGAAATCCTTTTCACGCTCAAGCCAAGTCTCCACCTTTTGTGTTAGGTCGCACACGACAAAGCCATAAAACGGAGTGTTCGTAGCAACCAGGATTTTGCGACCTTGTGGGGTCTTGCGTTCTCCGTCGCGGATGTCGTTCACGTAGCGAATGATCTGTTGAACTGGGTCATCCTTTGAGGAAGGATTCGCAAAATCGTCCCGTTGCGGTTTCTTGAACTCGAAGATCGTGATCGGGTTGCTAGTTTCGTTGTCTCCACGAAAGAGGACGCGGTTGTTATAAACCAGCAGGTCCGGACGTTCGGTGTTGTTTCCGTCAAGAGGGAGATCAGAAGAGATATAGTTTGTAAAGTTCAAACGCTCATCCACGATCCAGAGATTGTGATCATCAAAGGAAGTTCTTTCTGTGTCGCCTTTGCGCGGGAATATAATGTCGTGGACAACACCTTCGGACGAATAAGCACCTGATTCATCCACTTCAAGGCTTTTCCCAAAGATATCAAGGATCTTTTTCCGAAGTGCAATATAGTGAATCAGCTCATCTTTGCTGGTGCCAGATATCTTGCTGACGATACCTACCACGTCGTCCTTGAGGTTTTCGAAGTTTGTCCCCGACAGAAGTCTTGCCACGTCACTCTTGATTTCAAGCTCCTGCGCGAACTTTTCCTTCTGTAAACACGATTCGATTTCCTCTTTTGTCGGATTGTAGGGCATCCCGCTCAGGTCGATTTTGCTGAGAATGCTCTTATGCCACGGCGCCTCTTCGTCCACGTAGGATTGAACGCGCTCCTTTTTCTTTTCTTGCCGGAGCCTGATGTCCGAGCCAACCGCATTTTTTGCGATACATGCAGCTTTTTTCTCTATATCCACCTGGGCGATGCCAAGGAGTAATTCATTTTCCATGGCAAACTCAAACCCTCCGCGCTCCAGCGACACATTGTGATCGAGATACTGACCAGATATATAGGCTTTGATAATGTAATTGCGTTTGTTTTCATCCTCTTGGTTGTTGTCTATCTCGTAGAATTCGTCCTCGAACTCCGGGATATAGTTTTGGAGCGACGAACCTGAGACCTCCCGCTTGTGGGCGACAAGACTGATTCGGCTCTTTTGGTTCCTAGGCGCATAGATTTTGAAGATCCGGACAAGGAATTTCTCCTCGTTCTCGATCGCCTTCAACGAAAAGCTTTTTTGGTCGACAGGTATCTCCTGGATGAACGCCGAAAGCTCGTTGCTGACGAAATCATTCAGGAGAAGCTGGGAGCTACCGTCGTGCTCGGAAAGCATTATCTTCGGACATTCATAGCCCTTCGTGATGAAAAACGGGAGAAGGCGTTCTACTAGGTTTTTGGCGACGGTAGAAAGTTTCTTATCGAAGGTTGGCCCCTTTTTGAGGTCGGTTAAACTGACGACGGTGCCGGTATCCTTGTCTTCGCTCACATTTTTCTTCTCGCGCACGATAATGTCGTGGCCCTTACCCATCAAGAAACTGCGGGACTTGAACAAGCGGCCTTCCTTGTACACACTCTTGACGTGAAGGTCCTCGAAGTATTTGAGGCAAGTGAAGCGACCGAAGCCCTTGCCACCCTCGGTGATCCTACGATCCGTATATAGCGTGTCGAATGAAGTACGGTGTTCGTCGGTAAAACCAATCCCGTTATCGCGGATCTCGAAACCAGTAATCTCCGGCAGGCTACCGTCGATCTCCATTTGACTGTCCCGCAGTGCACGGACTGAAACTTTCCCGTCCGCCCGTTGAGACTCGTCGATCGCTTGAATGGCGTTGACTAACATCTCAACGGCAGGCGTGTAGACGGTAGTTTTGGCTCGGATGTTCTCGATGGCACGTTTTATATTGATGTTGCTCATGCGGATACTACCTCAGTGCTCTTTTTTTGACGCTTGTGGATCGCGGTAAGCCAATCTACAGGCATATTGATGTCTGCTTTAAGTTCCTCAGGCACTGGGATTATGGCCCGCGCTGCCGCGCCCGTCCGGGGTCTGCGATCAATCTACCACGGCTCGAGTATTCGCCCCTTCTGAAAAACGCCCGTTTTGGCCTCCTGAGCGACTCCTGGGTACTGGCTGGCTTGAAACACAATAGGGCTGTTTAGGACTGTTTAGGGCCCTCTGAGCACACCCACCCCCACCCAGCGGACCGCACGGGACCGCGGTGCTCCGCCTGTGCTGCGCCGAGCAGGGCTCGGGGCACGGGTTCCGGCCCGGGATGGCACTGGCTGTGAATGCTGGCTTGGAGGAGAGCTTCCGAAGAAACCTCGCTAGTGAATGATCGCCTGCCCGGACCCAGACTGATGTTGGGGCATGGGTAGCACCAATGAATTTCGGGGCGTGACTGCCGGAACCGCGCCTGCACACCAGCTTAGCAGCGGGCGCCGTGTTTCTTATCGGAATGGTCCGGGCAGCGCCCGGGGGCGGGACTGATGTGAAACACTTCAGGCTGTGGGTGCGGAAATAGGCCCTCGGATGGTCGGGAAAGCGGTATCGGAAACGAGTTGGTATCCGAGGTCCTTCGCGGTTGTTTTGAGGTGGGCGAGGGTGCGCTGGCGATAACGCTCTTCATAGGCCGCCTCGCCCACGTCGACGTAGTCTTGCCCCCAGTACAGCATGCGGTACACCAGCGTCGCCAACTTGCGCGCGGTGGCGAAAATCGCCGTCTTCATCCCCTTGTGCCGCGCCTTGCGGCGTAGCGCGGCACCCAGCGCGGACGTGGATCGGATCAGCGAGGTCGCGGCCATGCGCAGGGCGTTCGAGACGCGGGTGGCTCCCATGCCCCGGCCGCGCTGCTTCCCCGGTAGCGGCTTGCCTCCCGACACCGCGTGGCGTGGCGCCAGGCCCATCCAGCTCACGAAGTGCTTCTCGGTCGGGAACGCCGACAGGTCCGGCCCGATCTCGGTGATGATCGTGCGGGCCGCCCCCGCGCTGATGCCGTCGATGCGCGTCAGGTCCGCCCCCGCGTAGCGGTACAGCGTGGTGCGGACCGTCTGCTCTCCCCGGGCTCGGATGGCCTTCTCCTTGGCCGGGTTCGGATGCGCGGGACAGTCCTCGTCCGGCAGCGCCTGGTCGTCCTGCTGCTCCAATTCCTCCTGCAACTTCTGCTCGTAGGC
>CBDCYS010000058.1:0-165462 GCA_965224215.1 Bryobacterales bacterium | reverse complement strand
GCTGGGGACGATCTGCGACTCTGGAGAATCTTTGTCGTAGTCGGACCAATGGGGCAAGGTGTAAGCCAGGTAGGAGAAAAACGGTCGCTCGCGGTTCCGGCCGATGAAATCAAGCGCCCGTTCGGTGAACAGGTCCGGGGCATACTCGGTGCGCTTGACGCCGCGGTTTCCGAACAGCAGCTCGACTTGATCGTTATTCCACAAATAATCGGGATAGTAGAAATGGGCCTGGTCCTGATTGAGGTGCCCAAAGTATTCGTCGAATCCCTGTCGGATGGGTATGCCCTGAGAGCCGGGATTCCCGAGGCTCCACTTGCCGTACCCGGCCGTCTTATATCCGGCCTGCTTGAGGACCTCGGCCACGGTAACATCGTCCGGTCGCAGAAAGACCCCGTGGGGTATGTTGTCACGCAACCGTGTGTGGCCGCCGTGGGTGCCCGTCATCAGGCAAGAGCGCGACGGCGCACAGACGCATGCCCCGGCATAGGCCTGAGTAAACTTCATGCCCTCGGCCGCCAGCCGGTCAATGTTCGGCGTCTCAATGCGCTGTTGGCCGTAGCAACCTAAATCGCCATACCCCAGGTCGTCGGCCAGGATGAAGATGATATTCGGCCGGTTTGGCTGGGCCCGCGCCGCTACGGCGGAAGCGGCCAGCGAACCAAGAAAACTTCGGCGATCCATACTCATTCAACTAATCTCCCCTGGACGCCGGCATCGACGTACAGGCTGATCTCATCGCGACTTCACAATCAGCGTAAACCTTACGCAATCGGTCCAGGACCTTACGATCCAGATCGATTTGATGCTCTGCTCGTTGTCGCAAAATGCGACCACTCATTATATGTGGGGACGGATCGCCCCGGGCTCCCGTGAAGTCAAAGAGCCGGTACTCCTCGCTCAGCCTTGTTGACAGACCGAGAAACGACTGCAGAGCGAGCAGTGTGGCCTCCGTGTTCAGGATCAAATCGTCATAGGTCAGAAAGATCGCTCGCGAAGATTCTTGGATTTGGCCCGCATATCTCCTCAGGGTGTTGAGGCGGTCGGCATAGTAGTCGGTCGCCTGCTCGACGGTCGTCCCGTAGTGGGGGCCCAGAACGCGAACCATGCTCGCCACGGAGGCATGGGGCTCGCGGATCAGAAAGATTGGGCGAACGCGCGGGTGATTGAGTAGAGCTTCAGATTTCAGAAACCGGTTGTGATTGATCTGGTCGGCGACAAAACGGTGACCTCGAAACCACTCACCCCGGTGCAGGTAGACATCCAGTTTCAGCTTGTCGAGGTCTCGACTATCGGCGAATTTTTCGTTGCGCTCACCACGGCCGATGATTTCGGGATGACTGATGAGCAAATGATGCAGCAGTGTCGAGCCTGAGCGCATGTGGGCAAACAGAAGCGCCGCCTGCTGTGGTTCCCCGACAAAATGCTCCCTCGTTTTGAGGAAGGCGGAGCCAGCGGATTTGATGGCGTTCTTTGCGGGCTGTGGAAGCCAGCGCAGTTTTGCCTGGAGTGTTTCTGTGAAGAACACTGGTCGTTAGAGGATGTCTGAGTGTGCCAATGAAAGCACCGCCATCCACAACCCTACTGAAGTTTGCGAAGCGGGTTCACTCAACCGCAACCGAAAAACAGACTCCGGTGGATCGATCCCGTTATACTACAGCCCAGGAGATTCCTCATGATTACCCGACGAAGCATGATGGGTACGACCCTGGCGAGAATGGGCACCACCCTTGCGAGTTCCGCGTGGTTAGTGTCGTGTTCCCAATCCGAGCAAGCGACTGAAAGCATGCCGACAGAAACCGCTGCCGCGGCCCCCCCTCCGGCCGAGCCGTCCCGTTACGATCCCGAGAGCCTCAAGAAAAGCCTTGACGCCGGCGAAAACGTCTTCTTGCTCGACGTCAGGCGTCCTGACGAACTGGAGGAAGACGGGGCCATCGAAGGCTACCACCACATCCCGATGGATCAGATCGAAGCCCGCATGTCGGAGATTCCCAAAGATCGCCCGCTTGTCGTATATTGACGCCGCGGCGGACGGGCTTCCCGTGTGGCGGCCTTACTCGAGAAAAACGGGTACACCGATATTCAGATCGGCGGAATTACCGAGTGGAAGGAAAAAGGCTACGACGTGCTTCATCCGAAAGCATCCGAGCTGACGACGGGCGACGGTGAAGCGAAATAGCGCCAAGTCAAAACTCCGGGAAAAGGGTTTTGTCCTCGGACCTTTCGTGGAAGTAGGCAGTCCCGAGATTGTAGAAATCCTGGGGTTGTCCGGTTTCGACTTCGCGATTATCGACTGCGAACACGCCGCGTTTTCTGGCGAAATGGTCGGTAACATGATTCGCGCCAGCGCGACGTCGGATATCGCGCCGATCGTGCGAGTTCGTGAAAATGCAGCCGGGCCGATTCTAGAAGCACTCGATCTGGGCGCGGTCGGACTGCACATCCCTCAAATAGCCAGCCGCGACGACGCTCGGCGCGCGGTGCGGTCCGCTAAGTTCCCTCCCGATGGCGACGCGGTTTCAACCCCTACGTGCGCGCAGCCGCCTACGGTACCCAATCGGCTACTGAGTTCCAGCAGCAAGCCAACGACGATACTCTGCTGGTGCTGCACATCGAAGCACAGGAATCCATCGACCAATTGGACGACATTCTCGCGGTTCCGGGAATCGACGTGGCGTTCTTGGGTCCCTATGATATGTCCCAGACTTTGGGCGTGCCGGGGCAGGTCACACATCCGCTCGTCCAAGAAACGATGCAAGCGATAGCCAAGGCCGCCGCGCCTCGCGGGGTAGCGGTAGGTTGCTTTGCGGACAACCTGGAGCAGGCCGAACTCTGGCTGCGCGCTGGGGTGAGCTATCTGGCCTATTCCGTGGATTCGCTGATGTTGCGCCAGGCCGGCTCGGGAGTTCGGGCGCGGATCGATGAGCTGCGGCAGCGGTTGGGCTGAGCGGTTTTCGGCTCGGCGGCCGGTTAGACGAACAACTCGGAGATCTCTTGGTTGGCGATCACGCCGATCGGCGAGAGCGGTTCGACGTAGTAGAACGCCCGGCCCGAGGGTGTCGTCTCCACCTTGGTTTGCCAGTTGATTCCCATGGCGGAATAGATCGTCGTGGCAATGTCTTCCATGTAGATCGAACGCTTGGCCTTCCAGCCGTTATCGATGATCTTGGCGCCTAGCTCGTCCGTCTTTCCAATGACCTTGCCGCCCTTCACGCCGCCGCCCGCGAATAACGCGGAGCCGGCATAAGGGTAGTGGTCGCGGCCTTTCAAATCGCTGAGGGGCCCCGGTGTGCGGCCGAACTCACCCATGGCGACGATCAAGGTTTCGTCGAGCAGCGAAGTGCCGTCGGCGCGCTTGGTCTTTTCAAGGTCGTCCAGCAGCGAACACAGCCCGGAGTCCAAATCATGGGACATCTGATAGTGCTTCTCCTGGGCGTAGATGTTGCCGTGATGGTCCCAGCTTTCCTGCGAGAGGAAGATGAAATGGGTTCCGGCGTCGGCCTCCACAATATTGCGCGCCAAAATGAAGGCGTCGCCCGTGACCGAACTGCCGTAGCGCTTGCGGTCTTCTTCGGGAAGGCGGAAGACTTTCGCGTTGCGCGGGTCGGACATGAGGCTGACCGCGCCCTCGTAGTAGTTGTGGTAGTCGCGATAGGTCTTGGCGGCGAGGGATGGATCGCTCCGCAGACGTTTGTCGAACTTTTTGAGTAACTCCCAACGTCGCTGGAAGGTATCTCGTTCATCGGCGGGAGGCGCGAACGCGGAAAGGTCGGCCTTGGTGTTGATATGGAACGGGGCGTAGGTGGCCGGCAAGAATCCGGGGCCAACCAGCCCAGCTAGATTGTAAAACGTGTTGAAGGCAACGTAAGGCGGTAATGAATCGTCGGCTCTGCGTTTCTTGTCGTACTCGTGCGCGACGACAGCCCCTACCGGAGGAATCTCGGGGGAGAGCGCCGGGTTCAACGGATGAGCTGCCTGGCAGTAATACTGGCCGCGTCCGTGCTGGCTCTCCCAAGCCTGGAACGAGCGCAACAGAGCAACTTTGTCGAGCCGTTTGCCGAGCCGGGGGAAGAGTGACGTCGGCCATAGGACGTCCTGGTTGATTCGCTGGACGTCGAAATCTTCCGGGGTCCAGGAGCCTTCTTTCAAGTCCCAGCCGTCCACGTGGCTGGGGCCGCCGGCCAGCATCACGAAGATGCAGAAGCGCGCCGAGCCGCGCGGCTCGTTGCTGGAGGCCGCTTGCACGCGATAGGGCTTCAGGAGGGGCAGAAACGAGTGCCCGACCGCGGTCACGCCTCCCAATCTGAGGAGTTCCCTGCGACTGAGAAACATGTCTTGGAAGCGTGTCATTGCATTAGCTCCAGCGATTCAACTCCAGTGATTCAACTCCAGTGATTTGCCACTCCGGCTAGTAGTTGAAGATGAAATCGAGTTTATTCATCAAGACCCACTGCAGGTCGGCACCGCCTTCCAAGCGCCCGCGCTCGGCCAGCAACTGAACCGACTGAGACTTTTCCTCCTCGGTAGGCCAGCGGGAAAGGAAGCGCAAAAACAGATCCTCGGCGATATCCTCTTCGCTGAGCTTGGGCTCCTGGTTCAGCAATTTCCCGAGGTGGGAATCGGCCTCCGCCGTGATCTTCGATTTGACAAACGGCCCGTTCATCATGAGAACCGCTTGCGTGATTGAGCCCTTTGTCGTCGGTTCGTTGGACTCGCGATTCGCCCTCCCGAAGGCGCCGAGGAAGTACTCGACGTTCTGCATCCAGTCTTTCTGCAAGTATTTACTCTCGGTAACGTCCAGAGGCCCGCGCGTTTGAGTGAGAAACTTTGCGCGGTAATCGGTCTTCGCAACAGGGATCTCGCTATAGAGTTCCGTTGTTTTGACGACGGCGTCGTAGATCTGCTCGGCCGTCATGCGGCGCGCGAACTTGCGCGCGAAGTATTGGGCGTAAGAATCTTTCCATTTACCCGGAAACCGCGACGAAAGCTGATAGGTGCTCGATTCGGTGATGAGCTTAAACAGCCGCCGCAAGTCGTACCCGTTTTCACGAAAGTCTTCGGTGAGCGCCTCGAGCAGCGCGGGATGGCTGGGCTGGATCGTCCAATCGCCCGCGGGCGGTTTGCTCGGGTCGATCCGCGCCATGTCAAACTCATCCGGCGGGTCGACGATACCGACTCCCATCATCTCGGCCCAGAAGCGGTTGACAGTGGCCCGCGCGAACTGCGGATGCGCCGTAAACATGCGGGCCAGCTCTTCCCGCGGCGGCTTGGCGGGATCAGGTTTTTCGCCGGTCAAAATGAAGGCGGGCTCGATCAGGCCGTCCTCGTTTCGCGGCAAGCGCACGGTGCTGGATGCGTCTCCGTGGTAGCCGTCAGCGTTGTCGAGGATCGAGTACTCGTCGCGGATCAGCGAAACGTTGGTCCTCCGCAGCACCCGGGTCTTGCCGAAGAAGGCCGCCTGCTGCCACAGCTCACGGCGCTTCCTCTCGGTGAGCCAAATGTTGAGTTTCTCGAGATGATTGGCGCCGTCGTGACAAGAGACGCATTGCAAGTTCAGCCCCATGAAATGCTTGAACATGCTGACGGTCATCTCGTCGGCCGTATCCTCGTGCATCGTGATATGGCAGGCGTCGCCGAACTGCACCCAGCGCACCAGATAGCTGGCCGGGCCGACATACCAGTTGCTAAACGCCTTCGCCTGGATCAGCTCTCGAACCAGCTCATCGTAAGGCTGGTTGAATTCCAGCGAGTCGTAGATGTAGCGGTAGAAAAGATTGCGGCCGTCGGTGCCGACCCGGCTGCCGCCTGCACGGGCCAGGTCGCCGAACCAATACGTCCAGCGCTCCAGATAGGCTTTTGAGCCGATCAGCGTGTCGATCAGCTTGCCGCGTTTTTCAGGATCATCAGAGGCGGCGAACTCCCGCACTTCTTGCGGGTCGGGGATGCGCCCCGTCAGGTCCAGGTGGATTCTGCGGAAAAATTCGGTGTCGCTTGACAGCGCGGCATGGGGAACGCCGTCGCGCTCCATCTTTCCGAAGATGTGCTCGTCGATAAAGTTCTTGCGAGTGACCAGAGCCGGGTTGCCGCTGGCTTCTCCATCAGCAACGAGTTCGGTGAGATCGGAGAGTTGCTGTCGGCGGTCGGGAGGCTGGCCCGCTGGGTGATCCTTTGAAAACTCCTGAACCGCCGGAGTAGCTTGAGCGTACAGCCCGGCTGCTGAGGTCATCGCCAAAACACACAAAAGGACGAGGGTTTTGATCGGCCGACAAGAACGCAAAGCCCAAGAACACAAAGCCATTGTTACCGCCTTAGTTTGCCGCAATCGCACAGTGAGGATGTGATCGCAAGCAAGCTCGGAATGTTGTTCGTTACAGAAAGGGGACCTACGTGCGAATTCTCGCACACCGGCCGCGGCCGCAATGAGGCGTTTGACAGCCGCCCGCTCGGACTCACGCCGATATGAGGCACCCCTTTGGTTCGGGGATCGGACGACCCAACTCGGTTGCCGTTTCCATCCACTCGCGGATCACAGTTTCCGCGCTGGCAAGAGCCTCTTGGTAGGTCGGGCCGTCAGCCGAGCACCCGGGCAGCTTGGGGACCTCAGCGATAAACGCCTGGTCTTCATCGCTCAAATAGACAACGACCTCGTACCGGATCATTGGGCTGCCCCGGGGTTGACATCTCCGGTGACTTACTATCACAATGTGATGGTAATCATGTTGGGTGAGTTCGAATATCTATTGGTCTCGGCGGCAGCGCGACTCGCCGAGGATGCCTACGGCGCTTCGATCCAACAGGATATGAACGAGTCGACCGGACGTCGCTGTTCCACGGGCGCACTATATACGACCCTGGATCGTCTCGAGGCGAAGGGCCTTATCAAAACATGGATGGGCGACCCCACACCCCAACGCGGCGGGCGGCGTAAGCGGATGGTGCGGGTCACGGCGAAAGGTGTCCGTGAGGCGGCATCTTTCTACAACGCTGTAACGCGAGCAAGTCGCGGTGTCTCTTGGGAAGCGTCTCGCGTGGGTAGCGACCCATGACCCGCGCACACTGGTGGCTTGTAGACAGGCTGTCTCGAACATTGGAGTCCGATGAGCGGGACGCGGTGTGCGGGGATCTCGTTGAGTCAGACATAAGCGGCGGATAGGCCCTACGTGACCTGCTTGGTTTGGTCGCAAGGCGGCAGGCGGCGTTGTGGAATAGCCGGCGTCCCTGGCTAGCTCTTATCGCGATCGCCGTTCCGCTTGCTACGGTCCTCAGCCTCGGCGCCAGGATGACGGCCGACGGAAGCGCCATTCCAATCTGGATGTACGTGAATAACTGGACGATGGCCTACCTTGAGAGCCCGGGAGCCCGCCAGGATCTCTTCGACAACGGCGCGAGTATCTTCAACCGGTACCTAATACTGGCCATCTGTTCGTGGGCCTGTGGGTTCATCCTCGGATTCGTCTCGCGCCGCACGATTCCAGTCAACGGGCCCCTGTTTTGTCTCGTTGTGTTGTTCACGGGGCTCTTGCCAGCATTTCTGCCAGGACGGTATCACTACTCCAACGCCGCGGTATTTTCAGGGACATTCTACAGCGCGATATTCCCGCTGCTGGTGCAAACCGCCCTGGTCTTGCTCCCGGCAGTTTGGGGAATGTGTCAGGGTCTCCAAATCGCGAAGCTCCCAAGAGCGCTCCGTACGATTCTATGGGCATCCGCTGTAACGACCATAGCCACCCTCGTGATGCGCAATTGGGTTTGGGTGCTGTGTTCGTTCAGCGGACAACAGGCATGTATGGAGTGGGTATTGTGGGCGGGGTACGCGCGTATAGCCGGCGTTGAGCAGAGCCAACAGATACCGACCCTGCCCCTTGCGCTGGTCGGACCGGTTGGGTACGTGGTCGCAATGGCAGTCTGGCGGCGGCGGCGCGGCAAAACGGCCCCGGCTTGACTGACTCAAGTGCCCCAGAGGCGAGATCCATGCGAATACAGCCTTCGTTGTCCGTTGTAGCCGCGGTGCTGATCGGGTCCGCGGTTAGTGCCACAGGACAAAGTTCTCCCGAAGATTATCCGCAGTGGCGAGGGCGGAATCGGGATGGTTCGGCAAGCGCCTTCACTGAGCCGAAATCGTGGCCCGAAACCCTGACGCGTAAATGGACTGTTCATGTCGGAGAGGGCTATGCGACTCCCATAGTCGTTGGAAACACCGTCTACTCATTCACGCGGCGCGGGGACGACGAGGTGATGGCGGCGCTTGACGCAAGCACCGGTAAAGAGCTGTGGCACACGAGCTATGAAGCGCCTTATGAGCCCGGCGGGCCGGCGGCAGCACATGGCGCGGGACCGAAGGCGACGCCGGCGTTCCACGACGGTAAGCTGTTCACGCTCGGCATCAGCGGGATCGTGGCCGCGTTCGATGCCTCCAGTGGGGAGCTTCTGTGGCGTACAGACGCTCCATCAGAACTTCCCTTTTTTGGCGCTGCTTCCTCGCCGGCTGCCGAGCAAGGCATTGTCATTGTTCATCCTGGCAACTACGGCCCGCTGACCGCCTTCGATGCCGACGCGGGGGATGTCAAATGGACCGCCGGCGAAAACGGTTTCTTTGCATCGCCCGTCATCGCCGATCTCGCCGCCACTCGGCAGGTCGTCACCGTGACGATGAAGAATATCATCGGGGTGTCAATCGCCGACGGCAGAATGCTATGGCAGCATCCATGGCCCGGCGGCAGCGGCGGAACGATGCCCGTCCTGCATGGCGAAACGGTTATCGTCAGCGGTCATCAACAGGGTGTGACTGCTTTCAAACCGTCCAGGCACAATGGCGAGTGGAAGACGGAAACCGTTTGGGAAACGAAAGACGTATCGATGTATATCAGCAACCCAGTCGTTATAGACGACACTCTATTTGGCTTGTCATACCTCGCGAGCGGCCAATTCTTCGCGCTCGACGCCGCGACGGGGAAAGTCTTGTGGCTGGGCGAGCCGCGAGAAGCGAAGAATACTGCCGTCGTCAAGGCCGGAGATGTTCTCTTCCTTCTGAACGATGACGCTGAACTGATCGTAGCGAGAAGCAGCTGCATCGGATTCCAACCCCTAAAGAGGTACGCCGTCGCTCGTAGCGCAACGTGGGCTCAGCCAGCCATATCGGGCATTCGGATGTTCGTGAAGGACGTCTCTTCGCTGACACTGTGGGCACTCAACTGAGTGGCTACATACTCAGACCCCGGTTGTAGCCCTTGAGCCATCGTCTTGGTCGAAGCGATCGGCATTCGCGACTGTCGGCGTGCTGTTCGATGGCCCCTCGGACGAACCTCGCATCGCGGTCCCGATCCGTGGATGCCCGAAGTGTTGAATCCGGGAATACTCACGACTTTCCTTTTCGGGGGAATCAATTGCGGACCCACTATGTCGCCTCCAGGATGAAACATCGATCACATCTAGGCCCATCTCTGAGGAGTCAGCCGGGTAGCGCCTATAATGGTAAGGCTTCCGGCCGGGCTGTTTGCCATGAAAGAGCATGGATCGCTAGGCATCGGGATCGCCAAGAATTTGATCACCAGGCATTGACCACCAAACATTGACCACCGAACACTGATCGCCATTCATGGCAGCCTGCAGAATCATCCCGCACCGCGCCGGCGGATTCCGGATCAGCACCCCTGAACGTGCACTCCTGCTAGCTGGCCAGATCCATTTCGACGACGTCGCTGACGATTCAAACTGAGACACTACCGAATTCCGGTAGTGGGACTGAGAACGAACGAAAATTGTCGCGCGGCGGACCGGCTAGCGACCGGCTCCTTCGTAAGCGGGCGAGCCTGAAAAGAGTCGTTAGGAAGTGGTGTCGTTGCAGACTTATTTACGCAAACAAAAGGCGGCCTTTCGGTTCTGGAATCGGGCGGCCTAACTCGCTGGCCGTTTCGATCCACTCACGGATAACAGTTTCGGCGCCGGCAAGAGCCTCTTGGTAGGTTTGGCCGTCAGCGGCGCACCCGGGCAGCTCGGGAACCTCGGCGATGAACGCCTGGTCTTCATCGCTCCAATAGATAATGACCTCGTAGCGGATCATGGGGCCGAGCCTCCTAGCTTGTATTTTATCAGCAGTTTGCGAACCTGCTTCACTTGGTACGGCTTAGCCTTCGCGCCTCGCGGTTGGAGATTCACAATCTCTTCCACTCCCGCGAGCGTGAAGATGTGATGATCACCCCGGTTACGTTCGTCGAAACCTAGGCTATGCAATAGTCGGCGCAGATCCGTGAACACTATATTTGCGTCGGAGTTTCCCCGTAGGATGTTCCGCAGGATTCGCTCCATTCGGGTCATGGTGGGAAAGATTTGCGCAGAGATATTTATTCTGACGGGGAGCCGATTGAGGATAGCTCGACTTGCCTCTCGGCCGGAATATCGACCGCTTCGCCAAGGAAACAACCGGCGAGCACTTATAATAGTAGGGCTTCGGCTCGGCTGCTCGCCGTGTCCGAGCATGGATCATCAAAGATTGATCACCAGGGATTGACCACCAAGCGGTGATCGCCGAAGATTGATTGCCATTCATGGCAGCCTCGCGCAACCATCTCGCTCCGCGCCGGTGGATACTTGACTACCTCAACATCCATTCGTCCGAGCTCAGGCCCACGCTCGGATTGAGTCTGTATCTGCTGCTGGGAATTGCGACGGTCATCTGCCTCAAGACCGCTGCGGATTCGCTGTTTCTCAGCCAGTTCGACGCCAAGCAGCTTCCCTATGTCGACCTTGCGATCACAGCTTTAGTTGGACTGGTGGTAGGCCTTTATCTGCGGCTATCGAACTGGATTTCACAAGGCCGGCTCATTCTATGGACACAAGTATTCCTGATCCTGAACCTGCTCACGCTGTGGTCCTGTTGAGCGAAGGGGTGTACGGCATCCCGGCGCTGCTCTATATCTGGGTGGGAATCTTCACCGTGCTGATCCCTAGCCAGGTCTGGTCTCTTGCCGGGACAATCTTCGACACGCGTCAGGCGAAACGGCTGTTCTCGCTTGTCGGCGCAGGAGGCATCCTGGGGGCGGCTCTTGGGGGCAGTTCGCGAGCCGTGTCGGTCCGCTCATCGGAACGGAAAATATCCTGCTCGCGACCTTGGGTTTTGTGGTCGTCTCCAGCGCGATCGTTTGGATGCTGATCGGGGAGTGCCGCACTCCGGGGGCTCGGACGTCCGGTGGCGGCGGTAGCGGCGGCGGCAGTGACAAAAGCGCTTCATTCGCCGAAAGTTTCCGGCTGGTTCGGAGCACCCGCTACCTGTCGCTGATCGCGGCCGGGCTATTTTTTTCCACCGTGGTCAGTACGCTGGTGAAATACCAGTTCAAGGCCGTCGTACAGGTACAATACGCGAATTCTCCCGAGCAGATGACCGTCTTCTTCGGAGATTTTTACGGCTACATCGCGGTCCTCTCGTTTCTGTTGCACACGCTTTTCACCGGCCGGCTGTTGCGCGGCGCCGGCCTGGGTCTGGCCCTCTTTATCTTGCCTGTATCGCTGCTCGGCGGAGCGGTGGCGCTGGTGGTCTCCTCTTCTTTGGCGGCGGCTGTGTTTGCGCGTGGTTGCGATCAGGGCTTTCGGCATTCGGTCGACCGCTCTTCGATCGAGCTGCTTTATGTGCCGCTCTCGGCCAGTCTGCGCGCAAAGGTCAAGAGCTTTCTCGACATGGTCGTCAACCGCCTGGCAGACGGTCTGGCCAGCGTGATTCTCGTACTGCTGCTGAGCGTCCTGCAGTTGGAGCTTCAACAAGTTGGATGGTTCAGCGTCCTGTTCACCCTTCCCTGGTTGTTTCTCGTGTGGCAATTGAGCGGAGAATACCGGGCGAATCTCCGGCATAGCATCGAACGCAAGGACATCACTGCCGAGGCGCTGCTCAATCGCCTGGCCGAGTCCGGTCAGCCGGGACACCTCGAGGAGACCTTGCGTGGGTCGGATCCGCGAGAAATTGAAACGGCCGTCGATTGGATGCAGTTTAGCGGCGTCACTGCCGGGCAGGCGCAATTGGCTTCGCTGCTCACGCATGAGTCTAGTGCGATCCGCCGCAAGGCCATGGCCGCCGTGGTGTCAAACGAAATAGCCGGTTGCGAAGACGACGTCCTACGTTTTTTTGCACTTGAGCGCGACGTGGGGAGCCGCTGGCAGGGGATGGAATACCTCGAGAGCCAGGACGTGGCAAAGAGCCGTGTCGCCCTCACCAAATTGCTCAACAACGAAGACGCCGACTTGGCTGCCACGGCGGCGGCCAGGCTTCTTCGCTATTCCGGCCCTGAACGGCAGATGGCTACCGAGATCTTCGGCAGCTACATCCGGGCGTCGGAGACAGCCGACTCCTCGACCCGAGAGACGGCGGCGCGGCTGCTGAGTTTCGCGACCGATTTTGAAGGCTGGGCGAGCGACTTGGCGCGGTTTCTCGGCGACCCCGACCCCGCAGTCGTGCGGGCGGCATTGAAGAGTGCGGCCGTCTTGAAGCCTTGGGACGAGATTTCGCGGCTTTTGGGAATGCTGGCGGATCACCGTTTTCGGCGTGAAGCCCGCGCCGCGCTGGCGGCGTTCGACGAATCCGTTCTGGATACCTTGATTCGCGCCATCGAAGATCCAGACATCGATTTTGCTGCTCGCCGGCGAATACCGCGGATCGTGTCGACTATTGGTGGGCGCAAATCAGCTGAGCTTTTGCTCGATCAGCTCCCGCGGCTCGACCGCGAAATCGGGTTTCAAGTGGTACGAGCCTTGAGCCGTATCCGGACGGAGGGGCCAAGGCTCTATTTCAATCACCAAGCCGTCTCGACGATTTTAGGCGATGAACTCCATCGCTACTACCAAGAGCTAGTATTGCTCGAGGCCGTTCCCCGGACCAGCGAAAAGCCAGGCGTTCGCTTTCTGCGGCGCGCGATGAAGGAGCGCCTCGCTCATCGGCTGGACTGGGTCTTCCATCTGTTGGGGTTGATCTATCCCCAGAAAGAGATCTTAGACGCCCGCTACTGGATTGCGAGCGGGCGACCCGAGTTGCGCTCCAATGCCGTGGAATTCCTCGACAGTCGGCTGACCAACCCTTTCCGGCAAATGTTCCTGCCGCTACTCGAAGATCTCACTTCCGAGCGGCTCATAGAAACAGGGCGCAGCTTGTTTGAATTGCGTCCGGTAAACTACCCTACCGTCTTACGGCAACTGGTCGGGACCTCCGACCCGTGGATGCAAGCTTGCGCCTGTCAGGCTGCCGCTGAATCGAATATGGAGGAGCTGCGGAGCAGGATCGATCGGCTCTGGGCCGACCCCGACGAGCTGCTTTCAGAGACCGCGCGCCGGGCCTCTGCCCGCCTGCAAGCCGCCATCGGAGCGGGCTGAAGGATACCACCGATTGAGCGACAAAATTTGAAATGGAAACGCTGACCACTCTCGACCGAGCCATCCGACTGCAGAAAGTCGATCTGTTCAATGAGCTAGAGACCGACGAACTCGCTCTGGTAGCCTCGATCGCGACACAGATCGAGTGCCAAGAGGGTGAGGTTCTCTTTAAGGAGAACGCGCCTTCAAACGCCTTGTACGTACTGCTTTCCGGCCAGATCGAAATGAGCCGCGGGGGGCAGGCGATGTTCACGGTTGGCCCAGACGAAACAGTCGGAAACTGGGCATTCTTCGACAAGCAACCCAGCGTCTCGACAGCTACAGCCAGCGAGACGAGTTGGATGTTGCGGATCGAGGCGCAGGACTTCTTCGACTTGCTCGCCGATAACACGGAAATGATGCCGTCCATGTTTCAAGCGCTCTTCAAGAGGGTGCGCGGGCTGCTGGTGCGCGGACTGGGTGAGCAGCCCACACCCGGTTCCGGTTCGCAGGATGGCAAGGCTCGGGGCTAGTGCCAGGGAGGAGTATTCCCAAGCCGACTTCGAGCGAGCCGACTTCGAGCAAAGTGGTACGCTGCGGCCCGAAGCGACCCGAGACAACGAGTGGAGGGGCAGGCGAGAGCCCGTTCTCAAACTCCCTATAATGCCTGTTAGCTTCCCGAGTCATTCACGCCAAGCGGGTTACCCATGCCCCGGGACAAGGCCACCTTATGCCTAAGCCGGCCGAGAACGGTTCCGCCAACGCACGCGCCTGGCTCGTCCGCGTCAAGGGCGCTTCTGGGCCCGCGCGGTACCTTTTGCGTGGAAGCGTGATCCGCATCGGCCGCGATCCTGGCAACGACATCGTTATCGAGACTTCCACGACGTCCTCACGCCATTGCGAAATCAGTTGGGAACACGGTGGCTACTGGATCTACGATCTGAACAGCACGAACGGAACCTTCGTCAACGGCGACCGTGTCGAACGGGCGCCGCTCGAAGCAGAGTCGGTGATTCGCTTCGGGACTTCCGGCCCCGAGTTTGCCTTCGAGCCCGACATACAGCGGCCTTCATCCGTGGACGCGACTATTGTCCTGAGCGCCATCGAGCTGCGCGCCGAAGCGGAGGCGGAACCCCAGTCCCCCGTCGAGGTTGGTGCCTCCATCACCAATGAGGACGAGAAACTGCTTTCCGACGCCGTGCATCGTGCCCGCAAGGCGCGCCGCACCGGCAGCTTCGACCAGACGCAAAGCATCATGCGTGCCATGCTCGGTCAGTCCAAGGGCCGGTCGGACCGCAAGTGGCGGCAGATCATCCGAGCACTTGTGGTGGTCGTGCTGGCCGTCGGGGCTGCTGGCTATTGGAGGGTACAGCAGGTTCGAGAGAACAAGTCGGACCTCGACCGCAGGATCAAGCAAATCGAATCGCGGCTCGGCGGCGACGCCTTCAACGACAGCGACGTCGACGAATTGATGGGGCTGCTCGACGACTACCAGCACCAGGCGCAGGCTCTTCAGAGCAGCCTGCTGTTTCGTTGGGCCTGAATTATGCACTGCGGCGTGGACCTGAGGAGGGCTGAGCCGCAAGGGACCATTGGGGACCCCCTAAAACATGGGGTAAAAAGGTCGGCTGGCAAAGATTCCAGCTTCGCCAGCCAACCCCAAGGAAGTCACCCACATGGTTACCAGACGAAAACAGCATAGCTCCCAAAGGCCCGTCCAACAAGGCCCAGCCGTGACGGCCTCGCGGCCCAATAAAATCGGGGCTTCGACGCCTTACCACTTCCGCGGCAGGAAGCCGACTCCCTACGGCGGCTTGCTGCCGGTGGTCGGGAGGGCGCTGATCTGAGAGCCTGGCTATGCGCTATGCATAAAATTTTATGCACTAGCCGTAACGCACTGGAAACACGTCACTTCCGAGCGAGGTTTTGACGACGTGGATTCTGGGCGGGAAGGGAAACCGGACACGGAGAAGCCAAAAGACCAGTTGCCGAGCTACCACCTCACGACGACCGCCAACCCGCTACGAACGCAGCCACACTCGCAAAGTGAATCTGTGCATAATTCAGGTTGGGGCGTCCTCGGCGAGGACCAGATCCTTGTGCAACGCGAGGTGCTAACGGTGCTGAGGCGCTTCGGCGCCGAGACCTATAGCGTGCCGCCTGAGTTTGTCGAACGCGTGAGCTACTTCGTCGAGCAGTTTCAAACCCGCGACAGAGCGCACGTAGTAAGGGTCTTAGGTGAATCCCAAGGCGACCTGCAGGTGATGCAGCGCATCTTCGAAGAGGCTAAGCTTCCTCGGGATCTGGCCTACATCGCCATGGTGGAAAGCTCCTTCCTCGCCGGCAGCCGCAGCAGTCAAGGAGCCGTGGGGCCTTGGCAGTTTCGCCCGGCGACCGCTCGTGAGTACGGCCTTCGAGTCAACGGCGAAGTCGATGAGCGCCATGACATTGAGAAATCCACCCGTGCCGCGAGCAGCTATATTCGCAAGCTGATACTAGACTTTGGCGCGGGCAGCTCGGTCATGCTGGCGCTGGCGGCGTACAACGTCGGACCCGGCAAGGTCAGACGGGCGGTCCGCAAATTGGATGACCCGATCAAGCAACGCAATTTTTGGTATCTCTACCGCACACGGGCCTTGCCCACCGAAACGCGAGCGTACGTTCCGAAGATTTTCGCCGCTATTCTCATCGGGCGCAACCCGCAAAGCTTCGGCTTTTGAGCGGCGCCCCTCCGCGTCTCGCGATCACGACAAGGAGGCCCCTGACAAGGAGATCCGATGCAACGCCGTCAGTTTATTCGAAATGCAGCGCTGGCTCTCGCGGGAGCGTCCTGCGGCCCGTGCTTGCCGGAGGTTTTCGCTCAGGGTAGGGAACTCCGCCCCATTCCGCCGGTCGAACCTCCATCCACGAAGAACATCATTGACGTTCATGTCCACGACTGGTTCCAGGACGAGAAACCGGCGGACCCAAAGTTCGCTCCTGTTGTCAACAACAGCCGGCCTGACGCGACATACCAGTTGAACGCGGGTTGGGAACAGTTCCAATACGATCTGGATGCGGTTCACAAAGCGTGCCTGCTTCACGTGGCGCAAGACGACGTCGGCAAGCAAGGCAACGACCGGATAGCCAACATCGTCAAACGCTGGCCGCGAAAACTGATTCCGTTCGGTTCCGTGAATCCGCTGTTCTCAGGTGCTCTCGACGAATTCAAGCGAGCGGTCGAAGTGCTCGGGATGAAGGGCTTCAAGCTCAGCCCCATATACCCGAGCTTCCACCCCATGGACCCTCGCGCCGTGCGGATCTACGAGCAAGCCCAGGAGTGGAAGATTCCATTGATCTTTCACGCAGCGACCGCACAAGCCGCGAACATACCTCTGAAATGGGTCGATCCCCGGCTGTTCGATGATGTCGCGTACGCTTTCCCGGAGCTGAAAATCATCATGGCTCACCTCGGGCACCCGTGGCAGAAGGAGTGCATCGTGATGGCGCGAAAGCACCCCAACGTTTACTTGGAGCTGTCAGGTAACTTTTACCGGGAGTGGTCGTTCTACCAGATCCTGCTGTTCGCGCTCGAATGGGGTCAGACTCACAAGATCCTGTTTGGGAGCGACTGGCCGTCACGACTCCCCGGGAGACAGTCGACGGCCTGAACAAGGTCAATCAGTTCGCAAAAAGCGGATTGCCCGAGATCCCGCAAGCGGTCATTGACAGCATCATTTATCGGGACTCACTGACGTTGCTTGGGATCGAGGCGTAGTTTCCTTTCCTCCCCCGCTGTTGCCGGGCTCAGGCCAGCTTCAACAGTCGCGCGGCGTTGTCGTGGAGAATCTTGCGCAGGGCGGTCTCGTTCGGGGCCAGCCGCCGAACCGTGGCCTTACTATTGAACCCGATGCAGTCCGGGCCCGCGCCGAACGAGTCACTGCAGTCGCTTGCCCACAGCAACTTATCTTGGTGACGCTCGAAAAAGCCGCGGGCGCGATCTTCGTCACGCTCCATCGAGTTACGGCCCGAACCCGCGGAAAGGTCTCCGTACACATTCTCGTAGTCGGATAGCAGCCGGTCGGTGATGCCTCCGGGAGTAACAGGCGTCTTTGGGTACATCACGGCCTGATCGTGATTCTTGTCGATGTTGCCCCACCAGGTCTGGGCATGGCCGATGAAAGTCACGGTGGGAAACTTCTCGACCATTTTGTGGAAACGCTCGATGCCCATGTTGTAGGTCTCATGCTGGAAGTGCATGAGCACCGGCACATCAAACTCCTGTGCGATCGAAAATACGAGTTGCATTGCCTCGGAGTCGCAGTCGACCGGAAACTTCTGCTCGCCGATTCCCTTGGCGCCCATCTTCAGGAATTTCTCGAGTACGGACCGCGTCTCCAGGACGTCGGGCAACTCGTTCGCAAAGTAGACGTACTCATCGGGATAACGCTCGGCGAGAGCCACGGCCGAGTCGTTTCCAAGGACGTCGGCGGCCAGTCCGTATCTCGAACCCGCCGGAAGCAGGACCGTTCGAGTCACACCCATCGTGCGTTGGTGCGCGATGAGGTCCTCAACGCTCCGGCCGCTATAATTTGTGTGCTGGTGGAAGTCGATGACCCCATCCAGTGCCGCATCTTGGGTCCCCTCTATGTCCGCTCCTGGGGCACGCTCCCCGGCAGGAGTCAGGCCGGTCTCTGGATTCTCACCGCCGCAAGCAACAAACCCCGCTGCGCCGGCAGCAGCAGCTAGAAAGTCTCGACGTCGTAGTTGTGCCATCGGTGTGTACCTCCTGCCTTTGGGACTTGGTCCTAGTTTAGTGCGCCAACGTGCAGTGGGCCAACGCCAACGCCTTTGTGGCGGTCAGCTTCGGGCGAGGGTATTGAACGAAGCGGAAGTGAGTGGATTTGAACGGATTTGAGCGGATTTCAGAAAATGGATGCGCCCTTTGTTCGCCTTTGGGCGGACGGGCGCAGCTCTTCCTCACGCGGATCTGGGGGCTGACCGTTCGCGTCGCCGGCCCGAGGGTCTGCTTGGCTAGCTCTTAAGCCGGACCAAGTCTGGTTCTCCAGACCATTGCAGTTGCTTTGGACCGGGGCGCGTTGGTTAAGCATATGTCTCCAGGATGGCGACACGGGACTCCTGGAGGCGTGCGCCACATTGGAACCGCATTCGACAAGGGCAGGTTCGGCGACCCGCGGTTCGGGCGTAGCACGCTATGCCTGCATTCTGACGCCAAAATTTAGAAACTCCAGCGGGCGTAGCACGCTACGCCCCTACGTCTGCCCGGAGGCCGACGCTGCCTACTCTTGCCGCACCCTTTTGGCGCTGGCGGATACCTGCGCCTTGCGCTGACCCGTCACTTACGTTCCGGGCTTCCATGAGAAGGTAGGTCGCTGTCAAGGGCAATGCTGTCGGTGAGGCGTTAGCCTGGTTGCCGGACTCTGTCTCGATCGCCGCTGGGTTGCGCCAGCGTTGACCGGGCTTCCATCCGCACTGTTTGTTACGTCCATTCCCGGACGTTGTGCTGGTTGAGGTCCTGTCTTTTCGGCGCTGCTTTCTCTGTGCCGGCCTGGGCAGGAAAGCTCTCGCCTCCCCACGCGGCCTGCCCGGAACGCGCAGTCACCGTGACGCGGTCTCGACTCTCTGGCTGCTGCCTCTCCGTAGTTGCCCAATCTTGCCCTTTCCTTCCTTCAACAGAAATCCTTTGGCTACGCGATGCCCGTCAGGGCCAGCGTGCCAGAAGAACAACCCTGCTACCTACCGCCCTGCTGCCGCGGTGGCCGCAGTGGCTACAGTTGTCTCGGCCGGTTCACCGTTGGGGAAGGGCTGCCAAGCTTTGTTCTTCGCCCACATCGCATGCAGCACGACCGCCAGCTTGCGCGCCACCGCCACCACCGCTCGCCGCTTGGCCCGCTTCTTGCCCCGCGCCGCCAACCCCAATCCCCAGCTCCGCAAGTCCGATTCCAGACCAAAAGGTCCTATTATCCTTTGGGACGACTGCACCAGCAGCCGCCGTAGCATCGGGTTCCCCGCCTTCGTGATGCTCAACTCCGGCGACGACTCCCCCGAGTCCCGCTGCTTAGGACGGCAGCCGACCACCGCTCCCATCTGCCGCGACCGCTTCACCCGCCCGACGTCGTTGTTCAACTCCAGTACGTAAGCCAGGCTCGTCAGCGGCCCCACCCCGTCGACGCTGCGCAGCAACTGCGTGGCCGGATATTGTTCCTTCCCCAGTTTTTCAATGCGCCGGTCCAGCTCGTTGATCTCTCTGCTCAGCTCCACAATGATCCGCGCCATGGGCTCGAGAATCGTCCGCAACACGTCCGGACATTCCCGCACCCTGGCGACCCACTGCATCATGCCGCACTGCCCGAAACGGATGCCGTGCGTTTTGGCGATGCCCCGCACGCTGTTGACGAGTTTGGTGCGGGCTTCGACCATCGTTTCGCGTCCCCGCAGCCAACTGCGATGCTGCTCGACGTGCTCGTCGCGCGCGGCGACCGGTGCTAGCAAGTCCGGGTTGCTGCGGCCCAACTCGGCCAACCAGTAGGCGTCGTTGCGGTCGTTTTTGGCGTCGGACTGGCTGATCAGCCGCAACTGCCGGGCGTCGGCCACCAGCACTTCGTGGCCCAACCCAGCGATCAGGCGGCGCATCCAGTTGGTGTGCCCGCCGGTCTCGAGCACCACTCGCAGCCGTGGCCAGGAGCGGAAATATTTCTCGATGGCGGCGGGACGGGTCGGGATCTGGACCTCCTCGATCAACTCGCCGTCGAGGCCAACCAAGCGTACGTAGCTGCGCTTGTCTCCGATGTCGACTCCCGCCACGGCGCTGATTTCGTTGCTTTGTTGCATGCGCTGGCGCTCAGCTTCCAACTGCTGGGCGAATTGTATTTGCTCTTTGCAGGCTTGCGGCTGGGGTTTGGCCTGCTGCGTACTGTGCTGTTTGCTCTGCTGGGAGTTACTCTGCTGTGATTTGCTATTCTTCTTCATGGCTGGTCGCCTCCTTTGTTTGAGAATCAAAGTTCCGCAGCACGTTCTTGTTTGAAGCGCGTGCTGCTGCCGAAAGCTTAGCGCTCTCGGTTCTCGGCGACCAGCCTTCTCATCTTATCTCTGAATTTGAAATTAGAGGGCCCTCTTGCTCCCATCGTGTACGACTTCGGCCTCCTCCCCCGAGGGGAGCCACAAGGAGGAGCCTTGCAAACATTCTTCAGGCACGAAAAAGCGGGATCAGCTCGCTTGCGCCTCAGCCAGCACCCCTACCGGCTTGTGGCGCTTGGAACCGCCCCGCTTGATTCACCTAAAGTCCGCTCGCGGGGGATCACCCACGAAGCGGAGAGCAACTCGAACTGACTTGGCCAAGCAACGGTCGTGTTGATCCGGTGGACGTTCCAACCAGTCGCTATTCTCATTGTAGGGCACGTGTCAAGCGGGGTTGCGACAATTGGGCGATAATGCCGGTTATTTATAGAACAACTAAAACATTGGAAACGCAACAACAGAGGCTTGGACGGAAGTCCACGCTCGGCAAGAGGGCGCGGCATCGGAGGTAAGTGAGCGGGTCGCCGAGGCGAGGGAGCGCGGTTTCCCGGGCATTTGCGCACACTAGCTGAGCGTGGACTGCCGTCCACGCCTTCCATGAGGAGGCTCGTCATTGTCAAGGGAGGAGTGAGGAACTTTCAGCTGATGGGATGTTTGACCGGGCTTCCATCCGCACTCGTTGGTCGTCGCTGAGGACGCGGTGCTCTATGAAGTTCGATCTAGCGGCGCTGCTCTCTCTGTCTCGGCCTCTTCGGACCGGGCGTGGACTCGCAGTCGCCGCGAACTCGGTCTGTCCCTTTGCGCTGTTACGATTCCTCAACCTCCTTCAATCCGACGTTCTTCCTTCCCTCCTTCAATCCGACGTTTCTACGTGCCTGCTTCGATCCGACGTTCCTTTTTGCGCTCGGGGATTTCGCGGCTGACAGCCGCCACACGAGTGGTCGGCAGGCGGCTCGTTCCGGTTATCCCCTTTCCCTCATATAAGTCCTGCTCTCAGATCGGCCCGGAGCAGTCCAGGGCGCGCCGAGCGCGGCGAAGCGAACCCTGGACGGCGAGGACCGATCTGGAATCCTGCCAGCAGAGGGAAAGGGGTGTCAACGCCAAGTAGAAATGTCCTATTCGCTGCCAAGCAGAAATGTCCGGTTGAGGCCGGCCGGCTGGAGGGGCGGTGGTAGAGTGGTGGCTGTCGGGGGCCGGGTCGCGCCGGTCCTGCGAGCCCGAGGCCGAAGCGACGGGGCTGGCTCCGAAGCAAGCGGCTGATCGACACGACCCTCTGGCGTTGCCGTCAGAGGGTTTTGTGGTGGTCGACTCCGCGGCCCCGCCCTGCCGCGCTGGGGGCCGCGGGCCAGCCTCCGCCTCGGCGGGTCGTGCGTTCGTGGCGGGGATTGCTTTGGTGAAGTCTCGGAGCTGAGGCCTTGGGCTTCGACAACGCGACGACCGCCGGGCGCCGTTTGCCCGGCGCTCCAAATGAAGTCTTGGTTTAGCAGCGACTCCTAGTTCAGCGACTCGGCTGGCGCAGCGGCCCGGCGGGCGCCGGAAGCTCGCGCCGCCTGCCACAGCGGCGGGCTCTTTTTCAGATCGAAACCCTCCATCCAGTCGCTGCCCTTGCGGCGAGGAGCTTGACGAGGAGCCTTCTCGGCCGCAGTGGCAGCGGCCTGCTTTTTGGAGTCCCCGGACTGGGGGCCCGTGTGACAGCGCTTCAACGCCAGCTCGTGCTTGCCGAAGCGCGCCACGAGGCTGGCGTCCAGCCGGCTCTCCAGCCGCACCTTCCCGCCCCGCAGGCCGGGTACAATCGCCTTGCGATCGATTTGATAGCACTTTCCCTGGAAGCGAATCGTGTAGTCGTTGGCGACCCGCCGGGTCTCGACGTGACTCAGCGCCGAGTCCAGATCGTGCTCGGGTCCCAGCTCCCGGTGAGCCTCGTCGGGGTGGGCTGGCTGAACCCGCAGCGTGGCGTTCCACCAGGGCAGAAACTCGCTCTCCAGATAGGCGTTGGCTTGCTTGATCGTGCTGGCCCCGGCGACCCTCAGGCCCTTCACCAGCCGGTCCTGGGCCGTGCCAAAGCTGCGCTCGACGCGTCCTTTGGCTTGCGGCGAATAGGCCCTGATCGATTCGATGCCCAGCTCCTCGAGCGCCCGCCCGATTTGAGTGGGAGGCAAGGTCTTGGGGTCCTCGCCCGCGCTGTTTTTGGGCGTGTTGACAAACAGGCTGGCGCGGTCGGTGTAGAAGGCCGCGGGCCGGCCGTTTTTCTCCAGATACGTCTTCAGCAAACGGCGGTTCTCTGCGCTGGAATCGTGCCGCACGAAGCGCGCCAGCAACTCGCTGCTGGCATCGTCGATCATGCCGATCAGGTACAGCTTCTCGCCGCGTCCTTCCAGCCAGTCGTGCTCGGAGGTGTCCCATTGCACCAGCTCGCCGCGGCAACGCCGCCGCGGACGCCACAGGTGCGCTCGTCCCGGCTTGCGTCGGCGGGGTTTCCACAGCCCGGCCGCGGCCATCCAGCCCCGCAGCGTTTCGCGGCCGACGTGGATGCCGTGGCGCTGCTGCAGATACTCCGCCGCCAGGGTCGGCCCAAAGTCGGCGTAGAGCGGTTTGGAGAGAATCGCGGCGGCTCGCTTTTCCACCTTGGTGCTGATCTTGCGGTTGGAGGCGCGGCCGCGCGCCGCATGGATTACGGCCCGGTCGCCTTGGCTGCGGAGCTTCGCCAGCAGCCGCCTCACTTGCCGTTCGCTGAGGCCGATTTGCTGGGCGGCCTGCTTTTGGGTGATCAGCTTCTTGTCGGCTTTGTTCAGCGCCACCAGCCGGTCGCGCTCTCGTTGTGTCATCAGTAGTTGTCCTTGGTTGCTCACCCCTCCAGGGTGACCTTGTCAATAGGACATTTCTACTTGGCACTTTTAGGACATTATCACTTGGCAGCGACAGCCAGCAGAGGGAAAGGGGATTCGCTGCTCGTAGCGGTCTGCTAAGATTCGCATTTCTCAGCGCTAGCCTGCCGCTCGCGGGTTCGTCTGGTAAAACGGATCGAAGTCCACATCCTGACGCCACAGCAGGTGCATCAGCACAGCCAGTTTGCGCGCCACCGCCACGATCGCTTTGCGCTTCGCGCAAGGGCCGCCGCGTGCCGCCAATCCCAGTCCCCAGCGCCGCAAGTCCGAATCTTCCCCGTGATATCCCAGAATGTATTGCGAACATTGCACCAGCAGTCGCCGCAATAATCGGTCACCGCTTTTGGTAATACTCAACTGTGGTGAGCGTTCGCCCGAGTCGCGGCGCTGGGGCCGCAGCCCCATCCGGGGCCCGGCGTCTCGACTGCTCCCGAGCCGCTGCGGATCGTTGTCCAGATTCAACACGAATGCCAGCGAGGTGATCGGTCCCACTCCGCGGATCGAGCGTAAACCTTGCGTGGCGGGATATTTTTCCTCCGCCAGCTTCTCGATATGTTTGTCATAGCGGAGGATTGCGGCGCTGACGTGTTGGATCACCTCGAGCAACGGCTCGAGCGCGACACGCAGCTCGTCGGGCAGCTGGGGACTGGCTTTCTTTACGAAGGCCTCGCTGCTCGAAGCCGGCAAGCGGCCCCTGAAACTCTTCACGGTGCCGCGCACGCTGTTGATCAGTTTCGTGCGTGTCTCGACCAGGGTTTCCCGCGCTTTCAGCACGGCGCGGTCGCATTGGCTGGCCAGCGAACGGGGCTCGACGGCGTTCAGCATCTCGGGCATCCGCAGCCCCAACTCGGCCAGCCGTTCGGCGTCGCTGCGATCGTCCTTCGACAGCGATTGGGTGATCAGCGCCAGGCGGTGCGTGTCGGCCATCAGCGGCTCGTGCCCCAGCCGCTCGAGCAAGCGGTAGATCCAGTTGGCGTGGCAGCCGGCTTCGAGCACCACCCGCATCGCGGCCCAGCCGCCGAAGTAGCGCTCGAACGCTGCCGGCGAGGTGCTCAGCTTCTTGCGCTCGACGATGTTGCCGTCCAGATCGATCAAGCAGACATGGCTGTGCTTATCGCCCAGATCCACCCCGGCTACGACGTTTAGGCCTTGTTCGATCATCTTTTGCTTCGACACTTCTCTGAAAGTTTTGCTATTGTTTTTCATGGCTCGTCATCTCCTTTTTTTCTTAGTGGAAAAAACCTGGGATCGCCACCGCAGGCGGCGAAGCCCGTTTGGGGAGTTTAGCTCACTCCCCGGATGACGAGCCTCCTCATTTCATCTCTGTTGCTACGCGCGGCGGAGGTTGAACGTGGTACCTTTTGTCACACGCTTTGTCTGAAACTGATGAGGCTCCGCGCCCCGGTAGCGGGCCATGGGCCTACTTTTTGACTTTTGCCTGCTACGGCGCTAGACACCATGGTTCCGAGAAGGGCTCGGTGGACCGGGATCACAACGCAGCCGGGTCCCCGCTGCTGCCCGCCAAGCCCGCTCGTATAGGAGTTGAGCGCCGCCAGATGCAACATCTACCGGCGCGCTTGGATGCAAAGGCCCGATCAGTCGCATTGAAAGCGATTCAGGATACGTGCGCATTTCGCGGCTGGGTTCTTCACGCGGCACATGTGCGCGGTAATCACGTTCATGTAGTTGTTGCGGCGACGGTGGGGCCCTCCGAACTTTTACAGAAGCTGAAGGGGCGTATGAGCCGTGCGCTCAATGACGAGTTTGGGAAACGCCGCGGGTGGGCACGGCATGGCAGTACGATTCCGCTGTGGGATCCGCGCCGGGTCGACGACGCGGTGGCGTATACGTGGGAACAGGGCGTACCCATGGCGCGATTTGTAAATCCGAATCGCTGGCAGGAGCAAATCGCGAAGCCTTCGAGCTGAACCTCAAGACCGGCGAGCTCCGCAAGGGGAGGGGTGAAGATTCGGCTGCAGGACCAGTCGTTTCAAATCCTCGCCGTGCTGCTCGATCGCCCCGGCATGCTCGTCACACACTAGCTGAGCGTGGACTTCCGTCCACTCCTCTGTTGTTTCTTTTCGCGCCTCACAAACCCGCACTCTAACCCGTACTACTGTTGGACACCCACTGCAGAATGTGATCGGCGACGGCTACCAGGGCGCCGTTCTGATTCTTTACTTCCACCTTGGCGACCGAGCGGCGGCGCTCCAGGTTGATCGACGCGATTTCATAGTGCACGGTCACGGTGTCGCCAAGAAACACGGGCGAGAGAAAACGAACCTTGTCCATACCGACGGCGACGGGTGTTTCCGTCTGGTCATCGCGGCAATGAGCTATGGCCATCGTCGACGCCGTCGAGACAAAGCCGATCAGCAGCGCCCCGTGTACCATGCGGCGGCCGTACTTCGAGCGCTCCATGTAGCTCTGGTTCACGTGGTTCGGAGAAAAGTCACCCGTGATGCCGGCAAAGAGATAGACATCACTCTCGCTGACTGTCTTGCTAAATGTCGCCTGGTCACCAACGGAAACGTGGAAGTTGGCCATTCGATTCGCTCTCCCAGTAGAGTCTAGCCAAAGCTGGCTGAACTTGCAGTTCTGAGGCAAGCAGTTCCGCGGTCGGCTAGGCCCGGATCCTCCGTAAGGACTCTAGTTGCCTCCTGCTTATACGGTTGTTTCAGCAAGCCCCAAGATGTAGGGTAGGGCGTGGCCCGGCCGCCGTTTCCGAAGAGTCTGCGTCAGTTTCAGGTGGAGTTCGCGACCGAGGAGGCTTGCCAGAAGTACCTGGCTGCTTGTCGTTGGCCCGACGGGTTCCTTTGTCCTCAGTGTGGGCATCGGCAGGCCTACATTCTCGAGCAGAAACTACGGTGGCAGTGCGCGGCGTGTCGACACCAGGTCTCGTTGACGTCGGGAACGGTGCTCCACAATACGAAGACCCCGCTGACGGTTTGGGTTTGGGCTGCGTACCTGATGACAACTGATAAACGAGGTGTGTCGGCGCTGCTACTGCAGCGTCAGCTCGGCCTGTCGCGCTACGAAACCGCCTGGATGATGTTGCACAAACTGCGACGGGCCATGGTGAACGCAGCTCGCGAGCCCTTGCACGGAGAAGTAGAGGTCGATGACACCTGGATTGGCGGCCCGCAAGCAGGTTTGCGAGGCAGCCGGCAACTGAAGGGGCGCCGTGCGGCCCTTGTGATGGTCGCTGTTGAGAAACGCGGGAAGCGCTCCGGGCGCGTTCGCATGTCCGTTATTCCAGACTTCAAGAAGGTGACGATCGACAGGTTTCTTGCCCAGAACATTGTTCCCGGCTCGACCATCTACACCGACGGTCTGAAGACCTTTACCGCCCTCGAAGAGGCCGGCTACAAACACGTCTCTCGTCCGCAACCTCACCGGACTGACTTGCGGAAAGGCGCCAAGTCGGTGGTGCCGCTGGCGGATCGTGCCATTGGCAACCTGCAGCAATGGCTGACTGGAACGTACCACGGCGTGAGCCGCGCTCAGCTTCAGGTTTACCTCGATGAGTTCGTGTTTCGACACAACCGCCGCAAGACCCCAATGGCAGCCTTCCAAACCCTCCTCGGTCTCGGAACTCAACACGCTCCTACGCCTTACGCCCACATCCGCCGCGCGCGTGACCTGGACAAGACGCGATGACCTCCACCCCAACATCTTGGGGCTTGCTGAAACAACCGTATAAGCAGGAGTTGCCTACGAAAGCGTTCTGATACTCGTAGCGCAGGGCTCGTTAGAGACCTGCGGCTTTTTGTTGCGTTTCACCCGCCGGGCCCAACGGAAGGGTCTCCTTATGGACGGATTGCGGTAGGCCCGCCTTTGTAAAGCGCGCCGCTCCTTTGTAAGATGATAGAGAACAGCTATGGCGCGCTACCGGATCTTCTACCTAAAAGACGCTTACATCACCTCGCGGAGGGAGAGCGCACCCAAGCCCAAGGGTGCCCTGCTCAAGCCTCTTCATTACGAAGAACAGGGCGAGATGGAAGCTGAAAGCCCCTACGACGTATGGAAACGGCTCCAAGGTGAAGAAGCCGAGCAACGCGGAATTCGCAAGCTAGGTGTTGGCGATGCCATTGAGACCGAATCCGGGGATGTCTTGATCTGCAACTTTTGGGGATTCGACCGAGCCCAGTGGCACTAAGTCGAGGCTCATCCGGAGTCGGGTGTTGACTCGGCCCAGAAGAGCGATACCCCGCCTGAAGCGAGCCAACACGCGAGCACTTAGCCCGCTGCCTACCTGAGATCATCCAGCATACGCCGAGTGGCCTTTCGCGTTCTTCTCGCTACTCTCTCATTCGATCGGAGTTGCTTCGGGTCTGAGGCGCGGTGCAAACTTGTCGAGCGTCCCGTCGTGGAGCGAGGGTTTCCCCTGAGAACGCTGGGCTTTTTATAACGAAGATGGGTATCCGGTTGACTCAGGTAGCCCCAAGATGTAGTATGCCGGCAGATGGAAGATTACCCTCAGAACCTGACAGAGTTCGAGGCCCGTTTTAGCAGTGAGGAGGCCTGCCGGGAGTATCTGTTCCGGCTGCGCTGGCCGGACGGTTTCCGCTGTCCGGGTTGCGGTTGTGGAAAGTCGTGGCCTTTGCGAAAAGTGCTGCTGCAGTGCGCTGCGTGTGGGCGCCAAACCTCGGTGACCGCCGGGACCATCTTTCAGGACACGCGCAGCCCTTTGCCGTTGTGGTTTCGTGCGATGTGGTGGGTCACCACCCAAAAAAACCGGAGCCAGCGCTTTGGGACTGCAAAGAGTGTTGGGGCTCAACAGGTACGAAACGGCTTGGACCTGGCTGCACAAAATGCGGCGCGCGATGGTGCGGCCGGGACGGGATTTGCTGGCCGGGACGGTGGAAGTCGATGAAAGCTACTGGGGCGGGCTCGAAGAGGGCCTGCGGGGCCGAAACCTGAAAAACAAAGCATTGATCGCAGTAGCCGCTCAAGAGGATGGGCGGGGTATCGGCCGGATTCGCATGAAGAGAATCGAGGATGCCTCGGGCGAGAGCCTGTTGCCTTTCGTGGAGGAGTGCATCGAGCCGGGCAGCGTGGTGCATACCGACGGCTGGCCCGGTTACTCCGGGTTGAAAAAGGAAGGCTACGTCCATCAGGTCACAGTTGTCAGCAGGCAGGAGCAGTCCGCGTCGGAATTGATGCCCCGCGTCCACCGCGTGATGTCACTGCTCAAGCGCTGGCTGCTGGGCACCCATCAGGGCGCCGTGAGCCACAAACATCTGGACTACTACCTGGACGAGTTCACCTTCCGTTTCAACCGCCGCAAATCCAAAAGCCGAGACAAACTCTTCTATCGGCTCGTCCAGCAGGCGGTAGCCGTGGATCCCGCGACTTACAAGATGATTGTTCACCCGGTTACAGAACCCAAGAAAATTCCCAAACCACAAGATATTGGGGCTACCTGAGTCAACCGGATACCATCATAACGAATTTACTTTTTCATGTTGAACCTGGAGCCGCTTGCGTACATCTTAAAGATAGGTGGCTCTGGCCGGCGGTTGACCGATACCAGCGCATGCACCTGCTCGGAGTCTGTTGAATGGACCTAGTCAACTCCTACGCGATCGTCGCTTATATCCCGGATCCACTGGCTGCATTCATCAACCGCTTGCGCCAGGAAGTTACCCCGGACTGCCCGCATCGTGCTCACATCACGATTCTTCCGCCACGTCCTTTGTTCGTCGACACGGGTCCAGCCATCGAACAATGCCGTGATATCGTCAGCCGGCTTGAGGCATTCGACGCCTCGGTTGGCGGAGTCGACTTGTTCGAGGACACCGGGGTTATCAAAATAGAGGTGACAGGAGGGCTGGCAGAACTACGGACGCTCCACGACATCCTCAACACCGGTCCTTTCGAATCGGTCGAGGACTTCGAGTTCGTGCCACACGTCACCATCGCCCAGGAAATCCCACGCAAGCATTTACATAAGTGCCTAGATTTGGTGCGTACACAGTGGTCCCAGAATGGACCGCCGCCGGTCGTGCGGGTTGAATCGCTGACGTTCGTACAGCAGAAAAGCGACGGCGGCTGGACGAACCTGGCGGAACTTTGGCTGGGACGTACGCAGCCGGTAAACCGTTAGCCCGCCCCCTTAAAACTATGGGGAAGGTTCAGCAGTAAGGCGCCACCGCGCCGCGATTACCGAACCGATCGGGCCGCTGCGGGTGCGCGCCTGGGCGCCGGATCCGTCGAAGGCTCGCTGGGTTGATTGGGAGGCACGAAGAGGATTCTGGCTTCTGCCCTACTCGCATCGAGCACAAACAGGGGCTGCCCGGATTCGCTAGTCAGTTGAAATATCGAGTTTCCGTTCAGACGCGTCAGCGTGGTCGGGTTGCATCGGCAGGAAACGAATTCAGTTGGGCCGCCTCCGAGTGGCACAAACGCAACGCGGCGGGAATCACTGCTCGCGACAAGCGCCTGCTCCCCATCAGCCGTTGCCACGATCGAATTCGGACGGACGATGCCGTCGTTTCCCGAAGCTAGTGAAACCGGCTGAGCGTTGCCGTCGACCTGCTCCACAAGAAGAACTTCGCTCTTATCGTGATCAGCGATCACGGCATCATGGGAACGCTCGACAAACGCTAACGCTAGTACTCTGCCCACGGAAATAATCGGGCGCGGATCTTGCCCGGTTTTCAGCGTATAGACAGATCCGCCGCTCCGGCCTGAAGTCGCGACCAGGCTGACCTCCCCGTCATCACTGATCGCGAAGGCTGTGATCACACCGTCAAGGGAGGATAGATCAACCGAACCTGCGACCGAGGGATTTGTGGGCAAGCCACTGATGAACTGAATCGTCCGGCGTCCCCGAGAGTAGAGAGCGGCGGCATCCCCTCGCGGGCTCAAGACAATTCGGTCAGCCCCGTCGGCCCCGGGGATCGGAGTTGCGACGACTGGGAAGACGGCCACGTCCACCACTTTCACTTCGCCTGATACATTGTCCACGGCTAGCACGTAATTGTGCCGCGGCGACACGGCGGCCACCCTTACTGAGACCCCGAGTGACATCGGGTCGGCAACGTAGGAAGAGCCAAGAATGCCGCGAATGGGATGGAGCGCCCCCCGCGAAGGATCAAACGTGTAGCCCAAGACAGGTCCCTGAATCGGGCCGTCGGGAGACGTTGCTGCCTGCTCGCCTGCGAGAACCGGGTCCGGCGCGGCGGTCTTTCCTGGAGAAAGAGCAACTTGGACTTGGGAATAGGCGGATCCAGCGCCGGCAGCCAGCATGGCCAAAACGATGCCAACCGGCAAAAGGGTCTTACCTCGACGAGTGCTTTTTGCGTACATGAAGTTTGCCTTTCAGGGGGTGATCACCCCCGTTAACGCTAGGGCGACCATCGGCCGCCATGGTTACCCACGGAACCATTATTGTAGCCACTTTCAGCCCATGTGACCTGAATTATGCACTGCGGCGTGGACCTGAGGAGGGCTGAGCCGCAAGGGACCATTGGGGACCCCCTAAAACATGGGGTAAAAAGGTCGGCTGGCAAAGATTCCAGCTTCGCCAGCCAACCCCAAGGAAGTCACCCACATGGTTACCAGACGAAAACAGCATAGCTCCCAAAGGCCCGTCCAACAAGGCCCAGCCGTGACGGCCTCGCGGCCCAATAAAATCGGGGCTTCGACGCCTTACCACTTCCGCGGCAGGAAGCCGACTCCCTACGGCGACTTGCTGCCGGTGGTCGGGAGGGCGCTGATCTGAGAGCCTGGCTATGCGCTATGCATAAAATTTTATGCACTAGCCGTAACGCACTGGAAACACGTCAGTTCCGAGCGAGGTTTTGACGACGCGGATTCTGGGCGGGAAGGGAAACCGGACACGGAGAAGCCAAAAGGCCAGTTGCCGAGCTACCACCTCACGACGACCGCCAACCCGCTACGAACGCAGCCACACTCGCAAAGTGAATCTGTGCATAATTCAGGTGTGATGAACCAACGTCGAGACGGACCGCTACCCATTGGAACTACCGTCCGGAGGACTAGCGGCGTCTTGGATCTGCACGTACTGCCAGCCGAAGCGTCCTTTGATGCAGAGATGGCCGTCGGTCACATCCTGGTCGATTGGGGAGGTGGCTTTGACGATCTTGTTGTCCTGCGTGTGCAACGTCACCGTGCAGCCAACACCGCAATAGGGGCAAATCGTATCCGTTTGCTGCTGCTTCGACTCGTCCCAGGTGCCTTCCTGACGCATGTCGTGTTCACTTTTGAACATCAACGCGCCCGTCGGACACACACCGATGCAGTTGCCACAGTAGACGCACGCCGAATTGGGAAGCGCGGTGGTGTACTCGGTCGAAATTCGGGCGTCAAAACCCCGTCCGGCGACCGCGATCGCGAATGTGTTTTGGGCATCGACCCCGCAAGCCTCAACGCACTTGTAGCAAAGAATGCACTTCGAGTAGTCGCGGGTGTAGAGTTCGTTGTCGACCTTGACCGGCTGGTGGACCGTGGCCGCAGCTGTTCCGTCCGGCGCCTCGTGCTCGCCGGGCCGGGCGGCATCTCTATCGCCCTCCGCCGCCGAATCGGCCCGCGGACCGTAGCGCTCCGGCTTGGCCTCGTACTCTTTCATGTAGCCCTGCAGCTCGGGAGCCGTCGAAACATCCACCGAGGACGAAAGGAACTCAAGCACCATTCGCCGGCTGAGGCGAACGCGCTCCGAGTCGGTCTTGACCACCATGCCGGGCTCGACCTTTCGCGAACAGGCTGGGACGAGCGTTCGAGATCCTTCCAGCTCGACCACACAGACCCGGCAGACATTGACCGGGGTCAGATTCTCGAGGTAGCACAGCGTCGGCGTATCGATGCTGAGCTTGCGCCCGGCTTCGAGAATCGTCGAGCCCGCGGGAACCGAGACCGTTTCTCCGTCGATTGTGATCTGGACTTCCGGTTTGGGATCTCCGGCGGGCGCCACGGGAATCGGTCCTCGCGGAACGGGAATCCGAAGAACGGGCGCGTCGGTTGGCGTGGGTTGTTTTTCGGAACTCATATCGCAGCTTCTTCCAGAACGGCGCCCAAAGGACCTGCCGCAATCAGGATCAAGGAAAAGTCGTTACCCGAAGACCCTCCACTTGCCGAGCGCCGATTCAATTGCGTTCGCGGCCGTGTGCCCCAGCCCGCAGATCGAAGCGTCTCGCATCACCTGACTGATTTCCTTCAGCATGGCGACTTCTTCCTCGGCCGACCCGAACGGACGGCCATTGTTTAGCCGGTGCAATAGCTCTTCTTGGCGCACCGTGCCGACGCGGCAAGGTACGCATTGTCCGCAAGATTCGTCGCGGAAAAAGCGCGCGATCCGCAGCAGAATCTTCTTCATGTCGACCGTATCGTCGAAGAGCATGACAACCGCCGAACCCAGCGTTGCACCAATTGCCCGCGTACCCTCGAAAGTCAGCGGCGTGTCGAGTTCGTCGGGCGTGACGAAGGCACCAGCGGCTCCGCCAAGTAAGATGGCCTGCAGCTTGCCGCTACCGCCCACACCTCCGGCCAGTTCGATCACCTCGCGCAACGTGATACCAAACTCCGCTTCGTAGACTCCCGGCCGCGCGGCGTGCCCGGAAACGCAAAACAGCTTGGGGCCGGTCGAACGCTCGGTACCGATGCCGCCAAACGCAGCTCCACCCTCAAGAATGATGTGCGGAACGTTGACCAGCGTCTCAACGTTGTTGACCAGCGTCGGCCGTCCGAATAATCCCACCTGAGTGGGGAAAGGCGGTTTGTTGCGTGGCTCGCCCCTGTATCCCTCGATCGAGTTAAACAGGGCCGTCTCCTCGCCGCAGATATAGGCTCCGGCGCCGCGCCGAATCTCGATATCGAACTCGATGCCGTGTCCCATCACATCGAGCCCGAGCAGCCCGGCCTGGCGTGCCGCCGTGATTGCGTGCTCGAGCCGCTCGGTCGCCAGCGGGTATTCGCCGCGGATATAGATGAACCCTTTCGTGCAGCCGGTGACGGTCCCGGCGATCGTCATCGCTTCAACCAGCGCGAAAGGATCGCCCTCCATAATGACCCGGTCTTTGAAAGTGCCGGGTTCGGACTCGTCAGCGTTGCAGATCAAGTAGCACGGCGCTTCGGCTTCCATAACCGCCTTCCACTTGATAGCGGCCGGAAAAGCAGCCCCGCCGCGGCCCACCAGCTTGGCTTCCGTAACCTCTTCAATCACCGCCTCTGCGCCAATCCCAAAGGCTTTCTTGAGCGCAGCGTAGCCGCCGTGCGCGCGGTAGTCGTCGAGGCTTTCGGGATCGGCTTGGCCGATGCGCTTCAAAAGCCGCAACCGCGGCTGGCCGGCTTGCGGTACCGAGACAGCGGGATCGAGAACGTCAGGGTGACCTGGCGGACTTCCGTTGGCCGAGCTAAGACTGGAGCGAACCAGTGCGTCTTGGGCCGGAGCCAGAACTTTCTCCCAAGGGTGTTCGCCGGCGGCTGACAACAATGCCGCAGGCGCGCGCTCGCAAAGCCCCAAGCAGGGGCTCCGTATCCACCCCGTCTTGCCGTCTTCGCCGGGCGACCCAGCCGGGCCAAGGGTTTGCTCCAGGCGCTGGCAAATTTCGGCCGCGCCCTTGGTGAGGCAAGCGATGTCATCGCAGACGTGGACAACAACAGGTGGCCGCGGGCGAACCGACAAGAGAGAATAAAAGTCGGCAACGCCAAACGCCTCGGCTGGAGGAACGTTGAGCCGCTTGCAGGCATAGTTCAGCGCTCCCGGACTAATCCAACCGATTCGTGACTGGATTCCGTGCAAGACCGGCAACAGGCGGTCCCTTTGCGCCCGCACGGCATGACCCGTCGAAGCTGTCTGCCCATCAGAGTCAGCAAGCCGCTCACCGCCAAGCCATCGTGATTCGGCAGGACCCAGCACGCCATCCACGGCGGATTTCTCTTCTGTCGAGGGTTCGTCTGAAGTGAAGTGTAGGTCCACGTTGGTCCGTTGAGCTGTTATTCCGTTGAGCCGCTGAGCCGTTTATGGTAGAAAATTTCAAGCGACCCGTCAGAGGCGTGGACGGAAGTCCACGCTTAGCCCGTTGACAACGGGCTGCCCCCTTGGTCGTGGCCGCGTCTCCATCCCGTCTCTCGCGGCGGCCCTTCGCAACAAGAGCCCAGTGCCTCCCGAAGAGTCGGGAAGCGGCAAGCGTCGACGCTCACGCCACGAGTCCCGTCGCCCCCCCCGTACAAATTTCGATCCACTAGTCCCCAGCCAACGCGGGTTCGTGCGGTTCCGGAACAACATTCTCCGCCAGTTTGTCGATGCGAATCGCGGTCGCCTTAAACTCCGCCGTGCCCGACTTCGGGTCGACGGCGTCGATCGTCAACTGGTTGGTCTCGACTTGATCGGGAAAGTGAAAAGTCATGAAAGCCAATCCGGGCCGCAGTGACGAATCAAAGCGAACCGGAGCGACTACCGAGCCGCGGCGGGAGGACACACGCACCGGCTCACCTTCGCCCACACCGTAGCGGTCACCATCTTCCGGGGAGAGATCGAGCGACTCGCCGCGACGCAAGGGCGAGCTGTAGAGCCCGCTCTGCGCACCCGTGTTATAGGAGTCAAGACGCCTTCCCGTTGTCAGACGGATCGGGTATTCTTCATTCAGTTTGTCGACCGGCGGTGAATGATCAACTGGGCTGAACGGAGCGCGCGGACCAATGACGGGACGCTCCCACAGCCTTCCATGCAAGAACAGCTCTCCGGGATGCGACTCGTCGTAACAGGGCCAGCGGATACCTCCCAGCTTCTCTAATCTCTCGTAGGACATGCCGGCGTGCATCGGCGACAGGCTGCGCAACTCGTTCCATATCGTTTCGGGGTCCGGCTTGCCCCAATCGTGGCCAAGGTGCTTTGCCATGTCAAAAACAATATCTACGTCGTCACGCGCTTGCGGCGGCGGAGTCAGCGCTCGCCTTACCCGCTGCACCTTGCGCTCGCTGTTGGTCATCGTGCCCTCGGATTCCGACCATCCCGAGGCCGCCGGTAGTACGACGTCTGCAATCTCCGCCGTCTGAGTCATCAGGATGTCCTGAACGACCAGAATGTCTAGCCCCTCCACCAGCTTCCGAGCCCGTTTGGCGTCGGCTTCAGACCCGATCGGATTTTCGCCGATCACGTAGAGCGCGCTAAACTCACCTCGCTCCATGGCGTCGAACATGGCGGCCAAGTGCCATCCGCTCTTGGCGGGCACTGTGCAGCCCCAGGCTTTTTCAAACTTCGCGCGCACCTCGTCGTTTTCCACATGCTGGAACCCGGGAAAGCGGTCGGGCAGGGCGCCCATGTCGCCGCCGCCTTGCACATTATTCTGTCCGCGTAAAGGACTCAAACCGGAGCCGTACCGGCCTACATGACCGGTCAGCAACGACAGGTTGATCAACGCCAGCACGTTATCGACGGCGTTGTGGTGTTCGGTGATCCCCAGCGTCCAGCAGAGCGAAGCGCGGCCGGCCTTGCCGTAGGCGTGAGCCAGCTCGCGGATGGCATCGCCTGGTACGCCGGTGACCTTCTCCGCATACTCGAGCGTGAAGGGTTCGACCTGCGCCCTATATTCCTCAAACCGGCTCGTTGCGTTCTGAATGAACTCGTCATTGGCCAGCCCCGCCGCGATGATCTCGCGTCCCACCGCATTCGCGAGCGGAATGTCGGTGCCGACGTCCAGACCCAGCCAGCGGTCGGCCCACTGGGCGGACCCGGTTCTGCGCGGATCAACCACGAAGAGTTTCGCGCCGTTATGCACGCCCTTCAGCAGGTGATGGAAGAAGATCGGATGCGTTTCGCGCGCATTCGACCCCCACAAGAGAATGACGTCGGTTTCCTCGATCTCTTGGTAAGAACTCGTTCCCCCACCCGCTCCGAATACTGTCGCCAGACCGACGACACTGGGAGCGTGTCAAGTACGGTTACAACTGTCGATGTTGTTGCTGCCCAAGACCGTCCGCGCAAATTTTTGAGAGATGTAGTTCAGCTCGTTCGTGGTTTTTGAACAGCTGAAAATCCCAAACGTTTGGGGCCCGTGCTTGTCAACCGCAGCCTGGAAACCGCTGGTCGCCCGTGTCAGGGCTTCGTCCCAACTTGCAGGACGAAGTTTACCGTTATCGCGCACCAAAGGCTGCGTCAATCGACCTCTGTTTTTGCTCCGATTGGACATAGAAGACCATTGTAGAGCAAACCCGCCGGGCGGTCCGCATCCTTTGGCGACCTTCCGTCCGAGTGTAGAAGGGTACTGACATTGTCCCGGGGAGGGATAACGGTGCCGCCAGTATCGCGAAGACATCAAATCGAAACTCAGAGCCCCGTGCGTCAGCGCGGGGTCACACCACCAACCGGCGGTTGCCCTCTCACGCGGACCGCGGATAAACACGCGCGGCTCTGAGGGCCGCCGTGCCGCGCTAAGCCCAAAGGCCCGCCCTCACTAGACGAGCACCCCCTTCCAGTAAGCAGTATACCTAATGATGGTATAATCACGCCAAGTGGAGTCCAGAGTTTCGCCTGACGTAAGGTCGAACGATTCTTTCTCGAAGGCCGGCTCCCCAGGACGGAGGGATGGACCGGCCTCGCACGCATCGCCATGCGGAAGCTGGATATGCTCGACTATGCGCAAGCTCTTTCCGATCTGGCCGCGCCTCCTGGCAACCGATTGGAGGCGCTAAAGGGAAACCTCGCTGGGTTCCACAGCATCCGCATCAACGACCAATGGCGAATCATCTTTCGCTGGTCCGGCTCTGGTCCCGCGGACGTGGATATTCGCGACTATCACTGAGCAACCACCATGGGATCGATGAGACAGCGGCGGCCACCCACGCAACCAGGCGAAATACTGCAAGAAGAGTTCCTGCGGCCGCTTGGAATGACGCAGAAGCGGCTTGCCGATCACGTGGGTTGCGACGTCAAGGTAATCAATCGAATCGTGAACAGCCGCACTTCGGTGAGCGCTGAGATGGCGCTCAAGCTCGCGGCCACCTTCCAAACCACCCCGGAATTCTGGCTCAACGCGCAGAAGGCGGTGGATCTCTACAACGCCTCAGTTCGGATCCAGACACTGCCGGGTCCTATTGTTGATACAGAGAGGGCCCACTACCGAAATACCTTGCGGGCGGTTGCCGACTGAGCGGCGGCCCGGGTCTCTTCCATGGTGCGAGCAGTCAGAAGCTGTCAGGGCTCCAAACGCAAATTCTTGGGTTGACCCGTTTCGTGCAATTGCCCTAGCGTAAGGACATGGCGTTGCAGCTCAAGCCGGAAACAGAGGAACGTATTGAAAGGCAAATAGCCTCTGGTGACTACAGTTCAGCCGATGACCTCGTGACTGAAGCTTTGGATCTGCTCGAATCCTACGAAAAAAGCGTTGCTGCCGAACTCGATCGGCGACACGCGGCCATCAGGGGTGGCAAAGTAGCCCCCATGGACCCGGAAGAAGCCCGCCGCCGCTTGCAAGAGCATCATCAGACCTGGCTCCTCAGGCCTGATGTCCCACCACACACTCCACCCTCTTGTTTGGAGGGATGTCAGCGAAATCTGCGGTGAGAAAGAAAAATGGGAGCAGGCAAGGGGGGATGCCTGCTCCCATCGGGAGTGTGAAGGCCCGAAGATTAAGAAAACGCTTTCGTTGCTACTCCGAAACCCAAGAAGAATACAATCGCTCCACGGAAACCCTAAAGCTGGCAGACCAATCGACCGCCGCAGCTCAAACGCTGAAGCTCAACAGCTTGCGGCTCAAAAGCTGTAGTTCAAACTCACTCCACCGATTGATCCGTAATTATCTACTTGACACAAGGTCATAACCATAGTACCTGAATTATGCACTGCGGCGTGGACCTGAGGAGGGCTGAGCCGCAAGGGACCATTGGGGACCCCCTAAAACATGGGGTAAAAAGGTCGGCTGGCAAAGATTCCAGCTTCGCCAGCCAACCCCAAGGAAGTCACCCACATGGTTACCAGACGAAAACAGCATAGCTCCCAAAGGCCCGTCCAACAAGGCCCAGCCGTGACGGCCTCGCGGCCCAATAAAATCGGGGCTTCGACGCCTTACAACTTCCGCGGCAGGAAGCCGACTCCCTACGGCGGCTTGCTGCCGGGGGTCGGGAGGGCGCTGATCTGAGAGCCTGGCTATGCGCTATGCATAAAATTTTATGCACTAGCCGTAACGCACTGGAAACACGTCACTTCCGAGCGAGGTTTTGACGACGCGGATTCTGGGCGGGAAGGGAAACCGGACACGGAGAAGCCAAAAGACCAGTTGCCGAGCTACCACCTCACGACGACCGCCAACCCGCTACGAACGCAGCCACACTCGCAAAGTGAATCTGTGCATAATTCAGGTAGTACACTATTCTTGTGATCGGGTTGTCTTCTTTCCTTTCAGTTCTTTGTCGTCCTTCTCGTGCGCTACTCGGTGAAGTTCTTCGCGTACCTTCTTCGGGAAGATCCTCCGCATCGCTTCGTCGGTCGTTAGATCCTTCTCTGGTTTCTTTCTGGTCATAGCTATGGCTTCCACCGCAAATATCGATTTGATGACGCTAATGGACCGGTTCCACTCTGAAGAGAAATGCCGCTCCTACCTTGAGGGCTTACGCTGGCCCAAGGGTATACAGTGCCCACGATGCGAAAACGAGAAGATCTCTCGAATCCACAAGCGCGGACAGTTCGATTGCGACTCATGCCGGTACCAGTTCTCCGTTACCGCCGGGACAATCTTCCATGATTCTCACTTGCCGCTTCCCAAGTGGTTCGCGGCCATCTACCTGATGTGCGAATCCCGCAAAGGGATTTCGGCCAACCAACTCAAGCGCACCCTGAAAGTAGCCTACAAGACCGCTTGGTATCTCTGCCATCGTATCCGAGCCGCCATGAAGGACGCCGACACCGAGCCCCTTGAAGGCACCGTCGAAGTCGATGAGACCTGGGTCGGCGGTAAGGCCAAGGGCATGGGCCGGGGATACACGGGGAACAAAACGATGGTTCTCGGGGCTATCGAACGCGATGGCAATATCCGGCTGACGGTCGGCAAGCGGCGCAATCGCGAAACGCTTCACGGATTCATTGAGGAGCACGCCCCGGATGCCGAGAACATCTATACCGACGACTACGAAGCCTACAAAGGCATTGGCGATGAGAAAACCAAGCACGAGAGCGTAAACCATTCCGCTGACGAGTGGGTTCGCGGCGATGTCCACACGAACTCGATCGAGGGCGCGTTCTCGCTCTTCAAGCGGTCTGTTGTCGGTGCCTATCATAAAGTCAGCGTGAAGCATCTTCCTGCCTACCTTGATGAGTTCGAGTTTCGGTTCGACAATCGGAACAATCCGTATTTGTTTCGGGACACCCTGCTGCGGCTCATTAACTCGGACTCCCTGAAGTATAAGGATCTAATAGGGAAATCTGCTGATGACAGCACGCACGGAGCTGCTTTATCCGCTTGAGAACCGCGTCCATTTCACTGTGAAATGCCCCTCCAGCCAAATCCATCTCCTGACTCATCTCTCGAATGTGCACCTGTAGACTCGCCTGAAACGATTCTAGACTAGAAATAGTCTGTTGAAGCGGAGCCCCAATAGATCGGATCAGTGGGAGAAGCGACTGAATTTCATCTGGTCCCTGCCGCTTCCGGACCCAATCAGACCATCCGGTTATGCTTTCGATGAGTAGGTCAACGTTGCGCTTTACGGGACCCGAGCGAATCCTCATAATGCTCGCCTGCCGATTGATCTTTTTTGATACCTTTACGACTCCTGCGTGGATCGCGCGGTGCGAGGATGTATCTGGACGTTTTGAAGCATTCGACGCGATCTCGCCCATCCGCTGATTTATTGCCGTAATCTTGGGGATGTCCACTTGTAGTTGGTGAATTGCAGCCTCCGCGTCCTTTCTGAAATCCAAATATCCCTTACGACCAACCGTCTGTAGCGGCTTTGATTTGGAGCGTTGCCAAACGACGACACCAGTGGTCACCAAGACAAGAAACAGGGTTCCGAGCGCACCTAGGCCCAAAAAAACCCATTGCTGATCCGCTCCGGTAATCCAAGCGTATATTGTTCCACCTGCTGCTAACACGGAGTACACCACGCCAGCGTAGAAAGCCTGAAGTATAAAGTTGATAGCCTCATTGGCAATTTTCTGCCTAGCGGATGGCGATAGCATAAAAGCGAGGCTACCACGGCACCCACCCTTGCGTCAAGTAGATAATTACGAAACAAAGCATTGATCGCAGTAGCCGCTCAAGAGGATGGGCGGGGTATCGGCCGGATTCGCATGAAGAGAATCGAGGATGCCTCGGGCGAGAGCCTGTTGCCTTTCGTGGAGGAGTGCATCGAGCCGGGCAGCGTGGTGCATACCGACGGCTGGCCCGGTTACTCCGGGTTGAAAAAGGAAGGCTACGTCCATCAGGTCACAGTTGTCAGCAGGCAGGAGCAGTCCGCGTCGGAATTGATGCCCCGCGTCCACCGCGTGATGTCACTGCTCAAGCGCTGGCTGCTGGGCACCCATCAGGGCGCCGTGAGCCACAAACATCTGGACTACTACCTGGACGAGTTCACCTTCCGTTTCAACCGCCGCAAATCCAAAAGCCAAGGCAAACTCTTCTATCGGCTCGTCCAGCAGGCGGTAGCCGTGGATCCCGCGACTTACAAGATGATTGTTCACCCGGTTACAGAACCCAAGAAAATCCCCAAACCACAAGATATTGGGGCTACCTGAGTCAACCGGATACCCATCTTCAGGTATATCCAACCTGAATTATGCACAGATTCGGCGTAGCCATCGTCGATGGAGTTGTGGCGATAGCGGCACTCGTGTCAACTCAGTGATTTCGCAAGTCGTCTTTTCTGCTGTTTCCCTCCCCGTTTGAGCCGCCTCCTGATCCCGGCAGGGCAAAAGCGGGCTGGCAAGCGGCGTGTTCCCAGTACGTTGCGGCGAGTGCATGAAATTTTATGCATGGAGTGCCCCTCAGCTCAGCGCACCCTCCACCACCGGCGCCAAGCTCGATCCCGGCGGCCCCATCGCCCGCAGCCGTCGCATCAGCCGTTCAAACAGACCCTTTTCCTGATAATGATCGCTGTAGCTGACACCCGTTCTGCCGGCGTGCCGCCAGATCTTGGCCGCCACGAACAGAAAACGCAGCCGCGCCGTCGCCAGGGTGGTGTGCCGCAGCGTCTCCACGCTGGCCTGGGCTTCGCGGTTGAACAGCAGCAGCCAGCAGTTGAGATTGTAGGCCAGCATGGCCAACTGAAAGTGATTGCGGTTCATGTCAAAGCGGCGCGAGGGATGGGCCGCCAGCCCGGCGTCGTTGTTGGCCTCCTTGATCAGGTTCTCGGCTCCGGCGCGCTGATTGTAAAACCACACCACCGCCGCGATCGGCTCGGCCAGATTGGTGACAAACACGCGGTAGGTGTAAGCGCTGGTGGCGAACAACTGGTATTGCTCGGCCGCGCCGGCCTTGGGCTCGTTTTCGTAACGCAGCGCCAGGAAACGGCAGGCCCGCGCCCAGCCTTGCGGTTGGTAGAGGAATTCGCATTCCGCGTCCGCGTCGGAGCGGGGGGAGGGTTTCCATTCTGCTTGCTGCAAGCGCTCGACCAGGCGCCGCGTTTTGCGCGCCACGATGACGAACTGACAAGCCGCCTTTTCATAGGCCTCCACCGCCTCCCAGCAATAAAAGCCGGAATCGGCCCGCGCCAGGATTTTCTTCACGCCGCCCGGCAAAGTCCGGAAAGCGCTTTCGAGGTGGGCGGCGATCTGTCGGCCCGTGGGCCGGTCGCCGTTGCGCAACCCGCCCATCAGGTATTCGCGCGTCTCGGCCAGGAAGGTCAGTATCGGCTGGTAGCTGCGCTTGCCCTTGTTCTTGGGGTTGTAGCTCTTGCGCCCGCCCATCTGGCGGCCGTAGAGGGTATGCACGGTGGTGTCGGTGTCCAGCGTCACCGTCTCCAACTTCACGTGGGCCGCGGCCCAGACTCGTTCCCGCAGCTGGCGCTGAATGGAAAGGATCTGCTTCGCCACGTTGAGGTGCAGCGAGGCCAGAAAGCGCCACAGCGTGGACTGCGGCGGCAGACGCGTCACTTGCAAGATGCCGGTCAGGATGGGGTCGCGAGCGATGAAGCGGAGTTGGTTGAGCCGCGCAAAGCCGACATAGAGGCCGAGCACGAGGGCCAGCACGAACTGGTAGGGGCTCATGGCTCGGGTGATCCGTTTGGTCGTGAGGGTTTCTTCCAGCAGCGCTTGGAAGCCGAGTTTTTCGAGCAGGGTGGCGACGGGCAGCAAGCCGCCGTAGGGAGTCAGATTCTTGCCACGGAAGTGATAGGGCGTGGCAGCCCCGATTTTATTGGGCCGCGGGGCCCTCGCGCCGGGGCCTTGTTTGACGGGCCTTCGGGAGCTATGCTGTTTTCGTTTGGTAACCATTTGGGTGACCTCCTTGGGGTTGACTGGCGAAGCTGAAATCTTTGCCAGCCTACCTTTTTACCCCATGTTTTCGGGGGTCCCCAAATGGTTCCTGGCGGCTCAGCCCTCACCAGGTGCACCGGCAGTGCATAATTCAGGTCCAATAGATCTTGTCCTGTGGCCAGGACGGCGTCAGACGCCGTTAGACAGACGTGGCTCTCTTCCTTCAGCGCCCTCGAAGTGCACGAAGTGCGGCTAGATCCGCACTTGTCGGCAAGTGTTGATCCACCCGCTCAACCCGCCCCTGCGCTCTCTTGCGGTCAGTTCCGCGAATGGGGAATGTCGGAAGCCAAGCGATTGACGGTGTACTCTGGTTACCTCCTAGGTAAAGCTATCTCCTGCTTATACGGTTGTTTCAGCAAGGCCCAAGATGTTGGGTAGGGCGTGGCCCGGCCGCCGTTTCCGAAGAGTCTGCGTCAGTTTCAGGTGGAGTTCGCGACCGAGGAGGCTTGCCAGAAGTACCTGGCTGCTTGTCGTTGGCCCGACGGGTTCCTTTGTCCTCAGTGTGGGCATCGGCAGGCCTACATTCTCGAGCAGAAACTACGGTGGCAGTGCGCGGCGTGTCGACACCAGGTCTCGTTGACGTCAGGAACGGTGCTCCACAATACGAAGACCCCGCTGACGGTTTGGTTTTGGGCTGCGTACCTGATGACAACTGATAAACGAGGTGTGTCGGCGCTGCTACTGCAGCGTCAGCTCGGCCTGTCGCGCTACGAAACCGCCTGGATGATGTTGCACAAACTGCGACGGGCCATGGTGAACGCAGCTCGCGAGCCCTTGCACGGAGAAGTAGAGGTCGATGACACCTGGATTGGCGGCCCGCAAGCAGGTTTGCGAGGCAGCCGGCAACTGAAGGGGCGCCGTGCGGCCCTTGTGATGGTCGCTGTTGAGAAACGCGGGAAGTGCTCCGGGCGCGTTCGCATGTCCGTTATTCCAGACTTCAAGAAGGTGACGATCGACAGGTTTCTTGCCCAGAACGTTGTTCCCGGCTCGACCATCTACACAGACGGTCTGAAGACCTTTACCGCCCTCGAAGAGGCCGGCTACAAACACGTCTCTCGTCCGCAACCTCACCGGACTGACTTGCGGAAAGGCGCCAAGTCGGTGGTGCCGCTAGCGGATCGTGCCATTGGCAACCTGCAGCAATGGCTGACCGGAACGTACCACGGCGTGAGCCGCGCTCAGCTTCAGGTTTACCTCGATGAGTTCGTGTTTCGACACAACCGCCGCAAGACCCCAATGGCAGCCTTCCAAACCCTCCTCGGTCTCGGAACTCAACACGCTCCTACGCCTTACGCCCACATCCGCCGCGCGCGTGACCTGGACAAGACGCGATGACCTCCACCCCAACATCTTGGGGCTTGCTGAAACAACCGTATAAGCAGGAGCTATCTAGCCGGCCCCTGCCCCTCGCCCGGGTCCCAGATCGTCGCCCCGATATAGCGCTCGGCGTTGGCGTTGTTGTTGAAGTAGTAAACCGTCACGATCTTCCCATCGGCCCTTTGCGCTGAGCGGGGATAGCCCAGGTCCCAATTGCCGCCGTCTTCGCGCAGAACGATGTCGTCGCTCCAAGTCTCGCCGTTGTCGCTGCTCAGCTTGGCTCGGATGCCGTAAGGCTCGTCGCGGAAGCCGTAGGTGATGGCCAGACGCCCGTCCTTGAGCTTGACCAGGCTCGGTGGATTCCCGCGCCCGGTATCCGGGACGGGGATATTTTTGAAGGTCCACCAGCGGCCTCCATCGTCGGAGCGATAAGCCTCGATCCAATGACGGCGCCGGAACACGGTCAGAATGCTGTCTTCCGCCAACCGCACCGATGACGGCATGATGGCGTAGTCTTTGCCTGGAGGTTCGGGGCCAATGTAAGCGACGAGGTTCCAGGTCTTCCCGCCATCGCGTGTCCGCACACAAATCGGGCGTCCTTCGCGCGCGTTGGGCTTAGAGGCCGTCACGAAAGCCGTCAGGTCATGCTTGCCGTTGACCAGGTAATCCGTACGCGCGGCGAGTCCCGCCTCCCCGAAGTCCGGGAATTTGAAGGACCCCATCCAGCTCTTGCCGCGGTCATAGGAGTAGTAGAAACGCGAAGGCCCGTTCTGATGACTGGCCATGCGAATCGTCATCGCGAAGTCTGGATGCGTGAAGTCGATTCCCCCGGGGCAATCCACAGCCGGCTTCCCGCCGCTCTCGGTCGGAACGTTGGCCATCTTGGTTCCCGGCGGGGGCAGCAGACTTTTTGGCTTTTCAAGCTTCCAACTCTCGCCGCCGTCAAGACTGCGAGCGAGGAAGTGCTCGGCGGGCCGATCGTAATCGATCGCATGGCTTCTCTCGCTTTGCTTGTAGTGGCCCGCTTCAAAACCCACCACGATCTCGTTGCCCCAAACCCACATGCCATGGTTGGCCGGCCAGCCGCCAAAACGGCCCTCCTTTTGATAGACGACAACGTTTTTGACAGTCTTGGCGCCGTGATGCTCAGCGAGCGCGCTGATTCCCAAGACGGTAATAGCGGCTGCAACTGCAACGAACTTCTTCATCCAATGACTCCTGACGATTGTAGGGCTGTGCCCAAGGCTACATCGGGTCTTCCCGACATAGTGTAAAGACGAATCAATATCCAGGATCGTTCCCGAACCTCAATTTATCGTATCAGCGTCGTCTCTTGCCAAGCTTGAATTGGAAGACGCCCTTAGCCGAAATCGCCGCGCAGCAGGCCCCCGCCCGCCGTTTCCGCCGTGCCGACGAATACTGCTCAAGGGAAAAAAGACCGATCGGACTTAAGCGTGTCCACGCATGAGAATGGAAGTTGGTTTCGCTCCGCCTGCGCTCCCGCTGCAACCTGAGGCGTTCTGGTTTCGTATTGTCTAGTATGAGAGTCTTTCTCGCCGGAGCGACAGGCGCCATCGGCCGCCAGTTGCTGCCTCTGCTCGTCCAAGGAGGGCACGACGTCACGGCGATGACTCGCACGCCCAAGGGCGCCGGATGGATCAGCTCCCAGCGCGCTCACCCGGTGGTTTGCAATGTATTCGATCGAGAGAAGCTGCGGCAGACGCTGATTGACGCGCACCCAGAGGTGCTGATCCACCAGCCCACAAGTATTCCCAAGCGGATCAACCCCCGCCGGGTAGTCGAAGAGCTGGCTGCGACGAATCGCCTGCGGACAGAGGGGACGCTGATCCTGATGGAAGCTGCGCGTGCGGCCAAGGTGCGCCGGGTCATCGCGCAGAGCGTTTCCTTTTTCTACAACCCAAACGGCGGCTCTCCGGCGAATGAGGACGAGGGCCTATTTCGCCTGATTCCGGGCGGTTCCGAGCTGGTTGATGCCATCCATGTTCACGAGCACGCTGTTCTTGGCTCGCTCCATATCGAGGGTATCGTGTTGCGCTATGGGTCCTTTTACGGTCCTGGAACCTTCTATGCCCGCGACGGAAGTTTTGCCAAAGATGTCCGCTGGCGGCGCGTGCCAATCGTTGGCGACGGGAGAGGCCAGTTTTCTTTCATTCACGTCCATGACGCGGCAACCGCAACGGCGATGTTCGTTGAGGCAGGCGAGTCGGGGATCTACAACGTGGTGGACGATGAACCGGCTGCCGTCGCCAACTGGCTCCCCTACTACGCCGGACTACTCAAAGCAAAGCGCCCATTTCGCGTTCCAGCATTCATGGGGCGCCTCGGGGGAGGCCCCTACGGCGCTTTCGTGATGACAGAGCAACGGGGCGCCTCCAACCAGAAGATCAAGGACACAGTCGGCTGGAAGCCCGCTTGCACAAGTTGGCGTGAGGGTTTTCGCGGCGAGTTTGACGTCTGAGCCATGCCCTGGCTATTACATGCTGACCGCGAGCCCCCCGCGCCACGAGGGATTCGGGCGAAAGGCCGGCGGGTCTCCGCGAGCCTCGCGGTCGGGGAATTCGAGTTGGTTTCGCAGGCAACCCTGAAGCCTTGCGGACAAGATTACAGCTAAGGCGTGTGTCACAATTGTGCTGTCATGATCTTCTCCGCTTGTTGCTTACGTGAAGTCGCATCCAGTTTCGCCGGTGGGCCGTTTGCCGCCGGCTTCGAGATCGGGGTACTCGCCTTGACGGCAGTTGCCGCCGTCTCGGTAATCGGTTGCTCTTCTTCAAGCGGGAATTCCGGCGAGGCCGCGGCAGCCGCCTTCATCGAAGACCATCTGCAAAGAACAAAGGAACTTGAAATCGGCGCCGCTCGCAGTTGGTGGAAGGCCAACGTGACGGGTGCCGAGGAGGATTTCAAGGCCAAGGAGGATGCTGAGAACGCCCTCAACCAAGCGCTCTCCGATACTGCGGCATTCGCCCGGCTCGAGGAGATCCGCCAGCAGGGCGATTTGCAAGATCCCGTGGTCCGCCGTCAGATTGAGGTGCTCTATCTGGCCTACCTCGGCAAGCAGGTTGATCCCGAATTGCTGCGGCAAATGACGGCCAAAGCAAATGAGGTGGAGAAGATATTCAACACCTATCGGGCCGAAGTGGGCGAACAGCGATTGACGGAGAATGACGTTCGAACGATCTTGAAGGAGTCGCCCGACTCCGCCGAGAGAGAGGCGGCCTGGAAGACAGGCAAGGGCGTCGGACGGAAGGTGGAGGCTATCCTCAAAGACCTCGTTTTGCTCAGAAACCAGGCAGCGCACGAACTTGGATTTCGCGACTACTACTCCCTCTCGCTCCACCTCAATGAGCAAAACGAAGAAGAACTGCTGGCGCTTTTCGGGGAACTCGACGAGCTGACGCGCGAGCCGTTTCTGCGGGAAAAGGCCGAAGCCGATCGAGTCCTGGCGAAGCGCTATTCGATTGACATAGAGCAGCTTCGTCCCTGGCACTACGAGGATCCGTTCTTCCAGGAAGCTCCACGGATTTACGACGTGCGGCTCGACAAGCTTTATGCCGGCCGCGATCTGGCCGCTGTTTCTCGTGATTTCTACGCCGGGATCGGGCTGCCTCTCGACGACGTGCTGGAACGCAGCAGCCTCTACGAGCAAGAAGGCAAGAGCCCTCACGCTTTCTGCATCGACATTGACCGCGCCGGAGATGTTCGCATCCTGACCAACATTCGCCCGAACGATTACTGGATGGACACCGTTCTACACAAGCTGGGGCATGCGGCCTATTCGAAATACTTGGACCCCGGCTTGCCCTACCTGCTGCGCATCGAGTCGCATATTCTGACGACCGAGGCGATTGCCATGATGTTCGGGAGGTTGCCGAAACAACCTGGCTGGCTGCAGGCGGCGCTCGGTCTAGAAGAGTCGGAAGCGGCACAGGCGGGGAGCGAGGCGCGCAAGATGCTGCGTCTGGCCTCGCTCATCTTCAGCCGCTGGTGCCAGGTGATGTTGCACTTCGAGCGCGAGCTTTACCGCGACCCGAGTCAAGATCTCTCGACCCTGTGGTGGGATCTCGTCGAGCGCTACCAAGGTGTTCGCAGACCCGACGAGAGGCACGAACCCGATTACGCCTCGAAGATTCATCTCGTGGCGGCGCCGGTTTACTACCACAACTACATGATGGGCGAACTGCTGGCCTCCCAGATTCATCATGCGATAGCGCGCGAGCTGGGGACAGACGCTCCCGCCTCCCTGGTCTACGCGGGGGATCCGCGGGTAGGCGAGTTTCTCAAGGAAAAGGTCTTTGCACCGGGCAGGAAAATCGGCTGGAACAAACTTGCCGAATTCGCGACCGGCGAGCCGTTAGGGGCAAAAAACTACGCCCAAGATTTCGTGAATCGGTAGCCCGCATCTCAGAGCGCCGGGCAGAGCATGGACATCTAGTCCATGCTTAGCTCGTTGCATCCGGTTGCGCTGCTGAGACGCTACCCTTCAAGAGCAAATCGTCAGAAACTCGCGGGGCCGCCTACGATCTCATCCTCGTCGTAATAGTCGACCTTGTGCAGCGGCATCACGACACTCGAGAGCACGTTGATCAGGTGGCCATTGATGCGCTTGTAGTAGCGTGCGCCGAGCACGAGAGCCGTCGTTTTCCCCGAGTCGTAGTTGAGCTGCGCAATGCGTTTGAGCAATCCATCGGCGCGCTCAGCGCTGTCCTGTCCTCTGCGGATCAGACCTAGCGCCGTTTCCCGGTCCGATTCCACGAACACCTTGCTGGCGGCCTTAAACCCCGTCTCCACCGCGGAGCGGATCTCGCGGAGCTCGGCGACGACGTCGTCATCTGGAAGCTCACCAGGGTAGATATCCACGACCTCGCTGAGATTCTTGGCATAGTCGCCGATGCGTTCGACGTCCTTGACGAGACTCATCAGGAGCAGGCAATACGGAAGATTGGGTGTGTTCACCCTGACCGAAAGATGAGCGACGACGCGTTTGCGGATCGTGCGCTCCAGCATATTGACTTCGACATCTTTCTCGTAGAGCCGTGTTCGCACTTCCGGCGGAAGGGGCTCTCGAAAATAGATACTTCCCGCGGTGGCCGTCATTTCGCAGCCCCGTTGGAGCATCTTGGAGAAGTCATCCGCAATGACACTCAGCGTATTTCCCGGGCGAAAAATCTTCAGCAATTCTTGCAGCATGGATACCTCCGGTCCACTACAAATATCGGTTTAGAAAAGCGAAACATGCCGGCAAGCCGTAGAACAGCACGAGCATATAGACCAGCGCCCATTTTCGCGACCGAACCGCAAAATCGGCAAACCATCTGGCGCCGGCCATGGGGATATTCCTGACGGATGCGATTGGGTAGATCATCGTGATTCCCGTCAGATTGAATAAGAGATGGACAAGTGCGATAATCACTCCCCCCTCCGCGTTATCCCCAGTCGCCGCGAGGGATGCAAGCATGGCCGTTATCGTTGTTCCGATATTGGCGCCCAGCGTCAGCGGAAAGGCTTGCGCTAGCGTAATGACACCCGCTCCGGCCAGGGGTACCAGCAACGAGGTCGTAATCGAACTCGACTGCACCATTACGGTGGCGATCACCCCGACCAAGATCGACAGCACCGCGCTGCGGCCGAGAAACTGCGTGATGTAGGCCTCAACTCGGCTTTGCATCGCCGCCCGCATGACTCTCACCAGCAGGAAAAGCGCGCTAACAATCAGCACGCCGCTGATCAGGATGATCACGACACCCTGGGCCAGCTCCGCCTCAAACAACATCTTGCTCAGGTCGATAAACGGTTGAAACGCAGCCTTTAGGCCGGCTTTTAGAGGACTGTCAAATTTGTATCCTCCGGTTCCAGCCAGCATCGAGGCCAAGGTGGTCGCGCTGCTGCGCAGGTAACCCGTCATCAGCTCCAGCGGAAGCAGAATAGCCACCGTCATGAAGTTAAAGAAGTCGTGACAAGTGGCCACGGAAAATGCTCGGCGAAACTCGTCGCGGCGGGCAGCATAAGCTAGCGAAACGGCCGTATTGGTCACCGTCGTCCCGATGTTCGCTCCCATGATCATCGGTACCGCATTGGCAATTGGAAGCGGGTTTTCGGGTGCGGCCACGAGTCCGACCACCATCGAAGTGGTGACCGAAGAACTCTGCACGAGCGTCGTGGCCAGGATACCGACCATCAGCCCGATAAACGGATTCTCGGTCGCCGAGAAGAATGCCTGCAGCAAATCGCGGCCAAGCAGCTTGAAACCGTCTCCTATGCCTTTGACTCCAAGCAGGAAGATGAACAACAAGAAGACAACGGTGAGGATTTTCTGAACCGTGGCGAGAACTTCGCCGTTAGAAGCTGCACTTGGATGAGTGGTCATGCGGCGCTGGGAACAGATGAGGAGAACCGAACGTTCCGGGTTTCAAAATTGAGGAATGATAACTCGCCGAAACCACAAGTCTACACTGTTTCAAAAAGGAGATTGCTCAAGAATCGGCAGAGCAACAAACTGGGGCTGCGCCGCCGCGCCATCGGCTTTCAAACCGTCCTCGGAAGGGTCCTCCGAATCGCCTTCCAAATCGAGAAACCGGCGGTCGAGCAGGCGCGGAGTATCGATTCGGCTCATGGCCGACAACATGTTCTCGAGAACGTGGGGATGGTCCTGCTTGACTTCGTCCAGAAAGTCCCGCATGGTGCGGCGGACGGTTCCGGTGCGATGGGAGCAGACGCAGGGGGTGAGCGGCATTGCCTGCTTTTCGGCATACTCGCTTGTCAGTTGCTCGGAGACGTAGACCAGGGGCCGGATCAGCCGAAAATCCTTGGAGCGGGAAGCCGTGACCGGCGGAAGCGCGCTCAGCCGTCCGGTATAAAGCGTGTTGCGAAGCAGCGCTTCACAGAAGTCATCGGCGGTGTGTCCGAGCGCAACAACATTCGCTCCCAGGCTCGAGGCAATCTCATAAACCGCGCGGCGGCGAAAGCGACTGCAGAGATCGCAGCCGTGGTCAGGCTGGTCCTCGAGCAGCGTGAACGAAGGCTGGTCGCGGTAGTAAGTCCACGGGATGTTGCGAGCTTTCATGTAGTCACCCAGTGGCTCAATAGGCCGCAGAAACTTCCCTTGCTCGACCGTGAAGGCATGGACGCTGAACTTGACGGGCGATTTTCGCTGAAGCTCCAGCAGGATGTCCAGCAGCGTCAGCGAATCCTTTCCGCCAGAGACACCGACGGCGATACGGTCGCCATCGCGAATCATCTTGAACTCATGGATCGCCTTGCTGACGCGCCGTTGTAATGTTTTTTTCAAGCTCATATGGCTCAGCTGCCTTCTTACCCTTGATTCTTTTCCAATCTGCCGACGGAGGCCAGTGACACCAAACAGACCAGTCTTGAATCTATTCTGCCATGACAGGGGTAGGGGCACCTAGCCGGCGTTAACGCAGTAACGGCGAGCCCCTTCCTGAAGAACCTAGGGTTGACTGCTGGACTCCTGTTTCTTACGGCGACGGCCGTCTGGGCTGCGGAGCTGTTACGGGTCCCGGTACCAGAAGGGCGGTGGTCGTACCAGAATGTCTAGGTGCAACTGTCTACTCTGAAATTGAACCTGTTGTAGCCCAGTTAAAATGTCCCCTTGCGCGCCCCATAGAAATGTCCCCTCTGGATCAGGATCGTGGCCGGCCCCTTCGCCTTGGAGGCTGATGATGGCGACGCCGAGGGACCCGTCAAGGGTCCGCGAAGCCAAGCCCTACGGGCCCGCCCTGGACCGCTCCCTCGCCGTCGCGAAAACCAGCACTCGGCTCAACAAGGCGAATGGGCTTAAGAGCTTAGCGCGCAAGGGGACATTTCTACTGGGCTATCAAGGGGGACATTTCTATTGGGCTACGACATACTCTGAAATTGAACCTTGCCAAGTTCTGAATCGTCACCTACAATTGACCCTCCACCATCGCGGCATCCTCCCACACGGGGCCTCGATTCTCGATATAGCGGAGATAAGAGAAAAAATGAATCGACTCTATGGTTTTGTTTCGAAGGTTGCATCGGATGAAAGAGCGCAGGATCTTGTCGAGTACGCTCTGCTAGCAGGATTCGTCGCTGTAGCCGCGGGGGCGACGCTCCCCAGGGTGGCGAATAGCATTAGCGTCATCTTCAGCAAGATGACAAGCGTCGTCTCAAACGTCGCCACCCTCTGACCGTCATTTGACGGTCGCAGCCCCGGGGAGACTCTGTTCGAGATCCCCGCCCATTCAATGGGCTACTTCCTGTCTAGGCTAGTGGCCCGCGCACAGCCAGCCGAACTTTCTGACGACCAGCTCAACGATGCCTCCGTCGGTGAGGAAGTAGCTTTCTACTACAACAAGATTGCGTTCCGCTATGCAGAACAGGCGGACCCGCCTTCCGCTGAAATACAAACATCGGAGACGAAGGTTCGGATCGAGCGGTTGGGGCGAGAGTAGCGAACCCATCCAGCGGCTCTGATCAGGGTTTTCGTCGAGACTTTCCGGTACCGGTACTAGGGCACTTCGGCCTACGTGAAAATTGGGTCTTGTCAAGAGGTGGGACCTCACTTACAATTAGTACCCTGAGTTACCGGCACGGGGAGACGCGCTAGAGCCCCATGACCGGTTCGAAGGCTCGAAATGCGAAGAACCGTAGTACGTTTATCGTGTGTATTGTGCGGCCTGATGTGCCTGTCAGGTGGGGTCGTGTTAGGTCTATGGGGGCTCAGCGGGGGTGAACCCTGGTTTGGCAGTTTGCTCGGTTCCGGCAACAGTTCTTACGATGTAGCCGCGGGCATTGCGCTTCTAGCGATCGGATTGACCCTGGTGATGACCTACCGGCACGCAGTTACCGAAAGGCTTGGTAAGTCTGAATCTGAAGCGGACATCCAGGCGGTCTTAGCCCGAGTCCGAGAGTTCGACTGAGAACGATCGTTTCGGGGCCGGACTAGATCCGCCGTTCCTCTCCGAAGCTCACCGAAGCGGAGCTGAACACAATTCCACGCTACGCTATTTTTCCCTCACCCCAAACCCAGCTGTTGCGGCACCCCAGTCTGCGCTAGAATCTTCCCGTAGGCACATTCCTGCGGGGACTTTCCCGTAGGCGTATTCCCGTAGGCAATAACGGAGGCTTCGCTATGAACCGAATTCTGATCACTCTCTTTATCACAGCGCTTGCTTTGAGCGCTCAAACCAAAAAAATCCTTGTCACGGGACACCCTGCGGACGTTGTAGAAGATTGGCAGTCGGTGTCCGACAAAGTCAAGCTTGTGCTTGTCGACCGGGACAAGATCATGGACGAGATCGCTGACGCAGACGCTTTTATCGGCTCGATCAAACCCGAACATGTCCGCGCCGGCAAGAAACTCAAATGGACGCAAACCACCAGCGCCGGCGTCGAGCGCGTGCTTCACCTTTCCTGCGGGATAGCGACATCGTCTTGACGAATAATCAAATCGTCCAGGGTCCCGAGATCGCCGACCACGCCACGTCCATGTTGCTAGCGCACACCCGCGACCTCCCCTATTACATCGAAAAGCGAACGAAGGAAAATTGGGAGCGCCGCCGAGAAAGACTGTTGGAGCTGCGCGGCAAGACCGCCGTTGTCATCGGAGTGGGTGGTATTGGACAGCAGATCGCCGTCCGTGCCTGGGCGCACGGCATGAAGGTCATTGGCGTCGACCCTGACGATATCCCATTCTCACCGTTCATTGATCGCGTGGTGAAGCCCGAGCAACTCGACGACGTTGTGCCGTTAGCCGATGTCCTGTTCATCTCGGCCCCGCACACGCCCAAGAGCCACAAGATAGTCGGCCGCAAGCAGTTCGAGTTGATGAAAAAGGGGTCGTTTTTCATCGCGGTTAGCCGCGGCGGCACCTACGACATGGGTGGTCTCGTGAAGGCCCTCGACAGCCAGCGACTCGCGGCCGCTGGCGTCGATGTGACCGATCCGGAACCACTCCCAACCGGACACCCGTTGTGGAAGTTCAACAACGTCATCATTACCTCACACATCGCCGGGCGCTCCGACCAAGACTGCGACCGCATGCTCGGGACGGTCAAAGAAAACATCCGCCGCTTTGGGAACGGCGAACCGCTGTTGAACGTGGTGGATAAGCAAAAGGGCTACTAGCCGCGCAACCAGTCTCCATCTGGAGCCGGGCCGTGGCGTATCCTTTTTCGGGCGCAGCTCGAGTTGCGCCACGGCCCGCCAATCTAACCAGAAAGGGCCTTCAGCCATGAGCGAAAAGACATTCGCATCGCCAACCGAAATCAAAGAAGCATTTCCCTACTTGCGTGTCAAGGGCGCCCAAGCGGCGATCGAGTTCTATTCGAAAGCGTTTGGCGCTCAAGAGCAGTTCCGCCTAACGGAACCTTCCGGCCGGGTTGGACACGCCCAGCTAACGCTAGGGGGAATCACGCTCATGCTGTCCGACGAATATCCGGAGCACGGCATTGTTGGTCCGGAGTCGATCGGCGGCACAGGGTCGGCCATCCATCTGCATGTAACGAACGCTGACGCCGTGGCGGCGCGAGCGGTAGAGGCCGGTGCAACGATGGTTCACGAACTGACCGATCAGTTCTATGGCGAGCGTTCTTGTACAGTGCGCGATCCCTTCGGGCACGAGTGGCTTCTGGGGCATGAGATCGAAAAGGTGACTCCGGAAGAGATGCAGCGCCGCTTCAACAGCATGTTTCAGTGAGGCTCGCAGGGCACTGAAAAATCCAGAGCAGGATTCAGAGGTCATTCGCCTCCTTTTCGGGGGCAGCTCTCCGATCGCCATGCGACCGATGTTCAACTTCCTGAATCTCCTCTGAAGGGGTCCTGCATCGCGACCAGCAGCGCCTCGGTAACAGGCTGCTTTGACTCGCCGCATTGCAGGCTGCTCAGTTCCGCCTCAACCTGATCGTCGCTCCATCCCGAGAGGGCATCAGGCTGAGTTTCCTGCAATTGAGTGAAGACCGTGCGCCCCCCCAGAGGGCCGTTCCATGAAGGGAAAGCGCGGTTCATCGCGCGGCAGCTTCTGATATCATTATGACTTGATATTTCTTGAGCAGCGGGGCGTTCGACCGGTCGTTCGTCCGCCTGCCCTCCATTGATCAATCCTCGGTTTGCTTGGCCTCTCTCCGCGTTCATCCTTCGGGTAATCTGTGACGGCTTGGGTAATGAATGACGACAAAACATAATATCTCTCAGCACCGCATCACCACCGACCGTTGGCTGGCCGCTGCCGGACATCTCTGCATTATGATGCTAGCCTGCTCAATGTCGGGCAGTCTTGCTCAAGACGCGCCGCCGAAACCAAGGTGCCGTATGAACGCTTCGCCGGGGGCATCAGGCTAGGCATAGCCGTTACCGACACGATCAGGGGGGGGAACGGGCAGTCGTTCATCAACAACATCGATCCCTTTACCGGATTCTTGGATTCAGTGACGACCATAACCACGGGAGCCTCGGCCCCGACAAAGCGGTTTGCCTGGGGACCCACGTTCCAGTTTTATTTCGCTCCAAAGATGGGAATCAACGTAGAATTCATGACAAGAACCTTCAGTTATGAAACGAATGTTATGACCGAAGAGGAGGGGCCTGACTTTATATCGTTTCTTGGGTCTCGGAATGAAAAGTTGGATGGCCGCTACTGGGATGCTCCAATTCTGCTGAGGTATTTCCTAAACAGTCCCGGAGGGGGCCCCCGGCCCTTTTTCACGGGCGGTGTGGTCTTGCGGAGAGTTACGTCGCTCAAGGGCACTCTCGAGAGCATTGCCCCGGCAGACTTAGAGGCGGGTACGAGCCAGTTCACTAACATAACTCCCTCACCGGCGAACGAAATTTCGGCGGGAGCGGTCGCTGGAATTGGAGTAAAATTGGTGGACGAGGTCGGAGTCAAGCTGGAGCTCGAAGGGCGGTTCACCCGCTTCCAGCAGCGAAGTATCGCAAGCGGTCTTGCGAACTCCAATCAGAACCAGGCCGAGATTCTGATCGGCTTTACTTTCTAAGAATCGGGAGCGGTACAATCGGGCGCTCAACCCGAGTAGAGGCCCACGCGCTCACGAACCTGTTTCATCGTGGGACTCGGCAATCGGCGCAACTCGCTCGGCTCCTTTTCGCAGCAGCTCCCTGATCACCCCGCGGTCGCTGGTCAGCTCCTGGAATCTCTTGTGTATCGGCTCCAGCTTCGCCACCACCGCCTCTGTCACTGCCTTCTTCAACGCCCCATACTGCGCACCGCTGAACTGGGCCTGAATCTGATCGCCGCTCCACCCGCTGAATGCCTGGAAGATTGTGATGAGATTCGTAACGCCGGCTCCGAGATCGTCGAAATCAACACCCGGCTTCGTATCGGTCACCGCGCGTCCAATGAGCTTCTTGATTCGCGACGGAGGATCGAGCAACCCGATCGCGTGATTGGAACCCGGCGCCGACTTGCTCATCTTCTGGGTGGGGTCATCCAATCCCATGATTCGCTCACCCACCGCGGGCAGCTCCGTTTTGGGGACTTTGAACGTCTCGCCGTAGACCGAGTTGAAGCGCTGCGCAATGTCGCGCGTCAGCTCCAAGTGCTGCGCCTGGTCCTCTCCAACCGGCACGACTTGCGCCTGATAGAGCAGAATGTCAGCCGCCATCAGCGCGGGATAGACGAACAGCCCGGTCCCCACCGATTCCTGCGTCTGCGACTTAGCCTTGAACTGCGTCATGCGACTCAGCCAACCCATCGGAGTGACGCAAGTAAACACCCAAGCCAGCTCGAGGTGCGCCGCGACCGAAGACTGCACGAACACCGCCGAGTGTTCAGGATCGATGCCGGCGGCGACGTAGAGCGCCGCAACGTCCTCGATCTTTTCTTGGAGTTCCTTGGGCTCTTGGTAGACCGTGATCGCGTGCTGATCCACCACGCAGAAGATCGGCTCGTAGTCGTACTGAATTCGCGCCCAAGTTTTCAGCGCTCCCAGATAGTTACCGATATGCAGATTTCCCGAGGGCTGCATGCCGGAAAACAGGCGTGGTGTGTTTCCGTTCATAGGCATCGAACTAGTCATTCTATCGAGCGTGGGCGGGGGGGAACAAGGAAGCGATGAACGCGCGATCCGTATCCCGTTCATCGTTGGAGGAGGGCGCAGCCAAAGGCCGCGGGTCTCTTCGAGCCCAGCGCTGATATGGTGTGACCTGTCAAGTTTGCGCGCACGACTGCTGTCGCGCGGAGCCTCAACTCCGCGTTGGCCAACGAACGAGGACAAGAAGAACAGCCTGTGGAAGAGAGCGTTTACGACGATGGATCCATCTGATATTCGCGGGTTCTCGCCAGAGTAGTCTGCGTCGTGGAGCTGCCTCACTCTACGGACGAAGGTCGTTCAACCGAGCGCTTCCTTGACGAAGGTCGCTCCATCAAGCGCTTCTTAGCGCAGTCGAGGGTTCTCCTGGCAGGCTCAGTTTCCAGTCAGCCGTCCTCCTTGTCCTACCTTGTGAGGCTGCCGCCCGAAGCCGGCAACCAAAATCGTTATCGCTACCGCTTGCTGGCAGCTCATCGTCCTCGGCAGCTAGCCATCGCCCTCGTATAAGGTGCCTCTTGGCGGCCGGACGGGTTCTGTCAAGGGCGCGGGTTACCGCGGCGAAGCGTACCCTTGACAGGTTTCGGCCGGTCGCCTACGACGTCAATCGAGGGCGATGGCGGTCTCCCTGGCGGTCTCCTTGTCGGCCGTCTCGAGCGTTCAGCAAGCATTCAATCCCTGTTTCTCCTGTTGTGTTCGGGTCTGTTCGATCACGATTGCCCAGATGAATCCCAGCAGTTCCCGCACGATCGCGGTCACGACGACATTCGCGTGTTTGCCGTTGTTGCGCAGCTTGCGAAAGCGACCGCAAAGCCGCACCTGCGCCTTCCAGGCGATCGCTTGGACTGGGGGCGACGCCTTCTCGGCACGGCGTTGAATCAGCCGCGAGCGGCGTGCCGGGAAGCGATACGCCCAGGAGCATTCGACCAGCAGACGGCGAGCTTCCTCGTTGCCTGCTTTGGTGATCGCGCCTTGACGGCGTCGCGCTCCGCTCGTGTTCTCCGACGAAGTCACACACCGACGAAACCCATCAGCTCGCGCGGGGAGTCGAAGCGTGTGAGATCGCCCAGCTCGGCCAGCAACGTCATCCCCGCCAGCCAGTCCACGCCCCGCAGCGCCGTCAACGCCTGCGCTGGCCCTCCCAGGCTCCAGCCTTCCAGCTGATCATGCAACTGCTGCTCGAGGCGAGCCGTTCGGCTTTGCGCCTGGCGTATCGCCTCGGCGTATTCTTCGTAGGCGATCTGCGAGGCCGGCTGCTCAAAGCGTTGCGTCTCGAGCCAGCGAAAGTGCGCTTGCGTCCAATTCTTGCGCCCGGGGAAACGCTTGTCGTGGCGCAGCAGCATAGCTCCGAGGCGTTGACGAAGTTGTTTGTCGATGAGTTTGCAGTCGCCGCGCGCGCGGCTCAGATCGCGGATCGCTTCGTGTTCCGGAGAGGGCGTCCAGACCGTGCTGAGCTCGCCGCCGCGATCGAGCCGAGCCAGGGTCAGCGCGTCGCGCCGATCGGTCTTGACGCGATCGCCGGATTTGCGCGGGGTCAGCGACGGCGCGACCAGGTCGCCATCGTGTTCGGTGTCACGCATCTGCCGGCAAATGCCGTAGCCACAGGGGCCGGCTTCGTAGCAGTAGTGCAGCCTCTGACCAGACGGGGCGAGTGCGGAAATCAAGCGACGAATGGCTTCAGGCCGGTTGTCGATCTTGCCGTAGAAATGCGCCTCGCCCCGCCCCGCCGCGGCGACAGCGACCGAGATACTGTTTTTGTGAACGTCCATCCCGACGTATTTGTCGTAACTGTTGCACTTGTTCATCTCTTTGTTGAACTCGCTAGACTCTTTCATGACCTGTCCTCCTCGATGCGGCTCTGCGCATCTGTTTGAAGCGTAACCCGCGACTCTCGCGGTTGGACAGGTCACTCCATCTTCTCTACGGGAAATTCAACTGTTCCCCGCTTTCGACCGTCCACGGGAATTTCAACCGGTCCTACTTTCAGCCTGTGGCCTTGTTGCGCTTCTTGCCTTTCCGCTTCCCTTTCGGGTCCTCTTCCGGTTCGCTGAACTTGAAAAAAATCTCGATACGCGTAATGACCTCGACCTTGCTGCCGTTGAGTGTCGTCGGTTGATAGCGCCACTGCTTGACAGCTTCCACCACGCTGTCAACCAGCAATGGGTCACCGCTGAGCACCTGGACTTCTCGAATGAGCCCCTGAACACTGATCAGCGCTTCGACCTCAACGCGGCCTCTAAGCCCCGCGGTGACCGCTTCAGCCGGGTAGACCGGCGCGACCTTGTGAATTAGTCGCGCCTGTTGCACGTGTCCGCCAACGCGCACCGGGGCCGGCGGCGGCACGCTGTCGAGCGACGCTAGCTGACCGATGCCGACAACGCCGTCCACGAAACCGTCCGACAGCGCCCCTTGAACGCCGCGACCCGCCAGATCCAGCAACGCGGCGCTAGAAGCGGGATCCAGCGCGTCGTCAAGAATCGATACTTGTTCAGGAATGGCGCTCGGTTCACGAAACACGGCGTCAAAGCGTTTGGGTGCTTGCGGTGTTTCGGCCTTCACCTCGACAGCACGCACCGGCGGCGGCGGCGCTGGGGGCACGAGCAACAATACGCGGCCCAGCCACTGTCCAGCCGGAAGCTCATAGGTGTAGATCAGCGGAATCAAGATAGCGATGGCGAGAGCACAGACCTGCGCAATGAGCGAGATGAGAACCGCCCACAGCTTCACGCGCCGCGATTGGCTTTCTAAAAGAACGTTGCTGAACACAGCAGGAAGTTCGGCGTTCACAGCAGCACCGAGTCCAGCGACCCACCGTCGTCAGCGGCACGATCGCGAACACCCCGACTCGGTCCGTACTCTACTTGCGTCCCAAGAAGGTACGACCGCAGGTCCTGACGTGAGTCGTCAAAAAAGTCATGAACGAGCCGGTCCAGGGCCAACTCGAGTGCCTGTTGGCGCTCCAAGACGGGCTTGTAGACATAGCTTCTGCTGCGCTTCTTGCGGGATACGACGCCCTTCTTGGCAAGACGATCCAGCAACGTCATCACCGTCGTGTAGGCCAACTCCCTACTGCGGCCCATGCGATGCTGAACGTCGTAGACCGTACCCTCTTCCAAAGCCCACAAAGACTTCATGGCCTCGAGTTCGAGGGGAGGGAGAAGTTTTTCGGGTCTAGCCAGCATATCTCACCACCTGACGGTCGAAGCACGCCATAGGCCCGCCACTACTTCGTTGCGCTTGGTCGCCGTGCTCAAGGTACTGTCCAAGTACGCCTCGTTGATCAAGTGGGGGTCGTCAACCGGCGCGCGCCTCATACTGACTGGCCTCTCACGCACTTTCGTCTCGCCACGTGGTGAGAAATGCAGGCTAGATTCGGGGGCGGAAGAGGTCATCTGGGGCCATACGAGGGGTGGGAGTCACACCGCTCGAGATCGCTCAGGCTTGACCCAAATATATCTTACGCTGACCGGTCCGCGCCTAGCGGCCGCGAACATTTTACTCCATGGGCTCTCGGTCAGGATAGGCGCACGGTCAGCCAGAGAAGATTTACTCCCCCGCAGGTTCTTCCGCTAAAGCAGACTGGAGTCGCTCTCCAAACAACGATGGCAGCCGCGGGGGAGGAGAAGCCTTGGCGGGCTTGCCGCCCAAGGAACCCTTCGGCGGACCCGGCTTGGCCGCTAAAACGTCAGACTTGCCCTCGCTGACCGGCGCGGGGGGTTTCCCGCTCTCCCCCGCATCGAGAAAACGTTCCTTCTTGAGCAGAGATCTTTCGAGCGAGCGGTTGTATGGGGTCCAATCCCTATCGTTCTGGTCGGCGCTGATTTCCGCCCGCATACTTTCGAGCTTCGAATCCATGTCGTCGAGATAGTGCAGCAACAAGGCCTCGGGGAACGAGGGCAGCTTCGGCGAGCCGAACTCGTATTTACCGTGATGGCTCAGGATCAGGTGTTCGACCAGCGTCTTTAACTTGGGAGGAAAATCGGCTAGCGTGCTGCATTTCCTGTCCAGCAGCCGCAACATGATCCAGATGTGGCCGAGCAACTGCCCCTCGTCCGTGTATTCGAAAGTGCGGTCGTAACTCAGCTCATAAATCTTCCCCAAATCGTGGAGGACGACGCCGGTTTGCACCAGCTCCACATCAATGAATGCGTAGTTGGACGCCGTCAGCCGCGCCAAGTTAAGCAGTGACGTGACGTGCTCGAGCAGGCCGCCAATGAAGGCGTGATGCAGCGTCTTCGCCGCCGGAGCGACCTTCATGCGCTTGGCAATCTCGTCATCATCCAGAAAGGCGTTGAGCAGCGATTTCAAGTGAGGATTTTTGAACCCTTCGACGATCGCCCGCAACTCGCTGAACATCTCATCGATGTTCTTCTCGGTATGCGGCAGGTAGTCAGCCAGCTCGATTTCTGATTCCTGAGCCCGGCGCAGGCGCTGCAGCGTCATCTGCGGCTTGAGGCGATAGATCGTGACGAAACCACTGACCTTGACGAAGTCCGACTGCTCGAAGGTATTCACCACTCCCTCGATGTCGTCCCACATCTTGACGTCCAGCTGCCCGGTCCTATCCGAGAGATTGAGTGCCAGGTAGGGTTCGCCTGACTTCTTTAGCCGGACGTCTTTCGTCCGCACCAAGAAATAGTCCGTGACGCTCTCGTTCGGCTGGAGGTCGCGGACAAAGTGTGTCTTGGCAGGCATGTCGGAATGGGGAGTCGCGGTCGGTAACCGCTAGGCGGCTGATCGGTTCACTATATCTGGGTCCGGCGTTGGGGATTGCCTACCGCCGAAAAGGGACGGATAAGAAGCTGGGTGCGCCGGGGCGCTAGCCGCCCGCTTGTTTCTCTTTCTTTGCGTCCAAGCCGTTATCGCTGCCGCCGTCCTTGTCGCCGTCCTTGCCCGCGCCCGTGCCGGGAATCGGAATCGACCAGAGCAGGCGGCGCCTCCTCTTGTTCCTCAGGACTTCTTCGCGCGTCGTCGTCACGGGCACGAGTTTGGCCGGGTCGCTCCAGTCCGTTCTCTGGCCTGCGACCGCCCCCGTGTCGAGATACCCAGGACGAATCTCGATGTAGGCGTCCTCCCGCAGGCTGGTCAGATACTCACGAACGGCGGGTTGAAATTTCGGGCCCATGAGCCGGTTGCGGATCTCGTTTTGAGAATCCTCGAGGCTTGCCTGCCCTTCGCTGAACTTGTCGTCGACTCGCAGAATCAGTAACCCGTTGCCGCTCTCGATCAGATCCGAAATGAAGCCTCGGTTGGCCGGGAAAACGATATCTTCGATTTCTTTGCGAAGTTGCCCCCGCCGCCAAATTCCGATGTCTCCTCCGGAGGCCGCTGTTTTCTCGTTCTCTGAGTGGCGCTTCGCCATTTCCCGGAACGGCTCGCCCCGTTGAACGCGTTTGTGAACATCCGCAGCCTTCTTCTTTGCCGCTTCGAGTTCCTCTCCAGTCTTACCTTCGGTCGAAATGAAGATTTCCAGGAGACGAACGCCCTCGGAGTTAACGAACTCTTCCTTGTGTTCGGCGTAGTAGGCCTCGATATCCGCCTGGGGAATGACGATTCTCGATCCAACCTCTTGACCCATAACCGCTTGCGAGAGAAAGTTGTTGCGCATGCGGTCCATCAGATCCTCGACCGGCTGGCCGGTCTCCTCCGAAACCCAGGCTTCAAACTCGTCGACCGTCTTGATCTTGTACTGTCGCATCATGTCATCGCGCTGCCGCAGCACCTGCGCCTCCACGCTGACGCCCATGTCCTTGGCGCGCTGAATCATCAAGCGATTGTCGATTAAATCACGCAGACTGTTGCCTTCCCGTTCTTTCAGGCGCTCGGCTTTTTGCTCATCGCTGAGCTGATCGTCGCGCTGGAGCTCCGCCTGCAGATCTCGGCGACTTTCGTCGTACTCGGACCGCAGAATGACGTCGCCGTTCACCTTGGCGATGATCTCCTCCAAGATCACGACGTCAGCCCGTACCGGAATCGCGCCGAGCACCGCGACGGCGACAAGCAAGATGGCGAAGAAAACAGTTTTGTTTCTCATGGCAAAAGAGGCGCGTCGGTTCCGAGACGCGAAGCGGCAGCCGGTCCCGTAACCCGCAACTACCCTTACGTTACTATCTTCGCATCAGCGTTGCCACTTAGGTTCAAAATTTTCCAGCACGATCAATGCGCCCGTCTTACCAATTGAAGTGTCCGTCAAGGAGATATAGAGCAGGAGCCGGCGAGAATGCCCTGCGGACCTGCAGGTCCGCAGGAGCCATTACGAGGATCTTGGCTCCCGCCAAGCGAACCATCTTCGGCCCGAGACGCCGCTCTCCAGTGAGCGATAGATTGTATAGTCCGGGTAGGTGAGCTCGATTTGGAAATGACGACTCAGGACACGCAGGCACACGTTACGTGCGTCGGGATGGGCTGTCTGGACAACCGACTGTTCGTTGAACGCTTCCCGCCCCTTAAGCGGCGCGAGCGAGTCCCTGAGCGCCGAGATGCTCTCGGCGGCCCGGCAAGCGTCGGGGCCGTGGCGGTCGCTCAGCTAGGCGGGAAAGCGTCCGTCTGGGGGCGTCGCGGTGACGATGCCACGGGAGACCAGATCGAGGCCATGCTTCGGGCGGGCGGAGTCGACACCGACGGCTTTCGGGCCTTCGCTGGATGCACGAGCCCGCGCTGCGAGGTATTTATCCGGCCCGACGGCGAGCGGTTCCTGTTTCCGTCTTGGGGCACAGGCCTTCCCATGGATGCTGAATGGCTCCCAGCGGACGCGATGGACTCAGCCGATGCATTGCTGATCGATGGGCGCTGGCCGGCAGGCGGCCTGCGGCTCGCCGAACAGGCTCGTAAGAGCAACGTTCCGGTTGTTCTCGACTTTGACATCGATACGCCGCAAGTCTGGGAATTAGCCAGTCTTGCGACCCACGTCATAGCAGACGAAGATATGGCCGAATCCCACGGTGGCGTCGAGGGCCTATTGACTCGAATCAAGAGGCTGGGGCCTTGGGGCGCGGTCACGCTAGGTGACAAAGGCGTCGCATACGGAAGTGAGCGGATGCCGGCGTTTCGGGTCAAGGTCGTGGACTCTACCGGCGAGGGCGATGTTTTCCACGGCGCCTTCGCGCTCTCCTTGGCTCAAGGACAAGAAGAAGTCGACGCCCTGCGGTTCGCCGCCGCCGCCGCCGCGCAGCGCTGTGCATTGGGCGTGGTGCCGCGCCTCGACCAAGTTGTCAGCCTGCTCAATGTTGGCCAGCTCAATGTTGGCCAGCTCAATGAGTCGGCGTAGAACGAGCCCCGTGAGTGCTGAATCGTCTATCCCGCGACCCGAGTCGCTAGCCCACATTTCACAACTCCTGGTCACAACACCTGTCGGCTGAGTATGTGATGGGACCTCCATTCGTTCGCTCCGCCCGCGCGCTTGATTGCGGCGCTCCCGGAGCGGGTCCCGCCCGAAGCGGACGAAGTTCGGCTGGAAGAAATCTAGGAGCGATTCAACATCGAAATTGCGCGTCTTGCGATGACCGCGGGAGCGAGACGTACCTTGAAGAAATGTCCGCATGCTTCGGAGGATTCGGAAACGATTCGAGCGCCGAAACCATCACACACGGTGTTCTGAAACCGCAAAAAATATTTATAAGCATGTTCCACCTGAATTATGCACAGATTCGGCGTAGCCATCGTCGATGGAGTTGTGGCGATAGCGGCACTCGTGTCAACTCAGTGATTTCGCAAGTCGTCTTTTCTGCTGTTTCCCTCCCCGTTTGAGCCGCCTCCTGATCCCGGCAGGGCAAAAGCGGGCTGGCAAGCGGCGTGTTCCCAGTACGTTGCGGCGAGTGCATGAAATTTTATGCATGGAGTGCCCCTCAGCTCAGCGCACCCTCCACCACCGGCGCCAAGCTCGATCCCGGCGGCCCCATCGCCCGCAGCCGTCGCATCAGCCGTTCAAACAGGCCCTTTTCCTGATAATGATCGCTGTAGCTGACACCCGTTCTGCCGGCGTGCCGCCAGATCTTGGCCGCCACGAACAGAAAACGCAGCCGCGCCGTCGCCAGGGTGGTGTGCCGCAGCGTCTCCACGCTGGCCTGGGCTTTGCGGTTGAACAGCAGCAGCCAGCAGTTGCGATTGTAGGCCAGCATGGCCAACTGAAAGTGAGTGCGGTTCATGTCAAAGCGGCGCGAGGGATGGGCCGCCAGCCCGGCGTCGTTGTTGGCCTCCTTGATCAGGTTCTCGGCTCCGGCGCGCTGATTGTAAAACCACACCACCGCCGCGATCGGCTCGGCCAGATTGGTGACAAACACGCGGTAGGTGTAAGCGCTGGTGGCGAACAACTGGTATTGCTCGGCCGCGCCGGCCTTGGGCTCGTTTTCGTAACGCAGCGCCAGGAAACGGCAGGCCCGCGCCCAGCCTTGCGGTTGGTAGAGGAATTCGCATTCCGCGTCCGCGTCGGAGCGGGGGGAGGGTTTCCATTCTGCTTGCTGCAAGCGCTCGACCAGGCGCCGTGTTTTGCGCGCCACGATGACGAACTGACAAGCCGCCTTTTCATAGGCCTCCACCGCCTCCCAGCAATAAAAGCCGGAATCGGCCCGCGCCAGGATTTTCTTCACGCCGCCCGGCAAAGTCCGGAAAGCGCTCTCGAGGTGGGCGGCGATCTGTCGGCCCGTGGGCCGGTCGCCGTTGCGCAACCCGCCCATCAGGTATTCGCGCGTCTCGGCCAGGAAGGTCAGTATCGGCTGGTAGCTGCGCTTGCCCTTGTTCTTGGGGTTGTAGCTCTTGCGCCCGCCCATCTGGCGGCCGTAGAGGGTATGCACGGTGGTGTCGGTGTCCAGCGTCACCGTCTCCAACTTCACGTGGGCCGCGGCCCAGACTCGTTCCCGCAGCTGGCGCTGAATGGAAAGGATCTGCTTCGCCACGTTGAGGTGCAGCGAGGCCAGAAAGCGCCACAGCGTGGACTGCGGCGGCAGACGCGTCACTTGCAAGATGCCGGTCAGGATGGGGTCGCGAGCGATGAAGCGGAGTTGGTTGAGCCGCGCAAAGCCGACATAGAGGCCGAGCACGAGGGCCAGCACGAACTGGTAGGGGCTCATGGCTCGGGTGATCCGTTTGGTCGTGAGGGTTTCTTCCAGCAGCGCTTGGAAGCCGAGTTTTTCGAGCAGGGTGGCGACGGGCAGCAAGCCGCCGTAGGGAGTCAGATTCTTGCCACGGAAGTGATAGGGCGTGGCAGCCCCGATTTTATTGGGCCGCGGAGCCCTCGCGCCGGGGCCTTGTTTGACGGGCCTTCGGGAGCTATGCTGTTTTCGTTTGGTAACCATTTGGGTGACCTCCTTGGGGTTGACTGGCGAAGCTGAAATCTTTGCCAGCCTACCTTTTTACCCCATGTTTTCGGGGGTCCCCAAATGGTCCCTGGCGGCTCAGCCCTCCTCAGGTGCACCGGCAGTGCATAATTCAGGTTACATAATTAATTATCAACCACAACCCAGCCGCTTTCCGTGACCCCGAAAAGCAGCAGAGAACGCTTCTGGTCGGATAAGATTAAAGAGCAGTAAGTGACAAGTTTTCATAGTCGGACAGGAACTTTGGACAACTCGAACGAGACGGAGCGACAGCGCGCAATGCGCGATGTCTGGACCAAGACGCTTTCTCAGATCTCCACGACTTTTGGGCGTCTCGCCTACCTGGCGGGCTTAAGGGACCAAAACTCCGGCCGCTATCAGCACTTCGGCTTGGCCCAGCGCTATACCGAAAACGAGGCCGACCGCGTCTTACGGACCAGTCATGAGGAGATATTCGCCGAATGGCTGAACTACCCACTCGAACAGCAGCGGCAGGACTTGGAAGAGCACTTGCGGTCGATCGAGGGCGATCGGAAGGCCGTTTTGAGAACCTGGTTAACACTGACTCCGTACCGCAATCTCATTCCGGCGGAAAGCAGAGACGCTGAGCGCTTGCTCTACATCACCGACTTGGAATTGCTCTTGGAGATACTGCGGAACGAACTCTCCGCTTGACCGCGCTGTCGGCCAGCTGCGATCGTAGGTGCATGGCCACACCGACAACCTGCCCGATCACATCTACGTCCATTGGATAGGCCAGTACCCGCGGTTCACTAGGTGACGCGGAATGAGGTTGCAAGATGAGTCGATCGCCGCTCACGTAGCAAAAAGAACAAGCGTAGCCGTCGCGAAGCTCAAAGAAGTAGATGGGGCGTTCAAACTCGCTGGTCCATCCACTCTTCCGGATCTTCGCCCGAGAATCATCAATCTGAACCAGCGAACCAGGACGCAACAGGGGGTACATCATGAGGTCCTCGGAGCCGATGAAGCCATAGCGGTTTTCCTGAATGTCCAATGAGTCCAGCAATCCCAACGGGACCTTGCCCCATTGCTGAATCATGCGGCTCAGATACGTCGTTCGACTAAAGTCGACGCCGGGCTCGAGGCGAATGGGCAATTGAACGGTTCCACGGGAGCCATCGCGGATACGAATCAGGTGGGTACTGCTTGGCTCCACGGCCAGACCGTCTTCAAAGATGCTGGCAACGTCGATGCCATACCACTCCAGCACTTCCGCCACATCCAGGCGGTAGATGGCGCAAAGGCTGTAGAATCGATGCAGACCAGGTATGACTGCTTTGTTTTCGATGTCCGCCAGCCGGCTGAGACCAAGGATGTAATCTGAGTTACGATGCTTTTGGGCTATTTGTTTGCTGGCTTCCTCGACCTGGCGGTAGCGGAGGCCCAACTGTTCGCGAACTCGTTTCAGTTTGAGGCCGGGGTCCATTCATCCTCTAAGGGTTGCAAAAGGGCGGCGCCCACATCTACACCGATTAACTGCAAGATGGGTATCCGGTTGACTCAGGTAGCCCCAAGATGTAGTATGCCGGCAGATGGAAGATTACCCTCAGAACCTGACAGAGTTCGAGGCCCGTTTTAGCAGTGAGGAGGCCTGCCGGGAGTATCTGTTCCGGCTGCGCTGGCCGGACGGTTTCCGCTGTCCGGGTTGCGGTTGTGGAAAGTCGTGGCCTTTGCGAAAAGTGCTGCTGCAGTGCGCTGCGTGTGGGCGCCAAACCTCGGTGACCGCCGGGACCATCTTTCAGGACACGCGCAGCCCTTTGCCGTTGTGGTTTCGTGCGATGTGGTGGGTCACCACCCAAAAAACCGGAGCCAGCGCTTTGGGACTTCAAAGAGTGTTGGGGCTCAACAGGTACGAAACGACTTGGACCTGGCTGCACAAAATGCGGCGCGCGATGGTGCGGCCGGGACGGGATTTGCTGGCCGGGACAGTGGAAGTCGATGAAAGCTACTGGGGCGGGCTCGAAGAGGGCCTGCGGGGCCGAAACCTGAAAAACAAAGCATTGATCGCAGTAGCCGCTCAAGAGGATGGGCGGGGTATCGGCCGGATTCGCATGAAGAGAATCGAGGATGCCTCGGGCGAGAGCCTGTTGCCTTTCGTGGAGGAGTGCATCGAGCCGGGCAGCGTGGTGCATACCGACGGCTGGCCCGGTTACTCCGGGTTGAAAAAGGAAGGCTACGTCCATCAGGTCACAGTTGTCAGCAGGCAGGAGCAGTCCGCGTCGGAATTGATGCCCCGCGTCCACCGCGTGATGTCACTGCTCAAGCGCTGGCTGCTGGGCACCCATCAGGGCGCCGTGAGCCACAAACATCTGGACTACTACCTGGACGAGTTCACCTTCCGTTTCAACCGCCGCAAATCCAAAAGCCGCGGCAAACTCTTATCGGCTCGTCCAGCAGGCGGTAGCCGTGGATCCCGCGACTTACAAGATGATTGTTCACCCGGTTACAGAACCCAAGAAAATCCCCAAACCACAAGATATTGGGGCTACCTGAGTCAACCGGATACCCATCAACTGCAATTATAGAGTGTTTACAACTCTCGGGAAACGGCTGGATCGAAATAGTGTTCTGAATTCAGAACAACGCATTACACCTGAATTATGCACTGCGGCGTGGACCTGAGGAGGGCTGAGCCGCAAGAGACCATTTGGGACCCCCGAAAACATGGGGTAAAAAGGTAGGCTGGCAAAGATCCCAGCTTCGCCAGCCAACCCCAAGGAGGTCACCCACATGGTTACCAGACGAAAACAGCATAGCTCCCAAAGGCCCGTCCAACAAGACCCAGCCGTGACGGCCTCGCGGCCCAATAAAATCGGGGCTTCGACGCCTTACCACTTCCGCGGCAGGAAGCCGACTCCCTACGGCGGCTTGCTGCCGGTGGTCGGGAGGGCGCTGATCTGAGAGCCTGGCTATGCGCTATGCATAAAATTTTATGCACTAGCCGTAACGCACTGGAAACACGTCACTTCCGAGCGAGGTTTTGACGACGCGGATTCTGGGCGGGAAGGGAAACCGGACACGGAGAAGCCAAAAGGCCAGTTGCCGAGCTACCACCTCACGACGACCGCCAACCCGCTACGAACGCAGCCACACTCGCAAAGTGAATCTGTGCATAATTCAGGTTACATCGTGTTCGGAAATCGAATAAGGGGCAAAGATGATTCGGATCGTTGTCGGGCTAAGCGGGGCGAGTGGCGTGGTCTACGGATTGCGGCTGCTCGAACGCCTTCACGGGGTGGAAGAGGTTGAGACTCACCTGATCGTCACGCGTCCGGCCGAAAAGACACTTTACCAGGAAACAGGTAAAACTCTCAACCAAATCAAAGCCCTGGCGTCGACGTGGCATTCCAATGAAGAGATCGGAGCCACGGTCGCTAGCGGGTCATTCCTGACCCAGGGAATGGTGATTGCCCCGTGTTCAATTCGTACGATGTCCGCGATTGCGGCCGGTATCGCGGATAATCTCCTCGTTCGAACCGCCGACGTTACCCTCAAGGAGCGCCGACCCTTGATACTCATGGTCCGGGAAACGCCACTCCACCTGGGCCATCTGAGAACAATGGTATCTCTGGCGGAGATGGGAGTGATCCTCGCCCCTCCGATGCCTGCCTTCTACAACCGGCCAACCACGATCGAAGAGATCGTCGATAGCAGCGTGGAGCGGGTGCTCGACTTGCTATCCGTTCCGCCTCCCGATGCACAGCGGTGGCGCGGTTGTTAGCGCGAACGATTGGCCTTTCCGCTAGGCCGGCGGCATAAGCCTAGACGACGAGGCGAAGCTCGTTGTAGGATAGTCAGTAATCGAATGAAGGCCTTTCAAGAGTGGGCAGACCCAAATAGTCCGGAAGCCGCGCTTTTCTCGGAGCTGGACCCCAAGCGCCTGCCGGGGCACATCGCGGTCATCATGGACGGCAATGGCCGCTGGGCCAAGCGGCAACACCTGCCGCGAGTCGCTGGTCATCGTGCCGGGGTTCGTCCAGTTCGCGAGATGATCGAAGCCTGCTGCCGCTTAGGCATCGATGTTCTGACTCTTTATGCCTTCTCGGTCGAGAATTGGAAGCGCCCTCCCTCGGAGGTTCGGACCCTGTGGACGCTGCTCCGCCATTATTTACACCGGGAACTACCCGAGCTCAAGAGAAATAACGTCCGCTTTCAGGTGATCGGACGAATCGAGGCGCTCCCTGCGGCAGTTCAACAGGACTTGGACATTGCGATCGTAGAAACCGCTGCGAACACGGGGCTACGACTAAACGTCGCGCTGAACTACGGCGGGCGCGCGGAGATCGTCGATGCGGTAAATAGCTTGCTGAAACGTGCTCGTCAGTCCAAAGACGCCTTCAGCGTCACAGAACGCGATTTCAGCGCGGAGCTCTATACGTCCGAGCTGCCGGATCCCGACCTTCTGATTCGAACTTCCGGCGAGATACGCGTAAGCAATTTCTTGCTTTGGCAGATTGCCTACTCCGAGATCTGGGTGACCGACAAACTGTGGCCGGATTTCACAACCCTCGATTTGCTTGAATCTATTCTCGACTATCAGAAGCGCGAGCGACGCTTCGGAGGCTTAGGGGCCACGGGAGACCCAAGCGAGTCAGGCACCGAATTGGTGCCCGCCGGGCAGGGGCCGGCCCCCAGCAGTGCCCCGCCCGATCTTGACGATTCGTCGCGTTTGACCAAGTACTCCGAATGAAACGGGTCCTGACGGCCCTTCTGCTCATCCCCCTTGTCACGGCTGTCGTTTTTCACGCTCCGTTATGGGGCTTGTTGTGCGTGATGGCGCTGGCGGTCTTGCTGTGCCTGCATGAGTTTTACCAGATCGCCGACCGGCTGGACCTGCACCCGTTTCGACTTGTCGGGTATGCGGCGGGCGTGCTTTTGGTTGTCTCGAAAGCACTGCCTCAACCCGCCTTCTTTGTTGTTCTTGCCGCGGCATTGATGTTGCTGTCCTTGCAGGCGGGACGAGCTCTAGAAACTTCGCTCGCCGGCGTTGCCTCGACCTTGTTGGGGGTGATCTACGTCGGAGGTCCGTTCGCTCTGGCTCGGGAAATTCACGCATCAAGCCCGCATTGGCTGTTTCTCATACTGGTTCTGAATTGGGTCGGGGATACGGCGGCGTACTACGCCGGGCGAGCCTTCGGCCGTTACAAGCTGGCCCCACGGATCAGCCCGAACAAGACCTGGGAAGGGGCCATTGCATCAGCGCTGACCGCAATCTCGGTTGGCGCCGCTTACCTGCAGTATTTCCAGCCGGCGGCGCTGCGCCTCTTTGAGGTAGTCCTGCTCGCGGCGTCAATCAACATCGCCGCGCAGTTTGGCGATCTGGCCGAGTCCGCACTGAAGCGGGGTGCGCAGGTCAAGGACAGCGGTTCGATCCTGCCAGGCCACGGAGGCATGCTCGACCGCTTGGATGGAGTCTTGTTTTCCTTTGTCGCGGCCTATATCTGCCTGACTTGGATGCTTTAGCTCAGCGGTCGATCTCGAACGCGGGAAGTGACGGCGGTGACGTGCGCTTTCTAGTTCTATAATTGCCAGCGTGAACCGGAGCGCGACGAGTGCCTAAGCCGGGAGAAATAGCATCCAAGACCGACAGTCGATCGGCAGTCTTTCGGTGGGTTGTTCTGCGCTTTCTGGGCGATTGAAATGCGAGACCGCCGGCAATCTCGCGGCGATGCGATGAACCGATACCTTCGCGCTATTTCGCCCCTTTCTGCGGTCAAAGTTTGAACTCCGAGTAACGCCCCGATCAGTCCGTAGTAGCCCAAAATGAGGGGATTCTTTTCAAGACCCGCTCCTACCTGGGCCGTCGTGTACGCCCCCCCTCGAAATGATACAATACTGGCTTCGGTACGGAATTCTCGACGGAATCGATCGGATCGTTTCGTGCGTAATCGGCGAATAATCCATCCTCCTTGCAGATCATACCGATCGGGTTTAGTCTGTATGGTTGACTGAGCTGAATGCGGAAAAAAACTGCTGAATTCCGTAGTCTTAGGAACTGTCAGCACGGAGAACTGTCTAAATTGAGACTGTCGCTCCCTTCTAATACTTGTTAACACGAGGAGTACTGTGTAACACCTGAATTATGCACTGCGGCGTGGACCTGAGGAGGGCTGAGCCGCAAGGGACCATTGGGGACCCCCTAAAACATGGGGTAAAAAGGTCGGCTGGCAAAGATTCCAGCTTCGCCAGCCAACCCCAAGGAAGTCACCCACATGGTTACCAGACGAAAACAGCATAGCTCCCAAAGGCCCGTCCAACAAGGCCCAGCCGTGACGGCCTCGCGGCCCAATAAAATCGGGGCTTCGACGCCTTACAACTTCCGCGGCAGGAAGCCGACTCCCTACGGCGGCTTGCTGCCGGGGGTCGGGAGGGCGCTGATCTGAGAGCCTGGCTATGCGCTATGCATAAAATTTTATGCACTAGCCGTAACGCACTGGAAACACGTCACTTCCGAGCGAGGTTTTGACGACGCGGATTCTGGGCGGGAAGGGAAACCGGACACGGAGAAGCCAAAAGACCAGTTGCCGAGCTACCACCTCACGACGATCGCCAACCCGCTACGAACGCAGCCACACTCGCAAAGTGAATCTGTGCATAATTCAGGTAACATGGACGTCATTGAAATTATTGGTGAATTACGAAAAGAGCTGGAGCGAATCGACAAGTTGATTCTGGCACTAGATTCTCTCCAAACCGGAAAGCGCAGAGGCCGCCCTCCCAAGTTATTGCAACAGTTAAGACAGGAAGCGGCAGCCAAAGCGGCCCCTAGAAAACGCGCCAAGAAAGCTGTCAAGAAATCCAGTAAGAAGAAAGCCTAACTGAAGGCACACCCGCGTCGAAGGAGTGGCCTCAGCCACTTCTGAACGCATCGCCTGCTTGGAAGGCCAAAGCAGGCGATGCGCCTGCCGCTACATCCGTGGCGCGGGTTCGGCGTATCGCCAACTACGGCTTGAGCTCGCCAAGTGGTCGGTGCGTTGCAGAACGCCCCTCAATTACTCCCCCCAAAACGAGATCATACCAAGCGGCCGCGTGCAGCGACCGTACCGAGGACCGGCGAATTCGGACACTTCGGCTGCGGCGCGGGTACCCATTCGGCTTGCAGCGATTCGAGTCGAGAGAAGTACCCGGACGAGCCAAAGAACGCGGCAACCGACCCGATTTCGCCACGCTGATTGACGATATCCCGGTTCTTCGGTAGGATAGAAGTGCGGGGTGGAGCAGTCTGGTAGCTCGTTGGGCTCATAACCCAAAGGTCGAAGGTTCAAATCCTTCCCCCGCAACCAAAACCCCTTCCCTGTCAATACACTCCTCATTTTGTCCTTCTCGGGTGGCCCCAAAGGTGGCCCCTAATGCAGGGTCTCGCTTCTCCTGGTGCTCGCCCTTTCTTCAAGATAGCGGCCTATCCGATCACCGGCTTGGGCCACATCTTTGACGAAAACGATTCGGTAACGGTCGATCATGGCACGAGTTTTGTGGCCAACAATCCGCATGACTTTTGACTCATCCATGCCGGCATCAAGCATGTTCCTGACGGCGCTCCGGCGAAGGTCATGAAACTTCAGACCTTCAAGCCCGGCCAGCTTCACAGCGCGGCCCCACCCGTCTCGATAGTCCACAACTCTTCTTCCGGCCCTGTGGTGGACCCACGAGCAACTCGGCCAGTCGCGCTCATGGATCAGCTGCGCTTCTCGAAGAATCCTCTCCATGTCGCTGTAGATCGGAGCCGCGCCAACCCATTTGTTTTGCGTTTGGTGTGCTGGCGGGTAGATGACGCGATTTTGAAGGTCCACCTGCGGCCATTGAACGGTTATGATGCGTCCTGCTCGCCAGCCGGTGTGGTAGCCGATGACGAACATCAACCGTATAGCATCGTCGTCGAAAGCGTCCCGCAGACGCGGGTAATCTTCAGGCTCCAGAAACCCGATGCGCGTGTTGTCCTCGGTTCGCAACGAAATGAAGGGCACCTCGAACGGTCGCAATACCCGCTTCCGTACAGCGAGAGAGTAGGCTCTCCGTAAGACCTCTAGCTCCCGATTCGCGGTTGCAAGTTCTGCTCCTTGATGGTCTCGAAACTCTTCATAATTTTCGATCTCCGTCTCTGTGACTATATGGGCAGCCCACTCGCCCAGTGCGGGGCGGAGGTGCTTCAGTCGAGACTTAAGACTCTGGAGCGATTTGAGCCGACGCCTCTCATAATCTTCGACGACCAGGTCGAACAAATCGTTCACTGTTGCCCTGCCGCGTCCCACTTTCGTTAGGCCATGCTCGATGTCCCCTAAGAACTTTCGACGGAACGCCTCTGCTTCGCGGCGCTTGGCGGTACCCGTCGCGACCGTGGCCATCGAATTTGAAGAAGTAGTTGCCAACAAACCGGCCTTCCTTCGTTCGGCGCCTGAGTCGTCCTGTGCCCTTCTCGTATCTCATGCCGGTATTCTACTCCTGCTTGCACTTGTGGCGGAGAATCCATTGATTCAAATCTTGGATATCGAACAGCACACGACCGTTAGCTCTGACGACTGGGATCGTTGAATGGCGGACGTACTCACGAACTGCGTTCTGGGTCACCCCGAGATACAGGGCTGTCTTGGGAACGTCCAGCAGGCGCGGACAGACGCCAGGAGGTCGGACTTCGGCAACTCGCCGCGCGATTTCGTCAAGCTGGTCGTCGGTCAGTTTGACTAGGATCTCCATCGTGATCTCGGTTCTACGCTCCGAGCCCGCATCCAGTGCAGAGATCGCGCGCGTGTCCTATCTCTTGCCCGCAGGCCTCGCAAAATCGCCAACCGAGTCTCGCCGCTTCCTTAACGGCCAATTCAACGACCCGCTTCCCTTGCCGATAGCGCAGGCGAACCAGGCAGCGAACTGCGAGGTCGAATTTATACTGATCTTCAGTGGGTCTTCTAATGCTCATCACAGGTCACTTCTCGATGATTGATTCACGCATAACTCCCTCGTTGCGTTCGATTGCAGGCGAATGCAGAGTCGATTGCTGGGTGCTCTTTTGACGCATAACTCGCCTTGAATCAGTTGATTGCACTCTTGAAACCGTCGATTGCCGTTTGCAGGCCATAAGATGCTCTTTTTTACTACTTCTTCTCCTACTTTCCTATCTATCTTCGTCATGTATCTGGCCAGGAATCACTGTTCACGGTTATCCGTACGCCTGCAACCGGCAATCGGCTCATTAAGGCCATTAACACCTTTAGCTTCAGCCATTTAACTGTCATCGACCTTGCCCTGCAACCGAACCTGCAATCAGCCTGCAATCGAGCTTGAAAACGATTGTGGCCCGACCACCGTTTGGGGGGCGCCTTTCTTTGATGTAGCCCCAGCCCTGGTATTCCAACGACTGGAACAGGCTCTTCGCCAGCGCCGCACGGCTACAACCGCCGACGTTATTCGTGACAAAGTCGCGGACACTCGCTTCTTGTCCGGGTCTCTTCTTGATCCAGTCGACCGCTGCTGAAAGTGCCTTTTAGACGCCCATTGGGAAGCACCGGCAAACCCATCTGGACCAGTTGTGACACCCTCGGTTTGCTGACGCCGAGTTCACGCGCAAAAGCGGCTTTGGTGATAGTTTCGACCTTTGGCATTCCGTGATTGTAGCAGATGGTTAACCTGATAGTTAAGTCAATTTTGGACACAAAAATGTGATTCTGTCCGCCATCAGCGCCACCCGACGGCTTTCGAATCCCTCAGAAGGACCCATTGTTTCGGGGTGGCTCGCACCCTTGAGGCGACATCTCGAAGATCAGGTCTACGCCGGGCAGGGGCGATTCAGACCGTCTCTTACGGAGCTTTCCATACTTCTGGCGGCGTTGGTTCTACACTGGCCAACTAGTGCGGATCTAGCCGCACTTCGTGCACTTCGAGGGCGCTGAAGGAAGAGAGCCACGTCTGTCTAACGGCATCTGACGCCGTCCTGGCCACAGGACAAGATCTATTGGATATACCCAAGTGAGCGGAGGCGACGGATCTGTTCGGAACTGAGGCTCTCTAAAGGGACATCGTCTGGAGATATCCTCGACGCAGTCGCCTGCTCACGTCGCAAGGTTAGTTCCGATGCGAGTCGCTCAATGACATTCGGGTGCTCACTAGCGACGTCACGCAGACCAAGTGGATCTGTTCGGTGCTCGTACAGCTCATACTCCGACTCCTGATTCGGTGACTCAGCATTCTGGATCAGCTTCCAGTCGTCGAGCACGAGAGAGGATGCGTACTCTCTTGCCCTCCCCCCAACGGTCTTCTCACTAAAGGCCCCGCGGGCGACCCACCCGAGACTAGACGGCTCTTCGGGACGGGCCAGCAGCGGCACTAAACTCTGGCCTTGGATTCCCTCCACCGCTCTAATGCCGGATAGCTCGATGAGCGTCGGCATCAGATCGATCGACTCGACTGTTTCGTCGATTCCTAATCCTGGCGGGACGACGCCTGGCCACCAAAGCAGCAATGGCACGTTCAGAAGCTCGCCGTACGCTGTGTGGGCGTGACCAAGGCGCCCGTTGATCGAGAAACTCTTCACCGTGGTCACTGACAACAGCCACCAGCGTCTTGTCGCCGAGCCCATGCGCGTCGAGATCTTCAAGGAGCCTGCTGATCTCCACATCCATCGCTCGGATTGAACCGTCGTACCATGCGAACTCATGTGCGATGAATGCTTCCGGATCTACGCCCGCCTTCTCTAGCAAAGCGAGTGCTGGAACTCGATCTGAACGTTCCTCGATCTGGATGTACGGCGGGTGTAGACCCGCTTCCTCCAGCTTCCGCCACCGCGCTTTCTGTTCAGCTCTTGCCGAGGGCGCGGCCCACATCGTGTCATAGGGAGGGTACGGCTCGTAAGGCTGGTGAGGGTCAAAGAAATGGAGGAAGGCGAAGAAGGGCACGTCGTTGTGCAGCTCAAGCCAATCGAGGAAGCGGGTGACAAAACCCCTCGCGGCACAACATGAGAGGCTCCCTTCGTGGAGCACTTCGACCCCCTGTTGGAGGCGGCTCGGCGTGCCCGCCCATCCGTTCGCGTCCGTGTGAAATGTCGCATACCCCGCGTCGCGATAGACCTCGGCCAGCGTCACAACCGACGACGGCAACAGATCGGAATACTCTACGACCCCGTGCGTGCTCGGATACAGGGAGCTCAGGATCGATGGGACAGAGGGCTTGGTCCAAGGCGCTTGGGAGATGGCGTCTGAGAACTGCACGTCCCCAGACGCCAGGCGACTCAGCACCGGTGCTGTAGGACGGTAGTGGCCGTAGGCGTCGAGGCGATCGCGTCGCAACGTGTCCGGGAGGATGAGAATCACGCCCTGAGGCACCGAGGCACCCGCGTCGGGGAGTGCTGCCCGCGCAGCTGACGTCTCAGCTCGTTGCGGCAGGGTGCCGCTGTGCCGCACCACGGGCGAGCCCCAGAACCCCAGCCTGCCCGGCTGGTCCGCGTCCAGCCCAAGCCATAGTGTGACCTGCTGCTCGGCAAAGTCGCTCAGATCGAGTCGTATCGGCTCCCATCGGCCGGGCAGTGTCACCGTGCGGCGAAGCAGCGTCGTGTCGTTCGGCGCGGTTTCGACCGCCACGGTGAACGTTACTGGGCCGTCCTCGACCGTGCCAACAGCCAAGTCGAGCCAGGGGTACAGGCCAAGGTTGACCTGGAACCGGACCCTCTCGGGCGACCGACTGACAATGGTCTCGCGGTTGATGTAGCCGAGTCCGTGCCACCCGGGTCCGGACACAATCGAGCGCAGATGCTCCCGGCGAGTAATCAGGCGAATCGACTCAATCGCGAACTCGGCGCCGTTCGCGTCTGTGGGCTCCACTTGAATGTGCCTCACCGAAGGACGCGCCATCGATCCTGCCGTCGAGCTTCCTAACGGATATGTCTGCGCGTCATTTGTCAGCCTGTAGGTCTGGAACTCGTCGCCGGGCTCCAACGGCACGCTCACCATAGCGAAGACATCGTGAACGCCGCGCATCCGGTCCGGCGGCTCAGAGCCAAACTCAAACCAGACGCCTGCCTGCGAGCCCTCGGACACTCGCATTCTGACTTCAACGGCGTGGAGGAAATCCTCTTCCAGGTTGTCGGGGAGGGTTGCCGAGAGAGTCGGCAGCTCGCTGCTTCCGGTGCTCCCCGCCAAGAGACCGTCACGCACGGCAAGTCCTTCGATGCCACTCACCGCTCTCCAGCCGAACGTCTCGGCACTCTCCGCTGGAACCGCGAGCGTGCCCTCGCGATCGAACCGCCACTCCGTCGGCGCGGGCACGTCGAACGGCAGGGTGCCCTCCACGATCGCCTCGTCGAACTGGTCGATGAGGCGGACAGTGATCGGCGCCGGACTCGTGGTTCCACAGGCGACCAGAAATACAGAGATACACACCATCGCAGCACCACCGACGCGGAAACGCCGCGCGGCTGAATGGGTCTGGACGCACATAACCGCGACGGCCCGCGCAAGCCGAGTTGTTGGGTGACGAGAGGTGCGCACGTCGAAGTCCCCGAGGCGGTCACTGACGTTCCAAGGCATACGCTGTGTAGGAACCGGAGTGCTTGGCTGACAAGGGCGCCTCAATTCTACCTCTCGACGCATAACTGGCGTCAACAACCGATGCTGCTCGCTCTGTGCCCACAGTCTCGGCGGCCCTCGGATGGGACTCGCTTTGGGTTTTGTCGGCGGCCGATTCCACAGGCTCCGATGGCTGGGCCGAAGCCGCCAGATCCTGCCTAACGGCGAACTGTTGATCCAGCAGGATGGAGCGCCGATTCGGCCTTGGATCAATCCTTGCCGACAAGGGCGGATTTAGGCCGGAGACAACTTGCCTACGACTGGTAAATTCGAATGTGCTGGTTTGGAATTAGTAGACTTTCGCTACTCCGGCCTTTACGACACGCTGCCGTTGAGCGATACAATTTCCCTCGAATAGCCACTGAGAACTTTATTTCGCGCCAACAATCGTCGATGCCAAGGGCCTCGGTCGGCTACCGACAGAGACGGAAACCAAGTCGGCTCAAGGACCTGGACCTGAAAAAATCGGTTTGTTGGTGGGAAGGCTTGTTACCGCCAGATATCTGGTAGCGCTACAATTTGACTGGCATGGTCCGCCGAAAGATCAGCCACTACAAGATTCGGGAGAAGCTCGCTGAAGGACGCATGAGCGTCGCGAGTCCTGCCACTGCTATGCGGCTGTCGGTTTGCGTTTTGGCACTCCTAGGCGTGGCGTGCGGCGCGAAAAGGGAAGATTCGGCCAGCCCGCTCGTGGAGACGATCAAGGAGCGCGTTGCGAACTCGGGGCAGAGGTCTGTGCCGACAGCAGAGATAAGCAGGCCAGAGCCTGGCCAGGTGCGGGAGAACCCGAAGGACGGACTCCGTTACGCGTGGATTCCGCCGGGCAAGTTCACCATGGGATGCTCGCAGGGAGACAATGAATGCCAGGCGGACGAGAAGCCAGCCCACGAAGTCGAAATCAGCCGCGGCTTCTGGATGGGGCAGACGGAGGTAACCATTGCCGCTTACGAACGGTTCCGCCAGGCAACTGGCAAGCCGGCGCTGCCTACGAAGTACCGCTCTTGGAGAAAGCTTAATACCGAGGGCGAGAATCCCGATCTGCCGGCGGTACTTGTCATCTGGGACGAAGCCAAGGATTACTGCGAGTGGGCTGGCCTGCGCTTGCCGACTGAGGCTGAATGGGAGTATGCGGCTCGAGCAGAAGCCCGCGGTGCGCGGTACGGGCAGTTGGAGACCGTAGCCTGGTATAAAAACAACAGCGGCGACAAACCATTGGACACGACCCAGTTCTCGGCGAATGATCGGGACAACATCGGCAAGAAGCTGTATGAGAACGGAAACGGCCCGAAATCGGTTGGTGGGAAACTTCCGAACGCATGGACGTTGTACGACATGTTGGGGAATGCGTGGGAGTGGGTCTCGGATCCTTATGATGAGAACTACTATCAGCAGCAGGTGGGGAGGGATCCGCCCGGACCATTGACGGGTAAGAACCGAGTTCTGCGCGGGGCTGGCTGGTCCCACTCTCCGAGGGCCGTCCGGGTCTCGAACCGTTCCGCGGGCGACCCGACGGAACCGTTCTACCTGAATTATGCACTGCCGGTGCACCTGGTGAGGGCTGAGCCGCCAGGAACCATTTGGGGACCCCCGAAAACATGGGGTAAAAAGGTAGGCTGGCAAAGATTTCAGCTTCGCCAGTCAACCCCAAGGAGGTCACCCAAATGGTTACCAAACGAAAACAGCATAGCTCCCGAAGGCCCGTCAAACAAGGCCCCGGCGCGAGGGCCCCGCGGCCCAATAAAATCGGGGCTGCCACGCCCTATCACTTCCGTGGCAAGAATCTGACTCCCTACGGCGGCTTGCTGCCCGTCGCCACCCTGCTCGAAAAACTCGGCTTCCAAGCGCTGCTGGAAGAAACCCTCACGACCAAACGGATCACCCGAGCCATGAGCCCCTACCAGTTCGTGCTGGCCCTCGTGCTCGGCCTCTATGTCGGCTTTGCGCGGCTCAACCAACTCCGCTTCATCGCTCGCGACCCCATCCTGACCGGCATCTTGCAAGTGACGCGTCTGCCGCCGCAGTCCACGCTGTGGCGCTTTCTGGCCTCGCTGCACCTCAACGTGGCGAAGCAGATCCTTTCCATTCAGCGCCAGCTGCGGGAACGAGTCTGGGCCGCGGCCCACGTGAAGTTGGAGACGGTGACGCTGGACACCGACACCACCGTGCATACCCTCTACGGCCGCCAGATGGGCGGGCGCAAGAGCTACAACCCCAAGAACAAGGGCAAGCGCAGCTACCAGCCGATACTGACCTTCCTGGCCGAGACGCGCGAATACCTGATGGGCGGGTTGCGCAACGGCGACCGGCCCACGGGCCGACAGATCGCCGCCCACCTCGAGAGCGCTTTCCGGACTTTGCCGGGCGGCGTGAAGAAAATCCTGGCGCGGGCCGATTCCGGCTTTTATTGCTGGGAGGCGGTGGAGGCCTATGAAAAGGCGGCTTGTCAGTTCGTCATCGTGGCGCGCAAAACGCGGCGCCTGGTCGAGCGCTTGCAGCAAGCAGAATGGAAACCCTCCCCCCGCTCCGACGCGGACGCGGAATGCGAATTCCTCTACCAACCGCAAGGCTGGGCGCGGGCCTGCCGTTTCCTGGCGCTGCGTTACGAAAACGAGCCCAAGGCCGGCGCGGCCGAGCAATACCAGTTGTTCGCCACCAGCGCTTACACCTACCGCGTGTTTGTCACCAATCTGGCCGAGCCGATCGCGGCGGTGGTGTGGTTTTACAATCAGCGCGCCGGAGCCGAGAACCTGATCAAGGAGGCCAACAACGACGCCGGGCTGGCAGCCCATCCCTCGCGCCGCTTTGACATGAACCGCAATCACTTTCAGTTGGCCATGCTGGCCTACAATCGCAACTGCTGGCTGCTGCTGTTCAACCGCGAAGCCCAGGCCAGCGTGGAGACGCTGCGGTACACCACCCTGGCGACGGCGCGGCTGCGTTTTCTGTTCGTGGCGGCCAAGATCTGGCGGCACGCCGGCAGAACGGGTGTCAGCTACAGCGATCATTATCAGGAAAAGGGCCTGTTTGAACGGCTGATGCGACGGCTGCGGGCGATGGGGCCGCCGGGATCGAGCTTGGCGCCGGTGGTGGAGGGTGCGCTGAGCTGAGGGGCACTCCATGCATAAAATTTCATGCACTCGCCGCAACGTACTGGGAACACGCCGCTTGCCAGCCCGCCTTTGCCCTGCCGGGATCAGGAGGCGGCTCAAACGGGGAGGGAAACAGCAGAAAAGACGACTTGCGAAATCACTGAGTTGACACGAGTGCCGCTATCGCCACAACTCCATCGACGATGGCTACGCCGAATCTGTGCATAATTCAGGTTCTACAGTATCGGGTTTCGTTGCGCCGGGGAATTGCGTTAGAGGTGGTGTTTAACCTGAATTATGCACAGATTCACTTTGCGAGTGTGGCTGCGTTCGTAGCGGGTTGGCAGTCGTCGTGAGGTGGTAGCTCGGCAACTGGCCTTTTGGCTTCTCCGTGTCCGGTTTCCCTTCCCGCCCAGAATCCGCGTCGTTAAAACCTCGCTCGGAAGTGACGTGTTTCCAGTGCGTTACGGCTAGTGCATAAAATTTTATGCATAGCGCATAGCCAGGCTCTCAGATCAGCGCCCTCCCGACCCCCGGCAGCAAGCCGCCGTAGGGAGTCGGCTTCCTGCCGCGGAAGTTGTAAGGCGTCGAAGCCCCGATTTTATTGGGCCGCGAGGCCGTCACGGCTGGGCCTTGTTGGACGGGCCTTTGGGAGCTATGCTGTTTTCGTCTGGTAACCATGTGGGTGACCTCCTTGGGGTTGGCTGGCGAAGCTGGGATCTTTGCCAGCCTACCTTTTTACCCCATGTTTTCGGGGGTCCCCAATGGTCCCTTGCGGCTCAGCCCTCCTCAGGTCCACGCCGCAGTGCATAATTCAGGTTTAAACAAAGAGCTCCGTTCCCTTTAGATCCTAAATTTTTCCACAACAACGCCTCCGCACCCGGATCGATCTAGTTCAAAACTGGTTCGAAGAGTTCCGCGACCGCGAGCAGGACTAAGCCCCTTGAAACAAACGAGATAGCGCCTGTGGGCCGATAACTGTTGGTTAATCGCGGTAGGGTCGAGAACTGGCGCGGTGGCCCTTCAGGACGCTGGCTTGGCTGTATCCGGGGTTTCCCCCTGCGGGCCCGTTTAGCCCTGTCCGTGGCTCCGTTTCCAGTTCCCGCCTCCTCGCACGCAGCGTGCGGATTTCCCGCACTACGCGCTCCTGCACACTTCGTGTCAAAGCTTATGGGACCTATTCACATGGCGCGACTACCGTGCACGACTGTCGGTAAGCCACCCGGTACTCACTAAAGAGCCCCAGTGTCCGGTACAGCCAAGCCCGGCTCCATCGCTTCCACCCAAATCCCTGGCGCTGACGGGCTCTGCCCAGATGGCGCCGGATCTTCTTTTCCACCCAGTTTCGGATGTGCGAGAAACAGCGGCTCGAATGGCTGATCGCAAAGTACTTCACCCAGCCGCGTAGAATCGGATTGATCGTTTCGATCAACCCGTTCAGCGACTGCGATTGAAAGCTTCGGAAGATCTTCTTGAGCTGGCGCAGCAAGGCCGTCCGTTTCTTGCCTTTCGGCACATACAGCGGCATCCATCGTCCCCGCCTTGAGCGGATCCGACGAAACTCAAAACCGAGAAATCCAAAGCTCTCCCCTTGCTCTAGCTCCACCCGGTGGCTTTTGTCCTCGTTCACCTCCACCTGCAGTTTGGCAAACTCCTCGCGTAGCCGTTTCTCCACCGCCTGCCGCAGCCAGCGCTGTCGTGGATGCGAGTCCACCAGAATCACCAAGTCATCAGCAAACCTGGCATACTCGACTCCCACCCACTGTCCCTGGCGGGTCACTTCTTTCGCCCTCTCCAGCATCTGGTCTACCTCGTTGAGGTACACCTTACTGAGCAACGGCGAAATCACTCCGCCTTGCGGAACACCCTGCTTCCCCGACGCCTTCAGCAGCAACCGCAGCAGCCACAAAACCTCCTCGTCTCTCACTCGTCGCGCCACTTTCTCCAGCACGATATGATGCCGCACTGTGTCGAAGTAGGATCGCAAGTCGAGATCGATCACGTAGGTCTTGCCGCTGACGATCGCCTCTGTTACGCGCCGGATGGCAGCGTGCGCTGACTTCTTCGGCCGGTAGCCAAACGACCCTGCTTGAAAGTCGGCCTCGAAGATCGGTTCCAGGATCAGCTTCAATGCTCCCTGGACCACCCGGTCCCGGATCGATGGAATCGAAAGCAGGCGTACTTTGCCCTCTTCCTTGGGAATCTCCACCTTCCGTGCCCGTTGAGGTCGATAGCTGCGCTGCACCAGCTCCTCGCGAAGCTGTTCGAGAAATCCCTCCGCACCCTCGGCTTCGATCGCCTCAAACCTCACCCCGTCAATTCCCGGAGCTCCGTTATTGCGCTTCGCCAGCCGATAGGCCTCCCGCAGGGTTTCCCGTTTGCAGACGTGCGCATACAACCCCCAAAAGCACCAAGTCGATTCAGCCTTCGCCTTGACGTATAGTCTTCGTCTCAGATCCTGCAGACTACTGGACGCTTTTATCATTCGTCCCTGCCTCACTGTGTTGACCAAGACTTCATGTGCAGCAAGGTCCCTTCGCTCCACGGGCGTTACCCCGCTTCGTCGCTACTACGGACCTAGCCGCCACCCTCTCGCCTTCCACCGATTTCCTGGTTTCGTCAGTTATACGGCTTCCCCGCTCCGCCGATTTCTCGACGGGACGAGAAGGGCTTCTCCAGTTGCTTAGCATGCCCTTGTCACCGTGCTGTCCCTAGCACCCCGCCGGAGTGACCAGGCGCTGCAGTCAGTCTGCGCCAGGCCATGCTGCCTTCGCCTGTGGAAAGAGGGCTCGGCCTCCGGGGTTTTAACTTTTCGAGGCCACCTGTGGGTTCACTCACGTTACGGCCCGGTGACTTGCTCACCATCCCAAGGATGGCTTTGTCAGTTGGCTTCATCGGCTTCGTTTCCTCCACACGGATGCAACCCAAGCTACGGGGCTCTGACTCTTACCCCGGTGGGACTATCTCCCACTGAACATGCCAGCCTTCACTGGACACACGTAGGGTCGGGAACTGGCGCGGTGGCCCGTCAGGACCTGGCTTGGCTGTATCCGGGGTTTCCCCCTTCGTGCCCGGTTAACCGTGTCCGTGGCTCCGTTTCCAGCTCCCGCCACCTCGCACGCAGCATGAAGATTTCCTTCACTACGCGCTCCGTTGAGAACGCGATCACGAAATCCCCGCTTCCATGCCCGCCCGACGACCCGGTACGCGCCAATCCGAAGCTCGCCCGCCGTGCAATCCGCTTGAGCTGCCGCGCATCCGCCGGAGCATCCGTCGCCACCACCATCATGATCGACCCGTCGGCGAGATCGAGGTCTTCCTCCCCTTCCAGCAGCGCCCTACCGCGCTCGGCCGCGAGCTCTTCGCCTACCGGTACGCCATCCACAATCAAAACTCCGCCGAAATTCGACTGCACGAGAACGCCGACCGTGTAGCCGCCCTGGTTCTCCGTCAGAAGCCGCGAGCTCGTCCCAATTCCGCCTTTGAACCCGAACACCGTCGTCCCGGTACCGGCGCCTACCGCGCCTTCCTCGACCGGCCCTCCTTTCGCTTCCCGAATCGCCACCAGAAAATCTTCCTGCTTCAAGTGCTCCCCCCGAATATCGTTCAGCCGTCCATCATTCGTCTCGCCAACAACTGGGTTCACCGAACGTACATCCTCATTCCCGGACAAATCGAGTGTGTAGCGCTTCAGAGCGTCCGCCGCTTCCCAAACCGCCAAAGTGTTCGTTAGCAGGATCGGCGTCTCAATCACGCCCAGCTCCTCCACCTGCGTCGACCCGATCAATTTCCCGAACGCGTTGAAGACATAGACCGCACCCCGTATCTTCTCCTGGAAAAGATTCCCGTCGTGCGGGAGGATGGCCGTTGCCCCGGTCCGAACGCTATTGCCACGGATCACCGTCCGCTGCCCCACCTTCACGCCCTTTACATCTGTGATCGCGTTCAACGGCCCCGGCGACATGACACCTGGCGCAATACCCAATTCCCGCGCCCGTGGATGCTCTTCCTGAGCAAGAGCTCCCATAGCCACAATCAACAGCAGACTAACCGATCGGACGGCTAACGTACTCATGCAATCCTCGCGCAACCAGGTTCACCCTGTCACAGATCCAGCTCACACAAAGCCACCCAGAGCCGAGCATATTTGAGTCAAGATAAACAGAGCCAGTTTCCAATTGTATAGACAGCGGATGCTTCTGTTCCGACAGCTCGTCCGAGGCATTTGACCCACTCGGCCAGGAGACAACGGGGATAGCTCCTCCCTGACAGCGAAGTGTTGAGGAATGGCTACGGTCGCGTTTCTCTCGCGGGGTCATCTACCTCTATAGCGGATCGTTGTCCCGAATGCGGTGTTCGCCGATACTGGTCCACTGACCTACGGTACCCACAACCCCGTTTGTTTGGACGACTACCCGCGGGGATGGAGAGACGCACTCACGGTGGATCAAGGGAAGTGAGTAAGCGACACCTGCCTGGCGTCTGGTTGCACCCAAGGATGGCCCACTCGAGACAACCGCTAGTAAAAGCTAACACTTCTGCACTGGAAGGTAGGCATGCTAAGCTCGGGCTTTAGTTCTATAGGAAAAACTTGCGAAGGGTTCCACCTGTGACACCTGTGACACAAGAAAAAACTAGCGCTGGAGACTATTGGCTGTTGGTAAGCTCTTGGGGTGCACTGGAATCAGTTGAAATAGCGACGTCTGCGCGGATCTCGCGGGGACCGCCGGCTGGAAAGGGGGGCAGGTCCGGGCGGCACAACTCCTCATTTCGCTGTGGAGAAAGATTCTTGGCGCCAATCGGGGTCTGGTTGGTCAGCCTACAACGGAACAAGCCGGTCACTCTCCTTCTATTTCCAGCACTCTCCGGAAAGCGTGTACTTCTGTGCCTGATCGGCGAGGGCCGGAATGTCTAGCTTCACCGTCGATGCCTCGGTTCGGAACTCGACACCATTCGTCTCCAGGAACGCCCGCACCACCGAAGCTTTAATTGAGAAGTTCACATTCTGGGGGACGTCTCCAGTCAGCGAGACCACCCGCAGTGCGTCGAGCTTTTTGAGACCACGACGCCAACCACGTTCCCGCTTGCATCCAAGAGTGGGCTTCCACTGAAGGCCATTGATGCCAGAATTGCCCACCTCTTCCAGGCTTGAACCGTACCGACGAAGTATCGGAGATCAACGCCGGGTGCGGGAGCGCTTCCCGGCACTACTCAGGGCCCGGTTAAAGGGCGGACGCCCGACCGTATTGCGGGAATTCCACCGTCTGACAAAGCTCAAGCCTACCTCCCTATCAACGAGTTCAAGCAGCTCATCGTCAGCGACCAAGGAGCCCTAAACCCTAAGGAAGGTAGGACAGGGGGATTTGTCTTGGGGTGCCCGGGGTGCCTAGCCCGCTTTTCTCACCACGTGGCGAGGCGAAGTGCGTGAAAGGCCAGTCAGTACGAGGCCCGCGCCGCTTGACGAGCGGAGGCGTACTTGATAGTACGTTGAGCACAGCGAGCAAGTGCAACGAAGCAATGGCGGGCCTATCGCGTGCTTCGGCCGTCAGGTGGTGAGAAATGCGGGCTAGGAGCAATACGCTTCACTTAACGATCCTGATGCGTTTCTCGATATTCTGAATGGGGGGCGAGATCGGCTGGTTTCGCCGCAGCGGATAGCCGCTCATCTTGCGCTTGACCCCGCGCGGATTGCGGCGTCCTCGGCTGCAGGCCACACGCTCCTCCAGTATCTCTGCCAGCACGGCCTCATGAAAGACTTTTCCGTCCCGAGGGGGGAATAGCCACAAAGAGCGGAAGCTTGCGGCGGACAACTCTCACCGCATGCAGAAACGATAGCCGGTCGGGATCTTCATCCGCCTTCAGCGCCGCTTCGTGCATCAGCCCCCGAATAGCAAAGTGCGCCAGCAGCAGCCCATAGAACTCTTGCTCGACCAGCTCTGGGGTCTTGCTGCGCAGAACGATGCGGGCTCCCCGCAAATGCGTCTTCAACTCGTCCAGCGCCGTTTCGATCTCCCAGCGTTCGGGGTAGAGCGCGGCGAATTCCTCCGCCCGGGCCTGCTCCTTCCAGCGTCGAGGCTCAGCTCCCGTCTGCACGGATCGGATTAGCGGTTGACGGTCCCTGGGAGCGTAACGAGGAAATCGAGACAACTTTCCAACGAGAGATTCGTCAACTACTAGAGTCCGAGTACGACGTTCGGTTCTCTCCCCAAAAACGGCTGGTCGGTGACTGGACAGCCGCCCGTATCAAGGCCAACCTCGACCGGCTGTTCGCCGATCCCGAGGTGGACTTCGTGGTCACGCTGGGGGTACTCAGCTCGAACGATGCGGCGCACCGGGGGTCGCTTCCGAAACCTGTCTTTGCCCCGTTTGTTATCGAGCCGGATATGCAGGGCATCCCTTATCAAGTACGCGAAGAGCGCATCGCGGGACGCGAAAGGCCGGAGCGATCTCGGGTCAGCGGTGTCGAAAACTTCAGCTATGTGGCGCTTGGTGACCGCATCCCCCGCGATGTTTCAATGTTCCGCGAGATCGTTCCCTTTTCGCGAATCACGATACTCACGATGCAGGCTCTGGGGGAAACAGTTCCGGAGCTGCGCGCCAACTCAGCGCGACAGCTCGCTCCCCTCGGCATTGAGGTGCAACAGGTGCTAGTCGGCCGTTCTCTGGAGCAGGCGCTGGCGCAGATTCCCCCGGATGCGGAAGCCGTTTATATTGCGCCCCTGCTACAGTTGCCGCCTGGTGATTTCGACCGCCTTGTCCAAGCATTGATCGTGCGGAAATTGCCCAGTTTTTCCCTATGGGGCCGCAGCGAGGTCGAGAGGGGTGTGCTGGCCAGCCTGGCTCTCGATCTTGATCTGGAACGTTTGGCGCGCCGAACCGCCCTGAACATACACCGTGTCTTGCTTGGCGAGCAGGCGAAAGATCTGTCGATCGATCTCGAGAAAGACGAGCGCTTGACGATCAATGGCGCGACCGCCCGGGCCATCGGCGTCTACCCTAGCTTTGCGATCGAGACTGTTGCGGACATACTGAACCCGGCAACAACGGATGTGAAGCGTAGCCTGTCACTCTCGGCGGTAGTGCGGGAGGCGAGCCAGGTGAACCTTGATTTGGCGGTTGCCGATCGCACGGTTGCCGCGGGGTTGCAGCTTGTCCGGGAGGCCCGCTTGGGACTTCTGCCGCACGCGGATATCTCGGCCCTCGGCGCATTTATCGACCGGGACCGGGCCGAGACCAGCTTCGGCAGTCAAGGCCAACGGCGAGCCTCGGGGAGCGCGGGATTCAGCCAACTCATCTATTCCGATCAAGTCAAAGCCGGTTACGACGTTGAACGAAACTTACAGGACCTTCGACAGGAGGAACGGGAGCAGCTTCGCCTCGATGTAGTTCTTGAGGCGGCGGAAAGCTACCTCAATGTTTTGCGATCCAAGATGGTGGAGCGAATCCAGAGGAACAATCTCCGCCTGACGCGATCCAACCTCGAACTGGCGCAGTCAAGGGTGGAATTGGGCGCGGCTGGCCGAGAGGAGGTTTTTCGCTGGGAAAGCCAGATCGCCACCAACCGCAAAGACGTCATCGACGCGGGCGCAACGAGAAACCAAGCCGAAATCGCGGTGAATCGCGTCTTGAATCGTCCGATCGAGGAAAGCTTCGCCACTGAAGAGGCGGGACTGGACGATCCCGAACTGGTAACGAGCTTCGAGCAGATCCGGCCCTACATTGACAACCGACAGAGTTTTGGAATCTTTCGCCGCTTCATGGTGGCGCAGGCGTTTGAGGGCTCTCCGGAACTGCGCCAGCTCGAGGCCGGAGTTCGCGCGCAGCAACGCGCCCTGCTTGCGACCCGGCGCGCGCTCTACACCCCGACCGTAGGGCTGCAGGCCGACTTGACAGGGTTCAAGAACGGCGGGGCCGGCAGTTCGCCGCCGCAGTTTCCGGAAGGGTAGGAACTGAGTTTCGCCTCACCCAACAGCCTCAATTGGAGCGTCGGGCTCAGTGCCACATTACCGGTGTTTCAAGGCGGCGCCTTGCGTGCGCGCCGGACGCGGGCGCAGATCGAACTCGACGAATTGAGTCTCCAGACCAAAGCGGCCAGGCAGCGGGTAGAGCAACGAGTTCGCTCCATCCTTCACAAAACAGGAGCCTCGTTTGCGGGAATCGATTTGGCGCGCCAAGCCGCCGAAGCCGCCGGCCGCAACTTGGAGCTGGTGACCGACTCCTACAGGCAGGGAGCTGTCAGTATCATCACTTTGCTCGATGCTCAGAACCAAGCCCTGGTGGCGGACCTGGTGGCGGCCAACTCAGTCTTCGACTATCTCGTCGATCTGATGGGAGCCCAGCGCGCGGTCGGCCGGTTTGACTACTTCAGGTCGGAAGCGGACAGGCTGGCGTTTATCGGGCAAATGGATACGTTCTTTAGAAGCGAGGGATTCGAGTTGCGCGTTCAGCCGAACTAGATGGAAAGCTCTGACATGAAAAAATCCGGAGAAACGAATATCGGTCTGGGAGGAGTCATGGTGTTTCGGAAACCTACTTACTTAACGGCGGTCTTTCTCGCGCTGCTTGCGCTGCTTGCTTGCGAAACTGAAAAGGTCGAGCAGCCGCCTCCGCCGATTCGCCCCGTCCGTTACCGGGAGGTGTATGGAGTTGGCGGCACTCGAGTGCGCGCGTTCACGGGCGTTGCGAAGGCCGGCGTCGAGTCCAAGCTGAGCTTCAAAGTTCCCGGCATGATCGAGACGCTGAACGTCAAAGTCGGAGACATCGTGCAGCCCGGTCAACTCGTCGCCGCGATTAACCCCCGCGACTATGAGCTGCTTGTCGAAGACACGGAAGCGACGCTGGCCCAGACTCGTGCGCAGGCGGTCAAGGCCGAGGCAGACTTCAAGCGTATTCGCGGACTTTTCGAAAGAGACAACGCCTCGCAGGCCGACTACGACGCAGCACGCGCGGCTCAAGATTCCGCACGCGCCCAGGTGCGATCGATCGAGAAAAAGTTGGAATCAGCCAATCTACAACTCTCCTACACGCGGCTGGAATCGCAGGTCGCCGGCGCGGTAGCCGATGTCCCCGTGGAACTCAATGAAAATGTGCAGGCGGGCCAGCCATTGCTCACGCTGCTTTCAGGGCAAAATCCGGAAGTCGAAGTCGGGATTCCCGAAGTACTGATCTCGGAGATTCGTGACGGCGCAGGCGCCACGATCGTTTTCGACGCCTTGCCGGGCCGCGAGTTTCGTGGCCGCGTCACCGAAATGGCGGTGACGGCAACTCAAGGACTCTCGACCTACCCGGTAACCGTTCAGCTCAATCAAACCTGGCAGCAGCTCACCCGCGGTCGCTTGTCCGAAGTCCGTCCTGGGATGTCAGCCGAGGTGAGGTGCCGATTCGGTTCAGGGGATGCGCCCCACCGCTGGATTCTGCCGCCTCATGCCGTGCGGGAGGATCGCGAAGGCCGCTTCGTCTTCGTGGTTAATCCGAAGCAAGCCGGTTTCGGCGACGTCGAACGGCGCGGGGTCACGGTCGGCGAATTCGTTCGCGAGGGATTGGAGATCACCGAAGGGCTCCAGGACGGTGAGCGAGTCGTCACCGCGGGCGCGGGCCGAATCACCGACGGCCAGCGGGTGAAATTGAGTAAAGAGAACGAAGGTTAGCCGGAGAGGCTCGTCATGGATATTACGCGCTTCGCCATCGAAAACAACCGCGTCACTATCGTGTGCGTTTTGGTGCTGCTTCTGGCCGGAGTGAACGCTTTCTTTTCACTGCCACAGGCCGAAGACCCGGGTTTCATCGTCCGCACGGCCATGGTTCGTACGGTCTTTCCCGGTGCCAACCCGGAGCGAGTCGAGAATCTCGTCACCGACAAGATCGAGAAAGCGATTCAGGAAATTCCCGAGCTGGACGTTGTCCGGAGCACTTCAAAAACCAGCAGCTCGATTGTCTACGTGGACATCAAAGAGTCCTACACCGCGATGCGCCCGATCTGGGACAACCTGCGCCGCAAGATTGCGGACGTGCGGGAGGAACTCCCCGACGGTATCATCGGGCCCTTCGTCAACGACGAGTTTGGCGATGTCTTCGGAATCATTATTGCCATCACCGCGGGACAGGGCGGAGACGGCCGGCCCGAGATCAGCTACGCCGAGATGAAGGACTTTGCCGAAGCGGTCCGCGACCAGATCCTTCGCCTCGATGACACCGCGAAGGTCGAAATCTACGGGGTGCAAGAGGAGCGGGTTTTCGTCGAGTACAACAATGCCCGTCTGGCCGAACTGGAGCTATCTGTTGTCCAACTCCAGCAAATCCTGCAAGGGCGCAACATCATCATTCCAGGCGGAAGCGTCAGCACGGGAGTGGAGCGAATCGAACTGGAGCCCTCCGGCAACTTTGATGACATCCAGGACCTGGCGTGCACCGTTATCAGCGTCCCGGGCCGAAACGATTTCCTCTACCTCGAAGACATCGCCGAAGTTCGTCGCGACTACATCGACCCGCCTGTCGACCCGCCCAGCTCGAAATTTCATGCCAACGGCTTGCCGGCCCTAGGGATCGCGGTTTCGAAGAAACCGGAAGGAAACATCGTTTCCCTGGGTCGGCAAATCGAGCAGCTCGTCGAAACCTGGAACAACGAGTATCCGATCGGGATTGACTTCGAGCCGGTCGCCTTCCAGACAACAACCGTCGAGCGCAAGGTGGATGAGTTTACGGGGAACGTTGGCCAAGCAATCGCGATTGTCCTGGGAATCATGCTGCTGATGTTGGGCTTCAGGACTGGTTTCATCGTCGCGTCGCTTGTCCCGACGGCGATGGTGGCGACGCTGGTGATCCTGCAATTCCTGGAGATCAGCCTCAACCAAATGTCACTGGCGGCGCTGATCATTGCGCTCGGTATGCTCGTGGACAACGCGATCGTCATGGCCGAGTCGATCATGGTGGAAATGGCCGAGGGCAAGTCGAGGGTCGAGGCCGCCGTGGCATCAGCGCGGGAGCTGCGAATCCCGTTGTTGACCTCGTCCTTGACGACGGCGGCCGCCTTCTTGCCAATCTATCTGGCGGAATCGACCACCGGGGAATATACCGGGCAGTTGTTCACCGTCGTCACCGTGACTCTGCTGTGCTCTTGGGTCCTGGCGCTAACTTTGATTCCGCTGTTGTGCGTGATGTTTCTGAAAGTTCAGCCGCCGGCTCACGGAGATGCTCACGAGACCAGGTTCTACCGCTCATACCGCAGGCTGCTCCTTGGCGGAGTTCGACATCCCTTCCTGGCTCTGCGTGGCGTGATCGGCCTGTTTGTCTTCTCGCTGCAAGGCATGCAGTACATTCCGAACATCTTTTTCCCGCCTTCCGACACTCCGATGTTTAAGGCGGAGATCGAGTCGCCTCCGGGCACTGCGATCGAGCGGAACGAAGAGATCGTTTATGAAATTGAGCGATTTGTCGAAAGTGAGTTGGTGGCGAACGATGAAGGCCAGGAGGGGGTGACGAACTGGTCATCCTATATTGGGGTAGGCTCGCCTCGTTTTTCGCTCACGGCAGTGCCGGAGCCTCCCAGCCCGGAGTATTCGTTCATTCTGTTTAACCTGAATTATGCACAGATTCACTTTGCGAGTGTGGCTGCGTTCGTAGCGGGTTGGCGGTCGTCGTGAGGTGGTAGCTCGGCAACTGGTCTTTTGGCTTCTCCGTGTCCGGTTTCCCTTCCCGCCCAGAATCCGCGTCGTCAAAACCTCGCTCGGAAGTGACGTGTTTCCAGTGCGTTACGGCTAGTGCATAAAAGTTTATGCATAGCGCATAGCCAGGCTCTCAGATCAGCGCCCTCCCGACCACCGGCAGCAAGTCGCCGTAGGGAGTCGGCTTCCTGCCGCGGAAGTGGTAAGGCGTCGAAGCCCCGATTTTATTGGGCCGCGAGGCCGTCACGGCTGGGCCTTGTTGGACGGGCCTTTGGGAGCTATGCTGTTTTCGTCTGGTAACCATGTGGGTGACTTCCTTGGGGTTGGCTGGCGAAGCTGGAATCTTTGCCAGCCGACCTTTTTACCCCATGTTTTAGGGGGTCCCCAATGGTCCCTTGCGGCTCAGCCCTCCTCAGGTCCACGCCGCAGTGCATAATTCAGGTTTAATACAACGTCGAGGGCGGTCATCGAAACGATCATTCCACGGCTGGAAGTTTTTTGCCGCGAGCAGTTCCCGGATGTCCTCGCCACGATCCAACCACTGACGCTGGGGCCTCCAGTTCTCAACCCAGTCGAGGTGCGGGTTTCCGGTGAGGATATCGACGTCTTGTTCGGCCTTGCCGACAGTGTCAAGGCGAAACTGGCCGAAATGCCCGGCACGAAAAACATTGGAGACGACTGGGGACAGCGCACCAAGAAGATCAATGTGAATATCAACAAGCCACGCGCCCGCCGCAGCGGCATCACTCACCAGGACATTGCGCTTTCGCTGCTCTCGGTGCTCAGCGGCTACGATGCGACAGACTATCGCGAAGGAGATGAAGTCATCCCCGTCGAGGTTCGCTCGGTGGCCGCCGATCGTCAAGACCTCGGCAAGCTGGAGAGCCTGAACGTCTATTCGCAGACGTCCGGCCAGTCCGTGCCTTTGAAGCAAGTCGCCGATCTTGAAGTGGAGTGGCAGCCCGCCAAGATCTTCCGGCGCAACCGGCTGAAGAGCGTCAAGATCTTTTCCGATGTACAACCCGGGCTAACAGCTGTCGAGGTCACGGATCAATTGATACCCTGGCTGGAAGAACAGCAAAGGGTCCTGGCCAATTGGCTACGTTTACGATCTCGGAGGTGAGTTTGAGACTTCGGGCAAGGGGAACCGCTCGATCGTGGAAAAGCTGCCCGTCGGGGGGCTCATCATTGTGCTGCTGCTGGTCGGACAGTTCAATTCGATCCGGCGGCCGTTGATCATTTTGCTGACGATTCCGCTTTCGTTGATCGGCGTCATCGCGGGCCTGCTGATTGCGAAGCCGTATTTCGGGTTGGTGGGTATCCGGTTGACTCAGGTAGCCCCAAGATGTAGTATGCCGGCAGATGGAAGATTACCCTCAGAACCTGACAGAGTTCGAGGCCCGTTTTAGCAGTGAGGAGGCCTGCCGGGAGTATCTGTTCCGGCTGCGCTGGCCGGACGGTTTCCGCTGTCCGGGTTGCGGTTGTGGAAAGTCGTGGCCTTTGCGAAAAGTGCTGCTGCAGTGCGCTGCGTGTGGGCGCCAAACCTCGGTGACCGCCGGGACCATCTTTCAGGACACGCGCAGCCCTTTGCCGTTGTGGTTTCGTGCGATGTGGTGGGTCACCACCCAAAAAACCGGAGCCAACGCTTTGGGACTTCAAAGAGTGTTGGGGCTCAACAGGTACGAAACGGCTTGGACCTGGCTGCACAAAATGCGGCGCGCGATGGTGCGGCCGGGACGGGATTTGCTGGCCGGGACGGTGGAAGTCGATGAAAGCTACTGGGGCGGGCTCGAAGAGGGCCTGCGGGGCCGAAACCTGAAAAACAAAGCATTGATCGCAGTAGCCGCTCAAGAGGATGGGCGGGGTATCGGCCGGATTCGCATGAAGAGAATCGAGGATGCCTCGGGCGAGAGCCTGTTGCCTTTCGTGGAGGAGTGCATCGAGCCGGGCAGCGTGGTGCATACCGACGGCTGGCCCGGTTACTCCGGGTTGAAAAAGGAAGGCTACGTCCATCAGGTCACAGTTGTCAGCAGGCAGGAGCAGTCCAAGTCGGAATTGATGCCCCGCGTCCACCGCGTGATGTCACTGCTCAAGCGCTGGCTACTGGGCACCCATCAGGGCGCCGTGAGCCACAAACATCTGGACTACTACCTGGACGAGTTCACCTTCCGTTTCAACCGCCGCAAATCCAAAAGCCGCGGCAAACTCTTCTATCGGCTCGTCCAGCAGGCGGTAGCCGTGGATCCGGCGACTTACAAGATGATTGTTCACCCGGTTACAGAACCCAAGAAAATCCCCAAACCACAAGATATTGGGGCTACCTGAGTCAACCGGATACCCATCTTCGGGTTTATGACGCTGCTGGGAATCATCTCCCTGTCGGGTATCGTGATTAACAATGCTATCGTACTGCTGGACCGCATCAACATCGAGATCAGCGAGAACGGGCTGTCTCCCGCGCGCGCCGTGATCGAAGCGTCTCAGCGCCGCCTGCGGCCGATTCTGCTAACGACGATGACCACGGTCGGCGGCCTGATCCCCCTGTGGCTCGGCGGCGGCCCCATGTGGGAGCCGATGGCGATCGCCATCATCTTCGGGTTGGCCTTCGCGACGATGTTGACGCTGGGAGTTGTACCCGTGCTCTACACGCTGTTTTTCCGGGTGAAGTTTGAACACGCGGAGGGTTGGTAGGCAGGCGGCGGCGGGTGGTACAACGAATGGTCTCGTCACAACCCTGAGCTGGATAGGCGAATCTCTCTTCGGCCGGGCTCGAATAAGAAAGCGAAGTCGGCCGGAAATTCCGGTAAGGATGTCGCCGGGGTCTTGTCGGGCCGGAGGGTGGCATTGCTTTCCGGGATAGCACGGTGCGTTGAGAAGCGACAGTGGAACGACAGGGAGTGGCGAGCTACTGGGGCTGAGGTCGTAGAGGCTGTGGATTTGGCGGATGAGGGGTGAGTTGAGGTTTTGACCGCGGGCGGAAGCCCGTGGTCAAAACCTCAACTCACCCCTCATCCGCCACTTTAAAACAACCACGCCCCCAGCCCCGGACCCCAGTAGCTCGCCAGCGCACCGCCAACTGCAACCAATCTCGGCGACGCTTGCCGAGCGGCTAGAGGTCTCTCGGCAGACGATCAACGCCGTCGAGACCGGCAAGTATGACCCCAGCCTTCCGCTGGCGTTCAAGGTCGCCCGCCTCTTCGAGCTGCGGATCGAGGAGATTTTTGATCCCGAGGGCGTAGATGGGAACTCCTCGTGAGAAATACGGCTTGAGAACGGCGCGAAGATTTCTTGAACCCGATAAACGAGCTTTACCGTCAACTGGCTCGGAGCGCCCACAGCGGGCGGCAGCTTGCGAACCCTGGTGAAACCGAATATCCTTAGTGTTGTAACGGCAACGCGACGACTCCACTACCGTTGCACCACGACGACGAAGGGATCGGCGGTTGCGACTTCCGGTGGTTTGGGATCGCCCTTTCGTTTGCTGCGACTTGAAGCTGACCGAGGCCGCGAGACAAGCCGGTTTTACAGTGGTAAGCGGCATGGCTCAAACTTGATCCTGGGGACTGTTACCCCGCTTTGGGGGATATTCCTCACGCGGACTCGGCGGGACCGAACACGATTGGATCGCAATTGCGGCGGTCCTCTCGGTCCATCCTTGGTGCCGAAATGCGGGTGGGGACCGAAGTCCCTTGCCCTGGACAAGCGGCTTCTCGCTGATGCTGCTGCTCGGGGTCGAGCTACTGTTTTTCAGCTATCATAACCGCATGAAAACTTTGCCTTGCGATGTTTGCGAACAGGATTTTTCGGCCGAAACCTTTGAAGACTGGTTCAAACAGATGTACGCCCACTACACTGGCGATCATGCCGACTTGATGGCCGCTATGGCGGGTAGGCCAAAATCAGAAGGCGAACAATGGGTGGCCGACGCCAAAGCTCGTTTTGAGGCGGCTTAAGTTTTTACGCTATCGCAGAGTAAATCTACACGCGACAAACCGGTTTTACGGTGGTAACCGGCTTGACTCATACTTGATCCGGGGGGGCTGCTACTCGGTTTGGCTCGAACTTGATCCAGGGGCATCGGCTGGGGTTGAGGGTAGTCCTCACGCGGAGTCGGCGGGACTGAACAGGCAGATTTTTCACTCTCGGCAGATTGTTGATTTGGCGGATTTGACCCACTCACTTGCGTTCGGGGCTCTGGATCTTCATACTTCACCCTTTTAGAGATGAACTTTGGACTCATCGGCGCGGGCCAGATCGGCAGGGTTCGCGAGCAAGCGATTCGCCGCGCTTCGGGCTGCGAACTGGCCGCGATCGCCGACGCCGACCCGGCCCGCGCCCGTTCTCTGGCGGCGTCTGCCCAAGCGGCCGTTTGCGCAGAATACATGGAACTTCTGCGGCGCGAAGACGTGGACGCCGTGATCATCTCGACTCCCCCGGACAGCCACGAGGAGATCGCGGTTGCCGCGCTCGACGCGGGGAAGCACGTCCTTTGTGAAAAGCCCCTCGCGCCCAACCCCGACGCCTGCCGACGCATGTTGGCCGCGGCCGAGAAAGCGAATCGTACGCTCTCGACCGGGTTCTGCCAGCGCTACTTTCCAGCGGTCCAGTTCGTCAAGGAAACCGTAACCAGCGGCGCCATCGGGGAGCTCTCCTATGTCCGAGCCTTCACCGGGCATGCCGGACTTCCTGAATTCAGCGAGCCATGGGTGCACGACAAACAAGTCGTCGGGGGCGGCGCCTTGATGGACAACGGCATCCACATGATCGATCTGGTGCGCCACATTCTGGGCGACATCACCGAAGTTTACGGGACCTCCTCGGCAAACATTTGGAAGTTCGAGGGATCGGAAGATAACGGTTTCGCGATGCTGCAAACGGCTGACGGCAAAGTCGCGCAATTGCAAGCCAGCTGGACGGAATGGCGCGGCTACCGCTTCTTCATCGAGGCTTACGGGAACCGCGGAATGGCCCGCGCCTCCTATGCCCCGATGTTCTCGATGGCAGTTCATCTGGACGAGTTGGGTTCGATGCGTCGCCGCCGATACAGCGTCTACCCCGGGGTGTTCGTGCGGGAAAAACTTCGAGGCTGGACGTCGACCGTTCGCGTAGCGTTCACCGAGGAGCTCCAGGACTTCGTGCCCCTAACGGCCGGCCAGAGCACTGCTACGATTGCGGACGGTGTTGCCGGATTGAGGGCTGTTGAGATCGCGCACGCGGTCTACACTAGTAGCGAAACGAGACAACCCGTCACGCTTGCGCCAGTGTAAGGGCGCATAATTGCGACCGCGCATCATGCAAGAAGTCGTCGGATGGACAGGCGAAACGACTCTGCAAGACGATATGAGCATGTTGTTGGCGAGACGACATTGCTGAAAATGAAGCCCCCGCGCCAGATTCTCTATTTGCTTCCGCTGATGGTGGGCGTGCTGATCTTTGGCACGGTGGGCTTCCGCTGGGTAGAAGGTTGGGAGTGGTTCGACAGCTTCTATATGACCCTCATCACCTTGTCGACGGTGGGTTTCGAAGAGCTTCACCCGTTGAGCCAGCAAGGCCGGGTGTTTGTTTCCATTTTGATCCTCACCGGGGTCACCGTGATTTTCGTCTCGATCGGTGTCTTAGGTAATTTTGTTGTTAAGTTGGAGCTAGCGGATTATTTCGGCCGCAGGCGGAGTCGGCGCATGGTTGGCAAGCTTTCAGGTCACTACATCATTTGCGGATTGGGGTGCGTCGGACGCGGCGCCGTGCAAGAACTGCGCCGCAGCGGAGCGCTCCCCGTGGCGATCGACCGCGACCCCCAGAAAGCGCAGTGGGCGATTGATCAGGAGATCCCGACGATCGTCGGGGATTCAACACAGGATGAGACCCTCCGAGAAGCCAGTATCGGCGTGGCGGCGGGCCTAGTCTCGGCCATCGCCAGCGACGCGGACAACGTATACGTCGTCCTGTCGGCGCGCGTTCTCAACACGAAACTGCTGATCTCGGCTCGTGCCAGCAATGAACAAGCGGAAGAAAAGCTTCGACGCGCCGGCGCGACCACAGTATTCACGCCCTATTCCTTTATTGGGCATCGGCTTGCCCAGTCAATGCTGCGGCCTCACGTCACCAGCTTTCTTGATATCGCATCCGCCTTTCAGCGGTCCGCGGACTTGGAGCTGGAGTTCGAACAGCTCAAGGTGTCAGCATCTAGTGCTGTCTCCGGCAAGACGCTCGAAGATTCGGGTATCAAGGAGAAGCACGGTGTCATCGTCATGGCAATCATGAAGCCAGATGGGGAAATGCAATTCAACCCCCCCGGCAAGTCGGTGATCGAGCCGGACGATGTATTGATCGCCATGGGCGAGCGGGCGAAACTGAAGCAGTTGGAACTGGAACTGGAGTCCTAGGTGCTGAAGATCCTGACCGCGGATCAGATGCGCGAAGTCGATCGCCTAACGATTGAAGAGCGCGGAGTGCCGGGCCTGGTGTTGATGGAGAACGCCGGCCTGCGAGTCTGCGAATTCCTTGCGGAAAACTATTCGCCGCTCGAGGACCAGCGCATCGTTATCCTATGCGGAAAAGGGAACAACGGCGGAGACGGGTTGGTTGTTGCGCGGCAACTTGTCGTTCAGGGACTTTCAGCTGGGCTGCAGGTCGTGCTGCTTGCGGATCCCGAACAGTTGAACGGTGACGCAGCCGCCAACTACAAGATGCTGCGGGCGGTGGATTTCGAGCCGGCCGTGGTCCGTGATTCCGAAGCATGGCGGCAACTACGGCCTCAATTGCTGCCCGCGACGATCGTGCTGGACTCGCTTCTGGGCACGGGACTGCGGGGGCCTGCTGAGGGGTTACTGCTGGAAGTCATTCGCGACCTCAACTCCAATTTTCAGCACGCCTCTATCGTGGCTGTCGATATGCCTTCCGGGCTGCCTTCCGCCAGCGGAGAGCCGCTGGGCGAAGCCGTTCGAGCCCGGCACACCGTGACCTTTACGGCCCCGAAAGTCAGCCAGATCTTTCCGCCCAATTGTGAAGCCGTGGGGAATCTGCGTGTGGCGGCGATCGGCACCGCCCCGTCAGTCTTAGCGGCAAACCCGGAGTTGAAGCTGTCGCTGGTTGAGCCGGGTGATTTCGCCGGCCTGTTTGCTCCACGCGAACGCTCGGCACACAAAGGCAGCTTTGGACACGTTTTGGTCATCGGAGGATCGAGGGCTACTCCGGGGGCAGTGCTGATGGCGGGAACCTCTGCGCTGCGAGTTGGCGCGGGTCTGGTGACCGTGGCAACCGCTGAGAGCGCGACGGCGGCGGTGGTTGCGGGTACTCCCGAGCTGATGACCATACCCGTGCCCGAGGACGATCACGGCTCGATGACGGCCGATGCCTTCCAGCCGAGCTGGACCGAGCGGTCAACTGTCGTTGCCATCGGGCCGGGAATCGGAACGCAGGCCGCGAATCAAGAACTGGTGAGGCGAGTTGTCCGAGAGACCGGGCTGCCGATGGTCGTCGACGCGGATGGGCTGAGAGCTCTGGCATCCTTGGCATCGAATGAAGGTGATTGGGGTGCGACGGGCCGTGTTCTTGTGTCGACGCCTCACCCTGGAGAAATGTCGCGGCTGAGCGGGATTCCGGCGGCTGAAATTCAAGAGCGGCGGGTTGAGATTGCTCGTGAGTTCGCCCAGCGCCGAAACGTCTATCTTGTACTCAAGGGCTATCGGACTTTGACGGCATCGCCCGACGGCCGGGTTCTCGTCAATCCCACGGGAACGCCTGGGATGGCGAGCGCTGGATCAGGCGACATCCTCACGGGAATGATTGCCGGGTTGCTGGCACAGTTCCCGGATGAACCTCCCGAGCGGGTTATCGCCGGCGCGGTCTACCTCCATGGGCTCGCCGCCGAACTGGCTACCGAGGAAGGGAGCGAGCAATCGATGCTGGCAACTGACATCTTGAGATTTCTGCCCCATGCTATCCGCCGATTGAGCGAGTGATTTGGATCCGTACGTAAGGACTCTGGTTGCCTGCGAAAGCGTTTTGAATTCCCGTAGCGCAGGGCTCGAAGAGACCTGCGGCTTTTGCTTGCGTTCACGCGGCGGGTGTGGCCCGGCGAAAAGGCCGCAGGTCTCTTCGAGCCCTGCGCTACGGGAATTGGACTACGGAGTTCGGCAACAACGGCGCAACGCAAAGGTCGCTTACGGGATTGTGGGCGTCCCGGGTTCCACAAGTTGCGGGTTTGGTTACCCTGTGAAAGAGATCCGTGGATAGCAAGCCTTCCAAGAAGCACCTGACCCGCTCCCCCGAAGAGACGATAGAGCTCGGCCGCCGCCTGGCCCGGGAAATCCGAGCGCCGCAAATCGTCTTGCTGGCCGGGGATCTCGGCGCCGGGAAAACCACGCTGGCCAAGGGTTTCATCAGCGGCCTGGGCGCCTGCCCTCCCGAGGACGTGCTCAGCCCCACGTTTTCGCTGGTCCATGAGTATGAAGGAGACCCGAAGGTCTACCACATCGACCTTTACCGCCTGGACCGCCTGCCCGAATTCGAGACTCTCGGCCTGGATGATTTGTGGGATGAGGATGCCATCGTATTGATCGAATGGGGCGAGAAATTCTCCGGCCAGCTCCCGAGACCTCGGATGGAAATCCGTATCGTTGACGGGGGCGACGATAACCGCGAAATCAGTATTTCCCGCCAAGACTAAGCTGGGTTGGCCGGCTTTGACTTCCTCTCTTGAAAGACCTCCGAGCTTTGCGGACTTGACCCCGGGCTTCCGCCTGGGGCTCGTCGCTTGTCCGCCTGAGGATGGAGGCGAGGGGTTCGCGGCCAATCTAGCTAGGAAGACACACAACAAGCCCAATAGCGCGGGACGGAAGAAGTTGTCGAAGCTGTTGCGGGTTGTCCACAGCAGTGGCCCTAACAATACCGCCCACGTCGCAAGCCTGGTCGGCCGCGAAGCATCGACGCGGTCTGCCCATACAAGAAAGGCGGGCAAGGCGATGAAATAGAGCACCACTCCGGCGGTGCCGAAGTTCATGTAGGGTTCCGCCACGGCCGAGAAGCCAAGCCCGCCGAAGTGAGCGTAACTCCATGGCGCTGCCTGTTTGGTCACCCAATGGCTCGGCGGCAGCTCCTCGAGCGGAAGATAGGAGCTGCCTTCCCAGTCACCAGAAACGTTGGGAAACACAGCCAGCAAGCCTCTCCAGTAGGTTTGGCCCCAACGAAAGTTTTCGGTCTCCATGTAATGGACGGTGTGGACCAAGGGCCTCAGGCTGGCCCCCATCTCGCTCACCGCCGCCAGCGGACGCAGCTCGCTGGCGGCCTCCGGGATCGACCGATCTTCGAGTCGAGCATCTCTCAAAACAGTGATCAGCGGTATAGCGAAGAGCATGACGGCGATACCGGCCGGGTAGGCTAGCTTGGGCAAGCGAAATCCGCGCTTGTGAATCACAGCGAGCACGGTGATGACCGGGATCAATCCAAAGCCCCTGAATCCCAGCCAAAAGATGACACTGCTCCAAACCAGCACAGTGAGCAGAACTGCAACGATCCGCCGCCAAGGAGCGGCTGCGGCCATCAGATAGAGTCCAATCGGCGCGACGTTAAGACTCGCCACGAAGAAGCGCGGATCGTACCAGTTGGTGAGCCTGTATGTCTCGAAATAGGTTGCTGACAGGAGCCGGTCGAAACCGAGAGACCGCAGTCCCCACAGGAACATCGCCAGCCCGCCCAAGAAGATCACTAGTCCGCAATGGAAGATCACGACGTTGTGATAGCGAACGTCAACTGGCGTGGCCCGCTCACTGACAGACCATTTCCACGCGGCCAGGGAGGTGCCCGCAAGATACGCCATCAGAGCCAGGATGATAAGTGTCAGGGCCGGATCGAGGCTGCTGTGCAACAGCCATGCCGGTGCGGGACCCACGTCCAATCCCATGCTCCATGGCACGGCCAGGCCCAGATGAAATACGCCGAAAACGTACAAATATACCATCGCCGGTGACAAGGGGTGCAGGCGCAGAACGGAAAGGCTGACGGCAAGACACAAGCTCCAAACTGCCGCCGCAGCCAGAGGCGCCGCCGGCTCGCTGTTAGTGATCTGTCCCCACATCAGCAATCCGCCGCTCGAGAGCAATGCGGCAATCACGGCGATCATGGCAGCGGGAATCATGCGGTGCAAGCGAGGCTGGATTCCGGTGCCAGCCAGGCAGCTCTGTCGTGCGGACACTTTAGCCGGTGCCCGACCCGGCTTCAGCGCGAAGGGACTGCTGACGATGGGACGAACTCAGCGTTCGAGTCAGCTCGTCATAGTGAGCTGTTAAGCGATCAAGGGATGTCCCGATGCCTAATCCCTTCTCTGCGAGGTAGCGGCAAGCTTCGGAAGGCGACAAACGCTTGGATTCCAGCATGCGCTTGAGTCCGGCAGCCCAGTGTGGAGAGCCTGCCTCCAGCGGGTAACGATGGGCAATTTGCGGCAGCACGACAGCCTCTTCCGTAATGAGGTCGGACCTCAGCAACGGCAGTCCGGCCGCTTGGGCCTCAAGCGCAACCAGTGGCAACCCCTCGTGCAATGAAGGCAGTAAGAAGGCGTCAAACAAGCCCACCATGAGTTCGGACACATCGCAGTGCTGCCCCGCGAAGTGAATTCGGGGGAGCAATCCGAGTTGCTCGGCCTTTGCTTCCAGCCGTTCGCACAGGCGCCCTTCACCAACGATGACAAATCGCGCCCGCGGCATGAGGATCGCCGTTGCAGCGGCAACTTCGAGGAGAAAATCTTGGTTCTTCTGGGGCTCGAGCCGGCCGACGTGACCCACCACGGGCGCCCCCGCGGGTACGCCGAACTCCTTTCGCAATTTGATGCGGTCTGGCTGGAGGCGGCGGAACTTCTCCAGATCAATACCGTATGGCGCGGAGAGGACGGCGGGGTTCTGCTTGTGACCAGCTCCAAAGAGTGCCTCAGCTGCCGGTGTTGAGCAGGCCAGACCTAAGTTCGCGGAGCGGCGGAGCAAAGACTTCATCAGACGGCGATAGAAAGAGCGGGGCCAGCTTCGGCCACGGCCATCGCACGCGTTGTGACTATGCGCGATCCGAATCGGAACTCCCGCCGCGCGGGCGATCCGCAACACCAAGCCGCTGAAGGCGTGGACATGACTGTGGACGACGTCGTAGCGCGTTCGGCGAAGCAGGCGATACAACCGCGGCAGGAACAGCTCCGGACGCCGAACCGGGCAGCGCCAGATCCGTGAACCGCGCCGCTCCAGCTCATCTGCATAGGCCCCCTTTTCTGATCCCAGCAGGCAAAAATCGAACGCCCAGCCCGAGTCTTCAGGGTGCCGTGCCAGCTCCAAAAGCCATGTTTCGACGCCACCTGGGTCCAGGCTGCCAAGAACGTGAAGAACACGAGGCCGATCACTTGCCGAGAGAGAACTTCCAGAGAGGTCAGGCACCAATGGCTCGATCGACACAGGGCCGAATGGCCTTTAGCAAGATGGCCGCAACCGACTGCGCTGTGTGTCTCCGGGACTGCCAAGAGCAAGGCTTCCGCCTGTCTGAAGCTGCGGAGAAGGTTGCTTTAACCTGAATTATGCACAGATTCGGCGTAGCCATCGTCGATGGAGTTGTGGCGATAGCGGCACTCGTGTCAACTCAGTGATTTCTCAAGTCGTCTTTTCTGCTGTTTCCCTCCCCGTTTGAGCCGCCTCCTGATCCCGGCAGGGCAAAAGCGGGCTGGCAAGCGGTGTGTTCCCAGTACGTTGCGGCGAGTGCATGAAATTTTACGCATGGAGTGCCCCTCAGCTCAGCGCACCCTCCACCACCGGCGCCAAGCTCGATCCCGGCGGCCCCATCGCCCGCAGTCGTCGCATCAGCCGTTCAAACAGGCCCTTTTCCTGATAATGATCGCTGTAGCTGACACCCGTTCTGCCGGCGTGCCGCCAGATCTTGGCCGCCACGAACAGAAAACGCAGCCGCGCCGTCGCCAGGGTGGTGTGCCGCAGCGTCTCCACGCTGGCCTGGGCTTCGCGGTTGAACAGCAGCAGCCAGCAGTTGAGATTGTAGGCCAGCATGGCCAACTGAAAGTGATTGCGGTTCATGTCAAAGCGGCGCGAGGGATGGGCCGCCAGCCCGGCGTCGTTGTTGGCCTCCTTGATCAGGTTCTCGGCTCCGGCGCGCTGATTGTAAAACCACACCACCGCCGCGATCGGCTCGGCCAGATTGGTGACAAACACGCGGTAGGTGTAAGCGCTGGTGGCGAACAACTGGTATTGCTCGGCCGCGCCGGCCTTGGGCTCGTTTTCGTAACGCAGCGCCAGGAAACGGCAGGCCCGCGCCCAGCCTTGCGGTTGGTAGAGGAATTCGCATTCCGCGTCCGCGTCGGAGCGGGGGGAGGGTTTCCATTCTGCTTGCTGCAAGCGCTCGACCAGGCGCCGCGTTTTGCGCGCCACGATGACGAACTGACAAGCCGCCTTTTCATAGGCCTCCACCGCCTCCCAGCAATAAAAGCCGGAATCGGCCCGCGCCAGGATTTTCTTCACGCCGCCCGGCAAAGTCCGGAAATCGCTCTCGAGGTGGGCGGCGATCTGTCGGCCCGTGGGCCGGTCGCCGTTGCGCAACCCGCCCATCAGGTATTCGTGCGTCTCGGCCAGGAAGGTCAGTATCGGCTGGTAGCTGCGCTTGCCCTTGTTCTTGGGGTTGTAGCTCTTGCGCCCGCCCATCTGGCGGCCGTAGAGGGTATGCACGGTGGTGTCGGTGTCCAGCGTCACCGTCTCCAACTTCACGTGGGCCGCGGCCCAGACTCGTTCCCGCAGCTGGCGCTGAATGGAAAGGATCTGCTTCGCCACGTTGAGGTGCAGCGAGGCCAGAAAGCGCCACAGCGTGGACTGCGGCGGCAGACGCGTCACTTGCAAGATGCCGGTCAGGATGGGGTCGCGAGCGATGAAGCGGAGTTGGTTGAGCCGCGCAAAGCCGACATAGAGGCCGAGCACGAGGGCCAGCACGAACTGGTAGGGGCTCATGGCTCGGGTGATCCGTTTGGTCGTGAGGGTTTCTTCCAGCAGCGCTTGGAAGCCGAGTTTTTCGAGCAGGGTGGCGACGGGCAGCAAGCCGCCGTAGGGAGTCAGATTCTTGCCACGGAAGTGATAGGGCGTGGCAGCCCCGATTTTATTGGGCCGCGGGACCCTCGCGCCGGGGCCTTGTTTGACGGGCCTTCGGGAGCTATGCTGTTTTCGTTTGGTAACCATTTGGGTGACCTCCTTGGGGTTGACTGGCGAAGCTGAAATCTTTGCCAGCCTACCTTTTTACCCCATGTTTTCGGGGGTCCCCAAATGGTTCCTGGCGGCTCAGCCCTCACCAGGTGCACCGGCAGTGCATAATTCAGGTTTAAGTCAATCCTGGCCAAAGCGAGCTATATTAGCTAGGTCCATGCGCACTAGCGCTGCATCCCGGCTTTCGGGGTGCCGTCTGCTTCTCCACTGACTTATTCGAAACGAGCATCCGGCAGCTTCTGGCCGAAACATAGTCTTCTGTCCGCAGGATGACAACAGCAAACCTATACGAATTCATCGCTCGGCATAGGCTGGGCGTGCTGGCGACCATCGCGGACTCAGGACAGCCGCAGTCCGCTCTGGTAGGCATTGCGGTGACTCGAGACCTCGAGATTGTTTTTGACACGGTCAAGAGTACGAGGAAGTACCCCAATCTAATGGCCCGCCCACGGTGCAGTTTCGTAATCGGGTGGGATGCCGAGCAAACGGTGCAATTCGAGGGGCACGCGACTGAGTTGAAGGGCTCAGAGCTCGGGAAGTACAAGAAGATTTACTTTCGGTCTTGGCCCGACGGCACCAATCGCGAAGCGTGGCCCGGCATCGTCTACTTTGTCGTCCGGCCCAACTGGATTCGATATAGTGATTTCGCTCAAGATCCGCCCGAGATTCAGGAGTTCGTGTTGTAATTACGGATTTTCGGAGTTCAGCTGGCGTGCATGGGCCCGTTGTGGCAGCCACTCTGCAGGGAGTATAGCCGCACTGCACAGACGAAACAACGGATCAGGGAACGCGAAAGAAAAAGTCTCTACCACCGCTGCCGGTGGCCGATAGAGAGATTCACAAGGGTCTGACACCTTTCATGCTTTCGTCCGTCTCCAGCTCCGCATTTCTCCCAACGAACCTCGAGGCCGCCACCAATCACGCCGGTGGAATCCGTGCGTCCCGCCGCGGTCAGCCACCGGACAACCAGCAGTCTCAAGCAGCACAAGTTCCTGAACAATCATCCTCTGGCGCGCTGACACCCGAAGAGAACCGGGTCGTTGCTGAGCTGACTCGAACCGATCGTCAGGTGAGGGCGCACGAACAGGCGCATCTCGCCGCCGCCGCCGGGCTGGCTCGCGGCGTCTCGTTCACTTTCGTGACCGGTCCGGACGGGAAGCAGTACGCGGTTGGAGGCGAGGTCAGCATCGACACCTCTCCCATCGCCGGCAACCCACAAGCGACGATTCAGAAAGCGCAACAGATTCGCGCCGCCGCCAGCGCGCCGGCTAATCCTTCAGGACAAGATCGCGCGGTCGCTTCGCAGGCCTCGCAGATGGAACAGGCAGCCAGGCAGGAGTTGGCAGCCGAAAAACGAGAAGAGGCGGACCAAGGTCACCGAAATGCGCAGGTGGCAAGTTTTCAACAAGATAGCGCCAGGACGATAGGCCAGCTGCTGTCGGTGATCGCTTAGTTTCAATTGCCAGGTCGAAACTCAGCGCCTATCAGGTGGTCCCCTTCGAACGAGGATTCTAGACAGAGCCGCGCCCGCAAGGTGCGGTCGAGAGTAGCTCGTTCGTTGGGTAGGCGATCGGAACCGCTGACTGCCAGACTCGACCGCACCCTTGCGGGCGCGGCTCTGCTTCGCCCAAACCCCGAGTTCGGTGACACACGCCGGAGGTTACCTCCCAGCCTCGCTGGCCTGGAGCTCGGCCTGCAGCTGCTGGATCTTCGCTAGCAATGGAGAAGGTTCAGGATCGGCGTTGGCAGCCTTCTCTACGTAGCTGAGCAGGGTGGACGGGTTGTCATCCAGCGGCAAAGGAATCTTCTTTCCGCGATGGAGCGTGTAGGACACGCCTCCCTCAATCAGCAGGCAGGCCAGCCGGCCGCCATACTGCCGACTCAAGCCTACGTCGATGAAGACGGCGCGGCCCTTCAGCCGCGGCATGACGGTGCCTTCGGTGACGGTGTGGCCCATGACGATTCGCTTCGCTTGATGCTGCTCGAGAACCGTCTCCAGGTGAGCCGTCTCGGTCCTCTCGTCATTCAATGCCAGACCCCGATACCAAAGTGGGCCGTCCGGATCTGTAACGATCCCGCCTTTCAGTTTGCTGAAGTCTCGCAACTCCGCCAGGACCTGCTTATTCAGGTCGCCGATGGTCATGGCAGCGTACTTCGGTCCCATCCCGCCATGCAGGAAAATCGTGTCGTTGATCTGAATGACGGCGTTGTGTTTCAGTATCCATCTTCCATAGCTTCCAAAGGCTCCAAAGCCGGCGCGGTGTTCGAACCACCCCAGCGGGTGGTCCTTCTCCCACTCCTGACGATGGCTGGGTCCAAACTCGGGAACGCCTTCGGGCGGCGGGTGCCGTTTCAGTTCACTCACGTGCTGTTTGTAATAGCCCTGGCGAGTGTCGCTCGATTTCGGATTTTCGAAGGCGGCGAACTCTCCGGGATGAACATATCGCAGGTCGCCGTACATATTCATCGCTTCGTGGTTACCAATCAGCGCATGAACGTAGCCTTTGGCTTTCTTGGCCTGCTTTTCGAGCTTCATGAGCAGGTCCATCACCTTCCGAGTATCGGGACCACGGTCAGGAACATCTCCGGTCTGGACAAAGTGGGTTTGGCCCCCAGCCCAGTCATCGTTGGCGTCAATGAGGCCGGCTGAGCGAAGAAGCTTGACGAACTGCTCGTAGTCGCCGTGCACATCTCCGACGGCAATGATGCGTTCAACCCCGGCCCACGTATCTTTCGCTAACGCCTGGGAGCCGCCGGCCAGCAGCAAGCCGACCAAGAGCGATGCCAACACCGGTCGAATGATTTGGTCTAACTTCATTGCTTAATCACGCGCTCAATCCACGCGCTTCCGCGCCAACGATTTACATTAGCAAGGTCCAGCCAAGGAGTGTCTTCTCCAGAAGTGTCATCAGTGGATAAGAGACGGCGGCCGAGATCGCTGGGTAACAAGAAAGAGGCTCTAAAAGCGAGACCCACCACGGAACCTTCGCAGCTAGGCTTTGCACAGTCCCCCTTTCAGGGACTGTTCCCGCGGAGACTCCGGACCACCGCACGAGCCCAAGCCGGCATTCTGCGTCTGAGCTGGTCTCGCCAAGTGAATCGCAGCAGCTCACGAGCGTTGTAGGACTGGTCATTCCAGCCATCGGCTTCCGACGGAAATGTTGGCTCATCCGTACGGCGAAAAAAGGCAGTTCGATGAACGACAGCCTCCAACTCGAACATCGCGTCGCGTCGGACGAACTCGAAAAGGTTGTGGACACTGCGGATCTGGAGGTCGTCGATTACCAGCACCCCGCCGCTGCGGATCCGAGGGTAGAAGTAGAGGTATTCAAGGTCAGGGAACGGATAAGCGTGAGGGCCATCGAGCAGTACGGCGTCAAGTACCGATCGAAAACGATACTGTGGCAAAGTGCGCTGGGTCGGCCCTTCCACGAACTCAAGTTTGGCGCGACCGGCTAAGTTGGCCGCTCGAACCCTCTCAAATACGTCGAACTCATTAAAGGCGAACACCGTGTGAACGCGGCTGAACTTCGAAAACACCAGCGTACTGGCTCCGCAGCCAGTCTCAGCAGTCGCATCGGGTCTGAGATCCGCGAGCAATCTCGCCAACCGATCGAGAGTGCGCGGGGGAAGAGCGTACGGGGACAAGCAAGACGCTTGTTCGATGATACTTCGACCGTCAGGCGCCGGCATGGTTCATCGCAAGGCACTTATCGTGCCTATTACACCGTCCCGGCGGAGCCGTCACTCGAAATACCACGGGCACTAGCGATTGTAGTTCGGCGTGCTCCCTTTCAACTTCTGCCATACCTTGTCACATTCATCGAGAACAAACTGAGCGAGAGGCGGCCCCTCGACGGCACGCAGATTCGCCTCGAGGTGCTCGATTTTCGAGGCGCCGAGTATGACGGCGTTCGTGGCCGGCTGTTGCACCACCCAGGCCAGCGCCAGTTCCACCAGGCTCCGGCCCGCGCGTTCCGCGATTTCCGTGAGGCTTTCAACCGCTTCAAAGTAGTCCGCGTTCCAATAGCGGCTCAGATACATTTGATTGCCATCGAAACGGGTTCCTGACAGAGGTCCGGTATCGAAGTTCTGTTTACCGCTCAACAGTCCACCGGCGAGAGGGTTATAGCAGATGTTGCTTACTCCAAACCGCCGCGTAAAAGGAATGAACTCCTGCTCGATTCCGCGGGCCAACACGTTATACATCGGCTGAGAGATCGAGGGAGCTTGATACCCGTTTTTTTCGCAATTCCAAGCCATCTCGCACACTTGCCAGGCGCTGTAGTTTGATATCGCAAGGTAGCGAAACTTCCCCGCTTTTCTCAGCTCGTCCATTACCTCAAGAGTTTCTTCGATCGGAGTTTTGGAATCCGGCATATGCAGGTAATAGATATCGAGGTAGTCGGTCTGCAGGCGCCGCAGGCTCTCGTCAATTGCTCGCTGGATCGCCGGGCCTGACAGCCCGCTGTAGGGAGGCTCGGCTTTCATCAATCCACGAACTTTGCTGGCGAGGATCACTTTGCCTCTTTTCCCGCGGAATATCCTGCCGACGATCTCCTCCGATTTGCCCTGGTTGTAAACATTGGCGGTATCAAAGAAATTGACGCCGGCGTTAAGGCATCGATCCACCATGGATTCGGCAACTACTTCATCCGTCTGGGCTCCAAACGTCATCGTTCCCATACAAACCTTTGAAACTTCCAAATCGGTATGTGTGAGCTTACTTATTTCCATTTTTCTCCACGCTAAAAAGTTTGTTAGAACCTGAATTATGCACAGATTCACTTTGCGAGTGTGGCTGCGTTCGTAGCGGGTTGGCGGTCGTCGTGAGGTGGTAGCTCGGCAACTGGTCTTTGGCTTCTCCGTGTCCGGTTTCCCTTCCCGCCCAGAATCCGCGTCGTCAAAACCTCGCTCGGAAGTGACGTGTTTCCAGTGCGTTACGGCTAGTGCATAAAATTTTATGCATAGCGCATAGCCAGGCTCTCAGATCAGCGCCCTCCCGACCACCGGCAGCAAGCCGCCGTAGGGAGTCAGATTCTTGCCACGGAAGTGATAGGGCGTGGCAGCCCCGATTTTATTGGGCCGCGGGGCCCTCGCGCCGGGGCCCAATAAAATCGGGGCTGCCACGCCCTATCACTTCCGTGGCAAGAATCTGACTCCCTACGGCGGCTTGCTGCCGGTCGCCACCCTGCGCGAAAAACTCGGCTTCCAAGCGCTGCTGGAAGAAACCCTCACGACCAAACGGATCACCCGAGCCATGAGCCCCTACCAGTTCGTGCTGGCCCTCGTGCTCGGCCTCTATGTCGGCTTTGCGCGGCTCAACCAACTCCGCTTCATCGCTCGCGACCCCATCCTGACCGGCATCTTGCAAGTGACGCGTCTGCCGCCGCAGTCCACGCTGTGGCGCTTTCTGGCCTCGCTGCACCTCAACGTGGCGAAGCAGATCCTTTCCATTCAGCGCCAGCTGCGGGTACGAGTCTGGGCCGCGGCCCACGTGAAGTTGGAGACGGTGACGCTGGACACCGACACCACCGTGCATACCCTCTACGGCCGCCAGATGGGCGGGCGCAAGAGCTACAACCCCAAGAACAAGGGCAAGCGCAGCTACCAGCCGATACTGACCTTCCTGGCCGAGACGCGCGAATACCTGATGGGCGGGTTGCGCAACGGCGACCGGCCCACGGGCCGACAGATCGCCGCCCACCTCGAAAGCGCTTTCCGGACTTTGCCGGGCGGCGTGAAGAAAATCCTGGCGCGGGCCGATTCCGGCTTTTATTGCTGGGAGGCGGTGGAGGCCTATGAAAAGGCGGCTTGTCAGTTCGTCATCGTGGCGCGCAAAACGCGGCGCCTGGTCGAGCGCTTGCAGCAAGCAGAATGGAAACCCTCCCCCCGCTCCGACGCGGACGCGGAATGCGAATTCCTCTACCAACCGCAAGGCTGGGCGCGGGCCTGCCGTTTCCTGGCGCTGCGTTACGAAAACGAGCCCAAGGCCGGCGCGGCCGAGCAATACCAGTTGTTCGCCACCAGCGCTTACACCTACCGCGTGTTTGTCACCAATCTGGCCGAGCCGATCGCGGCGGTGGTGTGGTTTTACAATCAGCGCGCCGGAGCCGAGAACCTGATCAAGGAGGCCAACAACGACGCCGGGCTGGCGGCCCATCCCTCGCGCCGCTTTGACATGAACCGCAATCACTTTCAGTTGGCCATGCTGGCCTACAATCTCAACTGCTGGCTGCTGCTGTTCAACCGCGAAGCCCAGGCCAGCGTGGAGACGCTGCGGCACACCACCCTGGCGACGGCGCGGCTGCGTTTTCTGTTCGTGGCGGCCAAGATCTGGCGGCACGCCGGCAGAACGGGTGTCAGCTACAGCGATCATTATTAGGAAAAGGGCCTGTTTGAACGGCTGATGCGACGGCTGCGGGCGATGGGGCCGCCGGGATCGAGCTTGGCGCCGGTGGTGGAGGGTGCGCTGAGCTGAGGGGCACTCCATGCATAAAATTTCATGCACTCGCCGCAACGTACTGGGAACACGCCGCTTGCCAGCCCGCTTTTGCCCTGCCGGGATCAGGAGGCGGCTCAAACGGGGAGGAAAACAGCAGAAAAGACGACTTGCGAAATCACTGAGTTGACACGAGTGCCGCTATCGCCACAACTCCATCGACGATGGCTACGCCGAATCTGTGCATAATTCAGGTGTTAGCATTGGGGGGCTATGATAGAGGCACTTGAGTTGTTAATCGCAGAAAGAGACCGCCTGAACGAAGCAATTGCCATTTTGCAGAGAGGCACGCCCAAAAGAGGCCGCAAGCCGAAAAGTGAGAGCACCGAAGGCGCCGCGGCCAGCGCTCCGGCTAAGAAGAGAAGGGGTCGCCGCAAAATGAGTACCGAACAAAAGGAAGCGGTTTCCGCCCGAATGAAGAAATACTGGGCGGGTCGCAAAAAAGGGAAGAAGTAGGCTGAACCTCGGTCTTTTCTCCTGCCCGCAAACATTCAACGGGTCTTGTATCCTTGACTCGCGGCGACTCGTCCAACGGCGTCGTCTGCGTCACCCTTGAAGCCAGAATCTCGCTGGCTGCCGAACCAAATCACTCAGTTGCCGGTAGACTAATCCGTCTTGAATTCCGGATAGAGGGTGATTCCGCCGCAAGCGAAGATCGTCTGGCCGGTAATGTAAGACGAATCCTCGCAGGCAAGAAACGCAAACACAGCCGCCATTTCTTCGGCTTGCCTGCCCGGCCCATGGGAATGTGGCTCTCCACGCCGGCTCGCTTTTCGGGATCATCGATCCAAGCGGCATTGATCGGGGTTTCGATCGCCCCGGGCCCCACTGCGTTCACCCGAATGTTCTGGTCCGCGTATTCGAGCGCCAGGGATTTGGTCAAGTTCTCCATTCCTCCTTTGCTGATGGAATAGCTGAGATAGGACGGCTTGGGAATGATCTCGTGGACGCTGGAGTTGTTCACAATCACGCCGCCGCCCTCGCGGGATACGAAGTGGGCGATCGCCTCGCGGCAACAGAGGAAGGCCCCGCGAAGATTGACGCCGATGATGCGGTCAAAATCAGCAGCAGGCAGTTCATGACTGGGACTTGACCAGAGTATTCCGGCGTTGTTGATCAGCACGTCCAGCCGCCCAAATGCCGACAGTGCCTGATCAAACATCGCCGTTACCTGTTCTTCCTGCCCGACATCAGTTTGGATCACGATGTGCTTGGCGTCGGAGCGCCCCTTTTCCTCGTGAGCCTGCCGAACGCTCGCAGCGGTTTTCTCGGCTTCGCCCTGGCTGCGGCTGTAATTGATGGCAACGTTGGCGCCTTCCTGGGCAAGCCGGATAGCAATCGCCCTGCCGATGCCCGTGGATGAGCCAGTGACAAGAGCACTCTTTCCCGCGAATCGATCCATTAAAATCTCCGTAGTTCTTTCTGCGTAGGGCCGCTGACCGGCGATACCCCGAACTTAGTCACTTATACCAAATGCTGTGCAGGTAGGCTTGCGGTGCTTGTGGTGCGGGGTGAAACTTCTGGCATTTGCCCCGTGGGAGGGAAACAGAGCAGACGGGTTCAGAGCTCAGTCGAACAGGTCGGGCGCCGATACCGTTAGACCCAGTTCAGGAACGTCCAAAACAGACACGGCCGTCAATCCTTTCGGCCCATAGTGCGACAACTTCCGTTGGCACGGATCGACCAGCCAAATGTGCGAAACTCCCCAGGCGACATACTCGCAATCTGGCCCATCGAAGCTTGTTCGAAGGTACTCTTCCGGCGTAATGGGAGTTTTGATGGCCATAGGCTCTTGGTTTAGCAAACTGAACTACTTGTACTTGTCACAAGCGCCTTGCGCGCCTCAAGCCGCCTTCTTTACCTGAATCTGCACCAGCTTCGGCTGCGGCGCCTGAGCGCTGAAAGAAAGTACATCCATCGGGCAAACGGAAACGCAAATGCCACATCCAATGCAGCAGCTCGTATCGTTGTCGAGCACCTCTTGCTTGATGGCGTAACTCATCACATCGATGCCGACTTGGCAATTCCGCGTGCACTCGGTGCAGCCAATGCACTTGTCGTTGGGGACGATATGAAAGCGGCTCACCTTGAACTTGCCGTAGAACTTACTCATGGCGTCCATCATCTTGGCCAACGGACACCAGTAGCGGCACCAAACCTTACCGCCCATAAAGGGGTAAAGAGTGACGGGAATGATGCCGACCAGCCAAACGTCCGCGACGAGATGGTAGACATCGAGCCCGACAGTCGCGGTGGATTGGAAAACCGCCACGACATCGCGCAACAGCATCATCACAGTAACGATGGCGGCGGCCCCAAGCACTGCCCAATTCATCCTTTCCCAGGCGCGCGAGGTCGGGCCCTTTGGGGAGAGGTGCCGCCAGCGATCGCCCAGGGTTTCGGCCAACCCGCCGCAACCACAAATCCACGAACAATAGCGCTTGCCATGAAACAACACCAGGATGGGAATAATCACAAAGGTCAGAAAAATTCCCCAAACAATCCAAACCTGGTGCGGATCGTAGAAGAACGTATAGAAGAACAACGGCCAAGCATAAACGATTCCGTAGGCGCGCCACGCCTGCTCGCTAAAGGTGGGATCGCTGGCCAGTCGTTCGCCGATCCACTGGTATTTGACTGCCCATTTGAAAAGGAATTCAGGAATAAGAAAGAAGAAGATCCACTGGAAAGAAAGCAGGCTGACGTAACGCCAAATTTGAAACTTGTCCTTGCGGTCAATCCCCCAGCGCTTGAGCGCCTGCAGGCCGAAGTAGGTCATCAGCAGCGTGTAGAGCACTGTGTACCCTGAATTATGCACTGCCGGTGCACCTGGTGAGGGCTGAGCCGCCAGGAACCATTTGGGGACCCCCGAAAACATGGGGTAAAAAGGTAGGCTGGCAAAGATTTCAGCTTCGCCAGTCAACCCCAAGGAGGTCACCCAAATGGTTACCAAACGAAAACAGCATAGCTCCCGAAGGCCCGTCAAACAAGGCCCCGGCACGAGGGCCCCGCGGCCCAATAAAATCGGGGCTGCCACGCCCTATCACTTCCGTGGCAAGAATCTGACTCCCTACGGCGGCTTGCTGCCCGTCGCCACCCTGCTCGAAAAACTCGGCTTCCAAGCGCTGCTGGAAGAAACCCTCACGACCAAACGGATCACCCGAGCCATGAGCCCCTACCAGTTCGTGCTGGCCCTCGTGCTCGGCCTCTATGTCGGCTTTGCGCGGCTCAACCAACTCCGCTTCATCGCTCGCGACCCCATCCTGACCGGCATCTTGCAAGTGACGCGTCTGCCGCCGCAGTCCACGCTGTGGCGCTTTCTGGCCTCGCTGCACCTCAACGTGGCGAAGCAGATCCTTTCCATTCAGCGCCAGCTGCGGGAACGAGTCTGGGCCGCGGCCCACGTGAAGTTGGAGACGGTGACGCTGGACACCGACACCACCGTGCATACCCTCTACGGCCGCCAGATGGGCGGGCGCAAGAGCTACAACCCCAAGAACAAGGGCAAGCGCAGCTACCAGCCGATACTGACCTTCCTGGCCGAGACGCGCGAATACCTGATGGGCGGGTTGCGCAACGGCGACCGGCCCACGGGCCGACAGATCGCCGCCCACCTCGAGAGCGCTTTCCGGACTTTGCCGGGCGGCGTGAAGAAAATCCTGGCGCAGGCCGATTCCGGCTTTTATTGCTGGGAGGCGGTGGAGGCCTATGAAAAGGCGGCTTGTCAGTTCGTCATCGTGGCGCGCAAAACGCGGCGCCTGGTCGAGCGCTTGCAGCAAGCAGAATGGAAACCCTCCCCCCGCTCCGACGCGGACGCGGAATGCGAATTCCTCTACCAACCGCAAGGCTGGGCGCGGGCCTGCCGTTTCCTGGCGCTGCGTTACGAAAACGAGCCCAAGGCCGGCGCGGCCGAGCAATACCAGTTGTTCGCCACCAGCGCTTACACCTACCGCGGGTTTGTCACCAATCTGGCCGAGCCGATCGCGGCGGTGATGTGGTTTTACAATCAGCGCGCCGGAGCCGAGAACCTGATCAAGGAGGCCAACAACGACGCCGGGCTGGCGGCCCATCCCTCGCGCCGCTTTGACATGAACCGCAATCACTTTCAGTTGGCCATGCTGGCCTACAATCGCAACTGCTGGCTGCTGCTGTTCAACCGCGAAGCCCAGGCCAGCGTGGAGACGCTGCGGCACACCACCCTGGCGACGGCGCGGCTGCGTTTTCTGTTCGTGGCGGCCAAGATCTGGCGGCACGCCGGCAGAACGGGTGTCAGCTACAGCGATCATTATCAGGAAAAGGGCCTGTTTGAACGGCTGATGCGACGGCTGCGGGCGATGGGGCCGCCGGGATCGAGCTTGGCGCCGGTGGTGGAGGGTGCGCTGAGCTGAGGGGCACTCCATGCATAAAATTTCATGCACTCGCCGCAACGTACTGGGAACACGCCGCTTGCCAGCCCGCTTTTGCCCTGCCGGGATCAGGAGGCGGCTCAAACGGGGAGGGAAACAGCAGAAAAGACGACTTGCGAAATCACTGAGTTGACACGAGTGCCGCTATCGCCACAACTCCATCGACGATGGCTACGCCGAATCTGTGCATAATTCAGGTGGTACGATTCGGGCCGTTGGACAGGATATCAGAGTAAATCGGTGATTCGGAAACTTATGACCCGTCATCCTCTTGTTAGGGGTAGAGTGATGCCGCTATCGAGCGAGTGCACCGTGGGCTACCACGCTTCTCCAGCACGCTAATGTAGTGCGCCAGAATTAGCGCAACATACAGACATCGGTCGGGAAGCGGAAGCCCGTGAAACGGGCTGAAGGACTCTCAGCGGTTGCGTGCACCAGCCGTAAACGGCTGGCCTAGTAACACCAAGCCGCGTGAACGCGGCTCAAAACAACAGCATCACGCTGCGTATGCGGACCGGACTGTCAATCTTGCTCGGCAAGCAGGCAAAAAGCGACTCACGATAAGTTATGGTCTGATTGGCGCACTACACTAGATTGCCAAAACTAGGGCGACGCGCCGCTGGCACAGGGTGGATATCCTGAGCAAGCAGCTACGCGGCTTGCGGCAGTAGCATAGAATCAATTCAAGATGATGCAGGGGATTGCAAGGTGTGTCCTCGCCGGTCTGGGCGTTGGTGTATCGCTGGCGGTTCCTTCGGGTCGCCCCACGGCGGTCTTCACTCTGGATGCCCAGTATTCGGAATTTACTGATGTGCTCGGCAAATCCCTCAAGGCACAGTTTCAAGCATGGGCTGGGACCTGTGACATTGTGCCGCATGAAGGCGTTTTCCGGCTAGAGTGCCCCCCTCCTCGTGGGACGGCACGCCAGCACGAAACTCTGGATGACTCGGAGGCAGCGCAGGCCTCGTTGGTCTTGTTTCGTGATCTGGACGAAGTTGTCTACTTGGCGGGCTGTCCGGTCTTCGAAAAGGAATCGCCCGAGAGTGAGCGCGAACGCAAGCGCGAGAGGGCACTCGAAAAGCCAACGGAGAAACCGTCCCCCGTAGGTGTCGATGAAAGAGACGCGCGCGACTGCCGGGAGCTAGCGGCGGGCCACACCTTCAGCACTGAGGTGGAGAGCGACACCCTCAAGATTGTCGTTCGGGGACGCCAACTATCCCTCACGCTCTTCCAGGTGCATCCCCCTGAAACCAATACTTCGTCTCCCTATCAGCCGAGGCCATCCAACTTGCGGCAGGCTCTGGGTACGTTGTCCGCGCCGGACTCAAGCAGAGCACTCCCTCCACCGGCTGAGCCGGAATTTAGACCACCACCCATCGACGGCCAGTCTGCGGGGAGGCCTTCGACGACTTCATCGTTGGATGCACCCACCGCGAAGACCTCTTTGCGGACGGGACATCTCGCTTTGAAGTGCCCCTCCAGCCAGACCGAAGTCTACGTTGACAATGCCTACTACGGAGCTTGTCCGGTTGGGCTGCCGCTAGTGGCCGGTCGGCATTCGGTTACGGTCAGAAGGCGGGGCCGCGACGACTGGGTTCGCGAGTTTGAGATCACAGCCGGAAAGACAGTTCGGCTGTCCTATCCGGCGATGTGATCCGGCCGACGTTCGATGGCGCCGCTGGATGTCGCCGCTCTACGCGAAAACGTCGAGACCCAGACAGAGAGGCACAGGCTGAAGTCCGCGTTCCAGAATTTGGCTTTTCTGAGGTGACGGGGGCCTCGTGGCGGGCCGCGCCGGCCTGCGGGTCGACATCCCCTCTTCGCCACAATGGCGACTCGACGCAACCAGGTCAGGCGGAAAAAGATGGTTAGCTACTACTCGACCGTCACACTTTTCGCCAAGTTCCGAGGCTGATCCACATCGCATCCCCTTAGCACAGCGATATGGTAGGCAAGCAGCTGCAACGGCACAATCTCAATAATGGGCAACAGCAGCTCGGGGGCGGCGGGAATCTCGAGAACATCTTCCACCAGCGTCGGTAGAAGGCGGTCGTCTTGGCTCACGAGCGCAACGACGCGGCCCTGGCGTGCTTGTACTTCCCTGATGTTAGCAATGGTTTTTTCGTAGCGGACGCGGCTGCTTTCACTCGCTGGATCTTGGGTAGCGATCACGACAACCGGCAAATCCTCATCGATCAAGGCGTTAGGTCCGTGTTTCATTTCCCCAGCTGGGTAGCCCTCGGCGTGAATGTAGGAGATTTCCTTGAGTTTGAGCGCGCCCTCAAGAGCAATCGGATAGTGGATTCCGCGCCCGAGAAACAAAAAGTCGTCAGAGCGATAAAGCGTCCGCGCCAACTTTTCGCATTGATCGTCGTTGTTGAGAACGGCCTCCAGCTTGGAGGGGATAGCGAGGAGCTCTTGCACCAGGTTCTTCGACACCGCCGGCGAGATTCTCTGCTTCGTTTGGGCCAGGTAGAGTGCCAGAATCACCAACGCCGTTAGTTGAGCGGTAAACGCCTTCGTCGACGCAACCCCAATCTCGGGACCGGCGTGGGTGTAGATGGTACCCGCCGCTACCCGGGTCAGCATGGAACCAAGCACATTGCAGATCGCCAAGGTCTTCGATCCCTTGCTCACCGCCTCACGCTGAGCGGCCAGAGTGTCGGCGGTTTCACCCGACTGACTGATCAGCACTGTCAGCGTCTTGTCATTGAGAATCGGATCACGATAGCGAAACTCGCTCCCATAGTCGACCTCCACCGGCATCTGGCTGAGCTGCTCAATCATGAACTTGCCGGCGAGCGCGGCGTGCCAGGAAGTGCCACATGCCACAATCCGGACCTGCTCGATGCTGGCCAACTCCTCGGCAGAGAGCTCCATCTCATCCAGGAAGACCTGACCGGTTTCCCGGCCCACCCGGCCAAGGATTGTGTCGCGAACCGCGCGCGGCTGCTCGAAGACTTCCTTCAGCATGAAGTGCTTGTAGCCCCCTTTTTCCGCCATTACGGGGTCCCACAAGATGTGCTGCACGGGGCGGTTGACAGGTTGGCCGTCAAAGTCCATCACGCGGACACCGCTCAGCGTGAGAACGGCGATATCGCCATCCGCCAAAAAGAACATGTCGCGCGTATGATGCAGGATCGCGGGCACGTCCGACGCTATGAAGTACTCGTTATCACCGAGACCCACGACAACGGGCGGGCCGCTGCGGGCGGCGACAATTTTACGGGGGTCGCGCTTCGAGACTGCTGCCAGGGCGAACACACCTTGAAGCTCGTGAATAGCGTGACGCAGAGCCTCTTCCAAGCCCTTGCCAGGGGCGCTATGACTCGCTATCAGATGAGCGATGACTTCCGTGTCCGTATCGGTGACAAATTCGTGCCCCTGCTCTTCGAGTTCGGTCTTGAGCTGGAGGTAGTTCTCGACGATCCCGTTGTGGACGACGACAATATCGCCGGTCGCGTCGCGGTGCGGGTGGGCGTTCTCTTCGGTCGGCCGGCCGTGGGTTGCCCAGCGGGTATGGCCAATGCCGTAGCAGCCCGAGAGAGGGTTGAGTCTCACTGCTTCCTCGAGGTTGCGGAGCTTGCCAGCGGCTCGACGCACTCGCAGGTCCTCTCCATCGGAGCTTACGGCGATTCCGGCCGAATCGTAGCCGCGGTACTCCAGCCGGCGCAGACTGTCGATGATGATCGGCGCCGCCTCGTTAGCCCCGATATAACCCACGATTCCGCACATACGTCGTCAGTCCCTCCAGTCGATGTGATACTCCTCGATAACGGGATTCGCCAGAACTTCGCGGGCGATCTTGTCAACCTGTTCGTGAGCGGTTTCCCGTGGTGTGTCGTCCCCGATTTCTACTTCGAAATACTTGCCTTGCCGTACATCGAGGACATTCTTGTGGCCGAGCCCGTTGAGCGCGGAGCGGATGGTGCGGCCTTGCGGATCAAGGACCGTCTTCTTGAATGTGACGTGGATGACTGCCTGCATGACTTATTATCTTCACTTTCCGATACAGAACGTCGAGAAGATGTTACTTAGTATGTCCTCGACCGTCGTCGCGCCCGTGACCTGGTCGATTGGCCGCAACGCTTCGTAGAGGTCGAGCAAGAGCATCTCGTGCGGCACGGCGGCTCCGACGGCGGCTTTCGCCGTTTCTAGCTGACCTAGCGACTCCTTGAGTAAGGCTTCATGGCGGATATTCGTGATGAAGCTGCCTTCCTCGGCCTCACGTCCTTTCGGAGCAACTGTCTCGTAGATTCTCTCTCTGAGCTCGCTGATCCCTTGTCCCGTCAGCGCGGAAACTCGCTGCAATTCCTCGGGGGGATACGCCCTTGCAAGCAAATCATTCTTGTTTCCAACAAGCAGACCGCGTCCGCTTTCAAGGACCTTCGACAATAGTTCTCTATCGGTAGGATCCAGCGCCTCCGACAGGTCGATCACAACTAAAATAAGGTCGGCGTCCGCAAGAGCTTCGTAGCTCCGATCGACTCCCATGGATTCGGCGATGTCTTGCGTTGACCGAATGCCCGCTGTATCGATCAGTTTCACCGGCAATCCGTGAATGGAGACAACTTCGCTTACGGTGTCGCGGGTGGTCCCGGGAAACTCGGTGACGATCGCGCGCTCTTGTTCCAGCAGACGATTGAATAAGCTTGATTTGCCGACATTCGGACGCCCCAGAATCGCCAGCGTCAATCCACTCCGAACAACTTTGCCGAAGCGGAAGCTGTCCGCCAGTTTCCCAATGGCCTCGATCACCGGGCCCAGCATCGACAGGATTTGGTCGTCGGAGGCGACGCTGATATCGTCCTCGGCGAAATCGATTCCTGCTTCCAGCAGAGCAATCAGGTCGCACAGCTGTTTCTTGATGGGCGAGAGGCGGCGGGAGAGAGCTCCTTGCACCTGCTGCACGGCGACGCGCGCCTGGTAGAGGGTCGTGGCCTCGATCAAGTCACGGACCGCTTCCGCCTGCGCCAAGTCGATCCGCCCGTTTAGAAAAGCCCTTTGGGTGAACTCCCCGGGTTCAGCTAACCGGGCCCCCAACTCGATCGCTCTCTCAATCGTAAATTGGAGCACCGCCGAAGAGCCGTGGCAAGAAAGCTCGACGACATCCTCGGCAGTGTAGGAATATGGCTTCTGAAAGAAAGTAGCGACAATCTGATCGACGACGCGATTTTGGCCGTCAACCAGCTCGGCGACGGTCGCATGGTGAGGTTCAAGGAATTCCTTGCCGTGGTTGGAATCGTGGCAAATCAAGCGGGCGCAAATGCCCACGGCGTTGGGTCCCGACAAGCGCACGACACCCAGCCCACCTCGGCCGGCCGGAGTGGAAAGCGCAACGATCGTGTCTTCAGGAAGAATCGGACGGGACTGCGACGTAAGGGGGGAATCAACGGGAGGCAAGTTCGACCTCCACTAAGGCTGTTCTTTAGAGTCGACTGGGTAGACGACGGTGTGCCGGCGGGGAGCTGCTCCTTCCGACCCAGATTTCACGCCCGGGAGGTCGCGCAGCGCCAGGTGGAGGATGCGCCGCTCACGCGAGGTCATGGGCTCAAACCGGAACAGAACGCCCTGCTGTCGGACCTTCTCAGCAGCGGCCTCGGCGCTGAGCCGCAGTTCTTCGATACGCAGCACGCGATACTGCTGGCAGTCAAAAATGAGCCGATATCGTTCCTCATGCGGGATGCGCAAAGCTTCCAGCGCTAATTGCTCCAGCGACATCAGAAGTTCGCCACGCTGCGCCAGGAGCAGGTCAGAATCGGAGCCCTGGAAGTCAACGATCAAGTCGGGCGAGAAGACATTGCGGTTTTGCAGGTCTTCGCCGGACTCCACGGCGTAGTTGAGTTCCAGTCGGGCCGCCTCCAGCAGCGGTCCAAGAAAACCATCGATTTTGGGTTCGATGGCCTCGACCGTCCAGTCTTGAAAGGACATCTTTAGCGGAAAGAGCCGGATGCGCTAGCTGCTTTTCTTATTTTTCCTTCGTTTTTTTGTCTGCTCAATCTCGATCGGGTCCGTGGGAAGACGATTGAGCAAGACCTGCTGACCTACGCCGACCAAATTACTAGTCAACCAGTATAACACCAGGCCGGCCGAAAACCCGTAGAAGAAGAAGCCCATCATCAGCGGCATGAACTTCATGAGCTTCATCTGCGTGGCGTTACCGCCGGGTGTCGGCGTCATGGTCTGCATCCAGAACTGCGAGGCCACCATCGCCAGCGGCAGAACCCGAATGGCAAGCTGTTCCGGTTGGGAGAGATCGGCGACCCACAGCCACTCGGCCTGACGCATTTCAATGGCGACGGTAAGAACGCTGTAAAACGAGATGAAGAAGGGCAGCTGAATCACCATCGGCAAACAGCCGCCCATGGGATTGACACCGTGCTTCTTGTAGAGCGCCATCATCTCTTCGTTCTGCTGCTGCTTCTTGGGATCGTTCATTTTCAGGCCTTTGTACTTTTCGTTGATCTGCTTGACCAACGGTTGCAGGGCCTGCATTTTTTTCATCGAACCTGAACCCTTCCACTTCAGGGGGAGTAAGAGCAAGTTGATCACAAAGGTGACGAAGACAATCGCCCAACCATAGTTGCTGATGACGTTGTCGTGCGTCCAGACCAGCATGAAGAACAGCGGTTTGGCAAGTACCCCCAGGTAGTAGCCAAAGTCGATCATGTCTCCCAATTCCGGCCGAATGGCGGTGACCAGCAGGTATTTCTTAGGGCCAACGAACGCTTGAAACTGATTGTTCTCCGCGCCGCCGATCGCCATCGCGGCGAAGGGCTGCTTTTCATTTCCGCTGACAGCTTCCAGCTGTAGTGCCCCTGATTCAATCCGCAGCTCAGAACCCTCATCGATGGGCAGGAAGGCAGCCGCAAAAAACAAGTCATCGATTCCTGCGTAGGAATAGGAACCAGTGTGAACAGACCCTTCCTCTTCGACATCCCCAGCCAAGTTCCGCGTTAGCGCATTGTCGGCTCGATCGTAGTAAAAAGTCGTACTGTTGAGGTAGTCATTGAGCTGGGCCGTGTCCCCGAATCCGCCGTTCCAGGTCAGCATGTGCGCTTTGGGGGTTCCGTTTTCACTCAGCTCCGATTCGATGCCGACCAGGTAACCTTCTGGCTCGAAACGAAATGTCTTCGTGGCGGAGCGGGCGGCATCGGAATACTCGAATACCACGGTGGCGGGCGCTCGCCGCACCCCTGTCCCGCGATTGACGGTGAACAGGGCGTTATCCAGAGCCGCAATCGACTTTCCCGCTGGAAGGGCCAGCCCGAAAGGGTTTCCGAACTCCTTAGCTCCCCCGGCGTGGACCAGGTCGAGCGGCTCGCCCAGCGCGTTCTTATAGTCCTTCAGCACCCACTTGGTGACAACGCCACCGCGGTTGGAAAAGGTGACGGTGAAGGTGTCCGTCTCAACAACAATCTCGCGCTCGGTGTCATCGGCTTTGACTTGCGATGGCTCTCGAGAACCTGCTTCGCCAGAGCCTGCTTCGGTCCCACCCGCATCCGGGTCCCCCGACGACGACGCTCCGGATGCGACCGGATCAGCGGGTGCCGACTGCGCGGAAGCGGCCGAATCAGGCGACTCGGCAGACGCTGCCTCGGAGCCTGTATCCGCGACCGATTCTTGGGCCTGGGGCGGGGGCTTCGGTGGAGCGTACAGATTCGCGACGTAGACGTACGCAGCAATCCCCACAGCCGAGATCACACAGGCCAGCAGCAGCCTTTTCTGAACAAATTGCTCGTCGTTTTCGTCAGGCATCGGGAACCGGATCGTGTCCGCCGGGCGCAAACGGCCGGCAGCGCAACACTCGCTTGGCGGCCAGCCATAGACCTCGGCTGACTCCGTGCCGCTCGACAGCTTCCATGGCGTATAGCGAGCAGGTTGGATGGAACTTACAAAAAGAAGGAAGCAGCGGGGAGATTCCGCCCTTGTACATCACGAGAAGCGCGACGACCAGTCCGCGGCCAAAGCGGGCAACCAAGCTATCGCTTTCGACGACGCCGTTCTTGTTGTTTTGTTGAGACACGAGGTCTTGCTCGAACGCTCGCTGCTTGCTCAAAGGCATGGCGTATGTCTGCTTCAATTGCGGGCCAGTCCGAGTCGACGATTGGGCGCCGGGCTTGCAGCACGACTTCACAGCCATCCGGGAGCTCGGCGAGGTTTCGCCGGACTGCTTCTCGAAGGCGCCTCTTGACACGATTGCGGACAACAGCATTCCCTATTGCACGACTGACAGCCAGTCCTGTTTTGCCAGGCTCCCCTGTTTCTGCTTGTCTAAAAATGGCGGCAAAAAGGGTGCTCGTCCATCGGGCGCCATCGCGGTAGACACACTGAAATTCAGCTCGATTGCGGAGGCGCCGGGATTTGGGGAAACTTGCCGAATCGGGCGGAGCTGACTCCGCCGGCCTATCTCTCGGAGCTGACGCTGAGGACATGCCGACCCTTCGCGCGACGCTGCGCCAGCACCTTTCGCCCGCCCGGGCTTTTCATACGGGCACGGAATCCGTGCACTTTGGCGCGCCGGCGTCGATTGGGTTGAAACGTTCTCTTGGGCATTCGCTTTCCCCACTGCTCCCGGGGACGACCCGTTGGATCGTCTCGCCGCGAGCCCTATCGTAAGAACTCTCAGTTTATCAGTCGCTTGAAGGCGGGTCAAACACGCCATCGAAAGCAGTCGCTGGTGCGTCTCCATTTCGGTTCGGCAGCCGCTAACCGCCCGTCTTCGTCTTCTTTGGAGAAACCGGCCGCATGCGTGCCGGAAGAGTGCGCTTGAGCGGAATCAGCGATCTCGAAAACGCCGGCGGGAGCTCCTGCGGCAGCGAGCCCATCTGCTCGGTCACGTAGTCCACAAACTCGTGCATCTGGAGCTGCATCTCTTCCATCTTCTCGCGCATGTTGAGAATGATCTCAACGCCCGCCAGGTTGACACCAAGATCCCGAGTCATCGAAAGAATCACTTCCAGCCGCTGCATGTCGGCTTCCGTGTAGAGCCGCGTATTTCCATCGGTTCTCGACGGCTTCAGCAGCCCTTCGCGTTCGTAAAGCCGCAGGGTCTGAGGGTGCACGCTGAACTGACTCGCCACCACCGAAATGGTGTAAGCACCCTCCGTTTTATTTCGCCTCGCCATGCTATTCCTGATGCCACAGGTCCACACGCGGATCTTCCGGGTTCACTCTCGCGAACTCACGCGCAAGGTCTTTGGAAGCCTCATCAGCGATCGAGGGCACCACGATCTTCACTTCGACAAACTGATCTCCGCGGCGCTGATTGCGGCGGTTCAACACGCCCTTTTCCCGCAACCGGAAAGTCTTTCCCGAATCCGTTCCCGGAGGAATCTTTAGCAGAGCCCTGCCGTCAATCGTCGGCACCTCGATCTTGCCGCCAAGAATAGCTTCGGGAATCGTGACCGGCACCTGGATGTGAATGTCATCCACTTTGCGTTCGAAGAAAGGATGAGAACCCACCCGCGTGACAATGTAGAGATCCCCGGATGGTCCGCCCAAATGTCCAGCGTTTCCCTTGCCAGGGACGCGCAAACGTGATCCGGGCTGGGCGCCCGCCGGGATCCGCACTTCAACTGTCTCGTTGTTGCCGACCCGGCCGGAGCTGCCGCACCCCGAGCACGTGTTTCGCAGTTCCCCCTTGCCCTGACAGCGAGGACAGGTGATGTTGAATTTCATCGCCCCAACGGTCTGGTTCACCTGACCGCTGCCACCGCACTCGGTGCACTGAGCCGAACCGGACGCGATGTTACCCAGGCCTCGGCATTGCCGGCAGTTCTCCTGACGAAAGATGTTGAGGCGAATCGTCGATCCGCGAATAGCGTCCCAGAACCCAATGTCAACCGTGTATTCGAGATCTTCTCCCGGCCGGGCAGCGGCCTGAGGCGTCCCGCCGGATTCGCCCGGCCGGAAAAACTGTCCAAATAAGTCGGAAAACCCGCCCCAACTCTCTTTGCCGGCCTGTCCGCGAGCCCCGCGTGCGCCACCGGGCGTGAAGTCGGAAAAATCGAAGCCGCTGAAGTCGAAGCCTCCCGGTCCCGCACCCTTTCCGGCTGCCCCATAAGGCCCGGCGTCTGAGTAGAAGCCGAACTCGTCAAACATCTGGCGCTTTTTCTTGTCGCTCAGAATGTCGTAGGCTTCCTGGACACCCTTGAAGCGATCCTCGGAGGCCTTGTCTCCCGGATTGACGTCAGGGTGGTACTTCCGGGCCAGGCGGCGATAAGCCTTGCGGATCTCGTCAGACGAGGATCCGCGCTTCACACCGAGAGCCTTGTAGTAGTCCTTTTGTTCTGTCGTCGTCACTGCCGAACTTCCTCAATCCAACCACGCTACCTTTACCGCCGGCTGTTTGGCGGAGCGCTCGGCCGGCGCTCCGCCTTCGTTTCGCTGTTCAGCTACTTCTAACTCTTCGATTTGTCGTCAACGTCGACGAACTCAGCATCGACCACATCGTCCTTCTTATCGCCCGTCTTATCCCCCGCGCCCGTCTCACCCGAAGCCGGACCATCAGCACCCGGGCCCGGCTGGCCATCCGGAGAGGCCGGGGTCTCGGTAGCCTTATACATCGCTTCGGCCAGTTTGTGGCTGGCTGCAGTCAATTCTTCAACTGCTTTGTTCATGTCGTCAAGATTGCTCTGCTGAATCGCTTGTTTCGTTTTCTCGAGAGCGGCCTCGATAGCAGCAGCATCTTCGTCGCTGATCTTATCGCGGTGCTCCTTGAGCGTACTCTCGGTGCTGTAGATCATGGCATCCGCACGATTGCGCGTTTCGACCTCCTGCTGGCGCATACGATCTTCCGCGGCATGCTTTTCGGCGTCTTGAGCAATCTTCTCGACTTCTTCACTAGACAGACCAGAGGAACTGGTAATCGTGATTTTCTGCTCCTTCGAGGTGGCCTTGTCTTTGGCAGAGACGTTGAGAATGCCGTTGGCGTCGATGTCAAAGGTCACTTCGACCTGCGGGATACCGCGCGGCGCTGGCGGAATTCCGACTAACTGGAACACGCCGAGCAAGCGATTGTCGACCGCCATCGACCGCTCACCTTGGTACACCTTGATTTCAACCGACGTCTGGCTGTCCGATGCCGTCGAAAAGATCTCACTCTTGCGAGTGGGGATCGTGGTGTTCCGCTCAATGAGCTTGGTAAAGACACCGCCCAGGGTCTCGATACCCAGCGAAAGCGGCGTGACGTCGAGCAGCAAAACGACTTTAACGTCTCCCGCGAGCACGCCGCCCTGGACGGCGGCTCCGATACCAACGACTTCGTCGGGATTGACACCCTGGTGCGAATCCTTGCCGAACAGCTCCTTCACCAACTGCTGAACTCTGGGAATACGAGTTGATCCGCCAACCATGACCACCTCGTCAATCTGGCTGGGAGTGAGGTCAGCGTCCGTCAACGCGCGCTTGCAGGGTTCCAAGGTACGGCGCAACAGAGGCTCCATCATTTGCTCGAGACGAGAGCGAGTGAGCTTCAGCTGCAAGTGCTTCGGCCCAGTTGCGTCCGCCGTCACAAAGGGCAAATTGATCTCGGTCTCAAGCAAGGTCGAAAGATCCATCTTGGCTTTCTCAGCCGCCTCCTTCAGCCGTTGCAACGCCATCTTATCGCCCGAGAGATCGACACCCTGGTCCTTTTTGAACTCTTCGATAATCCACCCGATCAGCATCTGATCGATGTTATCGCCGCCCAGGTGGGTGTCTCCATTCGTCGCCTTGACTTCGACGACGCCCTCGCCAACTTCAAGAACCGAGATGTCAAAGGTGCCACCGCCGAAGTCATAGACCGCGATGGTTTCGTTCTTCTTCTTGTCGAGGCCGTAGGCGAGGGCCGCTGCCGTCGGTTCGTTGATGATTCGCTGTACTTCCAAACCGGCGATCTTGCCGGCGTCCTTGGTCGCCTGACGTTGCGCGTCGTTGAAATACGCCGGCACCGTAATCACTGCCTGCGTTACCTTTTCGCCGAGATAGGACTCGGCCGCATCCTTCAGCTTCCCCAGGATCATCGCGGAGATTTCCTGAGGTGAATGGTCTTTACCTGCCGCCTGAATCTTGACGAGTCCTTCGCCCCGACTAATGGCATAGGGAGCCAGCTTCGCCTCTTCCGCGACTTCATTGGAACGCCGTCCCATGAACCGCTTGATCGAGAAGATCGTATTCTCGGGATTGGTCACGCCCTGCCGCTTCGCGGCCTGGCCGACAAGCCGCTCGTCATTCTTTGCGAATGCAACCACCGACGGAGTGGTTCGCCCACCCTCCTGATTCGCAATGACGGTCGGTTGGCCCGCCTGCATGACGGCTACAACCGAATTTGTCGTTCCAAGATCAATACCAATGATCGCCATTGTCTCAAGCCTCCAAATCTATCTCGCCGAACTTCTATCTCGCCGCACTGGGCGGCGTAATTGCCCGTGCGGAGTGCGTAGCTACGTGCTGTGCACTACCTGTTTTTTAGTATACACCCATTATCAAATATTAGTCGGTTATTGTCAACATCCAGCACGGCCGAACTACCAACCATGGCCCTAACCATCTTATTTGTAGACTGTTTCGTCTTGACAACCCTCGTGACGAAACGTTCTCCCGCCCCAAGCCAAGACCTCGCCAAAAAACCCATTGAGCCGCGCCGTTCGTGCCGTGAAGGAGGGAGTCTACGGTCCGACCAGGATTCCGAATATAATCTCCCGTAGGACGATGGCCTCCCCCAAAGACCTAATAGTCTGCTACATCACCGACCGCCGCGGACTAGAGAGTGACCTCCTGTCGCAGATCGCGCGCGCCCTGGAGGCAGGGGTAAATCTGATCCAGATTCGTGAAAAAGATCTTTCGAGCCGAGAGCTTTACGAACTCTCTCAAAGAGCACTTAGCATCGAGAACCCGAGTGGAGCCCGCATCGTGTTAAGCGAAAGGACAGACGTAGCACGAGCGGCCGGCGCCGCCGGAGTTCATCTGCCATCCAACTCGCTGGCTCCGTCGAGGATTCGCCGTGTCACGCCAAAGGGCTTCTGGATCGGAGCCTCGTGCCATAGCCTCGAAGAGGTCCGCCGCGCGGAATCCGAAGGAGCTGACTACGTCGTCTTCGGCCCGATCTTTCCGACTTCCTCCAAGATGGCCTACGGGGCGCCGCAGGGGCTGTCGGCGCTGGAAAAAGCTACCAGAGCGGTCAGGATACCCGTTCTCGCCTTGGGCGGCATAACGCTGCAAAACGCTGGCCGCTGCTTCGATAGTGGCGCTGCCGGAATCGCAGGAATCTCTTTATTCCAGGAGAGCACTGATCTCTCCGCGGACGTTGCCACGCTTCGCGAGATGGTACGCCGTTGACACGAACGATTTCGAACGAGTGGCCCCGCTTCTTGAGGTTCGCACCGTTTCTCTTTTCTTAGGACGCAAGCCGGACCTCACTTTTACCCCTTGGATCTCCTCTCCAGAAGTCTCTCCGTCAACGAAGCGTGCTCTCGCGAGAACTGCGCTGCCGCCGCCCGCAGATAGGGCCGGAACTGCGTCCGCCAATAGGACACAAACCCAATTTCCTGAATCTCAGACAAGGTCTGGCTGTAGTGATCCAGCAACGGCTCGGCGAAGACCTCCCCCGCTGTGCGTGCAGCCAAGGGAGCGCTGCGCGACAACCAGCGGAGGCGATCCGGCACCTTTTCGACCGCCGACATCGCCATCACCGAAGAAAGCTGAAAGACGGAAAGACGCTGTTGTGCCGCGACGCTCCGCAGATCATTCCACTGAGCCCAAAGACGCTCGGAGGAGGGCCGGTTGGGTGGCGGGATCGCCTTGGCGTCCTCCCGAATCTCGACCCATTCTTGCCGCAACGCAGCGACGTCCAGCGGCGGCGTGTTGACCGCATCGGCTACCCGGGCCGAAGTCTTCTCCAACCCGCGCAGCATGTGATCCACGGTTTCGAACTCTTCGTCTTGATCGAGCAGCTTCTCCTGCTTCAGTGCATCGGTTATCTCATGAATCAACGTGCGTCCTGTACCGGAAAGATCGGCCAGCGCCGCCATCACCCATACCGGCGAAGCCCTAAACGCGAGGATACCGACGAGCTCGATGCCGTTGCCCGCCGCACCGCGAAGTCTTCACTGAGCTTGCGCTCGGCAGGGTAGGCACCTTCGACCTCGCCGACTTGCTCAATCAAGAATCGCAACGTCGCCTCGACCATGCTGCGATAGAGCTTCGTTTCTCGGACAGGGTCGGGGAGGGTGACTTCACCGATCTCACGCAGCAAACCGGCGGAGACGGCGCTCGCTGATCTGACGACCCGCTCGGGAAGCGACAAGACGTAACCCTTCAAGCGATCGCGAGAAGAGGCTTCATCGCCGGCTTCAGAGCCAATGTAGCCGGCGCTGACAGCCGCTGCGGCGTCGGATTCTTGATTGGCCGCTGAATGCCGTTTCGAGCGAACCCAGCCGGTGGGTGTTGACTCCTTGCCTGGAACTCGGACTCGCAAGACTCGGAACCTTTACGGCGACCCACAGGCGGCCTCGTGCTCAAGGCGAGCGCGTTCCGGCCGACATCTGTCACTGGCCGGACGGACGGGTGCGCCGGACTCATCGTAGCAAGCCTTCTCCTGCCAACCCTTGGACGGCGGTCCAGGGTCAGCGGCCCGCTAGTTCCCCGGCACGATCGTTGTATTGTGTGATCGTTGTATTGTGTAGGATCGCCAAGGAATAGCTGATGCCAAGATTGATCGAACAGCCAACGCGAGTCGAAGCAGCCGGAACCAAACCCAAGCTCATTGACGAATACATCGGCCGAGTCAACACCGAAACGGATGCGATCAGCATCGCCCACATGAGAAGCCCGGGAGGCTGGGCTGAACCGGGACAGCAACCCGAGTTCGACGAGTTTACCGTTGTTCTGAAAGGAACGCTGCGGGTGGAGTATCGAGATGGAGTTCTAGACGTCCGCGCGGGTCAAGCGGTCATCACTACGAAAGGCGAATGGATCCGCTACAGCACCCCAGATGAAGATGGCGCCGAGTACATCGCGGTTTGCTTGCCGGGCTTCTCTCCAGATACCGTTCATCGAGATGACGGCGGGTGGCGGCTGAAAATCAGCGGCGAATCGTTCCCTGCCCCGGCTACCACCCTGAAAACGGGGCTGGTGACGCTCTTTCTCGGCGAGTTTCGTGGCTTTTACGACAACTATATGCGTTAACTGTCGACCCCTGGCACCTTGCTGGAGGCTTCGAAGAAGTTCGTAAGTTCTTTTCTTTCAGTGAACCGGCAGCCTCGATTGCAGGATTTTGCAGATATTTTCATGATATAGCGTTTGATGGGTATCCGGTTGACTCAGGTAGCCCCAATATCTTGTGGTTTGGGGATTTTCTTGGGTTCTGTAACCGGGTGAACAATCATCTTGTAAGTCGCGGGATCCACGGCTACCGCCTGCTGGACGAGCCGATAGAAGAGTTTGCCGCGGCTTTTGGAGTTGCGGCGGTTGAAACGGAAGGTGAACTCGTCCAGGTAGTAGTCCAGATGTTTGTGGCTCACGGCGCCCTGATGGGTGCCCAGCAGCCAGCGCTTGAGCAGTGACATCACGCGGTGGACGCGGGGCATCAATTCCGACTTGGACTGCTCCTGCCTGCTGACAACTGTGACCTGATGGACGTAGCCTTCCTTTTTCAACCCGGAGTAACCGGGCCAGCCGTCGGTATGCACCACGCTGCCCGGCTCGATGCACTCCTCCACGAAAGGCAACAGGCTCTCGCCCGAGGCATCCTCGATTCTCTTCATGCGAATCCGGCCGATACCCCGCCCATCCTCTTGAGCGGCTACTGCGATCAATGCTTTGTTTTTCAGGTTTCGGCCCCGCAGGCCCTCTTCGAGCCCGCCCCAGTAGCTTTCATCGACTTCCACCGTCCCGGCCAGCAAATCCCGTCCCGGCCGCACCATCGCGCGCCGCATTTTGTGCAGCCAGGTCCAAGCCGTTTCGTACCTGTTGAGCCCCAACACTCTTTGCAGTCCCAAAGCGTTGGGTCCGGTTTTTTGGGTGGTGACCCACCACATCGCACGAAACCACAACGGCAAAGGGCTGCGCGTGTCCTGAAAGATGGTCCCGGCGGTCACCGAGGTTTGGCGCCCACACGCAGCGCACTGCAGCAGCACTTTTCGCAAAGGCCACGACTTTCCACAACCGCAACCCGGACAGCGGAAACCGTCCGGCCAGCGCAGCCGGAACAGATACTCCCGGCAGGCCTCCTCACTGCTAAAACGGGCCTCGAACTCTGTCAGGTTCTGAGGGTAATCTTCCATCTGCCGGCATACTACATCTTGGGGCTACCTGAGTCAACCGGATACCCACCTAGCGTTTTTTGCCCCTTCAGGAGCCAACTCAGCTTGTCCACAATCCGTCCGTAAGGCGACCTTTGCGTGGCACGGTTGTTACCAAACTCCGTAGCGCAAGTCTCGTCAGAGACCTGCGGCCTTTCGTCGGGCCCATACCCGGCGGGTGAACGCGGCGAAAAGCCGCAGGTCTCTGACGAGCCCCGCGCTACGGGTATTCGAAACGTTTTCGCAGGCAACCAGAGTCCCTAGGGACTGTCGCTTGGGGGGCGATCATTTCACCGCTCTCAGCATAGCGGCGCATTCGCGTTTGTCAAGTCTCGAGCGGATACATTTGTTGATAACAATGGGATTAAGGATCCCACAAATCCGTGAACGAAGTTTGGGGCGTTGGAATTTTGGGGAGATAGGGGGGCACGCCGGCGTGGCTCTGACTGGCGGTTCTACGTCAGCTTGGCACGTTCCACGGCATGCCTCCAGCCCTCGAACAACTCCTCGCGCCGGCCCGAGTCCAGCACCGGCTCGAAACGCCGATCGACCCGCCAGAAGGATTCAAGCTCCTCGGTGTTCTTCCAAACACCTGTCGCAAGGCCAGCCAAAAAAGCCGCCCCAAGAGCAGTCGTCTCAATATAGGCGGGGCGAATCACCGGCTTTCCGAGAATGTCAGCCTGAAACTGCATCAGGAAGTCGTTCGCGGCAGCCCCCCCGTCGGCTCGCAGCTCGGTCAGAGGCGCGCCAGCATCGGCTTCTATGGCTTCCACCAGCTCGCGTGTTTGGTAGGCGATCGATTCGAGCGCGGCGCGAACGATGTGCGCAACGCCAGTCGCTCGCGTCAGCCCGCTCATGATGCCGCGAGCGTCCGAATCCCAGTGCGGCGCACCCAGACCGACGAACGCGGGCACAAGGTAGACACCCGCCGTATCGGGCACAGACATCGCCAGCTCTTCGGAATGTCCGGCGGTTTGCAACATTCCGAGAGAGTCTCGCAACCACTGGACGACAGCCCCGGCGACGAAAATGCTGCCCTCCAGCGCGAACTGCAAATGTGCGGACTCAGAAGCCGCGATCGTACCAATCAAACGATTCTTCGAGGCGGTCGGCGCGCTGCCGGTGTGCATCAGCGCGAAGCAGCCCGTCCCGTAAGTGTTCTTCACGAGGCCCTTGCGGAAACAAGCTTGTCCGAATAGAGCAGATTGCTGGTCGCCGGCAATTCCGGCGATCGGGATCTCCGCGCCGAAATGGACTGGCTCCGTTGTCGCAACCACGCCGCTAGAGGGAACGATTTTCGGCCGCATCGAGGTCGGAATACTCAGCAAGCCGAACAGTTCGTCGTCCCACAAACCGCTCGCAAGGTCGAGCAACATCGTGCGGGAAGCGTTCGTGAAATCGATCAGGTGGCTGCGGCCGCCCGTGAGTTTGTAAATGAGCCAGGAGTCAACTGTTCCAAAAATCAAGTCACCGGCTTCGGCTCGCCGGCGGGCATCCGGCACGTTGTCGAGAATCCAAGCAATCTTACTGGCGGAAAAATAGGCGTCGACGATCAGGCCGGTTTTCGCGGTAATGGTCGGGCCATGGCCCGCGTCTACCAGCTTGCGACAGGCGTCGGCCGTGCGGCGGCACTGCCATACGATCGCCGGTGCAACCGCCTCGCCCGTGTGCCGGTCCCAAACAATGGTGGTTTCACGCTGGTTCGTGATACCGATCGCGGTAATCTCGGTGACGGAAATCTGCGCCTTCTCAAGCGTCGATCGCGCGGCTGTAAGTTGCGCTTGCCAAATCTGCTCGGCGTCCTGTTCGACCCAGCCGTCATGCGGATAGTGGCACTGAATCGGAACCGAATGAACGGCTACTTCCCGAGCACTACGGTCAAAGAGGATGGCTCGCGCGCTCGTTGTTCCTTCATCGAGCGCAAGGACATAAGACATTGACTAGGCCTCCGGCACCGGCCCGCCATCGAGCAAATCACCTTTTTCAAGATACAGCGTGCGTCTGGCGTACTTCGCGGCGTTGGGGTCGTGAGTAACCATGATGATCGTCTTCTGGTGCTGCTGATTGAGTTTGGCGAGAATCGTCAGAACGTCTTTGGCCGAAGCTGCGTCGAGATCGCCTGTCGGTTCATCCGCGAGGATAATCGCCGGATCGGTCACGATGGCACGCGCGATCGCCACACGCTGTTCCTGACCGCCGGAAAGCTGGCGCGGGTAGTGCTCCATGCGGTCGGCCAAACCGACGATATCAAGAGCCGTTCGGGCATGCTCTCGCCGTTGCGTCTTGTTCAGATTCGTGAGCAGCAGCGGCAGCTCGACGTTCTCGAGAGCGGTGAGCACGGGGATCAGATTGAAAGTCTGGAACACGTAACCGACGTTCTCGCTGCGCCAGTGTGCCATCTGCTTGTCACTGAAGCGCCCCAGGTCTTCTCCCAGCACCGTAACTTTGCCAGCGGTCGGTTTGTCGATTCCCGCGATCAGGTGAAGCAGCGTCGATTTACCTGACCCCGACGGCCCCATCAGAGCAAAGAATTCGCCATGCGGGATATCCAGATCAACGTTGTTGAGCGCCACGACTTCATACTCTTCGCGGCGGTAGGACTTGCGCAATTTTTCGGCTCGAATGACTACGTTATCGCTCATGTGGATTTCGGCCTCACCAGGCCGCCGTCCTGCAGCTCCGGCGGCGGGTTCACGATCAGATCTTCGCCTCCAACCAGCCCGTCGGTCACTTCCAAGCCGCGGCTGCTACTGGACCCGACCGAAACCGGACGCCGCAGCGCTCGATCACCTTGCAGCACGAACACCGCGTTGCCATCGCGCAAAGCAGCGGCGGGAATGACAATCGCAGGTTTCGCCGGAACGCCGCCAGAGGGTTTCTTGTCGGCCAGGAACGCAACGTTGGCGTTCATCTCAGGCCGCAAGAAGTCGTCCGGTTCGAGGATCTGCACTTTGACCTGAACCGTCGCTTTTTGGCGGTCGGCCTCGGGGGAAATCTCAACGATCTGACCCTTGTACTTGCGGTCGGGGAAAGCGTCGGTCCAGACCGTGCCCAACTGGTCCGCGCTGAGCCTGGCGAAATCGTCCTGGCTGATGTCGAGTTCAACTTGAATATCGTTCAGGTCCGCCAGGGAAACAACGTAGCCCTTGGCCCCGCGCTCGCCCACGAAGCTCGTGGTGACGAACTCGCCGATCTCGACGTTGCGCTCGAGAATCGTCCCTGTCAGCGGCGCGCGGATCAAGGTAGCTTCGAGCATGGTGCGCATATAGGTCAGTTCGCCTTCCGCCTGCTGGACTTGCCCTCGCATAGCGTCAATGACCTCCTGCCGCGGACCGATCCGAACCAGCTCGAACGCCCGATCGAGGGACGCAACACGGGCTTGCTGGGAATCGAAGCGGGCCTGGGCGTCGTCCAACTGCTGCTTCGCAAAAACCCCCGCGTCGGTCAAGCTTTGTACGCGCTCGAGATTGGTTCGGGCATTCTCTAGATCTGCCTTTGCCTCGTTGAGGTTGGCTTTGGAGAGGGCAACTTCCTCCGGCCGCGAGCCGGCTTCGAGTTCGGCCAGCCGGGCTTTCAGCGCAACCACGCTTCCGTCGGCCTGCGTGACTCGGGCACGATACTCCGCGTCTTCGAGACGAACGATGATTTCGTCCACCTCGACGGGATCACCCTTTTCGACACCGATCCAAGAAACCCGGCCGACCACTTTCGGACTCAACTCGATCTTGTGGTGAGCCACGACGTAGCCAGCCGCCTCGAGAATGACAGCGTCGCCCGAATCGCCGCCAACTTGGGGCGTGATGCGCAGTACCTCTACCTCAATCGCGTCTGCCTCGGAGAATCCGAAGCGCCATGCGCCCAGCAGAACGAACAGCGCGATTCCGGCGAGAATCCACCACCTTGCCCAGCGGGAAGGACGATCGTCGCTCCGCTTTTCCGAGCGGTCGATTCTGAGGCTATCGAGCCCCTTGTCAATCTTTTCGCTTTCGATCGGCATGCTGAGCTAGGGTACTGAAATCGAAGATTCGCCGACGAATAGGCCAGCTGTCACGGAATCGAGGGGAACCTATTAGGATGCACGATTCGGAGACCGGCCGGAGGATCACGTCACGACGAATCAAGAAGCGTCTCGCGCAGGACGACGCGTAGCCCGCATATCTCACCGCCTGACGGTCGAAGCACGCGATAGGCCCGCCATTACTTCGTTGCGCTTGCTCGCCGTGCTCAACGTACTGTCCGAGTACGCTTCCGCTCGTCAACCGGCGCGCGCCTCGTACTGACAGGCCTCTCACGCACTTCGTCTCGTCACGCGGTGAGAAAAGCGGGCAGCCCGACGAAACGTCCCACTCCACTAGGCATCACGAATCGAGCTAAGAATATCGCTCTTCGCCGCCATCCGCGCAGGCAGCAGCCCTCCCAGAACTCCCAGGATGCTGGCAAAAGCGAGGCCAATGGCCATCGCCGCCGGGGTGACTTCAAAGTTGAAAGTCGTCTGGCTAAACGTGACGAAATTGCCGATCCGGCCTTGCATCCCATGAAGCGGCAGCACGAGCAAGCAGCCCAAGGCCCCGCCAACCAGCGAGAGCAGAAACGATTCGATTAGAAACGAAGTCAGAATGCTGCCTCGCGAGAAACCGAGCATGCGCAGCACGCCGATTTCCCTGGCCCGCCGCGCAACCGCGGTGTACATCGTGTTCATGGCGGCAAAACTACTGCCAATGGCCATGATCACCGCGACCAGCAGACCGAGCATTTCCACCGGCTGGGCCGACGACATCTGCGCGGCGTAGTATTCTCGTTCGGTTTTGCCTTCAAGCTGCAAGCGCTGATCGTCGGACATCCTGTTCTTCAGGGCTGTCAGAGTCACCTCGTCGCGAGCGCGCAGCAGGACCGAGCTTCGGGCGTTGCCCCGGCCGAGATCGGATGTGATGAAATTCCCGTCGCCCCATATTTCGCTATTGAAGGCGGACGCGCCGGCATCGAAAACGCCCACCACCTCCCACTCACCGCGGCCGAACTCGACTTTGTCGCCGATCGAGGTACCTTCGCGAGCCGCGTTCGTGCCGCGTCCAACCACAACTTCACGCTTTCCGGTTTCGAACCAGCGGCCTGATTGCAGACGAATCTCGTCCCGCATCTTGATACCCATCGGGGAAACGCCACGAACGTTGACGTTGGCATCTTGGGTCGTGTCGGCGCGCAGCTTCAAGTTCACGACGGTGATCACTTCGTGCGAAACCATCGGTTCACCGTCGAGTTGGCCAACACCTTCCATGAATTTTACAACTTGGAACTTCTCCTGCGGCACGACGCTGACCAGTTCCGAGGTCGCACCTTGACGCATGACAATCAGGTGCAGCGGGTTGCCGGTCACTCCGAGTGACGATCGAAGCCCACCGACCAGAGCCGAGATCCCGAGCAGCACAGCGACCGTGAGGCTGACACCGAGCGCGGTCATCACTGTGGTCGCCTTGCGGACCCACAGGTTTCTCAGGTTGTAAGAAATAGGAATCGCCATAGCTGGACCAATCTAGCCGGTGTGCCGAAGAGCGTCGGTGATCTTCGTTCTCGACGCCAACGTAGCCGGGACCACCGAACTGAAGAAACCGATCATGAGCGCAACCGCGAGACAGACCGGCACACCCCAAAGCGGCATGATGAAACCTGTGAAGAAGCCGACGATCAAATTGCCCAATGCCTGGGTCGCCACATAGGAAAGCCCAGCTCCAAGCATGCCGCCCACCGCCGAGATAAGCATCGCCTCGGAGACGATCATCGTCAGAATCACCGGAGCAGTGAAACCGAGTGTCTTGAGCACGCCGATCTCTTGAATCCGCTCGCGGGTCGACATCGCCATCGTGTTGGCCGAGACCAGAATGATCGTGAACATGACGGCCCCGGCGATGCACATCAAGAACAGCTTGATATTGCCAATCTGCTCGACGAAAGATTGCTGAAAGGCGTCCTCGGTCTCGGTCTTGGTGGGCGCCGGCGAGTTGCGAAACATCTCGTCGACTGTCTGAGCGATTTTCGGAACGTCGTCGGCCGAGCGAGCCAGAATGGTGAATATTCCCGCCTGATTTCCCCACGCTTCGGGTAGGGCTTCTTGCAAATACTTGTAGTGAAAGAGCGTGGTCTGATCGTTGGGAGCCTCGAAAATCGCCCTAATCACGAACTCCATGTCAAACGGGTAGATATCGCCCTTGATCGTGATCCGCTGCCCCAGCTCAAACCCCAGCCGCTCGGCAATGGAGCTTTCAACGGCCATTCCCTGCCGGTCGCGCAGGAAGGCTTCCTTCTGCTCTGCTGCCATTACGTATTCAGGATGTACTTCGAAGACCTTGTCGGCCTCCACCGCGAAGCGGGCAAACATATGCTCGGGCTTCTGGTCGATGTAGGTGCCCCCGAACCAGTTATAAATGCAAACCGCCTCAACACCTTCCACCGCGCCGATGCGGCTTCGGTAATATTCCGGCAATGCTTGGGTCAATGAGACGCGATGCCGGGTGATGAGCCGTGAATGGTGCTCGTCGCTCGTAGCTGGGTGATAAAAGGCAGCGTAGACGGTGAGCAGAAATCCCAGCAAAAACAGCGACACGGTAACACTGACGACCGTAAGAATCGTTCGCCGTTTATTGCGAAACAGGTTCTTTAAAACCAGCGGTATATACTTCATGCGGCTACTCTGAACGCCTTTGAGACTTAACGAATTATAACAGCCGAATGCTCCAAAGAGGCTGGACCCAATCCGTCTGCAACTCAACTGGTTTCCCGCGAGAACGTTATGGAAACTCCGTGGCGCGGGGCTCGTCAGAGACTCGCGGTTTTTCGTTCCGTTCAGGCGTTGGGGGTGGGCCGGCTAAAGGCCGCGGGTCTATGAAGGCCGCGGGTCTCTGACGAGCCCCGCGCTACGGAGTTCGACAACAACATTTCGACAACAACATTTCGACAAACAACGACGCTACTCCCCGCGCCGCAGGGCTTCGGTGATCGTCGTGGTAACAGCGATCGCCGCCGAAGGCAAAGAACTGAGCACGCCGATCGTGACCGCCACGATCAGACAAACCGGGACGCCCCACAACGGCAGTGTAAATCCTTGGAGGTGGGTATCCGGTTGACTCAGGTAGCCCCAAGATGTAGTATGCCGACAGATGGAAGATTACCCTCAGAACCTGACAGAGTTCGAGGCCCGTTTTAGCAGTGAGGAAGCCTGCCGGGAGTATCTGTTCCGGCTGCGCTGGCCGGACGGTTTCCGCTGTCCGGGTTGCGGTTGTGGAAAGTCGTGGCCTTTGCGAAAAGTGCTGCTGCAGTGCGCTGCGTGTGGGCGCCAAACCTCGGTGACCGCCGGGACCATCTTTCAGGACACGCGCAGCCCTTTGCCGTTGTGGTTTCGTGCGATGTGGTGGGTCACCACCCAAAAGACCGGAGCCAGCGCTTTGGGACTTCAAAGAGTGTTGGGGCTCAACAGGTACGAAACGGCTTGGACTTGGCTGCACAAAATGCGGCGCGCGATGGTGCGGCCGGGACGGGATTTGCTCGCCGGGACGGTGGAAGTCGATGAAAGCTACTGGGGCGGGCTCGAAGAGGGCCTGCGGGGCCGAAACCTGAAAAACAAAGCATTGATCGCAGTAGCCGCTCAAGAGGATGGGCGGGGTATCGGCCGGATTCGCATGAAGAGAATCGAGGATGCCTCGGGCGAGAGCCTGTTGCCTTTCGTGGAAGAGTGCATCGAGCCGGGCAGCGTGGTGCATACCGACGGCTGGCCCGGTTACTCCGGGTTGAAAAAGGAAGGCTACGTCCATCAGGTCACAGTTGTCAGCAGGCAGGAGCAGTCCGCGTCGGAATTGATGCCCCGCGTCCACCGCGTGATGTCACTGCTCAAGCGCTGGCTGCTGGGCACCCATCAGGGCGCCGTGAGCCACAAACATCTGGACTACTACCTGGACGAGTTCACCTTCCGTTTCAACCGCCGCAAATCCAAAAGCCGCGGCAAACTCTTCTATCGGCTCGTCCAGCAGGCGGTAGCCGTGGATCCCGCGACTTACAAGATGATTGTTCACCCGGTTACAGAACCCAAGAAAATCCCCAAACCACAAGATATTGGGGCTACCTGAGTCAACCGGATACCCATCTCCTTGGAAATACATCACCATCTGGTTGGCCAACCCGAGGGTAGCCAGATAACAAAGTCCCACGCCGAGCAGGCCGCCGGCCAGCGAAACGACCAACGACTCGCTCACAATCATCAGCAGAACGGCCCTCGACGAAAACCCGAGAGTCTTCAGTACGGCGACTTCGCGCATTCGCTCCCGAACCGACATGGCGACCGAGTTTGCGTTCACCAGCACGATCGTGAAAACCAGTGCCGTGGCGATGCTGAGCAGGAAAAGCTTGATGTTGCCGATCATGCTGATGAACGAGAGCATGAACGCTTTTTCCGTCTCGGTTTTTGTTGGCTGCGGCGCGTTGCGAAACATCTCGTCGATCGTCCTCGAAACACGCCCAGCCTCATCGGCGGCGACCAGGCGGACCGAAAAAGTGCTGACTTCGCCGCGCTGGCCCGCCGGCAAGCTTTGCTGCAAATACTCCCAATGAAAATAGGCTTCGAGATCGTCGGGGCCTTCGTAGATTGCGCGCACGACCAGTTCCAAGTCGACCGGATAGACATCCCCCTGCACGATGATGCGGTCTCCTAGCTGGAGCCTCAAGCGCTGAGCCACTGCCTTGCCCAGCGCCAGCCCCTGGCGGTCTCGCTGAAAAGCCTCGAGCTGCTCAGGTTGCAGGATCGATTCCGTACGCACGCGAAACACCTTCTCTGGCTCGACCGCCAGCAGCGGCAGCAGGTGCTCGGGACGGCGGTCAATGTAGGTTCCGCCGAACCAGTGAAAGATGCAAACCTCAGCGACTCCTTCCACTCGCCGGATGCGGTCTCCGTAGTATTGGGGCAACGGAACCAAGAACGAAATGCGGTGACGGGTAATGAGCCGGAGAGGCTGCTCCTCGTAACTCTCGCGAGCGTAGAAAGTCGCATAAACCGAAAGAAGAATGCCAAGCAGCAGCAGCGAGACGGCCATGCTGAGCGCGGTCAGCGTGGTGCGCCGGCGGTTGCGCGAAAGGTTCTTAGCGACGAATGGGAGATATTTCCACATCGGAGCTATGCGGTGGCAGGGGTGTCCACCATCAGTTTAGAGGCGGACAAAATCTGTGTAAAGAATCGAAGAACGGGCAACCACCGCTAAAGGTTTCCATCCGTTGCTGCCGATCGCAGACATTGTGCGCCAGATTTAGTGCGGGTTCACACACGCGGTGATGGCAATCGCTGTTCCAGCTCGCGTCGTGGTGCGAAAAAGGTCGTAGCGCGATAAGCGAGTTGGCGAGGCAAATCAGCCGATGGCGGAAGACCTAGAAAAGTCGAGTGATGAGGCAGTCAACATGCAGCCGGTCAACATGGAGAGAATCCGCGAAGCCACGATGGATGACGAGGAATTCATGGTGGAGCTGATCGACATCTATTTGGACGATTCACCCACTCAGATCAGCGCTTTGAGGAATGCAATTGAGGGCCGACAAGGGCAAGCTGCGGCCTCCACCGCACACCGTCTGAAGGGTTCTAGCGGCAACCTCGGGGCCGATTCCCTTGCCGCCATCTGCCGGCAAGTCGAAGAGGCCGGCCGCGAAGACCGCGCCGCGGAGATGCCGGGCCTTCTGAAAGATATCGAGCAGGAGTTCTCCCGGGTAAAGGAGCATCTGTCGGCCATTCGGCGAGATGCTGGCGACAAAGGGTTTCGCGAATAGTGGAATGCGAATAGACGAAGGAATGCTCGGTCACGCGGCGGCAGCCGATGCTCTTTCTAGGGGCGCGTCGAGTTGTGATGTGTACTCGTTCCACGGCCTGCAAACACGGTCCTCCATGCGATCCCGAGGCGACGAGGCTCCGTCTTTCTCCAATCGCGGTGCTGGGCAGATATGCACATCCGCCAAAAAGCGAGCCAAGGCCCCGTGAAAATCCTGATTGCTGATGATGACCCCACGACTCTGCGGCTAGTGAGTCATGCGGTAAAAGCTCTGGGTCATGAACCCACTACGGCCTCTGACGGAGCTGAGGCCCTTCAGAAGTTTCTGGCGGAATGGTTCCCGGTCATCATCACGGACTGGGAAATGCCTGAGATGAACGGCATAGACCTGTGCCGCCAGGTTCGCGGCGCGGACCTTCCAATTTATACCTACATCCTGTTCCTGACCTCGAGGACGGAGAAACAACACTTGATCGAGGCCCTGGCGGCGGGGGCGGATGACTTTGTCTCGAAGCCTTTCAACCCTCACGAGTTACAGGCCCGCTTGGGTGCCGCCGACCGAATTGTGAACCTGGAAGCCGACCTGCGCCACGCGAACGAAAACCTGACATTGGCGAACCAGCGTTTGCTGAAGATGTCGCGGCTCGACCCGCTGGTGGAGATTGGCAACCGGTTGGATTTCGAGGAGCGGATTTCCGCCCTTCACCAGCGCGCGGTGAACGGTGCGTGTGACTACGGTCTAGTGATGTGTGATGTAGACAATTTCAAGTTGCATAACGACAAGTATGGACATCAGAACGGTGACCAGGTTCTCAGGAATATCGCCGCCGCGATTCGGGAAAGTTTGCGCGCCAGCGACTCAGCTTTCCGCTATGGCGGCGAAGAGGTACTACTTTTCCTGAGTGGTCAGAATCTTCATGGGGCCGTGGCTGCCGCCGAGCGCGTGCGGCGGAGCGTCGAAGAGCAAGAATTTCGAAGCGGAGAACTCAAAGAGAAGATGAAGGTCACGATCAGCTGCGGGGTAGCGTCTTACCCCGTCAATGCTCAGCTAGACCGCGATTGGCGAGGTATCGTCGAACAAGCTGATATCGCTCTCTACGAAGCAAAGGCCCGCGGGCGAAACCGCGTGGTCGCCGCCCAGGCCGACTTCACCGGCAGAGCGCAATTCAGGGGTGCGGCCACCCTGGATGAGAATTCCGGCACGCCACGCGCTGATCAGGCCCCCAGCCGCGACCCCGTACCCTCCGAAACGGTGTAGCACCTCGGTTGCTTGGCTATTGCAATCCAAGCCATCACTACCGATTAGGTGTTGACACTACAATAAATAGTTTCCGCCGTGAAATTGACTGGTATCTTTGCGTCGATCCCAACGCCGTTCGATCACCGTGGCCATCTCTACACCACGAAGATCCAGGAGAATGTCGGCCGTTGGAACCGCACTTCACTCTCGGGCTACCTCGCCTGCGCCGCCGCCGGTGAAGGCGCCTTGCTCACTTTGGACGAAAAGGTCCATGTATGGGAGCAAGTTGCCGCAACCGCAAGACCCGACGCCATTCTGCTGGCTGCCACGGGCGCTGAAAGCGTGCGCGAGACGGTAGCCCTCTCCGATCGAGCCGCCGAAATCGGCTATGCGGCGGTCGTCGTCCCTCCGCCAAGATGCGTAGCTGCCGCCGGCCCACGTTCAGAGATCCATCGCGTTTACTATCAGTCGGTGGCCGATGCGATTCCGGTTCCACTCATTGTCGAGAACACCGCGGATGGGGCGAACAGTTGCCTTTCAACCGAAACGCTAAGACTCTTGTCTCAGCACGCGAATATCGTTGCGGTTTGTCATGGGTCGAATGCGGCGAGCGGTAGTGGCCGTTCCGGTGGCCGCAGATCGACGGATAGCGAATCTCCAGATATTCAAATCCTTGCGGGAGATGCCTGCACGCTGGTGCCGTCTCTTGAGGCCGGCGCGGGCGGGGCCATCCTAGATTTTGCCGCCGCCGCGCCGTTCCTTTGCCTTTCCGCGCATGAAGCAGTTCGAACTCGGCAAGTTGCCGCTGCCGAAGAGCTTCAGAGACTGATAGCTCAGCCGGCACTTGAGCTCGCCACGGAGTACGGCATCGCGGGTCTCAAGTTTGCGTTGGACCTACAGGGTTACTACGGTGGCACACCCCGGCTCCCGGGGTTGCCCATCAGCGCCTCTGGAAGAAAACACGTCGAAAATCTCTTCCAAAAGATTACAGGCTAGAGGCGAGATCGAGCGAGTCTTTGTCTCAGTTGACCTTTCGGCTGCCTGCTAGCCGACGCGGAAAACGAGTCGCCCACGTTGGCCGTTCATTTTCCCTCCCTGTCACTAGGTGACCACCTACACACGCTTCCCTTCGGCGCGCTTCCGCTCGGCTGCAAAGTCACGGGTCAGGCCTTGCCAACAAACAACTGTCGCCGAAATACCGTGCATTTTATTTGCGTTTCGGTGAAAGTGTATGACCATTTTACAAGTAGTATTACCTGAATTATGCACAGATTCACTTTGCGAGTGTGGCTGCGTTCGTAGCGGGTTGGCGGTCGTCGTGAGGTGGTAGCTCGGCAACTGGTCTTTTGGCTTCTCCGTGTCCGGTTTCCCTTCCCGCCCAGAATCCGCGTCGTCAAAACCTCGCTCGGAAGTGACGTGGTTCCAGTGCGTTACGGCTAGTGCATAAAATTTTATGCATAGCGCATAGCCAGGCTCTCAGATCAGCGCCCTCCCGACCACCGGCAGCAAGCCGCCGTAGGGAGTCGGCTTCCTGCCGCGGAAGTGGTAAGGCGTCGAAGCCCCGATTTTATTGGGCCGCGAGGCCGTCACGGCTGGGCCTTGTTGGACGGGCCTTTGGGAGCTATGCTGTTTTCGTCTGGTAACCATGTGGGTGACTTCCTTGGGGTTGGCTGGCGAAGCTGGAATCTTTGCCAGCCGACCTTTTTACCCCATGTTTTAGGGGGTCCCCAATGGTCCCTTGCGGCTCAGCCCTCCTCAGGTCCACGCCGCAGTGCATAATTCAGGTAGATGGGTATCCGGTTGACTCAGGTAGCCCCAAAATGTAGTATGCCGGCAGATGGAAGATTACCCTCAGAACCTGACAGAATTCGAGGCCCGTTTTAGCAGTGAGGAGGCCTGCCGGGAGTATCTGTTCCGGCTGCGCTGGCCGGACGGTTTCCGCTGTCCGGGTTGCGGTTGTGGAAAGTCGTGGCCTTTGCGAAAAGTGCTGCTGCAGTGCGCTGCGTGTGGGCGCCAAACCTCGGTGACCGCCGGGACCATCTTTCAGGACACGCGCAGCCCTTTGCCGTTGTGGTTTCGTGCGATGTGGTGGGTCACCACCCAAAAGACCGGAGCCAGCGCTTTGGGACTTCAAAGAGTGTTGGGGCTCAACAGGTACGAAACGGCTTGAACCTGGCTGCACAAAATGCGGCGCGCGATGGTGCGGCCGGGACGGGATTTGCTCGCCGGGACGGTGGAAGTCGATGAAAGCTACTGGGGCGGGCTCGAAGAGGGCCTGCGGGGCCGAAACCTGAAAAACAAAGCATTGATCGCAGTAGCCGCTCAAGAGGATGGGCGGGGTATCGGCCGGATTCGCATGAAGAGAATCGAGGATGCCTCGGGCGAGAGCCTGTTGCCTTTCGTGGAGGAGTGCATCGAGCCGGGCAGCGTGGTGCATACCGACGGCTGGCCCGGTTACTCCGGGTTGAAAAAGGAAGGCTACGTCCATCAGGTCACAGTTGTCAACAGGCAGGAGCAGTCCGCGTCGGAATTGATGCCCCGCGTCCACCGCGTGATGTCACTGCTCAAGCGCTGGCTGCTGGCCACCCATCAGGGCGCCGTGAGCCACAAACATCTGGACTACTACCTGGACGAGTTCACCTTCCGTTTCAACCGCCGCAAATCCAAAAGCCGCGGCAAACTCTTCTATCGGCTCGTCCAGCAGGCGGTAGCCGTGGATCCGGCGACTTACAAGATGATTGTTCACCCGGTTACAGAACCCAAGAAAATCCCCAAACCACAAGATATTGGGGCTACCTGAGTCAACCGGATACCCATCTTCAGGTATTACTACTTGGTGGGTATCCGGTTGACTCAGGTAGCCCCAAGATGTAGTATGCCGGCAGATGGAAGATTACCCTCAGAACCTGCCAGAATTCGAGTCCCGTTTTAGCAGTGAGGAGGCCTGCCGGGAGTATCTGTTCCGGCTGCGCTGGCCGGACGGTTTCCGCTGTCCGGGTTGCGGTTGTGGAAAGTCGTGGCCTTTGCGAAAAGTGCTGCTGCAGTGCGCTGCGTGTGGGCGCCAAACCTCGGTGACCGCCGGGACCATCTTTCAGGACACGCGCAGCCCTTTGCCGTTGTGGTTTCGTGCGATGTGGTGGGTCACCACCCAAAAAACCGGAGCCAGCGCTTTGGGACTTCAAAGAGTGTTGGGGCTCAACAGGTACGAAACGGCTTGGACCTGGCTGCACAAAATGCGGCGTGCGATGGTGCGGTCGGAACGGGATTTGCTCGCCGGGAGAGTGGAAGTCGATGAAAGCTACTGGGGCGGGCTCGAAGAGGGCCTGCGGGGCCGAAACCTGAAAAACAAAGCATTGATCGCAGTGGCCGCTCAAGAGGATGGGCGGGGTATCGGCCGGATTCGCATGAAGAGAATCGAGGATGCCTCGGGCGAGAGCCTGTTGCCTTTCGTGGAGGAGTGCATCGAGCCGGGCAGCGTGGTGCATACCGACGGCTGGCCCGGTTACTCCGGGTTGAAAAAGGAAGGCTACGTCCATCAGGTCACAGTTGTCAGCAGGCAGGAGCAGTCCGCGTCGGAATTGATGCCCCGCGTCCACCGCATGATGTCACTGCTCAAGCGCTGGCTGCTGGGCACCCATCAGGGCGCCGTGAGCCACAAACATCTGGACTACACCTGGACGAGTTCACCTTCCGTTTCAACCGCCGCAAATCCAAAAGCCGCGGCAAACTCTTCTATCGGCTCGTCCAGCAGGCGGTAGCCGTGGATCCGGCGACTTACAAGATGATTGTTCACCCGGTTACAGAACCCAAGAAAATCCCCAAACCACAAGATATTGGGGCTACCTGAGTCAACCGGATACCCATCTACTACTTTATTACCACAGGGTTCTATAACCAAGTACTAAAACACTTAAAATCTCGGTAGTTCACCTATGAAGGTAGCCACACAGACAACAGTATTCTAGGTACTGGCGCACCGAAACATGGGCAGGAGTGAGCTGCCCTCCCGAAGACGAGGGGAAGTTCGGTTGCTGCAAGCGAGGTAGAAGTGCAACGGGTCAGCTGATATGACTCAGGGTAGGACTTTCTTCCGCCCGCCATAGTCCCCCCCCTTGTTGCTTGTCGCAAAACGAGCCTTTCAGTTCGCGTGGTGCTGGGCTGGGATGTCGAACATTACATTACTAAGACCTCTCCTCCGCGCTGCGTCGCGCCTGGTGGAACCTCTCCGCCGCCCCCGCACTCGAATACTAATTTCTGCTCTTGCCGCCATCGTCTTTTTATTGCTGGCTCGATGGTGGGTCGTCGGTCTTCATCGTGCCGAACGGGAGGCGGAACTTCGGGGCCTGCTGCTCTCGGTCTTGGAGACGACGCGCAGTTCATTGCGGAGCTGGGCATCGAGCGTGCGGGCGGAAGCTGTGTGGCGCGCGAATTCGCCTGGAGTGAGTGAGCTGGTTGAACAGCTGCTCGACAGTTCGCGCAGCCGCGACGGATTGTTGGCCAACCCAGCAGTAACTCAGCTTCAGGGAGCGCTGGAAAGATCGGACGGCCTTTTGGCGGAGTCCGCCGTTCAGCTCGACAGCTTTGTGCTGATCGCTCCCGACGGATTCGTTGCGGCGGCGACCGATAGAACCCTTGTGGGAGAAGCTTTAGGGCTTCATCAAGGCTCCGCCCTGCGCTCCGCCATGGACGGACAGGTGGGGCTTCGCCCTCTACCGCGTGGATCTGGAGAGCCGGGACCTACTGCGCTCGCCGCGAGAAACGGAAGTGAACTACTGGTCGCCGTGCCGGTCAGGGGACGCTCCGGCGATGTAATTGGGGCACTTGGCTTTCGCCTGAATTCGAACACCAACCTCAAGAACCTACTCAGGCAGGGGCGGTTGGGCCGAACGGGCCGGACCGACGCCTATTCGGGGAATCGAGAATGGCTCACTGATCACGGTCCGGAGCTTCCATTGCTGGATCCAGCCAATATTCCGCGCTACCCCGTCTTCGATGGCTTGCCTTACGCAGCGGCCGGCCGTGACGGCAAGATAGTGCCGGGGTTGGCAAAGGTTACCGTTGATATCAGCGGATATCGCGGCCGGTTTGGGAGCCAGGTGGTCGGCGCTTGGTGCTTGTTGCCCGAGTTAGGTATTGGCCTTGCCACCGAGATGGATTTCCAGGAAGCTTTCCAGCCGCTCCACCAGCTTCAGCAACTGATGGTGAGCTTCAATGTCATTGTGGCGCTAGTGATCGTCCTACTCGTGGCGGTAAGCCGCTACCCAGGTCACCGGCAGGCCGAGGACCCCATTCGGCGGCTTAAGAAAAGCTTTGCACCCTGGGCCATCCTCGCGGTGTCCATGCTTGCAACAGTGCTGCTGTGGCACATCACGCAGACCCGCGTGAACGAGTTCGACCAAGCCCGGTTTGATCAGAAGGTTGAGCGTTTCCGTCGACGGCTGCTCGAAAGGATGGACTATCACGCGGATATGTCGCGGTCGATCCAGGCGGCACTTCAGTCGTTCGGGGTGAGAGGGAAACGTGATTGGAGCCGCTTCGTCCAAGCTCTGAGCCTCCATGATTCAGCCTCCGTTGAGTACGTTGGTTTTATCGAGCGGGTTCCCAGCGATCAACTGGGCGCCTTTGAGCAAGCTCTTAGCGCCGACTACCAGGGGGACTATCACGTCTATCCCGGCGGTTCCGGCATGGACTCCTTGCCTATCCGCCACGTCGAACCCATGCCACTCAATGCGGGCCGTCTCGGCTTCGATTTGGGTTCTGTACCGGACCTCCGCAGGCTCGCTGAACGGGCGCGGGACTCGGGTTCGGTCTCGATGGGATACGTCGGTCCGGGCTGGCTCCTCGACGAAGACGAGTCTGGAATCCTTTGCCTGGCGCCGGTTTACACAGCGCCGGTTTACGCAGCGGAGGCTAAGGCCGGTCGGTTGAGGAAAGGAGATCGACCCTTCGTGGGTGGGTCAGCACGCTGATCCCGGCGACGGTAATCCTCGGTGAGCTTACCGATGAGGGTTCAATTGGGGTTGATCTAGAGGTCTTTGCCGGCGACGAAGTAGATCCGGTTCAGCTCATATACGATCGAGACGGCGTCCTGGATGCCGGTAAGGAAGGCTACCGGGTCAAGCGCCGCCACGTCGAATCGATTCAGCTCGGTGATGCGACGTGGACACTGTCGTTCGCCGCGAACAGCGAATTCGAGCCGGCGAGCTGGGAAAACCAACCCGCCCAAGTCCTGCTCGGGGGCTTTGCTATGAGTGTTCTGTTGTTCGACATCGGCCTGGTTCTGTCCTCCACCCGATCCAGCGCCCTGGCAATGGCTGAGTTGATGACCAAGCGCGTTCGGGAAAGCGAGGCCCGAATTCGCGGAGTTATCGATCAGGCGCCAGACGGGATCATCACCTTCGACAAGCTAGGCGTGGTCGAGACGTTTAACCCCGGCGCGGAGCGTCTATTCGGTTACCCGGCCCAGGATGCAAGTGGACGCCGCATTGACGAACTCATGCCGGCGTGCGTCGAATATGAGCCCGGACACAATGCCCCGGCCAAGATCATCAAGGATCCATCCAACGGCGGACGTGAGATTACGGGCAAACGAAAAGACGGTACGAGCTTTCCGATCGAGCTGACGATCAGCCAAATGGAGCTTGATGACCGGCGGATGTTTACGGCTATTGTTCGGGATATCTCGGAGCGCAAGGGCGCCGAGGAAGCGCTGCGCGAAAGCGAACAGCGGTACGCGCTGGCGGCCCGGGCGGTGAACGATGGCCTCTGGGATTGGAATTTGCTGACCGAAGAGATCTACTACTCGCCCAGATGGAAGGTTGGGCTGGGGTACTCCGAAAGCGAAATCGAATGCCGGACCAAGGAGTGGTTTAGTCGGGTTCACCCGGAAGACCTGCCACAACTCCTCTCGCAGCTTGAGAATCACGTGGAGGGGAAAACGATCCAATTCGAATGCGAGCATCGCGTTTTGCATCGGGACGGGGCCTACCGCTGGATGCTCAGCCGCGGGGCCGCCGTCCGGGACGAGTCCGGCAAGGCGATTCGCCTGGCGGGTTCCCAGACAGATATTACGGCCCGGAAGCGAGCTGAGAACCAGTTACTCCATGACGCCCTGCACGATCCCCTGACGGCGCTGCCGAATCGGACTTATTTCATGAGGCGGCTCGAAACGGCCAGCAGGCGAGCAACCCGAAATGACGAGGGACTGTTCGCGGTACTATTCCTGGACGTCGACCGCTTTAAGGTAGTTAACGACAGTCTCGGTCACGTTGTCGGCGATCAGTTGCTCGTCGGCATCGCCCACCGGCTCAGGACCTTGGTGCGCCCCGATGACGTCGTCGCCCGCCTCGGAGGTGACGAGTTCGCGATTCTATTGGAAGACATTGCGAACGAATCCTTGGCGACCCAAATCGCGGACCGCCTGCAAAAGGAACTCTCCGAGCCGTTTATCGTTGGGGACCAGGAAGTCTTCACGGCCGCCAGCATCGGTATTGCCTTCGGCACGGGTGACCAGGAGACAGCCGTGGAATTAATTCGAAATGCCGACACGGCAATGTACCGCGCCAAATCGCTGGGCAGAGCGCGATACGAGAAATTCGACCAAGTGATGCATCTGTATGCGGTGGAACTGCTGCAGCTGGAAACCGCTCTTCGCCGGGCTCTCGATCGAGAGGAGTTTCTGCTTTATTACCAGCCGATTGTCTCACTCCAAACACTCCAAGTCACGAGTTGCGAAGCGCTGATTCGTTGGCGGCATCCGGAGCGGGGCATGGTACTTCCCGGTGAGTTCATTCCGGTTGCCGAGGACACGGGTCTCATCATTCCGATGAGCGCATGGGTGCTGCGCACAGCCTGTGAGCAAGCCAAGGCCTGGAAGGAGGCCGGACTCGAGATCCCCATATCAGTGAACATCTCCCCTCGGCACATCAAGCATGAAGATCTGCACGAAGCGATCACGGCCATCCTGGACGAAACAGGCCTCGACCCGAGATTGCTGCGTATCGAACTAACAGAAAGTGCCTTGATGGAAAATGCCGACTCGACCATAAAGCCCCTGTATCGGCTCTATTCCAAGGGGGTCGAGATCTCGCTCGATGATTTCGGCACCGGGTATTCCTCGCTCACCTACCTGAGGCGTTTTCCAATTAGTACTCTCAAGATCGACGAGTCGTTTATACGCGAGATCGCCACTGACCCAAGCGACGCCGCCATCTGTTCAGGTGTGATCGCTCTCGCTCACAGCCTGGGGCTCAATGTTGTTTTCGAGGGTGTCGAAACAGAATCACAACTGGCGTTCTTGAGGCAGAAGGCTTGCGATGAAGTTCAAGGACGTGCCATCTGCGCGCCGCTTCCCGCGGAGGGCTGTCTTCAGTTTATTCGGGAAAACTCCGCGAAAACCCGTCTCGAAAAGATCAGTTGAAGGTACGCGGCTTCGCCAGCACTCCAGCCTTGAAGAGTCCATCGGACCAGCGGGCCTTCTGGCGCACCACAGGCTCCACAAGCCCGGAGGGACGGGCCCTTGCCCGCATCGGTTCCGCCTCGTGAGAGCTACTGCTTTCTGCTTACCGCAGCGGTCCGTCGGGACAATGGGGAAGTCTCGTAATCAGCTCAACAGCTCGACAAGAGCCGCTCGGACGCCTAAAGCGGAGCCTGGCTAAGGGCGCTTATCATTTTGATAAGTAAACCTATAGTAGATAGTGAACCGCGGGATAGTGAACTGCGGGATAGTCAACCGCGCGGGATAGTCAACCCCGATTCTTTGCGCACGACATCTTGGTTGTCGCGTTGGTTGTCGCGAAATCGGTTCACCCGCGCCTCCGATTCTCGGGTCACGCTAGACGTATGAAGGATAAGGAAGTCCCCGTTTGGGTGAAAATTCCACTCGTTGTCGGCCTGTGCGGCTGGCTGCTCTGGCGAGAGTTGCGCTCTCCCGCGCGCCGCTCGCGAGAGTCAAAGGCGCTTCGCACAGCCCGCAACCTTGCGATCGCTGGAATCGCCGGCTTGGCCGTCGAATTTGCCGAGGTACCGGTCGCCTTGCGTCTGGCGCGGCTAGCCGAAAAACGCCGCTGGGGGATCTTGAAAAGACTTTCCCTCCCGGCTTGGCTTGAGATCCCGCTGGCCGTTCTGGCGCTCGACTACACGCTCTACCATTGGCATGTGCAGTGTCACAAGAACCGCTTTCTGTGGCGCTTTCATCAGCCGCATCACGTTGATCTGGACATGGACGCCTCAACCGCGCTCCGCTTCCACTTCGGAGAGGTCAGCCTGTCGGTGGGCTGGCGGGCGCTACAAGTCGTAGGGATCGGGGTGTCCCCTCTTGCTTTTTCGATTTGGCAGACGGCGCTTGTGCTCTCCATCCTCTTCCACCATTCGAATGTCCGGCTGTCAGCCAAGAGCGAACGCCTGATCGGGAGAGTACTCATCACCCCGCGGATGCATGCGATTCACCACTCCGACGTTCAAGAAGAGAGCGATTCGAACTGGTCCAGCAGCTTTTCGTGCTGGGACCGTATCCATGGAACCCTTCGAGTCGACGTCCCCCCGGAAGAGCTGACGATCGGTGTGCCGGCCCATAACAAGCCCGAGGATGTGACACTCGCGAAAGTGCTGGAGATGCCTTTCGTCGAGCAAGGGCCGTCGTGGCAGTTGCCGGATGGGACGTTCAGAATCACGCGATAGGGCGCGGAGAAAGGGGTCAAACGTGATAAGCTCAGGACAGAAAAGGGTGAGGCGAATGATGACGATGGGCCATAAGAATGAACGGATTAGCCTCTGGGTTGTCGGACTGTTGCTGCTTTGCGGAAGCGCGGGGACGGCTCAGCCTGCTCCCGATGACCAAGCACTGCGGAAAGAGATTGACGCCCTCAAAGCCGGGCAGCAAGCCATCCAGAAGGATCTTGCCGAGATCAAGCAACTGCTGCAAAAGCCGCGGCTGCGGCCCAACGCGCCGGCGCCCTTCAAGCCCCAGGACGTGAGCATTAAAGGAGCGCCGTTTCTCGGAGACGCCAACGCCAAGCTGACCCTCGTCGAGTTTACTGACTACCAATGTCCGTTCTGTAAGCGGCATTTCAACGGCGTCCTGCCGCAAATCAAGAAAGACTACGTCGACACGGGCAAGGTCAAATACGTCATGAGGCAGTTCCCTCTCGTGAGTATTCATGCTCGCGCCACGAAGGCCTCCGAGGCCGCGCTTTGTGCCGGTGACCAGGGAAAATATTGGGAAGTCCACGATCGAATCTTCCGCGATCAACGTAAGCTATCCGACGAAGACCTGCAGGCCCACGCCGAGGCCGAGAGTTTGGAAGGTGCTCAGTTCAAGGATTGCTTGAGCAGCGGTAAATACACCGAACGGGTAAAAACCGATGCCGCGGAAGGGGCCAAGGCCGGCGTCAGAGGCACACCGAGCTTCTTTTTGGGGTTGACCGACCCATCAAACTCCGAAAAGATAACGGCGACGGAGTACATTCGAGGCGCCCAGGCCTTCCCGAGCTTCAAAACCGCAATCGACAAGATGCTGTCGGCGAGCAAGGGCTCCGACTAGCAAGGATCTGCCGCGATTTGGATCGTAGCCGCATCGGCGGGGCGTAGGGTCTCAGGCTGTTCATTTCCCTCGAACACAGTATCTACGAATAAGTCCTGAACGCCGGCATGAGTAGGCGTCCGCGGGCGATAGGGAAGCTTCCAGCGCCGCAGGAATGGAGCGTCACCGCCCTGTCAACGCCCTCCTGCGTCGGGTCCGGTTTGTAGTAGACTTTGGGACTGGACGAACCCCAATGAAACTCACAATAGACGAATTGTTTTTCTTTCGGCGCTAACCTTGCTGACCGCCTGCGGTCTTTGGATCGTTACTTCGTCGAATGAACCGACCCAATCGGCCCGCCAATTGCCGGAGCAACTAGCTTCGCCCGGCATGGCCGATCTCAGCAAGATGGATCTCAGCTTCGAGGAGAACCTCGGGCAGACCGACCCCGCCGCGCAGTTCATGTCACGTGGGCACGGGGCAACCTATTTCCTTCGAAAGAACGGGCTCGTGATGGGCATGCCGTTCATTCCCGAGGAATCGCGCGATCACACGCTGCCGGCGAGCCTCGATCATCCCGAGACCGTGAAACAGTGGGGCGTCCACATGAACCTGGCGGGCGCGAATCCGGACCCGCACGCGGCGGGCGAGCAGTTGGAGCGGCATGCCACGACTTATGTTCGGCAACGGGAAAGCGGCGAGTGGAAGCAAACGGTCAAACACTACAAGCGGGTGCGTTACCAGGAAGTGTATGACGGGATCGACTTGGTTTACTACGGCAAGGGCCAGGGACTCGAGTACGACTTTGTCGTCAAACCGGGCGCCGATCCGTCGCGGATTCGATTCAGCTTCGAGGGAGTTGCCGCTACCGTGCTGGATGCGGACGGCAGTCTGGTCCTCTCGACCGAATTGGGAGCGTTGCGCCACGCCAAGCCCTACGTCTATCAGGATGTCGGCGGCCGCCGTGAACCGATTGAAGCAAGCTACAGACTCGATGACGGAGCCGTCACGTTCGAGCTGGCCGAGTACCGGCCGGATCTGCCGCTGGTGATCGACCCGGCCGTGGTGCTCTCCTCGCTCTTTGGCGGCTCGGGCTTCGACATCGTCAATGCGGTTGTCGCCGACCTCGTCGATCCGGCGACCGATCTGGAAGTCTTTTGGTTTGGAGGCCAAGTCACGAGCGGCACGACTCTTCCCGGCCCGGGGCAGTCGGAAGAGAACTTCGACATGTTCATTTCCGGAGTGCTGGAAGTTCACCCGGAAGACACAGCGGGCCTCTCACCCGCAAGACCCGATCAGGCTCTGATCGACAACATTGCCGGCACCGAATGGCGTTCGCTCGGCACGATGGTGATCGGGGGCGGCGCCGCTGACATCATTCGCGCCATGACGCTGGTCGAAAAGAATGGCCGCAAATACTTGATGTATGCCGGCAGCACATTCTCGCCGGATTTCCCCGCCCGGGAAGCGACTGTCCCGGGCGCCGCCGCGCTGCGCTCCGGCCCTCCCGGCGCCGCGCAGAACAATCTCTGCCGCGGCGTGGTGGGAAGTCTATTGGAATCCACTGAATTAGCAGACGATCTCCGGGGTTTCTTTATCCCGGCACCTCAACCAGGTGACATTTTCGTAGACGGTTTCAAATCGGGCGATGTCACCGTATGGAGCACCGGCGGCCCGGGTCTGAATCAGACCCTTCCGGGAGGCGGTTTCCTTGGCGCTATCGAGGCTATCAAACCTGTCCCGCCAATGCCTTCGGCGGCGGCCGGTAAGACGCAGGACTTTTCTCTTGTCGACTTCGTGATTACGGGTATTGACAAGCGCGGGAGGACCCAGGATATCGTTATCGGTTCCGGCCGGCTCGGCGCCGGGACCGAGATCATCCAGCCGCTCAGAGTCCTGTCGTTTGGTGGGCCCGAAGACCAGTTCCCGACCGTCAGCGGACTCGACGTTGCCTTGCCCCCCGAAGGTGGCGAATACCACGCTGTTGTAAGCGGCACGGATCAACAAGCGGCGATCTTAGCAATGCTTCGAATGGCCCTCGACGGCGATTTTGAACTCCACGACATCACGAAACACGACACAAACGGAGGCTCCACTTTTGGCGGGCCGGCGATTGCCATCCACGACCGAGACGGCGTCCACAACATCATCCAATCGGTCACCGGAGACGCGACGAGCCTAGAAGGTGTTCGCAACGCCTCCGGCACCAACCTGTTCAACTCGTGGTGGCTGACGTTTCGCTACGACCGCGCGGGTGGGCCGCTGGAGCTGATCAGCAACGAAGCCGTCGGCGGACCCGGAGGCACAACGAACTTCGAAGACCTGATCCCCGGTCTAAAGGACGACTACTTCTTCGCCGGCAGCAGCGACGTCAACCCTCAACGTTTGAATCCGCGGGCGAAGTGCAGTCGCCGGCAGCAGGCGGCTACGACATCGTCATGTACAACTGCATCCGCACTCCCGACGGCGCCTTGCGCCGCTACGGTTACCGCTGGGGCGGCCGCGGCAACGATTTCTCGCGCGGCATCACCCTCGACCACTGGGGCAACCCGTTCATCGTGGGCTACACGAACGGCAATGATTTCCCGATTGTCGATGGCGCCTTCCAGTCGGCGTTCGCCGGCGGACCCTGGGACGGCGTGCTGGTCAAGTGGAAGAAGCCGCTGATTTGCGCCATCACCGACGCGGCCAGCTTTCGCCCCGGCTGCATCTCGCCCGGCGGCTTGTTGTCGGTCTTCGGCCATTGGGTCGGTCACCGCAACCTGACAATCTTTGAGCTGGGCCCGGGCGCCACCTTCAGTACGGAACTCGACGGGCTCGAAGCTTACGTGCTGGGCTCCGACGATAAGCGTTACAACTGCGTGCCGTTGTTCGGCAGCAAGAGCCAGTCGAACTGGGTGTTCCCCTACGACGTTCCCGTCGGACCCGCTCGTTTCTGCCTCATCTACCGCGGCGTGGAATCCTATTACTACGACATCAATGTGCAACCCTACTGGCCCGCTTGTTTCGCCAACAACGGCTACGGAGCGTTCATCAGCTCAACGGGCGTGTTCAACCAGGCGGGCGTGACGTATACGCCGGGCACGGTGATCCAGTCCTTCGGCACGCAGTTTGGCACGCCGCAGACCATGATGGCGATCACCGAGTCGGCCTCGACGACCGAACTCAATCCGCTGGTCGAGCCGGTGCTGGTGCAACTCGACCCCGCTGCCGCCGCCTCTCTCAAGGAGGGGCAACACGTGGCGCAGGGCGCCGGTGCGCAGGCGAGAGTGCTGTTCGCCGGATTAGCACCGGGCTTCACGCCGGGACTGCAGCAACTGAACTTCGTGGTCCCGAATGTCCCGCCGGGCATGTACAACGTAACGTTCCAAACCGGCGACGCTGTCAGCGGCCCCGTCCTGATCGGGGTGGGCGCACCATAGAGGCCACGCTTTGGCCCCACCGGATTTAGCGTGGCAATCCGATGGAGGCTACGCGGGCCGGATTATCGAGCGAGCGTAGGCCGGCTGCTGAGTCCAATGTGTTTCTTGTCAGGCTGTTTCATTCATACCTGATGCATGGCAGGCGTAGCTTCTCACGCTTTTCCTTTCCACTGAATTCACCGTCTCGAATGAGTCCAGAAGGCGTTCATGCGTAGGCGCACGCTTCCTGCAAGAAATGTGGCAACGCCGCGGGAACGAAGCGTCACGGCCCTCTTGCGTCCGGCTGTGGCATCAGCCGCACTGGTTGGAATGCTCTGTTCGCCAAGACTTTGGTTGAACAGCGACCGGCTCTTTCCCCCCACTCCGCTTTTCGCTTGGATTCCCCAGCCTCCCTTTCCGCTCGACTACTTTCTACTGATCGTGACTCTCGCGTCTCTCGTCGGAGTTGCCGTCGCGTCCCGGCCACATCGCTGGATCCAAGCTTTTCTAGTGATGTTGGGAATCCTCCTGATTTTCGATCAAATGCGCTGGCAGCCTTGGATGATTCTCTACGCCGTCCTGCTAGCTGCGTTGCTTTATGCCCAGCGCAAGGAAACCGGCAAACCAGCCGCTCAAACTCAGGTGCTTGATCTTTGCCGGATCTACCTGATCTGCATGTATTTTTTCGCGGGGCTACAAAAGTTCCACTACAGTTTCGCCGTTCTGCTCGCTTCTTTGCTCAGTCCCATGCTGCAACGGTTCCAGCTCAGCATCGAATGGCTCACTGCTGAGAATACGGTACCGATAGCGCTCTCAATGGCTGCGGCCGAATGCGCCTCCGGTATGCTGCTGGCGTTTCAGAAAACACGTCGATGGGCCGCCTATTTCCTCATCTCCATGCATGTCTTGCTCGTTGTTTGGCTCGGCCCCGCCGGCGTGGATCTTAACTCGGTGGTCTGGCCGTGGAACATCGCCATGGTTGTTTTTCTGCTCTTGTTGTTTCGGCAAAAGGACGAGTGGACGCTCGGGTTGCTCTGGCACCGCCATTTGTCAACCCGGGTCTGCGCGGTGCTAATTGCGGTTTTTCCAATCTTGGCTGTGACCGGAATATGGGATTCACCCTTGGGGTTTTCGTTGTATGCCGGCAGTTCGAAAGAGGGATTCATTCAGATCGACCAAGAGCGGATCGCCGATCTGCCCCCGACGGTCCAGCGCGCCACGAGTCCAGGGGGGACGATACAGATTGCGAGTTGGTGCGAGGAAGCGTTGGGCGTTTACCCCTGGAGGGAAACCGGAATCTTCACCTCAGCCGGCAGGCAGGTGGCTGAGTGGCTCGGGCCCGGGGCGAAGGTGCGTGTGGTCGAGTTGGGCAAGCCTAACCGCTTCACTGGAAAGCGGGAGGCTAGAGACATTGACCTTCAGTGAACCACTGGGACGCTCCGGCGTGGATTCGAAGTACGCCGGTGACGACAAGTACGCCGGTGACGGCTTGCCTCCTCCAAATCGAACTGATATTCTCAACTGAGCTTCGGAGGACTGCCTGCCGCTGGCCTTAGTCCCGCGTGGTCTCGGCGAATCGGCAGTGAGGCAACGCTGCTTTGCCCGCCGGTTGTACTCATGGCAACCGCCAGCGTCGTATCAATCAGTAAGGAAAAACCAGTAAGCAGTAAGGCAGTAAGGAAAAAGGGATAAAAGATCATGCCAACGATTTCGCGCCGTTCATTTGTCAATAGTTCCGCCGCGCTAGCCGCCGCTCCGGCCTTTCTCAGCGCCCAGGCGTCGGGGAGCAAAGTGAACCTGGGATGGGTCGGCTTCGGCAATCGAGGTGGCCGCCACGTCAAGACCATGATGAAAGTCGCGAAGGACGACGCGCATATCAAGGCCGTCTGCGACGCCTTCGCTCCTCGCCTGGCCAAGGCAAAGGACGATGTTGCCACCGAACAAAAGTCGTCTCCGGACGCCTATGACGACTATTACAAGATGCTCGGGGACAAATCGATCGATGCGGTCGTCATCATGACGCCCGAGCACCTGCATCGCGATATGGCCATCGCGGCGCTCGAGGCCGGAAAGCACGTCTACTGCGAGAAACCCCTCACACACACCATCGAGGAAGGCTATGACATCCTCGCCGCCGTCAAGAAGAGCGGCAAAAAGTTTCAGGTCGGCACGCAGCGGCGCAGCGCTCTGCTCTACCAAAAGGCCAAGGAAATCTATGAATCAGGGGTTTTAGGCGATGTAGCCTACGCGCGCGCGTTTTGGTACCGCAACAGCCCGGATACGTTCCCGGCCTGGCGCTACAAGATCCCGGGCGACTCGACGCCGGACAACACCGACTACGAAAAGTTTCTCGGTACCGCCGCGAAAACGGATTTCAACAAGCAGCGCTACTTCCAGTGGCGGCTCTACTGGGACTACTCCGGCGGCATCTCGACCGACCTTCTCGTGCATCAGACCGACGCCATTCATATGATCACCGGACGCACCCACTGCAAATCGGTGATGTGCAACGGCGGAATCCATTGCTGGCCCCAAGACGACCGAGAAGTCCCCGACACCGTGACGGCCGGGTTCGAGTACCCGGACAACTTTCACCTCAACTACAGCGCGATGTTCCGCAACTCGCACTACTCCTACGGCGAGCAGCTCTTCGGCAGTGAAGGGACCATGGAGATCATGGGCCTCACCGACCTGTACGTCTATCCCGAGAAATACCGTGGAGCCCCCGATGACGTTGCGGCCCGACCGGAGATCCACATCAGCAGCCGCAAGGACCTGGGCCAAGGCAATCCAACCAACGCGCATCTGAAGAACTTCATCGACGCCATCAAAGGGACGGCGGAGCTGAACTGCCCGGCGCAGACGGGCCACGAAGCGGCGGTGACCGGCCACTTGGCTACAATGTCCTACCGCAAAGAGAAGAAGGTCTTCTGGGACCAGGAAAACCAGCGCTACTACTTCGGTTAGCACCCCAGCCTAACTTGCGATCTGTACAAAAGGAGCAGCTCTGTGGCTCGTATCCAGAGAGGCTAACGATTCGATGAGCCAGACCTACTCGAAATCCAGATTGATCCCGGCGATGATTCTCGGGATTCTGACCTACGGGCTGATCGCTGCTCTGCTGGGTACCGTCCTGCCGGAGCTAGGCGAGAAATTCGGTCTCAGCGCCGAGCAGAGTGGCTTAATCGCCACGATGCAAGCACTAGGTCTGATGATTGCCTCGGTAGCGGTTGGGCCGATCGTCGACAACAAGGGCAAGAAGACCGGGATCGTAGCCGGGCTGGCGGGTATCACCGTTGGCCTGGCCGGGCTGATTTACACCGAAAGCTACGAGTTCGCTCTGCTCTCGATGCTGATACTCGGGCTAGGCGGCGGGATGCTGGTTACCGGCTCAAACGCCTTGATCAGCGAAATCAGCGAGGAGAAAAGATCGTCCGCGCTGAACCTGCTCAACATGTTTTTCGGGCTCGGCACGATGATCACGCCGCTGCTGGCCGCCAATGTCGGCGCGCTGAGTTCGACCTACTCCCTCTCGATTGCGCTAACAGTGTTCGCGGCGGTCACCTTGCTGGTCAACGTGGCCACTCCCATGCCACCGCCGACTGGTGAGCGAGGCTTTGTCGCCGCCGAGGCTCCCGCTTTGCTGCGGCAGCCAGCCCTTTATCTGCTCAGCCTGATGCTGTTTCTTTACGTGGCGTGTGAAGTGGGCGTGTTTAATTGGCTGGTGAAATACCTCGTCGATGAACAGGGTGTCGAACTCAGCTATGCCCGCAACGTGCTCTCTTGGGGATTCGCGCTGGGATTGCTGGTCGGGCGGGTCATCGTGTCGAGAATCTTGCTGGGCGTCGCGGAGATCAAAGTGACGTTGTGGGCCTCGGCCGCCATGCTTGTGACGACCTCCGCCATGCTCATTGTTGGAGATCCAATACTGGTTGGAGTGTCCGTGTTTGTTGCGGGGCTGGCGATGGCTCCGATGTTTCCCACGACCTTGGGAATTTGCGGCAATGTCTTCACGAAGATGACGGCAACGGCCATGGGCATCGTCATCACTGCCGGCTGGATCGGTTTGACGCTGAGTTCTTACATCATCGGCTTCGTGGCTGAACGCGCCAGCCTCAACACCGCGCTTCTATTGCTTCCCGCGATGTCTTTTCTGCTGATCGTGGTTAACCTGTTGCTGAGACCCCATCTCAGCAAGCCTGTGGCTGCGTAAGCGGCTGTGATTTCACAAATCGCAGGGTGGGACACAGCGCTGCAGGCCAAGCGCTGAACTGGATTTGCATTCCCCATACTGTGGCCCGAGATTGAATCATTTTCCGGATCGTCCCGTGCCTGCGCCGATCCCTCTTTTCAGACTCCATCTTGAGCTGTATAACTTCCCGCCTGATTCGTTTGAAGCGGCGGCGAACTATAATGAACCTAGTGGAAACCGAAAGATTAAACTTTGCAGTATTCATTGACTTCGACAATATCGAGATCGGCGTCAAATCAACGCTCAATCGCGAGTTCGACGTGAAGTGCGTCCTGGACGGCATCAAGGAACGCGGGGAGATCGCCGCGAAGATTGCCTACGCCAACTGGGGCCGCCAGCAAGCGGAGGCGCGCAAGTGCAGTGAAAACGGCGTCCAGATGGTCCAGCGTGACACGACGCCGCGTGGAGACAAGAATGGCGCCGACATCAATTTGGCGCTCGACGCGTTGGAGATGGCGTTCACTCGCGATCACATCAACGCTTTCGCCATCATCAGCGGCGACAGCGATTTCATGGCCCTGGTCAACAAGCTGAAGCAGTACAACAAACGGGTCTATATCGTAGGCGGCAAGGCCTTCACGAGTACGATTCTGCAAAGGAACTGTCACGAGTTCATCAGTTACGAGTCGCTGCTAGACCAAAGTGCTCCGCGTTCACGCCGGGGAGGAGGCTCCTCGCAGCGTGGCCGAAGCGCCCGGTCCTTGCCGCTGTCAAAGGCGATCCCGCTGATTGACCGCGCTCTGAGTGCGCTCGACCGGCGCGGCGTCCAGCCGCAGCTCGGGCTGCTGAAAAGTACCGTGCTTCAACTTGACTCCTCCTTTACTGAACGAGACTACGGCGGCTCATCCTTCTCGAATTTCATTCAGAAACTCGTCGCCGAGGGCATTCTCTCGCTGACGACGATTGACGGTCACCATGTCGTCGAGAGGAAATCGGAAGCCGAAGACCTCGAAGTCGAAGCGGAGACGGGTCCTGAAGATGCGATCGCCCTGCTGGGAGAAGTACTGCAAGCCAATCTCGAGCTGCTGAAAATGGGCATTCCGGCTCGAGAGTTGAGGGCGCTGGTAAAGGCTGTTGAACCGGACTTCAATGAGACCGACTACGGTTTTTCCGAGTTCGTGGAATTGCTGAACTTCGCCCAGGATAAGGGCATTGTTCGCGGCGAAACGGATTCATCAGCTAGCTTGCTGTTCCGCGCCGGAGATGAGCTTGCGAACCTGCCGAAACGGCCGAGGAAAAAGGTCGCAGCCAAGCCGGCCGCGGCAGCAGATGAGTCGAGTGTGGATGAAGAAGCGGGGGCTCGGCCGGCGCCGAAGAAACGTCCCCGGACCCGGCGTCCTCGAAAGTCCACCTCGCGGAGTGCTTCCGCTAGGTCATCCAGCAGCGAGCCTAGAGATGCCGATGCTACGGCAGCAGAAGGCGATTCGCCAATAGAAGCTGCCCCGGATTCAGAGGCTCCGGAAGCAGCTTCCGAGGGAGCGCCCGCCGACTCGGGGCCGGGCGGCTCAGCGCCAGAGCCAACGCAGGCTGCCGAAGAGGCGGCTGCGCCAGAGAGCGAAAACTCGACAGCAGCGGCAGCGGAGCGGCCGGACTCGAGTCGCGAAGCGTCTTCCAGTGCAGGCAGTGCGGAAAGAAGTGAGTCTCCCCCCACTCCCGGCACGCCCGAGGAAAAGCCGCCCGAGCGCAAGCGATCACGAATATCGACCAGCTTGGCGCGCCTTCGAAGGCGCGCCACCTCCAAGCCGGACCCAGAGCCCGACGAGTAGGCGGCATCCGCGCCGGCTCGTGAGAAACGCCCTCAGGGCTCGTTTACATGAAGAGATTGGGCTTGCAACGGCCCTGCCTGTGCGGGCTCCGCTTGAGCCGCCCAGCCTAGCCCGGTGTTCCGCGTTCGCCGCTAAAACTTGTCAGGTCGGACCCCGAAGAGGCTACGCTGGCAGGCGCTCTCTGTGCCCGCGGTCTCAATGCTGGTCGAGCTTTGCCTGCCTCGCCTCGCCAATCTTCTGCTCGATCGATTCAAGGCTTCGCTCAGCGCGCTTCATCAGCTCGGGATCGCAGTCCGGGAGCTTCTTGAAGTTGCTGCAAGCGTCTTGCGCGAATTTCCGAGCTTCTACCATGCGATTCGCGTCGCGGAGCGAAAGCGCCAGAGTAAACTGGGTCTGCGCGACTTCCTCCGTGTTGCCTCCACGC
>CBDCYS010000057.1:0-43471 GCA_965224215.1 Bryobacterales bacterium | reverse complement strand
TCGACAATCTTGTCCCAGCGCGCCATCTTGCGGTCGCTGCCCAACTGGAAGCCAAAAAACTCTTTCGGTGAGGTAATCTGCTGCGCCCTCGCCGGCGCCACCGCGCCCACCCCCGCGATCAAAAGCCCCATCGCCAGTACGAATCCCGCTTGTCGCGCAAATCTTGCTTGCTGTCTCATCACACCCTCCAGTCAACTCATTCGTCAGCACATCGTACACCCTTCCCATCGAAGACCACAACCCAGCCCGCAGGGCAAAAACCGGCCGCGTGGCGCGGTTAGAGGTTGAGGTTGAGGTTATCGACACCCATGCCGCCCTCGCCGAGCTTGGTGAGGATCTTGTAGTGGGAGATGGTGGACCCGATCACAACGGTCCTATCCTAGCGCTGACGGATAGCTAGTGGTAAGTGTGTCCAGTCAAGGCTGGCATGTTCAGTGGGAGACAGTCCCACCGGGGTAAAAGTCAGAGCCCCGTAGCTTGGGTTGCATCCGTGTGGAGGAAACGAAGCCGATGAAGCCAACTGACAAAGCCATCCTTGGGATGGTGAGCAAGTCACCGGGCCGTAACAAAAGTGAACCCATAGGTGGCCTCGAAAAGCTAAAACCCCGGAGGCCGAACCCTCTTTCCACGGGTGAAGGCAGCATGGCCTGGCGCAGACTGACTGCAGCGCCAGTTCACTCCGGCGGGGTGCTAGGGACAGCACGGTGACAAGGGCATGCTAAGCAACTGGAGAAGCCCTCCTCGTCCCGTCGAGAAATTGGCGGAGCAGGGAAGCCGTATAACTGGCGAAAACCAGGAAATCGGTGGAAGGCGAGAGGATGGCGGCTAGGTTCGTAGTAGTGAGGAAGCGGGGTAACGCCCGTGGAGCGAAGGAGCCTTGCTGCACATGAAGTCTTGGTCAACACAGTGAGGCAGGGGCGAAATGATAAAAGCGTCCGGTAGTCTGCAGGATCTGAGACGAAGACTATACGGCAAGGGGAAGGCTGAACGGACTTGGCGTTAACCCAAGGCCTCGGTCGGAAGCGGTGGAGTAGTCAATGGCGAGAGCAGACACCTGGATTCGGGTGACGGCTTCCGAGCTGTCGTCGAAAGCAACTCCGATCGGATAGGTCTCATAAACCTTGTCGTGAGGTGTGCAGGAGCGCGTAGTGAAGGAAATCTTCATGCTGCGTGCGAGGTGGCGGGAGCTGGAAACGGAGCCACGGACACGGTTAACCGGGCACGAAGGGGGAAACCCCGGATACAGCCAAGCCAGGTCCTGACGGGCCACCGCGCCAGTTCCCGACCCTACGTGTGTCCAGTGAAGGCTGGCATGTTCAGTGGGAGACAGTCCCACCGGGGTAAGAGTCGGAGCCCCGTAGCTTGAGTTGTGTCTGTCTACGAGACGAAACCGCCCTGCAGCACATCACGGAACATCCCAGTCCTTCAGCAACGGATGACGTACAGGATCATAAAGCCACGTGTCAGAATTCGGCCCGACACTATAAGTGCTCGGACCCCGAGCTTTCTTGAAAAAGTATTCATCGGCGTAGTCGTATATGGCACCTGAATTATGCACAGATTCGGCGTAGCCATCGTCGATGGAGTTGTGGCGATAGCGGCACTCGTGTCAACTCAGTGATTTCTCAAGTCGTCTTTTCTGCTGTTTCCCTCCCCGTTTGAGCCGCCTCCTGATCCCGGCAGGGCAAAAGCGGGCTGGCAAGCGGCGTGTTCCCAGTACGTTGCGGCGAGTGCATGAAATTTTATGCATGGAGTGCCCCTCAGCTCAGCGCACCCTCCACCACCGGCGCCAAGCTCGATCCCGGCGGCCCCATCGCCCGCAGCCGTCGCATCAGCCGTTCAAACAGGCCCTTTTCCTGATAATGATCGCTGTAGCTGACACCCGTTCTGCCGGCGTGCCGCCAGATCTTGGCCGCCACGAACAGAAAACGCAGCCGCGCCGTCGCCAGGGTGGTGTGCCGCAGCGTCTCCACGCTGGCCTGGGCTTCGCGGTTGAACAGCAGCAGCCAGCAGTTGCGATTGTAGGCCAGCATGGCCAACTGAAAGTGATTGCGGTTCATGTCAAAGCGGCGCGAGGGATGGGCCGCCAGCCCGGCGTCGTTGTTGGCCTCCTTGATCAGGTTCTCGGCTCCGGCGCGCTGATTGTAAAACCACACCACCGCCGCGATCGGCTCGGCCAGATTGGTGACAAACACGCGGTAGGTGTAAGCGCTGGTGGCGAACAACTGGTATTGCTCGGCCGCGCCGGCCTTGGGCTCGTTTTCGTAACGCAGCGCCAGGAAACGGCAGGCCCGCGCCCAGCCTTGCGGTTGGTAGAGGAATTGGCATTCCGCGTCCGCGTCGGAGCGGGGGGAGGGTTTCCATTCTGCTTGCTGCAAGCGCTCGACCAGGCGCCGCGTTTTGCGCGCCACGATGACGAACTGACAAGCCGCCTTTTCATAGGCCTCCACCGCCTCCCAGCAATAAAAGCCGGAATCGGCCCGCGCCAGGATTTTCTTCACGCCGCCCGGCAAAGTCCGGAAAGCGCTCTCGAGGTGGGCGGCGATCTGTCGGCCCGTGGGCCGGTCGCCGTTGCGCAACCCGCCCATCAGGTATTCGCGCGTCTCGGCCAGGAAGGTCAGTATCGGCTGGTAGCTGCGCTTGCCCTTGTTCTTGGGGTTGTAGCTCTTGCGCCCGCCCATCTGGCGGCCGTAGAGGGTATGCACGGTGGTGTCGGTGTCCAGCGTCACCGTCTCCAACTTCACGTGGGCCGCGGCCCAGACTCGTTCCCGCAGCTGGCGCTGAATGGAAAGGATCTGCTTCGCCACGTTGAGGTGCAGCGAGGCCAGAAAGCGCCACAGCGTGGACTGCGGCGGCAGACGCGTCACTTGCAAGATGCCGGTCAGGATGGGGTCGCGAGCGATGAAGCGGAGTTGGTTGAGCCGCGCAAAGCCGACATAGAGGCCGAGCACGAGGGCCAGCACGAACTGGTAGGGGCTCATGGCTCGGGTGATCCGTTTGGTCGTGAGGGTTTCTTCCAGCAGCGCTTGGAAGCCGAGTTTTTCGAGCAGGGTGGCGACGGGCAGCAAGCCGCCGTAGGGAGTCAGATTCTTGCCACGGAAGTGATAGGGCGTGGCAGCCCCGATTTTATTGGGCCGCGGGGCCCTCGCGCCGGGGCCTTGTTTGACGGGCCTTCGGGAGCTATGCTGTTTTCGTTTGGTAACCATTGGGGTGACCTCCTTGGGGTTGACTGGCGAAGCTGAAATCTTTGCCAGCCTACCTTTTTACCCCATGTTTTCGGGGGTCCCCAAATGGTTCCTGGCGGCTCAGCCCTCACCAGGTGCACCGGCAGTGCATAATTCAGGTTTTACAGTTCGTCGTTTTGGCTGAGTTCCGCCGACTCCAACATTCTGACCCTGGAGCTTGTGGCCGCACACGAACTCCGGCTCGCTCTCGCAAAACAGCTATCGCTGCTGCTAGAACTCCGGCCCAGGTGACTGTAGCTGAGGGTTGGTCGAAAAACTAATCCGGAAGGACTTTCAGTTGTGGTGACACCTAACCAGTCCAGAAGTAACCACTTCGGGGAGCCTCAACTGTGCGTGGGCAGCAGCGTGCGACGGAGAGGTTGCCGTGCGAAGTTCCGCAAACCTGCCCTCGGTTACTTGTTGCTGTTGATCGTATTGATTACCCAGCCCGACCGCCACCCCCTACAGAGCCAACAGACAGACGAGTATGAGAGTCTCGGACGACGCGTCGTAAGGCTCTACCAAGAGGGCAAATACGAAGAGGCGATACCGCTCGCGGAGAAAGCCAGGCAGGTCGCATTAGAGACGAGAGGGCTGGAATCCGGTGCTCATTCGGTGAGCCTGAACGACCTGGCCTTGTTGTACCAGGAGATATTGTCAAATGTTGTGGATGGGCGAGGTCAAGCGGCGTTCTCCTGAACCATCAAACCATCCTTGAATTTCTTTCCATTTAAGACATGCACAATCACTTCTGAACCGTTCAGGCGCCGCCAGTGGCGCTCGGCCTGGCGGGCCAGCATGAAGACCATCGTCAGCGATGCGTCCCGGCTGCCGCAGCCCTTCGTTCGCCGCTGCCGCAATCGAACCGTCGCGAACGTCGACTCGATCGGATTCGTCGTCCGCAAGTGCACCCAGTGTTCGGCCGGAAAGTCGTAGAAAGCCAGCAGCACTTTGCGGTCTTTCTCCAGGCACTCGACCGCCTTGGGGTACTTCTTTTCATATAAGTTCTTGAACCGGTCCAGCTCGTCCTGCGCTGTCTCCCGGCTCTCGGCAAGATAAACATCATGGAGCGCTTGCTTGGCCTTGCCCTGCATGCTCTTGGGCAGCTTGTCGAGCACATTCGCCGTCTTGTGGACCCAGCAGCGCTGCTCGCGAGTGGCTGGAAAGACCTTCCTCAAAGCCGCCCAGAAGCCCAGCGCGCCGTCGCCCACCGCCAACTTCGGCGGCAGATCGAGCCCCTGCCGTTTCAAGTCCTCGAGCAACTCCTGCCACGACAGCTCGCTTTCGCGAAAGCCGTCGTGCACCGCCAGCAGTTGCTTGCGGCCGTCTTCGAGCGCTCCCATCACGACCAGTAAACACTGCCGTTCATCGTCCAAACGGACGTTGGAGTAGATGCCGTCGGCCCAAATGTAAACAAACCGCTTGCCGCTGAGGTCGCGCTTGGACCAGGTCTCGTATTCGCGTCGCCAGACTTCTTTGAGCCGCACCACCGTCGTCGCCGACAGGCCCGGAGCGTCGGGCCCCAGCAAGGCCTCCAGCGCTTCGCTGAAATCGCCCGTCGAGATCCCTTTCAGGTACAACCAGGGGATCAACTCCTCCACACTTTTCGTGCGCCGCAGGTAGGGCGGCAGAATCTGGGAAGTGAATCGGAAGCACCGGCCGTGCTCATCGACTCGGCGATCGTCGACCCGCGGCGCCTGGATCTTGAGCTGACCCACGCCGCTGACAATGGTGCGCTCGCGGGCGTGGCCGTTGCGCACCACCAGCCGCCGGCCGTCCTCGCCGACTTCGTGCTGATGCGCTTCGATGTAAGCGGCCACTTCGGCTTCGACGGCCTTGGCGAGCATCTGGCGCGCTCCTGGGCACAATACCTCGTCTAACGGCGAGCGTTTCTTTCCATCAATGACTTGGGGCTCGACTTGACTGCTGCTTTCAGCAGCATCACACTGACTCATGGCGTATCCTCCTTGTTCCTTTCCAGGAAACGATTGAATTGATTCCTCAATCGTCAGGATACGCCGCCCCCTTCTGCTACTCATCCACAACTTCTGGTTATATCTCTTGTACTACCAGACGTTGGGGCGTTATGAGGAGGCGGAGCCACTGTTTCGGCAAGCCTTGGACATGCGAAGGCGGGTACTGGGGGAGGATCACGCCGACTATGCGCTGAGTCTGAAAAACCTAGCCGTGCTACAACGGATGCAGGGGCGCTACGAAGAGGCAGAACCACTCTTTCGGCAAGCAATAGATATCACAAAGCAGGTCCTAGGAGAGGACCACCCCCGGTATGCAGTAGCGCTAACCAGTATGGCTGTAGCGTTGGGCGCCGGTGGGCGGATCGAGCAGGCTCGGCAGCACCCGAGCCAAGCTCTTGCCATCGACCAGCACCTGGCAAAGAAGGTGTTTGCCTTTTCGTCCGAGTCCGACATGCGGAACTTCGTGGCAATGCGCTCGCGTGCTCTTGAGCAACTGACAAGCCTCAGCTTGCAGGACTCGAAAGAAGCCGCCGCCACAGCTTCCCTGCTGACCATGGTTCTTCGCCGCAAGGGGGTGGTGTTCGACACGCTTCTGCACTTCCGCCAGGCACAACGGCTCCTGAGCGAAGCCCCCGAAGTGGCCCAGCAGGCAGCAGCGCTGCGCGGCAGTCGGCAGCGGTTCAGCGAGCAGGCGTTACCGCCACCAGGGGCCGATCCCCACAAAATCCAGCAAGACAGAGAGACTCTGCGCAGGGAGATCGATCGCCTTGAAAGCGAGCTGAACCGCACGCTCGCCCAGCAGTACCCGCAGTCCATTCCAGAACAAGTTGATGTCGTGGCCGTCCGGCAGCGGCTGCCGCGAGGGAGCGTTCTGATCGAGCTGCTACGCTCGGACATCTTTGATTTCAAGGCCGAACGGTGGAGGCCGGCGCACTACCTGGCCTTTGTCTTGCACCCTGACACCGACCGGGCGCCGAGGATGATTGATCTCGGTGAAGCCGCGGAGATTGATGAAGTGATTGCGGATCTGCGCGAGCACAACGAGTACTTCAACCGAGAGTTTGTGCGCGTCGGTGGGGCTCACAGCGACAATTCTGAGGAACTTCCCACAGAGTTGCAAGAACTGGAGCGAAAGGAGGAAGCGAATTATCGATCTTTAGCGCGCGACCTCTATCAGAGAGTCTTCCGGCCGCTGCGGGAAACAATTGGTGCGGCAACGACGATTTACCTCGCTCCGGATGGGGAGCTGAACCGCATTGCCTTCGAAACCCTCGTTGATGAAGAAGATCACTACTTGATCGAATCCTACCGCTTTGCGTATCCGACCAGTGGACGAGATTTGTTGCTGGAGGGCGACACGAGCGGTGAGGGCACTGTGGTGTTTGCCGATCCCGACTACGATTTGGAACCCGGTGAGCGGAGAGAGCTTGTGGCCCAGCTAGAGTTCGAGCAAGAAGGTGTAGTGGGAGGGGCAGTGTCTCGAGACTCGCGGGGTCTGGGCAGATGGGAGCCGCTCCCAGGTACCCGTCAGGAAGGTGAGAGCATCGAGCGGCAACTGAAGGAAACACATTACGGGCCGGTCAGCCTGAAAATGGGCCCGTATGCTTTAGAGGAAGAACTGAAGTCGGTCCGTTCGCCGCGGATATTGGTGTTGTCCACGCACGGTTTTACCTTGCAGGACGAGAGACGGGAAGACACGGAATGGCGACGTGAGCAAGCGCAGGCGGCACTGATGATGGGGTCCAGCCGCGAAAATGCGGCAGCGCGGGGGCTGGCGCTGTTGAGGGGGACGGAGAATCCCATGTTGCGGTCAGGGATCGTACTGGCCGGGGCAAACCGCCTAGGCCAGGAAGAAGGTCAAGGGTTGGAAGACGGCTGGGTGACGGCGCAGGAGGTAGCGCTGCTGGACTTGCGGGGTACGGAGTTGGTGGTAGCGAGCGCATGCGAGTCGGGATTGGGCCGCGTGGAGGCCGGCGAAGGAGTCCATGGGCTGCGGCGGGCGTTTCTCCTTGCCGGGGCGCAGAGTGTGCTGATAAGCCTCTACAAGGTGCCCGACGCTGAGACGCAGCGGCTGATCGGACGCTTCTTCGGCAGCCTAAAGGAGGGGCGAGGGAAGCTGGAATCGCTGCGGGAGACGCAATTGGAGATAATCAAACAGCGGCAGGAGGACCACGGTGCCGCCCACCCTTTCTTCTGGGGCAGCTTTGTCCTCGTCGGAAAACCTAATTAAAAAGTTGTTTTAGCTCCGCGATGAAGCGCTTTTCTGGCAACCGGAACTCCTAATTTCCGCGATCGAAAGGTCGCGGCCCCATTGAAGCTCGGCTTATCCCTAAAACGCCACATCGGCCTCGCTCGCTCAAGCTCATCATTCGGCCTTTCGTCTCGGGCGTCGAGGGCCGTCAGCACTAGCACTGCGACGTGACTTCCGTCTCATCGGTGTCGCTCTTGCGACTGCGGTCAAGCAGCACGACGGCTTCTGCAATAACCTCCACTCGTGTCCGGCGCTTACCGTCTTGGTCTTCCCATGAGCCAGTTTGCAGCCGGCCCTCGACGAACACCCGTCGTCCTTTCCCCAGGTAGGGAGCTACCTTCTCCGAGCGCCACAGGACGACCCTGTGCCAGTCGGTTTCGTCGATTGTTTCGTTCGAGTCCTTGGCTTTCGCTCTGCGCCGGGTAGCGACGCTGAAGTTGCTGACGGACACGCCGGTGTACCGGTTCAGCCGAAACGGGAGAGAGAGCGCTCCGCGGTGGTGAAGATGCCGCCCTGCGGGCGGGGATTTTCAAGGCATCAGGGTCTTTCGATCCGATGGGGTTGAGCGTGGGCGCAAGAAACTCGTTCCCGCGCCCGTGATCATCGTCTCGATGAGCCCGCCGGGCTATCCCTCGGTAGGGTTGCTTCCCAGCAGAGCCCGCTTCCGTTTCACCCGGCAACGCCATTGTAACTCCAAAACTCAAGCCGCCTGCCGACGGCGTAGCTGACGCTGCTGCCGCGCCTGCTCCAGCTTGCGGTCTCGCGCGGCGTGAATCTCCTCCCGCTGTCCCGCCAGCATGTCCGCCGGCGTCACGAATCCGATCGCGCTGTGCAACCGCACCGTGTTGTAATGCTCGACATAGCGCTCGATCAGCCGCCGCGCATCCTCGGGCGTCAGCGGCACGCCCGGCCGGATACATTCGCTCTTCAACGACTTGTGCCAACGCTCCAACTTGCCGTTCGACTGCGGATAGTAGGGCGAGGTTCTCACGTGTGTCATCCCCGAAATGCGGATGAATTCCTTGAAGTCCTTGGCGATAAACTGCGGCCCGTTGTCGGAGATAATGCGCGGTTTGGCGTCCGGGTATTTCTCCTTGGCGGCCTCGAGAATAATCTCGACATCGGCTTCCCTCATGGCCTCGCGCAAGTCCCAATGCACAATCGAACGGCTGTAGCCGTCGAGCACGCTGCAGAGGTAGTAGAACGTACCCGAGATGTTGATGTAGGAAACATCGATATGCCAATGCTGATGCGGTTCCAGAGGCTGTTGGAAGCCCGTTCCTTTCAGCGACGTTTTGCCGTTCCACTTGCGCAGCAAGCCCGCCCGGCTCAACACCCGCCAGACGCTCGACGGGCTGACGGCCGCGATGTCGGCGTCGAGCATCATGAACGTCAACCGCCGGTAGCCCTGCAGCGGATGCTCGCGATAAAAGTCGAGAATGGCCTGCTTTTCCCACTCTTGGAGCCAGAAATCCCGGAGAACCCAACCGTTGTGCTCGTTGACGCAGCCGTAGCGTCGGCGCCAGTGGGCGCGATGCCGAGCCACTTGATGAAACGCTCGGCATGGATCCCGGTCTTCTCGGACCAGCACCGCACGAAATCGACGATCTGGTCGCGCACGTCGGGTGGTGTCCAGGTTTTGGTTAGAGTTCCCCAAGGCTTTTTTTAACGCGATGTGCTCGGCCATCAACTCGGCCAGAACTTCATCCTTGGTCTGGATCTTCTTCTGCAGCTGCTCGATCCGTTCCTGTTCGGGCTGGCGATGGCTGCGGTTCTTAGTCTGGAAGGCAGCGGCTCCATTCTCAAAGAATTCTTTCTGCCAGCGGTAGAACACCGTCGGCTGCAGCGCCAGCTCGTCGCAGAGCTTCGAGACCGGCTCCTTGTCCACGAGATGCCGCCTCAGGATGGCGACCTTCTCTTCGGCTGTGTATTGCTTTCGTGCTTTTTTCATGCGTTCCCTCTGTTAGCTTAACGGCGGAACGCTGTTCTCCATTTCCAGCTGAGGCGGGACACCGGCGGGGGTGCGCTTCGTCTCCGCATCCCTACCGAGATAACCGAGCAAGGTGACTCGGTTGACGGTGTTGATGTCACGGGGCAAGGGTCACCTCCGCTCGAGAAGAGGCGCACCGCACCAGCTTGGTGGGCAATTGGTGGGGAAAACTCCCCCATTTTTGCGTGAGCAGTCTCCCCTCGACGAGCACCTGCCTGCCCTTGAGCAAATACTGAGCGAGGTTCTCTGACCTCCACGCTGCGCTGACCACCACTCCGCCCGAGGTAGTCGTGGTTTCGGCGTCACGTCCGATGCAACCGAAAAGGATGACGCGGTTTACACTGCGATGCATGAGCTGTCACTCCAATTTCACTCCATTAACTGGGTGACACAGAGTGACGATTGAAACTGCGTGGTTTTAAGTGGCCAAGATTCAACGCCATAGACGCATAAGTTGTTTATTTACAAACCACGGTCAACTTCCCAAGCTGAATGTCGCGGGTTCAATCCCCGTCTCCCGCTCCAGCGTTTAAACCACTTATAGGTATTGAGCCGACACGGGAGCTTCCCCAAAATCGGTTGGTGGATGCACCGGTCAATTCCGATCCGCCACTTGACAGATTTCGCGCCGAGGGGCCGTCCCGGCGCTCACGACTTGGACGCTCGCAGCGCAGCGCCCAAGAGCCACCTACCACCCCCTTATGGCCCGATGCGGCCTGGCGCTGAGAGTCCTTTAACAATGCGAATCCCAACGACTAGTCAAACCGCTGCATCAATTTGAACTCCACCACTCTAGCCTTCGTGTTGCTCAGCTTGGTGCTGGCACTTGCAGCATTTTTCTACGGGGCGTTCTGCCGCAGCACTGGAACCCTTGCCTGCTTGCCCTCGGCGCGACGGCCTGCATTCTGTGGCTCCCTAGTCGTCGCGAAGAGCTCGCTCCGCCGCTGTCTCGCCTTCATCTCTGGCTACTAGTCACGGTTACCGCGCTACTGCTAATTCAGGTCGTGCCATTGCCTGTGGCCATCCTTCAGATGCTTTCACCTGCTCGTGCCGCGACTCTGTCGGCGATGAGTTTGGTCTCTGCGGAGCCGGCCTTTGCGACTCTTAGCGTCTTGCCATCTGGAACAATCGCCCACCTGCTGAGAGTCTTTGCGTATCTAGTCGTCATGCTGGCAGTTCGGCAGATTCTGTGGAACTGGAGAAGCAAGCCGTGGCTTCTTGTCCTTCCCATCGTCACCGTTGCGGTCCTTGAGGCGGCACTTGGCATTGCGCAATCTTACTTGAGCGAAGGGAATGTGGTCGCGCACGGCACCTACGTGAATCGAAACCATTTCTCTGGGCTTTTGGAGTTGGCATTGCCGTTTGTAGTGATCTACCCGCTTGTCTTGCTGAAAGAAAATCGAGACGGGGCAAGAATGATTCCGGTGCTTTTAGCGAGCGGTGGGTGGGCCTGCGCAACCGTGGTTCTGGTCGGTGTTTTGTTCTCACTTTCCCGAATGGGATTCGTGGCGGCGTTGTCCGGGCTCGCTGCTATAGGATTGCTCTCTGCTTTTGACACGTTCTCGCGCGGACCATCCTTTTCGGTGCGGAACGTGATCCTGACCGCGGCCGCGGTCGTGGCAGCGGTGCTTCTGGGCTTTATTCTTCTTCCCTCGGACCCCCTCATCCAGCGCTTCGCTGAGGTGACATCGACCGACCAGATTACCCATGAAGGCCGGCTCCTGCTCTGGCGGGAAACGCTGGATCTCGTGGCCGACTATCCGCTTCTCGGAGTCGGATTAGGCACCTATGGCACGGCCTTTCAGAAGTACAAGGTTTCCGCGCCGATGGTTTTCGATGACAACGCACATAACGACTACCTGCAAGTCCTGTCTGAAACTGGTGTCTTCGGCTTCGGACTGCTCGCGGTTTTCGCCGCGGTCGTCCTCTGGCAATTAGTGGCGAACCTGAATCACCCCAACGTGGGGGCTCGATATCTCGCGATCGCGTGCCTGGGATCGCTAACCGCGATTTCGTTGCACAGCTTTGTCGACTACAACCTCTATATGCCGGCCAATGCGATGACGCTGGCGTGGATCTGCGGAATCTCATTCGGATTAAGGTTCATCCCCGACGACTCCCTTGCTGAGACGCGATTAAGCAGGTAGTTCCGCGGGACAAACTTACCATAAAGATCACACACTACTGTCCGGTTAAAAGTCGAATAGAATCAGCTGGTTAGGGTCATCGAGTAAGTTTTCGTGGGAGTCGGACGGCTGCAAGGCCTGTAAAATGGGCGTTTTCTCGAAAAGGGTAACGCTGAGAATCTGTAGAATTTGGTAGAGACTCGCCTCCAGGCCCAACCTCTTGCGCGCGATCGCGACCAGTACGTAAACCGAGACCGCGATCCAGATTTGCGTCTTCACGGCGTTCTCGCTGGTACCGTAAAACTGCTTGATCCGCAGGTGCTGCTTGATCCACTTGAAGAACAACTCGATCTGCCAACGCGACTTGTAGATGCGGGCGATGGTCAGCGCCGGGAGCGCGAAGTTGTTGGTCAGGAACTTCAGCCGCTTGTTCGTCGCGGCGTCAAAGTAGCTGATCCGCCGCAACGGGTCCGGATACGCCAGGGCCGACTCGATGGCAGTCAGTAGGACGGTCTGATCCGAGCGCACCCCCGTGGACTTGTCGACGGGATGCGAGTAGCGCCGTTGGCGCAAGATGTTCTTCTTGGTTCGCACGACGAAGAACGACGAGCAGAGGGTGAACACGAAGAGACGTTCGAAATCGACGTAGGCCCGATCCATGACGTAGAAGGCGCCGGGCTCGGGGAGGAACTCGTCGAGGATGTTGACGTCGTGCGTTTTGCCAGCGGTAATGCGGATAAACGTGGGGATGTTACCCCGCAGGTCCAACAGCGTGTGCATCTTCAGGGCGGCCTTGTGCCGGCGGAACTTGGCCCAGGGGAACAGCGAGAGGCACAGATCGATGGTGGTCGAGTCCAGAGCGTAGAGACTTTGATCGAGATCCACGCCGATCGGATCGCGGGCGTACAAAGGCCGCGCGATGCGAATCAAGACCTGGGCGAAATCGGCATAGATCCGCCAGTCGCGCGACTCGTTGGCGTCGGCCAGTGTGGAGCGCGCCACCTGGGAGCGGAATCCCCTGTGGTAGAGCTTGGCGCCGAGCGAACGCAGGCACGCTTCGATGTCGCGCAGGCTTTCGCGGTAGGTCAGCTGGGCGAACGCCATGCAGAGGAACTGATCCCAGCAGGAAAAGCCGCGCCATCTGCGATCTCCGTCGTAGCGGCTTACGCAGCGGCGGAATTCGCGATCCGGAAGGAAGCTGATCAACTGGGAGAATACGGTGCGGCCGAGGTTCATGAACCATTGTCGGCCGCCTCCGAAGTCGTTCCAGCCGTCCTTCGCCGTTCAAATCGCGGCAAGGGAAAAACAGCTCTAAGCTATGCTGGAACAATCAGTTGCCGCTCGCCAGTGAGTCGTTAACCGGACAGTAGTGAAGATCACAAATGATTCAGTTTTCCTCTTTCCATTGAGATATTCTCACTTCATAATTGAATTAAGGGAGACAAAGGAATGCGACTGAATCTGCATCTGGCCGGGTTGCTCCTGACTCTGGCGGTATCATTGCCGGCCGAGCAGCCCCTGGGAACCCTCGCCAGTCGAGGACCGGTGACCTTAAGCGGCGTGGAACTGCCCATGGCAGGCATTCCTCGTTGGCCGATCGCCTCCGGAGACATGCTGGGGACGGGAGAGGCTCCTGCCTGGATACTCCTCAACGACCGCAGCCGCCTCGCCGTCCATAGCAACTCACTTATCCGTTTCGAGGACGTTGGCGGAGAGCTAAACGTGACCGTTCTGAAGGGATTCTTCGAGGCCGATCTACGCCCAGGCTCGCGCGTCAAGGTTGACGCCCCCGGCAGCCAAGCCGACGCTGACCCGGAACAATCCCAGGAGCGAAAGGGGCTTCGGCTGCCGCTGCGGGCGCGCAGCCGGTTTGATCTTCATGGGCTCCCGAACTCGCCTTGCGCGGCCGATCCCTCTTTGCGTCCGCCAAGCCGCAGTCTTTGTTCACCGGCCAGGGCGCTACGCGCCCTGGCCGAGGTAGGCCCTAGCAGCCAAGAGAAGTTCATGGGCCGAATGCCCGTGCGCGGCGGGCGGAGTCAGGTTCAGCATCCAGTGGGCCGGTATGAGGACGAGATTCCTTCCCGCCCTAAGCTGCGACTAACCGCGTTGGCTGGAAAGCGCCTAACAGATATCCCTCGAATGCGACCTCTGGCAACATTCGCTCGCCAAGGCGGCTAACTCCTATGCTCGACCGCAGGCTTGCTCTCTCGCTCGCCGCCGCCCTGCTGTTCTTTTCCGGAGCAGCTATTATTTTTGACACATGGTTTTCGAATGATCCCGATGTCGAGCGCTTTTTGTGCCGGTATACGTTGATCTGCGCCAACGATCTGGCACTGGATTCCGCCACGATCGAACTGTGGAATCCAGACTCCAATCGGCTCACGACGTTGGCCAGCTTCCGGGAGTCCCTCCGCAGAAATCCCCATTCGGCCGCTCGGTGGTGCGACTTGGGAGACGCTTACCTCCACGTGGGTGAGCCGCAACGGGCGACCTACTGTATCAACAGGCGGTTGACCGGCCCCCCCGGGCCCCTCCCGTCCTGTTGCGCGCCGGCAACTTCTACTACGCCGCTGAGAACACCGGCCGCTCGCTCAAACATTTCGCAAGGGTCCTTGAACTGTCCAGAGTCTACGACGCGGCGGTCTTCAGCCAATACCAGCGCATGGGCGCGTCGGTGACGGAGGTCCTAGCCTCGGGAATGCCAGCCGGAATGCCACAAACGGCTGAAGCCGCACGAGCCTACCTGCTCCACCTGCTGCATGAGGAGTCGATCCCCGGCGCCGTCGAAGTGTGGGACTGGATGGAGACGCGTTCCATGGTCGACCAGAAAGCCCTTGCCCCTTTCTTACGGCTGCTCCTTGAAAAAGAGGAATACGATCTCGCGAAGAAAACGCAGCTTCGCTTCGCGTCTTCCGCGGGGCGAGCATCGCCGGCCGGGGAGCTAGTATTCAACTCCGGTTTCGAGGCGGCATTTTTTGGAACCCCGCTCGACTGGAGCATTCGGAAGAGCAAGGCAGCAAGAGTCCGGCGGGACTCCGAAGTGTTTTCCCACGGAGGCTGGGCGCTTAAGATGCAATTCGATGGCTCTATCAACCTCTCCTACGACCACGTTGCGCAGACCATCGTCACGCGGGCTGGTCCGCACTACTTTAGCGCACGCGTGCGAGCGGCGGATATCACAACGGATCAGGGGGTTGCTCTCCGTATTGTTGACGCGGAACGGCGTGCGCGGCTCGATGTGCGGACTCGGGCTGTAGTCGGTACGACCGAATGGACAACGCTGGAAATGGAATTTACCGTGCCCAGAGAGACGCAGCTTCTGCGGTTAAGCGTAACCCGCCGGAGTTCCCGCAAGTTCGACAGTAAGATTGCCGGCACCATTTGGCTGGACGAGGTTTCCCTGGTTCGAGAATGATGCGGGTAAGACGAATCCGCGACGTGGTTGAGTGACGCAAAGTGGTTTGGGGCCTAGGGACCCGGCATGAGCCTGGACCGAACCCGCCTCTCTACCGCTGTGGGAACTCCTCCGCCATAGAAAGCAAACACCCGCCGACTATAATGAGGGTGCAGGCCTTTCTTCGTCATGCCGGTATTGATTCTCCACTATCACGAAATCTGGTTGAAAGGCTGCAATCGCAATTTTTTCATCCAGAAACTGAAGATGGCGGTCAAGGATGCTCTCGAGGGCCTTGACGCCAAAAGACCAGTCAATGAAGAGCACCGTATTCGCATCAGATTACCATCGGACGAGGCCACCGCTGAAGCAATTGAACGACTGAAAAAGGTGCCGGGGATCGCCTACATGGCGCTGGCGACTGAATGCGAACCGCTCCTGGACACGATTATCGAGACCGGCTCCAAGCTGATGGCGGACGGGGAGTTCCACACCTATCGGGTTCGCGCACGCCGGTCACAAAAGTCCATTCCTTTCCGCTCGATGGATATCGGGCGGCAGCTCGGCCGTCGCATCGGGCTTGATGCCCAGGCGGCCGGACGCCAGGTCAAAGTGGATCTAGATAACGCCGAGGCCACTTGCTTCGTGGAAGTCACCCCTTCGCGCGCTCTCCTCTACCGGGACAAGATCCCCGGACTCGGCGGACTGCCGACCGGTTCGGCCGGCAAGCTGGTGTGCTTGCTTTCCGGAGGCTTTGACTCGGCTGTTGCGGCCTTCAAGATCATCAAGCGCGGAGTGCGGATCACCTTCGTGCATTTCTACAGTCCGCCCGCTCGCGCCGGCGAGGACAGCCCGCCCATCGCTCGTGAGCTGGTAAAGGTTCTGACACCGTATCAAGGTCTTTCGCGTCTATATCTCGTACCCTTTGGGGACATCCAGCGGGAAGTTGTCGTCTCGGCGCCCGAGAGCTACCGTATTTTGCTCTACCGGCGGCTGATGCTGCGGATCGCCGAGCGCATCGCCTATCGCGAAGACGCTCATGGCATCATCACCGGCGACAGTATTTCGCAGGTGGCCTCGCAGACGCTCCAGAACATGGAAGCGGTCAGCTCGGCCGCGACGCTTCCGATCTACCGTCCCCTGGTAGGAGACGACAAATTGGACATCTTGGATCTAGCGCAAAAGATCGGGACGTACGATATTTCCTGTGGACCCTTCACTGACTGCTGCCCGATGTTTTTGCCCAAGAGCCCCAGAATCTTCGCAAGAATTGCTGAACTAGACGATGTGGAGAACAATCTCGATATCCGAAGACTGGTCTGGAACGGGACGTCAGGGGCCGTCAAGGAAATGTATGAGTACCGGGGGGGCGAAGTCCGCCTGCGACTGCCGAAACGAGATTCACCCAAGCAAAATGAAACCGTTCCAGAACCAGCTAGTGCGAGCGTGGGTTAGCCTCTTCGCCACCCTGCTGATTTGCGCGGCGGCGGCTCCTCCCCAGGACGAACACGCCGCGAAAGAAGCCGTGAAAGAGGCCGCAAAGGAGGCTGCGGAAGAAAACGATCATCCCGCCTTCTCAATCGTCAACGCGCATCTGCTCGACGGAGAGGACGGCTACCCGATCCCGGGCGACAGCGTCTTCTTCACCGGAGAGAGGGTTCACCTTTCATTCAATATCGCCGGCTACACGGTTGGCAGAGAAGACTACCAAGTCAGACTCACCTACCGGCTCGATTTCGAAGGGCCGAGCGGCGTTCGCTTTGCACTGTCGACAGGCGGTGAGATCATCGAGGAAGTTTTTCCGCAGGACGAGAAATGGATGCCGATCGTGCGGGCTTCGCCCCAGTTGCCTCCTCACGGCGAGTCAGGGACCTACATGGTAATTCTCACCGTCTTCGACCGTCTCGCCCAGGATCGCAAGATCGTGAAGGAGGTTCCTGTCTTTGTAAAAGGGGAGAGCGTCCGGATCTCGAAAACCCTTTTAATCCGCAACCTTTCTTTTTCCCACACCGAAGAAGGCGAATCCCTGGCAGAACCCATTTACCGCCCAGGCGGCACGGTATGGGCTCGCTTTCACATCACCGGATTTAAGGTCGCCGCGGACAACTCTTTCGCTGTCGAGTCTTCACTCCAAGTCCTTTCCGCCGAGGATAAAGTGATGTTTTCGTTCGAGTCCGGCGGAGAAAGGGGATCGCCGTTTTATCCCAGGCGCTGGCTGCCGGCAAAGTTCAGCCTAGACCTGGATTCGGACTTGCTCCCGGGAGAATACGTCGTTCTCGTTTCCGTCCACGACAAACTGCAGCAGAACACCTACCAGGAGCGCCACCGCTTCCAAGTGCGGTGACGGGTCGGCGCCTTTCGCAGCCAACAACAAGGCGCAAATCACGCTGTGCGCCGATTCTTCAAATAGGTATCTCGATTCTCTTTCGACTCGAAAAAGAAAGGCTCGCCGTCGATGGTGTCCTTGAATGCCGTCCGCTCGTCGATATAGGTTCCCGAGACAGGATCACGCACCAGCCGATTAGCGCTTTTCGCGCCGGCAGCGCTGCTAGCCGACGGCTTGGGGTCGGTTCGGGAAGCGCCTCTGTCTTCGCCATCCTTGGAGAGCCCCAAAGCCCTGAACACGGCTTTGGAGACGTCCTTGACGAGCCAGCGAACCAGCGCTAGCCCGATCATGATGAGAATCAGGAAGAGAAGGGTTCTAGCCATCGGGTAAATAAAAAGGGGCGTCGGCCGAAGCCGCCGCCCCTAGAGCATGAACAGGTGGCACAAACACCAAACTAAGAGGCAGGTTTCTTCGGGGCGCGCTTCTTCCGTACCTTCTTGTTTGGATCTTCGTAGGAGGTTTCCACCTGACTCGTTAATCCCTGCACCATTCCCTGAGCGCTCTGCGTGTAGTCGCCAGCGGGTTCGAGTTCAATATACTTGTGAAACGCCTCGATCGTGCCTGCAGCCGGCACGACGCTGCCGTCTTCCTTGGTCTCGGCCATGCCGACAAGAGCCATCCCGAGCTGGTAGTAGGCCATGGAGTAGCTCGGATCCGTCTCGGTGGCGCTCCGGAACGCGTCGATCGCTCCCTGAGTATTGCCGGTGTTCACCATCACCGCACCGAGATTGAAATAGAACTTGGCGCCATTCACCGGGTCTAGCATCGCAGCCTCGGCGAGCTTCAGTTTGCCCTCTTCTTCTTGCCCCGCCCGGATCATCACAAGACCCAAATTGTTGTGGTAGGCAGCGTTGGCGGCGTCGAGTTCAATCGCCTTGTTGTAGGAGGCAATCGATTCTTGATACAACTGCGTCCGTGCCGCCCCGGTTTTTGAGAGAGCGAACTGGGCCTGGGCATCGCCTAGATTAGCGAAAACGACGTGCTGGGTGGGATCGAGTTCGGCTGCCCTAGAGAGACCCGCGACCGCCCCGGCGAAATTTTTCGTTTGGAGGCCAACCATACCGGCGGCGAATGCTTCGTTCAGTTCTTTGTTCTTACTGATCTGTTGTTGCTGCTTCATCAGAGCGCCTTCATACGCCTTGCGCTCTGCTGGGGTCATCGAAGCGATGTCCTCCTGTGTGGGCCCGGGTTTTTTCGCCGCTTCCTTCTTGACAAGGTCAAAGCTAACATCGGTGGGATCACCCATGCCGACTCGGACTCCGCTCACACGGTCGGCCATGGTCCCGTCGATTTCAACACTGACGATGTATCTTCCTAGCGGGAGACCGGCGTGGAAATAGTCGCCCTTCTTTTTTGTCTTGACTTTGTAGTTTCCCCTGATATCCATGCGCTCAATCTTTATCAGGGCGTCCTTCATTGGCTGGCCGTCCGGGCCAATCACCTTCCCGGAGATCGAACCGGTTTGTCCAAGACAAAGGCCGGCACTCGCCAACAGACCGACCAGAATCAGGCTGAGTTTCAAGTATTTAGACGACATGCTTCCACTCCTTGTTTGATATTGACTAGACTCCATGCTGACTAGACCCCACGCTGACTAGACCTCATAAGGATACACTATCCGATACTACAAATCCAACCTGACGCTGTCCGTAACATACCAGAATCGGTCCGGCATTTTACGGTGCCCAGAATATGCGTTGAAGGTGTCACGTTCAAACCGGCAGGCCGGGTCCGCGAGTGGCATAGCGTATCGGATCCGGCATCCCCGTCTGCTCAAATGCACGCAGGCGAAGAGCGCAACTATCGCAGCTCCCGCAGGCAGCGTCCGCCGACCGATAGCAGGACCAAGTTAAATGCAATGGTGCGTCCAACGCGACACCCTTCGCAATGATCTCAGCTTTCGAAAGGCCGATCAACGGAGTGCTAATCCTGATTGACGTTTCCGGCCGGGTACCGGTTTCGATCACCCGATTAAATGCATCGTAGTAGGCGGGCCTGCAGTCCGGGTATCCGGAACTATCTTGCTCGACGGCCCCAATGAAGATCACACCTGCCGCCAGCACCTCCGCCCATGACACGGCCGCCGCCAAGAAGTGAGAGTTGCGGAAAGGGACATAAGTAGCCGGAATCTCGCCGTGCTGGGCCGCAGCGAGATCAGCGTCTGGAACCTCAACAGCCGTGTCGGTGAGCGCGGAGCCCCCGATCGCCGTCATGTAACGCTGGTCCACGTGCAGCTTTCGCTCGGCTCCCAAAAACGCGGCAATTTCCTCAAACGCCTGTGCTTCACGAGTCTCGGTCCGCTGGCCATAGGAGCTGTGCAGGACCGCCAACCGGTGAGTTCGCGCCGCAAGCGTGGCAGTGACGCAACTATCCATGCCGCCGCTGAGAAGGACGACGGCAATGGGCCGTGCGTTGGCACCAGGGTTTTCCGGCTGCATCGTCTCCAAAATCACGTTTCCAGCATCACGACATTCCAACATTCATGACGTTCCCAAAACACGGCCAAGAACATCACGCCCAAGAACATCACGGCTAAGAACATCATGATAAGCCACCGCCGGCGAGAAACGGGCCGAAGACGGTGTCACTGACAAGGACCTGCCCCGAGTTGACGGACGCCGCTCAAACCCGGATGCTGGAGACTCTGATTCCGCTTCGCTACTCTTCCGCCATTGGATTGCAAACAAACCATAGGTTTCCAAGGGACCGCTATCATGGCCGAGGAGGTTCCGCGCTGATGAATTCTCGACTGAGTTCCCTTCCCCGCCCGGTTCTGCTGGTGGGACTAGCGGTACTGATCTGGCATGCCTATGGGCGTTTGGACGCTGGTCCCGCTGTGCCTGAGTTCGTGCCGCCGGGAAAGCATCGCGTCACGGTTTCCATTGTCGATGCAACAACTGGCGCCTCGCTGCCGGCCCGAATTTCCTTTACGGACTCGACAGGTGTCTACCACCCGCCTCTTGGGCGACCCTGGTCGATGCCGAGCCGGCCGACGGGCGGCAATCTGCTGCTCCCCGACGGCAGCCGATATGCCGACGTCGACGGACCTTTCCAGATCGATCTTCCGGCTGGAGTGGTGAATGTCGAAGCCGTACACGGTTTCGAGTACGATGTGCATCGATCCAAGTTTGATCCGTCGAAAACCGAAGCGGGGGGCCTCACTGTTGCTCTCAAGCGATGGATCGACATGGAGAGCCGGGGGTGGTATCCCGGCGACACCCATATTCATTTTCCCGACCCGGCCGCGGCAAAGCTGGAGATGAAAGGCGAGGGTCTGCGGGTGACGAACCTGCTGGCGCTCAAAAGCGGCGTCGGCAGCGGTGAGCGAAACGGGGACGGAACTTTTTGGAACACGGAGCACTTCCTAGGCAAGCTGAGTCCGCTCTCCGATGAGCGGCATCTGCTCTACACCAACGAAGAGTTCCGAAACCATTTCTTGGGTCACCTTATCTTTCTCAATTTGAAAAAGCTCGTTTGGCCGATCAGTACCGGCGAACAGCCCGAAAATGGCTGGGGCGGCTATGCTCTGCCTACTCACGCCGACGCGGCGGAAATGGCGCGCAGCCAGGGAGGCTTGGTGATCTGGGCCCACTTCCCTTACCCCAACGGAGAGTGCCCGGTCGACGTGGCGCTGGGCAAAATCGATGCCTTCGACATTCTGACTGCGGGCGATCCCTTTGAGCTGCATCCGACGCTGCGGCGCATTTACAAGATGTACCGGCCGAAGGTCTACGACATGGCGCCGATCGACGTCTACTACGCTTATCTCAACTGCGGGTTCAGGGTAAGCGCCTCGTCGGGGTCGGACAAAATGAGCCCGACCGTGCCGATGGGCAGCGCTCGGGTCTACGTGAAGACGGGTTCAACCGTGGACTACCCAAGTTGGGTGAGGGGTATCCGCAAGGGCAACACTTTTATTTCGACGGCTCCGCTGATTGAGATCGACGTCGATGGACGAGGGCCCGGTGACGATATCCGCGTTTCAGAAAAGGCGGTCAGTGGCAGCGGCTACGAGGTGACGGTCCGCGCAAAATCTCAGTCGCGGATACCCTACGAACGTTTAGAGATTATCCATAACGGGAAAGTCGTGGCGTTCGCCGAACCGAAGGGTCCACACCACACTTCTGAACTCACGAAAACGATCAAACTGAATCGCAGCGGCTGGGTAGCGGCTCGCAGCTACGGACGAGAGATGCTGGCCTACGGCGGGCCTCCAGGGCACTGGTTCCGCATGCCGGTCTTTGCTCACACGAACCCCGTCTACGTGAGCATCGAGGGCCCCCCCGCTGATCCCGGAGAAGCTCCGGCGCTCTTCCTGGATCAAATCGATTATCTGAAGGACTACGTGAAGAATCTCGGCATCTATCCAGACGCCCAGGCGAAGCAGAGGGTCTTGGATCAGATCGAAGAAGCCGCCGACATATATCGGGCCCTCAAGTAGCCGCTCTCGATTTGCGGGCAATCATGGTTGGCTTCAAGGAGTGTCTCGCCATTGCTCCCAGCGGATGTTCGCCGCGAACCGCAGTCCCCGCCCCAATTGGCCGATCAGGTTAGTAGGAGCACGCTCCAGCCCGCAGCCCGGCAGCCGTTATAGGGAATCCCCCGCCATGAACAGACAACTTCGATTCCTAGTCGTCGACGATGAACCAACAAGTCGCCTGACATTGAAGAAAATATTAGAAGCGTATGGGGAGGTTGACGAAGTAGAGGGCGGAGTGGAAGCAGTCATGCTCTTCCGCAAGTCCATCACGGAGAACGCTCCCTATCACCTCATTACGCTGGACATGAACATGCCTACGATGGACGGACTCACGGTTCTCGAGTGCATACGGGGCCTTGAGGTCGTCCATCGCTCGATGCCAAAAGTCAAAGTGCTGATGGCCACCGGCGAGTGCCAGACGGAGATGATCAAAGGCACGATTCGCCTGGGAACCGAAGGCTATCTGCTCAAGCCAATTGACCCCACTTTGCTCGAAGCTAAGGTGCGGGAAATATTCAACATGCCACTAACCGTCGAACAGAAGGCCAAGCTGTCTTCCGGTTCCAGGCGCCGTCCGATCGCGATGAGAACATAGGCGAGATCAAACTCCCTTTGAAACTGGAATATCGGTATTCTGGGCTCATGGCAGCGATGCTAAAATAGCCTTGCGCCATGGACTCCCCTCTTTTATCGGTTGTCATCCCGGTCCACAACGAAGAAAAGACACTCCTGCCCCTCTACGACCGGCTCGTTGGGGTGCTCGATCGGCTCGGCCGGCCCTTTGAAATCCTTTTCGTCGACGACTGCTCGACCGATACGAGCCACCAGCTTCTCAGCAATCTGGTTGACCACGACGACCGCTTGCAAGTCGTGCTCCTGCGACGAAACTTTGGTCAGACGGCCTCTCTAGCGGCGGGGTTCGCCTTGGCCGAGGGCGAAGTTGTCGTCGCAATGGATGCCGACCTGCAGCACGCCCCGGAAGATATCCCGGCTCTCCTCGAAAAATTGGATGAAGGATACGACATCGCCAGCGGCTGGCGGAAAGACAGGGTTGACAACCTGCTGACGCGGCGGCTGCCCTCACGCGTGGCCAACGCGCTGATCGCAAAGGTCTCGGGAGTCGACCTGCACGATTTCGGCACGACCTTCAAGGCCTACCGGAAAGACGTCCTCAAGGGTATCCGTCTCTACGGTGAACTCCACCGCTTCATCCCGGCGCTGGCGAGCATTCAAGGAGCCCGAATTGCCGAAGTGCCGATCCAGAACGTGGCCCGCAGCGACGGCGAGTCACATTACGGGCTGGGCCGCACGTTCCGTGTCCTTTTCGACTTGGTCACGATTCGCTTTTTGGCTCACTACCTGACGCGCCCGATGCATTTCTTTGGATCGATCGGGCTGTCTTGCGGCGGCCTCGGCACGTTGATTCTCACAGGGCTGCTGGTGCAAAAGTTGCGCGGGATTCACATCATGGTCGAGCATGGCCCGCTGCTGATCGCCGGAGCCATCTTGGCTCTGAGCGGGCTCCAGATGGTTTGCACCGGATTGATCGGCGAGATCCTCATGCGGACATATTTCGAAAGCCAGGACCGGCCGATCTATGCCGTTCGCGAAATATTGAAAGGTCGAAAGACCAAGAGCCCCGTTTGAAACTCCTGTCCGTATCGCTCATACAAATGACGAAAACGAACCCAATAAGGTTGATGCCTCTGGTCGTCGCGTTTGTGCTAACGGCTGTTGCCCAAGACGTCGCTCCGAATCCCTATAGCGCTGGAGAACAGTGGGGCAAGCTTCCCGAGGGGCGAACTTGGGGATCCTCCAGCGCCATCTACCCCCACCGCGACAGCAAAGGAGATTTAACCGGAAACATCTGGGTGTTTGAGCGCTGCGGCAAGGGCAACTGCGTGGGAAGCGATCTTGACCCCATCATGCTTTTCGATCTGGACGGCAATCTCATCCGAAGCTTCGGGTCAGGCATGTTCGTTTGGCCCCACGGAATCCATATCGACCGGCACGGTGACCTATGGGTAGCCGATGCGGTTCACACCAATTGCGAGCCCGGCAGGGAAAACGGCAAGGGCCATCAGGTTCACAAGTTCAGCCCAAGCGGAGAGCTGCTGATGAGCCTGGGGGAAGCAGGCGTGGCCGAAGAAGGAGAGAATACTTTCAGCTGTCCCTCCGACGTCCTAGTTTTGCCTGACGGCCATATCATCGTCCGCGACGGCCACAACCACGGCCATGGCGGAAACAACCGCATTGTCAAGTTCACAAAAGACGGTAAGTTCGTCGCCGCCTGGGGCGAGAAGGGTACAGGGCCTCGAGAATTTCAAGGAATTCATGCGCTAGCCCTGGACTCTCAGGGGCGAATATTCGTGGGCGACCGGGCCAATCAGAGAATCCAAATCCTCGATCAAAACGGAAACCACCTCGACACCTGGACTCAGTTCGGCTCACCCAGCGGAATCTACATCGACGGGAACGACAAGATCTACGTCGCCGACTCGGACTCAGGCTACGATCCCGACTCCAGCGGCAAACCTCGCAACCCCGGAGACAAACGGGGCATCTACATTGGCGATGCCCGGACCGGCAAGGTCTCAGCATTCATCCCCGACCCAAAACCCACGCTAGAAATAGTAACCAGTGGCGCCGAAGGGGTCGCTGTGTCCGGGAAGTTCGTCTTCGGCGCACAAGTCGCCGGTTCCCGGGGCATGCTGAGATATACGAAGGTAAAATAGGTTCAACAACGTTCAGATCGGCCTGTTAAGCCGCGAAGCGGCGCAGGATCGTAGCCCAGGGTGCGGCGAAGCGGAACCCTGGGTGAAAGACCCTCGAGGCGGAAGCCCTGAAGGGGCGTAGGAAAACACGCTGCTTGACGACGATAAACCGGGCCATCTGAAGTTTTGTTGTAACCTCGGAGCGAGATGAACCTAGCAAGAGCAAAGGCACGCCGAATCCTGCTATCCCTCCTGCTGCCTCTTCTCTTGTCGGCCTCGGTCCTCGACGCCGAGGACTGGACCCGTTTCCGCGGACCCAACGGCTCGGGCATTTCGACCACCACGGGCTTCCCGACTGAATTCGGCCCCGAAAAAAACGTCCGCTGGAAATCCGCCGTCAGGCCAGGCAAGTCATCCCCAATTCTCACCTCCGATTACGTCTTCCTCAACTCTTTCAGCGCCGACCGCCTCTACACCCAATGCTTCGACCGCAAAACCGGCGAGTTGCTCTGGGAGCGATCGATCGCACGGCGCCGCAAAGCCCTGCTCCACAACCTCAACGAACCGGCTTCGGTCAGCGCCGTCACCGACGGCCGCAACGTCTACGTCTTCTTCGAAGATTGGGGCCTGCACTCCTACGACGCAGCGGGCGAGCTGCGCTGGAAGACGCCGCTGGGACCGTTCTTCAACGAACAGGGCCTGGGAGCCTCACCCATTCTGGTGGATGGCCTGCTCGTTCTCCAGGTCGATCACGCCTCCGGTTCCTACCTTGCCGCTTTCGACCCAGCGAACGGAGAAACGAAGTGGCGCACGGATCGCGCTGAGACCGATAGTTGGACGACGCCCCTGGTTTATCACCAGAACGACACGACACGCATCCTAACCGTCAGCACGCGCCTGTTTGGCGCCTACGACCCAGCCAGCGGCCGGCGCACGATGAACGAAGCCACTGCCGCCGGTGTGATGGTGGCAAGCCCCGTGCTAGCCGGCGACACCATTTACGCTTTCGGATATAACTTCGAGACGGCTCCCTCATTCGACGGCGCCCTCTCCGAACGTGACGCGAATGGGGACGGCAAACTGGCGCCCGCCGAATACGAAGGCCACTCCTTCTTCACAGCGGTCGCGAAGTTCCGCGGCGATCGGGACGGAGACCTAGAGCAGCCCGATTGGGACGAAATCATGGGCCTTCGCGGCGGGCCTTCACGCCTCGTTGCCATGCGCCTGGAGCAAGACGGCGGCGCACGCGAGCTATGGAAGTACGAGAAAAGCTTCTCGGGCGTGATCCCCTCTCCATTGGTCTATGACGGTATCCTTTATTTCGTCAAGAACGGCGGCATTCTTACCGCATTGCACGCCGAGACGGGAAAACTACTGAAGCAGGGCCGCCTCAAAGGAGCGATTGACGGCTACTCGGCCTCTCCGGTGGCCGCCGACGGCAAGATCTACTTTCCGAGCGAGACCGGCAAAATCTCGGTCGTGAAACCGGGCGGCGATTGGCAAGTGACTGCACTGAATGATCTGAGCGATGGCATCTACGCCACTCCGGCCCTCTCTAACGGCGCAATTTTCGTCCGCACGGATTCTTCGCTTTATTGTTTCGCTAAATGAATTGTTTCGCCAATTAGATCGAGATCCCCATGAGCCAGCCTGGTTTATCTGTCGCGAATCTGCGCAAGGAGTATCCAACTCCAGGCGATCCGCTGGTGATCATCCGCGACGTCACTTTCTCGCTGAACCGCGGCGATGCTCTCGCGATTATGGGGCCGTCGGGATCAGGAAAGAGTACGCTGCTCTACATCATCGGAGCCCTCGAGCCGCCAACGAGCGGTACCGTCAGCGTCAATGGCCAGGATCCATTTTCCCTGGATGGAGCCGGCGTGGCGGCGTTCCGCAACCGGCAAGTCGGCTTTATCTTCCAAGATCACCATCTTCTGCCACAGTGCTCGGCGCTCGAAAACGTTCTGATCCCGACCATGGCGGCCGCTCCGGACCGCTCCAGTGAAGACGCAGGACAGCGAGCTCGCCAGCTATTGGAGAGAGTCGGACTAGCGGACCGCCTCGACCATCGCCCAGCCGAGCTTTCCGGGGGTGAGCGGCAACGGGTCGCCATTGCGCGCGCGCTGATCAATCAGCCGCCGCTGGTTCTGGCCGACGAACCCACAGGCAACCTCGACCGGCGCACCGCCGAAACCGTTGCTGATTTGCTGCTGGAGCTCTACCGGGAGGAAAATACCATGCTGGTGCTCGTAACACACAGCCTGGAGCTAGCCAAACGTTTTCCGAATCGAGCTGAGCTACTAGATGGCGAGCTGGTGCTGGAACCAGAATCGCCAACGGATACCTAAACCAGACCAGCCCGTCCCAAAAAGGCAAAGTCTCAAGCCAGAAATTCAGAGCCTCGGGTGGGAACCCGCGGTTGGCATTTCCTGACATTTTGTAAAGAACCTTTATGTACCTAGTCTGTAACCCTTTTAGTTTCAACAACAGCGTGAGCCGTTGCAAATGATCGCATGAGGTTGCGTATTTCCCTCACATCGTGGATGCTCCTGGCCGTCATCGCCGGAGCCGCCCTCGGTGTACTAGCTCCCGATTTCGCCCTGCGTCTTGAGATCCTCAGCTCGATCTTTCTGCGGCTGATTCAGTCGATCATCGCCCCGGTACTGTTCGGGGTCCTGGTGCGCGCCATTGGCCGCGCCGGAGGCATGGGTGAGCTGGGGCGGATCGGCTGGAAGTCGGTCGTTTGCTTCGAAGTTGCGACAACAATTGCCTTGCTCTTGGGCTGGTTCACAGTGGCCATTGTGCAGCCTGGCAAAGGAGTAGCACTGGCGGCCAGCGGCGAGGTGCTGGAAGCAGGCGAATTCTCGGCGAGGTCCATCCTCGAGGGCGCCTTTCCGACCAGCATCGTAGACGCCATGGCCCGTGGCGACATGCTGCAAATCGTCGTGTTCTGCTTCTTGTTCGGCCTGGCTTGTTTGTCGCTTGGAGAAAAAGCGCGGCCGATGGTCGACTTTGCTGATACCGTCGCGGAGGTGGCCTTCCGCTACACCGACTACGTGATGTATCTAGCGCCCGCCGCCGTGTTTGCGGCTATGGCGTCTACCGTCGCCGGAAGCGGGGCCGGGGCTCTGGAAGGGCTGATGCGTTTCACATTGGCTGCCTGGTTCGCACAGACGTTGTTCTTAGCGGCCGTCATTGTGGGCGGTCTGCTGATCGCGGGAGTGCCCCTGGGGCGGTTCGCTCACTACGCCAAACAACCATTCGTGATCGCCTTCGCGACGACATCCAGCGCGGCGGCCTTGCCTCAGACGCTCGAAAACATGGAACGCTTCGGCGTGCCGAAACGCATCCTGGGAGTAACGACGCCCCTGAGCTTGAGTCTGAATCTGAACGGCAGCGCGATTCATCTGGCGATGGCGGCCTTGTTCGTCGCACAAGCTGCGGGGATCGATTTGTCGTTCGAGCAGCAGATACTAATCTTGCTGACGCTCAAGGTCACGAGCAAAGGCGTAGCCGGAATTCCTCGGGCGAATTTCGTGATATTGACCGCGCTGTTTACCAACTTCGGTTTGCCGCTCGAAGGGCTGACGATTCTGCTCGGCGTCGACGCGCTGATTGACCCCGTGCGAACCTCGGTGAATGTCCTGAGCCACTGCGCCGCGCCTGCGGTCGTGGCCCGCTGGGAGCAGGTTGCAGCCCAGGAGCAGACTTAGTGCGTTACGGATGCTACGGCAAGACGGATGCAAGATTGCTCCCCTCCGTTGCGACCCCGCTTGCCGGACTTGCGGCGCAAACGATAGGCTAATTCTCTGTCGAAACGAAACAAGAACCGATCTGAGTCCGCACGAGAATCAGCGCAGTCCGCCGATTCGCGCGCTGCGGATCACGCCCAGGCCGAAGAACCTTCCCGCCCAAGGCAAATCACCGTCGCGGCCGTGTGCGCCGTTTTCCTGCTCGGCATCTTTAGCACCGAAATCGCGGACACCGATTTTTGGTGGCACCTCAAGACCGGCCAGTATGTCTTTGAGGAGCACAAACTGCCCGTCCCCGACCCTTTTTCCTACACGTCGGATATGGGGGAGGCCGCCTATCCCGGCGAGGAAAACATCCGCTACTTCAACCTGACACACGAGTGGCTGTCGCAGCTCGCCTGGTACGTCATTTACATGATCGGCGGGTTCCCTGCCCTGGTGATTTGGAAGGCCCTGCTTCTCTCTTTCGTCTGCGGTGCGGCCGGTTCCTTAGCGGCGCGGCGGTCAGGTAGTTTCCATGTGGGCATCGTGGCTTCGCTTGTCGGGGTGCCGATCCTGGGCCTTTTTGCCGCTGACCGGCCGGCACTGGTTTCCTTCGTGTTGGTGGCAACGTTTGTAGTGATCTTGGATAGATACGGTGAAGGCGGGCGACTCGCGTGGCTGTGGCTCTTGGTCCCGCTGCAGTGGATTTGGGCCAACTCGCACGGAGGCTTCTTTCTTGGCTGGGTGGTGCTGGGAGCGTATGCGGTAGGAGGCTGGTCCCTGCCGCCGGGACGGCGCAACACCCTATGGATCGTAGCGGTTGTGGCTGTACTGGTTAGCGGCTTGAATCCCAGCGGATTCCGCGTATTCGAGATTCTGCTCGCCTACCGCCAAAGCTTCCTGACCCGAACCCTTATCGAGTGGAAGCAGCCGCTTCTTTGGGGGCCGCCCTACACCTACAACCTGCTGCTGTATTCAACCGCCGCCGGCTTGGTTTTCGCGTGGAGAAGGGTTCGATTGGCCGACGCCCTCCTGTTTGTGGCGTTTGGAGCCGCTTCGCTGCTAGCGTTTCGCAATGTCGGATTTATTGCCTTCCTGGCGCCGGTCCTACTGGCCGCATACGCCTGGCCGCCGATCGCAAGACTAGGGGGCGGCAGTCTCTTACGAATGCCGGCGAAGGCACTTGACGTTGGTTTCTTGCTAGTTCTCGTGTGCACTTTGTATCCAGCAAGGCTGGGCTGGGAATCTGTATCAACTGCGCGTTGCGGAATGGAAGTTTCCAGTGGGGGCGGCCAACTTCCTCAGGGAAAACCAAGTCAAGGCTCCGATCTTTAACACCTATGAATACGGGGGCTACTTGATATGGAGCCTATCGCCCCAGCAACGGACATTTATCGATGGAAGGGCGTTGAACGAGTCGGTTTATAACGACTATCGGGAGATCCTCTATAGCCAAGGCAGTTCGCCGGGACAGAGCCGGCGAGCGCGCGCGAGACTTCTCGATCGCTATGGGGTTCAGATCGTGGTGACCAACGCCTTCGAGTTTGTCACCGGGGCCGTTTACCCGATCGCATTGGCCCTGGGCCATACCTCTGAAACTGATTGGCAGCTCGTCTATCAAGACGCGCAAGCCATGGTTTATGCGCGTGATGTTCCGGAGAACCGCGCTCTGATCGAAAAGCATGCAATCGCCAAGACGCGCGTGGGGGATCATCTCGAGAGCGCCTGCCGCACCTACATCGAGCACGACCCGGAGCTGCCCAACTGCGCGCGCACGCTGGGCCTAATCTTTTCGAACTCAGGAGAGCGAGAGCGTGCCAGGGAGGCGATGGCCCTCTACCTACGCAACATTGACTACACGGACGCCGAGGCCGAGCGGGTCTATCGCAGCCTCTCTGGAAGCCGGCAATGAAGAAACTCTGCCGTTGTGTATTCGAGTTATTAAATACCCGTAGAGTTATTGAATTCCCGTAGCGCAGGGCTCGTAAGAGACCTGCGGCTTTGCGTATGGCGGCACTCGTCTGGTAAACGGAATCGAAAAGCTGCAAGTCTCTTATGAGCCCTGCGCTACGGATTTGTCATGATGCCCTGGCAGGCAATCCGTATCCAGACGGACGAATTTTCCGTCCCCCCGAACGGTGATCAAGAGATAATAGGAGACGAAAGGAGTACACCATGACACGACGCCAGTTTGTTCAAAGTTCGGTCGCGGTTTCGACGGCCAGCTCGGCCCGGAGCGCCACCCGCGTGATCGGCGCCAACGACCGCCTGCGAGTTGGCATGATCGGTTGCGGTGGCAATGCCAACAGCCACATGCGTGCTCTACTGCAACTGCGCGAGCAGGACAATGTCGAAATGGTTGCGGTCTGCGACATTTACCAAAAGCGGCTCGACGCCGCGACGGAATTAACCGGCGGACGTCCCTATCACGACTACCGCAAGGTGCTCGATCAGCCGGACGTCGACTACGTTGTCATCTCCGTTCCCGACCATTGGCATGCGCCCATATCGCTGGACGCCGCGGACGCGGGCAAGCACATCTACTGCGAAAAGCCGCTGACCCGCACGATCGCAGAGGGCAAGAAGGTCGTCAAGAAAATCAAGAAGACGGGCGTCAAGATGCAAGTCGGCGTGCAGGGCATGTCGGACGACTCCTATCAAACGGCTCAACGCTATATCAAGGACGGCGCTCTAGGGAAAGTTGTTCTCTCCCAGATTGATTACTCGCGCAACCACCTTGACGATTTTTGGACGCGGCCGTTCGACGATGATGCCGAGCCAGGCAAGAATCTCGATTGGAAAACTTTTCTGGGCTCCGCCAAGAAACGCCCTTTCGACCCTGACAGATTTTTCGCGTGGCGCCGCTACTGGGACTACTCAGGCGGCATTGCCACCGACCTGTTCGTACACCGCCTCACCCGAATCATCAAGGCCTGCGATCTGAAAACGCCGCTCCGGGTCGTTGCCACAGGCGGCAAGCACTGCTTCAACGAGAGCCCGGCGGAGATTCCCGATACCTTCAATGTGATGCTGGAATACCCCGGCGGAATGACGGTCTTGCTCGTCTCATCGCAGGCCAATGGCGCACGAGTCCGGCACATCATTCGCGGGCACAAAGCGACGTTGGAATTTAATCGGGAGGGCTTCGTCATCGAACCCGAGCGCGAGTATATGTCCGAGACGGCCGGCGTCGTTTATCACAAGACAGGCGGAGAGGATATGCGGCTTCACCACAACAATCTACATGAAGCGATTCGCAAAAATGTAGCGCTGAAATGCGATGTGGAGCTTGGTTTCAATTCGACGATGGCTTGCTTGATGGCGGTTGAGTCCTACCGCCGCAGGGAGTATTTAGCCTGGGACGAGCGCAAGCAGAAAATCGTAAGGGCTTAGCCTGCAATTCTCGATACCCTCGCTCAGGTTCCCGTGCTGGAGTAGTTCTTGACGCCGCGATTCCATACGAGAATCGCCATCGTCATGAATATCACAGCAACAACCGGAAGCATCATGAAATATCCGTCGTACTCGTCGTGGTCCAGGAGCTTCGCGGCGGGATAAAAGCTCGCGAAACCAAAAGGCACAATCCAGCTCAGGATGAACTGGATGACGGGGTTATAAATCGGCAGCGGGTAGCGTCCAAAAGCCAGCATATTGTAGACCGGCGGAATCACGCCCACGCGATCTTCCACCCAGAACGAGACACAGGTTAACAGCAGAAAAACTCCTGTGTAAATAACCAGCCCGCAAACAGAGGCGAATCCCAAAAACAGCCAATCGGCCAGGCCATACTCGAAACCGAGCTTATCGGCCGTGTAGACAACGATCGCCAATCCGATCACCGTGTCCCCGACCGATTCCAGCCGGAACTGTTCGCTCATTACCTGAAAGAGCGAGTGCACGGGCCGTAGCAGGACGCGATCGAACTTTCCTTCGACAATATAGACCTCTCCAAAGAAGTAGAGGTTGATGCTCAGCATGTTGAAAAGCGATAAGGGGATCAGTCCGAATCCGTAGAGGAACAGGATTTCGTCGAAGGTCCAACCGGCTATCTCCGGAGCCCGGCTGAAGAGCAGAAACACCACAGCTAGTCCGAACCCCGTCGCTACGACCGTGGTGACGACCGAGAGAAAGAAATCGCCCTTGTAAGCAAGACGCACCTTCGCATACTGAAGGAAATACTGGCCGAATAGTTGGAGGTACCTTTTCACTTGCGCTTTCTCATTCTACCCGGGCGCCGCGTCACATTCGTGAGGTCTCGACCCGAAAGCGCTGACGGCCTTTTCGCTATACTGCAAGAGGTTTCCACAAGGCCTCTATGCGATTCTTCGCACTAGCATTCACCTCTACGATCTCGGCTGTGCTAGGCACGCTTCTTGCCGCCCAGACCCTAGCCGCCCAAACTCTCACAATCGAGGAGTACCAGCCTCGCTCGACGCTGGTGGTGGCCGAACACCCCGTGCCTCGCGCCAAGTTTCCGGTGATCGACGTTCACAGCCACACGCCTGAAAGGAATGCCGAGGGCGGCGGATTCGAGGGCCTCCTGAAGGAAATGGACGCTCTCAACCTGCGAGTGCTCGTGAACCTCAGCGGACGAAACGGCCAGGCGCTCAAGGACAACGTCGCGAAATACCGGGCCAAATACCCCAAACGTTTCGCCGTCTTCGCGAATCTGAATTTCGACGGCATTGACGACCCGAACTGGGGGGAAAAGGCGGCGGCGCAGCTCGCCGAAGACGTTCGAAACGGTGCACAGGGACTTAAGTTTTTCAAGAACTTCGGCATGAGAGTGAAGTACGCCGACGGCCGACGCGTCCCGGTGGACGACCCGGCACTCGATCCAGTTTGGAATACCTGCGCGCGCCTGAAAATCCCCGTGCTGATTCACGTCGCCGAACCGGCCGCCTTTTTCGAACCTCACGACCGTTTCAACGAGCGCTGGCTCGAGTTGAAAATGTTCCCGCGTAGAGCCCGCCCGCCGGACCGGTTTCCGCCTTTCGAGCAGCTCATGAAGGAACGCGATAGCCTGATCGGAAAATACCCCGGTGTGAATTTCATCGTTGCTCACCTTGGCTGGCATGGCAACGATCTCGGACGGCTCGCCCGGTTGTTCGACAAATACCCGAACTTCCATACCGGAATGGGCGCGGTGCTGGCCGAGCTCGGGAGGCAGCCTGTCACCGCACGCAAGTGGATGACTAAATACGCCGACCGCGTGCTGTTCGGTAAGGATACCTATCGAGCTAGCGAGTTCCCCTATTACTGGCGGGTCCTCGAGACGAGCGATGAGTATTTCGACTATTACCGCCGGCGTCACGCCTTCTGGAAGCTCTACGGGCTGGGTCTTCCCGACGACGTTTTGAAGCAGGTCTACTACAAGAACGCGCTGCGGCTGATTCCCACGATCGACCCCGAGGGATTTCCCGACTGAGTCCTCAGGCCAGTGTTCCTTCGTATCCCGCCGATTGTGTTATTCGCCGATTGTGCTATTCAAAGATGTCCCAGATTTCCGCAAAGAAAGGCCGGACCCGGGGAAGCGGGAAGAAAACCAGCTTGCTCCTGCTCCTCCCGCTGCTGCTTTGCGGCCTGCAAGCTCAGACTCACTACGAAATTGACCTCGCCGAGGCACAGTCAGGCTGGCTGCGGATCACGGCGGAAACACCCTGTCTCGGAGAACAATGCGATTTCCAGATGCCGGTCTGGAGCGCGACGTATCAAGTCCGCGACTTCGCGAAATTCGTTCAGGAGTTTCGGGCTACCGGCGCCTCGAAGCAGCCGCTGGATGTGACGAAGGTCAACCCCTCCCGCTGGCGAATACGAACCCAGCCGGGTCAGTCCATTAAAGTCCGCTATCGCATTCTGGCCGATCGTCCCGGGCCCTTTGGCGCCTACGCCGATGCGCACCATGTGTGCCTGAATCTTGCACAAGTGCTGGCCTACCCGGTGGAAAATCGCGGCGCTCCATTTACCTTGCGGTTTCGCAACGTCCCGACCGGTTGGAAGACCGCCCTTGCATTGCCGGTCAAGAACGGCCGCTACCACGCGCCGAGTTACGACCGCCTGATCGATACGCCCGCACACCTTTCCGACTTCGATGAGGCGGAGTTTTCCCATGCCGGACGCACGGTCCGAGTCGTTGCTCATCCGCGCGGTGGCGACTTCAGTTTGCGGCTTCTCAAACAAACCGCGCAGAAGGTCGTGTCGACGGCAACGGCGCTGATGGATGACGTGCCATTTGACTCCTACACATTCGTCTACCATTTTTTGGACATCGACGGTGGAGGGATGGAGTACCGTAACGGCACGTCTATTTGGGGGCCGAGCAAATGCTCCGATTGCCGCATGAGTTCGCTGACAGCGCACGAGTTCTTCCATCTGTGGAACGTCAAGCGGATACGTCCCCGGTCGCTTGAGCCGATCGATTTCGCACGGCCGAACTTCACGCCGTCGCTGTGGTTTGCCGAAGGGGTGACCTCGACTTACGCCGAATACATTCAGCTCCGGGCCGGGCTGACCAGCGAAGCGGACTTCATCGGGCGGCTGGGGCGCTTGATCACCGATTTCGAAACGCGCCCGGCGCGTGCAACCCAGTCCGCCGAAGAATCGAGCATCGATGCGTGGCTCGAGCGCTACCCAGCCTACGGGCGCGAGGACCGCAGTTTTTCCTACTATATGAAGGGGGAATTGATCGGCTTTCTGCTCGATCTGACCATCCGGCACAAGACGCTCAATCGCCGCAGTCTCGACGAAGTTATGCGGGCGCTCAACCGGGAATTTGCGCGGAAGGGGCGTACCTATCAGGACACGGACGACATCGAACGCATCAGCAGCCGCGTCGCGGGAAACGACCTTGCGCAGGAGTTCCGCAGGCTTGTGCGCATGGCCGAACCGATTGAGTGGGACCATTATTTGGGCCTAGCGGGCTATCGCTTGGACATCACCGAGCGCGCCCGTTTGGGCGCGGGGGTAACGTTGAGTGATCCCCCCGGGCTCGGCGTGGTCGTCTCCGGCATCGAACCGGGTGGTCCTGGCGAGGCGGCCGGCTTCCGGCGAGGCGACCGTGTTTACCGGGTGGATCACCGCCGTATTACCAGCGGGGCGCCGGAAGTTGAGAAGCGGCTGACACGGGGAACGAGCCGCAAGGTGGCGATAGCAATTGAACGAGACGGCGAGCCGATGACGCTGGAATTGCGGCCGAGAGAAGTCATTGAGAAGGTCTATCAAATCGTCGAACTGGAGAACCCGACGAAGCTTAAGTTGACCGTGCGGCGGGGCTGGCTGGAAGGCCGCACTGACGTGGAGCACGACGGGGCCGTGCCGTCGCATTAAAAACAGCTCGGATCCCAGTAACGACGATCTCTCGGCTTGTCGTCCGCCGGATGAAAGCCGGTCACTGCCACGTTCGCCGCACCCCGATCCATTGGTAACCGATGTGGTACCATTGAAGCATTGATCGGGGTTCGCGAGTACCTAGATGATCTGGGGTTCAGTCCGTTCGGCCAATGGTACCGCGAGTCGAGAGACGCGGTCGGTGCCGCCAAGATTGCGACCGCCCTTTACCGCATTTCGAAAGGAAACTTCGGCGACATGAAGGCGGTCGGCGCGGGAGTCTTTGAACGGCGTGTCGATTTCGGCCCCGGCTACCGTATTTATTTCGGACAAGACGGCGACGAGTTGGTTGTGCTCCTTGCCGGCGGGACGAAAAAGCGACAGCCAGCTGACATTGCGGAAGCGAAACGCCGTTGGGGACATTACAAGCGGCGCAAGAAAACGGAAGGTTGACGCCATGCCATTGACAAGGGATTTTCGAGAGACGATTTGGGAGAAGGCCAAGCGAAGCTCCCGGTTTCGCAGGGCGCTGTTGACCGAGTCAGTTGAAAACCTGCTGGCGGGCGACCTCGAGACGAGCAAAGGACTTCTCCGAGACTATATCAAGGCGACCATCGGCTACCGTGCTCTGAGCGAAGCGGTAGAAGTGCCCGAAAAGAGTCTGATCAGAATGTTCGGAGCGAAGGGAAACCCGCAGGCGTCTCACCTCTCCCGGGTGATCGAGGCTCTGCAGCGGCACGAGGATGTGCGTCTTCAGGTCAGCGTCGGCCGCCGCGTTGGTGCGGCGTAAGAAGGGCGCGTTCGCTCCAGGGTGCTCTGTCAGTAGAACATTTCTACTTGGCGCATTCGGGACTCGATCGCTTGGCAGCAACACAACTCATTTTTCATTGTTGTAGCCAGGAGGCACCCTCTGATAGAATCGGTTGGGAATCTAACGAAGGAGGGCCTCATGCTGCACAGCTGCCATCGAATTCCGTTGCGATACGCAACACTAGGACTGCTGACCGCGTGCTTAGCAACCACGGGTCTAAGTCAGACAACGATATCCGTCAAACCCGGGCTCATCTCCTTCGCTGAGGGACAGGTCCAGTTGGCCGGATTTGGCTCCAAGCCGTCGGGAACAAGTATCCATCTCCAAGAGAAGCAACGTCTGCTAACCAAAGCCGGGAATGCGGAGCTGTTTCTAACGCCGGTGACAGTACTGAGGGCTGGAAGCAATAGCGACTGGGAGATGATTTCAGCCAAAGCATCGAACATTGTGATGAAACTCCACAACGGATCGGGAATCGTCGAACTACTCGCTAAGCTCGATGGCGTACAAGTCTCCATCGAGGCAGGCGACGCCACGGTCCATCTGGAGCACAAAGGCATCTACCGTTTCGACGACGCTGCAGGGTCCGAGCCCACGATGAAGGTTCTCAAGGGAAAGGCTGCCGTCGAAATCGCGGGCAACAACGACATCGTCAAGTCAAAGCGCTCCGTTGTTCTGGGAGGCGCCTCCGCGGAAATCGCGAAGCTACCTGCCACCGAAACCGACCGGCTACAGGCATGGCATGACCAGCGCTCCTCCGTGATGGCTCGGTCCTTCCAGGGATCAAGAAGTGCCAGAGGCGGGTTCAACGGCGCCGCCGGTTCCTCTGAAGGTTCAGGAAGCGCATTCGGATCGCTCGGAACCGATTCCATCGCGTGCCAGAACGGCACTCCGGCTCTACTGAACTAGCGCTTGTGCAATCGCGCGAATCGAAAAGGCCGGGGGCATAGCCCCGGCCTTTTATTCGCCTCGGCTGGATGTGCCCGATGGTCGTCGCGACCCGCCCGCGCTCCAAAGTCTCGCCGAACGGGGCCGCCTTCCACTGCAACAACGCACTCCAGGACGTCCGGCCGCCCATCGGCACCCAATCCCTGCCTCCCCTGCCCTGGCCCATAAAGCGATGGCGGCTGAAACACCCTGTAACCGGCCTGGTTCCGAGATCGCCCTCTATCTTCTGTCTTTTGGTCTTAACAAGGAGTTGGGCCAGTATCGGAACGGCTACGGACCGGACGAATCGGCACTGGATCACGCCTCTGGTTTTAAGCGACTTCCGAGCCGCACGAGCAAAGTAGATCCAGACGTTTTCACAGTCGTCGCCCGAACCCGCGAGATGTTTTCGTCCATCATGAAAGTGCACGATCGAATGTGCGATCCTAAAAGTCCGCATTCGGTATCTTATTGGTCTGACACCGCCGAACAGAAAGAGGGTCGCGGCTGGCCGGAATCAGCCCAACACTCGTGATGACCGTAGGGGGCAGTTTCTGCTTTTCTGACCGCATCTGCTCGAAGTCAAGTTGATCCCAAATTGATCTAATGTTCATAGCCCAAACGAAAACATTTCGACAGTTTGCTTTCCGCTACGGGTTACCCCTGCTGCTGGCAGCCGTCGCTGCAATTCCATCGGCGCAGGGCCAGTTCGTGGTCTTGGCTCAAGATGAAGACACGGTGACCGAGCTTGGCAACGGAAGCACAGTTGCTTTCGAGTCTGAAGGCGTCGGCGATTCGGTAACCATACGGGTTTCTGTTTCCTACCAAGGCCCGGACCGCTCAACGGCAACCATCGACGTTCCGGACTTGGCCGGGTCGCGCACGTTCGAGTTCCGCGCCGACCGGCCGCTCCCAGGGGACATCGCACCTGGCCGGACGGTCGACTTCGACGTCACCTTCACGCCCACCGGAACCGGCCCCTTTAGTAGCCGTTTCACACTGAATCTGACACAAAATGAATTGGGCAAGCAACCGGTTCCCATGAACGTAGTGCTCAACCTCTCCGGCGTCGTCGCGGATTATACGGTGAGCTTCCAGTTGCTGGGAGAGGGTAACGAGACTCTCGTCGGTGACGGCGGAGTGTTCGAGTTCCCAGAGACAGAGCTCGACGAGACCTCCACAGCGACAGCCATCGTCACGAACCGTGGCAGCGGGCCAGGAACCGTGCGCAACATTGTGTTCGGCGGGGAAGACGTCTTTGTTGTGTCAGGCATCCCGTTGCTCCCAGCTGATGTCTTAGCCGGTCGTGATGTCCGGTTCACGGTGGAGTTCACTCCGGTCGATCGTCGACGGTCATTTGCATCCCTGAACGTAACCTTCGGCCTGGGTTCGCAAGCGATCGCGATCCAGGGTCCCGGCGTCGGCGCCACCTTCATGCACGAATCAATCATCGATGGGGTCTCAACAGCAATTCCGGAGGGTGACAAGATCACGCTGCCCCAGACCGAGCTGGGCGAGGAAACGGCAATCGCCATCAGAGTCGTAAACACCGGGAACTTCGAAGGAGATATCAGCACGATCACCGTCACCGGTGATGCCTATAGCTTGAGTGATACACCCATCCTTCCGGCTACGCTGGATCTCCGTGACGAGACCTCTTTCACCATCACCTTTGCTCCGACCGAGCCCGGCCTGAACACCGGACAGCTTCGAGTCAACGACATCACCTTCGCGCTGGAGGGTGAGGCGATCGGCTCCGAGATCATTTATACGACGATCTCCGGGTCGACCACAACCACCGTGGAACCGCCCGAAACGCTGGTCTTCCCTCAGACGCGCATCGGCAGAGTGAGTCCCATCGTCTTTGAGCTCACTAATAGCGGCAACGTTGCCAAAACGATTACGGGCATCGGCGCAAGCGGTAGCTCGTTTTCACTTGAGGGCTTACCGCCTCTGCCAACCTCGCTTGGTCCTGATCAGCAACTGGCCTTCATGATCAACTTCGAGCCCACGAATACCGGACCGTTAGCCGGAAGCATCACAGTCGACGCGGCCACCTTCACGCTCTCGGGAGTCGGCGAGGAACTGGAAGATCTCCCCGCTGTCAGCATCGGCGGGTCAGGCGGGGCCATCGGGCCCGCTCAACAAATCGCCACCAGCTTGACTCTGGCCGAGCCGTTCCCAGTGGATCTGGAGGGAACGTTGAACCTGAGCTTCACTTCCGATGTCTTCAGCAACGATCCGTCGGTTCAATTCTCCACGGGCGGACGCACCGTTAGCTTCACAATTCCGGCAGATCAAGCTACCGCGGAGTTTGCCACGGGCACGCCGGAGGTTCTGTTCCAGAGCGGCACCGTTGCCGGCACAATCACCTTGACTCCGTCGTTCCGATCCGAGATTGGGGGCTTCGACGTGACACCGGACCCAGTGCCGGAGTTGACCTTCAGCGTCGGCCGCACCGCTCCCGAGTTGCGCAGCCTGCAAATTACGAACATCAACGATCTTGGGTTTGCTGTCCAGGTAACTGGTTTCGCGACATCTCGAACCATGCATCAACTGAGTTTTCAGTTCTCCGGAGCACCCGGTTCGGACCTCACGACGTCGCCCATCATCGCGAACGTCGAATCATTGTTTCGGTTTTGGTTTCAGGGGGCGCAGTCAACAGGTTTTGGGAGCCAGTTTACGGCGACGGTCAATTTCAACGTCGATGGTGACATCAACTCGATCGACTCCGTCTCGGTTACCGCGACCAACGAGGTAGGGGTTTCCGGTCCAGTGTCGATTACCCTGGAGTAGCTTGCCAGACGTGTCCCGAGCCCCGGCCGTCAGGGAGGGGTTAGTCGCTTCGGCAACCTCATCCCGGACTATCCAAGCATGTACGGAATCACATACGACGACCAAGGGGCATCTTGTTAAATAACGTCAAATCTCGGCTGCCGCTGCTCCTTGCCGCGTTGTTTCTCGCGCATCTGAGTTCGCTAAGCGCGCAGTTCATCATCGTAGCCGAAGACGAAGACACGATCACCGAGTTGCAGCGCGGTAGCCTGATGACCTTCAGTTCGGGTGCCATCGGCGAGCCTGTCTCAAGGCGAATCACCGTCACCTTCGACGGGCCCGAAACTTCTTCCGCATTAATCGCTGATCCTCAATTGGCTGGATCGGGAGGATCGCGAACCTTCGAGTTCGCCTCCGGCGCCGAACTCCCCTTGCGCATCAACCCAGGCGAGAGTGTTGATTTCACCGTTACTTTCACTCCGAGCGGCGTGGGGCCGTTCTCCAACGTCTTCACGCTCAACCTCAACCAGACCGACACGATCATTTTTCAGCGGGGAACTTTCAGGCGCGAATTCGAGGTAACACGAGAAGTCGATGTTCCTGTCAACCTCTCCGGGCTTGTCGCGAACTACCTGGTGAGCTTTCAAGCCGACGGGGAAGGCAGCGAAGTGCTGGTTGAGGACGGCAGCACCGTTCGGTTCCCGGACACCGAGTTAGAACAAACTTCGACCGCGACCGTCGTCATCCAGAACAATGGCAGCGGGCTGGGATCACTAGAAGCCGTCACCCTCTCGGGCAGCGATGAGTTTGAAATCGCGGGCCTGCGGCTGGTGCCTACCGATATCGCGGCTGGCGGAGAAGTGAGTTTCGCTCTCAGTTTCTCCCCCTTGGAGGTGAGAACGTCCACCGCCTCGGTTCGCTTCCAATTCGGGCTCGGGACGCTCAACTTGACGTTCACCGGCAATGGAGTTACTGCCGACCTCATTCATGAGACCATCATCGAATCAACGACCAGCGTGGTCTTGGAGGGCGAAAAAATCAGCTTCCCGTCGACACGGCTGGGCGAAGAGACCTCGATCGCGCTTCGCGTCACCAACGGCGGTAGCATCGACGGGGCCCTGAGCAGCGTATCCGTGACGGGTGCTGATTTTGCGGCCGGGGATTTGCCTATTCTTCCCGCAACACTGGAATCCGGTGAGTCCGCTACTTTCACTTTGACCTTCACGCCGACCGAGCCCGCCCTATCGACAGGGCAACTGCGGGTGAACAACCAGACGTTCCTGCTCGAAGGAGAAGGCCTTGGGTCGATGATTCTCTATTCGCTGCTAGCGGACGGGGTTGGCTCCGAAGTCGGCACGCAGGACCCGCTGATCTTCCCCAGTACGCGGATCGGAGAATCAACTTCCCGTGTTTTGGAGATCAGCAACAGTGGTAACGCCACTGAAACGATTGCCGGCATCGGAGCGAGCGGAAGCGCATTTTCTGTTTTCGGACTGCCGCCGTTGCCCACACAGCTCGACCCTGACGGGCGTCTGCGGTTCACGATCAACTTTGAGCCCGACAACTTCGGAACTTTGAGCGGAAGCCTGATAGTTGGAGGCGACACCTTCGCGCTCTCCGGTGTAGGTGAAGAGCTGGCGCCGCTGCCAAAGGTCACGATCGGCGGAGGCGGCGGTATCGTCCCGGCTATCCAGCAGGTACCCACGACGGTATCGCTCGAAGACGCGTTTCCAGTGGATTTGACCGGAACTTTGACTATCTCATTTACTTCGGATGTGTTCAGCGACGACCCCGCCGTCCAATTCGCGACCGGTGGCCGTTTCGTAGCCTTCACAATCAAAGCTGGTGAAACGTCCGCCGAATTCCAAGGCGGCGCTCGAGAAGTTGCTTTTCAGACCGGAACCGTTGCCGGCCTCATCAAGCTAACCCCCTCGTTCCAGTCGGAAATCGGGGGGGGCGATGTGACGCCCGACCCCGTCCCTGAGCTAAGGTTTTCGGTTTCGCGCTCCGCGCCGGAACTGCTTGACCTTCAAATCGCCAGCGTGAGCCCGACTGGATTTGCGCTGCAGATCACGGGACTATCGACGGCCCGCACCGTCGACCAACTCGAGTTTCAATTCGCCCCTGTTCCCGGAGAGGGCCTTCAAACTAGCCTTGTGACCGCCGACGTTTCCAGCCCCTTCCTCTCGTGGTATTCCAGCGGCCAGTCCAACAGCTTCGGCAGCCAGTTCACTGCAACCATCAACTTCAATGTAGATGGCGATGTCGCTGCCATAGCAGGAGTTGGCGTAACCGCCACGAATAGCCTAGGGACGTCCTCCCCAGTCATCATCGCCGTCCAACAGTAGGGACCCGGCCACTAATGAAGCGTGCGGTGGGATCGGCCCGATGCCCGAGCTAGAATGCTCCCGCAGGGGCTGCAGCCTGGAAGCTTTCCTGTTTCATCCCTTTCCTGTTTCATCCAAAGATAGGAGGACGCTCCGCCTAATACCGGAACTCATCCCGGCCGGGTAGGGGAACGCTGAGGCCCGAGGCCCGGCGGGCCAGCCAACCCCAGCCTATCGGGTCCGTTTCAAACCGCACCCAACTCATGGGATCTGTCTCAACGTGTCGGAGAACGTTGCCGCCAGCTCGCTCGCCCAGCCAATTCTTTCCCACCTTGTGGCCCCCCTCCCGGCTTTGCTTGTTTCCTTGTCTTTCTTGGCGGCTTTCTTGTCTTTTGCGACTACTATGTACAATAATTGTCGACTCTGCATGGCTTGTGGAGTCTCGAGGAAACTCGTAAGTTCTTTGATTTCAGTGACCGGGCAAGCTCGATTGCGGGATTTGGCAGATATTGTCATGAAAAAGCGTTTTTTGCCCCTTCGGGAGCCAACTCACCTTTGCGATTCTTTTGTGAACTGGCCCTTGCGACTGGACTTTCGTGAACTGGACTTTCGTGAACTGGTCTTTTGTGAACGGGCATTTGTGAGCGGGGCTGATGATCGCTTGTCAGTCGATATTTCACCGCTCTCAGCATAGCGCAGCATTCTCGTTTGTCAAGTCCCGAGCAGGCGACTTTGTTGATAACAGTGGGATTACTTCTCTTGTAAATCCGTGACCGAGTTGGGGGTATTGCGGTTTCTTGCGGGAGGAGCAGTTTTTTTGGGCCGAGGCGGCGCGTCGGCAGCCGGTTCGGCTGTTGGTTGGGGCGTTCACTGCTGACCGGCTCGCCGCCACTTGGCGTACGAGCGTTGCGGGACCGAGCGGACCGAAGCACCGAGGGGACAGCCACCCTGACTGATTGACGGCATCTCCGCGAAATCGATTAAGTTTCTATATTTCAGTGGCTTAAGACGAGATCAAGGTCGTAAGAAC
>CBDCYS010000056.1:0-13973 GCA_965224215.1 Bryobacterales bacterium | reverse complement strand
ATCACGAACTGTTTCCTCAATTGCGCGAAGCCACATTGCATTCGCTGATTGAGCAAAACGAGGCCCCAAGCAAGCGGCTGAGCGATGATGTTGAGCGGCGCCCCGCATGGGATCCCTACTGGTTTATCGATCAGTGTGAGTCGGCCATGGGCAGCAACGACGCCAGCCTCGTGACTGCCGTCGAGCGAATCCAGCTCCTCGAATGGCAGCTCGTGTTCGACTACTCCTTTCGCAGCGCCGTTGGCTGAACCGAATTCCCCTCGACCGGGGCCTCCAATAGGGCGAAGCAACCGCAAAGTTCCGCCCCGCCCATGCCTTGCCCGTTCCAGGCTGACGTAGGGGCGTAGCGTGCTACGCCCGAGCGCGGACTCCTCTCCGGCACCGTGAGTCCCCCAACATCCAAAATTCGCGCGTCCAGTCACGGAAAGACAAAAAAACGCTATGATCCATTGTTTCAAACACTTACACCCACCCGCTGCCGCCAAACGAGCCAGAAATCCGAACCTCGCCTGATACAATGCGAAGGTAGATAAAGAAGCTGGAGACCAAAGAAATGTGGGGAGAAGCGAAGCCGGAGATATGCGAAGTGGCGAACGTCTCCAATCGAGCCGTGTCCCAGCCTTGGCGACATGTCTTTGGGGGGGGTTCGAGACGTGCGCCCAAACCCCGGCGCGGCCGACTCGGCGCCCATAAAACGCCGAGAAATAGCCGAAAGACATCCGTTTCGACAAGAAAACTGACATGCGCCTCCCGCCCGCGTCGACTCAAGCTATTGAAAACAAAAACACTATAGGAATGAAGGAAGTGAGAGGGGCCGGAAAACACGAAAAATGCCCTCAGAACATGGCAAAACCTGGCATTTCATGACATTTTATGAAGAAACTTTATACCATTAACTGGTAACCCCTTTTGTTTCAATGGCCCTGAAAGGGCATGAAGATTCTGAAAGGACATGAAGACAGGCATCGCATTGACGGATCACTCACTACCACTGTCATCGGGTAGTCTCTTCCTTGGACTCGATGGCGGCCAATCGCACACGCGAGTCATCATCGCGGGTGCAACGGGTCAAATCCTCGCTAGAGGCTCCGCCGGTCCAGCCAATTGTGCGGCTGTAGCCGCAGGCCGCGCAAGGCTCATTCAAGCGGTCACCGAGGCGGTGGGCCAGGCCCTAGCAGAGGTGGGCCGCAGGCTCGCAACCACCCGTTTCACAGCGGCTTGTTGCGGGTTCAGTGGTGGCCCCGGCGGCAAGCGGGATCTCCTAGCGGAGTTGCTGCCCGCAGACTACCTTGAGGTGGTCACCGACGCTCAAATCGCTCTCTGGGGAGCCACGGGAGGCGAGCCGGGGATCGTCGTGATCGCCGGCACCGGCGCGATTGCTTTCGGCCAAAATACCCAGGGCGAGACCGCCTGCGCCGGGGGTTGGGGGTACATTTTTGGAGACGAGGACGGCGCATTCGGCATCGCGCGCGAAGCGCTCCGTGCTGCACTGCGGCAAGAGGAGGGATGGGGTTCACCGACTCTCATGCACAAACTCTTGCTGGAGGAATGTGCCGCCGGCAGCGCGAACGAGTTGATGCACCGCTTCTACACGGACGAATACCCAAGGGACAAGTTCGCCGCCCTAGCGCCCCTGGTCGGCAAAGCAGCAGCAAAGGGCGACGCTTCCGCCCGAGAAATCCTCGTAAAAGCCGCTCACCATCTAGCGAGCCTGGCATCCGCCGTTCAGGGGCAATTGTTTCAAGGTGAACCTGCCGTCTCTGTCGCTCCCGTCGGTGGGGTTTTCCAGGATTCTTTAGTGGCCAGGGAGTTTGCCAAAGCCCTGGAGAGCCTCACCGATTCCGGCCGACAAACCACGCTCGTCACAAGACCCAAGTTCGAACCTGTGGCCGGCGCGCTACGGAGGGCCTTGCTGTTGGCCGGCATCGATTTCGGGCAGGCCTCGACTGCCAATCTGAAAACGCTAAACTAGGTCTTTGCGAACTTCAAAATAGGATGGCCAAGAAACCTCAAACTCCCCAAAATGGACCCGCCGAGTCGCCCGGCATCATCAGCCGACAGGGCACCTTCCTGTTGATCTTGTTATTCGTCGTTGGCGGCGGACTTTCCGCGCTCTTGATGCTCGACCATCATGGCGTTTCGTTTGCACAAGCAGCAGTCGATACGGCTTGCGGCGACGGCGAAGAGAGTGGCTGCGCCGAGGTCGCTCAGAGCGAATACTCGACGTTTGGCGGAGTTTCCCTCGCAGCCATCGGACTTTTCTTTTACTCCTCCATCCTGCTTTTGACCTGCATCTCGCTGCCGGGCGGCTGGGACCTTCGCCCCGCCACGGCCGCGCTGCTGCTCGGTTTGCTTGCGTTGGCTGTTGTCCTCGACGTGGTCTTGCTCGGCTTGCAGGCGTTTGCTATCGAAGCGTTCTGCAAGTTGTGCCTGGCGACCTACGCTGTCAACATCGCTGCGGTCTCTCTGCTACTGCCAGCCAAGACCTATCTCTCCTCGATCGCCGAAAGCTTCAGCGCTCCGGCGGGCAAGCTGACCATAACCGCCTGGGGCCTGGCGAGCTTGATGCTTTTCGTTTCGATCGGAACGGCCGAGTATTCCTTGGCGGCACGACAATCCCAGCGAGACGCAAACATTCTTGGCACGCCGGCAGCACCGCCCGCGAGCAATCCAGCGGCTCCAGCCGAGACCGATTCATCCGCGGAACAAGCCGCCAGCTCCGCGGAAATGGACTCACTCGACCCCGGCCAACTGAAGACCCAGCTCAGCCAGGCGCGAATAGAAATCACTCGCCTCGAGCAGACACTCGATGATCCCAAGCTCTACCAGGAGTATCAACTCAAGAAGGCCACCGAGGAGTTCGAGCAGGCACCCGCGCAGCAGCTCAATCTAGCGGATTTATCTCCGAAAGGCGCGGCGAGCGCACCGATAAAGATCGTTGAGTATTCGGATTTTCTCTGCCCTTATTGCCAAGCGTTCGCGAAGGCGATCACCTCCTATATTCCCAAGTCGAGTGGGCGTGTGTCGGTATATTTCAAGAACTACCCGTTGGACCAAGCATGCAATCCGGGATTGAGGAGAACGGTCCATCCCGGCGCTTGCAACTTGGCGATGGGAGCAATCTGCGCGCAAAAGCAGGGACGTTTTTGGGCCTATCATGACAAGGTCTTCGCCGCGCCTCCCAAGAACCCATCTGTAGCTACGGTGGCAGTCCTAGCGGAAGGCGTCGGAGCCGACAAGGCCAAATGTTTTGCTTGCATGGGCTCCAGCGAAGCCACTCAGACGTTGGCCGATCAAATCAAAGAGGGCAAGGACGCTGGAGTGACCTCCACTCCCAGCATCTTTCTCAACGGACGCAAACTGCCGCACGCCAACGCGCTGCTGCAAGGCGTCGAGTCAGAATCAAAACGACTGGGACTGACTCCCTAGCGTTTCATCCGTAACGCTAAAACACGCCGTCAAAATCACGATGGCTAGGCTATAGAGGACGAGGTCATCGAAGACCAGACAGACAGAAGAGCAGACGGAAGACCAGACAATGGAAAGCGAAATCAAGAGAAACTCGGCCGGCCTGCCCGTCCGTCGATTGGGACGCAGCACCGAGGAGGTTTCGATCATTGGCCTTGGCGGAGGTCACTTGGCTCGCTCCACCGTACCCCGGGAGTCGGCGGTGAAAATTGTCCAGGCAGCGGTCGATGCAGGCGTCAGTTTTTTCGATACCGCCTGGGAATACTGGGAAGGAGAATCAGAGACGCGCATCGGCCTGGGATTGGAGGGCCGCCGAGACAAGACATTTCTGATGACGAAGGTCTGCGCGAGGGACCGAGAGGGAGCCGAGAAGCAACTGCATGAAAGCCTGAAGAGACTCCGCACCGATGTTATCGATCTGTGGCAGTTTCATGAGATCAACTACGACAACGATCCAGACTGGATTTTTGCGCCCGGAGGAGTTCTTGAAGCCGCGATCAAAGCGCGGGAAGCCGGGAAAATTCGCTTCATTGGTTTCACCGGCCACAAGAGTCCGCACATCTTCCGCAAGATGCTCGCACAGGATTTTGAATGGGACTCCTGCCAGATGCCCATCACCGTTATGGACGCGCACTACCGGAGTTTCCAGCGCGAAATCCTGCCTGAGCTAAACCGGCGCGGGATCGCCGCGTTGGGCATGAAAAGCCTCGGCGGTGACGCACAAATGGTCTTGAACGCTGGCCTGACGCCGCAACAGTGCCGCCGCTATGCGCTGTCGCTGCCGATCACGACGCTCATTACGGGAGTGCAGTCTCTTGAGAATCTTCGGCAAGATGTCGAGATCGCCCGCACCTTCACGCCGATGAGCGCCGAGGAAAGCGAGGCCCTCCTCGATAAGGTTCGTCCCGAAGCCAGCGACGGCCGCCACGAATGGTTCAAGAGCACGCAATACTACGACTCGAGCTACCACCGTGACCAGCACTCTTTCCCGCCGATCGCCACGGTACACGGGCGTTAGGCCCCCCTGGCGGGTTCGCGTAACAGCGTGTGCCGAGCTGGGCCTCGCTGGTCAACGGTAACGACCGGCTCTCAGCCGCTCCCTGGCAGGCAAGAATGCCCGCCCCGCGTTACACGGGTAGAATGTAGCTACTCCAGCCGCGGGTCACTCCGAGCCCGGCGCTACGGGAGGTTCAGATTGGTTTCGGAGGTCGCCCCGAACACCCCGTGGCGGGATCGCGCTCCTACGGCTCGGCTCGTTTCTCTGATTTGGGCGGTGGGGTCGTCAGGCCCGAGGAGATGGAACGCAATCGCCCCCGAATATTCAGAACGGGTTTCACCGTCGCGTGAAACGACTGACCCAAACCCAGGAGCCTTTCGACGATCTCGGGGTGAAGAGCAGCCAGGTTCTGGCTTTCCGTGGGATCTTTCAGCAAATTGTATAGCTCCGGGATCTTGAGCCGAACAGGGTCGCCGGGTCGGCCGCCCGGTCCGACAACCCGCTTGAAAAGATGCAGCTTCCATTCTCCGGAACGAACCGCAAAGATGCGCTTGCGGAAATAGTAGTACAGCTCGGAGTGCGGGCTCTCGGCAGTGCCGTCGAGCATCGCCAGGATGTTCTTGCCATCAATCTCGCGGTCTGTCGGGATCTCGCCGCCCGCCAGTTCGACAAGCGTAGTAAACAAATCCATCACCACCGAGATGCCGCCGCGGACAGAACCGGCCGGCAAGTGCTCGGGCCAACGCGCAACAAAGGGAACCCGCATTCCGCCTTCCCAGGTAGTTCCTTTGACGCCTCGCAGAGGGCTGGCCGAGCCTCGGGTTTGGCGTTTCTGATTCCCGCCCGCCTTCTTTCCAACGGCCGTCTTTCCTCCAGCAGACCAGGGCCCATTGTCACTTGTGAAGACGACCAGCGTGTCATCGTCCACGCCGTTGTCTTTCAGTGCTTGCAGAATCTGGCCGGCGCTCCAGTCGATCTCCTCGACGACGTCTCCGTAGTCCCCAAAATCGGATTTCCCGCGAAACTCATCGGACGGCCTCAATGGCGCGTGCGGCATGGTGTAGGGAACGTAAAGGAAAAACGGCTCTTCTCGGTGCTGCTCAATATAGGAGACGGCTTCTTGGGTGTAGCGGCGCGTCAGGGTTTTCACTTTAGCGGGTGACTCGATCGTTTCGTCGTTGCGCAGGACTTCGAGCCGGGGCCATTTGAGGACAGGCAAGACGGCCATGTCGTTGCTGAACAGCAAGCCGAAGAAATAGTCGAAGCCGTGCTTGTTGGGCCGGTGCAGCTTTCGTCCCCCCAGATGCCACTTGCCTATGCAGGCTGTCGAATAACCTTGCTCCCGCAGCGCCTCAGCGAGAGTGATCTCCGAGGCGGGAATACCCCATTGTTCCTTAGGCAATAATACCCGAACCAATCCTGAGCGGGCGGGATAGCGGCCGGTCAGCAAAGCGGCGCGGGCCGGCGTACAGGTAGGTGCCGCCGAGTAGAACTCGGTCAGCCGAACACCTTCGGCCGCCATACGGTCAATGTGGGGAGTCTTGATCTTGGGATGCCCTTGCACACCCAGGTCGCCATACCCGAGGTCGTCGGCGAGAAGGATGACAAAATTTGGCTTGCGGTCCGCCGCGCTGGAAATATCCTCGAGTCCAACGAAACAGATGAAAGCAATGAGGATTCGAAGGAGAGGCACCAAGCTGTCCTACTACGTAAGATGCGCCGTGGCTATTGAACGTTTCAAGTCGTGGAGTGTTTCAGTTTGCCATGAAAGTGGTTATTCGGCGGATCCTCCCTCGGGCGGAACCTTCAGCTCCGCACGCAGGCGAAGCAATTCTTCATTGAGTTCGCTCTGGACACCCGCATAGTCCGCCACGCCGTAACGGCTGTGCATTTCGTTGGGGTCGGTTTCCAGGTCGAAAAGTTCCCACTCATCCGTTTCGGGATAGCGGATCAGCTTGTGGCGGCTCGTCGCGACTCCGTAGTGCTCGGCTACGTTGTGCGCGCCCTTTTCGTAGTAGTGGTAGTAGAAGCTCTGGCGCCAACTGCTGACGTCCTCGCCCCGCATCCAGGGCGCTAAGCTGACGCCCTGCAAGTCAGCAGGGGCCTCGACACCCGCAATATCGAGAAATGTCGGGGCGAAATCGATGTTCGAGACGATCTCTTTGTTGACGCTGCCTGGCTGGATAACGCCGGGCCAGCGCGCGACCAGCGGTGTCCGCAGGGACTCCTCATACATCCAGCGTTTGTCGAACCAGCCGTGCTCTCCAAGGTAGAAACCCTGATCGGAGGAATAGATCACGACGGTGTTCTCCGCCAGGCCGGCTTCGTCGAGGTAGTCGAGAACCCGCCCGAGATTCGCGTCAACCGAAGCGATGCAGCGCAGGTAGTCCTTGATATATCGCTGATACTTCCAGCGAACAAGATCTTCGCCCTCGAGGTTCTGCTTGCGGAACTCTTCGTTTTTCGGGTCATAGGCCGCGAACCAGACTTTCCGTTGCTCAGCGGTCAGGCGGCCGAGAGTATTCTCCCAGCGCTGCGCTTCCAACTCAGGCAAACCGTCGGGGTTATGCGGAGCCAGCTTTAGGTCGTAGCCATCCGTCATGTGACGGCCAATCTCCATGGTCTGCTGGCTGGCGGGGCTGGCGCGATGGCTGTAGTCGTCGAAAAGCGTTTCGGGCTCCGGCAGGGTTTCTCCGTCGTACATGGAGAGGTACTCTGGTCCCGGCATCCAATTGCGGTGCGGCGCTTTGTGCTGGTACATCAGCATGAAGGGCTTGCCGGGATCACGTTTCTCCTTGAGCCAATCCAGCGTGAGGTCGGTAATGATGTCGGTGGTATGGCCCTGGTAGCGCGCCGGGCCGCCGGCGGTCCGAAAATCGGGGTTGTAGTAGTCGCCTTGACCGGGAAGAACCTCCCAGTAATCGAAGCCCGTGGGATCGCTCTTGAGATGCCACTTGCCGACAATGGCGATCTGGTAGCCGGCGCCTTGCAGCAGCTTCGGGAATGTCTGCTGGGTGCCGTCGAATGCCAGCCGGTTGTCGACCACCCCGTTGAGGTGGCGGTATTTGCCCGAGAGAATGACGGCCCGCGCCGGAGCGCAAATGGAGTTCGTCACTAGGCAGCGGTCAAAACGAATCCCCTCATGCGCGAGCCGGTCGATGTTGGGCGTCTGGTTGATCTTCGACCCGTACGCGCCTATTGCCTGGTAAGCATGGTCGTCCGCGAAGACGAAAACGATGTTTGGCTTCCGCGGTGCCTGGCTGGCTTCTTGTCCGCACGAGATGAAAACAAGAGCGGCCGCCGTGGTGATCAGAGAGATGACGGTGAGTCGTAGTCCGCACATGGGTAACACCCTAAGCCAAATCGGTCGCCGAAGAAGCCGTCAAGAAAGCTAGTGTTGAATGCCAAGTGTCGGGTCAAGTCTAACAAGAAGCACGGCGTGCCCCCCCCCCGGAAGCCACCGCTAGTTCGCGGAGCACGGGAACAACGAGATGGCAACCGCGGATCGATTCGGCAGGAGCGGCCTCTCAGAGCCGGTTAAACAATCTGCCGGGATTCAGCAAATGATCAGGGTCTAGATCGTCTTTGAGGCGGCGCATGACTTTGAATTCGGGTTCGGATACGACCCACTGCTCGAGAGCGCTTTTTTGACCGACCGGCGCGTACTCGACAACGGCGCTGAGTCCTTGGGAGCGGGCTGCATCGAGGCATTCGCGAGCATCCTCAACTCCAGAGCAATAGATATACCCGAGCGCATTCCCCGCCCGGACCAGCACCGGCCGCGAGCGCTCGCCGGCCGAGCCAGCCGCGAAAATGTCGCCGATCCTGGACGGGACCGTCGAGACGCGAATCACGTGCATCTCCGCGTCGGCTGCGAGAGCCGTCGATGTCAGCTCTTGGACGCCGAGCCAGCAGCTCGTGGCCTGCTGTTGGGAAAGGGCGAGGAAGTCCGTGCCGGCTCGCTGCCGAGCCAATTCGCTAAACTCGCGCTCAATGCGGTCAACCGTAGCGCGGTTGCCGCCGACTTCTATCAGCAGCGAATAGCCCTCGGGAAGTTTGACGCCTCCCAGCCGAACTGCTTCCGCATTGAGAAGATCGATCACGTTGGGTTGCAGGACACCGGAGATGATCTCCTTTCTCAACGCAAGTGCGGCGTCGAGCGAGGGGGTTGAGAGGGCGCAGGTTAGGCTCAGTATCGGCTTCGGGAAGATCTTGAAATTGACGATCGCGACGCACGCCAGCGTTCCGAAAGACCCGATCATGAGCTTTCCCATGTCGAGTCCGGTGACGTTTTTGACGACCATGCCGCCCGACTGGATCGTGTTGCCTTCCACGGTGACGAACTTCATTCCGATCACCATGTTGCGCGCGGTTCCATAGCGGCGGCGGGGCGGTCCGCTACCGTTGGAGGCTATGATTCCACCGATGGTGGCAATATCGGAAAAGGGAGGATCGAGCGGCAGAAATTGTCCGTTGGCGCCGAGAGTCTGGCGCAGTTCGCGGAACGTCATTCCTGCCTCGACGCTGATGGTCAAGTCTTGCGGTTCGTATGCGAGGACCTGGTTTAGCTTGCGCGTCGAGAACACCACGTCAGCCGCCGCGATCTCGCCTCCCACGGCACGCTTGGTGAAGTTGCCCCCGAGTTCCGCGGTTTTCTTGGAGGAGCCGCAGTCTCGGAGCAGTTCGGAAAGTTCGTTCAGCGAAGAAGGAGCAACCTCAACAGACATCGTCTTATGGTACGAGGTTGAAGCCGCCCGGCGGGAGATCTGGTGGCCGAAACAGAGCCACGCCGCAAGGGTGCTGTCGAGAGTAGCCGGTGCGCCGGGGCCACCCCCAGAATGCGGTCACTGCCAGGGTCACTGCCAGACTTAACCGCACTCATTTCGGGCGCAGCTTTGTTTCAAACCGTCACTTCAAAGCTGACTGCCTGAAAGGCGTGGGGTTTCGATCTGGCGCGTAAAACTAAACATCCACCGCCTGAAAGGCGGTGGGTTACGTTTCGACTGAAAGTCGGGGTTGCGGCTCAAGTCGCCTGAAGCTGTCCGGCTCACAGCCGGCTCAAGGCTTGGTGGGCGCTGTAATCTTGAATCCTTCCCCGTCCTCATCCCATTTCTGGCTCTCAATGTATCTCTTGATCGTTTCTTCATCTACCGCGCCCACCGTCGCACAAAAGTAGCCGCGTGTCCACAGATGTTGGCCCCAATACCGTTTCCGCAACTCTCCAAACTCGTCCTGTAATCGCCGCGACGACCGCCCCTTCAGGTACTGCACCAGCTTCGACGGCGCTAGTTGCGGCGGAGCCGTCACCAACATGTGCACATGATCCGGCGACACCGCGCCCCGGATCACCGCCACTCCCCTCGCTTCACAGCTCTGCCGGATCAGATCCCGCACCCGCTCTGCCACCCTGCCCCGTAACACCTTGTAGCGGTACTTCGTGATCCATATGAGGTGATATTTGATGTCGTAGACCGAATGCGCTCCTCGCCGATATTCTTCCATCCCCCCATTCTCATCCAGAACTGCTTGAAGCTGACCGCCTGCAAGGCGGTGGGTTTAGACCTGGTGATTGAACTAAACTGTTTCAGCGGCTTCGTCAGCCGGGGCAGGTTCTGGCATGGGGGGCAAGCCGAGATCGCTGGGGTCCATCGCTTCGATTGGGGGACCCCCCCCGCCGGTATCCTTGCCTGCCTTGCGGCGCTCTTTGCGAGCTGCCTTATCCTGTCGCTTTTCGAGGCGTGCGAACTCTTTTTGACGTTTCTGGAACTTAGTATTTGATCGACTCGCCAATGAAGTTCCCCCTTTCGCGGATTCCGTATTTTCTACCGATTCTTCTACCAGCGTGGCTCGCGTTTACCGCGCTTGCCCTTATCTCGTCCACCGCCACCTTCACGCCGGCCACCATAGCCACCGCCGCCGCCATAACCACCACCGCCACCACCGCCGCGCTCAGGTTTCGGACGGGCCTCGTTCACAACCAAGTCACGGCCGGACAAATCGGTGCCATTGAGCGCCGCAATGGCCTGCTCGGCCTGGTCCGCGTCCGCCATTTCGACGAATGCAAAACCGCGCGAGCGGCCCGTATCGCGATCCTGGACGAGATAAACTGAGTCAATCTCCCCGTGGGGCTCAAACGCCGCCTTGATGTCGTCTTCTGTCGTAGCAAAATTGAGATTGCCGACGTAAAGTCGCTTCATGAAATTCCTCTTGTCGAAATTGAAAGCAGCCAGATGCCGGGCCGGAAGGCCGATCTTCCCTGGGCAAAGCAACTTCGAACGGTCAGCCTTAGCCTGGTAAGAGTTTCAACTTACCTATTCACTGTAGCACGTTGGATAACGAGTTCTAGCCTAAAATCTGTCCGTAAGGCGACCTTGGCGTTCCCTGGTTGACGTCGAACCCTCGTAGCGCCGGGCGCGTAAGGGACCAGCGCTACGGATTTGTCAAAACGCTCTCGCGGGCAACCAGTATCCATACGGCGGATTGCGGCCGATTGGGGCGTTGGGGAATCCCTGAAGTCATGCACTTTCCCGATCTGAGGGTGGTGTGCGCAGGGCGTTCGGTCGACCCTCGTGCCGCGCCTTGGCTGCCCTGTCCACTCGTCTTCGGTGTGTAATCGGGCGTGTGCAATCGGGTCAGTTCGACTTCCCTGCGTTTCGTCGTCCCTGTGTAATGATGAGACCATCATGGCGGAGACGACCTACAACGACCCCAAGTTTGCTCTTAACCGGATCTATACCAAGCAAGGCGACAAGGGAGAAACCAGCTTGGTGAACGGCCGGCGCGTAAGGAAGGATGACCTGCGAATTGAAGCCTACGGAACCGTCGACGAGCTGAACTCGCAGATCGGTTCAGCGAGAGTTTCGGCCCAGGAGCTAGTCGCAAATGGAGCCGTTCTGGGCGGATTGGCCGAAATACTGCTTCGCGTGCAGCACGAGCTGTTCAATTTGGGATCAATTCTGGCGACTGACCCCGGCCATGTGCATCCCAAACAGCCACGTGTGGGTGAAGCGGATGTCCAGCAACTCGAGCATGACATCGACAGCATGAATGCCGAACTGAGAACACTGCGCTCTTTCGTGTTGCCAGGTGGATGCCGCCTCAACACCGAACTGCACATCTGCCGCACGGTCTGCCGCCGCGCTGAGCGGAACTGCATCGCCCTAAAGAGCCGGGAGCCGGTTCCCGAAGAAGTGATTCAATACCTCAATCGCTTGAGCGACGCACTGTTCGTTTGGAGCCGCTGGGTTTGCCTAAAGCTAGGCGCCGAAGAGGTCGTGTGGCAGCCCAACCAAGCGGCGTCAGGATCGAGTTGATCGCCGCCGAGCCCGCCCGCATTTCTCACCGGGCCAGTCCTGAGGAATGCGAGATAGACTAGTCCGTTCGGCCTTCTTGCATGACTCTATCCCCCGCCACGACCGTTCTTTTCATTCTGCTCGGCGGGATTCTGACCGTCACCACAAGCTACTTGCTGGGCCGCGTCGTCCTAGCTCGATGCCTGGGACCGGAGATGGCTCTATCCCGAGCCGAGCGAATCGTTTTCGCGTTCGGAGTCGGGGCCGCGTGCCTGAGTAATCTCGTTTTCCTGCTGTGCAGCCTGGGAGCGTTCTACGTCGAGGCTGTTTGGGCCGTTGCGTTGCTGTGCGCGGGAGCGTACTGGCGCTGGGGCCGCGATGAGTCGCCTGCCCTGCGCTTCCCTGCCGAACCCGGACAGAACGTATGGTGGGCAATTTTCGCTAGATGGGTATCCGGTTGACTCAGGTAGCCCCAATATCTTGTGGTTTGGGGATTTTCTTGGGTTCTGTAACCGGGTGAACAATCATCTTGTAAGTCGCCGGATCCACGGCTACCGCCTGCTGGACGAGCCGATAGAAGAGTTTGCCTTGGCTTTTGGATTTGCGGCGGTTGAAACGGAAGGTGAACTCGTCCAGGTAGTAGTCCAGATGTTTGTGGCTCACGGCGCCCTGATGGGTGCCCAGCAGCCAGCGCTTGAGCAGTGACATCACGCGGTGGACGCGGGGCATCAATTGCGACGCGGACTGCTCCTGCCTGCTGACAACTGTGACCTGATGGACGTAGCCTTCCTTTTTCAACCCGGAGTAACCGGGCCAGCCGTCGGTATGCACCACGCTGCCCGGCTCGATGCACTCCTCCACGAAAGGCAACAGGCTCTCGCCCGAGGCATCCTCGATTCTCTTCATGCGAATCCGGCCGATACCCCGCCCATCCTCTTGAGCGGCCACTGCGATCAATGCTTTGTTTTTCAGGTTTCGGCCCCGCAGACCCTCTTCGAGCCCGCCCCAGTAGCTTTCATCGACTTCCACTGTCCCGGCCAGCAAATCCCGTCCCGGCCGCACCATCGCGCGCCGCATTTTGTGCAGCCAGGTCCAAGCCGTTTCGTACCTGTTGAGCCCCAACACTCTTTGAAGTCCCAAAGCGCTGGCTCCGGTTTTTTGGGTGGTGACCCACCACATCGCACGAAACCACAACGGCAAAGGGCTGCGCGTGTCCTGAAAGATGGTCCCGGCGGTCACCGAGGTTTGGCGCCCACACGCAGCGCACTGCAGCAGCACTTTTCGCAAAGGCCACGACTTTCCACAACCGCAACCCGGACAGCGGAAACCGTCCGGCCAGCGCAGCCGGAACAGATACTCCCGGCAGGCCTCCTCACTGCTAAAACGGGACTCGAATTCTGTCAGGTTCTGAGGGTAATCTTCCATCTGCCGGCATACTACATCTTGGGGCTACCTGAGTCAACCGGATACCCATCTTTCGCTATTCCCGCCGCCGCTTTTGGCTGCTTTCTACCTCGTCCATGCAATGGCCCCCGAGATCAGCCCCGACGGCGTCGGATACCACTTGGGTCTGGTCTCGCGCTACCACCGAGAACACGGATTTCCGCCTATCACGACGAACATCTATGCGTATCTCTCGCAAGGCGCCGAGATGCTTTACTTATTCGCCTTTGCCGTTGGACAACATTCTGCGGCGAAGCTCGTCCACTTCAGCTTCCTCATAGCAACTGTGGTTGCGATGCTGGCTTTCTCCCGCCGACACGGCTTGTGGCGAGCCGGCGTCGTGGGCGCGGTTCTCTATGCTTGTTCTCCAGTAGTTGGAGCCGATGCGGCCAGCAGCTATAACGATTGCGCGCTCGCGTTTTACGAGTTTTCGACTTTCTACGCTCTGCTGCTGTGGTGGCGTGGCAGGCAATCTGGCTGGCTCTTCGTCATTGGAATCCTGGCGGGATTTTGCTTTTCCATCAAGTATACGGGAGGGCTGATTCCACTGGTTGCCGTTGCGGTGGTGGCCTGGGGAAGTTGGCGGCGCCTCCCGATTGTCCGGGTCGCGATGAAGCGGGCGCTGGCGGTGGCGGCCGTGGCGTCTCTATTCGTTTTGCCCTGGACCGTCAAAAACGCAATACTCGTCGAGAATCCAGTGGCCCCATTTTTCAATCGATTCTTTCCCAATCCCTATGTCACGATTTCTTTCGAAGATACCTACAAGAATTATC
>CBDCYS010000055.1:0-149927 GCA_965224215.1 Bryobacterales bacterium | reverse complement strand
CGGGTCTGTATTTCAATCCGCCCTTCTTCGAGTTGCGCCTATTCTTCCCCTCGCAAGAGCGCCTGCTGACGTTGAACGACCCGTTTCCAACCGGGGCTGGTTTCTCGCCCCCTCCGACCGCCTTCGCGATGCACCCCAGCTTCAGCACGCCTTACCTGCAGCACTGGAATGCGTCGGTTGAGAAAACCTTACCCAATCGACTGGTCGCACGGGCGGCTTATGTTGGTTCGAAGGGCACCAAGCTGCTGCGGCAGCGGGATATCAATCAGCCGACTCCGGGAACAGGTCCCACTTTCTTGCGGCAACCGATACCGGGCTTCGCGAACGTGATCCTCTTCGAATCAGCCGCCTCATCCGTCTATCATTCGGCGCAGTTTTCGCTGGAGCGCCGTTTCGCGGCGGGGCTGGCCTTCTCAGGGGGCTATACGATCTCGAAATCGATTGACGACAACTCGGCGTTTCTCTCGACTGACGGTGACCCGAGTTTTCCTCAAAATAGTCACAATCTGCGCGCCGAGCGGGGCCTGTCAACTTTCGACCAGCGGCAGCGCTTCGTTTTCACGGCAAGCTACTCGCTACCGTTTAGCAAGAATATTCTCGTTCGTGATTGGCAGCTCCACGCCATCGGTGCGTTTCAGTCGGGCACCCCGTTCACTCCGCAGTTGAGCTTCGACAACAGCAATACGGGCAACACCGGAGCCATCGCAGGCTCGGACCGCCCCGATCTCGTGGGCGACCCCAGCAGCGGGCGCTCTACACCAGAGTGTTTTTTCAACACAGCTGCCTTCGCCACCGCGGCGCCCGAAATATTCGGCAGCAGTGGCCGCAACATCCTCACTGGCCCAGGTCTAGCGACCGTGGACATTGCCGTGGTCCGCACCTTTCACCTAGCCGAGTCGGCCACCCTCGACCTTCGCGTCGAGGCCTTCAACCTGGCCAACCGTCCGAATTTTGATCTACCGATCCGGATTTCCGACCAGCCAGGCTTCGGAAGCATTCCTTCAGCGCGATCAGCACGGCAGATTCAATTCAGCCAGCGGCTGCGGTATTAGCCGAGACGCAAGGCTTTTTCAGAAAGCGGTGGAAGGAAGCGTAAGTATCTACTTGACGCAAGGGTGGGTGCCGTGGTAGCCTCGCTTTTATGCTATCGCCATCCGCTAGGCAGAAAATTGCCAATGAGGCTATCAACTTTATACTTCAGGCTTTCTACGCTGGCGTGGTGTACTCCGTGTTAGCAGCAGGTGGAACAATATACGCTTGGATTACCGGAGCGGATCAGCAATGGGTTTTTTTTGGGCCTAGGTGCGCTCGGAACCCTGTTTCTTGTCTTGGTGACCACTGGTGTCGTCGTTTGGCAACGCTCCAAATCAAAGCCGCTACAGACGGTTGGTCGTAAGGGATATTTGGATTTCAGAAAGGACGCGGAGGCTGCAATTCACCAACTACAAGTGGACATCCCCAAGATTACGGCAATAAATCAGCGGATGGGCGAGATCGCGTCGAATGCTTCAAAACGTCCAGATACATCCTCGCACCGCGCGATCCACGCAGGAGTCGTAAAGGTATCAAAAAAGATCAATCGGCAGGCGAGCATTATGAGGATTCGCTCGGGTCCCGTAAAGCGCAACGTTGACCTACTCATCGAAAGCATAACCGGATGGTCTGATTGGGTCCGGAAGCGGCAGGGACCAGATGAAATTCAGTCGCTTCTCCCACTGATCCGATCTATTGGGGCTCCGCTTCAACAGACTATTTCTAGTCTAGAATCGTTTCAGGCGAGTCTACAGGTGAACATTCGAGAGATGAGTCAGGAGATGGATTTGGCTGGAGGGGCATTTCACAGTGAAATGGACGCGGTTCTCAAGCGGATAAAGCAGCTCCGTGCGTGCTGTCATCAGCAGATTTCCCTATTAGATCCTTATACTTCAGGGAGTCCGAGTTAATGAGCCGCAGCAGGGTGTCCCGAAACAAATACGGATTGTTCCGATTGTCGAACCGAAACTCGAACTCATCAAGGTAGGCAGGAAGATGCTTCACGCTGACTTTATGATAGGCACCGACAACAGACCGCTTGAAGAGCGAGAACGCGCCCTCGATCGAGTTCGTGTGGACATCGCCGCGAACCCACTCGTCAGCGGAATGGTTTACGCTCTCGTGCTTGGTTTTCTCATCGCCAATGCCTTTGTAGGCTTCGTAGTCGTCGGTATAGATGTTCTCGGCATCCGGGGCGTGCTCCTCAATGAATCCGTGAAGCGTTTCGCGATTGCGCGCTTGCCGACCGTCAGCCGGATATTGCCATCGCGTTCGATAGCCCCGAGAACCATCGTTTTGTTCCCCGTGTATCCCCGGCCCATGCCCTTGGCCTTACCGCCGACCCAGGTCTCATCGACTTCGACGGTGCCTTCAAGGGGCTCGGTGTCGGCGTCCTTCATGGCGGCTCGGATACGATGGCAGAGATACCAAGCGGTCTTGTAGGCTACTTTCAGGGTGCGCTTGAGTTGGTTGGCCGAAATCCCTTTGCGGGATTCGCACATCAGGTAGATGGCCGCGAACCACTTGGGAAGCGGCAAGTGAGAATCATGGAAGATTGTCCCGGCGGTAACGGAGAACTGGTACCGGCATGAGTCGCAATCGAACTGTCCGCGCTTGTGGATTCGAGAGATCTTCTCGTTTTCGCATCGTGGGCACTGTATACCCTTGGGCCATCGTAAGCCCTCAAGGTAGGAGCGGCATTTCTCTTCAGAGTGGAACCGGTCCATTAGCGTCATCAAATCGATATTTGCGGTGGAAGCCATAGCTATGACCAGAAAGAAACCAGAGAAGGATCTAACGACCGACGAAGCGATGCGGAGGATCTTCCCGAAGAAGGTACGCGAAGAACTTCACCGAGTAGCGCACGAGAAGGACGACAAAGAACTGAAAGGAAAGAAGACAACCCGATCACAAGAATAGTATACTATGGTTATAACCTTGTGTCAAGTAGATAATTACGCCTCAATGTTCCATTGCTCGTAGCTGAGGACCTTCCCCTCGACGCCCTTCACGGCGCTGAGAAACGTATAGACGGGCGAGTATCCGCACCATCGCAAATCATCCTGATTCGGATGGACCAGCTCGAAAAAGCCCTCCGCGTTCCCGGAGCAGACCTGGGCTAGTCGGTCGACATCGCGCTCACGCACTTCCATCATGTGACCTTGGTCAGCAAGCGCTGCTGTTTGGTCGCCGTAACGCCGTCCAATGTGCGCCATGTCGATGCCGAGCACCCAGATGAGGTCCTTGCGCCTGGTGTCGGCCAGATCGCCGAGCGCATCCAAAAACCCGCGCACGCTGTCGTTCGATTCTGGAGCCTTCCCGGTGTACAGGCTCTCGACCAGCGGCCCGCAAAGAATTGGCAGGATCTTAAAATCCGTCGTCCCCAGCACGTGCGCCAAGAAGACGCATTGGAACTCGATCGAGTGCTCGCTCGAGTGGCAGTAATCTTCCATCTCGATGGCGCCCGCGGCCTGCCGCTCCAAGCGGTCGACCAATGCCCGATCCGTTTCGATCGCCCCAAAGGGTGTCTGGTAGGGTTTTCGGGTCAGACCGAATTTCTCGGGCTCGCCGTAATGGGACGTCCCTAGAATCACGAAAGTCTTGTCTGCGTAGCTGGGATTCAGCCGCCGATAGGCTGCAGCGTAGCTCTTGAATCCGCCCTCCGGGCTCACGTGCGGAGCCGCTATGGCCACCAGCGAGTCGGCCTCCGACGTTTCGGGATTAGCGCCGTAGTCGCTCAGCTTCGCGCTCAGCTCCTCCGCGTCGTCTGGGTACCCACTGCCTGCGTGAGCCGGGTCTCGAATCTCGGCTTCGGCGAACTCCCGGCGCTTGCGGTCACACAAATCGAAGAACCGATGCGATTGGAGAAACCCGCTTTCTTCCAGCACTTTAATGAGATCACGAGCGATGTCTGCTGCCCGAATGATGTCGCCCGTGGCGCGCGTCAGCAGCACCTTTAGATCGGCGTCGGTGTGCTCTCCGTCGAAGAGCACGAGCGTCTGAGCCAGCCCTAGCGGAACGATGATCACGGCATCGCTGTAGCGATAAGGGTCCCGCATCAGCAGACCGGGCTGCTCGGGCACGGGCGAAGGCATGATGTTTAACTCGGGTCGCAACGGCGCCAATACTTCAGCCATGAGCTGTATCGTAGCGTGATCGGGTGGACGGGTCGACCCCTGGCATGGTTGGTTGAAGTGCCGCAATACCGGCTCCCCTATTGTGCAGGTAGCGTTGGGCCGGGCCTATTGGGCCAGTAGTGTCGCGCCCGTAACGTTGCGCTAGCGGTTGGATCGTCTGGCCCGGCGTGCTAACATTCCCGCATGAAACGCCGAACCTCCCGTCGACAGTTTGCCAAAGCCCTAGCCTCCAGCCCCTCGCTAGCTGCACTCGCCGCGACCGGAGCCGTGGCTGGAGCCACTGACTCGGCAAGCGACATCAAGATCGGCTTCCCCGGTGGAAGTCTAGAAGACTCGACGCTGGGCTTCATGCAGCGCATAGGCGTCGAATGGGTCAATGCCTCCGGGCCGTACGCGCCGACCTACTCACCGGAAGGCCGCGTCATCTTGCGTGATGGCTCAACCGACACCGCCCGAGGTCCCTGGAAGGAAGTTGAGGTGTGGGCCATGAAGGAAAAGTGCGGATCTTTCGGTCAGACCACGTGCCCAGGTTTCCAGAGGACGACGGCCGCTACATTGGATGGGCCTACGCGATTGGATACATCAAGGCATTGATGCAGACTGTCTGAGCACACTCAGCACCCGTTCGAGCGGCTGCGGTGGCCTGGGGAACGCGGATACGAAGAAATGAAACTCGATTTCGGCTACAATCGATTGGTACTGCGGGGGGGAGGAACGCATATGAAAGGGACTCGCTTCATCGGTTCCACCCTGCTTGCGGCGGGCCTGCTCCTATCCTCCCCGGCTCAATCGCAGCCAAACGATTCCGCGGCTTCGGCTAAGCTCTCAGACGCCGAAGCAGAGAAGTCTCTTCTCGAAGCGAAGATCATCCGAACAAAAGGGGTTTCGACCGGCATTACCGGTACCCGGCGCGCCACGCTTTCCGATGGAAAGCTGACCCACGATGCCAGCATCCAGACTGTCGACATTCACAAAACGACATTTCAGACCGCCCGCGGGGTGGAGATCAACTTTCGAGACAGCTACAAATACAACATCGCCGCCTACCGGCTCGACAGGATGTTGAATCTCAGGATGATTCCCGTCTCTGTGGAGCGGAAAGTGCGTGCCGAGACTGCCGCTGTCACCTGGTGGGTCGACGACGTTCTCATGTTGGAAAAGGAGAGGTTCCAAAAGAAGATCGAACCTCCCGATCAAGCGGCATGGAATGACCAAATCCAGCAGGCCAGGATATTCAATGAGCTGGTCTACAATACGGACGCCAACCTGGGCAACCTGTTGATCACGAAAGACTGGACGCTCGCGCTGATCGATTTCAGCCGGGCGTTCCGTGTCTTCAAGAAACTGAGGGCGCCTGAGAACATCGCCAACACTAGGATCGATCGCAGGTTCTACGACGGACTGGCCCGGCTCAGCTTAGAAACGTTGACAAGCAAGTTGGGTGATGTGCTCCGGAAATCGGAAATCCAAGGACTGCTAGGGCGGCGAGACCTCATCGTGAGCCACTTCGAGAAAGAAATCGCGAGGCGGGGCGAGGCTGCGGTCATTTGCCCCATTTCCGGCCACTGAAGTTGCCTTGTGACCGGGCTGTTCGTGTCCGGCGCGGGCCTGACCTCGATCGAGAGGTGCCATTGGGTTCGCGGGCGGTTACCTACTTCCAAGTTACTTCCATTGCGAAGAAGTGGTCGAAAACCTTCCTGTTCGGACTGTTGCGCTCGTCTTTTTCGGGACTCCGGATGAAGAAATCCAGTTGCTGCGCTGCCGGATTCACCGCGCCTGCCGGGCTCTTCTTGTTCAGCATCGGGTAGTTCGCTTTCAGCGTCTTGCGGTTGCGCATGCCCTGGGTCACCATGAAGTGCACCTCGTAGTTGTCGTAAAGTTTCTTGCCGTTCAGGGTCGCGTGGCCGTAGCCCCAACCCGCGACGTAGAGAATCGATTTCGGCCAGTTCGTGTCACCGCAGCCCGAGTCACCGTGCTCGAAAATGAACGCCGCGATACCGCCGTTTTGGCAGGGGCTGAATTCGTGAAACCGATCCATCTCGACGACCAGTTTCCCTTCAGGCAGAGATAGCCTTGCGACGAACTTGCCTACGTTTTTAATTTCGTCCACGTCAATGTCTATCGTGCCCTCGACGGCGCGGGCGTTTGTGGCGTCGTTGCCTATGTGATCCCAACCTGGGGCATCTTTCAGCGTTCCCACCTGATGGATGCGGCCGGCGGTAAGCATGAAATTCCCGTCATAAAGATCGTGCTGCTCGGGAGTGTAGACGCCCATCTTCGTTCCCGGTTGCTGACCGGCCTGGCCGTAAGCTGACTGCGCGAGGCCACCCAACACAAGCAACAAAGCCACATGACCAGGCAAGAGACGAACGATGAACGACGGAGTTGTTTTTCTCACCGTGCGATACCTTCCTTTTGAGACTCGTGCGCTGTCTGATAGGCGATCGTAACCGGCGAACCCGAACCCGACTCGACGGTCACATCATACTCCATGGGACCTAGGAACTCGTGCCACACCTCGAGCGTGTGTGGGCCAAGTGGAACTCCTTCGATCTGGAATCGGCCGTCCTGGTCGGTCACGGCGTGGAGCGGGTGGTTATCAACCCGGAAGAATGCTTGCATCCATCCGTGGACGTCGCATTTCACGATGACGTATCCAGGCCGGTTCGGGAGCTGGACAAACTTAGACTTCGACGCGCTGAGTGCGACGTTTAGTTGCTTCAGTCCGTAGAGGTGAACCGAGTGATAGAACGCATCCAAGTTGACGGCCTCGATTGTGCTGTTCGTGGTTAGAACCGCCACGTGCGGTTCGAATCGGCATTTCCGGTTCTCGAGAACGAGGCGGGATTCGGGAGGCTGATAGCCGTTAGGAAGTGACACGTCCTTCAGAGCAACAATCGCGTTCTTGAGGCCTCCCTCCGGGGCAACGATGAGGTTCTCGAGCGAGTGGGTCTCGCCGCAATCCTCCGGGTCGGTTGTATTCTTGATTTCGGTAGCAGCGGGGAGTTTCAGATCGCCGATCGTCACCCGGCCCCGAAGAAGCGCGCTTGGGTCCGGCGAGACGGGCGACTGCTGGGTGGTATTCGTCGCATCGGAGGCGGGTCGATCCGAAGGTTCGCTTGAACAGCCGACTGATACGAGAGCGGCGAGGACGGCCGATGCCGCGAGCCAACGAGCCTTCATCCACATTCATCTTAACTGCAAGGTCACCGAGTAGAACTCTCATCGACGCTTCGCGGCGACGGACCGGCAAGATGCGTGCGACGCGTCGCGCGGTACGCGGCCGCTACTCGACGAAGACAAACTCGTTGCCGCTTAGCAGGGCTCGCAGGTAGCCCGCCCAGGCGCGCTGCTCGCAGCTCGCTCCTTGGCAGCCTGTTGAACGAAGCTGCTCGGCGGCTGTTGCCAAGTATTGCTCGGGTCTTCTCGACTTCCTCGGGACGGGCCGGCCGGCCCAAGACCGTCTCGAAAGTCCACTCCGCGCGCTCGGCGGTCGATTGCCCTCGGACCAGCAGCCGCTCGGCGATCGCTTCGGCTTGGCGGTGCAGGAACTCTGAATTCATCATGAACAACGCTTGTAAGGACGTGATGCTCGACTTCCGTTCGCCCAGCGGCAGGTTCCCGTCCGGCCCGTCGAATAACTCAAGGAAGGGGTTCTTCTGAATACGCTGCTGCATGCCATAGACAGTTCTGCGATTGCTCTCATAGAACTCGGTGAACGGCTCGTGCTGACGGTAAAAATACGTCAGCTCGTGAGGGAAGGGACGGCGCCCGCCCGGAGCGAGATCCAGCTCGCCGCTGAAGGTCAGGATCGAGTCCCGTATCGATTCGGCGTCCAGCCGCCGCCGGTTATAGCGCCACAGCAGCTCGTTGAGCGGATCCACCGCCGAGTTGGCCTCCACATCGGCGCTAGAAAGTTGATACGTTTCCGACGAGAGAATCCGCCGGTGAAGCTGCTTCAACGACCAACCGCTGTCGACAAAATACGCCGCCAAATAGTCGAGCAGCTCGGGGTGGGTCGGCGGGCTGCCGCGAGTCCCGAAGTCGCTCGTTGTCGCGACGATGCCCCTTCCGAAGTGGTAATGCCAGACGCGATTGACCATCACGCGGGCAGTCAGCGGATTGGCGGGTTCCGCAATCCAGTCCGCCAGCTCGCGGCGGCAATTTCGCTCCGCCCAAAATCTGCAAAAAGCCTCTTGGCGCTATCGGACCCAACGCCTTGGGGTCCCCGGCCCTCTGTACGCGAACGTCGCCCGGCTCACCTTCCTGGATGGCATACGCTGTTTCTAAAGGCGGAAACGCCTCAGCGTAGGGCCGCCGGGCTTCCCGCAGGGCAACCAGCTCTTCCCAAAGGACTTTGCGCGTTCGGGTTGGATCTTCGAGCTTACGGTTCTGCAGCTCCTGGTAGTCGTAGAACTTCTTGCGCTCCTTTTCGTTCCAGCTATCCAGCACTTCCCGATAGGGCCTGAGCAGCTCTTGCGCCTTTTCACGGCCCACCCGGTAGACAAAACTCTCACGGTGGGACTTGTGTTCCGCGCCAGGGAAGGGGTAAACCGGGCTGTTGAAAATCCCGTAAAGCGCGTAGTAGTCGGCTGTTGGGATCGGATCGAACTTATGGTTGTGGCAGCGCGCGCAGCCGACGGTCAGCCCCAACAACGTCTTTCCCACGTTGTTGATCGTGTCTTTGATCATGACGTGCCGCAGATTGTGAGGACTGACACCGATACGGCGAGAGGTGGCGATGTAGCCGGTCCCAATCGTCTGCTCCCAGCGCTGCTCGTCGTTGTCGTAGGGCAGCAAATCGCCGGCGATTTGCTCACGCACAAACTGGTCGTAAGGCTTATCTTTGTTGAACGAATCGATTACGTAATTGCGGTACTTGTAAGCCTCGGGGACTGGGAAATCACCTGAGTCGCCTGCCGTATCCGCATAGCGGACCAAGTCGAGCCAGTGCCTGCCCCAGCGCTCGCCGTAGCGCGCTGAGGCGAGTAGTCGCTCGACAACTTTCTCAAAGGCTTCTGGTGACTTGTCCGCCAGGAACGCGTCAATGTCATCGGGCATCGGCGGCAGCCCGCTCAGATCGTAAGTCACTCGTCGACTCAACGTCCGTTTGTCGGCTTGCTCGCCGGGAGAAAGCCCTTTGCCGCCCAGCTTGGCGGCGATGAAGCGATCGATCGGGTTGGCGCCCCAGCGCTGATCCGAGACCTGGGGAACAGGCGGGCGCCTCACCGGCTGGAACGACCAGAAGGAGAGATGCTCTTCGCTAATCTCGTAGCGCTCGGCGGGCGGTATGTCATCACTCCAAACAGCCCCATCGGCAACCCGCTTCGTGAAGTCCGCGATCGCCTCCTCGGGCAAGCGCCCTGTCGGGGGCATCTTGATCTTCTCGTGCTCATATCGCACACTGGCGATCAGCAGGCTCTCGTCGGGTTTGCCCGCGACAACTGCCGGGCCCGAAGCGCCGCCCTTGAGAAAAGCCTCTTGCGAGTCACGCCCCAGTCCGCCTTGAGGATCTTTCCCATGACACGCCAGGCAATTTTGTTTGATCAGGGGTTGAATCCTTTTCGCGAAAAACTCCTCTTTTGAAACGGGCCAAACCGCTCCTCCCTGGACCCACTCGATGAGATAGTCGATCTTGTGCGGTTCGAGCTTGCCCGGAGGAGGCATCCGCAGCCGCTCGTGCCGGTGGCTGACCGCTTGGATCAGCAGACTTGCTTCAGGATCCCCAGGCGAAATCGCCGGACCTGAGTTACCGCCCTGGAGTATCGACTCGCCCGAGTCCAGCCGCAAACCGCCGCTTTTGGAGTCTGTGTGGCAGGCGTAGCAGTTGCCTGCGAGCAACGGCCGAACCTTTGACTCGAAAAACTCGGCTTGGCTGCTTTCGGCGGCCGCAAGCCGCGCCGACCCGAATCCCAAGGATGCAAGGTGTAAGCAAATAAGAAATGCTTTGAGTCGCATATACCTACGTCCCGACTACTAGCCCCGATGCACAAGTTCACTTTACGACAACTACGAGCGTGTACGCTAACTACGAGCCTGTGCGCTACCTACGAGTATGATACCCCGCTGGGCTTTGCGAATGAAACGTGGCGACATTCCTGGCTACACCGGCCGCACACCACGCTAAGATTTTCATCGAAAAGAGTGTTGAAAGTCGGGAGCGCGGACGGAAGTCCGCGCTCGCCGCTGTGGCCGCCGGCCGACGAACCCCAGCCGCCGGCCGACAAACCCCAGCCGTGCGCCGTCAAAACCCAGCTTCACCTCAGGGCTGCTGCGTCGGCACTTCGATCGGCTCTTCGCTGATCCCATAGATGCGAATGCCGCCGGAGCGGCGTTTCGGCGCGGGCGGTGGTGGCGACGGCTGCGGCCGTGTGCTCGGAGCACTGACCGTCTGATCCGGCCCGCTCGACGAGCTGCCGTTCGATATCCGCCTGCGAAATACTCATCCTCGCCGCCAGGATTCTGCCGTCGAGAGACAGGCTGAGCTTGTCGAGAAACTCGGTCGCCTCCGGTTTCTGGTCGTTGGCTTTGGCCATTGCGATGAGGCCCTGGACCATGTCAAGGAATTGCTGTGCATCCTGTTCACTTGTCGTTCGCAGATCCAGGCTCATATCGATATCGCTCGATACGTTGACGCCCAGGCCGAACCCATCGACTTTCGAAGTCCAGTTCGCCATCATCTCCCCTCCGCCGTCACCGGACGGAGCTTGCGGAAATGGCCCGGAGGCGGCTACCCAGATGTGATGGCCCCCCAGCCGATTGATCCAGTCCGTCATTCCTCCGCTAAAGCGCGCGGCTGACCCCGAACCTCCGCGCCCAATTGCGCCCTGCACCATTGCCTGTGAACCCAGCACAAGCTCGCCCGTCTCCAGCATCGCAAAGTGGTTGGGACCGTCGTCCTGCCCTAGTGCCTTGCGAAGCTGCAGTCCACCGAACATCTCGGTTTCGCAACCTTTCTGACACAGCAAGTCGACCAGTTGCGTTTCATTGAATCTTCCGCGCACCAGGATCAGCCCGTCGGCTTGGTCTATTTTCGAGGCGTCAGTGACGCTGGCCGAAATGAGGATCTCGTCGATCAAGGTCAGAGGATCCCCTCCCAGCATGCTCAACATCTGAGCAACTTCCGGTTTGGAAGAAATGGCCTCTTGCCACATCTGCTGGGCCAGCGGAGACGATGCGAAGTCCGCCACTCGAATGCCGACCATCAAATTGGCGTCGGGCCTTGCCAGCCGGGCCAGGTTCTGGCTGTTTGCACCGCCCGGGAATAGCAGCGCGGCAACAAGTGATAGAGAAAAGAGTGTGCTGCGGATCATCGTTTGTCTCCTTAATTTGATCGTAGGATGAGTCGTCACGACTTGTCATCCGACGAAGACCTTACCCTGCCCAAGGCGTATACCAAGGGCCGCTTCGCGAAGCGTTGATATACTGAAGCCTAGCAGTTGACAACCGCACTCGCTGGCAGCGGCCGGGTGGGATTCTTTACCGATTCCCAGATCGCCACTCCGGCCTGAATGAGGCCAGAGGAGACTGATAGGCATATCGGCAGGCGCCTGCTCTTCTCTCGGATCGAAATATCTGGTGCGATTGAACGCGGCCAGATCTAGCTGATGAATTACTAAAAAGGAAGGACTCTCTTTGGACGTTCAAGCGACACAATTCCGGCCGGGCATGCTCATCAAATTCAAAGGTGAGCTGTTCACGGTCTTCAGCGTTTCGCACAGGACCCCCGGTAACAAGCGCGGCTTTGTCCAGACAAGGATGCGCGGCTATGCGAGCGGCTCTTTGATCGAGCACAAGTTTGCCTCCGAGGACTTCGTCGAGAAAGTTGCCCTTGACGAGCAGCAAATGGAGTACCTCTACGAAGACGGCGGTCAGTGTCACTTCATGAACACCGAAACATATGAGCAGCTCTCGATCGAAAAAGAAGATCTCGGTGACCAAGCGAACTACCTGATTCCCAACACCGCGGTGAAAGTGCGATTCTACGAGGGCAATCCTCTGAATCTAGCTTTTCCCGCCGCAATCGATCTCACCGTGGTCGAAACGACGCCCTCGATTAAGGGCGCGACCGTCACCAACGTCACCAAACCAGCAACCACTGAAACGGGGCTTGTCGTGCAAGTGCCACCCTTCATCAAGGAGGGTGAAAAGATTCGTGTCAACACCGCCGACGGGACGTATTTAAGCCGCAGTTGAGGTCGTGGGGCTTGTGCCATACCCGGGTCGGCGTTTGCGAGCTGACCCGATCAGCTTGCCGAGCCTATCGGAGTGAGCAAAAACATATCCGCGGCCCAGAACAAGAAGAACGCGATGCTCACGAAACCATTCACGGTGAAGAAAGCGGCGTTGACACGCGACAGGTCTTGCGCCTTCACCAAGCTGTGCTCATAGACGAGAAGCACCGCGACAACTCCGATTCCGGCTAGACTCAGATAGCCCAGATCGAGCAATTGCGATAGCCAAACGAGCATAGCAATCATCCCCACGTGGAGTAGCCGTGCCACTACAAGCGCAGCGCCGACCCCCATCGACCGGGGAATGCTAAACAACCCTTCCTGACGATCGAACTCCTGGTCCTGGCAGGAGTAGATGATGTCGAATCCCGCTGTCCACAACATGACCCCAGTCGTCAGCAGTAAGATCCGCCAGTCCAAAGTTCCCCGGATGGCGATCCAGGCCGCTGCCGGAGCGATGCCGAGCGCGAAGCCCAATACGAGGTGCGAAAGCGCGGTGAATCTCTTGGTGTAGGAGTATCCGAAGACGATTGCCAGCGCGGCCGGCGCCAGCTTGAGACAGAGCGAGTTCAGCAAGTATGCGGCGGCGAAAAGTACGGCCGACCAAAAGACGATAAATCCCCAAGTGAATGCCTTCGACACTAGGCCGGCCGGAATGGCTCGGACCTTCGTTCTCTCATTGCGGGCGTCGATTTCCGCATCGACTACTCGGTTGAATGCCATGGCCGCTGAACGTGCGGCCACCATAGCGACGACGATCCAGCCGAACTTGCCCCACACCGCTGGCAACTCCAGCCCGCTCTCCCGCACAGCCAGTAATGCCCCAGTCAAAGCGAAGGGCAGAGCGAACACCGAATGCTCGAATTTAATCATCTTGAGCACGGCGCGAACTTTTTCGGAAAACGTCATCCTGGCCATTCGGGGGTTCGCTGAACGGCCCGTCGATTGCCTTGCGAACAGAGCAGAACAACGTGGTCTCGCACGTCGCGGCCTTATTCAGCAACTGTCGCGACTTTTACGCGAATCTTTTGCGGCCGGAAGCAGGATTTGTCGTTGCACGCCTGGTAGAGTAGCGTTCCGGTCAATTCACCTAGCTCCGAAGGTATCGTTTCCGGGACCGAAAACGTTGAACGGATGGTGACGTTGCCCGAGTAGACCAGAAGAGGTTTTGGAGAGAAGGAGTATTTGACGCTCTCTGCTTCAGGATAATGAACCGCCGTGAGTTCGAGCGGATTGTGATCCCAGGTGAGCCTGGTGGCGATCAGGTACTCTTCCGCCGGTTTGTTCGCATTGATATGGTAGCCCGGCCGAATGCGGATCGTGAGCGGCACAGTTGCTTGTTGGCCGGCCGAGAGGGTGATCAACTCGGGCGGCGCGACAACCGCTGCTTGAAATCCCTTGAATGACTGCGCCGAGACGGAGACAGCCAATGCCGCCAGGAGCGCAACAGCGGGTAGAGAAATGCGGGCTAGGACTTTACAACAATCTCTCAATTTCGTCCTCATAGTTGCCCTTACTCACCAAACCCTGATGCGTTGCGGCGATCCGGCCCTCTTTATCGATGATGAACGTGGTCGGCAGGGCTGACACGCCTCCGAATTCATCGGCGAGCTGGTCGTCGCCGATGACTACCGGGAAGTTGAGTTTCAGCGCTTCGGTAAAGGGTCGCACGATGTCCCAGCCTTCTTCATCCATTGAAACCGCGATCACAGAGAAGCCTCGATCCTTGTACTCGCGTTGGAACTCGACGAACCAGGGCATTTCGATCTTGCAAGGCCCGCACCATGTGGCCCAGAAGTTGAGTAAGACGACTTTCCCTTTGAATTCCGACAACTTGACGTCGGCGTTGTGGATATCCTTCAGGCTGAAATCCGGCGCTGGTTGGCGCTGTTCGCCGACGGCCTCCACGGTCTCGCTGGCCGCTTCCGAGGGCAGGTTGCCGCACGATGCAAAAAGGAGCGAGGCAATACAAAATGCGCTTGCCGCGCGAAACCGCGTTGTGAGGTTCATGAGGACTCCAAATCTGACTTGATTATACCGTTGTCGATCCGGGGCGCCGTCCAGGGAAGCCTGAGGCCGCAACACCCTATCTTTCTATTCAGCGCGAAGCCGGAGCAAGTTACTCTTCTCGGCTAAAATCCAACTGGGTCTCGTCAACGCGAACCCCAAGACGGCCCTCATGCAATCGAACCTTGAGCGCATCCCCGGCCGAAACCTGGCCGGCGCCGCGGACCACGGTTCCACTCGCGGTCTGGACAATCGAGTAACCCCGCTCTAGGACAGCCAGAGGGCTCAACTGCTGCCGCTGCCGGTCCAGCGAATTGAGTCTCGATCGCGGCCGTTCGAGCCGCAAGGTCATCGCGGGTTCGAGACGCTGCTTCAAGCCATCCAGCCGGGATCTCTGCCTTGCTAGCTGTAAACGCAGATCGAGCGCAACGAGAGACTGGGAAGCTCGCTGCAGGCGGTTCTCGGCCTTGCGAAAGCGCAGGGAAATGGTGTGGCGAAGTTGGAAGTCCGCTTCGTCCTTCCGCTGCGAAAAGCCTCCAAGCTTGCGGCGCAGGATGGCGGCGGGCCGATCGACGCTCACTTCGACCAGGCGGCGGCCACACATGGCCAGCTTGTAGCGCAGCGCTTGAACCAAGCGGTCCTCTGAGGCGGCAACCATTTCCTCGAAATCCGACTTCTGCCGGATGACGATTTCGGCGGCGGCGGAAGGTGTGGCTGCGCGGTAGTCCGCGACGAAGTCAGCGATCGTGAAATCGGTCTGGTGTCCCACGGCGGAAATGACGGGAACCTCGCATGCCGCGATGGCCCAGGCGACACTCTCCTCATTGAATGGCCAAAGATCTTCCAGCGAGCCGCCGCCGCGGCCGATGATGACGACGTCCACCGATCGTGTCTGGCTGAAGTAGGACAGTGCTCGGCCAATATCACCTGCCGCCCCGTCTCCCTGAACGCGGACAGGGTATAGCGTCAGATGCAGGCCTGGGAAGCGCCGTTCGATAATTCGAAGCATGTCGGCGATCACCGCGCCTTGTGGTGAGGTCACGATCCCAATGCGCCGGGGAAAAAACGGCAGCAGGCGTTTACGGTCGTCATCGAAGAGACCCTCGACGGCCAATTTTCGCTTCAGTTGTTCGAACGCCAACTGCAGAGCGCCGACCCCCTGTGGCTCGAGGTGTTCGACGTAAAGCTGGTACTCGCCCCGCGCCTCGTAGACCCCGATGTGGCCGCGAGCCAGGACAGCTAGCCCGTCGGCCGGCTTCATCTTCAGATACAGGGCGTTCTGCCGGAAGCACACGCACCTAATCTGCGCGTCCTTATCTTTCAGCGTGAAATAGAAGTGGCCGCTGGGGGGGTTACGGGTATTCGAAATCTCACCGGCGATCCAAACGTCGAAGAACTCACCTTCGAGCAAGTCGCGCACCGAGGCGGTGACTTCCCCCACGGTAAAGACGCGTCGTTCCGGCGCTGTTGCGAAATCAAGGCCTAGTTGCGTCATTTTGGGTGAATCAGCGGCAGCAAAAGTCTCAGCCGCTCAGTCGTAGCGCACCCGGTATCGCTCAAGAATCTCCGGATCCAGCTCGATTCCCAGCCCAGGCCCCTGGGGAACGCGTACGCGGCCGTTTTCGAGCGGAGGCAGATCCTTCACCAGTTTGCGCATCAGAGGCGAGGGCCGCAAGCAGTACTCGACCAGATCGCCGTGGGGCGTCGAAGCGATCCAATGAAGAGAAGCCGTGAGGTTGATGCCCGTGCTGAAGCAGTGCGGCACGTAGCGGCGGCCCTGTTTCTCGGCTAGGTCGGAGACTTTCTTGCAAACCGTCAGTCCGCCGCAGAACGCAACGTCGGGCTGGATCACGTGAAGACCGCGCTCGATGAGGTCTTCAAAATCCCAGTGTGTCACGTCTCCTTCGCCGGCCGCAATTGGGACGGGCGAACGTTGGCATAGCTCTTGATAACCCTTGCGGTCGTCCTGGGAGAGAGGCTCTTCCAGCCACCCGATCCCGAGCGGCTCCAGCAGCCTGGCACGTTCGAGCGCTGCCTCCCATTGCCAGGCGTGCCCAGCATCAACCATCAGGTCGCGGTCATCGCCGAGAACATCGCGCGCCGCTTGAACATGGACGAGGTCTTGGTCCGCGTCGTGCCCGAAGGGGCCCCAACCGAACTTAGCCGGGGTGAGTCCCAGCTCAACAGCTTCTTGAGCAAGCTTGGCCGTTTCATCGGGAGTATCGCCGAACAGGTAGCTGGCGTAGGCCCTCACGGTGTCGCGGCGCGTGCCGCCCAGCAGTTCGCTCACCGGCTTGCCTTCGACCTGGCCCCGAATGTCCCATAGAGCAATGTCAGCGCCGCTGATGGCGTGTATCGCGATTCCGCGCCGTCCGTAGCGGTTGGAGTGATAGTACATCCGCTGCCACAGCCCTGCATCGAGCGGGTCCTGCCCGATGAGAATCTGCCTCAGCCCGTGACGGCGCTCGGCTGAACGCGGCGCATCGAAAACCGCCTTCGCAACATAGGACTGCGAGGTGACTTCGCCGATGCCGGTGACTCCCTCGTCGGTGTGAATGAAAACGACAAGCACATCCTGTGTGCCGTCGGCCACTTCCTCGACATCGGGAAGCCGCAGGTGGACCGCTTCAACGTCGCTAATCTTCATGGGGTCGCTTTGCGCGTAGGAGCGAAAAACATTGGCCGGTTGCTAGCCGCCAGTCATGCTACCTGATTCTGGACCCTGCCCTCCAGAAAAGCAATGACATTCTCCACCACTCCGCTGTTGAGCAAATCAACGCCTTCCGGCGTCATGTCGGCGCAGTGCGGCGTCAAGACCACCTGTTCGCATTCAAAGAGCGGATAGTCTGGCGGCGGCGGTTCCGCGTCGAACACGTCAATCGCCGCGCCGCCCAGGTGCCCGCTGTTGAGGGCTTCGACCAAAGCGGATGTATCGATGACCGCGCCCCTGGCTCCGTTCAACAGCAGCGCGCCCGGTTTCATCAGAGTCAGTTCGCGCTCCGCGATCAAGTTTCTCGTATCTTCGGTAAGAGCGACATGCAGGCTGACGACGTCGGCGGTTTTCAGCAGCTCGTCCAACCCCACGAATCGTACGCCGAGCTTCGCGGCGCGTGCTTCAGATGGATGGAAGGTCCAGGCAATCACGTCCATGCCGATGGCGCGGGCCAGGCGGGCCATTTCAGCACCGATAGCACCGGTGCCGATGACCCCCAAAACCTTGCCCTGCAGCATGATGTTGTCTTTGCGCGGCCACTGCCCTGCCTTCATTCCCGCCGTGAGGAAACAGGCCCTCTTTGCCGCCGCGAACATCAGCCCGAACATGTGCTCCGCGACGACTGGGGCCGTGCGGCCGGGCTGGTTGCAAACGGTAATCCCGTGTTTACGAGCGGCTTCGAGGTCGATCATATCGGTGCCGATCGAGCAAGTCGCGATGAGCTTGAGTTTCGGCAGCCGGCTGAGCTCTTCCTCCCGCCAGGAAACGGCTCCTCGCGTGTTCATGATCACGTCAGCGTCCTTGGCCCGCTCTACTTTGTCATCTGACGATTGAGGGCGAGTCGAGTGAATGACGATGCTTCCGTAGGGCTCCAGCTTGCTCAGATGCGGCGAGCCCGCGATCTGAACGGGGTCATCCCCGGGTACGACGATGGTGGCTGTTGCTGGGAGTGCCATGTGTGTCTCCTCTGATTTAGGTTCTCGCGCCGGAAATCGAAACCCGCTCTATTGACCAACGTCCTATTGCCGAACAATGGAATCCGGGACACCCTCGATCCAGACGTTGCGGACGCGCTCAAACCCCGCTGAGAACTCGACCTGAAGATTCTTGGGGGCCAAACCGACCGCGGTCTGGGCGCCGTAGAGCACCCAGGGAGCCAGCCGGGAGCTGGCGACGGTCTCATCCGAGCGGCTCACTGGCGCGAACGCCACGACGGCCATGACTACCATCGCGCTGATCATGAGTCCCCGCACTGCGCCGAACGCGCCTCCCAGCAAGCGGTCGAACCAGCGCAGCCCCGCCCAGCCGAGCAGTTTCGCCAGCGCCCAAGCCAGCACGCTGCCGGCGATCAGCGAGCCGACCAGGAACGTCATGAACGCCGCGAACTCAGCCACCTGGCGGCTAGCGATAAAAGGCTCGTAGTAACCCGCCAAGCGGCCATACCACCACATCCCCGCAACAACGCCCAACACCAGGGCTAAGATGCGGACCACCTCCCGGCTCAAGCCATTGCGAAAAGCAGTGAACAGGGACAGGAGTAGGACAATCGCAATGACGATATCGAGCCAGTTCATCGCTTAAGAGGAGAGAAGCACGGGCAGGAGAGCCGGACCCGCTTCTGGCCGAAGTATACAACAGAAATTGAAGAAATGTTGTTGTCGGGGCAATGGGTGGAGGGAGAGCGGGCAGAAGCCCGTTAGAGTTGAACCGGGCTGCGGAACGATTTGGGAGGGGCCCTTGTCAGCCGGCCCTTCAAGGACCGGCCTATGGGGACCAAGCCACGTGAACGAGGCTCATCATGCGACGCGCCGGGAGCGCTTGAAGGCGGGAAATGCGGGCCACGGCTCGGCCGGGGTCACAGCAATTTCTCTATAAGAATTTCGTCGATGTATTCGCCAGCCAGCTTGGCGTGTTTTCGAGCGGTGCCAACAACTGCAACCCTTGGTTCTGATAGGTGGCCAACGCCACCGGATTGTCAGCCCTCACAAACGTGAAGATCTTCTCGTAGCCCTTCTGCCGGGCGGTATCAAAAGAAGCTTGAAACAACTTTTGCGCAACTCCCTGGCGTTGGCAATCCGGCGACACATACGTTCCCAGGACCCCAACGTGATCGAAGGCGTGCGTATAGCCGGCAAAGGGCTCCAAGCTCTGGAACCCGACGATTCGTTGGTCAGCAGCCTGCTCAGCTACCAGAAAGATGCCACGATCGGGAAGATTCTCTATCTACCGTCTTTCGTCCTCGACTGTGAACGGTTTATCAAAAACCGTATACGAACCCGCCTCAATGATCGGATTGATGACGGCGACCACCTGCCCGGCGTCGCTCGGGCGCGCTTCGCGAATCAGCAATTCCATCTTGAGTAATCTTGTGACGATTCTCTTCGCGTCACTCCGAGGGTACTATGCGAAGACCCTCCGCTTGAGCCCCGGCACACAGCTTTGCATCGAAGCAAGCGAAATCCGGGAGATTCAGCCACAACGCGGAACACAGATGCACAGCGTCGGCGCCCCGCAGCCGGTGACGCTCGATCAGATCGGCAGTGGGCTCCAGAAGCTTCTCGGTCACCTCGACGACCTGGAGTGTACTCCAGTCGCTCAGAAAGTCGCGTTTCTTCCGGGCGTAATCCCGCGCTGAAATCCGTCGTTCCCTGTGGCATCTACTCAGAACCGAAAACAGTTCGGTGTAGGTCACGCGACTGGTGAATAGAGCTGGCTCATGATTCTTGACCAGCTCGGAAACTGTTCTGCTTTCGGCTTCGGCCAGATACAGTTTCGCCAAGGCGGAAGAATCCAAGTAGAGCATTAGCGGCGCTCTTCAGATATCATCTCTGCCACGGATTTGCCCGGTTTCATGACCGCTGGGCGACGATGTCCAAGAGGCGCACCGGAGCCCGGACGAATATTCCCTTTTGCAAGGACCTTCAACAACTCGTTGTCGGGCCCGGTGGCAGAGGACAATGGAATAATACAAGCGATCGGGCGGCCGCGGTCGGTGATCTGGAGAGGCTGGCCCTCGCGGACGATCCGCAAATACTTTCCTAGCCGATTCTTGAGTTCCCTGCTTGCAACGGTCATCATGTAGCTACATTATAGCAATGTAGCTACATTGGCGTCGAAGCGGTTGTTAGTATTCCCCCCCATTCATGTCGCTCACCCGCCGGCCAGCGTCGAGAGGCCACGCACCCCTGGCGAATAGTGTGTCGCTTGCCCGTCCAATTCGTTGTCCAACTTCGATGCTCTTGACAGCGTGGCTTGACAGCAGGCTTGACAGCGTGGCTTGACAGCGTGGATCGATCAGCGTAGTCTATTCTGCGTAGAGTTCACGCGTCTAGTCTCACGATATAAGCGCTACCTGGGCGTATATCGCCTCGAGCGCTTGCGTGGAGTTGATTAGCGGGAAGAGAGTTTCCACTTAGCTTCTCCGCTGGAAAGGAGGATGGATTCCATGGCAAAGTACGGCAAGGTGGACCGCCGGACACTCCTCAAAATGATGGGTGCGGCCGGTGCTTCGGCGACTGTGATCTCCACTTGCGGAACGTCGGACGAAATCAGCGGCCAGGGGCTTTCCGGAGCCAAGTTCGACAAGAGTATCCGGCTCGCTACCGCCGGTCCCGGTGGCGACAAAAACTGGCAACCGGGACACGCACTCAAATTCCTCCCCCCGGAAGACATGCCCACGAGCGGGAAGGCGTCGAACACGCTCGCCGGCCTGCCCAAGGAGAAACTGCTGAACTTCTATCGGCTCATGAGTACGAGCCGCAGGTGGGAAACCACAATGAAGGACCTGTTTCTCGCGGGCGACGACGGGCTCTACGGCGCATTCCACACCTACGTCGGTGAGGAAGCGATAGCCGCCGGCGTGATGGGCGCGCTCAATGAGGACGACTACATCGCCAGCACTCACCGCGGCCATGGACACCTGATTGCCAAGGGTGGTGATCTGAACAAGATGTCCGCCGAGATCTTCTTCAGGGAGACCGGTTACAACAAAGGCTACGGCGGCTCCATGCATATCACTGACATGTCCAAGGGCATCATGGGCATGAACGGAATCGTGGGGGCCAGCTTCTACATGGCGGCGGGCGCGGCATTGCGCGGAATGGTGCGCGGAACCAAGCAAGTCGGAGTGGCGTTCTTCGGTGACGGCGCCGCTGCCTCGCCTTACTACTTCAGTGCTGTTCGAAGCTGCAAGAACCAGAACATCCCGGTGATCTTCGTCAACGAGAATAATTTCCAGTACATGTCCAATCCGGTGGCCAATACGGCGCCAACCAAATACATCTCCGAGTACACCAAAGGCCTCGACATCCCGCACTACGCCGTAGATGGGAATGATATTTCAGCCGTCTATGCCGCTACTCAGGAAGCGGTAGACATGGCCCGGGCGGGGAAGGGTCCTGCCGTAATCGAGGGTCTGACCTACCGCTGGTACGACCACAGCGGTTTCGCGGGCGCCCGCGCCGGTCAGGACGGAGCGATGGGCCTGCCTTACCGCACCGACGAGGAGGTTCGTGCTTGGATGACGCGCGACCCCATTTCCCGCTACAAGCGCTGGCTGCTGGGGCAGGGTCTTGCCGCCGAGGAAGAACTGTCGGAAATCGAGTCGGCCGCCCAGGAAGCAGTGGATGCCTCCGTCGAATTCGCGCGCCAGGGTAGGCACCCTGACCCCGAGGCGGGCGTGCTGAACACCCAGGCCGAGGGCGCCGTGGTCGCAACCCAGTTCTATAACCGCCGGAACATCGTCACAACCTAGGACAACGGAGAAATTTCGATGGCCAAGAAAACATACAACTACGCACAGCTCGAAGCCGTTGCACAGGAGATGCGGGCCAACCCGGACATGGTCTTCTTCTACGAATACCAGCGGCCCGTGACAACGTCGCCGACCGGCGAGGTGCTCGACCTCGTCAAGGAATTCGGCGAGGTTCGTACCTCCGGCCGCGGCTGGCCGATCGACGAAACCTGGATTGTCGGAGCAGCCATTGGCGCTGCAACGGCGGGGTCGAAAGCAATTGCGCGTCTGCCGTCGATGGCCCAGATCTTTGCCCTGGAATATGTCTACAACCAGGCCGGCAAACTGCGTCCGATGACGGGAGGCCAGGCGAGCATGCCGTTTGTCCTTTGGGTGGATGGCGCCGGCCGCCGGCAAGGCAGTGCCGGGCAGCACACCGATGTGGGTGCCGAGGCTCTCTACGTGAATCTCCCGGGCGTCAAGGTGGTCTGTCCGAGCAATGCTTATGACGCCAAGGGGCTGCTGATCACGGCCATTCGAGATTCGGACCCGGTGGTTTACATGGACTACCCGGAAGCAAAGTCTGGCGCGCAGCCGGATGTGCCCGACGAAGCGTACGAAATTCCATTGGGCAAGGCCGCGGTACGACAGAGAGGCAGCCACCTCACTCTGGTTGCCTGGTCGCCGGCAACGGTCGATGTACAAAAGGCACTGCCGCAACTCAAGAAGTCAGGCATCAGCGTCGAGTTCATCGATCCGCGCTCGCTGAAACCCCTCGATATCGAGACTCTGGTCGCCTCGGTCCGTAAGACTCGTCGCATGCTGGTCGTTGAGCATGGCCACTACACAGGCGGCTTCGGCTCACATGTCATCGCCGAGGTCGTGCAGGAGGTGCCAGGTATCAAGACCCGCAAGCTTGCTTTCCCGGACGTCCCTGGTCCCGGGGCGGCTGGAATGATGGGGTGGTTACGTCCCGATGCTCCGAAGATAGTGGATGCCGCCCAGCAGTTGATGAGAGCATAAACAAACTTGCAGGTGGGGCTCCGCGGGAGGAGAGCGCCGGCCGTGCCAAGATGAGTCTCGATGCGGAACGCTGAGAATGTGCGCCGTACCCCAACCGGGCACTTCCAGAGAGATGGCTTGCCCCGGGGCTATATAGTTTTCATTGATCCTAGCCGCCGATTGTAATTCCATCCCGCGATCCAGCATGCCTCCCGAGCATACAGATTCGACAAGCCCATCTTGCCCCCGGTGCGACGAGGCATTGGCTCCCAAGACGGTCAGGACGACCATCTGGCGGGAAGACCGGGTGGCGATCGTCGAAGACATTCCAGCTCACGTATGTGGTTCCTGTATGGAGCAGTTCTACGACGACGACGTCAGCGACGCCCTACGAGTGCTGGTGGCAGAGGGCTTTCCCGCAGAAGCTGCAGACAAAGAGATTCAGGTCCCTGTGTTTTCGCTCCAGGGACGTATTCGAACAAGGAAGGCGCTGCCCGAGGACTCTTATGTGGACTAACGTCGGCTGGAACAAAGCGCGCACCAGGCCACGAAAAGAAAACCGAAAAACGTCCGTCTCTCGGCCTCGCGGAGGAATGCACGTGAGGCCGCTTTGGGTCGTTTCCATCGTGGCCGGAGTGCTTCTCGTGGGATGCAGTGACGCCGCTTCGCCCGAAAGTGAAATTGCCGAGCCCGCGACGTTGTCATCTGGGTCATCTGAACAAGCCGCCACAGAGCCCGAATCCCCGGAGCCGGCGACCGTTGGCGACCTTTTCCCGGAGGGTTTAGGGCGTCAGCTAGTCCTCGACACATGCGGCGCTTGCCACGCTATTGCCTGCAGTGCAATTGGGCAGCGAACAGCGACGCGCTGGAACAACCTGAAAGAAGACCATCGGGACAAGGCGTCAAGCTTGAGCGAAGAAGAGTTGGAGACCCTCTTCGGGTATCTGAAGGAGCACTTTAGCGACAGCAAACCCGAGCCCCGAGTCCCTCCACATTTCCTGGAAGAGGGCTGCACGCCGTTCTAGCCCGCATGATTCACTGAACAGCGAGGCGCGACAGGGGCGCATTGCTTCCCCCGTGCCCGCATTGGTACTCGGCCCTGGTGCTCGGCCCCGTTGCTCGGCCCTGGTGCTCGGACCAATGTTGCGCCAGCACGCGGCACGGCTAATCTAAATCATGAAATCGCGCTCCAGGAAGGCCAACCTTCTCACACCACTGGTTGCGGCCGGTTTCGTTTTGTGCCTAGCCTGCGGCGGGCCGGCCCCCTCTGGCGAACAACTGTCCAAAGCAACCCCCGCCGCAAGTAGCGGCCCAGTCAAAGTCGACCTCGACGCAATCTTTCCGCCAGGACCGGGCCGCGACCTGGTCCTCAACAATTGCCAGACCTGCCACCCGTGGGTCCCCATCGTCATCTTACAAATGGATAAGAACTCCTGGCGGCGCAATAGCCTTGAGCACCGGGACCGCGTGGAGGCGCTCAGCGACGAGGACTTCAAGGTCCTCTACGACTATCTGTCGTCTACTTTCACGCCTGACCGCCCCGTGCCAACGTTACCCGAAGGCTTGCTCGAGGCCTGGACGACCTATTGACCAGTTTCCCAGCCCCCAGAGCAACTTCCCGCGAGAGAGAAGGTCCGGCGCGGGGAGAGTCGAGTGAGAGGGGTGAAAAGAGGCGCGCCCGCAAGACTGCGGCCTAGCCTGGCGGTGACCGCGTTCCAATGGCGGTTCCGACGCACCGGCCAGGTGAACTGAGCCTCGCTGTGTTTTCCGATCACTTCGATGCTTCGAACGCAGACGGAATCCTTGCCTCGCACCGGCCTCAGGGAAAGGACGATGCGGTCAGACCAGAATCTCTTTCACAACGCGGGCGGGGAACTCGTCGGTGAGCCGTTCGTTGCGACCGTCGTGCGAATAGATAAGATCGCGGTGGTTCATCCCGAGTTGATGAAGGATGGTCGCGTGCAGGTCATGGACGCTGACGCGGTTCTCGACAGCCTTGTAGCCGATTTCGTCGGTGGCCCCGAGAACGGTGCCGCCTTTAACGCCCGCTCCCGCTAACCAAGTGGTAAACCCGGTCGGCCCGTGGTTGCGGCCGGCTACCCCCAGATCTCGAATTTGTCAAAGAGGCAGGCGCCCGAATTCACCGCCCCAAACCAGCAGCGTCGAGTCGAACAGACCGGCGCGCTTCAGGTCTTTGATAAGTGCCGCGATCGGTTTGTCCGTTTTGCCGCAGGCATAGCGCAACGCCGACTCGAGATCGGAATGGTTGTCCCAGATCTGCCCTTCGATATAGATCTGGATGGGTATCCGGTTGACTCAGGTAGCCCCAATATCTTGTGGTTTGGGGATTTTCTTGGGTTCTGTAACCGGGTGAACAATCATCTTGTAAGTCGCCGGATCCACGGCTACCGCCTGCTGGACGAGCCGATAGAAGAGTTTGCCTCGGCTTTTGGAGTTGCGGCGGTTGAAACGGAAGGTGAACTCGTCCAGGTGTAGTCCAGATGTTTGTGGCTCACGGCGCCCTGATGGGTGCCCAGCAGCCAGCGCTTGAGCAGTGACATCATGCGGTGGACGCGGGGCATCAATTCCGACGCGGACTGCTCCTGCCTGCTGACAACTGTGACCTGATGGACGTAGCCTTCCTTTTTCAACCCGGAGTAACCGGGCCAGCCGTCGGTATGCACCACGCTGCCCGGCTCGATGCACTCCTCCACGAAAGGCAACAGGCTCTCGCCCGAGGCATCCTCGATTCTCTTCATGCGAATCCGGCCGATACCCCGCCCATCCTCTTGAGCGGCCACTGCGATCAATGCTTTGTTTTTCAGGTTTCGGCCCCGCAGGCCCTCTTCGAGCCCGCCCCAGTAGCTTTCATCGACTTCCACTCTCCCGGCGAGAAAATCCCGTTCCGGCCGCACCATCGCACGCCGCATTTTGTGCAGCCAGGTCCAAGCCGTTTCGTACCTGTTGAGCCCCAACACTCTTTGAAGTCCCAAAGCGCTGGCTCCGGTTTTTTGGGTGGTGACCCACCACATCGCACGAAACCACAACGGCAAAGGGCTGCGCGTGTCCTGAAAGATGGTCCCGGCGGTCACCGAGGTTTGGCGCCCACACGCAGCGCACTGCAGCAGCACTTTTCGCAAAGGCCACGACTTTCCACAACCGCAACCCGGACAGCGGAAACCGTCCGGCCAGCGCAGCCGGAACAGATACTCCCGGCAGGTCTCCTCACTGCTAAAACGGGCCTCGAATTCTGTCAGGTTCTGAGGGTAATCTTCCATCTGCCGGCATACTACATCTTGGGGCTACCTGAGTCAACCGGATACCCATCTAGATCTGTATCAAGCGCACACCACGCTCGACAAGCCGGCGGGCCATCAGACACCGTTTCCCGTAAGAGGCCGTCCGATCGTCGTTCAGCCCATACATCTCGCGCGTCGCTTCCCTTTCTTGACTGACATCGAGAGCATCGCTGGCAGTGAGCTGCATACGCGCCGCCAGCTCGTAGTTCGTGATTCGGGCTTCGAGCTGCGGTTGGCCGGGTCGCTGTTCACGATGGGCGCGGTCCATTCTGGAACGCAAGGAACGAGCCAAGTCGAGGACCGCCGCCGGATACTCTTCCGCGGCTTTCAGATTGAGCAACGGAGAACCCTCCGAGCGGACACGGGTCCCTTGGTAAACAGGCGGCAGCCATCCCGATTGCCAATTCTGAACGTGGTTGACCGGTAATCCCTTGGGATCATCCAAGACTACATAGGCCGGCAAATTCTGGTTCTCCGACCCGAGGCCGTATACGATCCATGAGCCGATCGCGGGACGGTCGGAAAACTGCCTTCCGCCCTGCATGATGAAAATGGCGGGCTCATGGTTGAAATGCGTCGTGAACATCGAGCGGATCAGCCCGATATCGTCCACGTGTTCCGACAAGTGCGGCAGAATCTCGGACACTTCAAGGCCCGATTGGCCATACTTGGCGAACTTGAACGGCGAGGGCATAAAACCGCCGGCTTCATTGATGAACTCAATGTCGTTAGCGAGGTCTCTTCCCGGCGACTGACCAGCGTATTTTTGGAGTGCCGGTTTTGGATCGAAGAGATCCACCTGGCTGGGGCCTCCGTTCATGAAGAACTGGATGACGGACTTAGCCTTGGGTTCAAAGTGAGGACTGCGCTCGGTAAGATCGAAGACTCTTCGTTCGTTCGTTGCCGCCAGCGCCACGCTCGGGGAGACGAGGTCTCGGCCGAACAGGTACGCGAGAGCCGGCCCGTGGAGCCCGTCGCCGACACGCGAAAAGAATCCGCGCCGAGTCGAACTCAGCGGGCCGGGCTGCACGATTGTTCTGCCAACGCTTGTTCGACCAGCGCTTGTTCGACCAGCGCTTGTTTTACCTTCGTTGCGGGACGGCATGCTCACCTTCCTCAGTCAATGTAGAGAAACTCGCCGGAATTCAACACCGTATGGCAAAGTGTTGCCAGCGCCAACCAGCGGGCTTTCGTTTGCTTGGGTTCCATTGGCGGTGCACCCTCTTCCAATTGCCGCATCCAGGCCTCGGTCAAGTGGTTCAGAGTGGACACTCCGTCGGCCCGCTCGCTTTCCGAAGGAGGCCGGCTCAGCGCGGCCAGGTAAACGCGCTCAACTTGTCTTGCCGGTTCGTCTCCCGCAGCGTCGATAACCCGTCCCGCCATGTATTGTGAGCTGGTGCGAAGCATCCCGCTGTTCATCATCTGAAGAGCCTGAGACGGCACTGTCGAGCGCGTCCGTCGAAGACAGTTTGGCCGGAGTTGGGGGGCGTCGAAGGCTTCCAGCATTGTCAGCGGTTTGGACCTCCTGTGCAAGAGGTAGATGCTGCACCGCGGACCCTCCGTGGATTCCTTGGCTATGACCTCTCCATCCGGTTTTGCCTCGATCTCATCAGGCGGGCCAAAGGGGGCCGGATTCAAGCGGCCTGACACTTTCAGAATGGCGTCGCGGATGGCATCAGCGTCAAGCCTGCGAAGCGGAAACCTTGAAAGCAGTACATTGTCCGGATCCGAGCCATGCTTTTTTGTCTCGAAGAGAGAGCCTTGGCGGTAGGCCGTCGATGTCAGGATAAGGCGATGCATTGCCTTCATACTCCAGCCGCGTTCCACGAATTCCATCGCGAGCCAGTCCAGCAGCTCCGGATGAGTCGGAGGCGAGCCGGTATGGCCGAAGTTACCTGCGCTTTGAACAATCCCGCGGCCGAAGTAGTGCTGCCAGATCCAGTTAACCCTTACCCTCGCTGTTAAAGGGTGATTCGGCTGGGTCAGCCACTTCACCAGGGCCAGCCGGCGTCCGCTGGTTCCGGTAGTCCAGGGCGGTTTCTCTACATGGTAGGGTTCTAGACCTTCGCGCAGGACCGACGGAACACCGGGTTCGACGGGTGGCCCGGGATTCCTGTGCTCGCCGCGGTACAGAATATGAACTGGCGTCGGATCGCCTCCCATGTCGAAGAGAGCGCGAATCTGAGGCTAGGTGTGGAGGCTCTGCTCCGTCTTGACAATCGCCGCTTCAAGCGTGTTCGCCTGCAGTCGATAAGCCTCAAAGCGATTGCCGATCTCGTTGGAGGTGACTTCCAATCCGCTGCTGAAACGGGCTGCTAAGTACTCCTGGGTGTCAGTTCGCTTCTCCGGGGGCGCATCGAGCGCCTCACGGAGGTCCGCCTGCAGCGCTTCAGGGATTTCGGCCCACTTCTCGTCGAAGAGCTTTTTCCAGAGCGGCGCAGTTAAGTTCTCGAGGTCACTCTTGAGTTTGGCAATCTCTTCGTAAATAGGGACGTTGAGGCGCTCCGCTTCCTCGATCTCTTTGCTGGGCACTCCCCGGAGCAGTCGGCTGTTGCTCTCGTTCCAGTTCGCGTCAGGGCCAATGTCCGCCTCGTTTGGAGATAGCCAATCATAGGGGTCATAGGCACTGCGAAGAATGGCGCTCAGCCGCGTGTAGTCTCGCTGCGGCATCGGATCATACTTATGGTCGTGGCAACGCGCGCAGCCAACGGTCAGTCCCATGACGGTTCAGGTCAGGATGTTTAGTTGGTCCGCAACCACGGTCATCCGTTCGGCGACAAATCCCTGAGAGACGCTGTAGGTGCCATCAGGCCCCATCCTCAAGAAGCCCGTCGCGATGAGTAAATCTCGCTCCTTCGTTTCGAGCGGCAGCGCCTTTGCCTTGTAGTCAAACAACTCGTCTCCTGCGATCTGCTCGGTCAGAAACTGATCGTAGGGTTTGTCGGCGTTCAGCGCCCGAATCACCCAATCGCGATAGCGCCAGGCGTGGGGGCGAATGGCGTCGAAATCTACTTGCCCTTCCGAGTCGGCATATCCCGCCGCGTCGAGCCAGCGCCGGGCCCAATGTTCGCCATAACGAGGGGACTCAAGCAGCCGGTCGACGAGGCGCTCGTAGGCTCTTGGATCCTTGTCGGCCTGGTAGGCTTCGACCTCCTCCGGGCTTGGCGGAAGTCCGGTCACGTCGAAGTAGGCTCGCCTCATCAACGTCAGCGTTCCAGCATCGGGTGAAAGAGTCAGGTCTTTTTCTTCCAGCTTTGCCAGGAGAAAAGCGTCTATCGGAGTCCGGACGCGGCCCCTGGCCTCGAACGACTGGAGTCGCAGCGCGACGCGGCGGCTGGAAGGACCAGAATCGCCGGTCCTCATCGCTGACAAGCGGGTCGGAGTCAGGAAGAACCGGCTCGGGCTTTTCTTCATCGAATGGCGCCCCATCGGCAATCCAGCGGCGCAACTGTTGCAGTTCGGTCGACGTGATCGGGCGGTAGGAAAGCCGCGCCTGATGCTCCTCGGGAGGCATCTGCTCGGCCACGATGCGCTTAATGAGCAGACTCTCCTCAGGCTTTCCTGGAACGATCGCCGGGCCGGAAACGCCGCCCCGCAGAAGGGAGTCACGAGTCCGGATGTCAAGCCCGCCCTCCTGGCGCCGGCGGCCGTGGCACAGCAAACATTTCACGTTGAGGGTCGCGACGATGATCTCACGCGGATTGACCTCCGTATCGCTGGAAGTTCCGGCCGCCGTGTCGGGGTCCTCGCCCTCTGAGAGAGCGCCCGTCTCGATCCACCTCCGAATCAGCTCGATCTGGTCGTCCGCCAGCATCGCCTCCCCCGGAGGCATCGAGCCGGCAGCAATTTTCTGCAACAGAAGACTCCCGACGGGATCTCGCGGAACGATTGCCGGCCCCGCCTTTCCCCCCGCGAGAACCCCGTTGCGCGTTTGTAGATCCAGTTTCGCCTGCTGGAGGTTGGGCCCGTGACACGAGTGGCAATGGGCCTTCAAGATCGGAGCGACGTGCGTTTCGAAACGCGGGGCTAAGTCTTGAGCAACCAGAATGTTGGGCGAGTTGAGGAAGACGCCGAAGAGCGTTGCCGCCGTGAGAGAACCGCGAATCAGTACCGGTAAAGCCATCAGCTGAGAAGCCCTAACTCGCGCAACAGTAGGCTGTTGCGGCGGAAAAAACCTGACGGATCTTGGTAGTTGGAGCTCGCTGGGCTACAGTTGGTCATTGCCGGCAGCGAACCTTCGATGAAGCTCATCCTGATAGCTGCATGATGAATGACGGCCACCGCCGATAGAACCTTCTCAAATGACCGCGGGGAAGGCACCCCCAGCTACCAAACCTGTGCGGTCACACTACTACTATCACAGATTTTCGACATTCAATCGACGGTCGATCGGCCCAACGGCCTCACGTGGCAGTCCGTTCCCAAACAACACCATTCCCGGCTCGCGTGTCAACTCGACTTCGAAGACCTGGCAAGACGGCGTTTGGGGGCCGTTCTTACCGAACTTGCCCGGCCAGGCGCGGAACTTCATCAACACGACGGCGGATAAGCGCGACGACGACCAGCTCGACCCTGAAGATCGACCACAGCAGATGCCCCGCTTACTGCAAAGGAAACTTGCGCTGAAGATCTACTTCTGACAGCGCGGTATTTTGCCTAACCTAGTTTGACCTTTTCGCGGGGTATCGCGGCTCTCGGGCCTCGGTACCCCTTTTTCTATAATGGTGCTATGCCGCGCAAAAGCCCGCAACAAGCGTTTCAGCGGTGCGGCTTGCTTCTTCTGCCACCGGCGGCATCGCTTGCGGCGACGTCGCTTGCGGCAGCGCAGCCCCCCTCCGACCCGGCGGAGCGCTTCGAACATTGGTCCGCGCCAGCCCGCCAAGCCGGAGAAACAAGGTATTTCCCGCAGCTCGCCCGAGCTTATTCCGAAATGCGCTGGGACCTGCTTCTCCCGGTATTGCTTATCGCGCTCATACCTTGGCAGGCGGCATCGCAGGATCGCCGCGGAACAGTTGAACGCCCACCTGAGACAGGCCCAAATCCACTTGGACCAGGAAAACTACACAGGCATGGTTGACGAGTTACAGAAAGCGATCGCCATTCATGATCAAATCCCGGGTGCGTTCTACCAACTCGGGCTCGCCTATTTTCAGCTTGGACAGATCCAAGAGGCTGAAGAGGCATTTCTCAAGGAGCTGGAATTTGATCCGCCAGATCCCTATTCGCTCTACTATTTAGGCAGAATTCGCCTCACCAACGGAGACGTGGAGGAGGCCATCGGCCGTTTCGAGCAGGTATTGCGGATCGGGAAACTCCTCGACGTGCAGCGGAGACTTGCCGGCGCCTACCTGAGCGTCGACAAGGTTGACCAAGCTGCCGCTTTGCTGGAACCGGCCGTCGAGGCGCAGCCCGAACAGGGAGACCTGCACTACCTGTTGGGACGCGCCTATCGCAAAAAGGGAAGGGATGCGGACGCACGCCGCGAGTTCCAGCTCGCCGAGCTTTGGAAGAACAAACACCAAGACGAAATTCGGTTGATCATGGAGGTTCGGCGAATTCTGCGCGAGAAAAAGCGGGACGATGCGCTCCGGGTTGTCGGAGAACTCCGGACGACTGCGGACGAACACATTCTGCTCTCGCTGGGCATGGCACTCGGGCAGCACGGCTTGCATCGGGAGGCGCTTCCTATCCTCCAAGCCGCAGTCGAGCGAAACCCGGAATACGCCGAAGCGCATTACAACATCGGCCGAGCCCACGCCGTGCTCAGCAACCCAGCCGAGTCGATCCAGCATCTCAGAAAAGCTGTCGAGCTGAGGCCCGAACTCTACGAAGCCCGGTCCCTGTTAGGGACGACTCTGGTCCAGCTTGGCGAGAACGAAGAAGCGATTCGGAATCTGCGGGCGGCGGCTGAAATACGCCCAGACAATGTCCGTCTGCTGACGATGCTCTCCCTCCAATATTTGCAGGAACGCTACTACGACGAAGCGATCAAAACGCTGGAGCGGGCTATCACACTGGACAGCCAGAACGCGGACTTGCATTTTCTGCTGATTCAAGCTCATCACCAAAACCACGACTTCGAGCGTGCACTGGAGATTTCCGAAAGAACCCGGGTTCAGTTTCCGGAGGTGGCCCGTAGCTATCTGCACGTTGGGATGCAGCTCGACCACATGGGCCGGTTTCAAGAAGCGCGTCCGCACCTGGAGACTGCCCTTGCGCGAGAACCCAAGCTTTTCGAAGCCCGAATCTTACTGGGGGAAGTGTTGCTGAAACTCGGCTTGCGCGAAGAGAGCATTGCGGAGTTCCGAGCCGCGTTGTCACAAGATCCGAACCTCATTCACGCATACGCCGGGCTAGGCAAAGCGCTGATTCAATTGAAGCGCTACGAAGAAACGGCCGCCATGATGGAGAAGGCGGTTCGTATTGACTCCCGGCTGGCTTCAATACACCTCTATCTATCGCAATCTTATCGGGCTCTGGGAAAGTTGGCTGAAGCGAAAGAGGAAGCCGCGATTTTCACTCGCCTGAACCGAGAAAGAGCAAAAGCCCGCGACAAGGACGTTGAGCGGACCTACGCACCATAACGCCGGCGCTCATACTGCGCTGCCAATTCGCGCCAGATAAACGTAATTTCGGCTACTTCCACTGTTTTTCTCGCATCTCGAACGAAATACCGCTGCACGAGGCCGAAGCGACGTGCTATTATTGTCGCTTACGTTAACGTAGTTGTGCCACCGATACGGAGTTCCGTTGTTTATCGGCCATTTTGGAGTTGCTTTCGCCGCAAAGCGCGTGGTGCCTCACACCTCGCTGGCAATTCTGTTTCTGTCTGCCCAACTAATCGATCTGCTCTGGCCGGTCTTCCTGCTCTCTGGCCTGGAGCACGTTCGGATTGACCCCGGAAACACGGTCGTTACTCCGCTCGACTTCTACTCCTACCCCATCTCGCACAGTCTGGCGGGCGCTGTCGCTTGGGCTTTCGGGCTTGCCTCCGTCGTGTATGCGTTGACGCGCGCGCACCGTTGCCCTGGTCTCCGGCGCCCTCGTGGCCAGCCACTGGCTGCTTGACTTGGCGGTTCACCGCCCAGACCTCGCGCTCTGGCCGGGAGGACCTAAGTACGGATTCGGACTTTGGAATTCCCTTGCCGCGACCGCCGTGTTGGAGGTCGGTCTATTCGCCGCGGGAATCCTCATCTATTTACGGGCCCATTCCGCACTCGGATCGAGGCGGCATCTGGCGCTGTGGTCGCTGGTCGGTTTTCTGCTTCTGATCCAAGCGGGCAATTTCTTTGGGCCTCCGCCTCCCAATGTTTCGGCTGTCGCCTGGGTTGGGATGGCGCAGTGGCTGCTAATCGCTTGGGCTGGATGGGCCGACCGGGGCCGGACCGAGGAAGGGCGATCGCAACAGCTTATAGAGCCGCTCGCGAACCACACGGCGGCGAGAAATGCGAAAGCCGAGGTGGAAAATACGGGTTAGCCGTTCCCGCACGGTTCTTGTTGTTTGTGCGCGGCTCGATACACCGTTCGTCACACTGGCATTTCGGTGTAGGTGAGGCACTGGGCCGAACCAAATCCTCTGGCCCCGGCCATTTCTTCGAAAGGCTACTTGCCAGGATCTCTGCTTCCAGATCTGCTTCTGGCGGGCGGTCGATATGTCCCGAAGTGTCGCTTCGCTAGCGCAAAGGCGTCCTTGCCGATCCGAGCGCCCATCACGCGGCCCGACAAATCATCGGCCGGCGGATGAATTCCGCCCCATATTCGCGACAGACTTCGTCTGATCAGAAGCATCCTGATACGTCGCCCATTGAAGCGTGATGTCCACGCTCGGACCATCTTCGAAAACCAGGAATTCTGTCTTCGGGCAAAAGAACTCCCCGAGTCCGCCGGGAAAGAATTCCGAGCCGGTCAGCAGCGTCAGTACCTCAGCGGCGGCGCGGCTGTAGGTGCTGTGGCCTGAGACGTAGCCCGCAAAGGGCGGAGTCACGAAGCTCGGACGTTGATAGGGCCACCAGTCCTCCGCCAGAATCCAGTCCACGCCAGCCACGTCGACTGCGGGGTCCACGATGAAAGCGGGTCCCTTCCAGGCGTAGAATGCAATCTTGCCCTCGTCGCCGAAGAGGTGCTCGTGACGCTCTCCCGGGACAGTCGTAGCCTCGGTGACGACCTCGATTTTTCCCGGGTACAACCGCAGGCCGTCCGGATGGTAAGACACACCGTCTGGATCCGACGACTGGCCAAGACCGGCCAGGTAGCGGACCGCGGAGATCGGCCGCACGTAGTCGTACCAACCCTTGGCTCCCCAAGCGGCGACAGCGGCGTCGTGCATTGCTCCGCCGAGAGCGAAGTAAACTTTGACGTCCCACTCGAGATCGTCCAGGAGCTTCCCCCTGCCGTTGAGGCGTTTCTGTGTACGCTGATGATCCGATACGTAGTTTGCGATGGTGAACCAGTGTCCGGGAGGCGTCTCGGAATCGGGTCCGTCAGCCCAGAACTCGGCAAGAACACGAGTGTAGTCACCGAGCGGCACAATCTGTGGTTCGTACGGCTTGCCGGTCACGGGGTTGACCGGGTGTCCCACGCCCCAGTCGCCACCGCCCTCGAAATCGTAGAAGTCCTCATAATCACCCGGATCGGGCAGCGGCGAGTTACCGATAGCACCGGGGGAGATATCGATCATCGCTCCGCTGGCGGGGTCCAGATGGCCCGACCATAAGGCGACCATCTCGAAGCCCCACTTGTAATACTCCTCGGTTGGCGTGCCGATCATCGGCGGCGGACCCGGATCGTGAAAGACCCAATAATCGAAATTGTCGCGCTGGAAGATGGTCAGATTCGCGGCATCGAGCGCGAAGGCACGAACCTGGCCCCACTCCGGACTCAAGGCCTCTGGAAAGCCTCCGAGAATGATGTTTCCGCCCTGGTCGACGAAGAAGCCCAGCGCCAGCGGCTGCCAACGGTTGGGGTTGAGCAGGTTCGGATTACCCGGCAGGGCGGGCACCAACGGCGGATTCAGCGGCGTGTAGTGGAGGTTGGCAAAACCGCCCGCCTCATTTGAGTTGTCGCTCGCTCCAAACTCCAGGACGGTCTGTGCGATGCGGTTGCCCAGCGCGGCCGGCGAATCTCCTGCCGTGGACGTAAACTCGCGGTCGTAGCCAAGTTCGTCCATCTTCGCGTCGAAGGAAACGAGCGATTCGGCGGCGCCGGGCGAGTTCGCGAAACGTGCGGAGAGAATCCGGTATGCCGCGTAGCTGATCGTCTCGGCCCGCGCATCGTCAACCCCGGGCAGCGGCCCCACTGGCCGTCCGCGCCCCGATGCGATTTGCAGGGCCTTCTCGTGATGGAGATAAGTGGTGGCATCGCTGTCATAAGCGGCCCAGGCGTCCCACATCGCGACCGAAACGTGGAACAGATTGCGTGCGTGAACGGTCGGCCTGGCGAAATCGACTCGAATGGCGTCAAGCAGCTCGTCATTCCAATGGCGGGCAATCGATTCAGCTCCGGCCAGGCTCGGAATCAGAAACAACAGGGAGGCAAGCACGGTGGCGCAGGGGCGCCGGAAACGCAACAATTCGCCGAATCTAATGCCAATCTTCACTGTCGTCACACGGGTGAGTGGTAATCGCAAGAGCGCTCCCATCGATAGCTCGTCCGCACTCTTCATCAAAATGCCCAAATGACCGCTGGAGGTTAGATTAGCACGAAGCATTGGCTGTTTGACGCAAACGTCGATTTGATGATTTGATGCCGCCGAACTCAAGCAGCGTCCCGTCTTCGCCTCGCCACGTGCTGAGAAAAGCGGTCTAAGCGCGTGTCCGAACGGGTATGCCATGGCCGGCGAGGATGTCTTTGAGGCCGTCCACGATGTAGGTTCCGTAGTGAAAGATCGAGGCGGCAAGCGCGGCATCGGCTTCGCCGTCGGTCAATACGCGGACGAAATCCTCGGGCTTGCCGCCACCGCCGCTGGCGATAATCGGGATGTGCGTATTCCGGGAAAACGCTCGGGTGAGGTCGCAATCGAAACCGACTTGCGTGCCATCGCGGTCCATCGAAGTCAACAGGATCTCGCCAGCGCCCAGCGCCTCCGCCTTTCGAGCCCACTCGACCGCATCGATGCCCGTATCCTTGCGTCCCCCGTAGGTATAGACGTTCCAATTGCCTGGCGAGCGGCGGCGGGCATCGACGGCCAGCACCGTCGCCTGTGCGCCGAACTCCAGAGAAAGCTCGCTGATCAGCTCGGGCCGCTCGACCGCCGCCGTGTTGATCGAAACTTTGTCCGCGCCGACAGTCAAGATCTTGCGGGCGTCGGCAATGGACCGGATACCGCCGCCCACCGTCAGCGGGATGAAAACCTGACGAGCGGTATTCTCAACGACATGGACCATCGTGCCGCGCTGGTCGCTTGAAGCGGTGATGTCGAGGAAGACCAGCTCATCCGCTCCATCGCGGTTGTAGACATTGGCCAGCTCCACCGGATCACCGGCGTCGCGCAATTCGACGAAGTTGACGCCTTTGACGACGCGTCCACCGGTGACGTCCAGGCAAGGGATAATTCGTTTGGCTAGCATGCCAGAAAGTTCCGCACGACCTGCTGGCCGAGATCTCCTGATTTCTCGGGATGAAACTGCACTCCGAAGACGTTTTCAGATTCAATTGCCGCGGCATAGCGAATGCCGTAATCGCAAATTGCGGCAGCCCGCTCGCCCGCTACTTCCGCGGGCACGTAGTAGCTGTGGGCGAAATAAACATAGGGGCGCGGGCCAACTCCCTGTAATAAGCGCGGCTGGCCTTGCAGCTCAAGCTCGTTCCAGCCCATATGGGGGACCCGGGCGTCGGCCGCGAAACGTCGCACCTCTCCGGGGTAGACACCGAATCCTCGCAACTCGGGAGCCTCTTCGCTGCCGTCGAACAAAGCCTGCATGCCGAGGCAAATTCCGAGGAAGGGGATTCCGGCTGCAATACGTTCTCGAAAGGTTTCACGCACGCCGAGTGAATCGATTGATCGGATCAACTGTCCGAAGTGCCCGACACCTGGAAGGATGATCTTGTCAGCCTGGAGGAGTCCGTCCGCGTTCGAGACGATCTCGTACTTGGCCCCGATCGAGTCCAGCGTGTTCTCGACGGAGCGGAGGTTACCGGCACCGTAGTCGAAGATGGCTATCATGTTCCTACAGGCCGCGACACCCGCTTTCTATCGCTTGTCTTCTTGGCATGCTTCTTCGTGCCTTCCAGCAGTCCCTTTGTGCTCGGAAGCTGATCCTTTAGCCGTGCGTCTTTCGAGCAGGCATACCGCATGGCCCGCGCGAAACATTTGAAAATGGCTTCGATCTTGTGATGGTTGGAGCGGCCGTACATCACCCGCGCGTGCAGATTCGCGCCGCAGTGGGTGGCGAATCCGTCGAAGAAATCATGCAGCAACTCCGTTTGTAGGTCACCGACGAGCCGGTAGCGGGTCGGAGCGTGGTAGACCAGCGCGGGGCGGCCACCGAGGTCCACCGCCACCACGGCCAGCGTCTCGTCCATTGGCAGAACGAAGTAGCCGGCGCGATTGATTCCAACCCGATCGCCCAAAGCCTTGGCAAAACACTGTCCGAGTACAATCCCGACATCTTCGACCGTGTGATGCTGGTCGACATCGAGGTCCCCGCCAGCGGTGAGGTCGAGATCAAAGCCGCCGTGCTTGGCGAACAGCTCAAGCATGTGGTCGAAGAAGCGGATGCCAGTGGCGACGTTGTAGCGCCCCTTACCATCGATCACAAGCTTGGCCTGGATCTGCGTTTCCTTCGTGTTGCGGTCGATGATCGCTTTGCGCATGGTCACAGCACCGATTCCAGTTCGTTGATGTTCTCTATGACTGCCCTAGCGCCGTCCTGCTGGAAGAGGCGAATAATCTCCTCTCGCCTCGGCGCATCCGCCGCCGCTATGCCCACGAATGGAATGCCCGCGGCCCGCGCGCAGCGGCCATCGTCGACGTTGTCGCCCACGTAAGTCGGCTCGCACCCGGGCAGTTGTTCGAGCGCCCGCAGCAGTCCATCAGGCGCCGGCTTGTGGTTTTCGACATGGTCGCTGGTCACAACAGGATCGAATGCGGTCCCTTTCGCGAAACGGTCCAGCGTGAATCGCGCTGCCCTATCGGGCCGCCCCGTATAAACCGCTAGGCGATAACTGCTCGCCAGACTCGAGAGAACCTGCTCCTCAACCAGCCAGCGCTCCCGCAGAATCATCCCATCGTTTCCGGTTCCCCAGAAAAGTTCCTCAAAGTACTCGTGGACCTCGTCGTAGCCGATCTCGACTCCGAACTCTCGCAACACATCCCGCGCGATCACGCAATCGTCGTTGTATCCACCACTGTTCTTCATCTCAACGATTCGCTCTTGGGTCAGCAGATTCCCACTGAAGTGAGCCACGGTATCGATCAGTGTTTGGCGATAGGAATCGGTGGGGTCGACGAGCACGCCGTCCATGTCGAAAATCAGTACCCGCATGATGTCATCACCTCGGGCAACAATTTCAGCAGCTTGCGAACCTGCGATTTCTTGCCTGCCGTAATCCGGATCGTGCCCGGGACTTCGTGGCTGCGGTCGCGCACAAGCAAGCCTTTTTCCCGTAGCCCCTGGTAGACATCCTTCGCGCGCGCTCCGAATTTCACCAACACAAAGTTTGCCTCGGTTGCGAAGTAGGGCAGCCCCAGGTGGTCCAGTCCGGATCGCAGCATGTCCCGCGATTCAAGCACCTCGGCCACATAGGTTTGGATATAGTCCTGATCTTGAATTGCTTCGATGGCGCAAATAATTGCCAGTGAATTGACGCTATACGGCGACTGCACTTTTCTGAAAGCGCTGATATTTTCGGCCCGCGAGAACAAACACCCGACACGAAGACCGGCCATTCCGTAGACCTTCGAAAACGTCCGGCTCACAAACAGGTTGGGGTAGCGCTTTAACAGTTCGAGCGCCGTCACGCCATAGAACTCGAAATAGGCCTCGTCGATGAGCACCGCCGCGCTACGGGCTTTTCGCAGGATCTTCTCGATATCGGCGAGTCCAATGGCCGAGCCGGTCGGGTTGTTGGGATTCGCAATCAGGACGAGCCGCGTTTTCCCGGTGATCGCCCCAAGCAGTTGCCGCAGAGGAAACGCCAGCTCCGGCTCCGCGTAGGGAATAAAGCGCGGCGTTCCTCCGGCCAGCTCAACCGCCACGCGAAAGATCGGGAAGGTGGGCCACGGAATGACCACTTCGTCCCCATGGTCGACGTAGGTCGATACGAGCACCTGGATGGCCTCGTCGGTGCCGTCGGAGAAGGTCATCTGGTCCGGCTTGACTCCGAAGAATGGGGCAACTCTCTGTCGTGCGCCTTCATATTCGGGATAGACCGAAAGCAGTTCCCGAGTCGCGTTTTTCTTGAGAGCTCTGAGAACCCGCGGCGAGCAGCCGACGGTGTTCTCATTGAAATCCAGACGCAACTTACCGGTGCGGCCGCCGGTGGGGGGGACGTAGGGCGACATCTCGCGCACTGCCGCCCTCGGCCGGGGCAGCTTGATGGAAGGTTGCTTAGCCATCGATCCGTAACTCGATCGAACGGGCATGGGCCTCTAGGCCCTCGGCACGTGCCAGCGTGACGATCGATGGCGCCAGGCGCCACAGGGCCTCGGGCGCCAGTTTCTGAACGGAAATAATCTTCAAGAAATCCATCACCGAGAGGCCGCCGCGCAAGCGGGCCGCACCACCGGTCGGCAGGACATGACTTGGTCCCGAGGCGTAGTCACCGGCGGCTTCCGGACTCCAGCTCCCGATGAAGACGCTGCCGGCACTAGTGACTTTGGAAAGAAATGATTCGTCGGGAACCGACAAGTGCTCGGGGGCAAAACGGTTCGAGATTTCCATCGCCTCATCGATCGAAGCCGTCAAGACCACGGCACTGTTCTCGGCAATGGACTGGGAGGCGACAGCCTGAGTGGGCAGCGTCGCAAGCTGGCGCTCGACTTCCGCGGCGACATTGCGCGCCAAGATCTTCGATGTTGTCAGCAAGATCGCACAAGCGTCGACGTCATGCTCGGCTTGAGCCAGCATGTCAGCGGCCAGCAGACGGGCGTCGCCGGCGCTGGTTGAGATGAACATAATCTCCGTGGGCCCAGCCACGAAATCGATTCCCACTTCTCCGGCCAGTAGTTTCTTGGCGGCGGCGACATAGACGTTGCCGGGCCCGACGATGCGGTCAGCGCGCGGGACCGTTTCGGTGCCAAAAGCAAACGCGGCGATTGCCTGTGCGCCGCCCATATGGAAGAAGTTCCTAACGCCAAACAGTCCCGCGGTCCCGAGCGTTTCCCGGGCTGGGTTTGGCGAGGCCACCGAGATCACCTTGACGCCGGCGATCTGCGCCGGCAAAACCGTCATCATCAGAGTGGAAGGCAGCGGATACCGTCCGCCGGGAATGTAGGCAGCGGCTGAGTGCAGCGGGCGAATCAGTTGCCCGAGCTGCAAACCGGCCTCCACACTCTTTATCCAAGACTGCGGCATCTGAAGCCGGGCGTACTGGCGAATCCGTGCCGCGGCAAATCTGGCCGCAGCCCGGAAGCTTGGCGACAGCCTCTGCCTGGCCTTCTTGATTGCCTCGAGCGGGACGCGAACCGAGTCGGCCTTTAAACCGTCCAGGCGCTTGGCGTAGTCGACCAGCGCCTCGTCACCGCGATCCTTAACTGCCTCAAGGATCGGCTCGACGACGGCTTCGGCATCTCCGAGCCGGGCGGCGCGGCGCGTGAACAGGGCCTCAACCGCCTCTTTGTCGCTACTCGGAATGATTTTCAGCATTGGTTGCAAGCCGTTTGCATTGCGCTCGTCGGCTTCCCCTTGCGTCCGGCCGGGAGTGTAAACGCTCGCGGGTCTGCAACGATCCCTTTGCTCGTCACCGGGCGCACTGCGTTGGCCGCTCTCGTTCTAGCCCTTCGACTCGTAAACCTTACCGGGGTCGTAAGCGCGCTCGGCGCTCTGTTTCCATGTTCCGTCTTCGAATCGGCGGAAGAAGCAACTGCGGAATCCATTATGGCAAACGCCTGGTCCCAGAGCTTCTGCTTTGATCAAAAGGGTGTCGTTATCGCAGTCGACCCGGATGTCCTTTACCAGCAAATAGTGTCCCGAGGTGCCGCCCTTGGTCCATAGTTCGTTACGAGAGCGGCTGAAGAAGGTCACTTTCCCGGATTCAATCGTTTTGCTGAACGATTCCTCGTTCATGAATCCCACCATGAGAACTTCACCGTCGCCCTCATCTTGAATGACGGCGGGGATCAAACCGTCCAGTTTTGTGAAATCTAGATTCATTGGTGCACCTATAGAAAAAGCCCGCGCGGCTAGTGGCCGGCGGGCTAGGAACTTAACGATCTCTACTGCTGTTACTGAGTGCGTTCCCCGCTACCGGCTGACGCGCACATGATGCCGCGCGTAATGTGTATGCCGATGATGCAGAGCGGACCGCATAGAAACGCAGTATACCGTATTCGAGGCCAGCCTGACGAAAAGCGTGAGACGAAGGTTCGTGCAGGCTGGAGACTTACGGCTAGTGGACTAGCCGTTTCAGCTCCGCGTCCCGCTGGCCATAGTTCTGTTCGTAGTAGGTTTGGTATTCGCCGGAGCGAACACGTGAAACCCAGTCTGAATTCCCGATGTACCACGCCACGGAATCGGCTAAGCCTTGCTCGAACTCGACCGCCGGCGCCCAACCGGTTTCCTCCAGGATCTTCTCGCTGGTCAGTGCGTAGCGGCGGTCATGTCCGGGGCGGTCCTCCACTGTTTTCAGCAGGCTCTCGGGCTTGCCGGTTGCCGTCAGAATCTTATGCACTACATCGATGTTCGGCAAGGCCCGGTTGCCGCCGATGTTGTACACCTCTCCGGCCCGGCCTTTTTCGAGCACCGCACGAATCGCGCGGCAGTGATCGTCGACATAGAGCCAGTCCCGCACTTGCTGACCATCCCCGTAGATCGGCAGCGGCTTATCCTCTAAAGCATTGGAGATCATCAACGGAATCAGCTTTTCAGGGAACTGATAGGGCCCGTAGTTGTTCGAGGCACGCGTGACGACAACATCGAGCTTGTAGGTCGTTACGTAGGAAAGCGCCAGCAGATCCGCGCCTGCCTTCGAGGCGGAGTAGGCGCTGCTGGGCTTGAGCGGATAGCTCTCGTCGGCTTCCGCCGGCGCGTCGATGCTGCCGTAGACCTCGTCGGTCGAAACGTGCTGGAAACGCCGCGTCTTGTGCTTGCGGGCCCCTTCCAGAAGATTGAAAGTGCCGATGAAGTTCGTCTCGACAACGGGCTTGGGTGAGAGGATGGCACGGTCCACGTGCGACTCGGCGGCGAAGTGTACAATCGCGTCGGGCTTGAAATCAGCAACTGCGCGATCGACTGCGCCGGCGTCGCAAATATTTCCCTTCAGGAATTGGTAGCGAGGATTGTCAGCAACCGCCGCCAGGTTCTCGAGGTTGCCGGCGTAGGTGAGGGCGTCGAAGTTGAGGACTTCGTCCGCGGCGTCGCTCGCAAGCGTAAGCCGCACGAAAGCGGACCCGATAAAGCCGGCTCCGCCCGTGACGAAAAGCTTCATTTGTGCTGTGTCTCCCAGTCGTAGGCGATGTTGGGATCGTTGTAGGAGATGCGTCTCTCGTCTTGGGGGTTGTAGACGCGGTCTGTCACGTAGATCAGCATGGCTGGACTCGTTCCGACGACCTTGTAACCGTGCCCCACGCCGGGCGGAATCAAGATCTGCCAAGGGCGTAGCGCACCCACGTGGAGGGTATTGCGGACGCCGAACGTTTTCGATCCCTTTCTCAGGTCGACCAGAACCACCTGGAACATACCCTGAGCTGGAACCCAGAAGTCGGTCTGATGCAGGTGATAGTGGAATGCCTTGATCGTGCCGGGGTAGCTGAGCGCCGCCGAAACCTGCGTTGACTCGGCAGGGAAGTCCTTTGGCAAACCTTCCTGGATTCGAGTGACTTCGAGGAAGTAGCCTCGATCGTCCGGCCACAGCAGGAAGGGGTTGACCCGCACGTCCTCGATCAAGCCTTTCGAATCCGGGGACAGAATGACGTTTCCTATTCCCAGGTCACACTGAGGCACCTCAAGCGCGATCGGATCATCGCTCGTCGTGATTTCGCGATCCGAAGCAGTGACGGGCATGTTGGACATTAGGGGTTCCGGGCGGCGGCACGTTTGCCGCAACTACCAGAATACATGGGCCGGCGGAATGGGAGCCATCGCTTCGTCCCGTGCAAGCCCTCCATCAAGCCGGGCAAGCCAACGCTTTGGAACAAACGTCGAACTCGCTCAGCGCTCCATCGTCAACAACTGTGGGATCTCCTTACCGAAGAATTCCGACTGCGCCATCGCGAACTCGTGGAACTCCTCGCTGTCAAGGAAGACTGGTTCCATGCCGCGTTCCTTGCAGAGCTTTTTCCACTCTGGATTATCGTAGGCCTTTCGAAACGCGTTCTGCAATTTGGTCTTCACGCCTTGCGGGATGCCTTTCGGGCCGAAGAACCCGCCCCATGCCGGTGCGCCGAAGGGATAGCCGAGCTCGTGCGTGGTGGGCACATCGGGGTAAAGCTGAGAGCGATCCGGCGCAAGAACGATCAATGGCCGCAACCGCCCGGCTTGCACATTGGCAACCGCCTCCGCGGCTCCAGAAATGACCGCATCCACGTGTCCCCCCAATAGCGAAGCCAAGGAGCCCGACGAGCCTGAGTAGGGCACATGCGTGACTCTGAAATCGGCGTACTTTTCCATCAACAGCGTGTTGAAATGCCAGATCGAACCCGTGCCCGAGTTGGCCATGATGAGTTCCCCCGGCCGCTCTCGCGCGGCGTTGAGAAACTCATCGAAGCTCTTCCAGGGCGAATCGGACCGAACGACCAGCACCGGCGGAGACTTTTGCACCAGGCAGATCAAGTCCATGTCCTCCGGGCCGACGTCCGCGTAGCCAAGCGACCGGACCATGGCGATTTCCACCGGAGCGTGGCCGATGGTGTAACCATCCGGGGGCCGCCGGGTGACATAAGAAAACGCCAGTGCTCCGCTGGCTCCCGGCTTGTTCTCACAGACGATGGGGACCCCGAGATCAGCCTCGCTGAGACTCGCTATGATGCGGGACACCGAGTCGGAGAGGCCGCCGGGCGAGGCCTGAACGATCAACTTCAGCTCACGCGAGGGGAATGGACCATCCTCTGATTGACAGCCCGTCAACAGTAACGCCGCTGCGAGTAGCGCGGTAACCTTGCCGAAAGACATCGCTGTCAGCATAGAAGAAAACGTCGGCCTATGTAGGGGCATAGCGTGCTACGCCCACGGCATCCTGGGATGCTGTCACATGCGGCAATCCGTCACATGCGGCAATCAAAAATGAACGCGGGAGGAAGATTGGGCCAGAATGCCCTGCGCTCGATCTTGGGGAAGTGTTGGTCGAGTAGCTGGCTGATATCAAAGTAGGAAAAACGTCCCTCCAGCATCTTCATCCGGTGAGCATATTGATAGAGGGTAAAAATACTATCCTCGCCAAGGAACGGCTTGACGGAAGAGAAGATTTCGTGGGCTTTCGAGTCGGTCAAAAAGCCGAATGCAACCGAGGCAACTGCCACGTCCACTCGCCCCCAGCCTCTGCGGCGCAGCTCCTCACGAGCTGATCCGGCGCAGGCGTTGATCACTTCCAGGCGTGGATCCGAGAATCTCGATCGGAGGTGTTGAGCTAACTCGGGATCGATCTCGATGGCGATCAAGCGGCTGCTGGCCGGCATCCGGTCCAGCAGCAAGCGGGTGATCATCCCCTTTCCGGCTCCCAATTCCACGACCCGTCTGGCGCGCTCGAGTGGCAGCGGCCGAACCAGCTTTTGCGCCAAGAATGGTGAGGTCGGAATCGCTCCCACCTTTCTCTCGAAGTCCGCCACCGCGCGGGCCGCGAATCTTCCCAGATTTACCTGCTTTTTCTCAAGGTCTACCAACTGCACGCACCTCTCAAATTGGAAACACGATCATAGCATAGGAGATACGCGCGTAACCCCTTCAGGAAACCTGCGTAGTTGTCGTTCGGCTACCCAGGGTAGTCCCCTCGTTCGGATGCGCATCCAACGAGAAACGCATTTCGCTCGGCCTCGTATTCGGCCAGCGCGTGGTCCGGAGCAGTTGCCGTCCAGCCTTCCGCGCCCGTCACAATCTCAAGGACCCGCAGCGGCCAAGATGCGTCGTATGCCGGGTCAAACGCCAGACCGGTCCGCCTGAACAGGATGTCCCCGAGCGTTCTTGCTTTCTCATGCTCGACAGCGTAAACGATCTCGCCAACGGTTGTTTCAGCACCGCTGAGCGCGGGAACTGACCCTCCGACGGTTTTGCGAATGAACTCTTCGACATCCCGTGCACGCGGCCCATAGATCTCGGCCAGTCTGGGGCAGACACCCTCTAGATTCACCGTCGTTTGCGAATCACGAGGCGGCGCGGCACCGACCTTCGTCGCAGCGATCTTCAGCGCCTCTCTCGCGAATGAAGGCGCGGTAGTCAACTTGCCGCCGACCAAAGTCAGCAGGCCTTTGAGTCCTTCTTCTTTTTCGTGATCGTAGATCGAATGATCGCGCGACGCCCTATTCATGCTTTCTCCATGAACGTGCAAGAGCGGCCGCGAACCTGCGTAGGCATAAAGAATCGACGCGCGGCTTAGTTGCGCGCCAGGGAAGAGGCCGTTCGTCTCATCGAGCAGATAGCGAATTTCCCCCTCGGTTGGCGTCACCCGGTCAGGGTCGCCTTCGAAGGACGTCTCTGTCGTACCAATCAGGGTCAATCCGCGCCACGGGATCACGAAGAACGGCCGGCCATCGGAGCGCGCCTCGTGATAAACCGCCGCCGCGGGAGCTCCCGTGAAGGGCCTGATCACGATGTGCGCGCCGTTGAGTCTGGTGACGAGTCGCTTCCCAGGCCCGCCCGGAATCAGCGCTCGCACGGAGTCAATCCACGGCCCGGCCGCATTGATGACGAGCCTCGATCGCAGCGTGCGCTCGCCTTCGGGTCCCCTCGCTCGCACGCCCTCGACCCCGCTCGTGCCAATGAGAAAGCCATCCACCTTGGTGTGGTTGTGGATCGCCGCTCCCGCATCTTCCGCTTGGAGCGCCATCTCCAAAGACAACCGTTCCGGATAGGTTGCCTGACAGTCGTGATAAAGGAATGCCGCCGACAGGTCTCTTGTATCCAGACGCGGCGCCAACGCTCTGATTTCGTCAATCGAAAGCCGCTTGAACCCGCCCAGTTCAGCGTCACCCGCCAGCCACTGATAAAGATGCAGCCCAATGGAAATGTAGAACGGCCGCCTTCTATCCGACTTGTAGACGGGAATCAGAAACGGTTGGATCTTGACCTGTCCGGGGAAGTTTCGCAGAAGGGCCCGGCGTTCCCGCAACGACTCGCGAACCAGTCCGATTCGTCCGCTTTCGAGATACCGCAGACCGCCGTGGATCAAGCGAGTCGAGCGGCTCGTGACGCCTGATCCAAAGTCGTTCTTCTCCAGCAAGGCAACGGAGAGGCCGTTAGCCGAGGCCAGGCGCGCGAGGGCGCAGCCGTTGATGCCGCCGCCGATGATGATGAGGTCGTACTTCAATCTTGGTTGTACTCAATTCTTGATGCTGCTCAGCGGCAGCGGTTAGTTCGAAGGTTATGTCCGCACAATCCGGGGACGGGAGATTCGACGGAGTCTCCGGGGGACCGGGCTTGACCACCTTCAGGGCTACGCAACGGAAAATCCGCCGAGGTAGGCGTGCGGCGGATCCCCTTCGCTCCTAGATGAACTCCTGGAACCCGTTCAACCCTGCGGCCCCTGATCCTTCGCCGGATAGATTCGGCAAACCCCCGAGGAGGCCGTGCAAACGTGCATCCAGGGCTTTATGCCTGTCGATTCGAAGTAACCTTGCGAAACGGAGCCAACGAACTCCTCAACTCGATCCGCCGCGACCAGGCTAACGGTGCAACCTCCGAAGCCGCCGCCCGTCATTCGCGACCCGAAAACACCGCCTACACTCCTGGCAAGATCAACCATTCGATCCAGTTCCGGGCAACTCACCTCGTAATCGTCCTTCAAGCTGTCGTGCGACTCATTCATCAGCGTACCGAATGTAGGGACGTCCTCCGCTTCCAACGCTTGGGCGGACTGTTGAACGCGGTCGTTCTCAGTAACGACATGTCGAACGCGTTGAAACAACTTCTCCGGCAGCACTCGTCCCGCTTCGGGCAGATCGGCCGGCTTCAAGTCCCTTAGCGTCAACGCCGCGCCGCGCGCTTGGGAGAGAAGCTGCGTGCTGTCCGTGCATTCCTTGCACCGGATGTTGTACTGCCCTTCCCCATGCTCGTGTCGAACCATCGTGTTTGCGACGACGATTTTTGCAGCTCGGGGGATCGGCAAATGACGAGAACGCAGGCTGCGGCAATCCAGCAGCAATGCATGATCCGCGATGCAACTGGCCGCCGCCATTTGATCCATAATGCCGCACTGCACGCCCACGAACTCATTCTCCGCCCGGAGGCAGATCTTCGCGAGCGCGGAAGGGTCGATCTCGAAGGCTTCCGTCGCGTCACTAGCCTCCGCCAACAGCGCAAACGCCGTTGCGACTTCAAGTGCAGCCGACGAGCTCAGGCCCGAGCCGACCGGGACGTCGCTGGATACCATCACATCCGCCCCGCGAAGCCGGTAGCCGGCCCGCTCGATCATGACCGCGACGCCTTGGATGTAGCGGCCCCAGCTAGAGTTCCCGTTCCCGCCCACCTGCGCCGAGGAGCCCCGCTCGCCAGCCTGATCCAGGTCGAATTCGCATCGCCCCGCCACAGCCTCGGAGAAAGCGCTGATTCGCCGGTCCGGGCGGGGACGAATGGCGACCCGAGTGAACAAGTCGAGTGCCACGGGCATCACGAACCCACCGGTATAGTCGGTGTGCTCGCCAATGAGGTTGACGCGGCCAGGGGCGTGATAGACTCGCGGCTCCTCGCCATAACGCTCAACGAAGCGGCCACTAAGCCGTTCGCTGCGCTGCTCGGGTGTCGTTCGGATCGGCCTATCCTCAATCATCTGGAAAACGCGATCATCCGGAATAAGTGATCGTGCCGAGCAAGTTTACCTAGAAAGCGCAATCATCTGGAGTACTGGAGCAGGAGCAAATGATCGTGCCGAGCAGTCCCCTGCAGTCGTGAGGAGACCGTCTCGGCAGAGCGAAAACAACGTCACCGCGTATCTTGTGCCTACTGGCAGCGCCCGCAGCGAGTCAAGCGCGACCTCTGGCCTCGACCCAGTTGTTTTCTCCGAAACTTGGCAGGTCAGCCTACCCGAGCCTCGAGAGCAATCAAGCTAGCAGCAGCCGGGTTCCTGGTTCAGCGCGGTGCTCGGAGGGCACTCTTAACGTGGACCCTATTCCGCTCTGCCCTGCTGGTCTTTGAACTCGGCAACCCAATTTTGCACCACGCGAATGGTGGCACGCCCTTCCTCTTCAAGCGGCTCGGGGATTATGAAGCGCTGCCCGTCCGCCGAAACATCGTACACGTGAGAGTCAGAATCTTGGAAGTGGGTTGATTCGAAAAGTCGTTCCACTGATCCGCCGAAAAAGTCGGCTGCGTCTTTACACCCACTGCCACCAGCGTGTCCTCTTCGATGTAGAACAGTTCTTTGCCGTCGCGACGCCAGCGGGCCTGCCGCGCGCCGTTAGTCGAGATACGCCACCTTCCTTGTCCCTTGGGAAAGGGTCTAACATACAACTCGCGGCGACCTGACTCATTAGAGATGTATGCGATGAAGCGGCCATCTGGCGACAACGTCGCGGCCGTCTCATCCGCGGGACTTTGCAGAAAGGGGACAGACTCACCGGTGCCGCCGGCTTCTGCAACCTTCAAATACCAGAGATCACCCGCCGAGCTGAGCTCGGTTCTTTTGAGGTAGAGCAAGTATTTGCCGTCCCTCGACCAGTCGGTTATCGATTCGATCGAGGGGGTTGCGAGAAAGGGTCTTGCTTCTGTAGCGCCATCCGCTCTTACGAGAAAGATGTTCATGTTATCTGCACTTTGCGCACTGAACGCGACGTCTTCTCCCGTAGGTGACCAGATCGGGCGCATGTCAATGCTAATCAGGTCCGTCAAGCGCGTTTTGATGTCACGGTCTACCTCATGCAGCCATATGTCAGAATTGCCGTTCTCGAATCCATGGACCGCGACCATACGGCCGTCCGGCGAAAGTGCGACATGACTGATGCCTTCTTGTGGTTGACCGATTGTCGCGAGCTCGTTGCCGCCCCGGTCGCGCGAGATCAGTTGCTCACTCCCGGCATCAAGATAGGCCATTGTTCCCCGAAGCGAGATACTGGCGCGCCTCGCGTTCTCCGCGATCGGAAAGGGTTGACCGGTGGGGCTTAAACTCTCGATAGAAAACGGTAGCGCCCAGATCCTTGGTGATCCGTCAGCGGGGCTATAAATAATGTGACCGGTCGAAGAGTAGATCGGTCGACGCCCAGGTAGCAGAACCTGTCCTTCCATGGTGTCGAGGTTAAGCAACACGACCTGGGTTTCTCCGGAACTGCTGCTTCCTTCAAAGAGAAGAAACCTGCCATCTGCTTCAGCGGGCAGCAAATGCGGATAGCCGACCGTCTGCCACTGCTTGGCTTTGCCGGCGTCGAGAAGCTTCTCAGGTGATCCTCCCCGAGATGCCACCTCCAACAAGGCTGTCGGCCCCGATGGCGTTCGGATCTTGCTTTGCAGTGCTCGAGCAGCCCCTGTGCCTGCGCCAAAAACAATGGATTGCCCGTCCCGGCTCCAGGTGCCTCCGAACGAAAGATTCCCCGGAAGTCGACAAACCGTCACCACTGGGCCGCCACCCGTTGGAACCTTTCTTACCTCTTGGCGAGTGACGAAGCAGATAAAGTCGCTGCCTGGGGACCAAAAAAGCTCATCCACCCCGTCCGTTCCCTCGATCCCTCGCGGCTTCTCGCGATCGAGGTCCTGGACCCACAGGAAGCTGTTCGGTCCCTGTCCTGTGACGAAGGCGACGTGGCGGCCATTCGGTGAGATGGCGATATCGGAAATCGAATCACCTGAACCTCGTGCCGCCGGAGGTGCGACAGCAAATCGGCGCAGAGGAGCTTCCAGTGTTTCCTGAGGTGTCCCGCGGAAGTAGAAGAACGCCATGACCAACACTGCCAACGTCGTGACGACCAACAGCGCTCTTGCGAGAAGTGGTCGCCGTCTGTCGAACAGGGACCGAGCGGCCGCCGTTTGATTGGAGGGATCGGGCTGGACCATCCCTTCCGACGGACGTTCATAGGCTGGCAACGGCCCGGTCTCCGCGCTGATCGGCTGACTGATCGGCCGAGAGTCAGAGACCGTCAGTTTGCCTGACCTCAGTTTTTTTTGCAGCCCGCGCAGATCTCGCAGCAGTTCGTCTGTGTGTTCATAGCGTTCGTCTCGGTCCTTCGCCAGACACTTCCCGGCAATCCATTCCAGCTCGAGCGGGATGCCCGTGCGGACGCCGGTAAGTGGTTCTGGCTCTTCGTGGACGATCTCGTACAGCAACGCCTGGTCGTACTGGCCCTTGAATGGCCGCTGCCCGGAAACCATCTCATAGAGCACGCAGCCTAGGGCCCAGATGTCCGTCCGATGGTCCACCTCGGTCCCTTGTGCTTGCTCAGGGCTCATGTAGGCCGCTGTGCCAATGGTTGTACCCGCTCGACTGAGCTCGGAACCTTCACTCAGTAGCGCTAGGCCGAAGTCCATCAGCGTAACGTGCCCCTTGGAATCGACCATCACATTGCCGGGCTTGATGTCGCGGTGGACTACTTTTTTTTCATGCGCGGCTTGTAGTCCTTGAGCGATCTGTTGAGCGATGTCGACGGCGTGTTCAAGGCGCAGCGGTCCCTCCGCTATTCTGGCCTCGATGGTTTGACCCTCAATAAGGGCCATGGCGAGAAAGATTTGCCCGTTTTCCGAACCGATCTCATATACAGGACAGACGTTCGGGTGATGGAGGGCAGCAGCGGCCTTGGCTTCCCTGTGGAAACGTTTGCTGGCCTCCTGATCTTCGAGCAAGTGCTGGGCGAGGAATTTAAGTGCCACGATGCGGCCAAGCGTGGTATCTTCAGCCCGGTACACCACACCCATCCCGCCTTCGCCGAGTTTCCCGAGGATCTTGTAATGGCTAATAGTGCCGCCGACCATAAGAATTCCGCCTGAGGCCTAAGAGATTGTAGCGCACCAAGGATTTGCGGCTCGGCCTTTCCGGCGGCCGGAACACAATGTCTTCAATCTCCAGGTGTAGGCTATTATTGGCTGGAATGCGGATGGCGTACTGCTCTCCGCATTCCTCCGCGGCCCTTTCAACACCTTCACGCTCACCGTTACCACTTCCCGCCCTAAGCTTGCAAAGTGGTTCTTTCTTGGCGCCTCCACCAAAAAGCGGAAGCAGGCCACCGCTTTTCCACCCCGTAGAAAAAATTGCGCATTCTGGTTATCCACTTTACTCTAGTTGGTGGGCTGGGGCTTGGTGATAATGTCTCGATAGGTCAAGGCCTTACGGAGAACCAACTGTTCGACGAGTCGGTGGAAGATCTTGCCTACGTGGCGGGACTTTCGACGGTTGAAGCGAAAGGTGAATTCATCGAGGTAGCCTTGCAGATGCACTTTACTCACCTTCCCTTGGTGCGTCGCTACCAACCAGCGCTTGAGCAGCGAGGCAACCAGGTGGACATGCGCGAATTCCTCGGCGGCTATCTGCGAGTCTCCCGCTGTGTGGGTGACCCGATAGCGATAGCCGGCTTTCTTCAAGCCCCGGTAACCCCTCCAGCCGTCGCTATGGACCAGACTGCCTGACGCCACACAGTCGGTCACAAAACCCACCAGACTCGGTCCCGATGCGTCGGGGACATGACGCAGACGAATTCGCCCCATTTTGCGGCCCTGCAGTTCCACCGCAACCACAACCAAGGCTTTGCCCACCAGCTCTCGCCCGCGAACGTGCTTCTCCTTGCCGCCCAAGTAAGTCTCGTCGACTTCGACACTTCCGTCCAGCCGTTCCCGACCCAGCCGAACCATCCGCCTGCCGCAACTTCTGCAACATCAGCCAGGCGGTCTGATAGCTGCCCAGACCGAGTTCACGCTGCAAACCCTTGGCGCTCAGCCCTGTTTTCTGAGTGCAGGCCAGCCACATGGCCAGAAACCAACTCCGCAGCGGCACCCGCGAGTTGTGCAGGATGGTTCCCGCCGTGGGAGAGGTCTGGCGTCGGCACCCGCTACAGAACATCGTGCCTCGTCGGGTCGTCCAACCCTTCGTGGCCGAGCAGTTCGGACAAACGAACCCCGCTGGCCAGCGGACACCGAGCAGATACTCGCAGCAAGCTTGCTCGCTGGCAAACCGTTCAGTGAACTCCACCAGATGTTTTGGAAAATCGTCGCGTCGCTCAACAGACTCGGTCTTCGCCGCCAACAGCGCGAGCCCAAGGATAGCTTGATTCATCACTAGAGTAAAGTGGATAACCAGAATTGCGCATGATGGGTATCCGGTTGACTCAGGTAGCCCCAATATCTTGTGGTTTGGGGATTTTCTTGGGTTCTGTAACCGGGTGAACAATCATCTTGTAAGTCGCCGGATCCACGGCTACCGCCTGCTGGACGAGCCGATAGAAGAGTTTGCCGCGGCTTTTGGATTTGCGGCGGTTGAAACGGAAGGTGAACTCGTCCAGGTAGTAGTCCAGATGTTTGTGGCTCACGGCGCCCTGATGGGTGCCCAGCAGCCAGCGCTTGAGCAGTGACATCACGCGGTGGACGCGGGGCATCAATTCCGACGCGGACTGCTCCTGCCTGCTGACAACTGTGACCTGATGGACGTAGCCTTCCTTTTTCAACCCGGAGTAACCGGGCCAGCCGTCGGTATGCACCACGCTGCCCGGCTCGATGCACTCCTCCACGAAAGGCAACAGGCTCTCGCCCGAGGCATCCTCGATTCTCTTCATGCGAATCCGGCCGATACCCCGCCCATCCTCTTGAGCGGCCACTGCGATCAATGCTTTGTTTTGCAGGTTTCGGCCCCGCAGGCCCTCTTCGAGCCCGCCCCAGTAGCTTTCATCGACTTCCACCGTCCCGGCCAGCAAATCCCGTCCCGGCCGCACCATCGCGCGCCGCATTTTGTGCAGCCAGGTCCAAGCCGTTTCGTACCTGTTGAGCCCCAACACTCTTTGAAGTCCCAAAGCGCTGGCTCCGGTTTTTTGGGTGGTGACCCACCACATCGCACGAAACCACAACGGCAAAGGGTTGCGCGTGTCCTGAAAGATGGTCCCAGCGGTCACCGAGGTTTGGCGCCCACACGCAGCGCACTGCAGCAGCACTTTTCGCAAAGGCCACGACTTTCCACAACCGCAACCCGGACAGCGGAAACCGTCCGGCCAGCGCAGCCGGAACAGATACTCCCGGCAGGCCTCCTCACTGCTAAAACGGGCCTCGAACTCTGTCAGGTTCTGAGGGTAATCTTCCATCTGCCGGCATACTACATCTTGGGGCTACCTGAGTCAACCGGATACCCACCTTGCGCATTTTCAAATAAACATCAAACCGGTTTGCTACGGAGGATCCGTACTCAGCGAGTTTGTCCGCACCCCCATCGAGCCACGGGGCAATGGCGTTCGCGGCCTCCAGTCCGTCCGACAGCGCCTTATGAATACCCTGGGAGGAAATCGGGTCGTAAGCGGAGGCCGCATCTCCCACGGCGAGCCAGCCCTTCCCGGCCGGCTTGTCCAGCAGGAAAGAAGGTGCGGGACAGACCACCAAACTGTTGTCGATGAAACGGCAGCAGGACAGTTGATTTGCCATGTGATTTGTTTCCCTGAGGCGCTCAAGCCAGCTATCGTTGTGGCCTAGGGCCGCACTCTTGATGGATTCTGGATCGCTCGCGACTGCGGCTGCCAAACGGCCGTCCGGTAGCCGGGCCGCGTACCACCACCCATACTCGACCGCCTCGAGCATTGTGAGTAGAGGCGGGAAGCTCAAAGAAGCCGTAGACGCATACGAGTCGGTCGAGGAAGAGCCGCTGGGCGCCCATGTGCCGGGCAAGAACGGAGCGGACTCCCGTTGCGTCCACCACGAAGCGCGCGCGAACCGCGCTTGTTTCTCCGCCTTCTCGTATGAAGTACAGGCGAAAGCCCTCTCCCGCAATGCGTTCACAATCCGAAAAACGCGTCTTTGTGCACAGTGTCGCGCCTGATTCCACCACTTTTCTGGCGAGAAAGCGGTCAAAGCGCCTTCGGTCCAGGTGCCAGCCGTTGCCGAAGGGATTGAACAAGAAATCGTTGTAGCCCAGTTCGGCATCACCCCACGAAGCACAGCTACCGAGGCAGGGCTCATGCTTTTCTAAAAGGAAGTCCTCCCAGATCCCAAGCTGCTCTAGAAGAAGACGAGTGTCGGGCGGAATGCTCTCCCCAATACTGGTCTTTTCGTAACTGCCCGCCTCCACGACCAGAATCCGTTCAACACCGCGCCGCTGGAGGGCCAATGCGGTGGCGCAACCCGCCGGCCCTCCTCCCAGAACGACAGCATGATAGTCTTGGTGAGGATACCCCACGTTTCGATACGCACGGCAATTTGGATCACGAATCCGAGTCAGTAACCAAACTCACTTTGTTCGAGGGCCAAGGATAGACCTTGTTTCCGCTATCATCCAACTGGCTTTCCACCTCCAAGTAGAAGTCCGGCCCGTATTCTCCAGGTTCGTCGATAGCGGACCCTTGGACTACAACACCTATCCTGTGCCAGCTCGTCAACATGTCGATTCGATTTTGGTACCGGCCCAGTGTCTTTGGATTCAACGTCGCGGTACCCTCGCCCCGCACGGAAAAGCGTTGTACGGAGGACTGATCGGGCCCTTGATTGTCTTTGGCGGGGTAAACCACGATCGGGCGCTGGGCGGGCCAGACCCAATAACGAATCGGCGGCGAGCCATCCACGCCGCCCGATGGGGGGGATGAAGGATATGTGGCGTGAAGCGCACAACCGTTGTAGTCAGTGTGCCAAGGAAGGGCCATGAACTTTGATACGTCTCCAGGTTCAAGGCCCGCGTTGCCAGTTTGCAAGGGAATGTAGCCTACTGTCAGAAACGGCTGACCACTCCGCACCGCACCATACTTCAGAAGTTTCGGCTTGATCCGAAAAGGGCCGGTGCCTGACCTTTGCCAGTCCTTGATGTAAAGGTCCGGTTGCCGCACGATGAAGGTGAGCTCAAGCCCCGGGCTGAGTTTTCCGCCGGTGCAGTTCACCAACGCTGCCTTGTCAAGACGCTCGCCGTGACCCAGCTTCAGCCCGGAGCGGGCGCGGAAGTTATCGTTGCTCCACTGCTGCAAGAAGAAATACTGCGTGCGTGATAGCGAAAGGAAACTCTTGCCTTCATCACCGCCTGTCAGCGGCATGAGCGGCGCGCCCACTCTTGACTGGTCCTCGTTTGGGTTGCGGATGATCTTCAACCCAGCCAAGGGCGTCTTGTCGGGATTGTCCGTCGCCTTGATCTTCCCGACGGCATCGTGCCGTCCTATAACTTTTAGGGCTAAATTCATCGTCCATTGCTGCAGTTCCGTGCTCCGGAATATGGGATACAGTTGCTCATCAAAGGCCGGCCGGTAGCTGTCGTTGAACTCTCCGTTAGCATAAATCTGGGGCCACAGTTGCAGCTTTCGAACCCAGGAATCAAAGACGTCGTCCCACAGCGACACGATGTTCGGGGTTTGCGGGGCGTACGAGGGATCGGTGGTGACTGTCCACGCGGTGCCGTGAACCTCCTGAACGCTCTTATCGCCGAAGACGAGGACCGCGCTGACAGGTCCGTCGCTGCAGTCGTCAAACCAGCCGTCGTTATTTGTGTCGTGACGAAGCGGATAGGGGTGACCGTTGGCGTACCATCCACAGGCCCGCCCATAGCCGCCAACGACCAAGAGCCGCCCGTGGTCGTCCGTTTCCAATTCTCCCAATGTGTCGATGCTCCGTCCCCAGGGACAATCACGTTGAGAGAAGTTCTCGTTCGGGAAAGACTTCGGGTAGTTGCTTAGTTGCCTTATTCCGGTACCGTCCCAATAGGATGCTGTCGTCTCCTTGTCAAACTTCACGCCGCCCGCATCAGTGCGGTGAATCGTCCGGGGCCCGGGGTCAATCACCAGCTTCCTTAGACGCTCGGGGTCGGACGGGTTCAGACCCTCGGCTAGATTCCTCAACGGAGGCAACATTCCGTCGTAGGCTCCGATCCCGAGATGGTCCTTTTCATAACCATTGGCCTTCTTGTTGGCGACGTGCCCGGTCCAAATGATGTCGGCCACCTTTTTCCCGTTTACCGTGCTCCCGATGCAGATTTCCACTCCTTTGCCAGACGGATAGGATTCTACTTTCTCCCTCGGATACTGAAAGATTCGAAACCGCGCGGCCTGTCGCTTGAACGCACCGTGGCAGTCGCGCAAATCACTACTCTTGATAGTCTCGGATTCCGTGCCTGGCTTGATAGGTAGTCCCCCAGTGGTCTTGCTGTCTGGGAGGGGAAGTCCGGCCTCGGTTTCCGGGCCAATGTAATACTCCGAACTGTTTCCGACTCTTGCAATCCCGATCGCGGGGTGAATTCGATAGACACTGCCCGACATCTATTGTTCTCCTCTCCGGCCCCGCGATGGGTGAGGACCCATAAGGTTTCTGGGGTCCTACGCCAGGATTTCCACTCTGGTCCTGGCGCGACCACAGTGTACACCCGCGCCGCTCGGAAAAGCACGTCATTCCCACGCACGCTTTCGGCGCTCGGCCGCCCCATGGCGGCCGAGCGGGGCTTGCGGTGGGGCAGCAGCGAGCCGCCCCCGGGCGGCCGCCCTCTTGTCCTTCATGCACATCCAAGACATTCCATGAAATAGCGCCGTTTCTTCGAGATTCCCCTTGAATTCCCGTGCTTTTCCAGCTCCGGCTTGACACACCCCTTACAATGAGACTAAGAGACCGGTAGGAATGTCCACCGGACCAACACGACCGTTTCTCGGCCGAGACAGTGCGAGTTGCTCTCCGCTTTGTGGGTGATCCCCCGCAAGCGGACTTCAGGTAAAAGAGCGGGACGGTTCCGCGCGCCATCAGCCAGTTTGGGGCTGGCTGCGGCGCAAGCGAACTGCGCCTGTTTTTTTGTTCTGAAGAAACGTTTGCAAGGCTCCTCCTTGTGGCTCCTGTTGGGGGAGGAGACTATGGTCTACGCGATGGGAGCATGAGAGGCCTCTCAACTAAAAGAGATTCAGAGCCAGAGATTCAGAGCCGCGACCGAAAAGGGACCGGCTGCAGCGCGTGTCCGAATCGGCCCGCGCAAGAAAACAAAGCCGAAACATCCAGCGCGGGTCGCCGACCCCACCCTGCCGCGTTGGGTCTCGCGGGAGCGATGACCTCGAACGGCGGGTCCGGACCCACCGTCGGGCGCAGCGGCTTCAACCCTGCGAACCGCACCGCTCCGCCGCTGCGGGTCCCAAAATCTGAGTGCAGGACAAGCGTCGGGCCCACAAATGAGAACAAAAGGCGAACAACTTTCCTGAAATCCGCTCAAATCCGCTCGAATCCTCTCACCCCCCTCCAATCAGCATCCACCCTCCCGCGCCCGGCCGAAATCTCGCGCCAAACATCCCGCCCCGGTCGCGCAAGCTCGCAGCTTGCCGCCTCGGCACAAATGCCGACGCGTCAAGTTTGGCGTTTTTGACCGGGAGCGCGCCTCTTGGAGGGCGTCGTCGCTCTCCGGCCTCTTGTAGGGGCGTAGCGTGCTACGCCCGGCCGCTCACGAACGCCCAGTTCGAACCCACCCCAAAAAAGCCCCCGCGAGCGCAACCATATTCCCCCCGCCGCGTTCATATACCACAGGGGTATCCTTACGCCGACCGGCTCCCCACCGCGCCAGGCGCCGAACCGGCAGGTACAATGTCAAAAGGGCTTTCAATATGAATAGATTCCTGGGCGTCGCTTCATTGTTGACACTGACGGCGGTGACACCAACAGCGGTGTTGACACTAACAGCCGTGTTGACAACGACAGCGGCCCCGCTGATGGCTCAACAAAGCGCCGAAATCTCTCCCGCCCAGACACCGACAGCACCGGCTCTAGTTGAGCGCAAGGGCCTCCAGGAGCGCGAAGACCCGTCTCCGGACAGCATCACGATCCCTGAAGGCACGCGCGTCCCCCTAGTCCTGATCAACAGTATCAGCACCAAACACGCTGCGCCCGGCGATCGCATCTACTTAGAGTCGGTCTACCCGGTCGTCGTCGATGGAAGAATCGTCGTCCCTCCAGGAACCTACGTGTCCGGCAGCGTCACCAGTGCCAAGAGGCCCGGACGCATCAAAGGACGCGGCGAGCTGTTTTTACTCTTCGAGCAGATGATTCTGCCCAACGGAGTCATTCGAGACCTGACCGGTCGCGTGGGATCGCTGGACGGCCGCTCGCCCGAAGGCTTTGACCGCGAAGAGGGCAAGATCACCAGCGAGAGCAATAAAGGCAGCGACGCCCGCACGGTCGGCGAGACGACCGCCGCGGGAACGTCGATCGGCGTCATCGCCGGTGCGGCCGGAGGTCGGGCAGGTTTCGGGGCCGGAGTCGGGGCCGCCGCGGGTGCTGCCGCGGGCTTGGCGGGCGTTTTGCTTTCACGAGGACCAGAGGCGATCCTCGAAAAAGGGACTCAACTCGACATGGTGCTGGCCCGAAATCTTTTCTTCACCGACGAAGAGCTGACCTTCCGCGATCCCTTGCGCAAGCCGGGTGTGAACGTGGAAATCAACTCCGGTCCCGACCCGGACCGCAATCGCCGCAACAACAATGGCCGCGGGCGATTGCCGCTGTAGTTCACTTTCCAACTGCCAACCCTTTACTCCCGGTTCCCCGGGGTCCGTTACGGCTTCGCCTTCAGCTCCTCCATGTAACCCACCAAGTCCGCCAGCTCCTGCTCATCGAGCACGCCAACCAGGTTGGGCATCGCGGATTCCGGATCACGCTTTCTCTCCGTAACATCGGTGACAGGAAACGTCCGCCGTTCGCCGGAAGGCTCACGCAGGGTAATCTCGTCTTCGCTATTCGATACGATCATGCCCCGCACCTCGCCCGCCGACTTCGTTTGGAGAACCCACCTCACATACTCGGGCGCGATCCCGGCGTTGGGATTGATCATGGCGTCCAGCAACGCGGCGCGGCCCATCTTGTCGCCAATGGTTCCCAGGTCAGGGCCAATCTTCTCCGAGCCACCGCCGCCGGTATTGTGGCAAGTCGAGCACTGTCCATCGCCGAAGAACACCTTCTTTCCAAGTTCCGGTCGAATCGCCATCCGCAACAGCAACGCCCGCAGACTAACCATCATCTCCTGACTCTTGGTCGTGAGCATCGGCAGCACCCGCTCGGCCCGCTCCCGGACGTCACGGTTGCCGTTGACAGCAATGATCGCCGTCGTTCGCAGTACGGGGGGCAGGCGATTCTCCTCCGCCAAGTCGAGTAAAAATGTGGCGCCCTCGATCGACCTGGCCAGTACGCGAACGGCCTCACTTCGAATATCATTCGGAGCTTCGCTGAGAAGCAGCCTATTCAGCCTCGGAACCGAGCGGTTCGCATCAAGAGCCCCTAACCCGCGGACCGCCGCCAGGCGCAGTTCCGTCGAACCGCTAGCCGTTAGCCCTTCCAGCGTCTCAGCCGCTGCGGGATCGTTGAGCTTCCCGATCGTCTCGATCGCCATCGCACGCAGCTCCATGCCGGTCTCGCTCGAACTGGCCAGCGCGGCCACCTCGGCGCCGTACCTTGTGTCCCGCATGTCGCCCACCAAATCCAGCGCTTTCTCCTGCACACTCTCGCCGGGCCGGGACATGCGCAAAGCCGCCCGGATGGCGGGAACGACAGCGTCCGATTCCCTCAGCCCGGTCCACTGGCTGAACATCTGTTTGATCAGTCTCTCGGCGGCCTTGGCACGCAGCGCATCAGGACCTTGACCGGAAGCGACCCCTGCAAGAAAAACACCAACGTCCGGGGACGCCTGCGCGCCAAGGGCCTCCACCGCCCCGATGCGATCCGTCACGTCTAGCGAATCGTCTCCCGCTACTTGCTCCAGAAACCCCACCGCCTTCGAAGGATGCAATACCCACAACAGCCGACCAAACCGATCGCTCCAGGAGTTCGAAAAGGCTTCCAGCAGGTCGTCGTAGATGGCGTCCTCTTGGCCCTGCGCTCCAATGGCCAGGGCTTCCAAATACCAGCGGTCCTGGCCGTCGTACCGGCTTGCCAGCTCGACCAATAATTCGCGGGCTTTTTCGCCCAAAACATTGTCACCAGCCACACCACGCAAACCCAAAGCCACCTCGCGGCGCACTTGAGGATTCTCATCGCGGGCGAGCGCCTCCACCGCCGAGGGGAAGTCCGGGTGGTAGCGCTGCAGCAAACGGACGGCCAGAACCCGGAACTCCAAGTCCGTGGATTCCCGCTCCTCGAGCACCCGCGCAAGTCCCCGGCCGCCCGCCGCGCCGAGCAGCCACAGCACCCGCGCTCGCAGAATCCTGTTGCTGGAGCTCAGCAAACCGTCCAGCTCGGCAATCCCATCAGCTCCCATCTCCAGAAACATCGAATGCGCCGCGAACCGCATGGCTTGGGAGGGAGAAGCCAGCGCTTCGGCGCGGCCCGCCGCCGTTGAAATATCAACTCGTGAGCTGAGCGTTTTGTGACCAGGAGGAGCCAAGCGATAGACCCGCCCGCGCTCTGTGTCCTTCATCTGATGCCCCCCAACGACGGCGTCATACCAGTCGGCGACGAAAACCGAGCCATCGTGGGCTACCGCCAAATCAGCAGGCCGGAACCAAGTATCGGCGCCATCGACAACCGCCTCCATCGACGCTTGGAACCCGGCCCCATCGCGCTCGACATGGTAGGCCCGCAATACACGTGGCCCGTTATCCACATGCAGCGGCTTGCGTCAGTAGCGCCGCGGCAACAAGTTGCCCTCGTAAATCGTGATGCCTGAGGGCGATCCGGCACCGGTCCTCAGCAACGTCGGAACCACACCCGGATCTTCCTGGTGGAAATGGCTGCCGCGGTCCTCCCGCCAGCGTTTCCCGCCGGGTCCCCAATAGCCGTGATTGCCTCCCTCCATGACGTAGTTAATGCGTACCCACTCATTGCCGTCGTCGTCGTTGTCCGACTGCCAAATATTGCCGAAGGCATCGATCGTGAGTTCGTAGGGGTCGCGAAAATTGTGTGCCACCACTTCGAGGCCCGTACCGTCGGGCCGCACTCGCAACGCGCTGCCGCCATAGTATTTCTCGTCGGGGCCCGATACTACGCGCTGCCCGCCGCGGTCGGTGACGTCCAGTCCGCGATCTCCGTTGTTGAAGTAGTAGTTGCCGTCCGGCCCATAGACGATGGCGTGAACGCCGTGGTCATGGTCCGCACCACCCCAGCCAGTGAGGAAAACCTCGCGGTTCACAATGTTGTCGTCGTCGTCCTTGGTGTCAATGATCACGTCTGGCGATTGCGAAACGATGACTCGATTGCCGAGAACAGCGATGCCCAGCGGTGAACGCAGCCGAGGGTCCTGGTCGAAGACTTTCGCTTTATCGGCTTTGCCATCGCCGTCGGTGTCTTCGAGGATCGTGATGCGGTCGCCTTCATCGCGGTAATCGGGCTGCTGAAAGAGGTGCCGGCGATAGTTCACCGCTTCGGTAATCCAGATGCGTCCGCGCTCATCAATATCGAGGTTAGTCGGATTGATGACGTCAGGTTCCGCCGCCCACAAAGTGATCTCCAGGCCGTCCGCTACGCGAAGGCTGGCGACCGTGTCTTCCGGGGTCGTTTGAGACTCCAGAAGCGGCACGCGGAGAATTGAAATCAAGCCCAGGGGAGTAACGAGTAAGGCAGTCTTTCGCACGCGCAAATCGTAACACACCGGTCATCATGCGAATCGTGCCGCCAGATACCAGGGATATCGATCCACAGACGCGGCGCGAACAGGCCCCGGCGGGTGAGGCTGTCGCGCACACGGCCCCCTCTATAATGCAGCTCATGGGTGTCCGTCGGGCGGTTATCGGCAACGCTCTTGCTTGGCTGCTTCTACTTGGGGCTGCCGGACTGCTTCCGGTGATCTGGAGCCAAACGTCGAGCCAAGCGGGGAGCCAAGCCGGGAGCCAGACCTGGGACCAATCCGCAAGCGTCGGCGCGAACGCCGAATTCCACTTCATCCGCCTCGAGTACGTCAGTCAACCTTGGATTCGCGGCAGACTCGGACGGCCGTGGTGGAGCCTAGACTGGCCCGCCGCCGAGACCCACTTTGCCCAGGGTCTGCGCCGCTTAACCGAAATCGATACCGGCGAAGGACGCCTGGTGCCTCTGACCGACGACCGCGTCTTCGACTACCCCTGGATCTATGCCACTCAGGTCGGTTACTGGCAACTAGGCGACGATGAAACGGACCGCTTGCGGGAGTACCTGCTTCGGGGCGGATTCCTCGTAGTCGATGACTTCTACGGCCCCGAACAATGGTCGGTCTTCAGAGAGTCGATGAGCCGTGTATTTCCCGAACGATCAATCGTTGAGATCGCCGAAGAGAGCGCGGTTTTGCACGTGCTCTACGATTTGGACCAGCGCACGCAGATCCCGGGGCTACGCCATCTCCGAAGAGGCCCCGGCGGCGAGATCGTTGTGCAGGCCCAAGAAACCGGACCGCGCTGGCGTGGGATCTATGACGATGAAGGGCGGCTACTCGTCGCCGTCAACTTCAACATGGATATCGGCGACGCCTGGGAGCACGCCGACATGCCAGAATACCCCGAGCCGATGACGGCGCTTGCCTACCGTTTCGGGATCAACTATATCATCTACGCGATGACGCACTGAAGCCGCCTGACGGCGCAGCAGCCGTGGAAGTAGTGAGCGTTGCACAAGGATGCAAGTTGATCCCAAGATCCGCCTCAGAACGAAAAATCACTCGTCGCAAGGTGGCGCGATCATTGGCAGCTTTCTGATCTTCGGGTCTTTTTTTGGGGGATGATCAGGCCGTACCGGTTCCTCAGCTTTTGGCAGAAGACGCTTCAGTGGAATTGAGCACGGAGATAGCGGGGGTGGATAAACTTTAACGTTGATGGTCTCTGGAATGTCAGTAACTCCGCTCCTCCGCAACATATGAATCAGCCGCTTGCCCTCGGTCGTTTCCGGATCAAGAGTGAAGCGGAAACCACCGTCACTAAGTGGCTCCACCAGGCCCTTGCGCTCCGGGACCGCGCCGTCTTGTTCGCGTTCGGCCTTTTTAGCTGGTGCTTGTCGCTCTGGCTTTGTACTTTCGTCTGTCTGCCCGTGCACTGGAGCCTGGATCAGCAAACAGAATGCCAGTGTGATCGACAGCGTCTGGAGCACGATTCGCAGGAATCCCATAGGAGCCTCCCGAACCATTCTACCTCCAACTTAATGTTGAGACCGCGTGTTTGCCGGACGTGAAGGGCCACCCAGGCACGCGAGTCAGAGCCAACAGTTCGGGCGCAAGCGATTGCCCACTGAGAGCGGCTAACGCTTCAGAACTCGTCAGGCCACCGTTGGGACCCGTGGAAGACGCGGAGACTCTCTACCCACCCATTTCGAACACGATACGGAATGACGAACGGTCTGCCGGATACCACCAGTTCGCGAGTGCCCGGCACTCGGCCCGGTCTTCCAAGCGACGGATGCCGTGCCAGCCGCTCAATCGCGTCGCGAACTCGGGCCACCATCCGCACAGCCGCCTCCGGATTGTCCGTGGCAATGTAGGCTGTCTGCTCATCGAGGTTACGCAGTGTAGTGCGCAACCAGCGGACCCTTTTAAGACCACTTCGAGATGACAACATCCACCTCAGCCTCGGCAGCGAAATCCCCCGCGTTGGCTTCCTCGACGGCCTTCTCGATCTCGATGATCTGCCACGCTTCCTGCTCGACGTATGAGTTAATGGCTTGCGCAGCGAGAAAGGACTTGCTTCTTTTGGTACTGTGCGCCAGAGCCTCCAGTCCCTTCTTGACTTCGTGACTTACCCGAACTGTTAGCACCGAACTCTCTGGCATGAACGAACTCCTAAACTTAGTAGGTTGTATACATTGTACACGATGCGAGCCTCAACTTCGGAATTTGAGAGTCGAACGCCCTCTACGATCTAAACCAGCGCACGCAGATCCCTGGCTTGCGCCATCTGCGATTGGTTCCTCTCGAGTGCCCGAAATGCGCTATCGCGTAGCTTGCGGTGTGTTACTTTTAGATTGGTGATTCACCCACCAAAATGCCGCCGCGCGGGGCCTCTGGGGATTGTCTTCACCCTCGCCGCACTTCCCCTCCTCGCCCAGCAGCCTCCAAGCAAACCCTTCTCTCCCGACGCCATTCGCTTTTTCGAAAATGAGGTCCGGCCGGTACTGCTCAACAATTGCGCGAGCTGTCACAACGCCAAGCTGCGTACCAGTGGCCTGTCGATCGAAAGCCGCGAAGACATCCTCCGAGGCGGCAACCGGGGCGAGGCTGCTTCACCGGGACTCTCGAAAGAAAGCCGGCTGATTCAAGCCGTCCGGCAGCAACACGCGTTGCGGATGCCACCCGGTGGCAAACTAACTCCCGAGGAGATCTCCGCGCTCACCCGCTGGGTCGAAATGGGCCTGCCGTGGCCCTCTCAAAGTGCCGCGGCAGCGACGGTAAGCCAGTCGTCCGGCCACTGGTCATTCCAACCCGTAAAACGCCCCGCGCCGCCGCAGGTGTCGGACGCCTCCTGGCCGCTCAACCCGATTGACCCCTTTATCCTGGCTCGCCTGGATCAGACGGGCTTGCGGCCCTCACCGGAAGCTGAGAAACCGACGCTCATCCGCCGCGCCTATATCGACTTGATCGGCCTGCTGCCCAAACCCGAAGAGGTCGACGCGTTTTTAGAAGACACAAGTCCGGACGCCTATGAGAAGGTTGTCGACTGCCTGCTCGAATCGCCGCACTACGGAGAACGCTGGGGCCGCCACTGGCTTGACGTCGCGCGTTATGCGGACTCCAACGGCGACGCCGCCGACGGCGAGCGCAAGATCTGGATGTACCGCGAATGGGTGATTCGCGCTCTCAACCGCGACCTGCCATTCGATCAGTTTGTGATCGAGCAAATCGCCGGTGACATGCTCCCGAACGCCACCGAAGACCAGATCGTCGGACAGGTTTTCACCGCAACACTTTATTGAATCTCGAAGGCGGAGTTGACTTCGAGCAGTACCGAGTCGAAGCGGTTGTGGACCGCGTCGATACGACGGGCATGGCTTTTCTTGGACTCACGCTGGGTTGCGCCCGCTGCCACGATCACAAGTTCGACCCTGTGTCGCAGCGGGAGTTCTACAGCTTCTTCGCCTTCTTCGACAGCATCGATGAGCTGAGCGGCGACTTCGATGACGAAGAAGGACGCAAGCGCCCCTATGAGCCGGTGCTCGAGTTCGGAACACCCGAGCAGCACGCCCGCAGAAAGGCGCTTCGGGCGCAAATTGAAGTTATGCAAGAAGAGCTGGACTCTTACGAAGAAAAGCTCCTCAACGAGCAAGCCGCGTGGGAGGCGTCAGTGAGCGAGGAGCAGCTCGCCGAGCTTACCCCTGGGGAACGCGCCATCCTCAAGCTCCCCGCCGGCGAGCGCCACGAGGAGCAGAACAAGACGTTCAAGCGCGCCTACTTTGGTCAGGATCTCGGACATCAGGAGCGCAAGAAGGCGATCGCCGCTGTCCGCGAGATCGAACCCGATATCCCCAGCACGCTCGTCATGCGGGAGTTGACTGAACCCCGGACGACCCACGTGATGCTAGGCGGCGAGTTTCTGCAGAAGGGGGTTCGCGTCTCGCCCGGAACCCCAGAGATTCTGCCCGCGCTACAAAAGCCCGCGCTACAAAACAATGAGCAGCGCTACACGCGCTTGGATCTTGCCCGCTGGCTGGTCAGCAAAGACAACCCGCTGACAGCCAGAGTTACCGTCAACCGCATATGGCAGCGGTACTTCGGCCGCGGCATTGTCGAGACGGAAAACGACTTCGGCACGCAGGGCTCACCTCCATCGCATCCTGAACTGCTGGACTGGCTGGCGTCCGAGTTGATGGCGCGCGACTGGAGCCTCAAAGCGATCCATCGCACGATCGTGACGTCGGCAACCTATCGGCAGTCATCGAAGTTTCGGCCTGCCCCCGCCACGAAAGACCCGCGCAACCTTCTGCTCGCACGTCAAAACCGGCTCCGCGTCGAGTCGGAGATCGTCCGCGACTTGGCGCTATCGGCGAGCGGCATGCTGTCGGGGGAGATCGGCGGGCCGAGTGTTTACCCGGCGCAACCCTCCGGCGTGATGATCGGCCATCCCTGGCCCGAAAGCAGCGGAGCAGATCGCTACCGGCGCGGCATGTACACGCATTTTTGGCGTAAGAGCCCACACCCGGGCCTGATGGTCTTCGACAGTCCCGATGCACTGACAACCGCGACCAGCCGCGAAAGGTCGAACACGCCATTGCAGGCGCTGACGCTGCTCAACGACACCGGCTTCCACGAGTTTACGCAAGGTCTGGCGAAGCGGGTCCTCATCGAGCGGCCGCACGGATCAAACTCAGAGCGGATCGAGCACGCTTTTCGACTTTGCCTTACCCGTCCACCGCAACAGCTTGAGAAAGATCGGCTTGACCGCTTGCTCGCCACGCAGCTTGATGACTTCCGATCGAATCCGATCGAGGCCTTCGAGATTCTGACCCTGCCGAGCGAGAAAGGAACGGACTTGCCCGAGACAGCCGCCTGGACGATGGTCGCAGCGGTGATCCTGAATCTCGACGAATTCATCACCCGTGAATGACCAACATGCGGAGGCCACCCAAATGACCCCACTCAGCCCGCAACTTCTCGAGAGAATCGAGAGGACCCGGCGTCACTTCTTCGGCCAATGCTTCGTCGGACTAGGCAATGTTGCGCTCGGCAGCTTGCTGAGTGAAGGCAAGCTGCTGGCCGCGCCCGTGCCTCAAGTGGACAACCCGCTCGCCCCCAAACCGCCGCACTTCAGTCCCAAGGTCAAGAGGGTCATCTACCTGTTCATGGCGGGCTCACCCAGTCAGTTTGAAACCTGGCTCTACCGGCCCAAGCTCGCCGAACTCGACGGGCAGCCCACCCCCGATTCGTTCCTCAAGGGAAAGCGCTTCGCCTTCATGGAGAGCTTCACCAAGAGTAGGCCGAAGCTTCTTGGTCCCCGAAGAAAGTTCAAGCGCCACGGGCAATCCGGCGCCTGGGTATCGGAGATCTTCCCCCACATGGCAACGGTCGTCGACGATCTCGCGCTGGTGCACTCGGTAAAGACCGAGAACTTCAACCACGCCCCAGCCAAACTTTTCTTCAACACGGGCTCGACGCGTTACGGCCGCCCCAGCTTAGGCGCTTGGCTCAGTTACGGCCTCGGCAGCGAATCAACGGATCTCCCGGCCTTCGTCGTGCTGCGCTCCGGCGAGCAGGACTTGATGGGAGGAGCCAACCTTTGGGGCAGCGGCTTTCTGCCGTCAACTTATCAGGGGGTCGAGTTTCTGCGCTCCGCCGACCCAATTCCCAACCTTTCAAGTCCCAGCGGCGCCTCGATGAAACGCCAAACCGCCCGACTCGATGCCATTCGCGATTTGAACCTGGCCCGGCTGGCCGACCAGGGAGACCCCGAAATCGCCACTCGAATCGCCTCCTATGAGATGGCCTACCGCATGCAGACCAGCGGTCCCGAGCTGATGGACTTGGGAACCGAGAGCAAGCAAACGTTCGACCTCTACGGGGCAACTCCCGGCGCACAGTCCTTCGCCAACAACTGTTTGTTGGCTCGTCGCATGATCGAGCGAGGCGTGCGATTCGTGCAGCTTTACCAAACCGGCTGGGACCACCACGGCAATCGCCAAAACAACCTCAACGAAAAGCTGGACGAAGTAGCGCTGACGATCGATCGTCCCTGCGCCGCGTTGATCAAGGACCTGAAGCAGCGCGGCTTGCTCGACGATACGCTTGTCATCTGGGGAGGCGAATTCGGGCGAACACCGATGGGAGAAGTTCGCGAGTCGGTCGGCCGCAATCATCACATCGAAAACTTCCCGATGTGGTTCGCCGGAGGCGGCATCAAGGCTGGTCAAACCATCGGCGAGATTGACGACCTGGGCTTCTTCATCACCAAGGACAAAGTGGAAGTGCATGATGTCCAAGCGACCATCCTTCATCTGCTCGGGCTCGATCACAGGAAACTCACCTTCGGCTATCAGGGCCGCGACTTCCGCCTCACCGACGTGGGGGGCCGCCTGATCGACAAACTGCTCGCGTAAGAATCTGAGCCTGACCACGGGGAGTCACGCCTGCCTGCACACAGACGACGGCTGCCCCGGAATCTCGTCCCAAGGTCAGGTTTCAGAACCCGTTGGCCGTGTGACAATCGAAACTTCGACAAACCCCACGTTCTGTTAATCTGAGCGAGAGGTTTTCAAACAAGCCGTAGCGGACCCGCTGCCCTTGTCACTTCTTTCCGGGCGTCGTCGCGCCGTATCCCGGATAATTGCGCTTCTTTCCTTCAGAAAATGAAAGCCGCCTGCATCCGGCACACGGAGATTCCGTCGTCCTCGCGTCTGTTTACGGACTATCTCTATTCGTTCGGCGAGGTGAGCCGCTTCTATCATCACCCGCCGCAGTCAGACCAATTCTCGAGCGCCGCCGCCGAGGTGAAAATCACCGCCGAGCACCGCGCGGCACTAGTCGTTGCACTCCGAAATCAGAACGCTGCCGCCGGAGCCGAAACCGCCGCGAACCTCGATCGCCTGGCCCAACAAAACACAGTGGTGGTGGCAACCGGACAACAGGTGGGACTTCATGGCGGACCCGTTTTCTCGATCTACAAGGCGCTAACGGCCATTCGGACCGCGGAAGAATTGCGCAACCAGGGGATTTCCGCGGTCCCCGTATTTTGGCTTGCCACCGAGGATCACGACCTCGCCGAAGTCGAACAGACCTGGATGCTCGACCAGGAGAATCGGCCTCTGCGTATCGAGGCGAAAACGAACGCCCTACCCGGTCAACCGGTAGCCGGCGTGCGTCTTACCGATTACAAACAAGGAGCGGCCGATTCAGGCCACGCGGCAGTCGCGGCGGCACTCGCGAATCTCCCCTTCGGAGCATCAGCGATCAAGCTGGTGGCTGACGCTTATTCGGAAGACTGCAGTTTCGGGACCGGCTTCCGGGCACTGTTCGAGCAGCTCTTCCGGCGCCACGGGCTCATCCTGCTTGACCCGATGGACCCCGCCCTTCGCCGGCTCTCGGCTCCGCTGTTGGGGAAAGCGATCGAGCGCGCCGGAGATCTCAATCCCCAGCTAATCGCCAGGAGCGAAGAGCTCGAGCGCGCCGGTTACCACGTCCAGGTCCATGTCACCACGGAAACCTCGCCGGTCTTTCTGATCAACTCTCGGCAGCGCACCGCCCTGCGGCTTCACGAATCCCACTACGATGCCGGGGACGCAACTTATTCCACCCCGGACCTGCTTCGCAGGCTCGAAGAGAACCCTGAGCAGTTTTCACCCAATGTCCTGCTGCGCCCGGTGATTCAAGATTTCCTGCTGCCCACGGCGGTCTACGTGGCAGGCCCGGCGGAAACGGCCTACATGGCACAGGCGGAAGTGCTCTACGGCAACCTGCTCGGGCGCATGCCGGTCGTCATGCCACGAGCGTTCTTTACCATCGTGGACGCGCGGGCCGAAAAGTATCTCAGCCGCTACCAGCTGTCCTTGCAGGAGTGCTTCGAAGGCGCCGATGCGCTTCGACACAAGATTTCTCAGCGGCTGATTCCGGCCAACCTGGAGCAAACCTTCGCGGAAGGCCAGAGTCAAATCGAGTCGTCGCTCGATGCCATCGACCGCGGCCTGTCAAAGTTCGACCCAACCCTCAGCGCCGCGCTGGCCAGTGCCCGAAAAAAGATGCTCTACCAGTTCGGAAAGATTCAAGCGGCGGCCGCGCGCGAAGGCCTGCGCAGGGACTCGCGCGCCGGGCAAGAAGCTGAGTATCTTTCGAACTTGATCTTCCCCAACAACACTCTCCAGGAGCGCACCTACTCGGTGCTACCTTTCTTGGCGCGCTACGGGGAAGGCTTTATCGACCGCATCCACCAAGCAATCAACCCCGACTGCCACGACCACCAGGTTTTGGTCATCTGATCCGCCGGCTTAGCAAGATTTCCGCATCGGTCCTCCAGTTAGGCGCCCGCAATCCTGCCGAGGCGAAGCGGCGAAGCGGCGAAAACCGTGGACTTCCGTCCACGGCTCTGTCGGGTCGTCTGGAATTTCGGGCTACTTGAGGCCGTCTAGGGTGGACTGAATCCTGGCGATTTGCGATTCGTAGTCGGCGAGTTTTTCGCGGATGGACCCCACCACCCGCGGCGGCGCCTTCGCCAGGAATTGCTCGTTGCCAAGTTGACGCATCGAGGAGTCACGAGCTTTCTGGAGCGGCTGCAGTTGCTTCGAAAGCCGTTCACGGAGCACCGCTGACTCGGAGGCGGGCAGTTGCAGCACGAGGTCAAAGTCCACCGTGTGGTGCATAGCTTTTCCCTCGGGCGCAGCTCCCTGGAGAGCTTCGAGCTTTATATTCGCCAGCTTCGAAAGCGCCTCAGCCTGGCGATCAACGACGGCCGCAGTGCTGGCCGTGTGTCCGTAGAAGGTCCCGCCGAGCGCCGTCTTGGGCGAAACTGCCATCTCGGCGCGCAGGTTGCGCGCGGCGGTGATGAGTTCCTGCATCAGCTCGACCTGGCTTTCGGCGTCTGGGTCGGCCAGATCCGGATCGTGTACCGGATAAGCGGCCAGCGCGATCGAGACGGGACGTCCTTCGGTATTCGACGCCAGGCGCTGCCACAACTCCTCGGTAATGAACGGCATAACTGGGTGCAGCAGCCGCAGGGCCCGCTCCATGGCGGCCAGCATGTTCTTCCACTCCGGAGTCAAGCCCGATCCGTCGCTGAACGACGGCTTTTTCAGCTCCAGATACCAATCACAGAACTCGTGCCAGAAAAAGTGATAGAGCAGATTTGCGGCCTCGTGATAGCGGTATTTGTCGATGTGCTCGTTGGCCTGCCGGGCCACATCGTTCAGGCGCGAGAAGATCCAGCGGTCTTCGAGCGGCACTTCGCCCGTTGCTTCAGAAGGCAGCGGGATGTAGACATTGCAGTCGGGGGGCGTCCAAGGTTCCGCGCCTGCCTTTTCGAGGCTCATGAAAACGAACCTGGCCGCGTTCCAAATTTTGTTCGCGAAGGTTCGAGCGCCGACGATGCGCTCCTCCGAGAGCACCACGTCGGAACCCTGTCCGGCCGCGACCACGAGCGAGAATCGCACGGCGTCGGTGCCATATTTCTCGGTCACCACCAGCGGGTCGATGACGTTGCCCTTGGTCTTCGACATCTTCTGCTTGTCCGCGTCTCGGACCAGTCCGTGAATGAAGACTTGGCGGAACGGGATCTGGCCGGCCATCTCGATTCCCAGCATGATCATCCGGGCGACCCAGAAAAACAGAATGTCGGAACCCGTGTTTAGCAGCGAGGTGGGATAAAAGGTCTTAAGATCAGCGCTGTCTTCGGGCCAGTCCATCGTGGAAAAAGGCCAGAGGCCCGAGCTGAACCAAGTGTCGAGAACATCGTTGTCTTGCTCTAGTTCCGTGGAGCCGCACTTCTCGCACGAGGACGGATCTTCGCGCGAAACGATCATGTCGCCGCAGCCGGAGCAGTACCAGGCTGGAATGCGGTGTCCCCACCACAGTTGGCGCGAGATGCACCAGTCGCGGATGTTGTGCATCCACTCGAAGTAGTTGCGCCGCCACTGGTCGGGGATGATCTCGATCTCGTTGGTCTCAACGGCCTTGATGGCGGGTTCGGCGAGCGTTTTGGCGCGGACGAACCATTGCGTTGACACCCTGGGTTCGACGACTGTTTTGCAACGCTGGCAGCTCCCGATGTTGTTGGTGTAGTCTTCGATCTCCTCGATCAGCCCTTGTTCTTGGAGCCGCGCGACGACTCGGTCGCGCGCTTCGTAGCGGTCCAGGCCAGAGAACTCGCCGTAGCCCTCGGAAATGCGGGCTTCCTCATCCAAAACCGTGATGAAATCGAGATTGTGCCGCTTGCCGGCGGCGAAGTCATTCGGGTCGTGGGCAGGCGTGATCTTAACGACGCCCGTTCCGAATTCAGGATCGGCCAGCTCATCCCGGATGACAGCGAGCTGCCGGCCTACAAGGGGCAGCGTGACGGTCTTCTCCCACAGGTGCTTGTAGCGCTCGTCGGTCGGGTTCACGGCGATCGCGGTGTCGCCGAGCATCGTTTCAGGCCGAGTCGTTGCTACCGTCACAAACTCGTCTGAACCGGTGACGGGATAGCGGATGTGCCAAAGATGGCCGTTCTTCTGGTTGTAGACGGCCTCTAAGTCCGAGACCGCCGTGTGGCAGCTCGGGCACCAGTTGATCAGGTACTCGCCGCGATAGATGAGCCCCTTCTCATGGAGGCGAACGAAGGCTTCCCGCACGGCCCGGGAAAGCCCCTCATCGAGCGTGAAGCGCTCACGAGTCCAGTCGCAACTTGCGCCGATCTGCTTGAACTGCCCGACGATCGTGCCGCCGTATTTCTCCTTCCAGGCCCAGGCGTGTTCCAGGAATGTTTCGCGGCCGATTTCCTTGGCCTCGATGCCCTGTTCACGGAGGTATTTCATGACCAGCATCTCGGTGGCGATGCTGGCGTGGTCGGTGCCGGGCAGCCACAGAACGTTGTAGCCTTGCATGCGTTTCCAGCGCATGGTGATGTCGGTCTGAGCGATCTCATACATGTGCCCCATATGCAGGGCACCCGTTACGTTCGGGGGCGGGGCTACCAGCGAAAACATCGGTTTCGACGAATCGGCGGAAGCCACAAACAGGCCTTCGTCGACCCACCATTTGGACCAGTGAGCCTCAAACAGGCCGGGCTCGTAGACTTTCTCAAGTTGTAGGGAAGACATGAAAACGCTGTGGAATCATCAATATATCATGGGCCGCCGAGGCCATTGATTTAGGGCTAACCAGCATTTCTCACCACCTGGGACTGGGCCTTGATTGCGGTTTCGAGCGAACGGACAACGCCGGCGATGTCGCTGTGGGCGTTGGAGCGGAAGGTGAAATCGAGCAGGGTGCGGATGAGGGAAGCGCGTCCCGGCTCGATTGGACGTTTGGACGCCAGCATGTTGCCGGCTGATTCGAGGGCTTTCTCAGCCTCTTGTTGAAGCCGCGTAGAGACATGGGAGAGAGTCTCGTGGCGGACGAGGCGCAGCATTTCCTGGAAATCCTCGTCCTCGCGCAACCACTGCCGGAGGGTGCTTTCGCCAACCTCGGCCTTGCGGGCGGCGGCGGCGATCGAAGGGGACTCGAGCAGCGCCATGAGGGCGCGGTCTTGCCGGGTGGAGAGTCCGTTGAGATGGTTTTCGTGATTCGGGCTGTCAGCGGTTTTCAGCGGGTTTTGGCTTAGTTCGCTCATCATATCAGTCAGACCTCATTTTTCGCGATTTCATTTATATTTTCTTTAGGCAATTTCCGCGGGTCGATCGAGTGCCGGATCGGCCGCCGGACGGGGTTTCGCCTCGTCCGCCAATTGGGCGGTTTCTGTTTCTTCACCTAGCCTCCTCTGCCGGCGGTCCCACTTCAACGGCTCATTTGGGACGCAACAGTCACGCATGGGCCGTCGCCGTCTTGACCGGGCGAGGGTGGCCATGGGTTGCCCGTCAGCGCGGGCCGGTGATCACTGTTTTTGAGAAGAGTGCCGGTAATCTTGGCTTCGATCAGGGGGATAGCTGCCCTGATTTCCGGACTCGATGTTTTTCCGCGGAGTGTTACCTGCTGTTATTATACCAGGCGGGTTTTTGAATACTTTTGTTTTGTGGTTATATTATTGAATTGATTGAGTTAAGGTTGACTGATTCCTGGAGAACGTCGCCGCGAGCCCGGGTTCGGGCTCCGCCGCCGCCCCCCATCAGCCCATCAGCCCTAGAACCGCACGCAGTTGCGAGCTGAGATCCTGTGAGGTAGGAGGCTACAAAGTTGACACCCAATCTATAATGAGGTGGGGGTAGCCGTTATGGGCCTTGACTTGTCGAATTGCCTGGTAATAGGGATCTCTTCCAGAGCCCTTTTCGATCTAGAGAAGGAAAATAGAATATTTGAGAGAAAAGGGCTAGAGGACTATTGCAAGTACCAGCTTGAACACGAAGACAGCACATAACAGCACATTATCGCCAGGAACTGGCTTTCCGCTTGTTAAAGCGATTTTGGGGCTGAACGAACAACTCCTGGAAGAGAGAACGATCGAAGTCATTGTGATGTCAAAGAACAGCGGGGACACTTGTCTTCGAATCTTTCGGTCATGTGGGCATCACGAATTGGACGTGGTGCGAGGCGCTTTCACGAGCGGTGCCTCGCTCGCCCCGTACTTAGCGGCCTTCGATGTAGACTTGTTACTGTCTGCAGATGAGAAAGATGTGCAGGCAGCCGCTAACGCAGGAGTCGCTGCTGGGTTGATCGAAAATCCCCCGGATGAAGTTGCTGCGACCGTCGATCAAATCCGCATAGCGTTCGACCGAGATGCAGTACTCTTCTCCGACGAAGCAGAGAAGATCTTTCAAGAACACGGACTCGAAGCTTTTCAGGAGCACGAGAAGTTAAATGCTCAGAAGCCGCTTCCGGACGGGCCTTTCGCGAAGCTTCTGCGCACTCTCGCAAGTGTGCAGTCAAACTCTAACCCTCTACAAACACCCATTCGAACGGCTCTCGTAACTGCTCGAAACAGCTCGAAACAGCCCAGCGCACGAGAGAGTTATCAGAACACTGCGCACCTGGGGGGTTCGAATGGATGAAACTTTCTTTCTGGGTGGGGTTTCGAAGCACAGGGTTCTGAAAGCGTTTGGGGCGCAATATCTTTTTTGATGATCACTCCATTCATTATGCAGATGCTCGCAGCGTGGTTCCGACTGCAAGAGTTCTTCCCACATTGAAAACTGACGCTCTGCTAGTGAGCAGCCCCGTGGCTAAGAGTCCTCAAAGAGAGTTGGTTTCGTCAGTCCCGAACCCCGGAAAAAAGCGAAAACAAGCGGGATAATTCGAGCGCGACCGGCATGACTTGGGGTCGGGCCCGGTCGTGAGACGCCGACAGCCGCTCCTGGCTGATGCATCATGAGGGCAAAGAGAACAGGAAGAATTGAACGTCAGGGCGTTGGTATAGCGATTGCTGCCTTTGAAAGGATCGGCTTCGCGTTTCGCGAGCAGGGGTATAACGACTACGGCATCGACGCGCATGCTGAGCTAGTCGACGGCGAGAAAGCCACTGGCCAGCTGCTAGGGATTCAAATAAAGACCGGCGCTAGCTATCTGTCTGAGCAAACAGATGAGGGGTACGTTTTTCGAACCGACGAAGATCACATTCAGTACTGGAGCAAGCACTCCCTTCCGGTGGTGATCGTTCTTTGTGATCCGGATCGATCCGTCGCCTACTGGCAGCGGATAAGCAGAGACACCGTGGTTGAAACTGGTAGAGGCCACAAGGTTGTTGTTCCCTTCAGTCAGAAAATCGATTCCGATTCCGCAGCTAGCCTGAAGGACCTGTTGACTCCAGTCATCCCGTCCTCAAGGTTCACGGTGTTTCGGACGGGTGATGTTAGTCACGGTGCGGCAAAGCGCTATTCCCTCGATATTGTGGTCAACGGACTGACGACAAAGGCGGAGATTGCTTCGGCGATTCGGCAAGCGACCACGGAAGGAGTCAAGCGCAAATACTATCGAAACCACATCGTTGAAGGGCGATGGGGTGACGCGGATGCTGACGTGGTCTGGATCTTCGTATACCTCTCTGCTGATGACAGAGCGCGACGTCACTGGCGCTGTCGCAGCCTCTGGATGAGGGAAGACCTAGCCGAGGAATCTCGACCAATCGGATTGGACGGGGAGAACATTGGGGGACTAATCAAAGTAGATTGGAATTCGAACTATACTGCCCTCGCTCAGATCGCAGATCAGCACACGCTGCGGAAAGAGGACTACTTGACTCAGGTCGAACCGCCGATCGACGAGCTGGAGCAGTTGCTGGCAGTGGTTGAGACAGGGTTGGAGCGGCTATCCACAAGAGAATCGGGGGAAGCCGAATTCATGTCGAGCACGAGAGCAGCAAGAAACCGCGTCCATGACATCTACATGCACTCATTAAGCATGAGTCTCGCTCCGTACGAGTGTAGCGAAATGGATGGCAAATTCAAGGATTTCATTGCTCTGATGGACAACATGGTCCTCTTCTACTCTGAACGCGGTATACAAACCCGGTCTGCAAAGGATCGTCTCGCACGTCTCGCACAAGGCCTGCGATACCGAGATCATTCACGCGAAGCGCTGAATCATCTGCGATATGAACTATCAAAACTTCGATGAGAAGGTCATACAGGTGGAAGTTGGGAGACAAGCGAAGATTCGGCTCGGCGGTCACTTTCAAACGGCCATAAGTCGGGCGAGACCGGGGGAGGTACTACATAAACCGATGGCTTAGGGGAGCGCACGCTCTGGAGCAGCGTTTTTCGGCGACTCTTTCTTACGAATCATTTACTGATCAATCTCCTCGCATGGTGGAGAAAGGAGGTAGTCCAATGAAGAAATCAAACAATTCAGTAGCTCCTGGATGGAAGTTGAGTCCAAGCAAAGTTGTCCTAGCTGCACTCCATGTGTTGGTTTTCACCTGAATTATGCACTGCGGCGTGGACCTGAGGAGGGCTGAGCCGCAAGGGACCATTGGGGACCCCCTAAACATGGGGTAAAAAGGTCGGCTGGCAAAGATTCCAGCTTCGCCAGCCAACCCCAAGGAAGTCACCCACATGGTTACCAGACGAAAACAGCATAGCTCCCAAAGGCCCGTCCAACAAGGCCCAGCCGTGACGGCCTCGCGGCCCAATAAAATCGGGGCTTCGACGCCTTACCACTTCCGCGGCAGGAAGCCGACTCCCTACGGCGGCTTGCTGCCGGTGGTCGGGAGGGCGCTGATCTGAGAGCCTGGCTATGCGCTATGCATAAACTTTTATGCACTAGCCGTAACGCACTGGAAACACGTCACTTCCGAGCGAGGTTTTGACGACGCGGATTCTGGGCGGGAAGGGAAACCGGACACGGAGAAGCCAAAAGACCAGTTGCCGAGCTACCACCTCACGACGACCGCCAACCCGCTACGAACGCAGCCACACTCGCAAAGTGAATCTGTGCATAATTCAGGTTTCACGGCATCTTTTTTGATGCATCTTAATGTGGAAACAGACGCCGCTAGGGCGCTGCCCGAAGCCATCGGGAGACTAACGCAGCTTGGCGAACCCTTTGCCACAGGCTAGACCCTCATCGCCTGCTCTTGCTGAGTTGTTTTGGAGGCTTCGATCAGTTTTCCGAAGTTGAAGGTGTAAGTTACAAATGGGCAAGCGCAGGGACCCATGTGACCAGGAAGGACCCGACGGGCTGTCCGCTGGGCGTTCGCACGCGTGACCTCGACTGGCGTGAGTGTCCACGCTTGCCGCGAACCGACTCATCGGTTCGTAGGTACGAACGGGGGAAGAAACTTTTGTGGGCGGGCGGAAGATTACGTACCGATGAATCGGTTCGCGGCAAAGCTGGAGATTCACGCCACGGCAAGCTGGAGCTTCAGGGCACGGCAAGCTGGAGCTTGAGGGTACATCGGTCCCTTCGTTCTTGGTCCGCCGAGTCGTTCACGCGGCGGTCGTAGTCTTATGAAGCAACGACATCAAGCAACCGCTGCAAAGCGGTTACTATGGGTGCGAGTGGCGACGCCTGCCGCCGTTTTGATCAAGCTTCTTTGTTCTCCAGATGAGTACCCGTCGACGCAGAAGATCCCGCGACCAGTCCAGCGACGTCAGCGATCCGCGGACCGCAGGCGGCCGGCCCTTGAATCTTGGCTTGAAGGCGCTGGTCGTCTTCCTGAGCGTCGCCTTCACGATCCTGGTGGTCGAATTCGGCGTGCGGTGGAGCGTGCACGGTGGACCCTTCGCTGCATTGGCGACTTTCTACTCGACGGAAGTCAGCTATTTCGGACATGGCAGCGCCGGCGGCCTGCGCGGAGATCCCGTCATAGGTTTCCGCCCTGACGCGGATGCCCCGGGCTTCAATCGGCTGGCGATCCACGATCCGGCGGAGGTCCCGCCGAAGCAACCCGGTATTCCTCGTATCCTATTCACCGGCGACTCCATCACGTTCGTGATCGACCAGGGACTGCCCTACGAAAAAGGCTACGTCAACCTGTTGCGGCGGGGATTGGCCGGCCAGGCGGAGGTGCTCAACGGCGCTGTTCCGGGCTACACCACGCACCAGGAGCGGCTGTGGTTCGAGCGCGAGTTGGCCGGTCTCGATTCCGACTTTGTCGTCCTGCAATACTGTCTCAACGACAATTTCGAATTCCTTCACCGTTTCGATTCCGGAAGCGGCATTCTGGCTACCGAGGAAGCGCGGCGCGTCTTCTTGCCTGAGGAAGGCGAGCCGCTCGGTTGGTTGCCCCGGTCGAGCTACCTAGGCTACCGCTTGCGGATCGCTCGGCTGAAGCATCAAGGCTTGCCCCTAGGTCAGTACGCCTGGGACCGCGATATTGGCTTCCGAGCCGCCTGGCGAGACGACACTTGGCAACTCTTTTACGATGAACTGTCCAAGCTCAAGGCCGCGGTCGAAGGACGCGGCGGCAAACTCGCTCTGATCTCGGTCCCTCTCGCCGCTCAGTTTGATCCCGCGGCGATCTCCCGCGACAAGACGTACACGTTCAAGCCCCAGCGAAAGATCGCTGGAGTTGCTTCTACGCTGCGGGTACCCCTGCTCGACGCAACCAGCTTGTACGCGCGAACCGGCGGCCACGAGCTCTACTTGCCTGACGGTATTCACGTGAACGAGCGCGGGCTTCGGTTGACGGCGTGGTCGACATGGCGATTCTTGTCTAGGCTTGGTTGGGTCTCAAGTGCACCCGGCGCAGGGTCGCCCGGCGAATAGGCGTCCCCACGGACTGCTACCCGCATATCTCATCGGATGGCGAGGGGGCGGGACGAACGAAGGCAGGAGCATCGAACTTAACAAACAGTGCGGAGATTCCGAGGAACCTTGCGGTCCAGCGGCTACTCGGCTATGCTGTCCGTGCCGGGGTGATGAAAACGAAAACTCTGGGTCGAGTGAGGAGTGTTTATGTTCAAACTGAATCGAGTCCAATTGCCGCTCGCGCTGGCTGCTTTCATATTGCTGGGAGTCGGCGTTCCAGCTTCGGCGCAGCCCTACCCAAATCCATATCGCTTGGTCGACGGCTGGGCGCAGTTGCCAGAGGGCAGGGGGCCGGGCGCCTTCGGCGGAGTCACCGTCGACCCCGACGGCAAGCATTTGTGGGCAGTGATCCGCTGTGACGCGGGTTCGGAGAAATTCGGCTTCGAGTGCCTCGACTCGGATCTCGACGTGGCCGTGAAGTTTGAGCTCGCCACCGGAAAGGCCGTCGCGAGCTTCGGCGGCGGCATGTTCATCTGGCCGCACGGGATCGACGTCGACCCGCAGGGTAACGTGTGGGTGACCGACGCCGCCAGTCCGGCGCGGGTACCGAAAGGAGGAAAACGGGGGCACCGCGTCATCAAATTCAGCCCGACCGGAAAGGTTCTGATGACGCTCGGCACGCCGGGAGTGCCGGGAGACGGCCCCAATCACCTCAACGCGCCGGCGGATGTCCTTGTCGCCGACGATGGGACGATCTTCGTTGCCGACGGCCACAACGCAGATGGGAACAATCGCGTGATGAAGTTCACGAGCGACGGCAAGCTCATTAAGTCCTGGGGAAAGACCGGCTACGGTCCTGGCGAATTTCGCGTACTGCACGCCATCGCGTTGGATTCGCGCGGCCGCCTTTTCGTGGCCGACCGGGGTAATAGCCGGATCCAGATCTTCGATCAGGAAGGCGAGCACATTGCGACCTGGACGCAGTTCGGGCGGCCGAGCGGGATCTTCTTCGATGCTCACGACACCATCTACGTAGCGGACTCAGAGTCGGACAACGTGGAAAACCCCGGCTGGGAGATGGGCCTCCGGGTCGGCGACGCGAACGCCGGCTGGGTGCGCTACTTCGTCCGCTTCCCTTGGGGCGACCCTGGCGTCGTTAGGGGTAGCGGGGCCGAGTTCGTGGCCGCTGATGGCGACGGCAACCTCTACGCGGGCGACCCGTTCCAGCAAGTGCTGCGGAAATACGTTCGTGTGATGCCCGCGAGCCGATAGAGCTGCCCTGCTCCATTCAGGACTAGCTGGGATTGCGCTGAATCCGCGTCCTTGACAACCCTCAAAATCCATCGCAGGATAGGGGCAGCATCCGCGGCCGGCGGTGGCAATTTGTGCGTCGGGAGCTCGGATGCCAGAACGGGTCAGAGCAGAGGAGGCCGCTCCATGACGCACGCCCGCGGACCATTGATGCTCCCAGGGGGCATCTTATTTCTCCTCGCGCTTGTCGGATTGGCCAACGCTCAGCCAAAAACTGAATCCGTTGTCAACGGAGCGTCATTTGAACCACTCGTCTCATCGGGATTGCTGGTGTCCACCTTCGGAACGGAGTTGGCCGAATCCACAGTCGCCGCTTCTTCCGTCCCGCTCCCCACAAACCTGAACGGAGTCACCGTCCTGTTCGATGGCGTCGAGGCGCCGCTCTATTTCGTCTCCGAAGGCCAGATCAATGCCCAAATCCCCTTTGGCCTCGCCGCGGATAAACTCGAAGTCGTCGTGGGCACGCCGGAGGGCCGAAGTGAGCCCCTCACATGTGCCCTGCTGCCCGCAGCGCCGGGAATTTTCACCCTCGACTCCGACGGCAAAGGAACGCCGATCTTGTTGAGTCCCGCTTTCGCAGTCCTGCCCACCGCCGCCCCGAGCCAACGCCTGATCCTTTACGCCACCGGCCTGGGGAAAACCGCTCCCGCGGCGCTCACCGGCACGGGTGGTTCGGGAGAAGAACCCTTCAATCGAGTCGTCGATCTGCCGGAGGTCTATATCGGAGGCCGCCAAGCCGAAGTGGAGTTTGCGGGATTGGCTCCCGGTTTTGTGGGCGTTTACCAGTTGAACGTCGTGGCGCCCGACGAGTTCGTCAACGACAATGTGTTTGTGATCTCGGGTGGCAGGCGCAGCAACCTCACGGAGATCACCGCTTCGACGCCCAACTTCGTTCGGGGCTCGGGTGTCGTCGTTTCCGAAGTTCGGGAGACCGTCGAGTTTGACAGAATTCAGCTCTTCGCCGTTGCAACCGTTGAGGTCGAAGTCGGCCAAGAGGCGACGCCCCTTCGCATTGAAGGGGAGGACAACCTCATCGGACTTGTTTCCGCACAAGTGCGGGACGGCGCCCTGCAGATTACCTCGTCGCGTCCCTACACCACGAATACGGCGGTGGTGATATCGGTCACGACTCCGGCGCTGAAACGCTTGGAATATCTCGGAGTCGGGAACTTCGAGGTAACAGGGCTATCGGGAGGAACTTTCGAAGCCTTCATGAGTGGTGTCGGCAACGTGATGGCGTCAGGTTCTGTCGACTCGCTCGACGTGTTGCTGCTAGGGGTGGGGAACATCGCGTTGCTTGACCTTGCGTCGAGCCGGACCCGTGCATTGCTGCTGAGCGTTGGCAACGTCGAGGTGAACGCCACCGAGTCCCTTTTCGCTCGAGTCCACGGAGTCGGCGACATAACATACACGGGTAATCCGGCCGAGCTGGATATGGCCGTGAACGGCTTCGGCGACATCAGACCGCAGTGAGCGCGGAGCCACGTCCTCGACGCATTTGTGATCGCGTCAAGAAGGTCTTTTCTGTAGCGGTGGTGGCGGTATCAGTTGCCTTTCAACTCCAATTTCGTTAGCCGCCGGTCGCCCGATACCCAAATCGTTAGGGAGACATGCCCAAGGCCGGGCTAGACTTTTATGTTCTCCTTAAAGCTATATTTTTGCTTGACTTCGGCGAGGGCCGGTTCCGAGTCCAATAGCAGTTCCGCGTCTGGTGCCTGCGGCTTGAGGCTCAAGGTCCTCTCGTCCGTTGTCGTATTGGCGAACCGTAGGCCACCCGCAGCCCCCTCGAGTTGATCGTCCGAGAGTTCCGGTTGCGCCGCTGATTCTTCCACTCCCGATTCTTCAACTACTGATTCGTCCTTCTTGCTTTCATCTGACATAGGTTTCTCCTCATGTGTTTCGCCCCGGCCGCTCGCGGGATCCTATAAGTACGTGGCAGGTTGCCAAGACCAGAGTACCTCAAAACTTTCCTTGCGGCAAATAGCGAAGGGTGTGGCGATCAAGCCAACCTTGCCCGCTGGCGCCGAGACGTACCTGGTCAGAAAGCCGAGCGGAGTCACTGGCAAAGTGGTCGGCTGACGCTGCGGGAAGTTGAAGTGCCGCGACGCTCGCAATGGGGAAGGCAAGCGGCCGCTGTAGAAGAATTCAGGTCGGCGGTGCGGAAACAGGCTAGTTGACCATGCCCAGGGCGCTTCCTCGATCCATGCGAATACCGCTGTCCGCGCGGCGACCCCCTGCAGGGTGAAGTGAAAACTCGTACCCTTGCCGGGCTCCGATGCCACCCAGATCCGCCCATCATGCTGCTCAACGATGCGCTTGCAGGTTGCCAGACCGATGCCGAAACCCTCGTACTGTTTTCGCGAGTGAATGCGCCGGAACGGGGCGAAGATGTCCTTGTGATGCTTGGGGTCGATTCCGATACCGTTGTCGCTCACCGAGATTCGCCAACTGTCCTGCTCGCAACTCGCCTCAAGGCGGACGACAGGGGCTTCCTTGCCGCGGAACTTGAATGCATTCGCCGGCAGATTCTGCAGCAACTGGTTCAACGCGACCGCGTCCCCATGAACGATGGGTAGTTCCCCCACGATGAATCGGCCCTGGTTTTGTTGAACCACCGAGTCGAGGTTCCCGGCAACGGCTTCGGCGACAGCCTTCAGGTCAACCGGCCCAAGCTCCTTCGCTGACCTCCCGAGCTGAGAGTATTCGAGCAAACCCTCGATCATGCCGAACTGACGGTCAAGAGTCAGCAGTGCCAAGTCGAGAAACTGCAAACCCTGAGGGTCTAAGCTATCCCCATATAAGTCCCGTACCAGCTCGATATTGTTCTTGACCCGCACATGGGAGACTTCAGATCGTGGGCGACCACCGACGTAAACTCTTGCAGCTCCCGTCGGCTTTCCCGAAGCTGCCGCTCCAGCGACACCTTCTCGATCGCATTCGTTATCGCGCGATGAATTCCCTTGGGAGTCACCGCTTTGCGAACCATGACGTCCTTAACCAAATAGTCCTGCGCTCCGCGCTTCATCGCTTCGACCGCCACCGATTCATCACCGGCCCCGGTCAGCATGATCACGGGCAGGTCAAATTGCAGTTCGCGAATCGAGGCCAGCACGTCGAGGCCACACACTTTCCCCAGGTGATAGTCGAGGAAAAGGCAGTCAATGTCCGCTGCTCCTAGCAGTTTCTTGCCGTCTGCCTCGTTCAGGCAGTGCAGGAAGTCGACCTCGAAGTCGCCGATCTTTCCGAGCAGACGCCGCAGCAACCCAGCGTCCGCTGGGTTGTCGTCAATCACTAGAATCGTCAGCCGGTCTTTGACCACGTCATTTCTCACCGCTCTTGCTTGGAGCGGATGAAGTTTCAACTCCCTTCTAACCCGAATCCCTGATGCGGGGCGGCTCTCGTAACGGCAGCACTACGAGCTTCAGCCAGTAGGAGCCGAGCTGCTCAAGAGCCTCGACAAACGCTTGAACATCCACCGGCTTGTTGATAAACGAATTGCAGCCTAGCTCATAGCTGCGGACCACATCCTGCTCGTGTGTCGACGTTGTGAGCACGACGACTGGGATGGCACTGATCTTCGGATTTGATCCGCTCGAGCACCTGCCTTCCGTCCACCTTTGGCATGTTGAGATCGAGCAGAATTAGATCCGGCCTTGGGGCGGCCTCCAAGGCTGCCTACTTTCCCTGGCCGAGCAGGTAGGCAATCGCTTCTTCGCCGTCCGAGACTACTCGGAGATCGCACTGCATTATGCCCTTGGAAAGCGCCCGTTGGGCCAGGTTTTGCTCCGCCGGGTTGTCCTCGGCCAGCAGAACGGTGGCTAGCCGAGATTGATAGCTAAGTGCCGCCATAGCTGCGTTTGATCTCCGTTTCCCGTGGCCACAGTGAGCTGAAGTCAGCTCTCCCTTTACTCGGCTACAATTCGTACCAGCTTTGCTCCACTATGCTCACCGGCTTGGCGGAATGGCACAGGGGGAGCGGGAGAGCAGTTACTCCTGTTTGAAGATATCGGCCACTCGGCGCTGCATGCTTAACCAAGAATGGTCGGGTACCCTTCGGGGGGCGGTCGTGAACCCGCTTGTTTCATCGCGTGTGGCGACGGCCAGCCGAGGAGGAATGTGGTTAGGCGCCCTGTCGCGGGGCCAGACGCAATGTGTACCAGTCAACGTGCCGAGTGGCGAACATGACCGCAGCCAGGATGGCGAACAGACCAAGTGAACCGACCAGCAAGGCATAGTCCTGAATCTGCAACAGCACGTAAAGACAACCATACAGGCCTGTCAGGGCGGCTCCAATCACTCCAGCGCGTCGGCGCGATTTGAGAGTCGCAAGGCCGTAGGACACAACCAAGGCAACGACGGCCACCGCGGCGATGCCGTAGGCCACCGCGAACCCCAAATGTTCGGCGAGTGAAAGTTCGAGCAGGTAAAAAATACACATGGCTCCGCCAATCAGTGCATATTGGATCACGTGCAGGCGAAGCCCGCCGAGCACTTCGAACAGCCAGATCACAGTGAAAGTCAATCCCAGGAACAGCAACTGATACTTGAGGCTTCGCTCGGTCTGGCGGTAGGCGTCGACCGGGGTGAGAAGGTCGATGCCGAAGCGCGAGGCGACGATCGGAGGGACGTTGTTCCCGGAACGCCAGCTTCGGGGATAGTTGCGGCCCAGGTGCGGGATTCGCCAGGTGGCGTCAAAACCGTCGGACGTCACTTGCCGCTCCACCGGAAGCCAACGCCCCTGGAAACTGGGGTCCGGCCAATTCCCTCGCAGGCGCAACTCGGTGTTGTCTCCCAGCGGCGCGAATCGAAGCTGGTTGCTGCCGTTGAGGTTGAGCGTGCACGAAAAATCGAGGGTGGCTTCATCTTTGAGCGCGCCGATCTGAACGTGAATGCCGGAGGTCTCCGACTGCCGGATGCCGGTGCCGGGTTCGAAGTCGACTTCCTCGCCTTGCCATCGCAGGCGTACTTGGTTTTGAATCGCTCTGGCGTCGCTGATTTCAAAGACGAGCTGCGCGCGGTCCCACAGAACACTCCCTGACTCAATGCCCCAAACGGCAAAGTCCGGCCGGTCGAACTGTCCTTCGATGTCGATCTGGGAGCGATAGACGGAAGTCTCGAATATGCCCCGGTACCGAGCTTCAACATCAAGTTCTCCGTCAACGTTCAAGACTCGGGGCAAGAACGTCGCCCGCTCTTCGTGCTCGTGGACCTCCATCTTGCCTTCGTTATTCGTCGTGGTATTCACGTATTTGTAGGGGACGACGAGGAAGGGGCCATGAACTTCCTGTGCCTGTCCCCACTTGGTGGTGACCTCAGCCATGGCGCCCCGGCGGGTCTGGTCACGCTCGGAGACAAGGTGCCAGATCAGGACGACCGGGATCTGCAAGAACAAGACGAGCACCCCGATCAGCATTGCCTTGGCAAAAGCGGAGCCTCGAAGATATTCGATTGGATTGGAGAGAGTTGGTTTTGGATCGCTCATAGTTTCCTGACGCTGTTTTACGAAGTTGTCAGAGGCGAAGGCAGCTTCGCTCCGTGGAGCCTTCAGCGGAGCCTTCAATTTGCAGTGAAATATTCGTGCTAACTCTGGGCCTAGGGGTGCCCAAAGGGTCGGGGCATGGCGGGGGCTAATCCAGCTTTTCGGGTGAAGGCGGGGCGGGTTGCTTCTGGGCAATCGTCACTTTGCTCAGGCTGTTGGAGTACTTTTCGACTCCCTTGAAAATGTGCTCGGCCACCTTCTGGCGATACCCGCTGGCCTTGAGCAGCTTCTCGTCACTTGGGTTGCTGAGAAAGCCAACTTCGGCCAGAATAGCCGGCATTTGGGCGCCTATCAAGACCATAAACGGAGCCTTGCGAACTCCCCGGTTTCGAAGTTCTTTGGTGTCTTTGGAAAGGCCACCATAGAGTGCGTCCTGAACCTGGCCGGCAAACTCGCGGGATTCTTGAATTTTCTCGGTCAGCGCGATTTTCGAGAGCAGCCCTTGCAGTTCGTGAATGGAACGTTGAGCGGCGGCGTTCTCGCGCGCGGCTACCGCCATGGCGGAGGAACTCGTCGTGAAGCTCAGATAGTAGGTCTCCACGCCGCGGATGTTTTTCAAACGCGACGAGTTTGCGTGCACGGACACGAACAGGTCAGCCTGGCTGATGTTCGCCAGCCTTGTCCGCTCCTTGAGGTGGATGAATTGGTCGTCCGTGCGCGTGTAGATGACATCTGCTCCCAAACGGCTTTGGATCAGTTCGCCAAGACGGGAGGCGATGTCGAGCACGAGATCCTTTTCGCGCAACCCACCGGGCCCGATCGTTCCCGTGTCATGGCCGCCATGGCCAGCGTCGATGACGACGCGCCCGACCTTCAGGCCAAGGGCTCGGATCAAGTTTCGCTGTCCGCGGCTCGTCGCCGATGCCGGCTTTGGCGGCTCGGTTAGCTCAACGACGGGCGGAGGCGGCGATTGCTCGGGAGCTGTGAGCTTGGCCAGTACGGCCGGATTGGGATTCCGCGCCTTGTTTGCGGCTTGTGCCGCTCGCAGGGCCTGTTGCGCGGCTAGCCTGGGCTCCGGGCCTAAGTCCGGGATGGGAACGGGTTCGATGCCGGCGACCATCGGCACCCTGCCCAAAACTTCAGCCGGGATACCAGGGACTGGGTCGATCGGCAGCGCGGCTACGCCGGGACGAGCCTCGACGCGCGGCAGAGAGCTCAGATATCGCAGCGGCCTGGGCCTCGGAACTTGGCCGGGAAGAGGAACCGGATCCACGCCTAGGCCTGTCGCCGCGGAGTTGCTCGAAGCGGCAGCCGGAAAGCCGGGTGTTTGATCCATCGGTAGCGGAGCTTCGGCCGGGGAAGATTCTGAGCGAGACCCAGGGCTCTGGTATCGCTCCACCGGCGTGGCGGGCGACGGCTGAATGAGAGAAGCAGCCGCCGGAGGAGTGCCCGCCACGTCCGGGTAGGAGGAACGAACAGCTAACGAACCGCTGTCGCTTGTTGAATTCAGACTCGTTGAATTCAAACTCACTGAATTCGAATTCGTTGAGCTCGCCGCGTCAGCGGGATCGAGCCGATTCTGGGGCGAGGTCTCGTGCCCCCCCTGGGCCGTGCGAGGCTGAATCAGCGGTGGGGGCAGGGGCGAAACGGTCGTATCTAATCGCGCCAGGAGTGTGTCGTTCGGCCCTTGCGTCAAGGGAGGCGTCTCGTCGCGTCTCGCCGGTGCTTGGGCAACCGAGACCGGTTCCTTCGCGCTCCGCAGCTCAATGACGAATCGCCCGGGGTTCGACAGCCAGAAAACGCTGTGGATGGCCGACTGTTCTAGGTCAAAAACGATCCGCGAAATCGAGCGGCGATTCTGCCCAACCCGAATCTCCTTGATGAGGGAATCGCCGACCGGCAACGTCAAGCCCTTTACACCGCTCAGCTTGCTACCAAGACGCGCATCTTTCAAATCAACAAAGAGGCGGTGCGGGCTGGGCAGCTCTTCGAATCGGTGGTTTACCTGATCGTCAATCTCGACCACCACGCGGGTGTAGTCCTCGTGAGTCCAAAACCGCACGTTCTGAACGGTTGCCGGGCCCCTCTTCTTCCTCTCTATGGGTCGTGGCTCGTACCGAACGAGCGTCGGCGTCGGCGGCGGCGGCGAAGGAGGCGGCTGACTCCGCTGCGTGATAACTTTCTTCGCAGTTTTGTTCGCTTCGAGCGCGTGGGTCGGCGCGGGGGCTCGGGACAACTCGGCGAGAACGGTTTCCGCGGTCCCGTCGGCTTTCAGTTCAGCGAGAGCCCGCTCGCCTTGTTCCTTGTGCTCACTGCCAGGGTATTGCTGAACAAGAAGGCCGTAGGCATCGGCGGCCTGATTGAGATAAGGCTCCTGGCCAAACCGCTGTGCCGCCTCGAGATAGAGCTGAGCTTCCGAGAGCAGACTATCGTCCCCGAAAATACCGCCGGGCGAGCCTGCATGGACTTTCCGGAAGGCCTTCGCGACGAGAACGTACTGCCTTTTGCCCAACTCCAGGGTGGGTACTGCGCGCAGATCGTCGAGCAGGAGGGTGGCGTAATTGTAATCTTGCTCGGCCTGCTCGGTGGTTTTCGGACTTGCGAACGCAAGAACGCAGAGTCCCGGCAAAGCCAAGCATGCGACAAGTCCCGCGACCGAAGCCCGCCGGCTCCGGCCCCTTTGTCGAGAAAAGGGCATTACCCTAATCTGATTCCGTTTCAAAACGAATCAGACCAGATGGCTCTTGGTGAACTACAATCCGGGGCCTTAGTGGCTTTCCGGAATTGCCATCGTCTTCATCGTCGCCAACGAAATCTTTGCCGGGCGCTAGGAATCGGCTGATTCGCTTGACGAAGTCTTCGGTCTCCGGATAAGGGGGAATCCCCTGATATCGTTCAACCACTGCTTCGCCAGCGTTGTAAGCCGCCAGGGTCCTTGAACGGTCCCCGTCGTAGCGGTCCAGCAAGTGACGGAGGAATTTTACTCCTCCATCAACATTTTCGGCGGGATCGAAAATGTCCTTTACCCCGAAGCGCTCCGCCGTAACCGGCATCAACTGCATCAACCCGAGTGCGCCTTTGTTGGAAACCGCAAACGGGTTGTAGTTGCTTTCTTGCCGGATCACGGCATGAATCAGCTTCAGGTCGACGCTGTGGCGTTCGCCGGCTTGCCGCACCAAAGCGTGAATGTCGAGCCGGCCACCTGTTCTCGTGACCGAACTCGACCGACCTTGGACAACCGTTTTCCTCGGTACAGCTTGCAGACTGCCGCCCGAAACCTTTGAAGACTTCCTAGATCGAACGGCAACTCGCACCAAACGACCACTGGCGTCCTCGCGGACTTCGTAACGTCTTAAAACAGAGCCTGGCAACAGCGTACTGGCCGGTTTCACACCTTGTTGAAGATTCCCCACCGACTGCGTGGGGCGACTCTCCAGTTCAGGTATGGGCGCGGCCTGCAGGGACAAGGCTGTCACCAGCCCGACCCCAACTGCCAGTACCCGTTTCTTTAAAAACAATATCACAGACTTTGTTCTACCGCAATCGATTTCTTTTCAGTGCGTAATCGCACACTGGAGCAGTTTCTGCCTTTAACCCACGGTCCTAGGTTGCAGATTCATCATGCGAGGGTCTATTCGGCAGCCGGGGCGCATAGCTTGCTCTTGCTTATACGGTTGTTTCAGCAAGCCCCAAGATGTAGGGTAGGGCGTGGCCCGGCCGCCGTTTCCGAAGAGTCTGCGTCAGTTTCAGGTGGAGTTCGCGACCGAGGAGGCTTGCCAGAAGTACCTGGCTGCTTGTCGTTGGCCCGACGGGTTCCTTTGTCCTCAGTGTGGGCATCGGCAGGCCTACATTCTCGAGCAGAAACTACGGTGGCAGTGCGCGGCGTGTCGACACCAGGTCTCGTTGACGTCGGGAACGGTGCTCCACAATACGAAGACCCCGCTGACGGTTTGGTTTTGGGCTGCGTACCTGATGACAACTGATAAACGAGGTGTGTCGGCGCTGCTACTGCAGCGTCAGCTCGGCCTGTCGCGCTACGAAACCGCCTGGATGATGTTGCACAAACTGCGACGGGCCATGGTGAACGCAGCTCGCGAGCCCTTGCACGGAGAAGTAGAGGTCGATGACACCTGGATTGGCGGCCCGCAAGCAGGTTTGCGAGGCAGCCGGCAACTGAAGGGGCGCCGTGCGGCCCTTGTGATGGTCGCTGTTGAGAAAACGCGGGAAGCGCTCCGGGCGCGTTCGCATGTCCGTTATTCCAGACTTCAAGAAGGTGACGATCGACAGGTTTCTTGCCCAGAACGTTGTTCCCGGCTCGACCATCTACACAGACGGTCTGAAGACCTTTACCGCCCTCGAAGAGGCCGGCTACAAACACGTCTCTCGTCCGCAACCTCACCGGACTGACTTGCGGAAAGGCGCCAAGTCGGTGGTGCCGCTGGCGGATCGTGCCATTGGCAACCTGCAGCAATGGCTGACCGGAACGTACCACGGCGTGAGCCGCGCTCAGCTTCAGGTTTACCTCGATGAGTTCGTGTTTCGACACAACCGCCGCAAGACCCCAATGGCAGCCTTCCAAACCCTCCTCGGTCTCGGAACTCAACACGCTCCTACGCCTTACGCCCACATCCGCCGCGCGCGTGACCTGGACAAGACGCGATGACCTCCACCCCAACATCTTGGGGCTTGCTGAAACAACCGTATAAGCAGGAGCTAGCTAGAAGGCCACGCTTGCCTTACTGACGTTTGAATATTCATTTTAGACGACTGCCGGGGAAAGAGTTTTGATACTGTTCCCGAGCTGCCAAGTCACAATCCCGCGCGGGAGCGGGTTTCGAGAACCAGCTACGGGCGGTTCTCTCGCTTTAGCCGGGTCATCGGAGGTCGACGTACTCGACCAGCCAGGTTGGCGCTGGAATCAGCGATCGATGCCAGGATCAGCCCATCGCGTAGTAGAAGCGCTCGTGAACGATCTTGCCGTTCTCCCAAGTGGCGACTGACACCTGTTCCACATGCACTTCGTTGCCTTCCACGTCGAGCCAGTCCATAACGTTTTCCACTACTGTCCGGTTAACGACTCACTGGCGAGCGGCAACTGATTGTTCCAGCATAGCTTAGGGCTGTTTTCCCCTTGCCGCGATTTGAACGGCGAAGGACGGCTGGAACGACTTCGGAGGCGGCCGACAATGGTTCATGAACCTCGGCCGCACCGTATTCTCCCAGTTGATCAGCTTCCTTCCGGATCGCGAATTCCGCCGCTGCGTAAGCCGCTACGACGGAGATCGCAGATGGCGCGGCTTTTCCTGCTGGGATCAGTTCCTCTGCATGGCGTTCGCCCAGCTGACCTACCGCGAAAGCCTGCGCGACATCGAAGCGTGCCTGCGTTCGCTCGGCGCCAAGCTCTACCACAGGGAATTCCGCTCCCAGGTGGCGCGCTCCACACTGGCCGACGCCAACGAGTCGCGCGACTGGCGGATCTATGCCGATTTCGCCCAGGTCTTGATTCGCATCGCGCGGCCTTTGTACGCCCGCGATCCGATCGGCGTGGATCTCGATCAAAGTCTCTACGCTCTGGACTCGACCACCATCGATCTGTGCCTCTCGCTGTTCCCCTGGGCCAAGTTCCGCCGGCACAAGGCCGCCCTGAAGATGCACACGCTGTTGGACCTGCGGGGTAACATCCCCACGTTTATCCGCATTACCGCTGGCAAAACGCACGACGTCAACATCCTCGACGAGTTCCTCCCCGAGCCCGGCGCCTTCTACATCATGGATCGGGCCTACGTCGATTTCGAACGTCTCTTCGTGTTCACCCTCTGCTCGTCGTTCTTCGTCGTGCGAACCAAGAAGAACATCTTGCGCCAACGGCGCTACTCGCATCCCGTCGACAAGTCCACGGGGGTGCGCTCGGATCAGACCGTCCTACTGACTGCCATCGAGTCGGCCCTGGCGTATCCGGACCCATTGCGGCGGATCAGCTACTTTGACGCCGCGACGAACAAGCGGCTGAAGTTCCTGACCAACAACTTCGCGCTCCCGGCGCTGACCATCGCCCGCATCTACAAGTCGCGTTGGCAGATCGAGTTGTTCTTCAAGTGGATCAAGCAGCTCCTGCGGATCAAGCAGTTTTACGGTACCAGCGAGAACGCCGTGAAGACGCAAATCTGGATCGCGGTCTCGGTTTACGTACTGGTCGCGATCGCGCGCAAGAGGTTGGGCCTGGAGGCGAGTCTCTACCAAATTCTACAGATTCTCAGCGTTACCCTTTTTGAGAAAACGCCCATTTTACAGGCCTTGCAGCCGTCCGACTCCCACGAAAACTTACTCGATGACCCTAACCAGCTGATTCTATTCGACTTTTAACCGGACAGTAGTGAACGTTTTCATACATGGATACGCCCTCCCCTACCGCTACGTGAGGAACCTCGAAGCCGCGAATCTCCTTGACCGAAGCGACGAACTGCTTTTCTCGCTCTACGTTTGCAGATAGGCCTTCCGTCCGGCCGTGAGCGGGTTCCTCCATAACTACCTTCTCGTCATAAAACTCGTGCATGGCGTCGATGATCCGCCCATTGCGGATGTAGTCAAGAAGATCGTGGATGCGCACGTCGCTCATTAAGTTGGCTCCTGTGTGAGTTCGGTCATGATCAGAGTGTTGACGGTTCGCGATCATTCTACCAGTACAATAGCCGCGGATATGAAGAGGGCGACGCCGCGGCGGAGTGTTTGGCATCCCAATCCCGCACTATTTTCGGAGGACCACACCCCATAGGAAACGCAGGGAACACCCTATTGGCTATTCGGTACCCTAAAGGAGTTCTTTCTCCTTCCATGGCCCCCCAAGCGAAAGCGCAAGGCATCGTCTACTTGGTCGGCGCTGGGCCCGGCGATCCGGAACTGGTGACGGTGCGGGGTCTGCGCTTGATCGAGTCAGCGGATGTGATCCTCTACGACAACCTGGCTACGCCTTCATTGCTGGCCCATGCCCGTCAGGGCGTGGAAACAAGATACGTCGGCCGCAAAAGGGCGGAGCACGCTTTTACGCAGCAGCAGGTCAACGAGATGTTGATCAACTATGCGCAAGCGGGTAAACGCGTCGTGCGGCTCAAGGGGGGAGACCCTTATCTGTTCGGCCGCGGGGGCGAAGAGGCGGAAGCGCTCGCTGACGCCAGGATTCGCTTCGAGGTCGTGCCGGGTGTCACATCCGCAGCCGGTGTGGCGTCCTACGCCGGCGTTCCGCTCACGCACCGCGACTTTACTTCCGCGGCTACCTTTGTCAGCGGGCACGACGTTGGTGCCATCGACTGGAGCAAGCTCGGCCGCGCCGAAACGCTGGTCATATTCATGGGACTCACGACGTTCGGTGACATCTCCCGGCGGCTGATCGAGGAGGGGCGCCCTCCCAGCACTCCCGCTGTGGCTGTTCGCTGGGGAACTCGTGGTGATCAGCGAACGGTCGAAGGAACGCTCGGGACACTGCCAGCCGGGATCCGCCGGAGCGGACTCAAACCTCCCGCGCTGATCATCGTTGGTGAAGTCGTTTCGCTTCGCCGCAAACTCAATTGGTTCGAAAAGCTCCCGTTATTCGGAGTCAGCATTGTCGTCACACGGGCCAGCGAGCAAGCCGCAAGTTTGTCCGCCCGGCTTCGCGAGTTAGGCGCCAGCGTGATCGAACTTCCCACCATAGAGACACGCGCGCCCGATGACTGGGGGCCGCTCGATCGTGCGATCGCGGGCCTGAACTCGTACGATTGGCTGATCTTCACCAGCTCAAATGGGGTGCGCTATTTCACCGAACGTCTCGATGCGGGAGCGGGTGATCTTCGTGACTTGAGGGCGAAGATCTGTGCCATCGGTCCGGCCACTGCCGATGCTGTCGCCTCGCTCCACCTGAAAGTCGATCTGATGCCGGAGGAATACGTGGCTGAGAGCGTACTGGCGGCGTTCGAGTCCGAAGACCTCGACGGGAAGAAAATACTCCTGCCCCGCGCGGCGGTGGCACGAGATACCATCCCGGTGGAGTTGGGGAAGCGGGGGGCCTTGATCGACGTGGTGGCGGCCTATCAGACCGTTCTGCCGGACGCCTCAAGCGCTCTCGCTGAAAGGATCTTTGCCGCTGATGAAAAACCGGACTGGATCACTTTTACCAGCTCCTCAACGGCGAAGAATTTCGCCAAGCTTTGTCATTCAGAACACCTCCAGGCAGAACACCTCCAGGCAGAACGTCCCGAGACCGAACATCTTCCGGCCGAACGGCTCCAAGGGGTGCGCATCGCCTCAATCGGGCCAGTGACATCGCAGACGATTCGAGAACTGGGTCTCAGCGTTGACGTCGAAGCCCGCGAATATACGGTCGGCGGTTTGGTGGAATCCATCATTGTTGCTCTAAACCATCTCGAAAGATAAGCACCCCAAGCCTACCGGGGGTTGCTCTTCCGCTCCACCGATGGGCTACGATCTTGCGCCGCTTCGCGGCTTCAAGCCTCATGGAAACAGTTATGTACGCTAGGCGGATCGTTCCTAGTGCAAAGTGTGCTGTTTTCGTGGACTTCCTTGGACTTTTCGATGTACTTTCACGAGAATTTTCGGCTTCCCGGGCTAGTCGTGGGTTTCGTGGATTCGGATAAGCTGCTTTGTTTCAGTGGTATAGGAAATTCGCTTGCAGGGTTTGGCAGATTCTGTCAGGTTTTTGTAATTTTTGGGTCCTGGCGAGGCCCAGCTTGTCTTTGCATTCGTTTGAGCACGAGTTTGTGCAGGGTCGCTTGTGATTCGATCGATTCACCGCTCTTAGAATAGCGGCACTATTGCTAATGTCAAGCTTCGGGCGGGAACAGTTGTTGAAAACAGAGGGGATGTTTCTTCTCGGTTCCGTGACCGGCCATTGGTCTTTGACGGTATCCGGCGCGTTGGCGCCTGGAAATTGACGTGCAGGTCGGCGGACCTGCTTCCTCCCAGGAGACCCCGCGGTAAGAAACCAGGGGTGCATAACCCCGTCATGGCCAAAGAGGGAGTCCGGCAACGAACAGAGCAAGCGGTGCGCGAGGGAGGCGGCGAGCTTAAGCTCGCCGGCAAGGGGGCATGCACTTGGCTGACGCTGGTCATCGCTATTTCCCAGCGCGTGACGAAGCCGTCGTTCATCTTGTGTTGAGGCGGACACGTTTGGAAGCACGATCGTTATCCTCTACGCTTCAGCCTGAGCTTGAAACTCCCTGCAAATGTTTTTTGTCAAGTTTAGGCCGGTCGCGCCGATGATATTTGAGAACGGCCATGTTGGCACGGCACCTGAGTTTCTCCCTGGGCGAGCGAACGATCCACGCGGTGGTGCTGCGCCAGCACTCGAAGTTCCGCTGGAACGCGTTCCTGTGGGGAGCGGGTCTGAGTTTCGCCCACACCTTCGCCCGCCGCGCGGCAGCCGAGCGCTGGCTCGTCCGCCTGCTAAGGATGCGATTCCCAGAGTTCACCCTTGGCCCAGTCAGCGGCTTTACCGAACCACCCTCGTCCAAACCGCATGTCTCTCGGCTTCATCGCGACGCGACCTATCGCGTGTAGGGCACAGCTGTCTCCCCCACTTGCCTGCTGTGCCGGGGCGCGACCGATCGGCAGCTTGAATCGGCTCAATGCTACTTTTTTCAAGGGCTTATGTCCCTTGACCCACATATCTAGCTCTCTGGTTTGATCTAATGGAGAGAGGAGGGGTCTTTGCATGGAAGCAACGCAAGTCCTAGAGGACGAAAAGGTCGGGGCACAGCGGAAGGACGCGGTTGTCATTCGCTTCGCCGGTGATTCCGGCGACGGGATGCAGTTGACTGGAAATCAGTTTACGACGACCTCGGCCTTGCTGGGCAACGATGTAGCAACGCTTCCGGACTTTCCGGCTGAGATCCGCGCGCCTGCGGGAACCGTCCCCGGTGTGAGTGGTTTTCAGTTGCAGTTCTCGTCGGAAGAAATTTTCACTCCCGGCGACGAGCCCGACGTGCTGGTCGCCATGAACGCGGCCGCTCTGAAAGTCAACCTGCCCACGCTGCGAAAGGGCCGCATGGTCATTGTCAACACGGACGGCTTCAATGCCGCTAATCTTTCGAAGGCCGGCTATCAGTCCAACCCCCTCGCGGACGGGTCGCTTGATGGCTATCGGGCCATCCAGGTCCCGCTGACCACCAATACCTCAAAGGTCCTGAAGGATTCGCCACTGCAAAACCGCGCTAAGCAGCGCTCGAAGAATTTCTACGCTTTGGGCATCATGTACTGGCTCTACTCGCGGCCGATGGAGACGACCGAGCGCTGGATCAAGCGGCAGTTCGCGAAAAGGCCCGATGTGGTTGAAGCAAACCTGACCACCTTGCATGCGGGCTACGCGTTCGCGCTGGCAAGTGAGCTGTTCCAGACGCAGTACGAAGTTCCGGCAGCCCCGCAGGAGAGAGGACTCTATCGCAACATTACCGGCAATAAGGCCCTGGCTCTTGGGTTTTACGCGGCATCGGTAAAGAGCGGGGTTCCTTTGTTCGTTGCGTCCTACCCGATCACGCCGGCTTCGGACATCTTGGCCGAGTTGGCCCGATTGAAACCGCAAGGCGTCGTCACGGTGCAGGCCGAGGACGAGATGGCGGCTGTTTGCGCCATCATTGGCGCTGCGTTTGGAGGCCACATCGGACTGACGATGACAAGCGGCCCAGGGCTCGCTCTCAAGGCCGAGGCAATGGGACTGGCGATTACAACCGAGTTGCCGATCGTCGTGGTGGACGTTCAGCGCGGCGGCCCCAGCACCGGCCTGCCCACGAAGACCGAGCAAGCCGATTTGCTGCAGGCTCTGTTTGGGCGTAACGGGGAGTCACCGATCGCGGTGGTTGCCGCCCGCAGCGCCGCCGACTGCTTCGACACAGCTTTGGAGGCCGTGCGGATTGCGACCGAACACATGTTGCCGGTGGTGCTGCTTTCCGACGGCTACATCGCCAATGGATCAGAGCCTTGGAAGGTCCCGAGCGTGGAGTCCATTCCTGAAACTCCGGTGACGTTCCGCACGGATCCAGAAGGGTTCCACCCCTTCATCCGCAACCCCGACACTCTTGCCCGGCCCTGGGCCCGGCCGGGAACCGCGGGACTCGAGCACCGTATTGGCGGCCTGGAACACACGGATGGAGAAGGGAACGTCTCCTACGACCCCGCCAATCACCAGGACATGACGCATCTGCGAGCCGAGAAAGTGGCCCGCATCGCAAGAAAGATCGCGCTCGCAGTGCCCGACGGCGACGACTCCGGTGATTTGCTGGTCCTGGGCTGGGGTGGAACCTACGGGGCGCTCCACGCGGCGACCGTTGCGGCGCGAAAGAAGGGGATCAAGGTTTCGCACCTGCACTTGCGGCATCTCAACCCGTTCCCGGCGAACCTGGAGGATGTGCTGCGGCGTTTCAAAAAGGTTCTGGTCGCGGAACTCAACATGGGGCAGCTTGAAATGCTGGTCCGCGCACGCTTTTTAATCGATACATTAAGTCTCCATAAGGTGGAAGGGCAGCCCTTCACTGTGAGTGAAGTTCTCGCGGCGATCGAGAACGGCGTCCAAGGTATTCAACAATGAGTGTGATGACGAACGGCAATCTTCTGACGATAGCCGAGCCGCCCAAGTATTCGAAGAAGGATTTTGTCTCGAATCAGACCGTGCGCTGGTGTCCGGGCTGTGGTGACTACGCCATTCTCGACGCGGTCCAGAAGACGTTCGCGACACTGGGCATCCCCCGCGAAAACATCGTGGTCATCTCTGGAATCGGCTGCTCCAGCCGCTTCCCGTACTACATGAACACGTACGGATTCCACACCATCCACGGACGCGCGCCAGCCTTTGCCACGGGGCTCAAAGTCGCCCGGCCCGAGCTTTCGGTTTGGGTCGTGACCGGCGATGGCGACGGGCTCTCGATCGGCGGGAATCACCTCATGCACGCGATGCGGCGAAACATCGACCTTAAAGTGTTGCTGTTCAACAACCGCATTTACGGCCTGACGAAGGGGCAGTATTCGCCGACGTCGGAGGTGGGGAAGAAAACTAAAACCTCGCCATTTGGATCCATCGATCGCCCTATACACCCGGTGTCGCTCGCGTTGGCGGCCGAGGCGACGTTCGTTGCTCGTGGCGTTGACGTTCACGGAGCGCACCTGCGCGAAATCATTGGGCGTGCCGCGGCTCACCGTGGATCTGCTTTTGTCGAGATTCTGCAGAACTGCAACATCTTCAACGACGGAGCTTTCGCGGACGTAACCGATCGTAAGAGCAGTGCGGATCACAAAGTCGATTTGGAGCACGGCAAGCCGCTGATCTTCGGAGCGGACCGCAATAAGGGAATCCGCCTCGACAAGAATTTCAATCCCACCGTAACTGCCGTTGGCGAGAAAGGCGTACCGGAAGAAGAACTGCTGTATCACGACGAGAAAACCCCGAATCCCTCCGTGGCTTATCTGTTGAGCCAGCTCGGCGAGCCTGATTTCCCGACCCCTGTAGGTGTGTTTCGGGACGTGCAAGCTGAGACCTACGAGGGAGCGGTTCATCGTCAGATCCGCGAGGCGGGAGAGGCAGGAAAAGTGAAGGACCTGGACGCGTTACTGCGTGAGGGTGATATCTGGGAAGTTGACTAGGTGGCCGCCGACGGCGGCTGAGCTCGGGCCATCCCGGGTGCGGCCCGAATGGGCGCCGCGCGCAGAATTGTCTGGGCCATTATGTCGCCAAGAATGGCGCTACGGCGCGCAACGCCACGTGCGCCACGGCAGCCCTCCTCACGTCAGGCCCCGATGGAGATACAATCAGGCCCCGATGGAGATACAAAATGAGTGACGGCTACGAAGAAGATCTGGCGATGTACGAAGAGGCCCAAGGCCCGAAGAGGAAGCAGCTCGACAACCGCGCCCTGCTGCGGCCGGTGAGTGACATCGAGTACCCGAAGTCGCCCGTTTGCTTTAGTCCCGATGAGCGGCTGGGAAATGTGCTCGACACCATGGCCAGCAGGCGCATTGGCGCGGTTCTCATCGTCGAGAACGACAAGGTCATGGGCATTTTCGCTGAGCGCGACTTATTGATCCGGAAACTTTACGAAGGCGGCAGTGTCGACCGGCCGGTGCGGGAGTTTATGACGCTCAACCCGGAATGCCTCGCGCCCCATGACTCGATTGCGTCCGCTCTCAACCGCATGGTTCAGGGAGGCTACCGCCACATCCCCCTGATTGATGCCGCCGGCGGTCCGGTGGGCCTGCTGGTGATGCGCGACATGGTGGGTTACATCGTGTCCCACTTCCCTTCGGAAGTCCTCAACGTGTCTCCCCATAGTGAGCACAATCCGCCTGATCGCCATCCCGAAGGTGGTTAGTCATCGGTTTCGGCGCTACACGTCGGTGCGACCTTCGACCCGGCCTTTCGTTAGTGCCCGACAGTAAGATACGCTGAGTCTTCCGTGGGGAGTGAACCACAGCTCAGCCATTCGATGCGCGACGACTGGGACCGCCGGGCCCGGGAAGACGCGCAATACTATGTAGCGTTCGGTCGCCGCAAGCAGAGTCGCGAGGAGTTTTTTGCCTCCGCGGCGGACGTGCTTCGCACTCTCAAGGACGAGCTTCGGCGGTTTCCCCCAGGCACGGACTTCACGAAGCTCAGCGCGCTCGAGATCGGTTGCGGCCCCGGACGCTTGATGCTGCCGCTCAGTGAGGTCTTCGGCCGAATCGCGGGTGTCGACGTTTCGGGCGAGATGATCGCGCTTGCTCGTGAAAATTTGGCCGCCGCGACGAACGCCACCGCGCTGCAAAACACCGGGGCCGATCTTTCGGAATTCGCTACGGAGTCGATTGACTTCTGCTACTCCTACGCGGTCTTTCAGCACATTCCTGAAAAAGAAGTTGTGCGGAGCTATCTCCGCGAAGCCTGCCGCGTGCTGAAGAAGGGCGGCTTGCTCAAGTTCCAGGTGAGCGGTTTGCCAGTCGGGGAACAGCGGAACACTTACCCGCCCCGTAATGGATGGTCGCTGCGAGGTGCGGTTCCCCAAGTGGCCCGAGATTCCGCAGGGGGCGGCTTGGCCGATACTTGGCGGGGCGTCAGCTTTCGACCCGAAGAACTTGCACATTTCGCCGCGGAACAGAACCTGCAATTGCTGGCGATGGACGGATTCGAAACGCAGTATTTGTGGTTCACCGCGCGAAAGCCCAACGCCATCTCCGCTACCGGTCCCGAATCTCAAACAGCGCCTGCCCGCATCGTGCAAGTCACGAATACGATGACTGCTGATGCCGTTGTGCCTCATTCGGGACGCTATGCGAGCGCCTCGCTGTGGGTGATCGGGTTAGACGAACGAGCGGACCTCAATTCCATAGGAGTGGATGTCGACGGCAGTATGACCGCCCCGTCGTACATCGGGAAACATGTCTGGACCGGCCCCACGCAAGTCAACTTCTACCTGCCGCCGGCAGTGCGGTCAGGAATTGTCCCGGTAAGCCTCAGGCTTTGCGGCGTGGTCGTGTCGGACCAAGCCGTGTCGAACCAAGCCGTGCCGGGCCAAGCCGTGTCCAATCAAGCTTCGATGCGGGTCATCGGCCCGGGGCCCTGGGTGCCGAAACTCTTGGGCGTCAGCGACGGAGTGAACCTGCTCTCGGAGCTGAACGTCGCAAGTCGCACGATCAAAGTCAACATCGAGGAAGTCGATGTTACCTCAGTGGGAGAACTACTGCAGCTCATCGAGGCTGATCTCGACGGTAAACCCATCTCGAAAATAGACGCATTCGCGGTGGACCCGCTCCCTCGCCGGTACGAGCTGAATCTTGTCGTACCGGAACGGCTCGAGGCCGGCCTCCACCAGCGGAATCTGCGATTGGGAAGCCGCGATTTCCCGGCGGTGCCGATTGAAATCTCCGCCAACTGAGATGGCGGCCAACTGAGATCATCGCCAGCTGAAAGTCTTTAAATGATCTACGGTCCCGACAGCACGGCACAGGTGACGATCCAGGCCGCCGAGCACATGCTCCGGTTCTGGACCCCGGTTCCATTCTCTGTGAGTTCTCCGTTGATGCCGGCGCTGGTGGCCGTCGTCGCCGCCTTGACAGGACTCGGCGCTGACCAAGCCTATTTGGTCGTCGGGGTTCTCGCATATTTCTTGGGATCACTTTTTCTCTACTGGATTGTGCGCCGCTTTCAGGCGAGTTCCACAACCGCGCTATGGGGGGCGCTGACCTACGCGCTAGCCCCCTCCAGGTTGTCTTGCCTCTACGGCCAGCCTGACGGTCCCCGGCTCCTGTTTTGGACACTCATTTTGGCCTGCACACTAGCTGCCGACAACCTGCGTTTCGGGTTCCGCTGGAGCAGGCTGGCCTTGCTGGTCTGCTGCTTGGTCCAGTTGGTCCGAACATTGCCAGAGTCGGCTACTGATCTGGACTGCTTGGCCGTGCTGGAGTTGGCCGTGTTGCTTGCGATCACTTGTTGGAAGAGGGTCTCGCGAATCGACCTCGGCGATCTCAATTCGGTCAAGTTCGGTCAGGCCAAACTCAGTCTGCGGAAGCTTACCTGCACCGCGTTGTTCGTCGTGCCGTCACTGTGGAGTTTCACCATTTACCCTTCGCTGGGCTACCAACCGCCAGTGATGCCCGGAGAAGCGATGGCTTGGGTCCGGGCGAACTCGGCTTCGTCCACCGCGCCGCGTGTCTACGGGCCCGTTTCCGCGCAAGCTCTGGTACAGCCGAACCGCGAAGCTATTGACCAAATGATTCGGTCGCCAGGCCGAACCAACCGGACCAAAGAATCGCTGCTGTGGCTACGGGCCCATGCGATTGAATACCTGATCAGCCTGGACTGGGAGAAGTTTCATCCCGTCCTCGAATGCGTGCGGCAAGAGGGCGAATGGTGCGTCTACCGAATTCCCCACCCCAATCCGGCGCAAGCGGTTCTCGTGTCACGGGAGCTGTGGCGAGAGCTGAAGCCGCTTCGGGGGCCAATGGATGTCGAAGGACTTGAAGCGTACTTGAGTTGGGCTGGGCGTCCGGAAACCATAGTTTTGGATTGGCATGATTCGACCGTGGCTGAGATTCGCGCGGATTTAGGACCGGCCGACGCGATTCTTGTCCGTGAGTTTGCGTTGCCCGGATGGAAAGCAGTCGTGCGGAACGCCTCAGGCGCGGAACTGCCGGTAGAGGTTCAACGAGATCCAGCGGGCTTCATATTGCTCGACCCAAATACGACCGGGCCTACTGTTGTTCGACTTGAATACGATCCTGATTGGCTCGACCGAGTCCTACCGCCTTCTCTCACCAGGAATCGGTTTGTCGGGGGCGATTTCCCCATCATTTCGACAGATGGCATCGGCGACGCTTTCGACTACACTCCGTCCCCTTTCAAGCGTGGCGCGGTGTTGACGATCTTTGGCAGGAACTTCGTTGCCGACGAGACGATGGTCCTGATCGGTGGCGAGGAGGTAGCGCCTTCTTACGTCGGCGCCAATCAGATCAACGTTCAGCTGCCCGTCTCGATGGCTCCGGGAATGATTGATATCGTCGTTGAATCGGATGGCCGCCAGAGCTACGCCTACAGCGTCGAGGTGATCGACTAGTGGTCCGCCTGCTGAGATTGACTCTGGCGTTGATGCTGGCCGTGACCGCGGCGCTCTCGCAGCCCACTCTGCCGAAACGGATCGGCTTCTATCAATGGGTTGGGGAGCTGCCCGGCGACGCAAGCAGCGACCTGCTGACGGAAGCGCGCCATCGAAGCGACGCGGTTGGCGCTCGAGTTTTTCGGCTATACGTCGGCGCGCGGTTTGACTACGTCCATCCCCCTTATTCATCCCGGCGATTCAGCCAAGACGGGATCACAGAACCGCTCACGCCGGCGCTGATCTTGCAGATACCGCGCTATCGCCAGGTTCTCGAAGACCCAGCCATCGAGACTGTCATTCTTACGGTGTATCCAATACGCGATTACGGCGGCGGGCCCGACGACATGAATCTCCAACGGCCCTGGAGCGACCGGGAACGGGAATTGGAATTCACTCAGACCAGCGAGCTATGCCGGCACCTTTACGAAAGGTTCGGAGACCTCGACAAGACCGTGATCATCGCGAATTCCGAAGCTGACGAAAAGCTGCTCGACATCATGAACTACACCGATTCGCCCGAAATGGCCGTCGACAACATTCGCCGCTGGACTCAGACCCGTTTCGAGGCCATCCGTGTTGCCCGTGAGGCTCACACGTCAGCGCGGCTGCGTATTCTTCATGCATTCGAGATCTCTCTCGTGAATCTGCGGATCGCCAAGCAAAGCCGCGGTTTCGGTAAGGCGCCGTTCCCGGAGCCAACCGAAAAGCGTCGCGGCTGGAACGCACTGAACGACGTCGTGCCGCATGTTTCCTTCGATCTGCTTTCCTACTCAGCCTACGAGTCGACGAACTCGCCCTTCGAGACACGGGAGCCCGATGTTGATCCCGTCGAGACAGGACTGCGGCTTGAGCGCGACCTGAATCTCATCCGAAGCAAAGCGCGAGATTCGGTTTCGCCCACCGGCAGGAGAACTTTCGGTGACCGCTTCGTCATGGTCGGCGAGGTGGGCTATTCCCGCGACCGTTTCGAGCACCTCTCGACGGGCGGCATCCTGCCCCGGCTTAAAAGTGCGTTGCAAGCCGCCGTGGACTGGGGCTGTCCCTACATCGTGCTGTGGCAAGTCTTCGACCACGCCCGCGACGGGGAGGCCGCCTGGGGTTTCGGGATGCAGGACCGCTACGGGGAAGTGCCACCGCTCAAACATTCAACCGGCGAGTGCGCCTCCATGCAGAGTTGCGTAAAGGGGTTGCTGTCGGAAGGGTTCGGGGCTTGGGGGACGGTCGAATGAGGAGCTTTGAAGCACGCCTCAGTGTGGGAGCGGTGTCTGACTACACGCCCAACCCGTGGGGCTTTGCAGCCCACGGCTGATCAAGGTTCGCCGTTCTCTGGCTCCAGGACCGCCTCGCCCGCCAACTCCCGCTCCAACTCTGCGAGCGGTGGCAGCAGCTTTTCGACAGCGACGCGGATTGGAGGCGCTTCGTTCTCAACGACTTGCCAGACCTGCCGCAGATCGACACCCTCACTTGGAGGGGATGAAGACTTGATGAAGACGCGGTGGCCATCAGGAGCGTGGACTTCTGTCCACGGCTCTGTCGGGCCATTTTAGATTTTCTGCCATAATCGGCAACGGCACCCAGCGTTGAATCGCAGTCACCATCCACGCTGGGTGCTACTGCTGATCCCAATCCTCGTCCTGCTATTCGAAAACTTCTGGCTTTGGGAGAGCGATAGCCTGATCCTCGGCCTCCCGGTCAACCTGCTCTACCACATCGGCTTTTGCGTTCTCGTGGCCGCCGCGATGCTCGTTGTCGTCAAGCGTGCCTGGCCCCCCTACCTCGACAAGGATTAGCATCCCCAAAAAGCATCAATGATCCTCGCCGTCGTCATCGCCTATCTGCTCGTCGTCATCCTGGTCGGCGTGCTCGGGCATCGCCTTTTTCGCGGGACAGGAGAAGACTACTTCCTGGCCAGCCGATCCATCGGCCCCTTCATTCTGTTGATGACTCTCGTCGGCACGAATATGACAGCGTTCACAATGCTCGGTGCGTCGGGCGAGGCCCATCGCCAGGGCATCCGGGTATTCGCGCTGATGGGCTCCAGCTCGGCACTCGTCATTCCGTTCTTGTTCTACTTCATCGGGACGCGCTGCTGGTGGCTCGGCAAGCGACGGGGCTACCTGACGCAGGTGCAGTTCATTCGCGACCGCTACGGCTCGGGCCCCTTGGGGACTCTCCTCTTCGTCGTTCTGATCCTGCTAATGCTGCCTTATATGCTGATCGGCGTCAAGGGAGGCGGTGACGCGCTGACCGCAATCAGCGGCGGGGCTGCCTCGGGCGTTCCGTCTTGGGTTGGCAGTCTGCTCGTCTGCGCCGTGATCTTCGGCTACGTTAGCTACGGCGGGATGCGTAGCACGGCTTGGGTCAACGCGTTTCAGACGGTTGTATTCATGGTGGTGGGAGCCGTGGAGTTTTTCGTTATCGTTGGCCGTTACGGCGGAATCGGCGGCGCCATGGAAACCCTGCGCGAAACTCATCACGACCTGGTCGTTTTCGGAACAGGGCGCTTTCGGACGCTCCAGATGGTTTCCTATCTGCTGCTGCCCCTCTCCATCGGCGCCTTCCCGCATCTTTTCAGCCATTGGCTCTCCGCCAAAAATGCCGCGGCCTTTCGCTCGGCAATCGTCCTCTACCCGCTTTGTTTCGCCGTGGTTTGGTTCCCGAGCGTGGCGCTGGGGGCGATTGGGCGCATCGACTTCCCGCCGCCGCTTGACGGCCCTATTCTGGTCAAGCTGATTCTCAGTAACGCAGGAGGCTTGCTGGCCGGCTGTCTCGGCGCCGGCGTGTTTGCGGCGATTATGTCGTCATTGGATTCGCAAAGCCTAGCCCTGGGGACGATGTTTACACAAGATATCGTCCGGCACTACGGTTTCGACAACAAGCTTTCCGAGCAACGGCAGGTCTTGTTTGGACGTGTTTTCGTCGCACTCTTCTTGCTCCTCGCATTTCTGTTTTCACTTGTCACTACGCAATCCATATTCGCCTTGGGAGTTTGGTCGCTAACCGGTTTCGCGGGATTGTTGCCCACCTTTGTCGCCGCTCTTTATTGGAAGCGGAGCACGAAACAAGGAGCCGCCGCCGCGATCTTTACGGTTGTTGGCTTGTGGGCGTACTTCTTCAGCCAATCAATGCGGGTCGAAGGAACTTACACGGTCGCCGGGACCGGGCTCATACCGGCTGGAGTTATCGTTCCGGCATCCGTGCTAGCGCTGATAATTGTTTCCCTGGCCACCACGCCGCCCAAAGAGATCAGCAAGTTTTTCCCGAGAGCGGTCTAGCCCCAACCACGAGAAGCCAGGTGGCATGAGCCCTCACGCTGCCGCAAACTTTCGTCGATTTGTTCGGCCCAACGGAGTCGGCAGGGGGCAACGAATCGGCTCGTGACTAAAACGGTTTGGCTGTCCCCGCCCCCAGGCTCGGAGCTTACTTCCCTTTGAGACCGAAGCAGTAGACGTTGGAATCGTAGTCTACCGTGTAGATGCGTCCTTCGGCGACGGCCAACCCGCTGAAATGAACCCAGGTGCTCATCGCGTCGCCGCTATTGTAGAGGGCCTTCCCCGTGCGGGCATCGAGCGCGTGGAGAACCGCCGGTTTCGTGTTTCTAGTACGCGCACCGACTCCTGGGGTCTTCCATTCACCTCTCTGATTGGGGTTTTCGCCAGTCTCGAGGACGAAGACCACGCCGTTCGCTATGGCGACAGGGTCCGGGACTTTGAGGTTGCCTGAGATCCACGCCGGCTCCAGTCGGGGCTTGTTCGTTTCAGTGTCTTGAACGACCTTGAATGCCATCACGCTGCCGTCAGTGATGGGACCTTGGGCGAGGGGAAAGTCCGGTGCGGATTCGGAAACCGGGCCATATACCGGAACGTAGAGCCAGGTCCCGCCTTCTTCGTCCCGCCACATCGAGAGCCCCCCCAAATCCCCTCGGACGTGCTCGACTTCGGATCGTTCCCGAGCTTGATCCCGGCCAGCAATGGCGTCTGATGATCTTTGCCGCCAAGCGAGTCGGCATCCAGCAGGTACAAGACGCCCTCTTTCGCTCCGCTGGCGAGCAAATTGTAATCCTTCCAGCCAAACCACACTGGACTCGCGCTGCCGAAATCCAGATCATATCGATAGACCTCAAGCCAATTCGCCGGCGTAAAGTAGTCGACCAGATCGAGTTCGTCGAGCGACGCGGCGACGACGCTGTTCGAGTAGTCGCCCACGTAAGGATCAAACGGCCCATCCGCCGTGGAACCGTAAACGCGGCCGTTCTCTCCAATGATGGGACCACCCCGTCCCCAGATGCCCCCGGTATTCGTGTTGGAGAGAAGAAGCTGCCGCACGAGCGGATGATGCCGATCCTGGATATCCATGGAATAGAATCCGCCCAGCCCTCCGCCACAGCCTTGGGCCAGCGTCGTATGGATCGTGTCGCCTATGAGATTCAGGCTCCAACTCTTCGCAAACGGAGCCACGAATTGGACAGGCCCAAACCGCACCGCACCGCTGCCCATGTCAAGCCCGTAGAGCACACCGTCCTCGGCCAGCGTATAGAGAATGCCGCTCCGCCTGTCGAAGGTCGGCGTGGCGTTGACACCGTTAGGGCAATAGACCGTCCCCTGCAGCCCAATATTGTTGGGCAGGGAATACGATCGAACTTCCCACTCCCACAGGATCTCGCCGGCGCCAGAATCCAACGCGAAGACCTTCCCTTCTTTCCCGGCCACGTAGACGACATTCTTTGCCCCGCCGCTTGTCGGCACGTCCACAGCCACGATGGGGGCTGTCAACGCGAAGAGCAGGGAGCCCTGATTGTCGACCTTGGTTTTCCATTTCAACTCAAGATCAGATACGTTTTCCGTATTGAGCGTTGTCTCATCCCTGGCCCAACCCGTTCGTTGCGGGTCACGCCCGAACGTCGGCCAGTCGCCTCCCTGCGCCGCCAGCGTCGATAGCAAGCAGCAGTAGGCCGCGTAGCAGCAGGTCCAGCAGATAGCACGTATAGTTTGTTGTTGCATCATAGATTCCGCATGCCTATGTTACCGGGGATGAGACCTTCAAGCTGTGCCGGCCGACATCATGACTTGCGCCGGATTGATCGCCGCGTATTTGCCTTTGTTGGCGGTGATTTCGAAAGCCTGCGGCACTGACTCGATCCCTTCCAGAATGTGAGTGATCGTCGGTTTGATGCGCACCATTCCAGAAGCCGCCAGGCGAACTGTCTGTTCCAAATGGCCAAACGTACTGATGTCGGGGAAGAGCCAACGCAAGCTGCGGACGCGCATGCGATCGACGTCGATTTCAAGAGGCGCGCCGAAGAACGATACGCCGACGAGCTTACCGCCGGAACGAACGGCTTCCATCGCCTGACCCAGCGTTCGGGACCCGGCGAGCCCCTGCTTCGGGCTACCACCGGCGCACTCGAAAACAACGTCGGCGCCGTGCCCCCCAGTCAGATCGAGAATGGCGGCCACTGGTTCATCGCGCTTCGCGTTGATCGAATGCGTCGCTCCCAGCTCAGTCGACATCCGGCACGATTCATCCCGGACATCGACTGTAATCAGCTTGCCCGCACCGCTGGCACGAGCCACCTGCATGCATTCGAGCCCCATGCTTCCCTGGCCAAAGACGGCCACCGTATCCCCGATCTGAATGCCGGCGGTGTCAACGGCCGCGAGACTGTCGCTCAGCGATTGCAGACAAGCACCCTCGCTATCAGAAATGCGATCGTCCACCTTCACGAGAGCCAGCTCTGGCAAGAGCGCGCGCTCGGAAAAACACCCGGGCAGTTGAAATCCAACGATCGGACCGTCTCTGCAAAGCTCGCCTCTTCCTGCCTGGCACAGGGAGCATGTCAGGCACGGAAGCTTCGCTCGCGCCGCCACGCGGTCGCCGGCCTGAAACCGTGACTTCGGACCGGCTTCGATGACGCGCGCGCAGAATTCGTGTCCAAATAGTTGCACCGGCGCCTCGGTCTCCAGCTTCCGTTTGACGTCGTCATAAGCGACCGTGGAGATCCCGTGCGCGAGTTGGGCTTCGGTCACGCTCGGCTGGATGCAGAGGATTTCGACCACGACGTGGTCTTCCCGGAGCGCCGGGTCCGGCACGTCGTCGAGCCGCATGTCGTTGAAACCGTAAAATCGCCAAGCTTTCATGTTGTCGTTTCCTCAGGCCACAACGAATCAGTGTGGCGCATCGAATAAGTGATTCGCACTCGGAAAGGTGCTGCTGGTCAGTCGGCAGTTGAGCCCGTCGCTTCCTCGGAATTGCGGAATGTGGAAAGTTTTGGGCGGGGCGTAGACAATGTCGCCTTGCTTGGCGATCACGGGATGTTCGAGGTCGCCCTCGAAAATCCATTGCAACTCGCCGAGCATAATCACCCAAAATTCAGCGAAGTCCGAGTGGAAGTGGCCGCGATAGCCGGGTTCAATCTTTCTTTCAGCGCTGGCTTGTCCGCAGATGAAATTGCCACGAGCGCGGTTCTTGCGTATCGCGGGACGGCTCCAGCGCGGCTTGCCCTTGTTCGCTTCCGCAAGGTCGTAGATATTGACATGGCGGGACCAAGGCTTGCCGTCGAGGTCGGGCACGTCCAGCGGGTTTGGCCCGGTGCTCAGGCGAATCGGGACGTATTCGGTTGATCGGTCGCCGCGAGATTTTGGGGGTTGTTCGAAAACTGGCGTCGCGCCCGCAAGCGTCACCTCGAAGCGAATCGCCGGCTCGGACCCCACCACTTCCAGCGAATGCAGCAATCGTTCTGGCGCGAACACGTAGGATCCTTTCCGCTCCTCAATCTTTTCGAACGTGCCGTCGGGTCGCTCGATCTCGAAGTCGACGCGGCCTTCGACTACGGCCCACCATGCCGGCGAGTCAGCGTACATCCTGCGCTCGTACTTTGAACCCGGCTGCTGCTGAACCATGTAGGCGCGGCTGTTGTTGTCGGCGATGACTAGTTCACGCCAAGTTGCCTGACCCGCGTCCTTGGCCTTCAGGTCCCCCAGGTGAGTGACCGGCTTCATCGGCGGCTCGTAGGCAGTTCGCTGACGGGGTTTGGGGAAGTAGAAGACCCGTTCCTTTTTCTGCTGCGCTGGGCTTGCCGCGTCGGCGAGTTGCTGAGCGGATAGCGGCGTCGTGGCCAGATTTGCGCCGATGAGTGACAGGACGAGTAAGACCGCTCGGATGGTGTTGGGCATGGGCTGATTCGGTGACGATCGTGGCTGGAAGTGGAGCCGGTGGTTGACGGCGGCGCGTCTAGCAATCCAGTTTCAGACCGATCCAGCCTGCACGATTATGACAGAAACTCCCAATAACCAGTCGTGCCCACAATCCGTCCGTAAGGCGACCTTTGCGTTGCTGAGTTGTTGGCGAACTCCGTAGAGAAGATGGAGTGACCTGTCCAACCGCGAGAGTCGCGGGTTACGCTTCAAACAGATGCGCAGAGCCGCATCGAGGAGGACAGGTCATGAAAGAGTCTAGCGAGTTCAACAAAGAGATGAACAAGTGCAACAATTACGACAAGATGGGTATCCGGTTGACTCAGGTAGCCCCAAGATGTAGTATGCCGGCAGATGGAAGATTGCCCTCAGAACCTGACAGAGTTCGAGGCCCGTTTTAGCAGTGAGGAGGCCTGCCGGGAGTATCTGTTCCGGCTGCGCTGGCCGGACGGTTTCCGCTGTCCGGGTTGCGGTTGTGGAAAGTCGTGGCCTTTGCGAAAAGTGCTGCTGCAGTGCGCTGCGTGTGGGCGCCAAACCTCGGTGACCGCCGGGACCATCTTTCAGGACACGCGCAGCCCTTTGCCGTTGTGGTTTCGTGCGATGTGGTGGGTCACCACCCAAAAGACCGGAGCCAGCGCTTTGGGACTGCAAAGAGTGTTGGGGCTCAACAGGTACGAAACGGCTTGGACCTGGCTGCACAAAATGCGGCGCGCGATGGTGCGGCCGGGACGGGATTTGCTCGCCGGGACGGTGGAAGTCGATGAAAGCTACTGGGGCGGGCTCGAAGAGGGCCTGCGGGGCCGAAACCTGAAAAACAAAGCATTGATCGCAGTAGCCGCTCAAGAGGATGGGCGGGGTATCGGCCGGATTCGCATGAAGAGAATCGAGGATGCCTCGGGCGAGAGCCTGTTGCCTTTCGTGGAGGAGTGCATCGAGCCGGGCAGCGTGGTGCATACCGACGGCTGGCCCGGTTACTCCGGGTTGAAAAAGGAAGGCTACGTCCATCAGGTCACAGTTGTCAGCAGGCAGGAGCAGTCCGCGTCGGAATTGATGCCCCGCGTCCACCGCGTGATGTCACTGCTCAAGCGCTGGCTGCTGGGCACCCATCAGGGCGCCGTGAGCCACAAACATCTGGACTACTACCTGGACGAGTTCACCTTCCGTTTCAACCGCCGCAAATCCAAAAGCCGCGGCAAACTCTTCTATCGGCTCGTCCAGCAGGCGGTAGCCGTGGATCCGGCGACTTACAAGATGATTGTTCACCCGGTTACAGAACCCAAGAAAATCCCCAAACCACAAGATATTGGGGCTACCTGAGTCAACCGGATACCCATCTACGACAAATACGTCGGGATGGACGTTCACAAAAACAATATCTCGGTCGCTGTCGCCGCGGCGGGGCGAGGCGCATTTCTACGGCAAGATCGACAACCGGCCTGAAGCCATTCGTCGCTTGATTTCCGCACTCGCCCCGTCTGGTCAGAGGCTGCACTACTGCTACGAAGCCGGCCCCTGTGGCTACGGCATTTGCCGGCAGATTCGTGACACCGAACACGATGGCGACCTGGTCGCGCCGTCGCTGACCCCGCGCAAATCCGGCGATCGCGTCAAGACCGATCGGCGCGACGCGCTGACCCTGGCTCGGCTCGATCGCGCCGGCGAGCTCAGCACGGTCTGGACGCCCTCTCCGGAACACGAAGCGATCCGCGATCTGAGCCGCGCGCGCGGCGACTGCAAACTCATCGACAAACAACTTCGTCAACGCCTCGGAGCTATGCTGCTGCGCCACGACAAGCGTTTCCCCGGGCGCAAGAATTGGACGCAAGCGCACTTTCGCTGGCTCGAGACGCAACGCTTTGAGCAGCCGGCCTCGCAGATCGCCTACGAAGAATACGCCGAGGCGATACGCCAGGCGTAAAGCCGAACGGCTCGCCTCGAGCAGCAGTTGCATGATCAGCTGGAAGGCTGGAGCCTGGGAGGGCCAGCGCAGGCGTTGACGGCGCTGCGGGGCGTGGACTGGCTGGCGGGGATGACGTTGCTGGCCGAGCTGGGCGATCTCACACGCTTCGACTCCCCGCGCGAGCTGATGGGTTTCGTCGGTGTGACTTCATCGGAGAACACGAGCGGAGCGCGACGCCGTCAAGGCGCGATCACCAAAGCAGGCAACGAGGAAGCTCGCCGTCTGCTGGTCGAATGCTCCTGGGCGTATCGCTTCCCGGCACGCCGCTCGCGGCTGATTCAACGCCGTGCCGAGAAGGCGTCGCCCCCAGTCCAAGCGATCGCCTGGAAGGCGCAGGTGCGGCTTTGCGGTCGCTTTCGCAAGCTGCGCAACAACGGCAAACACGCGAATGTCGTCGTGACCGCGATCGCGCGGGAACTGCTGGGATTCATCTGGGCAATCGTGATCGAACAGACCCGAACACAACAGGAGAAACAGGGATTGAATGCTTGCTGAACGCTCGAGACGGCCGACAGGGAGACGGCCGACAAGGAGACCGCCAGGGAGACGGCCGACAAGGAGACCGCCAGGGAGACGGCCGACAAGGAGACCGCCAGGGAGACCGCCATCGCCCTCGATTGACGTCGTAGGCGACCGGCCGAAACCTGTCAAGGGTACGCTTCGCCGCGGTAACCCGCGCCCTTGACAGAACCCGTCCGGCCGCCAAGAGGCACCTTATATGAGGGCGATGGCTAGCTGCCGAGGACGATGAACTGCCAGCAAGCGGTAGCGATAACGATTTTGGTTGCCGGCTTCGGGCGGCAGCCTCACAAGGTAGGACAAGGAGGACGGCTGACTGGAAACTGAGCCTGCCAGGAGAACCCTCGACTGCGCTAAGAAGCGCTTGATGGAGCGACCTTCGTCAAGGAAGCGCTCGGTTGAACGACCTTCGTCCGTAGAGTGAGGCAGCTCCACGACGCAGACTACTCTGGCGAGAACCCGCGAATATCAGATGGATCCATCGTCGTAAACGCTCTCTTCCACAGGCTGTTCTTCTTGTCCTCGTTCGTTGGCCAACGCGGAGTTGAGGCTCCGCGCGACAGCAGTCGTGCGCGCAAACTTGACAGGTTACACCATATCAGCGCAGGGCTCGTCAGAGACCTGCGGCCTGTTGGCGGGCCGCACCCGGCGGGTGAACTTATTGAAAAGCCGCAGGTCTCTGACGAGCCCTGCGCTACGGGTTTTCGAAACGCTTTCGCGTGCGACCAGCATCCTTACGGACGGATCTGGATCGTGCCGCAAGTTGGGGTGGATTGAATCTACCCTGGTAGAGTAGTGCAGCTTTCTTGAGCCGTACCGTTCCCAATCCCATGGCCTTTGGGCGATTTAGCGATCTTCTTCGTGTGAGCGGCTTTAAAGCCCTCCTATTGGACCCAGTTCCTCGGCGCCCTCAACGACAGTGTCTACAAGATCGTCGTAACGTTGCTCGCGGTCACTGCGGTCAGCAGCACCGCCAGTGGTGGACGCGAGCTGGCCCTGGTCGGTGCTGTCTTCATCCTGCCCTTCCTGCTTTTCTCGGGGTACGCCGGGCATTTGGCGGATGTTTATAACAAACGCAAAGTCCTGATTGCGACCAAGTCGATGGAGGCCGGCTCGATGGGGCTGGCCGTTCTGGCTTTGTATTTGGAGAACTTCGAGCTGATGCTGGTTGTGCTTTTCCTGATGGCCTTGCAGTCGACATTGTTCAGTCCGGCGAAGTACGGAATCCTGCCGGAGATGGTCGGTGACAAAGACCTTTCGCGCGGGAATGCACTGATTCAAATGAGCACGAATCTGGCGATTATCGTCGGCACCTGGATCGGCGGGGAGCTGCTTGCGGTTTGGCGGGAACGCACCTGGCTGATTGGCTGCGTGTTGACCGCAGTGGCGTTGGTCGGATTCGCAACAAGTTTTGGCATCGGGAGAGTGCCCGATCCGCAGTCCAGAAAAGCGCTGGCTCTCAATCCCTGGTCGGAAATCTTCTCCGGGTTTCGGCTTTTGCGGGCAGACAAAGCGCTTTGGCTGACGGTGCTGGGGATCTCCTATTTCTGGATGCTGGGAGCGCTCTTGCAACTGGACATCATTTTGTTCGGGCGTGACGTGCTCCACGTGACTGAAGAATGGAGCGCCCGCCTGATTACCTCTTTGGGTATCGGCATCGCCCTCGGGAGCATGGCGGCGGGCCGTTTGTCGGGGGACAAAGTGGAACTCGGGCTCACGCCGCTCGGCTCGATCGGCATGGGGATCGCCGGACTATGGTTGGCCTGGTCGGGTGGCTCTTACATTTGGGCGGCAGTGTCGATGGGCTTGCTCGGGTTTGCCGGCGGCCTGTTTATCGTGCCGCTCACATCGCTGCTTCAGCAGCGTAGCGGCTCGGGCGAGCGCGGTCGCCTCATCGCCACAAACAACTTCGTGAATATGCTCGGCGTGCTGCTGGCGTCGGGCGCGCTCTATTTGCTGGCCGACGTTCTTGCCTACGCGGCGGACCGCATCATCGGGATTTTCGCTTGGGTCACCTTCGCCGTGACGCTCTACATGCTTACAGTCGTTCCCGACTTCTTGATCCGTTTTGTTCTGTGGATGGTGACCCATACCTTCTATCGCATTCGAATCGTTGGACAGGAGAATGTCCCGTTTCGCGGCCCGGCATTGCTGGTTAGCAATCACGTTTCATTCATCGACGGCTTTCTCGTGGGCGCTTGCGTGCAGCGCTTCGTCCGTTTCCTGGTCTATCGGCCGTACTACGAGCAGCGGCCCTTTCACTGGATCTTGCGGAAGATGAACGCGATCCCGATTCAGGGCGGTGACCCTGAGAAAGTCGCCGAATCGATCGAGCTGGCTCGGGACCAACTGCGACAGGGCCACATTGTCTGTATATTCGCCGAAGGGTCGGTGAGCCGAACGGGCGGTATGCTGCCGTTCAAACGAGGATTTGAACGAATGATGGAAGGGCTGGATGCTGAAGGGCTCGACGTCCCGATCATCCCGGTGAACCTGGACCGGGTCTGGGGGAGCATCTTCAGCTTCAAGGACGGGCGTCCTTTCTTCCGGCGTCCGGAGCGTTTTCCGTATCCCGTCACGGTGTCATTCGGCGCGCCGCTTCCCGGGTCGGCCAATGCTCCGGAAGTGCGGCAGGCGGTCCTAGAACTGGGCAGCGAGGCGGCGCTACTTCGCAGATCCAGGCGCGACCAATTGCATCTGCGGTTCATACGCACCGCTAAGCGGAACTGGTTTTCCCTTGCTGCCGCGGACAGCCACCGCCGATTGACGTATGGTTCTCTGCTCGTTGAGAGCCTATTGCTGGCGAGGCAACTGAGAAAGTCTATTAGGCAGCGTGGCGGTCAGGGCGGCCCGGCCCGGCCGAGGAAAGTCGGACTGCAGCTGCCGCCTTCCACGGAGGCGGTGATCGCGAACCTCGCCGTGTTGTTCGCAGGCTGCGTCCCCGTCAACCTGCCGCGGAACGAATCGCTGAGTCTTGGTGAGACGGAAAGTGATCAGCTTTCCCAAATCGTCGAGCGATGCGGCATTCGGACGGTCATCTGTTCCCGCCGGCTGGAGACCGATTCGAGCACAAAGTTTGCAGAGGCGCTTTTCCTAGAGGACTTGGCAAACAGGCGATCCGGGCTGGGCCGAGCGATAGCGGCCGCCGCGGTCTTCCTGCTGCCGGCGCGCCTGCTCGAAGCGATCTATCACCGCAAAGAGGAGACGCCCGATAGCCTGGCAACACTAGTTCAGACAGCCGGCGTGTCGGACGCCGCGAAAAGCGTGATGCTTTCGCACTACAACATCGTCTCGAACGTCGAGGCGTTTGAGCAGGTGTTCTGGGTCAATCGAAAAGATCGAGTCGTTGGCAGCTTGCCTTTTCATCACGCCTTGGGATTGACGGCGACCCTGTGGTTTCCGCTGCTGTCTGGCTGCGGCGTTCTTTACCACAACGATCCGGCGGACGCGGCAGGTCTTGGGCAATTGGCCGGGCGATACAACGGTACGATCCTGGTTGCGACGCCGTCGCAATACTCGGCCTATCTGTCGGACGTCCGGCCAGAGAATTTCGGCACGGTGCGGTTCGCTCTGGTGGGAGGATCGGGGATGGACCCCGACCTTGCGCGCCGATTTCAGGAGAAGTTCGGAGTGGAGCTAATGGAGGGTTACGGGCTCGCGGAGATGACGGCCGTCGTCGCCGTCAACCTACCCGGCTACGAACAGGGACACAAAAAGCAACTCGGCAGTAAGCCGGGGACGGTAGGGCATCCCGTCCCGGGAGTGAGCGCCAAGGTCGTCGACGGGTCATCAGGGGATACGCTGCCGCCCGATCAAGAGGGGTTGCTGCTAGTCAAAGGCCCAGGCCGCATGCTGGGCTACGCGGATGAGGCGGATGGTGCTCCCGCGAGGGACGGGTGGCTGGAAACCGGCGACCGAGCTGCAATCGACAGTGACGGATTCATCCGAATCATCGTCCCCTGATGCAATCACCTCGATCTGGAACAACATAGGCGCGGACGGAAGTCCACGCTCGGGCTTAGGGCGCTACGCCCCCACTGTCGGCCTGGAACGTCGGCCCCGGAGGCCGACGCAACCGTGGACTTCCGTCCACGGCTCTGTTGGGTTGTCAGAGCTTTCCCCGGAAAAGGCGCCCGCTTACAGGATAAGTCGCTCATCGCCCACCCGCCGGGTTACCTTTTCGCGATCGAGGTACTCGAGTAGCGGTATTGCGTATTTACGACTGATTTCCGCCAAATCCTTGAAGACGGGCACGGTGATTCGATCCGACTCCCTTTTTCGGTCTTGTAGCAGGCTCTTTAGCCGTTCGATGGAATCGGTGTGGAAGACGAGATCGGCGGTCACTTTTACGAGCAGTTTTTCCCGAAGCAATCCCTGCAGAATCCTTCGTGCTCGGGGCGCGTCGATCTGCAACTGAGAAAGCAACTCGGGTAGTGCAGGCACTGCCAGGCCCGCCTGCTCAAAAGCGGAGACGATCTTGTCACGCGCCTCTTGTTCGTCCTGCTGCAGGACCACCCGGTGAGTCAGCAATCTCACCGGTTCCGCGTCGATGGCCACCTTCTTATCGCGGACGAGCCGGGCGAGCAGCGCATCAATAAAGAACGCGGGCGCGCTGGCGAACTCCGTACTGCGCAGGGCTTCCTTCGGAGCGCCGGGCAGGAGCGGGTTCTCCTTGTGAACAGCCCGAGAAAAACGCTGACCTGGTTCAAGGCCGCGCGAAACGGATCACGATGCACCAGCCAAGTTGGCGAATCGTGTACTTTGACCGCAACGCCTTGCTGTTCAAGCGCTCGAACGGAGTGCTCGTATTCCTCATCGAGCCAGGCCGTTCGGGAGATGATTTCGGCTGAGCTGAGACCGTAGGGTTCGCCCCGGATCAGCGCCTCCAATATCTCGTTGGGTTGACCTGTTTCAAGCGCCTCCAGCTTGGACAACCAATCTTCCGAGTTGCGATGGCGAGGCGCTAGATTGTCTAGCACCACCCCGCCGCCAATCGTGACCACGGGAGAGAACTGCCGGACAATAAAGCGGTCTCCTCTGAGTACGACGAGAGGATCCTGAAAACGGACCTGCGTATAGGCTGACTCGCCCGGCTTGAGCACCGCTCGCCGGTCAAGGAAGTAGACGCGCCCCTCGATCTCCGCCGCGCCGGTGTGAAAGTGGACACGAGCACCGTACTTCAGAGGTCTTGCCGATGGCAACAAATCCAGCGAGCAGTCGATCCGGAGACTGGGCTGGAACTTGCCGGCCGCTGCCAACACCATGCCACGATGCAAGCTCGACGCGTCAACGCCGGCGAGGTTAATGGCGGTCCGCTGGCCCGCGACAGCACGCTCAGCTTGGCGGTCATGAACTTCGATGCCGCGCACCCGCACCCGCCTCTGATCCGGCAGAATCTCGACCTCCGAGTCGATGCCCAGCGAACCGGAAACCATCGTCCCGGTTACTACGCTGCCGAAGCCCTTCATGACGAAAACACGGTCGATCGGGAGCCGGAAATGATGGCGGCTGTTCTTGGGTTCGGCTTCACGCGCCAAGCGTCCGAGCTGCTGCTGGAGCTCTTCAATACCCTCCCCGGTCTTTGAGCTGATGGGGACGATCGGCGCCCCTTCAAGGAATGATCCGGTGAGATATTCCTCGGCTTCAAGCGTGACTAGATCGACGAACTCGCTGTCGACCATGTCGGTTTTCGTGACGGCGACAAGCCCTTTGGGAATATCCAGTAACCGGCAAATGTCGAAGTGCTCACGGGTCTGCGGCATGATCGACTCGTCGGCGGCGATCACGAGCATGACAAGATCGATGCCGCCGACGCCGGCCAGCATGTTCTTGACGAACTTCTCATGCCCCGGTACGTCGACGAACCCCAGTCGCAGGTCGTTGCCCAAATCGAGATGCGCGAAACCGATGTCAATCGTAATACCGCGGCGTTTTTCTTCCTCGAGCCGATCGGCATCGATACCGGTCAGCGCTTTGACAAGGGCGGTTTTGCCGTGATCGATGTGGCCCGCCGTGCCGACAATGATGTGTTTGGTCACGGCTTCCTCAAGTCTCCCGTTGACGGGTAGCCCCGCCGCGCTGAGGCCCGCGGCCGTGTTCCCGGCCACCCGCTAGTCCTGCCAACCCTGTTCTCCTCGCAGCAGTACAAAGCGGCAGCCGGTGATGATGCGAGTGTCGAACTTCTTCCCGAACTTTCGAATGAGCCGCAACTCCTGATCGTAAATCGAACCTACTGGAATCACTAGGCGTCCGCCTTCGGGGTCGAGCTGCTCCAGCAGCGCGGGAGGGACAGCCGGGGCCGCGGCGGCGACCGAGATTGCCTGAAAAGGCGCTTCCTGTGGATACCCGAGAGTCCCGTCCGCAGCGATGACAGTGACCCGTTCCGCGAAACCGGTCCGCGCTAGGTTGTCGCGGGCTGAGTTCACGAGGGCGGGCTCGATTTCGATAGCGTAAACGCGCATCGCCAAGAGCGCCATCACCGCCGCACTGTAACCGCACCCGGCCCCAACTTCTAGAACCGTATCGCTCTCCTCGAGATTCAACGCCTCGGCCATGGCCGCCACGATATAGGGCTGCGAGATCGTTTGCAGCGCCCCGATAGGCTCCGGTTCATCGGCATAAGCGCGATTGCGGCTGGCGAGTGGCACGAATTCGTGACGGGGAACGGTTTCCATCGCTTGAAGAACGCGCTCACTCCGTATGCCGCGCCTGCGGAGCTGCCGGTCAACCATCTGCTGGCGCAACTCATCCCAAGTCTTCACTTAGCGCAGCCTTTTCTTGTACAGAAAGTCGCCGCCGACGAGCCCGTTTTCGTCGCGTGTGAAGATCAGCGAAAAGCGACGACTGGGGGTCCATTCGACCCGCACAACCTGCTGTTGGGCGGAGGAAAGATCGTAGCTGTAGATCAGAGTCAGGTCGTTCGTCAGTTGCTGTTCGGTTGAGATACGAGCGCTGGGATTGGCCTCGGCGCCGCCAATCTGGGGATCGACTCGCAACCGGCTCACCCCAAAGAAGCGTCGTAGTCGCCCGGAAACAGGCTGCGCCAGAGCATTGGAAAGCACCGTGTTCGCCCCGGCCTGCAAGATGCCCTGCTGTGCGATTGTTTGCTGGGAGGCGAAAACGGGGTCCTGGCTGGGAGCCCGGCCGGCTGTGATCAGGCTGACCAGTTCGTTGAACTGCAACGGCGGATCCGAGCGGTAGCTGAGGTTCATTTTCCGCGCCGGACCGGAAAGGACAAGGGCCACGTCCACGTCGCGGACGCGCGTTTCGAGCTCAAAGTTGACGACGGGCTCGATGCGGAAAGGACTTACGAAATCCACATCTCCTCGGTTGATGAAATATCGCCCGCCGTGGAACGAGACCTCGCCTTGCGTCACGCTGACGCGCCCAAATAGCGACGGTTGTAGCGCGGTTCCGGTCACGCGCAGGTCGATCCGCGTCTGCATGTCACGAACGAGATTCGTTTCGACTCGCAGGCCCGGGATGGACCTGACCAGAACGCTGAGCTGCATGTTCGAGAGCGCCGGGCCGCTGGCCGGTGCAGCCGATGGCTCTCCGAGCGAAGCCAGAATCCCACCCAGATCGATGTCCGGACTCAGGGCGGCACGCTCGACAACAAGGTCCCCGCTCAAGAGACTTTGGACGTCGGTGCCGGCGAGAGTAAATTCACCGTCCACGATGGTACTCACTGGCGGGTAGCGGATGCGAACTTTTTCGGCCTCCGCGCTGAAGCTGTAGCGTAAGGTTTCTTCAAAGTCCGCATTGCCCGATAGCCGCACCCGCCCTCCACCGGTGGCCGCGGTGAGTTCATCGATTCGAACATGCTTGCCGGTAAAGGTTACTCGACCGTTCATTCCGCTCAGGCCGTTTGGTAACTCGGCGTAGCGGAGCGTGCCATTTCTCACTTCCAGACTGCCCCGTACCACCGGATCACTCAAGTCCCCCGAGACCTTGATCTGCACAGTCGAAACCCCGGCCGCTCTCAGGTTCGAGTCAAAACTCTGGGCGACGGCGAGATTGAAGGTTCCCGTCAAGGCCAGGTCGAAATCCCCCGGCGCTCCAAATCCAACAGTGCCGTTGATTTCGACATCTGTTCCTTCCTGCTCGGGAGCATCGGCGGGCCCTGGGCCGAGCAATCGCATCCGGTCGAGCCGCAAGGTCTGATTCTCGAGACTCCAGCGCATCGGAAAAGGGAGATTGGAAATGGAATAACCATTCTCCGAGCCGGGAATATCGGCCAGCGCAAACTCGAGGCGCGTCATCTCTCCGCTCGCCCGAAGCTCTTCGAGTTTCAAAGCGTCGCCCGAAAACGAGCAACTGCCGTCGAGTTCCCCCGTCAACTGCGCGAACGGCACGTCAGCCATGCGAGCAAGCGCAACCGCGTCGATCCCTTTGAACTCCACCTGTCCGTTAAACGACCCGCGCGGCTGCAGCCGCGTACGGCCCTCGATGGTTCCGGCAAACGCATTTCCTTGCCAGTTGAGCGCGACTTCGTCTCCAACCGTTTCAACGACGCCCTCGAACTGCCCGAGTTCTTTGCCTCCGACCGTCAGATCCGGTACCGCCCAGGAACCGGTCGCCTCGAGATCCTCGAATAGCTCCTCACCCTCCCCCAGGCGGCCGGATCCGGCTAGCTTGAAGCGCAACGTACCTCTGGGCCGGTCCTCCGCCTCAGCCAGCACGGGTAAATAGGCGAGGGGCCAATCGGAGCTTTCCGTCTCGAACGTCAACTGCTTGCGAGCTGGTTCGAACTCCGCATTCCCCTGGACGCGAGCCCCCTCGCGAACAACTTCGAGTGATTGGATCGTCAACTTTTCTTTGCTGAATTTGAATCGGCCCGCGAGACTCTCGAACGGATCGCCGCGCAGCTGGACGTCGCGCATCTCGAGCCGTCCTTCGCCAGTTGGGCTAGCAAAACTCCCGCGAACCGCCACGCGGCCCTCGAGCCTTCCCAGCAGCGGGGCGTCGACCCCGGCCTTTGCCAGCAGGGGTTGGGTGTCGAGGCCGACGATCTCGATCTCGGCCGACAAGGGCAACTCAGGGGCAATCGATGCGTCCTCCAGCGGCAAGCTTAGGCTGACGGCCACACGGGCCGAGTCATATTCGATGCTTGCATCATTGACGTTCAGGCGGTCGCGGGCGAGTTCGAACTGACCGGCAACGCGATGGATGTCGTAGCCCTGCACATGGATATTGGAGACAGTCAAATCCCCGGTGAAAATCGCTTGCTGGATTCCCTCGGCGAGAAAGTTTCCGCGCAAGTCGCCCTCGACTGTCGAATCACCGTTCAGTTGAAAAGGAAGGTCGTCGAGAGTTCGGCCCGCGGCTTGGAACAAAACGGCGACGTCATTCATGGAACTCAGGTTCACGGCTACGTGCAATGCGGAATGGGCGTTCGAGGCAACGGTTCCTGATGCCTCGATCCGGGTATGGGGGGTTTTCAGCTCGAATCTTTGTAGCTGAGCGGTCTGATCGAAAACGTTGTAATGCAGCTCGAGAAAGCCGTCCAAAGGCGTACGGCCGGCCGGCTGGTCGGGCGTCGGTTGATCGGTAGGGGACTCTCCAGGGGCCGCCATGTCCGGACCCGAAAGCGTCAGCGTAAAATCAGCCTGCAGATTCTCCGGCTCACCCTCGACTTCAATTCGAGCCCCGAGCGTACTCATCCATGGAAGATTTTCAGACCATGGCAGAGTTTCAAACCGGGCCAGCGATCCGAACGGCCCAGTGACGGGGTCCAGCGCGGCGTAAACCTCATCCAAGGCCACATCCTGGATCTCGCCTTCCAACCGCACGTGAGGAGCGGCCGGGCCCTGGAGATTGCCCACTCTCGCCGACCCACTAAGTGAGCTGCCCCAGATGCCGAGCCTCAGGGGGGCTATCGCAAGACTATCTTGGTCGCCGGAAAACTCGGCCTCAGCTGAGACTGCGCCAACAGCGCCAACAGCCGTCTTTGCGCTCGCGTCCGCAACGGACACAACACCGCTATAGGTTAGCTCTTGTTCGGCGGCTTTCCAGCTCACCTTGCCCGCTACGTTCGCCGTGCCGCTCTGGATCACTTCGTTATCGAGCCATTCGGCAAGCGCGGGAAGGTCAATGTTCGCTGCATAGTTGGCCACGGCGTTTGGCTGCCGCCAGCCATCGAGATGGATATCGCCGGACAGCTGGGAATCCCCCACCGCAAGCAAAATGTTCGGTATTTCGATGCGGTCTCGATAAAGCCAGACGTCGGCTTCTCCTCTCGAAAGCAGGGGCCTCAGCTCACCGATTTCAGCCGACGATTCGCGCAACCGAATGCGAGCGACATAGCGTTCGCCTTCGGGGTCGAATTGAGTCCTGACACGCAGGTCTTCCGCCAAAAAGGAAGCATCGTAGCGCTTGCCGTTCCAGTAAACGCTGCCACGATCCAGCTCAAACAGCTCAACCGCGACGTCGAAAAGATCGGGGCCGAACTGCTGGTCTTCGTTGGCCGGCGGTTCTGGGACATTACTCGTTCCATCCGCCGCCACCTCGATATGCGCGGCCAGGTCCAGCAACTGAAGCTCCCGCAGCGACACCTGCCCTTCCCAGAGCGAGTCGATTCCGAATCTTAGCCGGACGATAGGGATTTGCAGAAGAGGAGGGGCGGGGGGAGTTTCTTTCCCATGAATCGTGAGGTCGCGAATCTCTAAGCTACGGCCGAACAGGGAAAAGTCCGGGTCGCCGATTTCGACGCGGCCTCCGGTGGCTTCCTCGAGACCGGCGACGAGCCGGTCGTGGATCTCTTGCTTGAACCAGTCCGTCTGCGCGACGAAGTGGAGTCCGATCAGCGCGATCGAGAGCACAGCCGCCACAGTGGCGAGCACGATCGTCCAGGGGTTTCGCGGGATCTGGAGCAGAGCGTTTTGCATGCGCTAGTTCAAATGACAGCTGGGCCATCGCGAGGAAGGGCGGACAATTCCGCGGACTGATTCCAAGGCGATCGTCACGGTACCCTTGTGATCCCCGCCGAGTCCATGCCCTCCACGACATCCAGCCGCGAAGTGGCACGGGCTCGCTTGAGCCAATCGTCGAGCAGAGCGTCGACCTTCTGCCGAACGACGACCTCACGAATTTGTTCTTGCACTTCGGTTAACGGCTCGGGAACTCTTGCTTCCACGAGCCGCACCTGCGGCGTGTAGTCATTCTCGTAATAGCTCTTGATTTCATCCTCCGATACCTCCATGCCGGTGCGAAAGCGGAACTCGATGAACCGCAGCACGTTGAGCTGCCGCCGCAAGAAATCCTTGAGGTCTTCTTCGGAGAGGTTGTAAGCTTTCAGCGCGGCGTCGAAGCTCATTCCGTTTGGGAATTCTTGCCCGCGTGAGTCGGCCAGTTCCTGCTCAATCTGCGGGTCACTCGCGCCCAAGAACCTCGTGACCAGCATCTCCTGAGAGATCAGGCTCTGATCGATGAGCCGCTGCAAGGCGAGCGAACGCGCCTGAACGGAATTGTCCACGGGGCGCTGATTGATGAAGGACTCCAACCGCAACTGCTGGTCGACTTGACTGCCGGTGATGATGCCCTGGCCAACCACGGCGACGATTTTGTCGAGAATCTCCGCACGCGCGACACTGGCGAGCAGCAAGCAGCAGATCAAAGGAACCAGCGCGTTATTTCGAGGTTGCATTTGGAATCTCTGCATTGAGGACCTAGAATCTTTTGCCCGCTAGAATCTCTGACCTAAGGAAAAGTGAAACTGAAAACCAGAAATACGTTGGTTGGAGATGGACCCCCCTCCGGCCAGCAGTTCGTCCCTGGTGCCGCGGAACCCGATAAAGCGCGGCGGGTTGACACTGTATGCCAGGTCGAGGCGAACCGGACCAACCGGCGTGCGGTAGCGCAGGCCGAAGCCGATCGCGTGCACCATGTAATCGAACTCGTAGCCGGTTGTCGCCGCATTCTCGACGATTGCTTCTTGTGAGCCCTTAAAGCTGATTCGTCCCGGCCGCGAGTAAATATTGCCGGCGTCATGAAACAGCACGCCGCCGATATTCTCACCGACCAAGGGGAAGCGCAGCTCGACAGTGTTCACAAAAAGAGCGCCGCCACCGATCGGGAATCCGGTGGTCGGGTCACGAGGCCCGGCCTGGTTGACCGGGAAACCACGATGGGAGTTGGCCCCGCCACCAAAGAACCTTTCTGACAGAGGAATCCGTGTATCTGGTATCGAAGCGAAATCAAATGAATCTGTCGCAGCCGAAACCGGTTGTGGAAAACTGCCGCGTGGCGACATGAGCCCTAGCTGAACCGTCCGCGCGAGGACCAACCCTCTCCCCAGCCGGTAGTAGGTGCTATTTTGCCCCAGAACCCGGAGGAAGTCGGCTTGCGATCCCCAGATATTTGAGGCGAGACTCAGGTCGACAGTGTTGTAGGTACCCTTAGTGGCATCGGTCGGATCGTCTCGGCGGTCTTGAATGTAGGTGCCTGAGAACAACGCCACACGGACCGGCTGCGCTGCCAACGGGATCAGCTCTGGCGTGATCTGTAGGGTAGCCTGGTCGATCGAAGTGCGCCGGTAGGTGTAACGGTAGAGTGCGGTCGAAGGCTTGTTGATTTTTTGCTGAAGCTGCAGCGCCCCCTCCAATCGCCTTCCAGCAAACGTTCGCACGTTGCGCGAGGTATCCAACAGGCCGCTGACGATCATGCGCCACTTGTCCGACCCGGTGAAACGCGGGGCTTCGTAGGTAAACAGGGCTCTCTGTTGCAGATTCGAGAAACGGGTTCGCATGCTTGCGGTATGACCCCGCCCGTGCAGATTCAGCCGGGTTAGCTCCAGCGTGAGTCGGGGGCTGAACGAGGCATCGCCGACCGGTGATGTCAAGTCCGCCGTATTCCCGCCAATGCGAGCGAACTCAGCACCTCCTCCCACGCCGACCGTCCAGCGACGGGCCTCTTGTAACTGCAAGAGCACGTTCTTAGCGGGCTCGGTGCCTTCGGGATTCTGGAGATCGACATCGACTTTGGAAAAGATCCCCAGGTCATAGAGCCGCCGCTGCGTCTCGAACATCGCGCTTTGTGACAACGGGGCGCCGGGGATGACGCGAACTTGGCCGTTTACCAGAGATTCTTGAGTGTGTTTCAGTCCGGTGACGATAGGACGGCGGATGAGTAGGCTCTCCCCTTCCACGATGGAGTAGTCGACGGTGACGCGGTTTGGCTCTTCCGTGGGGATCTGTTTCCAACTAAAGCGGGCATCCTGATATCCGTTATCGAAGTAGGTCCCCATAATCAGGTCTCTATCGGTAGCGATACTCAGTTCGCTAAAGACCTGGTTAGGCGCCGAAGCAAGCTCAGGATAGAACTCGTCGGCCGCGATCTTTTCGGCTCCATGGATCCGTACTTCAGAGACGATTGTCGGTTCCCCCTCGTCGATCGCAATCGTGACCGCTAGGTGACCTTCCCGGCCGCCCAGGTCGTCTTCGACACGGCCTTCCACTTTGACGTCGCGGAAACCGTTCGATCGGTACAGATCCTCGATGGTCAACGTGTCCCGTTGGAGCATGCTTTCGTTGTAACGGCCCCTTCTGAGCTGGAAGCTCTTTCGCTGGATCAGCATGCGCTCACGAATCGTATCGAAATCGAAGAACCGGTTGCCTTGAATATTGAGCCGCACCAATCGGTGCCGCCGGCCCCGGTCAACGTTGTAGACGATCACGACCTCTTCGGCCCGTTCTGTTTCGCGAAAGTAGTTCACCTTCGCGTCAAAGTAGCCGCGGGTTTGCAGATGGTCACGAAGGTTGCGGCGCCCCTCCTCCAGCAGGTCATCGTCAACCACGCCCTCCTCGTAGATCGGGAGGTATTTGCGCAATTGATTGGAAGAGAACTGCTGACCCTCGACTCGAACCTTTACGCGCGGTCCGCGGTTGAGTTGGAGCACGATAGAGACCAGGTTGGTGTCTGGATCCGGCTCGGAGCCGGTGACGCGTGGCTCCGCCCGCCAGCGGTCGTCCTTGTGAAAGTGCTTCTCGAGACGACTGAGTCCTTCCCGAATCCGCCGCTGATGAAACGGCTTGCCCTGGCGCCATCTCGTGATCCGCCGGACTTCCTCGGCGCTCAGCACCGGCGCCGCATCGGGTGACTCCCTGGCGACGATGATGTCGCCAATACCCGCGCGCAGCCCCGGCACAAGAGTTATCTCGATGTCACGCTGCTGGTACTCCGGATTGTCGATGGCCGTATGCGTGATTCTTGGCGCGAAAAAGCCATTAGCTTCGAGCATACGGCGTATCTCTTGTTTCGCGAATTGCACCTTGTCTTCTGTGTAGACTTCGCCTAACTCCAGCTCGGTGACGTTGAGCAGCTGACTCTCGGTGGGAGGACCGGGAGAACCGACAATGCGAACCAGGCCGATAAACCAACTCGGCTCCGCGAGAAAGGTGACTTTGACGCCTCCATCCTGCTTCGTGACGTCGACTGCAATCTGTGGGGAATAGCGTCCGGTGGCGAACAGGTTGTGCAGAGTTTCGCCAACCTGACGGCCGTTGTACGGGGCCCCTACCTTCACAGTGACGACTTCGCTCAGGTGTATCTGCGTGAGAGGCTGGCGAGGTGGCGAGAAGTCCACCTCGAGCACGTTCAATCCCTCGACTTCGGCTCCAGGAGCCTGTGCGGCGGCAAACGTCGCCGCAATCAGCATCAGCAAAAGTGAACGCACAGGCTACTCCAAATTATAGGACGCCGACCACCCCTTCCTGGGATACGCTCCACCCAGCGAGTGGGCGGTCACGAGCTCAAGGGATCGCTGTCGAAGCGTCGCACTGATAGGATCGTTAGTAGCTAAGTGCCCCGGCCCGGCGGGGCAGCGGCGACCGCATGACGGACGGCGACAGGCAAAAGTATTCGCGACAGATTCTGTTCGGCGAAATCGGTGAAAAGGGTCAACAGAGTCTCCTGGAGTCCCGCGCTGTCATCGTCGGGTGCGGGGCGCTCGGCAGCTTTCACGCCGCGGCACTGGCACGCGCCGGCGTCGGCCACTTGGTCATCATCGACCGGGACTATGTGGAACCGAGCAATCTGCAGCGGCAATGGCTGTTTGACGAGTCTGACGCGGAGCAGGCGCTTCCGAAAGCCGCTGCTGCCGCCCGCCGGCTGGCGGCCATCAATTCCAGCGTCCAGGTTGAGCCCCGTATCGCTGATCTCACCGCCGCCAACGCCGAGCGGCTGCTGTTACCCGCGGACGTGATTCTCGACGGCTGCGATAACTTCGAGACGCGCTATCTGATCAATGACGTGGCGGTTAAACACGGCATCCCCTGGATCTATGGCGCCGCCGTCGGCAGCTACGGCATCACGATGCCCATTGTTCCCCAGCGAAGCGCCTGCCTCGCTTGCATCTTTCCCCAGCCCCCGGGAGGCGTGCAGCCGACCTGCGATACGGCCGGAATACTCAACTCCATCACCGCAGCCATCGCGGCGCTACAAGTCGCCGATGCACTCAAGATCATGGCCGGCAAACCAGATGCCGTCGAGGCGCGAATGCTGACGATGGATGTCTGGAAAAGCACGGTCCGCACGATTTCTTCTGAGCGGCCCGACCCTGATTGCCCCGTCTGCGGCCGCCAACAGTTCGAGTATCTTAATGGCGTAGGGCGTCGCGCGGCCACTCTGTGCGGCAGAAACGCGGTTCAAATCAATGAGAGGGATCGCCCCCTTGATCTGGTCGAGTTGCAAACATCACTCGCCCCGCTGGGAACCGTGCGGGCCAACGAGTATGCCTTACGCTTCGTCTGTCCTCCGCACGAGATGACGATCTTCGCCGACGGCCGCGCCATTGTCAAAGGAACCGACGACATCGGCGTGGCCCGTGGCCTCTACGCGCGCTATGTCGGAATTTGACCCGGACCCGGAATTTGATCCGGATGCCCCGATTCGCATCCCGATCACGGATATTTTCGACCTTCATTCGATTCGACCAAGGGATGTCAAGGCAGCCGTCGAAGGATATCTCGAAGAGGCCGAACGGCTCGGGTTGCGCGCGTTACGGATTATTCACGGGCGGGGAATTGGGGTGCAGCGGGAAACGGTTCGCAAGATTCTGGCGCGCACGCCGTTCGTGATCGATTTCCGGGATGCACCCGCTGGGGCCGGCGGCTGGGGAGCCACGATTGTCACACTGCGGTCCGCGGATGACGGTGCTGTTGAGAATACTTGTCCAGTTGACGAGCCCTGATCCCGCGAGAAGGCCGGCCCGGCCCCCGCGCGTAATGTGACAGCAACGCCGCGAACATCTGAAATATCAATCCGGCGCCGAACCAGACTTGCCAGTGTGAGAAAACGCCCTGGGAGAACGGGAAGCTGCCCAGCACATCGAGGTCAGCGGCCCAACGCCACACGCACAACGCGAACCCGTTGACGCCGAGAGCACACAGCAAACCCGCGGCACCCGTTGCGAGACGCCGATTCGGCGTCTGCTCGGGCTCGACCTTGCGCCGCCGAGCTCTCCGAAGCCGGATGACCACCCTCATAGTTCTCAATCTATCGACGGCCGAGACAGAATGACAGAGCGCTGATACTTAGAAAGTTAGGGACATGTAGCCTACTTCGGAGCGCTCGCCGCCAGACGCCAGCCTATCTCGTCGGTCTCGCCTATCCCGCTTTACATGTCATGCCTAACGTTATAGACTAAATCCGTGATTCAATCTTTCCGGTGCCGCGACACCGAAGAGTTGTTCGCGGGCGGAACGTCCGCGAAATGGAAGAGTATCGAACGAGTGGCGCAAAGGAAGCTGAAACAGATCCACTCCGCGGCCCACCTGTCAGACTGAGCCACCTTTCCAGGTAATCGGCTTAAGCCTCTGAAAGGAGACAGGTCAGGTCAGTATGGCATGAGAGTGAACGATCAGTACCGGATCTGCTTCGTCTGGAAGGACGGTCATTCTCATGATGTGGAGATTGTCGATTATCACTAGGAGATCGAATGCCCCGTAAAACGAGGAGACTACCGCGGTTCATCCGGGTGAAATTCTGCGCGAAGATCTGATGAAGCCGCATGGGCTGAGCATCAACCGTCTGGCCCGTGATCTGAGGGTCCCGGTCACCAGGATCAGCGAAATCGTCAACTGTCGCCGCCGAATCACGGCCGACACGGCAATGCGCCTGGGGCGCTATTTCGGCAGCACGCCCCGATTCTGGCTCAATCTGCAAACGCAATATCATCTCGAAGTTGCCGATCTTGCCTCCGCGAGGCAGATTGAACGGGATGTCCACCCGCTTGAAGCGGCTTAAATTTCTGCTTCCAGGCTATATCCCCGCCGTCGCCTCTCGGGCACCAGCGCTGGGCTCTGCTCGTGGGTCTGAATTCTCCGCTGAGGTGACTCGGGCACCCTATCCCACTGACACTTCCTGGATAGTCTTGCGGTAGTCCGACAAGAACTCTTCAAGCCCGCTGTCGGTCAACGGATGATTGAACATCTGCTCGAGAACCTTAAGGGGCAGCGTCGCGATGTGGGACCCGGCCAGAGCCGCGTCCTTCACATGTAGCGGGCTGCGAATCGATGCGGCCAGCACTTGGGTTGGATACCCGTAGTTCTCGTAGATCGTCACGATGTCATGGATCAACTCCATACCGTCGGCCGAGATGTCGTCGAGCCGGCCCAGGAAGGGGCTGATAATGTAGGCTCCGGCCTTGGCCGCCAGCAGCGCCTGAGTCGCCGTGAAACACAACGTAACGTTGACCCGAATCCCTTCTGATGAAAGTGCTTTTGTTGCCTTGATGCCCTCTCGAATCAATGGGCATTTCACGACAACGTTGGGGTGCAGGGCGGCCAGTTCGCGCCCTTCGCGGATCATACTCTCGGCGTCGGTAGAAACCACTTCGGCGCTAATATCGCCGTCGATGATTTCACAGATCGCTCGGATCTGGTCGTGATGATCGTGGCCTTCTTTCGCAATGAGCGAGGGGTTCGTGGTGACCCCGTCCACTATTCCGTATGCAGCCGCATTACGCAGGTCGTCTAGGTTGGCTGAATCAATAAAAAACTTCATAGTCTGTTACTCCTGAAAGCTGCCGATACAGCGGATCGACGAACGCGCGTCAAGTAGGTAAGGAAAGGAGGGTTAAGCCTCCTCAACTGATTCGGTGAAAAGAAGAACCGGCGGACGTTCGCTCTCAATCGGCTTAAGCGCGAATGTTGAAAATCACTCTGCCCCCATTATAAGGCAGCGACAGAAGGCAGCGACCCCGCAGCTTGACGCGGCGCACGCCGCCAGACGTGCCGTGTCCCATCCTGGCGACATCGCCTCGACGCACCACTCCAGCAGGCCAAGGCCGATATCCAATCGGGGATATTTTCGAAGCTACTTCAATCCCTGCAGATAAGAACCGCTTGCAGCCGGGGCCAGAAACATTCAAACTCGAAAGCGGACGAGCGCGCTGAGCGAGCGTCACCCAGGAGGATGCCAGTGCCCCTGAATCGGCGGGTTTTTATTGGATCACTTGCAGCGGCTCTCCCGTTGCGAGCGCAAAAACCGGGCGTGGAACTCACGGTCGACCTCGGCCAAGAGATCGGGACCATCAACCCCCTGATCTACGGTCACTTCGCCGAGCACATCGGACGCGTGATCTACGAGGGCACCTGGGTGGGCTCCGATTCCAAGATCCCAAACCAACACGGCTACCGGCTCGACGCCCTCGAGGCGCTCAAGCGCATAAGACCCTCCATCATCCGATGGCCAGGCGGCTGTTTCGCCGATACTTACCACTGGGAAGACGGCGTTGGTCCCCTAGCAGACCGTCCGGTGCGCACCAATCACTGGTGGAAACGCGAGGAGCCCAATACTTTCGGAACCCATGAATTCATTCAATGGTGCAGGTTGCTTGGCGCCGAACCCTACCCCAGCGTCAACGTAGGGACGGGCACGATTACCGAAGCCCTGAACTGGCTCGACTACTGCAACGGAACCAAAGACAAGCGGCTACGCGGGCCTGAGACGGAGCCACGGCCAAGCCGAGCCCTACGGCGTGAACTGGTGGGGCATTGGTAATGAGAACTGGGGCTGCGGCGGCCTATTCACCCCTGAAGAATTCGCGCAGCAGTATCGCCAGTACGCTGTTTACTTCAAACGCCTGGGTCTCACTCAAGACTTGCAACTGGTGGCCGCCGGACACAACGCTCCGGGCTGGAACGCGAAGTTCTTGCAGGCCGTCGGCCCCGGGTTGCCGTACCTCGATCCCATCTCTTTCCACCGCTATTTCCGCCGAGGGCATAGCACCGGCTTCAGCGACGACGAGTACCTCGATTTGATGCTGGATGTAGGGGATTTTGAAAAGTTGATTCAAGAATCGATTCAAGCGATCGATCAGGTGGAACCTTTCCGAGCCAAGATGCGCGTCTTCGGTCCGATGAAGCCGAAACCAATCGGGCTCGTCATCGACGAATGGGGAGCCTGGAACAGCGATCCGGTCATCGAGGAGGGTTTCGCGCAACGCGGCGTCGTCCGTGAAGCGATCTTCGCGGCGAGCTGCCTAAATCTGTTTCACGACTACGCCCAGCGCATCACGATGACGAACATCGCCCAAGTCGCAAACTGCCTGCACGTGCTGATCCTGACGGAAGGATCGAAGATGGCACTTACGCCGACGTTCCACGTCTACGAGATGTACCGGGCTCATCAGGGGGCCAGGGCGATCCAGACTGACATCAAGAACGCTCCGCTGATCGACCGTGAGAAGCGCAGCCGCCCTAGCATCAGCGTTTCCGCATCCCGCTCGGGCCGAGAAGTTCTGCTGACACTCGTCAACCAAGATCCGACGAACCCCGTCGAAGCCGCTGTCGATCTCCTCGGAGGCGAGGTTGAGGCGGCGACAGGGAAATCTCTTTCGGGCCCCAGCGTTCGAGCCGAGAACACCGTGGAGAACCCCCGGGCCGTTGTTCCGGTCAACGCAGATATTCGCGTTGAGGCCGGCCGACTCCGGTTGCACCTGCAGCCGGGCAGTGTGCAAGCGGTCACGTTTCGGCTGAAGGGCGCTTAGCGTGCTTTCTGGCTACGCGCGAAGGTAGCGGGCCCGCTGGTAGATCTCGACCTCAGGTCCGAAAGGCTCTTCGTGGTCTTGCAGAAAACCCGGTGCCGCAACCGACAATATCGTCGTCGACTTTCAATCAGAGCGCGACGCCCTGGGCAAGGAGTTTTCAACGACGATTCGGGGAGCATCGTGCAGCATTACGTGCGGCGCTGGGAGATCGAAGTCAACTTTCGCGACCAGAAGACGCTGCTCGGAGTGGGCGAGGCACAAGTGCGGCATCCACGTTCGGTGGCCGAGGTGCCGCGCATGATCGTCGCGGCTTACAGCTGGTTGTTGCTGGCGGCGCGCAGAGCCGCAGCGCCGGAAAATTCCCCCGACGCTTTGCCGCCGCCGAAGTGGCAGGCGGGCAAGAAGAAGCAGCGCGCCACGACGCAGGATCTGCTCCAGCGACTGCGCGCCGAGCTGTGGGGCGAAGGCTTGCGACATTTCTGCAGCTTCCCCTCCCCCGGCCACGCCGACATGAAGCCCCAGAAACTCCAGCACTCGCTCCCCCAAGCCCTGCTCTACACTTCCCGCTAGCGCTTTGGCCCCGCCCCGGCCCTCCCCCCTCCCTTGCGGAAAGGCCAAACTCGAGGGGGCGTAGCACGCTACGCCCCTACGGGGCCGGATTTGCGAATTGGGGCAGAAAGTGGCCTTTTTTCAACGACTTCCTTGGCTTTTCCGAGCACTATATGTGTAAAACTTGACTCTAGCAGCCGCGACACGAGCTTGGGGGATATTCACAAGTCATTGCATCTAAGTGCGATAGCGAAACCCATTGCAGGATTTTGCTGAAAATTTCATGATATAGCGTTTTTTGCCCTGCCAGACGCTGTCTCCCGTTTTCTTTGAGATGGGTATCCGGTTGACTCAGGTAGCCCCAATATCTTGTGGTTTGGGGATTTTCTTGGGTTCTGTAACCGGGTGAACAATCATCTTGTAAGTCGCCGGATCCACGGCTACCGCCTGCTGGACGAGCCGATAGAAGAGTTTGCCGCGGCTTTTGGATTTGCGGCGGTTGAAACGGAAGGTGAACTCGTCCAGGTAGTAGTCCAGATGTTTGTGGCTCACGGCGCCCTGATGGGTGCCCAGCAGCCAGCGCTTGAGCAGTGACATCACGCGGTGGACGCGGGGCATCAATTCCGACGCGGACTGCTCCTGCCTGCTGACAACTGTGACCTGATGGACGTAGCCTTCCTTTTTCAACCCGGAGTAACCGGGCCAGCCGTCGGTATGCACCACGCTGCCCGGCTCGATGCACTCCTCCACGAAAGGCAACAGGCTCTCGCCCGAGGCATCCTCGATTCTCTTCATGCGAATCCGGCCGATACCCCGCCCATCCTCTTGAGCGGCTACTGCGATCAATGCTTTGTTTTTCAGGTTTCGGCCCCGCAGGCCCTCTTCGAGCCCGCCCCAGTAGCTTTCATCGACTTCCACTGTCCCGGCCAGCAAATCCCGTCCCGGCCGCACCATCGCGCGCCGCATTTTGTGCAGCCAGGTCCAAGCCGTTTCGTACCTGTTGAGCCCCAACACTCTTTGCAGTCCCAAAGCGCTGGCTCCGGTCTTTTGGGTGGTGACCCACCACATCGCACGAAACCACAACGGCAAAGGGCTGCGCGTGTCCTGAAAGATGGTCCCGGCGGTCACCGAGGTTTGGCGCCCACACGCAGCGCACTGCAGCAGCACTTTTCGCAAAGGCCACGACTTTCCACAACCGCAACCCGGACAGCGGAAACCGTCCGGCCAGCGCAGCCGGAACAGATACTCCCGGCAGGCCTCCTCACTGCTAAAACGGGCCTCGAACTCTGTCAGGTTCTGAGGGTAATCTTCCATCTGCAGGCATACTACATCTTGGGGCTACCTGAGTCAACCGGATACCCACCTTCTTTGATTTGCGGATAATTCTTTTCGTCAGTCGGTTGATTCACCGTTCTCAGCATAACGGGTCATTTGCGGATGTCAAGTCCAGAGCGGGAAAGTATATTGAAAACACGGGGGATATGTTTTTTAGTTTCCGTGACTGGGTTTTGATCTTGAGCCTTGAGGGGCAGGAGAAGCAGGCTCGGCGCGTCGATGGGTTGTGGCAAATCACCACCTCATGATGCGAACAGAGCCGCAACAGTGCGAAAGAGCCGCTACGGACGAACAGAGCCGCTACGGGCGAACAGAGCCGCGAAGGTGCGAAAGAGCCGCGAAGCGGCGAAAGAAGATCAGCCTAGGGCGCAAGCCCTAGGAACCCGAACGACGCAGACCCAGCCCTGAAAGGGCGACACGTCAACGGTCCTGGGTTCTTTGTGCGAGCGGGAACATTTAGAGCATTTTTATCTACGAGGCGTCTATGATTCAGTTCGTAGGCTGATTGCCGGATCTATTGGTGTCGCATCGAACGGGCTGACGACACGCGACAAAGATGGCACAAACCCTGACCAGCATTCTCCTCCACGTCGTTTTCTCGACCAAGAACCGCGCGCCAGACATCCGGCCTCCCACCCGAGAACGCCTGTGGCGGTATATGGCCAGTATTTTGACGTCCTCCGGAGCCAAGGTCCACATTGTCAATGGCGGCCCCGACCATGTCCACATCCTTTTCACTCTCCCCACCACCGCCTGCCTCACGGACCTAATGCGCTTGGCTAAGACAATTTCTTCCCGTTGGCTGAGGCAGCAGTTTCCATCCCAACGCGGCTTTGCTTGGCAACCAGGCTATGCGGCGTTTAGTGTCACCTGAATTATGCACTGCGGCGTGGACCTGAGGAGGGCTGAGCCGCAAGGGACCATTGGGGACCCCCTAAAACATGGGGTAAAAAGGTCGGCTGGCAAAGATTCCAGCTTCGCCAGCCAAGCCCAAGGAAGTCACCCACATGGTTACCAGACGAAAACAGCATAGCTCCCAAAGGCCCGTCCAACAAGGCCCAGCCGTGACGGCCTCGCGGCCCAATAAAATCGGGGCTTCGACGCCTTACCACTTCCGCGGCAGGAAGCCGACTCCCTACGGCGGCTTGCTGCCGGTGGTCGGGAGGGCGCTGATCTGAGAGCCTGGCTATGCGCTATGCATAAAATTTTATGCACTAGCCGTAACGCACTGGAAACACGTCACTTCCGAGCGAGGTTTTGACGACAAGGATTCTGGGCGAGAAGGGAAACCGGGGACGGGGAAGCCAAAAGACCAGTTGCCGAGCTACCACCTCACGACGACCGCCAACCCGCTACGAACGCAGCCACACTCGCAAAGTGAATCTGTGCATAATTCAGGTGTCAGCCACTCAAAGTTCGATGGGGTCTTCGAGTACATTGCTCACCAGGAACGGCATCACCACAGCCGGTCGTTTGAAGAAGAACTCGTGTCGTTGTTAAAGAAGAACGAACTCGAAGTTGAAGAAAAATACTTGTGATCGGAGCGCTCGACCGCCCGGAATGGCGTCCGTGGGCCCGCATCCAAGAAAGGACGACGAGAGAAAGACGCAAGGCGGGACGGTGCGTGTCGCCCTTTCAGGGCTTGTTCTTGTTTCGATTTCTTACCTAGGGCTGGCGCCCTAGGCTGATCTTCTTTCGCCGCTTCGCGGCTTTCTTTGACCGCATTCACCGCGATCCCCGCAGGGCCCCTCCTGCTCCGGCCGCGAAGCGGAGCCGGAAGCCAGGAGCCGAAGCAAGCCTCGTTGACCAAGTGGGGGGCGTCAAGCGGTGCGTGCCTCGTACTGACAGGCATCTCGCGCCTTTCGTCTCGCCACGTGGTGAGAAATGCAGGCTAGCACGTGTACACAACCGCGTTGACATGGCGGCCAATAGAGCCGCTCTTTCGCCAGAAGGGTCCTTCGCCTGTCTGTTTGTCAAAGAATGCGGGCTAGACTCGACCGTAACGAGCGCGCTGGAAGATTTCGACTTCAGGCGCGAATGGGACGGCCTCGTCGAGCGGAAAAACCGGCCTGGCGCATTTCGTGTGCCCGAGGGTCGGGAGGTTGGCGCTAGTCGCTCCGGGGCCGTCGACGTTGATCAAACGGCCACACCAGTCAGCAAACATATGTGGCTCGCAGTGGGGTGACTTCACGACGACCAAATCGAAACGTTTGGGATCCTGCCCGTGCGCATAGAACAGCGCTCGATCAAAAAGACTGACCGGACGGCTCGTGACAACGAAACCGGACTTGCCGAACTCGAGGACGGCTGTCGGCCCCGCCGACCATTTGCTGCCGAACGACTCGCTGCGGATTTGTCCATCCGATAGGAGTTTCACGCGCGCCTCGACGTCAAGGGGCTTGAACTTTCGTGGATCGAGCGCTCCGCCAACAGCGGTTCGAATCGTACCGCCGACGCCCACGGCAAAAGCCTTTGCGACAGCCGGTGGGTCGACGATCGGCGCGAGCACGCTGCCTTGGTATCCAGACGCTACAAGCTCACGCACAATAGCGACGCTGTCCCCCGAGGCCCCGGAACTGGTCGCATCGGCAGCGTCCATCAGAACAACGGTTCCCTCCGTTTGACCAGCGATTCGGACAGCCTCTTCGATGCTTGTCAGCGGAACTTGCATCTGCTCGTGATGTCTCCACATTTGGTTCGCCAATTCCGCCGTCCACAGTTCGGCTAGTTCACGATCGTCGTTCGTGACGACCAGGCTGTTCGACCGCAACTCCGGCACGTCGGTAAAAGGGTTGCCGATGAGCATTCCAGCCGCGAGCCCTTTGGGGTGTTGTTCCATCTCTTGCGCCCGCCCAACTACGTCCCCGAAACTGCCTGTCTCGGTAATGAGTTCGTCGCCGCGAACGAGCGCTGGAATCTTGACCCGCCCCATGAGCGGCTTTGCCTTCCCCGCGAGGATGCTGATGAGAAGCCGCGCGGCTCTGACGCCGGTCTCGTAAAAATCCACATGGGGATAGGTGTGGTAAATGACAATCGCGTCGCTGAGCTCGAGCATGCCGTCGGTCACAACACCGTGGAGGTCCAGTGACACCACGATTGGGATGTCCTCTCCCAAGATTTTTCGGGATTCTTTGAGCAGGTAGGCTTCCGGATCATCCTGACCTTCCGCGCCCATGGCCCCGTGCAGGGCAAAATATGCGCCATCAACGGACCCGGCCTTTTTTAACTCGCCGAGGAAGTCGCCCGCGATGCGTTCGAAGTCATTCGCATTGAGAGTGCCTCCAGAGGTGATCGACTCGGCACTGTAGGTGGGAACCACTTCGTAGCCGTCCTCGGCCTGAAGGACGTCAAGAGCACCCCCGACCTCACCCCGCGCCGTGGAGTAGTAGTCGAGCACCTCAGCACCAAACCGGACGGAGAAGTCGTCGTAGCGACTTGGGATCGGATTGAAGGACGAAATTTCCTGCCGGCATTCAGCGACGATGACTTGGGGCACTCAACGATTATGCCTGAAGCGACCCTGCGGCGGTCACATACCGAAGGCCTAGGAAGCAAACACCGCGCGAAATCGGCGCGCGGAGTGTCGGCGGGCGCCCTTGATTGGCTATATTGATTAAGGTGACTGTAAGCTGTGAATAAATTGATTTCGGGCGCTTGAACTGCCAGATTCTGAGGTTTGCAGTGTTGAATCAAAAGGGCTTGCGATGCAGCCATCAGGGCCAAGAGCGGCGAGTTTCAATTTATTCACAGGTTCCTGTCCCTCGTGGTCGTCCCTCGTGGTCCAAAAAGGAATCCTGGTTGAGAGGTACAATTGACGGACTTTGGTCGGCTAGGATCCCAGCGGAGATACCGTAAATGGCAAACGTACTCATTACAGGCACAAGCAAAGGAATAGGCCTCTCGACGGCCCTCGCCTTCGGCCGCGTTGGCCACACTGTCTACGCGGGACAATGCGGGATCCGCAGCGTTACCCGCACCTAGGCGAAACCGCTGACGCCGAGGGACTGCCCATCCAAGTTTCCGTGATGGACGTCGACTCGGACGAATCCGTCTCGAAAGCCATCGGAGCGATCCGCCAGAAATCCGGGGCATTGACGTACTTGTCAACAACGCCGGCGTCTTGAAATCGGGTGCGATCGAAGAGCTCCCTCTCTCGGATTTCCGCCAAGCGATGGAGACCAATTACTTCGGCCCACTCCGGTGCATCCAGGCCGTGGTAGGCGAGATGCGCGAGCGTCGCTCAGGATGCATCATCAACGTCACTTCGATCGCGGGCCGAATCTGCGCCTCTCCACAGTCGGCCTACGCCGCCTCCAAGTGGGCCTTCGAAGCGCTGAGCGAAGGCCTCGCCCAGGAGCTGAAACCCTTCAACGTGCGCGTCGCGATCGTCCAGCCGGGAATTATTGATACTCCCATGGCGAGAGGCGCCGAGCAGGCGGCCGGCGAGTCGAACTATTCACAGGGCGACCGATTCTCCCGCCTCTTCCAAGCGGTTCTCAAGAACCCTGTCGACCCGTCAATAGTCGCCGACAAGATCCTTGAGATCGGGGAGGGCGACAGTTGGCAGCTCCGCCACCCGGTCGGTCCAGACGCCGTCCCCTTCCTTGAGTGGCGCTCCGGCAAGACCGACGAAGAGTGGGTCGCCTGGGGAGCCCAAAGCGACGACGAATGGTACGACTCGGTCGAGCGCGACTTCGGCATCGACGCTCGCCCTCGGTGAGCTGGAGCGCCAGCGGGTTTGGGATGCGACTTGTCATGGCGCAACGCTGAAGTTCCCGACCCGGTCGGTGTGGGTTCCCGCGGCATTGACTAGCTACTTTCCGGCGCAAAAAGGCCTTTTCGGATTAAAAACGGGAATTCCGGGTCTGTAGTGGGTTGACGATGTCGTCTGGGGGCCGGCATGCGACAATTCCGGGATGCTAGATTACGAACTGTATCGGCGCATCCTCGGAATTGAGGCTCCCTGGCAGGTGGACTCGGTGTAGCTCTACCAGCCTGACGTAGTCGCGGCCAAATGGTTCGCCAAGCTGAACGTGTTGGGTAGCCGCCATTTCGGTTATCCGATATTGATTCCTACATCCAGCATTGATTGCAGCCAGTATTCCCGTATCCGACATTCACTCAACCATGATCAATCTTGAACGGATCAATCTTGACGACCTTCCCATGCGCGTCGGCCTGGGCCAGTTCCATGAAATAACGCCCTCGCGGCTGCAGTTTATCAAGCAGTGCGGCTGCGACGACTTCCAACTGAATGCGCCGTTGCTGCCAGGGGAGGAGCGCTGGGAATATGAAGATCTCGCCGGGCTTGTCCAGCAAGCGGCCGAGGCTCAGTTGCGATTGATCGCGATCGAAAATGTGCCGACAAGATTCTACGACCAGATCATGCTGGGTGGCGATGGCCGCGACAAGCAGTTGGAGAACATGGTCTACACGATTCGCAACGTCGCGCGAGCCGGTATCCCCTACCTCGGGTACGCTTTCATGCCAACGGGCGTGTGGCGAACATCCCAAGACAAGCCGGTTCGGGGTGGTGCGGCCGCGACGGCGTTTCACTACGAGACGGCCCGATCGGCGAAACCAGGCGACGACTCATCGTTTGGAAGTTGGGGCAATATTGGCGTCAAGCGCGAATACACGGAAGAGGAAATCTGGCAGAACTACTGTTGGTATCTGGAGCGCATTCTGCCCGTTTGCGAGGAAGTTGGCCTGCGGCTGGCGCTTCACCCAGACGATCCTCCCGTACCCTCGCTCGGAGGCGTGGGACGTGTGTTCCGCAACTTCGAAAACTTCCGCCGCGCGATGGAAACTTTCGATAGCCCGATGCACGGGCTGGACTTCTGTCATGGTTGCTGGTCCGAGATGAAGGGGGGAGCCGGCGTCATCGATGCCATCCGCTATTTTGGAGAGCGCAACAAGCTCTTCTACGTCCATTTACGGGACGTTCAAGGCTCTGTCGAGGATTTCACGGAATGTTACCTCGGCGACGGAAACTGCGATCCCGTCGAGACGATACGAACCCTCAAACAGGTGGGGTTTCACGGCTTCTTGCTCCCCGACCATGTGCCTCGCATGGTTGGAGACGCGGAATGGTGCCACCGCGGCAGGGCCTGGACCGTGGGTTATATCCAGGCGCTCATCGCGGCGGTCGAAGCGTGACGTTCGGCGGGACCGGCTCATCCGAAGTTGATCCAGCCGAAGGTAATCGCCAGAGCCCCGAGGATACCGCCGGGTGAGACGACTGCCAGCACGATCGCGCAGACCCACAACCATGCCGTCGTGAGCGGGCCCGGGACTATCCGAGAATCTACCCTGCGATACCGAAGATAAAGCGTGCCCAGTCCCAAAATGGGGTACATCAAGGCAGCAATCACGCTGCTGGTAATCAGCAGCATTTGCGGCGGGTTCTCGAACAACCAGTAGGCAACGGCAAACAACACGAGCGAGACGACGACGAAGAGCCGAATGAACCGCAGCCGAGCCGTGTAGTCGGCAGCATTGATGATCCCAATCACGGCGAGCGCATCGGCCATCGTACGGCTGCTCGCCGCGGCTCCTGACAACACGGTCGTAAAGAGGACAACGAACGACCCAACGAGAAACAAACTTGCCGCCCAACCGCCGAAGCTATCGGTGTAGATCGAGCTGAGCGTTACGATCGTTTCCCGCCCGTCCGGATTGAGCTGCTGAATGTGGAGGATGGCGGCGCCCAGGATATAAAAACACACAGTGCTGACGGTATAGATGACCATCGTCAGGGCGGCATCCGTATACATGACCCGAATCCACCCTTTCGCCCGGCGCGGCCACTGGCTGCCCGCCTGTGGCGCTCCGGCGTTGCGGGCATAGCCCTTCTCGACGCACCAATACGTGTAGGTCCACATCTCGCCGAATGCCACGCCGGTGCCCGCGTACATCGCGAGCGCCGTCAGCACCAACATCATCGAGATTTCATCTGGCACACCGAGCGACAGCCCGCCGGCGATGTCCTGCCAGCTCACGGAGAACCCAGTCCACTGCAGAAGCGCTGTGCAGACAACCGTCAGCAAGGTAAATGAGGCGACCAACGCGATGAGCAATTTCTCCAAAGAACTGTACGTTCCAGCGAGCAGCAACGCGCCGCAGAGAATCGCGACGATGATCGACCAATAGCGTGCTCCGCCTTCGCCGAGAATACCCGGGAGTGCCATTTCGAGCACTTGCCCGGCTCCTCCCAAAATCGCTCCCGAGTTGACGAAAACAAGCAACGAGGATGCCAGCCAAAGCCACGTGAACCAGTTCACATCAGGGCGAGTTCCGAGCTGGGACACCGTCCCCGGCACCGCCCCACCCGAAGCTGATTCTCGGCGGCTAACCATCCAGGCGGTGAGCAATGAGACGATGACAACGCCGGCACTCAATAGCAGCGCGGCGGGCGCGGTTCGCGAACTTTCGTCCAGATGCACGAAGGTGGCAACAGCCCCGACACAGCAGAGAATCACCACCGCCATCCAAGGCAAGGTCAGCCAGGCGGGCCGCGGCGCTTTCGGCCCGGGCAGGCTGTTGAATACTCGCAAGAAAGTCTGGCCGCTGGCAATGGTGTGCCGTGCCAGTTCGGTCTGAACGACGACCTTGACGAAGCAAGAAAGCAGGACAAACCAAAGCAAGACAAAGCCGGCGACCGCACCCAACTTGGTCGTCACAATTAATTCGCCTGAACCTACAACCGAGCCGACGAGGATCATCCCGGGACCGAGATGGCGCGCCGTGGCCCAAAATCCGCGAGGCGGTTCCAGGTAGTCAGCGGCGTTTCTGGTATAGGGATCGGTTGTCGGCATGGGACGGGCGGGGTCCTGATCAAGCCCTCACGCAAGTCTAGCTTCAAACCGGGTTCTTAGTTCGGGAAGACCGCGGACTATGCGCGGAACTGAAAGTAGAGCGCACCCAGAACGACCAGCGCCATTACCGACGAAGTTGCCCACAACGCCAGCCTGAGGTTCCGCGAAGGCGCGATCGATTGCTGCAAGTGACGGCGCAGTAAATAGACCGTGCAAAAGCCAATGATCGGCAGCAGAATGGCCTGCGAAATCCCACCGACCTTCAACATCACTACGGGCTCACGGATGAAGTAAAAAGTGATGCAGGGGAAAATGATGAACGCCAGCATCGCGCCTTGCGTGAAACGCATTCGCTGCTCGTAGTTCGTCCTGTCAAAGAAACCAGCGACGTCAAGAAAATCCGCTATCAGACGGCTATACGCGGCGGTCAGAGCAAGTATTGTCGAATAGAGAACGGCCACTACCCCGATCAGAAACAAAGGCAACGACCAAGTCCCGAGAGTCTCGCTATACATCATCGACAGGGAACGAATCGTATCGGCCCCTTGTGGATCGTGTCGAGGCCATGGAGCACGCCCGCGCCAAGCAGGAAGAAAGCCACCGTCGCAAACGTGTAGACGAAAAGCGACAGGACAACGTCCAGTCGCAGGATGCCAACCCAGCCATGGGCCCGCCTTACCCAGGCGTCGCTTCCGTCGTGCGGGCCTGTAAAGCGTGCGTAGCCTTTCTCGATACACCAGTAGGGGTAGGATGCAAGCTCCGCGGCTCCGACTCCCGTCGCACCGAAAACCGTCAGCGCTGTCGAAAGGCCACCAGAAGGAACTCGAAATTGGAGTCCACTCGCGACCTCCGCCCAGGAAAACAGGTCGGGGCGCTTCAGCAGCAGAAACACGCCTGTTACCGTCATAACGGTGACCGTTCCAACAAGAACGAGGGACGCCTTTTCGATCAGCCCATAGCGGCCGTAGTAAAGCAAACAGAACGTTACGACGCTCACGGTGGGAACCCAAAAAACGATGGGGATGGCGGGTGCGACCATATGCAGCACTTCGGCGATCGCCCCTAACATGCCTCCGGTGGAGAACAAAAGAGAGCACGCCATGATCAGCCACAGCCAGACGACCCAACTGACAGCCGCGCGCGGCTCCGGAACTTTGTTGAGCGCTTCGAGGGTTGTGGCGCCCGTCCCGATCGTAAACCGGCCCATCTCATGTTGCACCACGACCTTGACCGCACAACTGAGCAAAATGAGCCAAAGCAGGATGTAGCCGGTTTCGGCTCCTAGCACGGTAGTGGCGACCAGTTCGCCTGAACCGACAACGGTCGCGGCAAGGATCAAACCCGGCCCGACGTGGCGCAGCGCGCCGGCAAGGGTTTTCGGCGGACTCTGGACCGCGGAGCTATCTAGCTTGTAAGGATCGGCTGTAGTTTGACTCACAAGGCATCAAGTTGTTTCGCAAAGCACAAGAATGACTGAATAGGAAACGTGAGGACGCAGCGCGTTTTGACGGTAGCGAAGGACACCCGCGTTCGTCGAGCGACCCCGTGACCAGCTTCTAAACTACCAGGTCGCACAACGGCAACACCGCAAAGTAAAGGCCTGTCTCAGGGAAGGTTTTGAATCAGCAGCCGGAGAACATTTCTGCCCATGATCTTCTCAATGTCTTCGTCGGTGAAATCTTCGCCCAAAAGAGCATCGGTAATTTGAACCAGCCCGGTCGTATCGAAGGGCGTAACGACCGCCCCATCAAAGTCTGATCCCAATCCGACGTGGTCGACACCCACGAGGTTCGTCGTGTAACGCATCGCCTTTGCTATCGCCTTCGCCTCCGTGCCGCACACCGCGGTGCGCCAGAATCCGATTCCGATCACTCCGTCGGTTCGCGCGATGCCTCTTATCTGTTCATCGCTTAGATTGCGCTGATTGTCGCAAGTACCCTTGACGCCGCCGTGCGAAACGAGAACGGGCCGCGTGGCCAGCCCAAGCACATCGTCGATCGTCTTTGCTGAGGCATGCGCAACGTCGACGATCATACTCTTTGCTTCCATTCGCCGGATCATCTCTTTGCCCTTGTCGGTGAGCCCGCCTTTCTCGACACCGTGAGCGGAGCCGCCGATGTCGGTGTCAGAAAAATGCGACGCGGACATCATCCGAAATCCAGCGTCAAACAGCACGTCGATGTTGTCGAGGTTCCCGTCAAGAGCCTGTGCCCCCTCGATACCCAGAAACGCGGCTGTAATGTTGGGCTCCGTCACCCGGCGGTCAAGGTTGTTAGAAAGCTCGGCCAAGGTTCTGATTACCGTCAGCTTCCCGCCCGATCTCGCGGCCGCATCCTGCAGCTTCTTTGCCTGATACAACGCTCGTTGAGTGAGGCTGCGCCAGGTCGCCATTGGCCATCGATGGGCTATCGCGAGGATCGTAATCATGTCGGAAGTATTGTCGTTTCGCTCGATATTCATCTTCCACACGTAAGGCGTCTTGGTCACGATCGTAAAAGACTGAAGCGCGACGTTGCCCTCGATCAGCCTCGGCACATCGACGTGTCCGCGAGTCGCGCGTTCCAGCAGGTCCCTGTTCCAAAGCAGCGAATCCGCGTGAAGATCAGCGACGAGAAGCTGCTTGTGAAGCTCGACCGCGCGTTCAGAGGCGAGGTATGGCGGTGGATTGAACGTAGCGTTCATTCTCTTGAGACGCTGCTCTAGCAGCACGAAAAAGAACGCTCCCCCAACAAGCGGCACCATTACCGCAAGGGTGATTGGGATCTTCTTCTTCAAAGCAGTCGCTCAATCACAGAGACACGAGGTCTTAGCTTCCGAAGATCGCGGCAATACTCAGCTTGATTCGGATCGCCCTTTTCCTTGGCAGACGAGAAGTCATTGCTTGACGAACTTCTGCACCACCCCGCTGAGCTGCGCGATGAAAACATCTCCAGCCGCAGTCACAGTCGTGCCGTGCCCGCCGGGATTCCCAGGTAGCCTGGCCAGCACTTCTCCCTTCAGGTTCCGCAGAACGCCGCCTGTCCATATCTGCTGATCTTTGGTCATGAAGAGTGTAGACACGCCTCCGGTGTCCTTCCATTGGTCCAAGAACTTCCCGTTCGAATCAAACACCTGGATGCGCTGGTTGTCGCGGTCCGTGACGTAGACCTTCCCTTGCGCGTCGACCACCAAGTTGTGAGGCAACCCAAACTCGCCAGGACCCGTCCCTCGCTTGCCCCACTGGAGAATATACTTGCCGTCGGCTGAGTACTTCACTACGCGAGCACTGCCATACCCATCGGTCACGTAGAGATCGCCATTCGGCGCGAAAGCCACGTCCGTCGGCAGGTTGAACTTGTCTGACCCACCACCGGAAACTCCTTTGGTCCCGAGCTGCATGAGCACCTCACGCCGCTGGTTCATTTTGTAAACGACATGCGCCGTCGCGTCGACGACCCAGATATTTTCCTGGTGATCCACGCGCACCGAGTGGGCGCCGCAAGAGTAGCATCCTGGCGGTCCATAGACCGCTGTATAGCCTGACGCTCCTGCTGGGCGGTCAGCCGGCGCAAACCTGGTGACCTTTCCCTCGCTGATCATGCCGTTGCCCCAAGAGCTAATGAACTTCCCGCCGCTGTCGAATTCCATGAGCGGATGAGCGCCACGATGAAGCACCAATACGTGCCCACCCGCCGTAGTCGCTACGGCTGCAACTTGGCCGAAGTTCCATGGACCCGCGGGTGTCCCGGCAACACTCTTCGCCTGGATCGGCCATTCCGGCACTTTTTTGTAACGCAAGTCAGGGTTGCCTTGCTGAGCAACACTGCCGCCAAGCAGACTTAACACAAGCAAGCTGAGGCGGCACAGGCGGACGCCCGTCTTCTTGTTGGATTCTTTTGCAAGTTTCTTTGTAAGCCTCATGGTTGACCTCCTTCAATGCTTCCTAAAAGCCCGCCCCACACTGGCCCTCTGCCGGCTCCTGACAACGGTCGGGCCGTGAAGACGGGCAGCGGGCTCCCAGACAAAGTCAGCCGGCAATCCCGGCGAGGTGAACCAGACCGGCCGCCGCTAGCGTCAGACCCACGCATCGTGCGACAAGCCGGGTCCGCTGAGAGTCAGGAACCGGTTGTGAGCCTAGAAACGGATCTGCCCAGGGGGACGACTGCAGATGATCCCGAAAGCGCTGCACGCCATCCAAAATCGTTCTGACAATGTCCAGGAATTTCAGTGGATCGATCGCCAGCATCAATCCCGCGAAAACAAGCGGGGCGGTGGCGCACAGCCTCCCGAGTATCTCGGCCACATCCGCCAAGACCGGATTCATGCTCTAGATAGTAGCAGCCTGGAGATACTAGCAGACTGGGCCGTTCATGTACCGCGCACAAGCGTGGACTGGTATCCACGCACTACGTTTCGTAATTATGTACTTGACGCAAGGGTGGGTGCCGTGGTAGCCTCGCTTTTATGCTATCGCCATCCGCTAGGCAGAAAATTGCCAATGAGGCTATCAACTTTATACTTCAGGCTTTCTACGCTGGCGTGGTGTACTCCGTGTTAGCAGCAGGTGGAACAATATACGCTTGGATTACCGGAGCGGATCAGCAATGGGTTTTTTTGGGCCTAGGTGCGCTCGGAACCCTGTTTCTTGTCTTGGTGACCACTGGTGTCGTCGTTTGGCAACGCTCCAAATCAAAGCCGCTACAGACGGTTGGTCGTAAGGGATATTTGGATTTCAGAAAGGACGCGGAGGCTGCAATTCACCAACTACAAGTGGACATCCCCAAGATTACGGCAATAAATCAGCGGATGGGCGAGATCGCGTCGAATGCTTCAAAACGTCCAGATACATCCTCGCACCGCGCGATCCACGCAGGAGTCGTAAAGGTATCAAAAAAGATCAATCGGCAGGCGAGCATTATGAGGATTCGCTCGGGTCCCGTAAAGCGCAACGTTGACCTACTCATCGAAAGCATAACCGGATGGTCTGATTGGGTCCGGAAGCGGCAGGGACCAGATGAAATTCAGTCGCTTCTCCCACTGATCCGATCTATTGGGGCTCCGCTTCAACAGACTATTTCTAGTCTAGAATCGTTTCAGGCGAGTCTACAGGTGAACATTCGAGAGATGAGTCAGGAGATGGATTTGGCTGGAGGGGCATTTCACAGTGAAATGGACGCGGTTCTCAAGCGGATAAAGCAGCTCCGTGCGTGCTGTCAGCAGCAGATTTCCCTATTAGATCCTTATACTTCAGGGAGTCCGAGTTAATGAGCCGCAGCAGGGTGTCCCGAAACAAATACGGATTGTTCCGATTGTCGAACCGAAACTCGAACTCATCAAGGTAGGCAGGAAGATGCTTCACGCTGACTTTATGATAGGCACCGACAACAGACCGCTTGAAGAGCGAGAACGCGCCCTCGATCGAGTTCGTGTGGACATCGCCGCGAACCCACTCGTCAGCGGAATGGTTTACGCTCTCGTGCTTGGTTTTCTCATCGCCAATGCCTTTGTAGGCTTCGTAGTCGTCGGTATAGATGTTCTCGGCATCCGGGGCGTGCTCCTCAATGAATCCGTGAAGCGTTTCGCGATTGCGCCGCTTGCCGACCGTCAGCCGGATATTGCCATCGCGTTCGATAGCCCCGAGAACCATCGTTTTGTTCCCCGTGTATCCCCGGCCCATGCCCTTGGCCTTACCGCCGACCCAGGTCTCATCGACTTCGACGGTGCCTTCAAGGGGCTCGGTGTCGGCGTCCTTCATGGCGGCTCGGATACGATGGCAGAGATACCAAGCGGTCTTGTAGGCTACTTTCAGGGTGCGCTTGAGTTGGTTGGCCGAAATCCCTTTGCGGGATTCGCACATCAGGTAGATGGCCGCGAACCACTTGGGAAGCGGCAAGTGAGAATCATGGAAGATTGTCCCGGCGGTAACGGAGAACTGGTACCGGCATGAGTCGCAATCGAACTGTCCGCGCTTGTGGATTCGAGAGATCTTCTCGTTTTCGCATCGTGGGCACTGTATACCCTTGGGCCAGCGTAAGCCCTCAAGGTAGGAGCGGCATTTCTCTTCAGAGTGGAACCGGTCCATTAGCGTCATCAAATCGATATTTGCGGTGGAAGCCCTAGCTATGACCAGAAAGAAACCAGAGAAGGATCTAACGACCGACGAAGCGATGCGGAGGATCTTCCCGAAGAAGGTACGCGAAGAACTTCACCGAGTAGCGCACGAGAAGGACGACAAAGAACTGAAAGGAAAGAAGACACCCCGATCACAAGAATAGCATACTATGGTTATGACCTTGTGTCAAGTAGATAATTACGGTAAAGAGGTCGGCTGGCAAAGATTCCAGCTTCGCCAGCCAACCCCAAGGAAGTCACCCACATGGTTACCAGACGAAAACAGCATAGCTCCCAAAGGCCCGTCCAACAAGGCCCAGCCGTGACGGCCTCGCGGCCCAATAAAATCGGGGCTTCGACGCCTTACCACTTCCGCGGCAGGAAGCCGACTCCCTACGGCGGCTTGCTGCCGGTGGTCGGGAGGGCGCTGATCTGAGAGCCTGGCTATGCGCTATGCATAAACTTTTATGCACTAGCCGTAATGCACTGGAAACACGTCACTTCCGAGCGAGGTTTTGACGACGCGGATTCTGGGCGGGAAGGGAAACCGGCCACGGAGAAGCCAAAAGACCAGTTGCCGAGCTACCACCTCACGACGACCGCCAACCCGCTACGAACGCAGCCACACTCGCAAAGTGAATCTGTGCATAATTCAGGTGTAACCACCCATGTTGTTGAGCGCCTGAATCCACTTGGGGTTTACGGGACGTTGAAAAAACAGAGTAAGTGTCCCTTGGTCCCAGTCAAAGTCTACCAGACGTGGGGGGTCAGCAATTAATGGATCGTCTAGATCGGTTACTGGGACAACTGTTGCTTTCAATTCACTGATCCGCTGGCGAGTTACAAACTCTTGCTTACGGCCGATAAGTTCTCGTTTGATAACTTCAATTGATTGAGGTCGTGCTGAGGGGGACTGTCGCAGCATCGCCGAAACTAGGTCGTCGAGGTAGCTGAACTCTGGGGCTACACTTTGAATAGTCTTGTAATCTGTGCCCTGAGGCACTTCGTTCGTAAACATTTCGTTCAGGATCAAGCCAAGCGCATATATGTCCGCGCGATGGTCTACCTGAAGCCCGCGAGCCCTTTGTTCTGGGGCAGCATATTGAAAGTTGGCAAGGCGAGTACTTGGTGCTGTCTCTACGCCTGTATAGAGTTCTTCTTCCTCAAAGTGAGCAATACCAAAGTCAGCAACTAGGAGCGTTTCTGCCTGTCGGTCGTATAGAACATTTTCAGGTTTAAGATCGCGGTGGACAACTTTCTGGAGGTGTGCGGCTTCCACTCCATCTAATAGCTGTGCAAAGTAATGCAGAGCTTTGTTCCTATCTATTCCTATCTACATGCGCCGTCAAGAGAGAACGCAGAGATGCGTCGTAGTAGGGCATGACATAGAAGGGAGAACTACCTTTCGAATCCTTGAACCTGAATTATGCACTGCGGCGTGGACCTGAGGAGGGCTGAGCCGCAAGGGACCATTGGGGACCCCCTAAAACATGGGGTAAAAAGGTCGGCTGGCAAAGATTCCAGCTTCGCCAGCCAACCCCAAGGAAGTCACCCACATGGTTACCAGACGAAAACAGCATAGCTCCCAAAGGCCCGTCCAACAAGGCCCAGCCGTGACGGCCTCGCGGCCCAATAAAATCGGGGCTTCGACGCCTTACCACTTCCGCGGCAGGAAGCCGACTCCCTACGGCGGCTTGCTGCCGGTGATCGGGAGGGCGCTGATCTGAGAGCCTGGCTATGCGCTATGCATAAAATTTTATGCACTAGCCGTAACGCACTGGAAACACGTCACTTCCGAGCGAGGTTTTGACGACGCGGATTCTGGGCGGGAAGGGAAACCGGCCACGGAGAAGCCAAAAGACCAGTTGCCGAGCTACCACCTCACGACGACCGCCAACCCGCTACAAACGC